>CAVSCM010000001.1:0-18282 GCA_963726415.1 uncultured Actinomycetes bacterium
CTGTTTGCTGTCAAGGTGGTGGGTGACTCGATGGTCAATGCGAGTATCTATGACGGCGACATCGTAGTTGTCCGCCACCAGGATGACGCGCGCAACGGTGATATTGTGGCAGCACTGATCGAGGAAGAAGCTACCGTCAAAGCCTTGCGTTACATGAACGATCACGTCTGGTTGCTTCCGCAGAACCCAGCCTATGAACCAATTTTGGGTGACCATTGCCGTATAATGGGAGGGGTAGTGGCTACAATACCCCAAATCTGATATAATTTACACTGCTGAGCTTCAGATCACATAACCCGCACCAAGACCAAGATCTTCCACCAACCTGGCGAGTTCACCTGGTCTTCTCCGCCACAAAAGCTATCTCTGACTTAGTTTGGCCTGAGCTTCTGCTTTAGCTCCTCTATGGTCCGCATTCGCCGACCCCTGGACGTGGATCATGGCGTGACGGTTAGGGCAGATGAGGCCTTAAGCGTTCTCTGGATTTACCTTGTAGTTCGGCCTAGAGACATCTAATGACAGAAGGCGGCAGGACCGGGACGGGTGGCTGCCTAGTCGCACGCGTCGACACGTCCCACCCATAGTCGCCGCCCGATCCGAGGTCAGACGGACATCACCGGGGGTGAGATGGCGAGCGCCAGGCGGGGGACGGTGACGCGCAGCGCCTCGGCGAGACGCTTGACGGCCTGGGTCAGGTCGGTGTGCTCGGCGGCGAATTGCAGGCGGAGGTCGTTCTGGCTTTTGCCCGGGGCGTCGAGCCCGCTTCCGGGGCAGGATCACGACGTGGTACCGCAGCGCCGTCTCGCGGAGCGAGATTTCCCCGTTCGCCGTACCGGGCCAGGCGGACCCCCACAGGGTCTGCCCCCCGGGCACGGTCGCACGTCCCAGTCGGGGAGGTACCACGGCCAGTTCGGCGCCCGCAGGTGGTTGAGATGGCGGGCCCCCGGACCAGGGCCTGGCGCGCCGACAGCTCGTCCAGGCGCGGCCAGTTCGGCGGCGGCGGGCTCGCGGCCACGTTCCGCAAGGTCATGCACCGCCAGCGGCCGGGCGGCCGGGCGATCAGCGGCCCGGGGGCCCGCGCCACCACGATCCGCTCGCCACCCCAGATGCTCTTGCTGAGTGGCCAACCGAGATCACGCCGTCGGCGTAGGCGGCCAGCGGCGGCGGCACCTTCCACCCGGGAAACGCCAGGTCGCTGAGCACCTCGTCGTCGATCGGCGGGACCCGGCCGCGAGCACCGCGGCCTGGCCACGCACGCCGGGCCAGCGGCGGCAGGCGACCGACCCGGTCGGGTTGTGAAAGGTCGGATCACGTAGGCCAGGGCGGCGTGCTGCTCACGCGCCGCTCGGCCAGGTTGCCGACCCGACCGGCGGCGAGGACCGCGGCACGGCCGCCTGCTCCCGGAACACCTCCAGCGCGCCCGGGTAGGTCGGTGCCTCGACCAGCACCCGGTCGCCTGGTGCCAGCAGCGCGCGCGCGAGCAGAGCAACGCCTGCTGGCCGGCGGTTCGCTCACCAAGATGTGCTCCGGGCCGGTTTCGATCCCGTGCCCGGTGTAGCGGTCGGCGATCGCGCGGCGCAGCGCCAGGTCGCCGGCCGGGTGATAACCGTGTCACCGGGGTCGCCAGGCGCAGGCGCGATGCGGGCGTACACGTCGGCCAGTTCCGGCGGGCGTCTGCCGGTGCCGGCACGGCGAGCGGGTCAGCTCCGTCGCCCGGCTCCAGCGGTGCAGGAACATCGGCGCGCTCGTCGTCTGCCGCACGCGGCCGGCTCGGGCCCGCGACCCGGGTCCCGCTCCCCTGCCGCCGGACGATCCGCTCGTCCTCGCGCAACAGCTCATACGCGGCGACCACGGTCTGCGCCCAACCGCTCACGCCGACGCCAAGGCCCGGTCGGCGGCAGCGGCTCGCCGGGCGGCAGGTCGCCCTCGTCGATCAGGCGCCGCCAGTCTTAGCGGCCAGCGGCACGTTCAACGGGCCGCGGCCCGCTGGCCAGCGGCCCAGGCGCTCACCCAGCTCGATTGGTTCCATCTGCAAACCAATTCTGCGGCATTGGCTCTGGGATCGCCACCCCGCCCCGGCGATCATGGCAGGGGTAACCATTCGCCGGCCAAGACGAGGACCATGTCATGCGGCAGTTCCCGGCCAGCCCGATCACGGCCCTGATCGACGAGAAACCGCGGTACTACCTCGGCGAGAGCATGGCTCACGACCTGACCGTGGCCGGCCTGCTCGGCCTGGAAGGCATGGCCCGCCTGGCCGAGGTGACGCTGGGCTACGGCACCTCGGCCGGCGACCCGGCGCTGCGGGCCCAGGTGGCCGCGCGGCTCGGCATCCCCGGCAGCCAGGTGCTGATCACGGCCGGTGCGGCCGGGGCGCTTTTCCTCACCGGCCTGCTCTGCGGCGACGGCGAGATCCTGGTCGGGCGGCCCTGCTTCCCGCCGCATTCGACGCACTGCGCGGCCTTGGCGCACCCGTGGTGACCGTGCACTCCCGGTTCGACGACGGCTATCGCATCGACCTCGACGCGTTCGCCAGGAGCCTTTCGTCGCGGACCCGGCTGGTCATGTTCGCCTCGCCGCAGAACCCCGCGGGCGTATCGATCACCGCGGACGAAGTGGAACAGATGCTCGCCGCCATGTCGCGGACCTGCCCAGACGCCCTGCTGCTGATCGACGAGACCTTCCGGGAGGCCACCTACGGGGACGCCCCGCCCGCCGCGAGCTTCGCTGGGATGTCGCCGCGCCTGCTCACCTGCGCCTCGCTGTCCAAGGCCTACGGCGTGCCCGGCCTGCGCGTCGGCTGGCTGACGGCGCACGACCCGGAACTGTACGAGCAACTCCGGCTGGCCAAGTTCAACTCCTCGATCGCCTGCGGCACCCTCGACGAGTTCCTCGCCACCCAGGCGCTCGCCCAAGCGGACCAGCTACTCGCCGCGCGCGGCGCGCTGCTGGCCGAGGCGCGCGGCATCGTCGAGCGCTGGATCAAGGCGCACACCGGCCGGCTGCGCTGGCTCCGGCCGGAGGCGGGGGCGTTCTGCTGCATGCAGCTTGACCCAGGCACCTTCCACCCCGCC
This sequence comes from uncultured Actinomycetes bacterium, assembly GCA_963726415.1. Lineage (GTDB taxonomy): Bacteria > Actinomycetota > Actinomycetes > Streptosporangiales > Streptosporangiaceae > DASXKD01. Next base: position 3,075 of record CAVSCM010000001.1, read on the forward strand.
GGTATCGACCGGTTCCATGAGTATCTGGCGAGGGAGCGGGCGCAGATCGCGGCAGGTCCCTGGTTCGGCGACAGCGCCCACGTCATCCGGATCGGCCTCGGCTACGAGCCAGCGGGCAAACTTGAGCTGGGCCTGAAGGTCATCAGCGCCGCGCTCGAGACCGCCCTGAGGTGACCGAGCCGCACGATCGGCAGCATTGTCAGCAGGCAAGCTTCTTGTCATCGACACACAAGCGAAGGAACTCATCGACCATGCCACGCGATGCCGTTACCAGTGACACGCCGTCAGCCTTGGCCCTCCCGTTCTCGACGGCCGTGCGCGGCGCCGGGCTCCTTTTCTTCAGCGGGCAGGTAGCTACCGACCCGGCCACCGGCGAATTGATCGAGGGCGACATTGGCCAGCAGACCGACCAGGTGCTGCGCAACCTCACAGCGGCTCTCGCGGCGGCCGGCAAGGACCTGGGGGACGTGATCCGGGTCGGGGTCTACCTGACCGACATGTCGCAGTTCGGCGCCATGAACGATGTGTACGTCAGGTACTTCACCGAGCCCTACCCGGCGCGCACCGCGATCGGCGTCGCCGCCCTGCCGCTGGGCGCGGCGGTCGAGATGGACGCGGTGGCGGGCTGAGCAATGGGATTCGACTTCAGCCTGGTCGACGTGTTCAGCGACCGGCCCTTCGGCGGGAACCAGCTCGCGGTGTTCCCTGACGCCACAGGCATCGCCGACGCGACCATGCAGCAGCTGGCCCGGGAGTTCAACTTCTCCGAGACCACGTTCGTGCTGCCGCCCCGCGACCCCTCCCGCACCTGCCAGGTCCGGATCTTCACCCCGCACCAGGAACTTCCGTTCGCCGGTCACCCCACCGTGGGCACCGCCGCCGTCCTGGCCAGCCGGAGCGGTGGAGCGGCCAGCCAGCAGTTCGTCTTCGAAGAAGGGATCGGCCCGGTCACGGTCACCGTCGACGGCCCGGACATCCACTTCCATGTGCGGTGCCCGCGCTACGAGAGCAGCGACGAGGCACCGCCCGTCGCCGCCATCGCCAAGGCCCTCACGCTGCCCGACGACGCCATCGCGGAGAGCTGGTACGCCGGCGTGGGCCTGCGGTTCTGCTTCGTCCGGCTGGCCAGCCGGGACCTGGTCGACAGGGCCGTGCTGGACAGGGCCGTGTGGGCGGCCGGGATCGCCGGCAGCTGGTCGCCGGAGCTGTACCTGTTCGCCGGCGACTATCGCGACGGGGCGCATCTGCACGCCCGGTTTTTCGCCCCGGCGGTTGGCGTCGACGAGGACCCGGCCACCGGATCGGCGTGCGCGTCGCTGGTCGCCAGCCTGGCCCACCGGTCACCGGAGCGGGACGGCACCTACCATCTGCATATCGACCAGGGCGTTGCCATGGGCCGCCCCAGCGTGCTCGACGGCACCGCCCGCAAGAAGGACGGCCAGATCACCGAGGTCATCGTCGGCGGCCGCGCCACGATCGTGGGCAACGGCACCATGACACTCCCCGCCGGCTGACTTGGCCCTTGCGGGTCACCGAAGGGCCGGCACCACGCAGCCACGCTCCCCCACCGGCCGGTGGAGTAAGGGGTGCCATCGCGCCTTGAGATCTCGCTTCCGCGAGCCCACAAGGACGGCCAACTCCATAATGCCACCCTGATGGTCAGTGGCCGCAGTAGTCTCGTCTCACCATCGGGCCCCATTTATCACCAATCTCCCCAATAAACGGCAGCGGCGCATCCGTCGCTGACCGACTGCATCCGCTGCGGAAGGCATGGGGGGCGCCGATTGGGGCCATCCATCACACCACGTCCAGGAGGTACGGACATGGCACAACCAACGCTTGGAGACCGTCCGGGAACACCGGGCCGCGACCCGCACTGGGTGAAGAGCTCGCTGAGCTTCTCCAACAGCAATTGCGTGGAGGTGGCGGACCTTCCTGGCAGTCAGGTAGGCGTCCGCCACAGCAAGGACACCCAGGGCCCGGTCCTGCGGTTCACGCCGGACGAATGGCAGGCGTTTCTCGGCGGGGTGCGCAACGGCGAATTCGATGGTTTCGGTCAGCGGTGACGGCGCCCCGCACAACGCGGTTAGCGCCCTGCTTAGCTGACGTAATCGCAGATCACAACGCCACGTGAAGGCCCCTCGAACACTCGAGGGGCCTTCGTGTTGCCTCCGCTGCGGCGGCTGGCTGCTGCCGCCCCTCATGAGGGCTGGTGCCGGTGCCTACTAGTGGGTAACATACCGCTGCGGGGCCAGGCCGACAGGAGAAGCGCATGTGGGTGCGGATCGGTTCCAAGGCGGCGGTGACGGCGGTAACGGCCCTGGCGGTGGCGGGCCTGACCTGGGCGCCGGCCCCGCTGGCGCGGGCGGCGGCCGCCCGGGCGCGGGACTCCTTCTCCACCTACGAAGGCAGCACGCCGCTGGCACAGATCAAGCCGGGCACCGTGCTGAGCACCCGGATCCTCTCCTACCACATCGCGGGCATCGCGCTCCCGGTCCAGGTCGTCCAGTTGCTCTACCGGTCCGCCAGCGCGCTGGGGCAGCCGACGGCGAACGTGACCTCGGTGCTCGAGCCGCCCGTGCCGCCCGCCTCCCCCCGTGCGGTCTCTTACCAGTCGTTCTACGACTCGCTGAACCCGGCCGACGAGCCGTCGGTGCAGATCGCCGGCGGCGTCACCCTGGGCGGCCTCATCACTGACGCCGAGTCGATAGTCATCGCTCCCCTGCTGCTCCAGGGCTACACGGTCCTCGTTCCCGACACCGAGGGCCAGACCGCCGACTTCGCCGCCGCGCCTGAGTACGGGATAGCCACCCTCAACTCGATACGGGCCGCGACAAACTCCCCGGTCACCGGGCTTGACCAAGGCCACCCCGATCGGCATGTTCGGCTACTCGGGGGGTGCCATCGCCACCGACTGGGCCGCCCAGCTCGCACCGTCCTACGCCCCCGACGTCAACCGCCGGCTGGTCGGCGCGGCCGAGGGCGGCGTGCTCGTCGACCCGGCCCACAACCTCATGTACGTGGACGGCAGCAGCATCTGGGCGGGCATCATCCCGATGTCCATCATCGGCATCGCCCGGGGCTTCCACATCGATATCACGCCCTACCTGAGCAGCTACGGGCGCCAGCTGTACAACTCGCTGCAGAATGCCTCGATCGCCAACGTCCTTGGCCAATACCCCGGGCTCACGTTCGCCCAGCTGGTCAAGCCGCGGTATGCGAATCCAGCGAGCATCCCGGTCCTCGTCAAGGTCGAGAACGAGCTCAATGCCGGCAGCCTCGCCTCACCCACCATTCCCATGTTCATCGGCCAGGGAGCGAACGGCACTCTCGAAGGCACCCCCGGCAACAAGCCCGGCATCGGCCGCGGCGACGGGGTCATGGTGGCCGGTGACGTCCGTACCCTGGCCCGCGACTTCTGCGCCTCCGGCACGGCGGTGGACTATATCCAGTACGACGCGCTCAGCCACGTCTCGACCTTCCCCGTCTGGGCGCCAGCCGCCCTGACCTGGCTCAACAGCCGTTTCGCCGGAAACCAGGCACCGAACGACTGCGCGCAGATCCCGCCCGGCAACTCCCTGGCCCCGGTGAAACCAGCCGGCTGACCCGTACCCGGCCACCGGCCCCTACCGCCGCGCGGTCCGCGCAGGTGCGTCCCGAGCGGACCGCGCGCCCCGGTCCACCTGCTCGAACAGCGCCGCTGCCCGCGCGGCGGTGCCCTGAGCCCAGCGCCCGGTGCTGAGCAATCCCAGAGCCAGGATGCCGGCACCGAGCCCGAGTACCAGCCACCACACCCCGCGTGCCGCGCTGGTGAACGCCGGGCCGCCATGGGCCAGAGCCGGACCCACGATCACTCCGGAGATCGCGACGCCCAGCGCGGTGCCGGTCTGCCGGCCTGTGGAGGCCAGCGAGGCGGCCACCCCGGCCATCGAGCCGGGCATCCCGGAGACCGCGGTATTGGTGATCGGCGGGTTGACGGTACCCAGGGCGATGCCGAACAGCAGGTAGGTCGCGAGCACCGCCGGCATCGGCGTGGCCGGCCCGAGCCAGAGCGATGCCCCGCCGCCCAGTGCCAGCGCGGTTCCGGCCACCACCAGCGGCAGCCGTGGCCCGCGCCCGCCGACGACCCGGCCGGTCAGCGGCGACAGCACCACGACCAGCGCCCCGACCGGGAGCAGGCACAACCCGGCCGCCAGCGCCGACAGGCCGCGCACGTCCTGCAGGTACAAGGTGGTAACGAACAGGAAAGCGCCGAACGCGCACAACGCCCAGAGCGCCATCGCGATCGCCGCGGTGAACGGCACGCTGCGGAACAACCGCAGCTCAAGCAGCGGGTCGGCGCGGCGCGATTCGTAGCCGAGGATGCCCAGCATGCCGAGCACGGCGACGCCGAGCAGGCCGAGGGTGACCGGCGAGGCCCAGCCGAGCCTGGCGGACTCGATGATCGCGGACACGACGCTGCCCAGTACCAGGATGACCAGGGTCTGCCCCACCGGGTCGAACCGGCGCGCCCGGGCCGCCCGGGACTCCGGCACGAACAGCGCGGTGCACGCAATGGCGGCGGCGACGATCGGCACGTTGACCCAGAAGATGGCGCGCCAGCCAAGGCCGTCGACCAGGGCGCCGCCGACGATCGGCCCCAGCGCAAGCGACAGGCCGGACACCGAGGCGAACACGCCGATGGCCCTGGCCCGCTCGGCCCGCCCGGGGAACGTGGTGGAGACGATCGACATCGCTACCGGATTCAGCATCGAACCGCCGGCGCCCTGCAGCACTCGCGCCGCGATCAGCCAGCCGATGCCCGGCGCGAGGCCGCACAGCAGCGAGCCGAGGCCGAAGGCGGCCAGGCCTGCCTGGAAGATGCGCCGGCGGCCGAACCGGTCGGCGGCCGACCCGGCCAGCACCAGAAAGCTGGCCAGCACCAGGGTGTACGCATCGATGGTCCACTGCAGGCTGGACACCTGGGCGTGCAGGTCGCGGCGCATCGCCGGCAGCGCGACGTTGACGATGGAGATGTCCATCACCACGACGAGAATGCTGGCGCAGCAGATCGCGAGGACACCGAACCGGCGCCGCTGGCTGAGTTCGGGCATCCGGGCCCGATCCCGTTGGCCTTCGCTCACAAGAACACTCATGGTCGTGACGCTAGAATTTAGAGCGTGCTCGAAGTCAAACCGCAGCCTGTGTCCAAGCTCCCGATCCCCCCGGGGGGCGTAAGCATCGCCCAGGCCGCCCAGCGCACCGGCGTCAGCGTGCACACGTTGCGCTACTACGAACGCGCCGGCCTGGTCGTCACCACTGTGCCCCGCAACCACAGCGGCCGACGGCGTTACCAGCGGGAAGACCTCAAGTGGATCAGCATCTGCACCAAGCTGCGGGCCACCGGCATGCCCATCAGGACGATTAAGCACTACGCCCAGCTGGTCGCCGCGGGGCCAGGCAACGAGGAGGAACGGCTCGCCCTCCTGGAGGCCCACCGCGCCGAGGTGACCGCCAGGCTCGCTGAGCTGCAGGAAAATCTCAAGCTCATCGACCACAAGATCGACGTCTACCAGGGCCGGCTCGCCGCCGGTGACGCCGACCAACTCTGGGCGCCCCAGCGCCTGGCGGATACCCGCTGAAACACCCCGCCCGGGCCGGAACGGGCCAGGCCCTGACAGGCAACCTCGCTGAGAGAAGTTCTTGGGTTATTCCTTGCTGGCCAGCACGGCGGCGATGAGCGTCGTGCGGATCCACTCCTCCAGCCGGTCGTAGTCATAGCCCCCTTGCCGTACCAGCAGGTCGTGCATGTCGGGGCTGGCGATGGCCCAAGCGGTGTCGGCGGCCGCGGCGTTGCCGAGCCCGGGACGCAGCGCCCCGGCCGGCACCCGGGAGAACAGTGCCTGGAAGGCCCCCCGGCGCAGGTCGCTGAGCTGCTGCCAGTCCGCGGCGATGTCCGGATCGACCGCGGCGCCGTCCCGGTAGGTCTGCCATCCGACCGCCGCCCGCTCGGCGAGGAGCCGGAACTGGCGGCTCAGATGAGCGAGCAGCCGGCGTGGGTCGGCGATGTCCTCCGGTTCGAGTGCGGCCGTGATGAAATCGGGTGGCTGCCCGGGAACCAGTGACATGTCGTCGTCGCCGGTGACGGAACTCTCCATCACGGCGCGCAGCAGGTTCCGCTTGTTGCCCCAGTTGGAATACAGGGTCTGCACGGACATGTCGGCCCGCTCGGCGATGCGGATCACGGTGGCCGCCGCGTAACCACGCTCGCCGAACTCGGCCTTCGCGGCGGCGAGCAGCCGCCGGCGGGTCTCCCGCCGGGTGGCCTCCCCCGCTTCGCGCTGCCGGCTGACCCGCCGGGCTTGGGGCGGCTCCCCTGTCATCTCGGTCTTCTGTGAGTTGGTCACGGCACTATCATACCAAGCTCTTGACTGTCGTTCTAGAGATATGTAACGTCATTCTAAAGCATAAGGGCCAGAGCCAAGGAGCCGGAGATGACCGCCGTGATACCTCCCACCGTGAAGCCCCCGGCCGCACGCGCCGTGCGCAGCGGGGCGGTGACCGCCGTCGTGTGCATGGCACTCGCCACCGTCGTGGCGGCAATGTCGTCGCTGAATGTGGCCCTGCCCGAGATCGCCCGGTCGACTCACGCCACCCAGACCCAGCTGGCGTGGATCATCGACGCATATTCCCTGGTGTTCGCCTCACTGCTGTTGCCCGCTGGGGCCTTCGGCGACCGCTACGGCCGCCGGCTGGCACTGCTCGCCGGGCTGTCGGTCTTCGGCGCCGGCTCGGCCGTCGCGATGACCGCTCACTCCGCGACCGAACTGATCGCCCTGCGGGCAGTCCTCGGGCTCGGGGCGGCGCTGGTAATGCCGGCCACCCTGTCCACCATCACCGGCACCTTCGCCGCCGAGCAGCGCACTCGGGCGGTCAGCGTCTGGGCCGCGGTAGCGGGCGGGTCCGCCGTGCTCGGGCTGCTCACCTCGGGGCTGGTCCTGGAGGTGTGGTCCTGGCCGTCGGTGTTCGGGCTGAACGTGGTGCTGGCCGCCGTCGCCCTTGTCGGCACCTTCCGCTTCGTGCCCGAGTCGGCCGACCCGCACGCACCCCGCCTCGACGTCAGCGGCGCCGTGCTGGCCGTCATCGGCATGGTCGCGCTCGTGTACTCGATCATCGAGGCGCCCAGCCACGGCTGGCTGTCCGCGCGCACCCTGGCCGGCCTGGGCGGCGGCGTCGCGGTCCTGGCGGGTTTCGTCCTGTTCGAGATGCGCCGCCGTAACCCACTGCTCGACCCGCGGGTCTTCGGCTGCCGCGGCCTGTCGGCCGGCAGCCTGTCGATCTTCGTGCAGTTCTTCGCCTTCTTCGGCTTCATCTTCCTCGTCCTGCAGTACCTGCAGCTCGTCCGGGGCGACTCGGGGCTGGTCTCGGCGGTCAGCATGCTGCCGATGGCCGCCGCGATGATGCCGGCCGCACGGCTGGCGCCCGCCCTGGTGGCCCGGATCGGGGCGCGGGTTACCTGCACCTCCGGACTGGTGATCATGGCCGCGGCCCTGGTCGTGCTGGCACAGCTGACCGGCAGCAGCAGCTACTGGCTGGTCGCCGCGGGGCTCATCCCGCTGGGCGCCGGCATGGGCCTGGCCATGACCCCGGCCACCAGCGGCATCACCGCGGCCCTGCCCGCCGCTCAGCAGGGAGTCGGCTCGGCGATCAACGACCTGTCCCGTGAGGTCGGCGGCGCGGTCGGCATCGCCGTACTGGCCAGCATCCTCACCAGCACCTACCAGAGCCACCTGCACCTGAGCCAGCACCTGCCCGCCGCGGAGGCGGACCAGGCGCGGGCCTCGGTCGCCCTCGCCGCCCACCTGGGCGGGGCCGTTGCCGCCCAGGCGCACGCCGCGTTTGCGGACGGGCTGCACCTCGCGCTGCTCCTCGCGGCCGGGGTCGTCACTGCCGCCGCCATCGGGGTCGCCGCGCTGCTGCGCGGTCACGACAGGCAGGACGCCGGCACCCCCGCGTGAACCGGCCAGCCTCGCCCGGCCCGGGCCGAAGCCGATACATCACCCCGTAATCAGCGCCAGCGCGGCATCGGGCACAATGCCCGGATGGAGACGTCCCGGCCCGCAGCGGCGGCGGAGTTCCTGCCGCCACCCGCGGCGGGCCGGGTGTTCACCACCGGGTACCCGATCCGGCGCACCGATGTCACACCAGGCGGGCGGCTGCGGCTCGACGCGCTGGCCCGCTACGTGCAGGACGTCGCCGAGGACGACGTCGCCGACTCCGGCCTGCGCGAGCGGTACGACTGGCTGGTGCGGCGCTGCGCCCTGAACATCCGCGGCTGGCCGCGGCGCGGCCAGCGACTGCGGCTGGCGACGTTCTGCTCGGCGACCGGGCCCCGGTGGGCGGAGCGGACCACGACCGTGACCGCGGGCGGCACCGACCTGATCCAGGCCAGGATGGTGTGGGTGGCGGTCGACCCGGTCACCGGGGAGTCCTGCCAGGTGGGGCGGGACTTCCACCGGCTGTACGGCCCGGCCGCGCAGGGGCGCGAGGTATCCGTGCGGCTGTCCCACCCACGGCCTGGCCCGTCCGCCACCGGCCGGGACTGGCCGGTGCGCGCCAGCGACTTCGACACCGCGCACGTCAGCAACACCGTGCACTGGCAGGCGGCGGAGGAGGTGCTCGCCGGGCTGGACTGGCTGCCCGCGCGCGCCGAAATGGAATACCGCCACCCGATTTTGCCCCGGGCCCGGTTGCGGCTTGTCTGCCAGCTCTCCGCGGTCCGCGCTGACCTCTGGCTGCTGAACGATCGGGCCCGGCTAGCATCTGCCCAGCTCAGCCGGTAGCCGGGGGCACCAAAACCCGGCTGCCCGGCGGCCCGGCCCCGGGTAGCGGAATCTGGGCATCTACCTGATGCCCTGTTACGGTATCTGTTGATTTGCCGCTTTCGCAGGTCCGGGTATTTGGGGGTTATGCTGCGGCTTCGTGTCCTTGCGCTCATGGTCTTGCCGACGGTAGGGGTGTCCGGTTCGCTGGTCGCCGGGCCGATGACAGCAATACCCGCGGCCGCCGCCGCTGGCCCGCACGCGGTGACCGCGACCTGGGGCACAGCCCAGAATGGCCGACGTCCGGCACCGCTGGAACCCGCAGGCGTCACGCTGAGCCCGGCGGCGGATCATGGATGACATGCCGCACGCCAGCCCGTCCCTCCCCTGGCTGGCCCGCCCGCAGGCCCGGTCATGGACCTGTGGCATCCCAGAACACGTGCGTTCCGGTGCGGTCCGCTCCTTCCACGCCAGCCTCCCCGGCTACGCACCCACCCCGCTGACCGAGGTCTCCGCACTGGCCGAAGAACTCGGCGTCGGCCGGGTCTTCGTCAAGGACGAGTCCTCCCGCCTGGGCCTGCCCGCCTTCAAGGTCCTGGGCGCCTCCTGGGCCATCCACCAGCTGCTCATGGGCTCCCCCACCAGCGAACCGGTCACACCCGGCGCGACTCCCTCGGATGCCCTGGCCAAGCTGCGCACGGCGGCCGCGCGGCGCCCGGGCCTGATGTTCGTCACGGCGACCGACGGCAACCACGGCCGCGCCGTCGCCCGCATTGCCCGGCTGACCAGCACCCCGGCACGCGTCTTCGTCCCGGCCGTCACCGACCTCGCGACCCGCGCCGCCATAGCCAGCGAGACCGCTGAGGTCACCCAGATCGACGGCAGCTACGACGATGCCGTCGCCACCGCCCGCCTCTGGGCCGACAACCACCCCGGCGCAGCCCTGATCCAAGACACCGCCTGGCCCGGCTATGAGCGGATACCAAGCTGGATCGTCGAGGGCTACTCCACCCTGTTCGCCGAACTCGATTCCCAGCTGGCCGCCGCCACCGCCGATCCCCCCGCGCTGCTAGCCGTCCCGACAGGCGTCGGCTCGCTGCTGCAAGCGGCCGTCATGCACTACAGGGCGCGCCATGGTCACGGTGCCACGGCGGTGCTGGCTGTGGAGCCCAACACTGCCGCGTGCCTGCTGGCCAGCCTCAGAGCTGGCCGGCCGACCACCATACCCACGGCAAACACGATCATGGCCGGCCTCAATTGCGGCACGATCTCCATCCTCGGCTGGCCATACTTCTCGGACGGGCTCGACGCCGCCGTCGCGGTGACCGACGACGCCGCCCGCCGTGCCGCCGCCGACCTCGCCGCCGCCAGTATCTCCTCAGGCCCGAGCGGCGCCTCCTCTCTGGCAGGCGCCCGCGCCGCGCTGACTGGCCCCGGCAGCAAAGACCGCCGTGCGTCGGTTGTCGTGGACCCCGCTTCCGTGATCGTCCTACTCAGCACAGAAGGCGCCCAACCGCCTCACTAAGCACACTTCCTCAGCGCGGGATGGACCGCCTGCGGGCTGGTGTTACAGGGAAAGGGGGTGGCGTCAAAAGGCTGGTTTGCCAGCGCGAAAATCGAGATATATCGTTTCTAGACGGGCAGAAATCCGTACAGCGGGGGCGGTAGCGGAGGCAGGCATGGACAGGTCAGAAGGCTGGGAACAGGACGCGCCGGAGCGGCGCCCGTGGACCCAGGGACCGTGGCACGGGGATCCGGCCGATCAAGGCCCATTGGGCCGGGGCCGGAGCTACCGGGATCCGGCGGATCAGGGCGCCTGGCAGCAGGGCCCGTGGCAGCAGGATTCCTGGAACGCTGGCCCCGGGTCCGGTGAAAGCATCTACGGGTTCGGCGACAGCGCCTACGGGGATTTGGCCGCTGCCACGGCGGCGGCGCGGACCTTGGCGCGCCGGGTTGTGCGGTTCCTGCTGCTGTTCGTAGTTGGGGGGCTCGCCGTCGGGGCTGGCCTGATCGCGCTGGCCGTGGCGGCCTGGCCGCACAGCGCGCTTGCGGTGCTGCTCGTGCTGCTCGCGGTGCCCGTGCTGTTCGTGAGCCTGGTCACTGCGGCGGCGCTCTGGGTCGGCCGCCGAGCGTGGCGCAGCGGGGCCTGGACGGGGACCGCGCCGGTGGCAACGGGCGCACCCTGGCTGACCCGGGTGACCTGGGCGATCCGCGCCGCGCTGGGCGGCAAGGCGTTCTGGCGGCTCGGCCGGCGAGGCCGCCGGGCGAGCTATCAGGCGCGGGCCGGCGACCTCAGCGGCACCACCAGGTAGCGGAACGCGGGCCGTGGCCGGCCGGCCACGGCATCGTCTGCCGCCTCGTCGCCTGCATCGGCGGCAGTGCCATCGGAATCGCCGTCGCCCTTGTCGTCCCCGGCCAGCGTGATGAGCGCGGGCCGGGCAGGGCTGGTGAACTCCAGGCGGATGGTCGCCGGCCTGGCAGAACCGTCGTGGGCCGCGTCGCTGGCACCATCGGCCGCCTGGTCCTCGGCCGCACCGCCGTCGGCGCTGGCCGATGAGGCGGGGTGCCGTTCCGGCCCGGACCCTGCCGCCGCCGCGGTGATCCCGTCGAGCAGGTAGTGCGGGTTGAAGGCGATCGCGGGCTCGTCGCCGTCGAAGCTCGCGGTGACCCGCTCGATCGCCCTGGCCCGGCCTTCCGTCTGAGCCTCGATCGCCACGGTCCCGGAACCGAAGGTGAGCCGGACCGGGCTGGCCCGGTCGGCGACCAGGGAGACCCGCCGGACGGCCTCGATCAGCGAAGCCGCGGGCATCTCCGCGCGGCAGCCGTACTCCGCCGGGAACCGGGATTCGTACCTGATGAACTCCCCCGCGATCAGCCGGCCGGTCAGCCGGCGGCCGCCGCTGTCGAAGGAGATCATCCCCTCGACCGGCCGCGGGTCGCCGCTGCTTTTGACGTCCTCCGGCACCACGAAGGAAACAGAGACAGGCACCCCGGGCACCATGACCCGCGCCGCGTCGGCCAGGGTGCGCCCGGGGACCAGGGCGATCGCCCGGATCCCCGGGTCTGCGGGCATCCAGTGCACGTCGCGCACGGCGAGCCGGTACCGGTCGGTGGCCGCCAGCGTCACCACGTCGCCGCGGATGTCCAGGCATAGCCCGGTGAGCATGGGCAGCGTGTCGTCGCGGCTGGTGGCCGGGAGCACCTGGGCAAGCGCCGCGGCCAGGTCCCCGCCGTCGACCGTGCCGGCCAGCGGCGGGGCGGGCGGCAGTTCGGGGTACTCCGCCGTGGGCAGGGAGACCAGCGCGAACTCGGCGCTCCCGCAGCTGAGGGTCACCTCGTCGCCGTCGGAGCGGAACTCGGCCGGCTGCCCGGGCAGGCTGCGGGTGATCTCGGCGAGCAGCCGCCCCGGCACCAGCGCCGAGCCGGGCTCGGCAATATCGGCGGGCAACCGCGTGGTCGCGGAAAGCTCGTAGTCGAAGCAGGACAGCGTGAGCCCTTCGTCCGCGTCCAGCCGCAGCCCGGACAGCACCGGCACCACCGGCCGCGACGGGAGTGCCCGTGCCACCCACGCCACCGCGTCCGCCAGGGCATCATGCTCAACCTGGAATTTCATGCCACCACCTTCTTCCCCTGATACTGGCACCCCCCACCGACATAACACCCCAACCCGGACGGACGGGGGTGGCCCCGGGCGCGGAGTCCTCTGCGCCCGGGCCATCCCCGCCGCCCCGACCTCGTGGTGGCCTCAGAGCAAGCCCGGGGGCACGCTGGACAATGCGGACTCGATCGCCGCAGCCAGCGCCCGGGCGGAGGCGGCCGTCAACTCCACGGCGACGCGCGCCGATGGCCCCTGGCCCGGGTTGAGGAAGTCGATGTTGAGTGTGTGCTCGGCCCGAGCGTGCTGCGGGTGGTCGAAGTAGACGGTCGCCTCGGTGAGGCCGAACCAGCCCGCCGCGCCCTTGCCGCTGCCCTCGACGGCCAGCTTCTCGGTCAGATACGTGCACATCGCGGCCTCCGCTCAGCTCGGCCAGGTACCGGCCGTAGAAGTCCCAGATCTTCTGCCAGCCGTCCATGGCCGCCTCCGGCCGGTAGCTGGGCCGGTTCACGGCGAAGAAGGCGTGCCCGGCACCCTCGTAGGTGTGGAACTCGTGCTCCTTCCCCGCCTCGGTGAGGGCCTTGTCCAGCTCGGCCACCTCGGCCGGGGACGGATAGGAGTCGTCCGCGCCGAACAGGCCGAGCAGCGGGCAGGACAGGTCCTTGGCGAGGTGCACGATCGGGCCGACCTTGAGCGGCATGCCTTCCGGCGGCGAACCGATGACGAACGCGCCGTAGCAGTCGACGGCGGCATCCAGCGGCAGGCTGCACGCGGCGAGGAAGGACTGGCGGCCGCCCGAGCAGTAGCCGATCGTGCCGGCCTTGCCGTTGGAGGCGGGCATGGCCCGCAGGTAGGCGACCGCGCCCGCGACGTCGCCGACCAGCCGGTCGTCCGGCACCCCGCCTTGGGCCCGCGACGCCGCCGCCGCGTCGTCCGGGCTGGCACCGGGTGCCTCGCGGTAGTGCAGGTTCGGGCAGATGGCCAGGTAGCCGTGCACGGCGAACGTCCTGGTGATCTCCTTGCTGCCCTCGTCGTACCCGGGCATGTGATGGATCACGACCACGCCGCCGTAGGGGCCCGGGCCGAGCGGCCTGGCGAGGTAGGCCTCGATCTGGTCGCCGCCATGTCCGGTGATGCTGATGGTCTCGGCCATCATCGCGTCTTTCATGCATGCTCCATCGCTCGTCCGGCGTCGGTGGGGCCCGGGCCGCACCCGGGCGTCCCCATCCTGCCAGCCCGGCCCGTACGGCATCGCCCACCCGCCGGGCATCGGGCGGCTGGGCGGTCAGGGCCGGTGAGAGACTGCCGCCATGACCTATATCGCGGCCGATGACAGGTATGACGGCAGGCACTACCGCCGCTGCGGGCGCAGCGGCCTGAAGCTGCCCGAGGTCTCCCTCGGGCTGTGGCAGAACTTCGGCGACGATCAGCCCGCTGGACACCCAGCGGGCGATCCTGCGCCGCGCGTTCGACCTGGGCGTGACCCACTTCGATCTCGCCAACAACTACGGTCCGCCGTACGGGTCTGCCGAGATCAACTTCGGCCGCATCCTGCGCGAGGACCTGCGCCCGTACCGCGATGAGCTGATCATCTCGACCAAGGCCGGATACGACATGTGGCCCGGCCCCTACGGCGAGTGGGGCTCGCGCAAGTACCTGCTGGCCAGCCTGGACCAGTCGCTCGCCCGGATGGGCCTGGACTATGTGGACATCTTCTACAGCCACCGCGCCGACCCGGACACCCCGCTCGAGGAGACCATGGGCGCGCTGGCCACCGCGGTCAGCTCGGGCCGGGCGCTGTACGCGGGGATTTCCTCCTACTCCCCCGCGCGCACCGAGCAGGCGGCGGCGCTGCTGCGCGAGATGGGCACGCCACTGCTGATCCACCAGCCGTCCTACTCGATCCTCAACCGGTGGATCGAGGACGGCCTGCTGGACACGCTGGAGCGGGAAGGGCGCAGGGTGCATCGCGTTCTCCCCGCTGGCCCAGGGCCTGCTCACCGCCAGGTACCTGGACGGCATCCCGGCGGGCTCGCGTGCCGCGCGCAGCGACAGCAGCCTGTCCGGCGACCAGCTCAGCGAGCAGAACCTGGCCGCGGTGCGCGCGCTCAACGAGGTCGCCCGGGCCCGCGGCCAGTCACTGGCCCAGATGGCACTCGCCTGGGCACTGCGCGATCAGCGGGTCACCTCGGTGCTGGTCGGCGCGAGCAGCGTGGCGCAACTGGAGGAGAACGTGGCCGCGGCGGGCCAGTCCACCTTCAGCGCGGAGGAACTGGCCGAGATCGACCGGCACTCGGCCGCGTCGGGCATCAACATCTGGGCGGCCTCCAGCGCCGAGTAGACAGTGCTGGCCCGGGGGGGACGACCCCCGGAGCCCCCCGCTGGCCTAGCGGCCGCATTCCTTCGTCACGCGGCCTTGGCCCTTGTGGCGGGTGCTGGGTGCCGACACGCCGGTGATTAAGCGGAAAGTAGTGGTACGGGCACCGATCATGCGCGATGCTCTTGAGGCAGGATCACAGGGCAGGGAGGGTCGGGCGCCGTGGGATCAGCCGCAGTTCTGGTTGCGCTTATCGTCTTGGTGGTCGGCGGGTACGTCGGCTGGCAGCTTCGGCATGCCTATGGAGCCAACTCCGACCTCAAGGTGCACAAGAACCGGATCCCGAACTTTCGCAAGACCCGGAACCGCAGCGGTCTGACGTCCATCCTGCTGGTGCTCGGCGTCCTGTTCCTGCTGCGCATCTTTATGAAGTAGCTCGCTGGCGGTCGAGCTACTCAGATGCTAGGCAATAAAAGTTTGACCTACTCAACCTTC
>CAVSCM010000002.1:0-160406 GCA_963726415.1 uncultured Actinomycetes bacterium
CCGTAGGCGCCGCAGCCGAAGAACGCGACGTAACCGAGGTCGAGCAGCCCGGTCCAGCCCACCGTGATGTTCAGGCCGACCGCAAGCAGCGCGATCACCAGCGCGTCGATCCCGACCTGCAACTGGAACCCGCCGAGGCCGATCAGTGGCAGCGCGGCCGCGGCCAGGCCCGCCAGGGCCAGCCGCGGCCACCAGCCGACCCGCTCGGCCTGCCGTTGCGCGCGGCCCAGCCAGGACGGCAGGTACTCCCGGCGGTGCGCCTGTCTCGCGACCCACTCGTCCGCCCCGACCTGAGGTCCGGCGGGCGGCGGCGGCGAATCGAGGCTCACGGGGGCTCATACCTTCTGCAGTTGCGCCCGGCCGAGCAGTCCGCTGGGCCGCACCAGCATCACGACGATCAGCAGCGCGAATACGAACAGGTTGGTGTACGTCGAGGAGATGTACCCGGTGATCATCGACTCCGCGACGCCGATCAGCAGGCCGCCGAGCATCGCGCCGGGCAGCGAGCCGATGCCGCCGACCACGGCGGCGGTGAACGCCTTGAGGCCCACGATGAATCCGATGGTAGGCGTCACCTGGTTGAACAGCAGCCCGCCCATCACCCCGGCCACCCCCGCGAGGGCCGACCCCAGGAAGAACGTCGCCGCGATGATGAAGTTCACGTTGATGCCCATCATCTCGGCGGCCTCCCGGTCGGCGGCCACCGCCCGCATCTGCTTGCCGAGCTTGGTCCGGTTGACCAGTTCCCGCAGGCCGACCGTGAGCAGCAGGCCGAGCACCAGCACCATGATCTGCACCGAGTCGATCGTGACAGAACCGATCGTGATCCCGGACGAGAGCGAGATGAAGTCCGCGGTGTTGTAGACCCGGAACTGCGCGCCGAACAGCAGCAGCGCCGCGTTCTCCAGGAAGAACGAGATGCCGATCGCGGTGATCAGCGGGGCGATCCGCGGCGCGTCCCGCAGCGGCCGGTAGGCGAACCGCTCGATCGCGACGCCCAGCCCGCCCACCAGCCCGGCCGCCAGCACGAACATGATCACCAGCAGCAGCGGGACCGGGATGTTCAGCGCCGACGGGCCGCCGAACCACTGGATCACGAAGAAGCCGACGTAGGCCCCGACCATGTACAGGTCCCCATGGGCGAAGTTGAGCAGCTTCAGCACCCCGTAGACCATCGAGAAACCGAGCGCGACCAGCGCGTACAGGGCACCGGTGGTAAGCCCGTTCACCAGTTCCTGGAAGAAGAAGCCCATCCGCGTGAGTTCCTGCCTGCCGTTCTGCCCGTCCCGCCTGGCAGCGCGCCCGCCGTGAGCCGGCGCGCCGCCAGGCGGCTAGCTGGGTTGCGCCGGTCAGCCGGGAATCAGGTTGTACTTGCCCGTCGAGTCGATCTTGAACAGGAAGAACTTGCCGTTCACGACGTCACCGCTCGAGGTGAACTTGATCGGCTGGCCGAGGATCGTCGTGGCCTCGTTCGTGTTCTTGATCGCGGCGAGCACGTTGGCGCGGCTCGGCGTCTGGCCGGACTTGCAGACCGAGGCGATCGCCTCGTCGATCACGTGCTGCGCCGCGAACACCGGCGGCCCGAACGTGCCGAATTTCCCGAACTTCGCCAACGCGGCAGCCGCGATCGCCGCGTCGGCGGGGATCGCGGTGATGTCCGGGCCGAACGAGGACACGTACGAGCCGTTGATGCTGAACGTGCCCGGCGAGAACAGGCCGTCCGTGCCGAAGATCACGGCCTTCTTGTGCTGCTGGGCCAGGTTGCGGCCGAACTGCTGCGCGTTCGACGCCACCTGCCAGGGCAGCACCACCACGGTCGTGGCGGGCGTGACCTTGGCCACCAGCGAGGAGAAGTCGGTGAGCTTCTGCGAGACCGACTCGTGGTCGACCTTGATCCCGGCCGCCTGGAAGATCGGCATCATCGCGGCGACCAGGCCGGTGGAGTACGCCTCCTGGTCGTCCACGATCATCAGCGCCTTCGGGTGCAGGTTGTTGATGATGTAGTGGGCGTCCTGCGGCCCCTGCACGCTGTCCTTGGACACGGTGCGGAAGAACGTCGGGTACTTGCCGGTGGTGAGCGCCGCGGCGGTCGCAGACCCGGAGATGAACGCCAGGCCGGCCCTGGCCATCAGCGGGCCGACCGCCTCGACCTCCTGGCTGCCGGCCGGGCCGACCACCGCCACGATCTTCGAGTTCGAGGTGAACTGCTGGGTGACGGTCGTCGCCTGGGCCGGGTTGAGCTGGGTGTCGCCCTGGACGATCGAGATCCTCGTCTTGTTGGCCAGGTTGTCCTTGGCCAGGGCGAGCTGCGCGAAGTGCAACTGCTCCTGCCCGAGAACGGCCACCGGGCCGGTGAGCGGGCCCTCCATGCCGACCGAGGCAACACAGGACTTGGTGGCGCCGCTGGCGGTGGAACTGGCTACTGCTGCTGCTGCTGCTGCAGCCAGCCACGGCGAGCGCACCTACTGCCGCCGCGGCGACGATCACGCTTGATTTCATATGGGTACGCCCTCCCTGGCGATCCAAAGTGCTGTTGATCAAACCATTGCGCTGCTTACCAGGGCAAGGGAAGGGTTTTGAGGTCTGGCGGGCGGTTGTGATTCGATCGAAATCTAGCCGTTCACCAGTGCCGTAGCGGAGAGGAACCTGCCGATGACCGAAACACTGCGCTCGAGCCTCGACGTCGCCTCGGTGCGGGAGCGCTTCTCGTCGCTGCGGGACTTCGCGTTCCTCGACGCCCCCGGCGGGACTCAGGTGCCCGACGAGGTCGGCGAGGCCATCGCCCGGGCGCTGCGCGAGGCGAGCGCCAACATGGGCGCGGGCTATGCGACGAGCCGCCGGGTGGGCGAGATCCTCGAGGAGGCCGAGCGCAAGGCGGCCCGGTTCCTCGGCTGCGAGCCGCACGAGGTGATCTTCGGCGCGAACATGACCTCGCTGAACTTCACGCTCACCCGCACCGCGGGCCGCGGCTTCCGCCCGGGCGATGAGATCCTCGTCTCCTCGGCGGACCATGACGGCGGTGTCGCGCCGTGGCTGGAGCTTGCCCACGACCGTGATCTGGTCGTCCGGCACGTCGAACTGCATGGACGACACGACGCTCGACTTCGCCGACCTGCAGCGCAAGCTCGGGCCGCGCACCAGGGTCGTGGCGTTCGCGTGGGCGTCTAACGCGGTCGGCACGGTCGCCGATGCCCGCCGGGTGTGCCAGATGGCGCACGACGCCGGGGCGCTTGCCTGGATCGACGCGGTCCACTACGCGGCGCACGAGCCGATCGACGTCCGCGAGGTCGGTGCCGACGTGCTGCTCTGCTCGCCGTACAAGTTCTGCGGCCCGCATCTGGGCATGGCCTTCGGGCGGGCCGAGGTGATCGAGGGCTGGCGCCCGTACAAGGCCCGCCCGGCACCGACCACCCCGCTCGGCCGCCGGTTCGAGACCGGCACGCAGCCGTACGAGCTGCTCGCCGGCTTCAACGCCACGATCGACTACCTGGACTCCATCGGGGGCTTCGAGGCGATCGTGCCGTACGAGCGCGCGCTCGGGCAGCGCTTCCTTGACGGCATCTCCGACGCGGTGACCGTGTACGGGCTGCCGGGGATGGCCGGCCGCGTGCCCACGTTCCTGGTCAACGTGGCGGGCGTGGCCGCGGAAGACGTGGCCGCCCGCCTCGCCGACGCGCAGATCGGGGTCTGGGCACACGACTCGTGGTACTCGCTGAACCTGTACCAGCGGCTCGGCTACACCGGCAAGTCGGTGCGGATCGGCTTCATCCACTACAACTCGGCCGACGAGGTCGACCGCCTCGTCGAGGCGCTCGAAGCGGCCCGCAAGGCGTAACTACCGTCGGCCGGCCACGGCCGGAGCCGGCCACGCGCCGTCCGTGATCACGGACGATCCCTTGCGGGTTCCTCCTGGTGATCGTCCGTGATCACGGTGTCACGGCTACCGGCGCGGGAACCGGTCCTGCAGCGTGGTGTTGTTGTGGATCTTCAGGTGGTAGCGGGTCATCATCTGATGCACCCACTTGGCCAGCCCGCGCATCGGGCCGTTGCCCGCGTCGCGGATCTTGTAGTAGCCGGTGGGCACCCAGTTCGAGCCCGGATACCAGCGGGTGAGCTGGACGTTCTCGCCGGGCTGCGGCGCCTGGAGCACCACGTGCCGCCAGTAGTAGAGGGTGACGTGGCCGTCGCCGAAGAACACCAGGTTCCCTGGCTTGGGGTGGTCTCGCTGCGGCTTCAGCGCCCGGCTGGCGAGCATCGCGTACGTGGTGCGCGGCAGCGACATGCCCACGTGGGCAGTAGGCCGACACCACCAGCCCGGAGCAGTCGAAGCCGCGACTACACGGGCCGGTGCCGCCATACGTATAGGGGCAGCCGATTTGGCGCAGCGCCCAGGACATGGCGTCCTGGCGCCGGTTGGCGCTGGCGGGCGCCGCGATCAGTCCGATCACGGTGAATGCCGCTATCAACGGCAGTGCGGCCCTAGCCAGCAGCCTTAGTTTCGGGGATGTTGATGCCGATGACTTTCCGTGATTCCAGCGGTTGAAAAGGGTGAATTTCTTGGTGAGATGGGGGCGCACAAGGCGTTCCTTGTCTCAGGCAATAGGGCGACCCACCGGCCGGCACAAGGCGAGTTCAGGGCCAGGCGCTGCAGAAACCGGCACGTCCAGAGCACCTTAACCGGTACTTAACCTACATGTGAGCATTTCTTGGATTTGCGCGTGGCGAACACCGATATATGACATAGCGTGACCCGCCATGTACTACATCCGTGATCGGGCGGATAAGGCCGGAATGGGAAGCTTTTTGTCGCGCAGGGTAACTGAACGCCTGCCATTGGCAATCAAATTGGGCTATTTCCGCGATTATTGAGGGATTATCTGCCCAGTGTGACATGAGTTGTCCATGTGACCTGTGAGGCACAGGTAGAGCACTTAGGCACGGTTGGTCAGACAAAACAGGCAGTACGGGGCGCCCAACCCGACCGGGGAGCACGGTAGCCGATCAGGCCAGGCAGCCGGGTTTGCGGACGCACCGGCCCGGCCCCGGTTCCCCTGGCTAGCTGGTGGCGCCGGTGAGGATCGCGGCGAGCTTGTCCAGGTTGATGTTGCCGCCGGAGACCACGCAGACGACCGTCCCCGAGCCTGCCTGGCCGGACAGCGCGGCGGCCAGGGCGAGCGCACCCGCGCCCTCGGCGATCACCCGGGCCCGCTCGGCCATCAGCCGCACCGCGGCCGCGACCTCGGCGACGCTGACGGCCAGGGCGCCGTCGATCAGCGGCGTGATGAGCGGCCACATGCTGTCGAGCACGCGCCGGCTGCCGGCCCCGTCCACGAACGAGGCCTGGTAGTCGACGTCGACCGGGTGCCCGGCGGCCACCGCGGCGGCCAGCGCGGCGCCGGTCTCCGGCTCGGCGGTGAAGATCTTCGTCTCCGGCCGCAGCGCCCTGATCGCGCTGGCGATGCCGACGGCCAGCCCGCCGCCGCCGTACGGGATCACCACGGCGTCCGGGGCGGGCAGGTCCTCAAGGATCTCCAGGCCGATCGTCCCGTTCCCGGCCATCACCGCCGGGTCCTGCACCGGGTGCACGAACAGGCCCTCGGCCCCGTCGAGGTGGCTGGTGACGATCACGTTCCACCAGTCGTCGTAGGGCAGCTTCACCACCTGGCCGCCCAGCCGGGCGATGGCCGCCAGCTTCGCCTCCGGCGCGTGCTCGGGCACGGCGATGGTGGCGGGCACGCCGAGCGAGCGCGCGGCCCAGGCGACTCCCTGGGCCATGTTCCCCGCGCTCGCGGTGACCAGGCCGCCGGCGGTGGCGCTCGGCGGCGCGAGCCGCACCGCGTTCGTCGCGCCGCGGATCTTGAACGAGCTGATCGGCTGGAGGTTCTCCAGCTTGAGATGGATGTCGGCGGGGGCATCCTCGACGGGCAGCCGCACCAGCGGGGTCCTGATGGCGGCCCCGGCGATCCGCTCCCGCGCCGCCTCGATGTCGGCCAGCGCGATCACAGCTCGACCTCCGTGCCCAGGCCCTGCTCCCGGGCTGCCGCGACCGCGATCTCGGCCGCGGCGAGGTCTTCGACGCCGATGCCGAGCGAGCGGAACAGGGTCAGTTCCCCGTCGTCCCGGCGGCCCGGCGCGCTGCCCGCGAGCACCTCGCCGATTTCGGCCCTGATGTGCTCCTCACCGGTGATCGCTCCCTCGCGGACCGCGAGCTGGAACTCACCGGCCTCGTGCCGCACCGACTCCCGGCTGTCGCAGAACAGCGCGCTCGCGGCCACGGTGGCGGTGTCGATCTCGCGTGCCTGCGGGGTGCTGGCGCCGACCGCGTTGACGTGGGCGCCGGGCTTGAGCCAGGCGCGGGCGAGCACCGGCTCGCGCGAGTTGGTCGCCGCGACCACCACATCGGCGCCGCGGACCGCCTCCTCGGCGGTCGCCGCCGCGCTGACCTGCGCGCCGGGCAGGGCGGCCTGCCTCGGCCAGGGCCCGGGCGTGCGCCCGGGTGGGTGCGTAGACGCGGACCTGCTCGAAGTCGCGCACGCCGGCGAGGGCCGTCAGGTGCGCGCGGCCCTGGACGCCGGCCCCGAGTACCGCCAGCGTGCGAGCGTCCGCACGGGCAAGCAGGCCGGTGGCGACCGCGGTGACCGCGGCGGTACGGATCTCGGTGACCGCGGAGGCGTCCAGGATCGCGGTGGGCACGCCGGTCTCCCCGTCGAACAGCGTGACCGTGCCCTGGTGCGCGTCGAGGCCGCGCGCCGGGTTGCCGGGCATGATGCAGATCGCCTTGAGCGCGAATGCCGCGCCGCTGCCGGCCTGCGCGCCGCTGTCGCGCTTCGCGCCGCGCCAGCTCGGCATCAGCCCCATCAGCCCGGCCGCCCCTGGCGGCCGCATCACCGTGCGCAACGGGTGGTAGGTCTCGCCCCTGGCCCGCGCCGCGAGCACCGCGGCCATCGCCTCGGCGCAGGCCCGCGGTGGCAGCGCGGCCACCACGTCGCGGTGGCTGAGAATCAGTACCCGCATCAGCTGACCGTCCTTTCGACCAGGGCCCGCTCCGGCCCGGTGAGCGGGTGGCGGAGCGCCTCGGCGACCGGGGCCAGGTGCTCCGGGCGGCCGGGGCCGATCACGACCTGGGTGACCCGCTCGTCGGCGAGCAGCCAGGCGAGCGCGAGACCGGCCATGGAGATGCCACGGCTGTCGGCCAGGGCACGGAGCCGGTCGAGCGCGTCGTAGGTCGCGCCGGTGACCAGCTCGCGGTAGGGCTCCGGGCGCTGGGTCATCCGGGAGCCCGCGGGGAACGGCTCACCGCGCCGGTACTTGCCGGTGAGCCAGCCGCCCGCCAGCGGGCCGAACGCCAGGTAGGCGATGCCCTGCCCGGCGCACAGGTCAAGCAGCCCGGCGCAGTCCTGCCGGTCGAGCAGCGAATGGCTGTTCTGGATGGCCTGCGGTGCCCCGGCCGCGAGCGCGGCGGTGAGCTGGGCGGTGTCGAAGTTGCTGACCCCGTAGGCGCCGACGGTGCCCTGGGCGCGGGCCTGCTCGAAGGCGCCGAACGTCTCCGCGAGCGGCACGTCCGGGTCGAAGTCGTGGGCCAGGTACAGCTCGACGTGGTCCACGCCGAGCCGGTCCAGGCTGGACCGCAACTGGCGGGCGATCCGCCCGGGGGCCAGGCCGTGGTCGGCCCCGGCCGTCATCGGGTTGTAGGTCTTGGTGGTGAGCTGGGGCCGGACCCCGCGGGTGGCGATCCAGTGGCCGATGGACGCCTCGCTGCGCCCGCCGCCGTAGGCGTCGGCGGTGTCGAAGTGGGTGATGCCGGCCTGCCAGGCGGCATCCATCACCGCGAGCGCCTGGTCCTGGCTCAGTCCCTGGCCGAAGAACTCCGGCGCCGAGCCGACCCCGCCGAAGTTGCCGCAGCCAAGCGCGATCCGGGCGAGCGGGAGAGCGGGAGTGGTGACCCCGGGCGCCTCGGTCATCGGCCGGAGCTGCCACGAGTGATCATCGCAGCATTGAATCAAACGCCCGGACGGCCGGGCAATGCCGGGGGCGGGGGCAGACGCTTGGCCTGCCCCCGCCCCAGCGGGAGTTTCCTGGCGGGGCGGGCGCTGGGCCCGCCCCGCTCGCGGCTGTAGGTCAGCCGACCTTGTAGGAGTAGGGGATGTTGACCAGTTCGTCACCCGAGATCGTGGCCAGGTTGAGGGTGTCCACGCCGATGAAGCCGTGGACCACCGTCCCCTTGGGCGCGTTCGGGGTGATCGTGAGCGTGATGGTGCCCTTCTGGCCCGGGTTGAGGGTCAGCGGGGAGTAGGGCGCGCTGGCGTTGACGCTCTGCGCCCAGACGTCGCCGGATGTGGAGGTCACCGCCGAGTCGAACGGGTTGGTGTTCGCGACCGCCGCCAGGTTCACCGTCCCGGTGGTGGGAGCGGTGAACGGCCCGGTCGCCTCGGGCAGGCCGAAGAAGAACCCCGGCGCCACCTCCGGTGCCGCGAACGCCGCCACCGACTTCTTGCCGGACGAGACGCCAGGGAAATCGGGATCCCCGAACGCCCAGGACACGTCCATGGTGATCGGCACCGTGCCCTGCGCGGCCACCGTCAGCGCGCTGGTGTTGGTCGGGACCAGCCAGTTCGGCTGGGCGGACAGCGACAGCGGCAACGTCACGTTGTTCACGTCGCTGCCGAGCAGTTGCTGCCGGACCTTGCCGTTCAGCCGCGGATCGGCGAAGTAATCCTTGGCGATGTTGCCGGTGTTGGTCACCGTGATGGTGGCCGTGACCGGCTTCCCGGCCGGCAGCACGGTGCTGGACGAGTGCGGTATCCCCTTGCTGGTCACCGCTGGCGGGGCGAACCTGATCGCACCGGTGAACGGCTCGCTCAGGTGCGAGCCGTCGACCGGTAGCGCGACGAGCAGGACCAGGGTCCACAGGCCGGGCGCCGGTGAGCGATGGAAGAACTGCATCGTCGGCCCGGGAGCGAGGCTGTCGTTGGCGGTCGTCTGCGCGTCCAGCGGCTGGCCGTTGGGATCGATCATGAACCCTTCAAGCCCGTAGTTGGGGTGGCCAAACTGGACGCCGAGGCTCAGCGACGGCTTGCCCGACGGGACGTTGAACTGGTAGGTGAACTCCTGGCCCGCGTTGAACGAGGCCGCGCCGCCGGTGAGCGTGCCGGTGAACGTCCCGCCCGCCGCAGTGATCGGGACCAGGGCGCGGACGATGATCGGGATGCTCCCGTCGGCGTTACCGCCGGTGCCCAGGTGCAGCTTGAGCCCCTTGTCCCCGGCCTGGCTGGGGGTGACGGTCACCTTGAACGTGCCCGTCTGCCCCGGTGCCAGCGTCCGGGAGGACGGCGACACCGAGCCCGCCGGGTGGAACTGCTGGGTGATGTAGGAGAACTGGACCGGCCCGAAGTAGGGCGCGTTGCTGACCGTGAAGATCACCGCGGTCCAGGTGCCCGCGATCGGGTTGTGCACCTCCACGTGGCCGAACCCGCTCTGGTTGGCGCCGAGCAGCGAGTACGCGGCCACCGCGCCGTTCGGGTCGAACAGCGTCTCGAAGGCCACGCCACCGATCGATTGGTCGTTCCAGGTGATGTTGCCGTTGAGGTTGCCTACCCCGGCCGGCACGCTGAACGTGTGCTCGGCGAAGTAGTCGGTGTTCCCCTCACCATCGATGTAGGTCGGGCTCGCGCTGCTCAGGTTGACGGTGCCGGTGTCGATGGAGGTCCTCGTCGGGCGGCCGGTCACGGCCGGGGTGACCGTCTGGGGTCCGGTGCCCTCGTTGGTCACGCCGACGCTGAACGTGGCCGCGTGCCCCGCGTGCACCGCGGCGTTCAGGCTCGTCTTGCTGACCAGCAGCGTGCTGCCCTGCGGGCTGGTTGCTGTTGATCGACTCGGCAAGCTGGACGGCCTTGAGCGTGTTCACCAGCCCGGCGCCCTGGGTGTCGGCGGGCGAGCCGAGGTCGGTGGCCGTGCTGACGATGATCCGCTCGACCAGTCCCGGGGACGGTGAGTTTCCGCCGTGGGTCTTCTTGTACGCCTCGATGACCAGCGCCGCGGTGCCCGAGGTCTCGGGTGCGGACGCGCTGGTGCCGCCGGCCGCCCAGATCGGCGGCGGGTTGGTGCCGTGGTCGATGTCGGCACAGCCGAAGAAGTTCGTGGTGTCGCTGCTGCACAGCGACCAGCCGCGGTCACCGGGGGCGACCACGTCGACGGTGTGCGGGTTGAACTCGGTGATGCCGTCGGAGGACAGCGCGGTGATGTTGTTGTTCTCCCAGCCGCCCGGCGAAAGCTGCGTGCCGTACCGGGTCGTCTGCCGGTAGACCCGGTAGGTGGTGGTCCCGCCGACCGCGATCACGCCGGGCGTCGTGGCCGGTGAGCCGATGTTGTTGAACGGGCCCGCGTCACCGCTGCTGGCCACGACCGTGACACCGGCGGCCACCGCCGCTTGGTCGGCCAGGGATACCGGGTCGTCCTGGGTGTTGGGGACCGGGTTGCCACCGATGGACTCGTTGAGCACGTTGACGTGGTCGTGCATCACGGCCCACTCGATCGCCTGGATGATCTGTGAGTTGAAGAACCCGGCGTTGGACCCGGCCACGTTCAGCACCGCCAGGCTCGCGCCGGGCGCGATGCCCTCGATCTTGATGTTGCAGCCCGGTGGCAGCGGGTGCGCCGGATTGACGAACCCGGACAGGTCGTAGGTCTGGTTGCCCTGCGAGGCGATCGTGCCGGCATCGAGGAAGGCCTCGCGGCCGTCGGTCGGCGCGCCGGGGCCGAACCCGCTGAAGTCCTGGTAGTCGAAGATGACGTGCTGGCCGCCGGCCCGGATCAGGTCGGGATTGTTCGGGTCGATGCCGTCGGCGATGATGCCGACCTTGATCCCGGTCCCGTCCACGATCTGGTCCGCGGCGTCGACGTTCATCACTTCGCGTGCCTCGGGCTCGACCAGCGGCTGGGCCGGGTTGCTCGGGCAGATCTGCTGCGGCGCGTTGGACTGCACGTGCTGGTGCTGCGCCCTGGCCGGGAAGGCCGGGCCCGCCCCGCTGCCCAGCGAGGCGAAGCGCCGCATCGCGTCGGGGACGACGGCCTGGACCGCGGAGTTGGCTGCAGCCGTACGGCCTCGGCCGAGGAGATCGTCGCGGAGATCGCGTTGATGATGTGATAGCCGCGCACGTGCGTGGCGTGCACCTGGCGCAGTTCGGCCAGCACGCCGGCCTGCGCGGCGTTGGCGGCCTGGATCCGCGCGTTCGCGGTGGCGCCCTTGGCGGGCAGCGAGGTGAGCTGGTTCTTGAAGATGATGATCGAGCGGTGCGTCGCGTGCGCGGCGAGCCGTTCGACCTGCGCCGCGGTGAGCACTGACTTGGTGCCCTTGAACACGCGGCCCGGCGAGTGCGCCGCGGCGGCCGCGCCGCTGGCCGCCAGCGGCAGCAGCGCCGCGGTCCCAAGGACCGCGGTCAGCCGAAGACCAGAGCGAAAGCGCATGGTGAGTCCCGTCCCTTCCAGAAACCGGCCGCGGTGATCACCGGTGATCACGTCGCGGATCACATTTCCGGCCCCAGGCAAGCTGCCGCCTTTGCCATTGCTTTGTCAACCCTTGAATGAGAAACCAGGCGCAGGAGAGGGGCCGCCCGCTCCAGCGGGCGGCCCCTTAGTCCGCGCTTACGGCCTACCGCGCAGGCCTGCGGGCCTGCCCAGGCCCTCGCGAGGGTTTCCTTTCCGGTCAGCCGACCTTGTAGGAGTAGGGGATGTTGACCAGCTCGTCACCGGCGATCGTGGCGAGGTTGAAGGTGTCCACGCCGATGAAGCCGTGGACCACCGTTCCCTTGGGCGCGTTCGGGGTGATGGTGAGCGTGATGGTGCCCGTCTGGCCGGGGTCGAGGGTCAGCGGCGAGTAGGGCGCAGCCGGGTTGACGCTCTGCGCCCAGACGTCGCCGCTGCTCGAGGTCACGGCCGAGTCGAACGGGTTGGTGTTGGCGACCGCGGCCAGGTTCACCGTCCCGGTGGTGCCGGTGGTGAACGGCCCGGTGGCCTCGGGGATGCCGAAGAAGAACCCGGGAGCGACCTCCGGCGCCGCGAGGGCCGCGACCGAGTTGTTGCCGAACGAGACGCCGAGGAAGTCGGGATCGCCGAAGGCCCAGGAGACGTCCATGGTGATCGGCACCGTGCCCTGGGCGGCCACGACCAGCGCGTTGGTGTTGGTCGGGACCAGCCAGTTCGGCTGGGCGAACAGCGACAGCGGCAGCGGCACGTTGTTCACGTCGCTGCCGAGCAGCTCCTGCGGGACCTGCCCGTTCAGCCGCGGGTCGGCGAAGAAGTCCTTCTCGATGTTGCCGGTGTTGGTCACCGTGATGGTGGCCGTGACCGGCTGCGCCGGCCGGCAGCACCGTGCTGGGCGAGTTCGGTATCCCGCTGCTGCTCACCGACGGCGCGGTGAACGAGATGTTCCCGGTGAATGGCTCGCTCAGGTGCGCGCCGTCGACCGGCCGCGCGACGAGCAGCACCAGGGTCCACAGGCCGGGTGCCGGTGAGCCGTGGAAGAACTGCATGGTCGGCCCGGCGGCGAAGGTCGTCGTTGGCGGTCGTCTGCGCGTCCAGCGGCTGACCGTTCGGGTCGATCAGGAACCCTTCAGGCCGTAGTTGGTGTCCGCCAGCTGGACGCCGACGTTCAGCGACGGCTTGTTCGCTCGGCACGTTGAACTGGTAGGTGAACTCCTGGCCGGCGTTGAACGATGGCGCCGCCGCCGGTCAGCGTGCCGCTGAACGAGCCGCCGCTCGAGGACGAGCGGGACCAGCGAGCGGAGGATGATCGGGATGCTCCCGTCGTTGCCGCTGCCGGTGCCCAGGTGCAGCTTGAGCGCCTCGTCGCCCGCCTGGCCGGCGGTGACCTTCACCGTGAAACGGCGCGTCTGCCCCGGCTTGAGCGTGCGGCGACGACGGCGAGACCGAACCGGCCGGTGTGGTTCTGCTCGGTCTGGTAGGAGAACTGGACCGGTCCCGAAGTACGGGGCGTTGCTGACCGTGAAGATCACCGCGGTCCAGGTGCCCGCCATCGGGTTGTGCACTTCCACGTGCCCGAACCCGCTCTGGTTCGTGCCGATCAGCGAGTACGCGGCGACGTTGCCCTGCGGGTCGAACAGCGTCTCGAAGGCCACGCCGCCGATGTGCTGAGCGTTCCAGGTGATGTTGCCGTTCAGGTTGTCCGCCCCGGCCGGGACGCTGAAGGTGTGCTCGGCGTAGAAGTCGGTGTGCCCCTCACCGTCGATGTAGGTCGGCGACGAGGAGCTCAGGGTGACGGAGCCGGTGTCGTTCGACAGCGTGGTCGGGCGCCCGGACACGGTCGGGGTGACCGTCTGGGACGCGCTGCCCTCGTTGGTGACCGTCGACGTTCATGTTGGCCGGCGAGCCCGCGTTCACGGTGGCGTTCAGGCTCGTCTTGTCCAGCAGCAGCGTGCTGCCCTGCGGGTTGTTGCTGTTGATGGACTCGGCGAGCTGGACGGCCTTGAGCGTGTTGACCAGGCCGGCGCCCTGGTGGTCGGCGGGCGCGCCGAGGTCGGTGGCGGTGCTGACGATGATCCGCTCGACCAGCGCCGGGGACGGCGCGTTGCCGCCGTGGGTGTTCTCGTAGGCCTCGATGACCAGCGCCGCGGTGCCCGAGGTCTCGGGTGCGGACGCGCTGGTGCCGCCGGCCGCCCAGATCCCGGCGCGGCGCCGGGCCGTGGTCGATGTCCGCGCAGCCGAAGAACGCCGTGGTGTTGGTGCTGCACAGCGACCAGCCGCGGTCACCGGGGGCGACCACGTCCACGGTGTGCGGGTTGAACTGGGTGATGCCGTCGGAGCACAGCGCGGTGATGTTGTTGTTCTCCCAGCCGCCCGGCACCAGGTTCGTGCCGTACCGGGTGGTCTGCCGGTAGACCCGGTAGGTGGTGGTCCCGCCGACCGCGATCACGCCGGGCGTGGTGGCCGGGGAGCCGATGTTGTTGAACGGGCCCGCGTCGCCGCTGCTGGCCACGACCGTCACGCCGGCGGCCACCGCCGCCTGGTCGGCCAGCGCCACCGGGTCGTCCTGGGTGTTCGGGATCGGGTCCCCGCCGATGGACTCGTTGAGCACGTTGACGTGGTCGTGCAGCACGGCCCACTGGACCGCCTGGATGATCTGCGAGTTGAAGAAGCCGGCGTTCGGGCCGGCCACGTTCAGCACGGCGAGGCTGGCGCCGGGCGCGATGCCCTCGATCTTGATGTTGCAGCCCGGCGGCAGCGGGTGCGCCGGGTTGACGAAGTTGGACAGGTCGTAGGTCAGGTTGCCCTGCGAGGCGATCGTGCCCGGCGTCGAGGAAGGCCTCGCGGCCGTCGGTCGGCGCGCCGACGCCGAACCCGCTGAAGTCCTGGTAGTCGAAGATGACGTGCTGGCCGCCGGGCCGGATCAGGTCGGCGTTGTTCGGGTCGATGCCGTCGGCGATGATGCCGACCTTGATCCCGGTCCCGTTCACGATCTGGTTGGCCGCGTCCACGTTCATCACCTGGCGCGCCTCGGGCTCGACCAGCGGCTGCGCCGGGTTGCTCGGGCAGATTGTGCTGGGAGGCGTTGCTGGTGACGCCGTGGCGGTGGCCCAGGCGCTGGGAAGGCCGGCCCGGCGCCGCTGCCGAGCGACGCGAAGTGCCGCATCGCGTCCGGAACCACGGCCCGGACCGCGGAGTTGTGCTGCAGCCGCGCGGCCTCGGCCGAGGAGATCGTCGCGGAGATCGCGTTGATGATGTGGTAGCTGCGCACGTGCGTCGCGTGCACCTGGCGCAGTTCGGCCAGCACGCCCGCCTGGGACGCATTGGCGGCCTGGATCGCGCGCGTTCGCGGTGGCGCCCTTGGCGGGCAGCGAGGTGAGCTGGTTCTTGAAGATGATGATCGAGCGGTGTGTCGCGTGCGCCGCCAGGCGCTCGACCTGCGCGGCGGTGAGCACGGACTTGGTGCCCTTGAAGATCCGGCCCGGCGAATGGGCCGCTGCTGCCGCGCCGCTGGCGGCCAGCGGCAGCAGTGCCGCGGTGCCTACGGTCGCGGCCAGGCGAAGACCAGAGCGAAAGCGCATGATGCTGTCCATCCCTTCCAGAAACTGGCAACGCTGATCACCGGTGATCAGGTTGCACGCAAATTTCCGGCCCCGACGCCAGCCTCCGCTTTGCTGACCGCTTGTCAACCCTTGACATAACGAAAATCCGTGGTGCCGCGGAGTGCCGGCCGCGTCACAAATCCCGGCCCGGCCCCCGTGACCGAGGGCTGCCAGGACACCGCTGACCGCAAGCGGTTGCAGGCGCCAGAAAGGGGCCGCCCGCAAGGCGGGCGGCCCCTTTTCCGTTGTGCTACGCGGCCGGGATCAGCCGAGGTAGGTGTTCAGGAACGTGTTGGCGATGATGCCGTAGCCGAGGATGTTGGCGTGGATGTTCGGCCCGACCGGGGGCGCCGCGCACTCCCAGGTGTAGGTGCAGATGTAGGCGACGTCCTTGGGCACCTTGCCGAACTCGGGCAGGGTGACCTTGGCGCCGAACTGGGTCGTGTGGAACGCGGTGAACACGTCGGCGACCTTGGCGCCGAAGGCCGTGTACACGCCGCTCAGCAGGTTGCCGAAGGCCTGGGCCAGCGCGATGCTGGCCTTGGCCAGGGCCTTGGACGCGGCGTCGCCCTTGAGCCAGTTGGCCAGCTCGGGGTCGTAGTAGGTCATGCCGATGATCGGCGGTTCCCCGCTGCCGCTGGCCGTGGTCAGCGTGTTCATGATGCTGGTCAGGTTCGCCTGGATCTGCGGGAAGACCCCCTCAAGGCACACGACGATCTGGTTGAGGGTCGGCAGGACTCAGGCACGGGTTCAGGTCGTTGGCCCCGATGTCGATGGTCACGAGCTGGACCTTGCCCTTGTGGCTGGCCAGGAACGCCGCCGCCTGGGCAAGCTGCGAGCCCTGTCGAGTAGCGTGCAGATGCCACCGTTCATCATGGTCGCGGTGGTCTCGCCCGGGCAGCCCAGCTTGACCAGCTTCAGCGTCGGGTTGGCGGTCCGCAGCGCGGCGAACAACTGGTTCGGGTAGCCCTGGTTGGTCTCCACGCTGACGCCCGAGGAGTTGGGCTGGACCCCCTGGGCGAGCGAGTCCCCGAGCGACAGGTAGTAGGTGGCTGTGGTCGTGTTGGATGATGCCCGGTGGGCGGCGAACGCAGGTGCCCCCCCGGCCATCGCCACTGTGGCCGCGACGGTGGCCACAGCGATGGTTGCAGCGATGCGACGCATCATTTTCTCCAGATTTGGAAGAGATGACCGCTAGGTGAACGCGATCGTAACTGGCCTGGCAGAGGCAGTGTAAGGAATCAGCAAAAAGCTTGGCCAATTAGTGTCGGCCCAGCGCGCGAGCCGTATCCGTGCGACTCGATTGCGTTACTAAAGTGACTCGCGGTGATGTTGAGTTCCGGTCGCGTGAGGGCCGGAGTTATGACAGTTTCCCTTGGGTACACTGACCGCCACAGGACGCCATGACCGGTGCGCCGCCACCCCGGGCGGCTCCTGGTCCCCCCGGCGGCAGCGGCCGCGGGCTTTTCACTCGATGGCGCAGCGTGATGGGAGTCGGAATGCGCGTTATGGTTCTCGGCGGTGATGGGTTCTGTGGCTGGCCGACGTCGTTGTACCTGTCGGATCGTGGTCACGAGGTCACCATCATCGACAACCTGAGCCGCCGGAAGATCGACGTCGAGCTTGAGGTTGAGTCGCTGACACCGATCCGCCCGGTGAGCGAGCGGATCGGAGTCTGGGAGGAGGTGTCCGGGAACGCCATCGGGTTCGTGAACCTGGATCTGGCGACGGAGTACGACCGGCTGGTCGCGGTGCTGGAGGAGATCCGGCCCGAGGCGATCGTGCATTTCGCCGAGCAGCGGGCCGCGCCGTACTCGATGCGGAACCCCCACACCAAGCGGTACACGGTGGACAACAACGTGCGGGCCACGCACAACCTGCTGACCGCGCTCGTGGCCACCGGCATCGACGCCTCGCTGGTGCACCTGGGCACGATGGGCGTCTACGGGTATGGGTGGTCGGGCAGCGCGCCGATCCCCGAGGGGTACCTGACCGTCAAGGTCCCCACCCCCGACGGTGAGATCGAGCGGGAGATCCTGCACCCGGCCAACCCCGGGTCGGTCTACCACATGACCAAGACCCTCGACCAGCTCATGTTCTCGTTCTACGCGAAGAACGACGGGCTGCGGATCACCGACCTGCACCAGGGCATCGTGTGGGGCACCCAGACCGATCAGACCAGCCGCGACGAGCGGCTGATCAACCGGTTCGACTACGACGGTGACTACGGCACCGTGCTGAACAGGTTCCTGATGCAGGCAGCGATCGGGCACCCGCTGACCGTGCACGGGACCGGCGGGCAGACCCGCGCGTTCATCCACATCCGTGACACCGTCCGGTGCATCGAGATCGCGATCAACAACCCGCCGCAGTCCGGCGACAAGCCGCGTGTCCTCAACCAGATGACCGAGGTACACCGGGTGCTGGACCTGGCCAAGATGGTGGCCGACGTGATGGGCGCGGACATCGCCTACCTGCCCAACCCGCGCCGTGAGGCCGAGGAGAACGACCTCAACGTACGCAACGACCAGTTCCTCGCCCTCGGCCTCAAGCCGACCACGCTGTCGGAGGGGCTGCTGGAAGAGGGCCGCCAGGTCGCGGCCCGCTACCGCGACCGGGTGGACCCAAGCAAGATCGTCTGCCGTTCGGTCTGGCGGGTCGGCATGGAGACCGCGGACGACCTGGTAACCGAACTGCCTGCCTAAGGAGTCAGGGCCGGACCGGGTTCCGGTCCGGCCCTGTTCCACCGCTGAGGTGGCGCGGACAGCGGTTCGGGGCTGGCCTTTCGGCCAGCCCCGAACCCATCATCCATCGTTGGGTTACGTGCCCGAAGGTGTAAAGGTCACCAGTTGGCCGTCCTTGCCGGTGATGTAGATGGTGTTCTGCGAGACGGCGGGGGAGGACCAGATGCCCGCGCTGTCGGCCTCGTGGATCCACACGGTGTTCCCGTTGGCCAGGTTGAGCGCGTAGACCGAACCGGTGATGTTCGCCGTGATCAGCACCTGCTGACCTGGTGCGCCGACGACCGCCGGGGAGGCGTAGAAGGCGCGGTTCGGAATGACGTGCCAGACCTGTGCGCCGGTGGTGGCGTCGAGCGCGTAGACGCCCGTGTCAGATCCGAGGTAGATCGTCGCCACCGACCAGCGCGATCCCGCACACGTCGCCGGCCGTGCCCACCGACAGCGCGTGCTGCCAGACCAGCTTGCCGGTGGTCAGGTCGAAGGCGTAGACAACCTTGTCCTTGCCGAGGACGTAGACGACGCCGTCGGCGAAGCCGTTCACGCCCGGTGCGGAGATGGTCGGGGATGCGCCCACGTCGTTGTCCTCGGTGGTCTTGCTGGTCCGGTAGGTCCAGATCTTCGATCCGGTCCTCGCGTTCAGCGCGTAAACCGAGTTGTCGATGTTCTCGCTGCCGAAGACCACCACCGCGGTGCCGTTGGCGTTTGTGCCGTAGGCCGGCGGTGACCAACTGCCACCAGGGTGGATCGTCCACCCATTGAACGCCCAGTCCTGGGTGCACGAACCGTGAGTGTTGCCGAAGCCGTAGATGGCGTACTCGGAGCCCTGGTCCGGCAGCGACGGGGAGGTGCCGAAATAGACCACAGGCCCGGAGCCGTCCGAGTCTTCGGCGACCACGGGCGACGTCTCGGTGAACTGTCCGGTGGCGAACGAGCAGTGGAGCGCACCGGTCTTGGCATTGAGCGCGTACACGGTGCCGGCGGTCGAGACAAAGTAGACGACGCCATTGAGCACCGTGGGCGAGGAATTAACCATATTCCCCACGGGGAAACTCCACAATGGCGTGCCGTCAGACGCCAGATAGGCGTTGACGCTACTGGAGCCGCCTGCGAAAACCACGGGCTCGCCCAGGGACTTGAGGTTCACCACGGCCGGAGAACTGAAGCTTGCGGTGCCGAGCGAGGCCGACCAGCCGGGGGCCAGCGTGGTGGCGGTCGTGGTGTTGATCCCGGTCTCCGGCGAGACGCCCGTGTGAGTCAGGTCGCCACGGAACATCGGCCAGTTCGCGAACCCGGTGGCCTGCCGGGTGGTGCTGCGGCTAGACCCCCGTACCGTGGCCCGATGCGATGTGTGGGCGGTACGGGTAGCCGCCCCTGCGGTGCCTGCCGTGATGCACAGCCCGGCCAGCGCAACGCCGGCCGCCATTATCGGGGCAGGCTTGAACAAAATAGTTGAACGCATAAGCAAAGCTCCCCACCTTGCGTGGCGATTAGAGCGCCACGATCATGTATGCGGCGTTATGTGCCGCATACGTTCGGTCTCCCCATGCGCCGGAAATCGTACCAACTGTTCCTTGAAATTCGTATGCTTTCGCAAAGTGAGTCGTCACCAGGAGGTCTCCACTGTCGGGTAACCCGGGCAGTAACCAGGCTCGGGTCCGCAAAAGCGGAGCACTAGCCAGGACAGACGGTGACGCAGGCCTGCCGTCAGCCGCCGGAGGGCGCGAAGGTCAGCAATTTGCCGTTCCTGCTCGTGATGTAGATGGTGCCCTGCGAAACCGTCGGGGAGGACCAAAACGCCGACGTACCGGGCCGCGTCCAGAGGGTCGCCCCGGTGGCCGGGTTGAGTGCATAGAGATTGCCGGCGAGGTTCCCGGTGATCAGCACCTGCTGGCCCGCCGGGCCACTGATCGCCGGGGAGGCGTAGATCCCTGCCTTGGCCAGCACGTGCCAAACCTGTGCGCCGGTGGTGGCGTTGAATGCGTAGAGGCCGGTGTCGGAGTCGACGTAGACCGTGTCGCCGTCGAGCGCGGAGCCCGCGATGTCACCGGCCTTGCCGATGGCCAGCGCGTGCTGCCAGATCACCTTGCCTGTGGTCAGATCGAGGGCGTAGGTGACCTTGTCCTTGCCGGTGATGTAGACGACGCCGTCGGCGAAGCCGTTCACGCCCGGTGCGGAGATGGTCGGGGCCGCGCCCACGTCATCGTTCGCGGTGGTCTTGTTGGTCCGGTAGGTCCAGACCTTCGCCCCGGTTTTCGCGTTGAGCGCGTAGACCGAGTTGTCGGGGTCCACGCTGCCGAAGACCACGACCCGGGCGCCCTTCGCGTCCGTGGCATAGCCGGGCGAAGAGAAGCTGCCGCCGGGCTGAACGGTCCAGGAATCCCAGGTCCAGGCCTGTTTGCAGGCGCCGTGTGTGTTGCCGGGGGCGTACATGGCGAAGACCTGGCCCGGGCCCGGCGTCGGGTCGGTGTCGTCGTAGACGATCGCCCCGGAGCCGTCGGGGTCGTTGACCACCACCGGAGAGGACTGCATGAACTGGCTAGTGGACAGCGAGCAGCGCAGCGCGCCCGTCGCGGCGTTAAGCGCGTAGAGGGTCCCGTTGGCGGAGGCGAAGTAGACCACGCCGTTGTACACCGCGGGCGAGGAGTCGACGGCTTTGCTCACCGGGAACGTCCACAGCGGCGTGCCGCCGGACGCCGGGTAGGCGGAGAAGCTACTGGAACCGCCGACGAAGACCACAGCCTCGCCGAGCGCCTTGAGATTGACCACGGCCGGCGAACTGTAGCTGGCGGTGCCAACCGTGGCCGTCCAGCCAGCGGTCAGCGTGCTCGCGGTGGCGGTGCCGATCGCGGTCTCGGGCGAGACGCCCAGGTGGGCCGGGCCGTCGCGGAACATCGGCCAGTTCGCGAACCCGCCGGCTTGGTGCGGGGCGGCATGGCCGGCCTGCCGGGCCGCCTCCTGGTGCGCGGCGGGTACCGCCCGGGCGACCGCGCCGGCGGTACCCGTCATAGTGGCCGGGCCCGCTAATGCGGTGGCCGCCGCGACCGTTACGAAGGCATGCCTCAATAGAATCGATGTGCCCATCGGGAAAGCCCCCTGTCGTGTCGATAAGGCCGACTCGCCACATATGTGGCTTTCTATAGCCCACACGCCGACTACCCCATTGCTGGCGAATCGTATCACGATATTTATCTAAATTCACACGTGTTTCGCAAGCGCGTTACCGTAGGGGTGTGCGTGCATGGATTGTGGATCAGCCCGGGCCCGTGGCGTCCGGGCCGTTGCGGCTGGTCGAACGGCCGGTGCCCGAGCCCGGCCCAGGCGAACTGCTGGTCCGGGTGATCTGCTGCGGGGTCTGCCGTACCGACCTGCACCTGGCCGAGGGCGACCTGCCGCCGCGGGCACCCGGTATCACCCCCGGGCACGAGGTGGTCGGGGAGGTCGCCGCCACCGGCCCGGGAGCGGCCCGGTTCCGGACCGGTGACCGGGTCGGCGTTGCCTGGCTGGCCGGCACCGACGGCACCTGCCGGTACTGCCGCCGGGGCGCGGAGAACCTCTGCCCGGCCTCGACGTACACCGGGTGGGACCGGCACGGCGGCTATGCCGAGTACCTGACCGTGGCGGACGCGTTCGCGCACGCGCTGCCGGGCGGGTTCAGCGACGCCGAGCTTGCCCCGCTGCTGTGCGCGGGGATCATCGGCTACCGGGCGCTGCGCCGGGCGCAGGTGCCGCCCGGCGGCACCCTGGGCATCTGGGGCTTCGGCGGGTCCGCGCACCTCGCGGCGCAGATCGCGATGGGCCAGGGCGCCGAGGTGCACGTGTTCACCAGGGCCCCGGCCGCCCGCGAACTGGCGCTGAGCCTCGGTGCCGCGTCCGCGCAGGATTCCTTCGACCCCACCCCGGTGCCGCTCGACTCGGCGATCATCTTCGCCCCGGTCGGCGACCTGGTGCCCGCCGCCCTGGCCGCCCTCGACCGCGGCGGCACCTGCGCCATCGCGGGCATCTACCTGACCGATATCCCGCCGCTCAACTACGACCAGCACCTGTTCCAGGAACGGTCCCTGTGCAGCGTCACGGCCAACACACGTGGTGACGCCGCCGAGTTCCTCACCCTGGCACAGCGGCTCGCGATCAGCGTCACCACCACGCCCTACCCCTTCGAGCAGGCCGGCCGGGCTCTGGCCGACCTGGCAGGTGACCGGATCCATGGGGCTGGCGTATTGATCCTGTAAAGCACGGGACGAGGAGATAGCGGCGCCGGTGCGCTGCGCGGCAGCACAGGCGCTGCGTAGGCTGAGCCGGTGACCGATCATCTCGCCGCCGCCACCGCCCTGCTTTCCCGCTCCCCGCTCATCGACGGCCACAACGATCTGGCCTGGCAGCTGCGCGAGGCCGACGCCGTGCGAACCGACATCGCAGCGCCGGTCGGCTTCACCAACACCGACCTGCCCAGGCTGGCACGGGGCAAGCTGGGCGCGCAGTTCTGGTCGGTGTTCGTGCCCGTGACGCTGGCCGGGGAGGCGGCCGTCGCCACCACGCTGGAACAGATCGACTTCGTCCGGACCATGGTCAGCCGCTACCCGGACGCGCTGGAACTCGCGCTCACCGCGGCCGACGTGGAGCGGATCCGCGCCAGCGGCAAGGTGGCCTCGATGCTCGGCGCCGAGGGGGGCCACTCGATCGCGTCCTCGCTCGGCGTGCTGCGCATGTTCTACCAGCTCGGGGTGCGGTACATGACACTCACCCACAACCGGAACACCGGGTGGGCCGACTCCGCCACCGACCAGCCCGGCGTGGGCGGGCTCAGCGACTTCGGCCGCGAGGTGGTTACCGAGATGCAGCGGATCGGGATGCTGGTGGACCTGTCCCACGTGGCGCCGGCCACCATGGCCGACGCGCTGGACACCGTGCGGGCCCCGGTGATCTTCTCCCACTCCAGCGCCCTGGCGCTGTGCGACCATCCGCGGAACGTGCCGGACGCGATCCTGGCCAGGCTGCCCGCCAACAACGGCGTGTGCATGGTCACGTTCGTTCCCGCGTTCGTCTCCCAGGAGTGCCGGGACTGGGATCGCGGGGTGCAGGCCGAGATGGAGCGGCGCGGCATGGACCGCGAGGACTACCAGGGATACAAGGCGGTCCGCGAGGAGCTTGCCGCGGCCAGCCCGCCGCCGCGGGCGACGATCGCCCAGGTGGCCGACCACATCGAGCACGTGCGCGAGGCCGCGGGCGTGGACCACATCGGCATCGGCAGCGACTTCGACGGCACCGCCGACCTGCCCGAGGGGCTCGGCGACGTGTCCTGCTACCCGGCGCTGTTCGCGGAGTTGCTTGACCGTGGCTGGAACGAGGACGACTGCGCGCGCGTGGCCGGCGGCAACGTGCTGCGGGTGATGCGCGACGCCGAGGCGTTCTCCCGCGCGGCCAAGGCCCCGTGACGAAGGAATGGGGCCTTGGGCCAGCGGGGGTCCGGGGGTCGCCCCCGGGCTAGCACGGCCACGGCCCCGTGACGAAGGAGCGGACGGGGGTTCCGGGGGGTCGCCCCCCCGGGCCAGCACTGGCCGTGCGCCACCGGGGTTCCAGGGGGTCGCTCCCCTGGGCCAGCACAGCTAGCTGAAGTGCGTCCGGGGCCGTTCCTGTAGCTCGCCGTCCAGGTAGATGTCCACCTTCTCGTTGTAGAAGCAGGCCAGCCCGGCGACCTTCTGGCTTTCCGGCAGCGGGGCCCGGTAGATCCACACGATGTCGGAGTGCACCGCCTGCCCGGTGTCCACCGACCAGTAGCCGGCCGTGCCCTTGTACGGGCAGTGGGTCTGCGTGCCCGACGGCCGCAGCAGGTCCATCCGCAGGTCGGTGAGCGGCAGGTAGTACCTCGCCGGCAGGCCGGTTTCGAACAGGATCCGCGGCTGGCGGGAATCGGCGACGATTATGCCGTCCACCTCCACCCGGACGTGCCTGGAACTGGCCAGAATGTCCACCCGGCTGTACGGGTCGCGCGGGTGGGTGTAGACGGGCTCATCCTCCTCGAACCACTCGCTCATCGAGTTCCAGTCCAGCCGGACCAGGTCCCGCAGCGCCTCGATCGGCGAGTCCGGGTAGCGCAGTGCCGCTCCGTCGGCGGCCGCCCCGGCCACCTTGATGTGGAAGACCTGCCCGTCGCCGCGGCTGGGTGAGTGCTCGGTCTGGCCGGCCGGCACCAGTTCGGCGCGCACGTCGTCGGCCGGGAAGTAGTACGTGGGGAAGTAGGGCCACTCCCACACCAGGAACGGGGTCTTGGAGTCGGCGACGAGTTCACCGCCCAGGTAGGCACGCACCCGCTTGGGGCCCTGCTCGACCCGGATCCCCCGTGTCTTCTCGGCCATGGGTTTCTCTCCGTCCCGGCAGGGTGCCGCCCCGGGCGGGCAGACCCAGTAGCGTCAATCTATGCGACTTGGTGTCCTGGACGTTGGCTCCAATACCGTGCATTTCCTGGTGGTCGACGCCCATCAGGGCGGGCGGCCGCTGCCGGTGTTCTCCCACAAGGCAGAGCTGCATCTCGGGGATCACCTGGAGGGGGACCGGCTCGCGGCCAGCGTCACCCGGCAACTGGGGGCGTTCGTCGATGAGGCGCTGCAGATCGCCGAGGACAAGGGCGTGGAGGAGATGCTCGCCTTCGCCACCTCCGCGGTCAGGGACGCCGCCAACGCGGACGAGGTCCTGGCCGCGGTACGGAAGGGCACCGGGGTCGAGATCAGGGTGCTGCCCGGTGAGGAAGAGGCCAGGCTCACGTTCCTGGCCTGCCGGCGCTGGTTCGGCTGGTCCTCGGGGCGCGTGCTCATGCTGGACATCGGCGGGGGCTCGCTGGAGATCGCGGCCGGCCTGGACGAGGAGCCGGACGTGGCGATCTCGCTGCCGCTCGGCGCGGCCCGGCTCACCAGGGACTGGCTCACCGGGGACCCGCCGAAGCCGGAGCAGGTCCGGCAGCTTCGCAAGCACGTGCGCGCCGAGATCGCGCGCCGGGCCGTGGACGTGGCCAAGGCCGGTACGCCCGACCGGGCCGTCGCCACGTCCAAGACGTTCCGGCAGCTTGCCCGGATCTCCGGCGCCGCGCCCTCGGCGGAGGGGGTGTACGTGCGGCGCACCGTCACCCACGAGGACGTGACCGACCTGGCGAAACGCCTGGCCGCCATGACCGCCGACCAGCGGGCCGAACTGCCCGGGGTGTCCCTGGTGCGGGCTCCTCAGCTCGCGGCGGGCGCGCTGGTGGCGGATGCGGCCATGGACCTGCTCGGGCTGGCGGAACTGGAGATCTGCCCCTGGGCGCTGCGCGAAGGCGTGCTGCTGCGCCGGATCGATACGCTGGCTAGCTGACGCGCCTTTGGCTCACGGCGGGGTCGCCGC
Source organism: uncultured Actinomycetes bacterium (assembly GCA_963726415.1). Lineage (GTDB taxonomy): Bacteria > Actinomycetota > Actinomycetes > Streptosporangiales > Streptosporangiaceae > DASXKD01. The sequence goes on from CAVSCM010000002.1 coordinate 25,193, forward strand.
CCGGTGGGTACCCGGGCACCATGATCACGTTGGTGGCGCCCCGCATCACAACGAGACGGGCTGGCCGGGATCGGCCAGCCCGTCTGGGTCGTGGAGTGGTTACTCGGGCTGGCCGTTTTGGCGGGCGCCGCTCGCGTGGGCGCCGCCGCCCGTGGGCGTGACCGGGGGGCGGGCTTGGCGGGGGCCGAGTCGGAAGCGGTGGTGCCGGAGCGGCCGGGGAGTTCCTCCTGGGCGTCGGCGGCGTGCTGGGTGTCGGCGGCGCGCTGGGTGTCGGCGGCGCGCTGGGTGTCGGCGCGCGCGGGTGTCGGCGCGCGCTGGGTGCGGCCGCGCGCGTCGGTCGCGCCGCCGCGGCCGGGCAGCTGGGCACCAGGGGCGTGCCTGCCGCCTTCGCGCGCCGCGGGCCGCAGGGGCTGCCGCGCCGCCGGGGCCTGTGCGGGCACCGCGCCGGCCGCGACCCCCGTGGCGACGGACTTGGCGACCTCTTCCTCCAGGGAACCGCGGGCGGTCTCGCTGGACACCAGGTTGGTGACCACGTCGCGGATCTCGGTGAGCCGCCGCATCGTCTCGGTGTGCCGGGAGGTCAGCAGGTTGAGGCGGCGCTCGGCACCGTCATGGATGGCGGTGGCCCGCATCGTCGCCTCGTCGAGCATCTGCTTGGCCTGGGCCTTGGCCGTGGTGAGCGTGGTCTCCGCTTCCTTGGTGGCCTCGCCGACCGCCCGCTCGCTCTCGATGCGGGCCGTGTTGCGCAGCTTCTCCGCCTCGGCGCGGGCGGCCGCGATGGCGTTCTCCGCCTGCTCCTGGGCCGCGGTCAGCATCCGCTCGGTCTGCTCGCGAGCCTCGGTGCGGTGCCGTTCCACTTCCTTCTTGGCGTCGTCGCGCTGCTTGTTGATCTCGTCCTGGGCGCGGTTCCGCTGCGCCTTGGCCTCGTCGTCGGCGAGCTTGAGTATCTGGCCGACCCGTTCGCTGATCTCCTCGTGGGCGGGCTTGTTGCTCAGGTCCTGCCGGGCCGCGGACAGCTCCAGGCGAACCCGTTCTGTGTCGTCAAGGGAACGCGAGAGGCGCTCTTCAAGATCGCGGATCTGGCTTCGGGTGCGGGCGACGAATTCGTCCACCTGGCGGCGGCTATAGCCGCGCATCTGGACTTCGAAGGCGTCTTCCTGTCCCAGGTCTGGCATCAGGTCTGCATCGTTAGTCATCGTGGCACCCGAGAGGTGAGCCAGGCCGTCCCGGTGCGCTCCGCGCGGGCACGGACGGGGCCGCCTGGTGGCGGTCGTCGACGAAGCCGCCCTGGCGGGCGGATGGTGCGGGCCGCCGCAAACCTGGTCGGGCCGGGCGGGTCATGCGGGGAGAAGCGGGGTTCTCCCACACCGGTGGGAGTGGGCACGACTCTTGTCCCGTCTACGCGCGCGCGCAACCGAAACGAACGATTATCCCGGTTTAACCGAATCGCAGAGCGTAACCGGGCGGGTGGGGTCAGTTACTTACAGCTAGCCTAACACTGGGCCATTGATGCTCGCGCCCCGGGCCGGGCGAACGAGTCGTACGCGGCAGGCGATGCGCCGGTGCATGACGGTATGGATGGGCGAGTTGTGCCCATACCGGTTGCCGGGACACGGCGCAGTCACCTTGCTGGAATTGTTATCAGGGGGATGGGTAAAATCACCCGAAGATGGTCCGGGAATGACCCTTGTGGGTCATGCGGGGGGACGGGCCGCGTCGTAGCCTTGTTGCTAAGAGGTTCCGCGGATCCGCTCAGCAACGGAGGTGGGCGCGGTGGGAGAGCGTCTCGATCTGCGAGTCCACGACAGCGTGGCGCTCGACGAGATCGAACTCTACGCGGAAGTCCTCAGCGCCGTAGCCGCCAGCGATCACCCGCTCAGCTCGGAAGAACTCGACGAGGTTCTCGGCATCCGCTCGGTCGCCTGAAGGGCTTTCCCGTCATGCTGGTACATGACGTCGGTACTGGTGTGCGCAAAACCAAGTGACGCATACAACCGGATCGCAGCGGTGTTTTCGCCGTCCACATAGAGCATCACCGAGGGTATTTCGCGCCCGCGCAAATAGTGCAGCCCGGCCAGGGTCAGTGCCCGGCCCAGCCCGGTGCCCTGTTCGGCGGGATGCACGCCGACCACATACACCTCGCCGGTCGGCTCGCCTGTATCGGCCGGCTCGCCTGTGCCGGGCGCCTCGTCTGAGCCGGCCGGCGCGTGGATCTTGGTCCAGTGGAAGCCGGCCAGCCGGCCGTCCCGGACGGCAAGGAAGAAGCCGGCCGGGTCGAACCACGGCTGCGCCTCCCTGTGCTCCAGCTCACCCCGGGTCCAGCCGCCCTGCTCGGGGTGATCCGCGAAGGCCGCCGCGTTCAGCGCCAGCCACTCGTCCTCGTCCTGGCCGGGCACGAAGCTGCGCAGGGTGACCCCGTCCGGCAGCCGTGGCACCGGCAACGGCTCGGCGAGCGAGCGCCGCATCTGCAGCAGCGACCGCACCCGGGTGAACCCGGTGGCGGCGGCGAGCCCGGCCGCCGCGGGCAGGTCGCCGTGCGCCCAGATCCGCACCGGCAGCGGGGCCGCCCCGGCCACCGCCGCCCGGGCCAGGGCCAGGCCAAGACCGCGCCGGCGTTGCGCCGGGTGGATGACCAGTTCACCGCTGAGGTGCCCGGCCGGGTCCGGCGCGCCGAGGTGGGAATAGCCCGCCAGGGCACCACCGTGGCGCAGCAGCAGGTCCCGTGCCCCGTGGTCGCCGCCGTACTCAATGTGCAGCCGGACCTGCTCGGACAGCGGGCCGACGCCGTCGGCGGCCGCCGCTGCGTCGGCGAGCCCGAGTACCTCGCCCGCCTCGGCGCCGCTGAGCTGCTCCAGGGTGGTGATCGTGACGTCGTCGGCGTCCGGCGCGTGCAGGGCTCAGCCCTCGCGCGAGTTGCCGGGCACCCGGACGGGGCCGGTGGCATGGTTCGCGGCCGCGGCGAGTTCGCCGTCGGCGTCTGGCGGCTGCGCCGCGGCCTCGCTGCCCCGCGCCGGGCTCCGGCGGCCATCCTCCATGGCCTTGAGCGGCACGAAGCGGTAACCCACGTTGCGCACGGTACCGATCAGAGCCTCATGCTCGGTGCCCAGCTTGGCCCGCAGCCGCCGCACGTGCACGTCGACCGTGCGGGTGCCGCCGAAGTAGTCGTAACCCCATACCTCCTGCAGCAGGTGCGCACGGGAGAACACCCGGCCAGGGTGCTGGGCAAGGAACTTCAGCAACTCGAATTCCTTGAAGGTCAGGTCGAGCACCCGGGCGCGCAGCCGGGCCGTGTAGGTGGCCTCGTCGATGGACAGTTCACCCGAGCGGATCTCGTCCGGCGCTACGGACACGGTGCTCGCCTGGCGCCCGATGGCCAGGCGCAGGCGCGCCTCAAGCTCGGCGGGCCCGGCCGTCGCGAGCATCACGTCGTCGGCTCCCCACTCGGCGGTGACCGCGGCCAGGCCGCCCTCGGTCAGCACGGCCAGGATGGGGGCCTGCGGCGCGGCACGCCGCAGTAGCTGGCAGAGTTGCCTGGAGGAGATCAGGTCCTGGCGCGCGTCGACCAGGATCACGTCGGCCGCCGACGCGTCCTCGAATGAGATCATGTCCGCAGGGCCGGTCCGTACCGTGTGCAACAGCAGGCCGAGTGCAGGCATGATCTCCACAGCCGGTTCGGTGGCGTTGGTGAGCAGGAACAGCTCACTCATTCCGCTGCCACCTCCGCCTTACCGTGTGTGGAGTAACCCCCTCCACCATGGATCTGCCGAAGGGCCCGAGGCAGCACCGCCCGGAGCCGATGTGAGCGAGGATATCCGACGTGCCAATGGTAACTGTGCGCTACTGGGCTGCGGCGAAGCATGCCGCCGGGGTGGCCGAGGAGACGCTCGACGCCACCACGCTGGCCGAAGCGCTGGCGGAGGCGGTGGCACGGCGCCCGGCGGCCGCCGAGTTCCGCGCCGTGCTGGCCCGGTCCTCGTTCCTGGTGGACGGTGAGCAAGCGGGCGGGCGTGCCGCCGAGGCGGTCGCGCTGGCCGAGGGGGCCGTCATCGAGGTGCTGCCCCCGTTCGCGGGGGGCTGACCTCCCGGCGCCACCGCGGGCATGTTGCGGTGAGGCGGGGCGGGGGCCGCGGCCGATGGGTAGTGTGGCACCGCCATGCGGAAGCTGCTGATCGGCGTCGCCGTTCTCGCCGTGCTGCTGGTGGCCGCCGACCGGATCTCGGTCGCCGTCGCGGAGAACCAGATCTCCGACCGGCTCACCAGCGCCTATGGGCTCCCGGGCAAACCCGGGGTGTCGATCACCGGGTTTCCTTTCCTCACCCAGGTCGCGGCCGGTGACTACCAGCAGATCGACGTCTCGGCCAGCCAGGTCCCCGCGGACGGTGCCACGCTGCACGACCTGAAGGTCCGCCTCAGCGGTGTGCACGCCACGGTCGGCCAGGTGCTGGGCAGCGGGTCCTCGATGGTGACCGCCGATCGCGCCGCGGGCTCGGCGATGGTCGGTTTCGGCACCGTGGACCGTCGGCTCCCCGGCGGGCTCCGGCTCCACGCGGACGGGAAGGACCTCAGCGTGTCCGGCAGGCTGGCCTTCCACGGCGCGCACATCCCGGTCTCCGCCACCGTCGCGGTCGGAGTGTCGGATTCGGGTATCAGGGTGTCGCCGGTCCGGGTCGACGTCCCCGGCCTGACCGGCCTGCCCGTGTCCGCCTACACCTCGCAGTTGCACATCGTGGTACCGCTGAGCACCCTTCCGTTGCACCTGCACCTAACATCGGTACATGTCACCCCGGACGGCCTGCGGATCGCCGCCTCCGCCAGGCATGTGCAGTTCGCCCGGGGTTAACCCCGCTCGCCCGCATCGGCCCGGGGAGGGCCAGTGAAACCGCGCCGTGAACCGATCACGTCCCGCCTGCGTGGTATGGGTGTGGCGCGCAACAGGGCAGCCGGGGACTCTGAGCCGGCCCACAAGACCAGCGACGAAGAGCTCGTGCGCGCACTTTATGCAGAGCACGCGGCAGCACTGCTGCGGTTCACCTTGCGCATGACAGACGGCGACAGGCAAAGGGCGGAGGACATCGTGCAGGAGACCTTGCTGCGCGCCTGGCTCCACCCCGAGGCGATCGCGGAGCGGCCGGCCAGGCCGTGGCTGTTCGCGGTCGCACGTAACCTGGCAGTCGATGCGCACAGGGCCAGGAAAGCACGCCCGATGGAGGTGGGCGAGGGCGCTCTCAACCTCGTCCCGGTTCCCGATGAGGCCGATCGCGTGCTCGAATCATGGGCGGTCGCGGACGCGCTGGCAGCGCTGCGTCCCGATCACAGGCAGGTCCTGCTCGAGACGTACTACCGGGGCAGATCGGTGGCCGAAGCGGCCATCGTTCTCGGCGTGCCGGCGGGAACGGTCAAGTCCCGCGCGTTCTACGCTCTCCGGGCGCTCAAGCTGGCCTTGGAAGAACGGGGGCTAGCACCGTGACCGGCATGGCTGGATGCCGCGAGATCAAGCAGGCACTTGGCGTCTATGTGCTTGGTGCCATCGATCCCGCCGAGCGGGCCCAGGTGGACGAGCATCTCTCGTCCTGCCAGGAGTGCCGCGAGGAACTGGCGAGCCTGGCCGGGCTTCCGGCCTTGCTGCGCAAGGTCCCGATCGTCGAGGCCGAACGCCTGGCAGCAGCGGAGCAGGACCCCGAACTCGCCGGGGTGCCTTCCGCGGAAATGCTCACCTCGCTGATCGCCCGCACCACCAACGTGCGGCGGATACACCGGTGGCGCACCGTGGCAGCGGCCGCCGCCGTGGCGGTCGTGGCCCTCGGCGGTGGCGCCTTCGCCGCCAACGCGCTGCAATCGTCGGGCGGCCATGCGCCGCCCGGGCAGACGCAGCACTCGGCCTGGCAGCAGACCAGCGGCAATGGCCCGGTGGCCGGCGCACACCTCACCGTGCGCTACCGGAGCGAGCCCTGGGGCACGCAGATGGAAGTCAACGTCACCGGCCTGCAGCCGGGCAGCGTCTGCCAGTTCCAGGTCACCGACGCCACCGGCGGCAAGTCGATGGTCGGTAGCTGGGAAGCGTGGCAGGACACCGCCTGGTACCCCGCCTCCACCTGGCTCGGCGAGAAGGAACTGCGCAGCTTCCAGGTGACCGTCGACGGCAAGGTGATCGCCGCCGCGCCCGCGGACTGACGGCGGCCAGCACCTCCCGGGAATGCGCCGCGCCCGCCTGGCGCTGTAGACAGGCGTGCTTGCCGGAGCGATCGTGGTAGCCGCCGTGCTGGCGCTCGCTACCGTGGGCGGACTCACGCTGCGGCGCCGCGATGGGCGGCTTGCCTCCGCGGCGCGCTCCGCGGCAAGGCACCAGTCGCTGACCGGGGCCGAGCTTGGCCAGCCACTCGGGTCGCGGGCCACCCTGCTCCAGTTCTCCTCGTCCTTCTGCGCGCCGTGCCGCGCGGCCCGGCAACTGCTCGCCGACGTGGCCGCGCGCGACGCCGGCGTCACCCATGTGGAGATCGACGTGGCCGACCGGCTGGACCTGGTCCGGCTGCTCGACGTCAGGCGGACCCCCACGGTGTTCGTCCTCGGCCCGCAGGGCCAGGTCGCCCGCCGGGCGAGCGGCCTGCCGCGCCGCGAGGACGTGGTGGCGGCGGTGGCCCTGGCCACCGGCGGGCCGGCGGCGGGGGCGAGGGAGTGACACGCCGCATGGCCCCGCATAGCATCAGATCCATGCTTGCCCCCGCGATCGCCAGCAGGCCAGCGGGTACGCCACCACGACCGACCGGGTCGGTCATGCTCACGATCCGCCGCCAGGTGGACTACTGCCGGGTGGCGGCGGCCCTGTGTCGCCGGGGCCACGCCGGGACCCGCATTGCCTGACTAGCGAGCCCGGCCACCGCTACCCGCCCCTTCGCCGTTGTCTCGGCGCGCCAGCCGGCCGGGCGGCCAAAAGGAAATCGGAGCTTCCCTGCATTCGCGGCAGTGCGGGAACCAAGCGGAAAGGGTGGTGCGGCCGTGAAGGTCGATCCAAGGGGACAGCGGTTCGCCGCGGCGTTGTCGGCCCTGGTCCTCGTGCTGGTGCTCATCACCAGCAGCGCCTGGCTGCTGGGCGCGCAGGCCGTCGTGTTCGGCATCGGCGCCGTGTTCGGCCTGAGGTATGCGCCCTACGGGCTCATCTTCCGCTGGCTGGTCCGTCCCCGGCTCGGCCCGCCCGCCGAGCTTGAGGACGAGGCACCGCCACGGTTCTCCCAGTGGGTCGGCCTGGTCATCAGCGTGATCGGGGTGATCGGGTACGCCACCGGCGTGACCCTGCTTGGCATCGTCGCGGCCGCGCTAGCGCTCGCGGCGGCTTTTCTCAACGCGGCCTTCGGCCTGTGCCTGGGCTGCGAGATGTATGTGATGATCCGACGGTTCTGGCCGTCCAGCCACGACACGGGGCAGCCAGAGCATGACAAGGAGGTACCTGCATGACCCGCTCCGATGTCCTGGTGGATGCCGACTGGGTGGAGGCCCACCTCGGTGATCCCGGGGTGGTGCTCGTCGAGGTGGACGAGGACACCAGCGCGTACGACAAAGGCCACATCGCCAACGCGGTGAAGATCGACTGGAAGAAGGATCTCCAGGACCCGGTACGCCGCGACTTCGTGGACCGGCACGGCTTCGAGGAACTGCTGTCGTCGCGCGGCATCTCCAACGACGACCTGGTGATTCTGTACGGCGGGAACAACAACTGGTTCGCCGCGTACGCGTACTGGTACTTCCGGCTCTACGGGCACGCCAACGTCAAGCTGCTCGACGGCGGCCGCAAGAAGTGGGAACTCGACTCGCGCGACCTGGTCACCGAGGTCCCCGAGCGGGCCAGGACGTCCTACAAGGCCAGCGACCAGGACACCTCGCTCCGTGCGTTCCGCGACGAGGTGGTCGCCGCCATCGGCCAGCGCAACCTGGTGGACGTACGCTCACCCGACGAGTTCAGCGGCAAGCTCCTGGCGCCCGCCCACCTGCCGCAGGAGCAGGCCCAGCGGGCCGGGCACATCCCCACGGCCAAGAATGTGCCGTGGTCGAAGGCGGCCAACGACGACGGCACCTTCAAGCCAGACGACGACCTGCGCAAGCTCTACGCCGACGAGGCCGGCCTGGACTTCAGCAAGGACACCATCGCCTACTGCCGGATCGGCGAGCGGTCCGCGCACACCTGGTTCGTTCTGCACGAACTGCTCGGGCAGGCCAACGTCAAGAACTACGACGGGTCCTGGACCGAGTATGGCTCCCTGGTTGGCGTGCCGATCGAGCTTGGTGCGGGCCGATGAGCGGGGAACCGCAAGGCTGCGGCGCACCGGCGGGCGGGGTCGCGGTCACCGAGAACTCCTCGGGTGAGGCCATCATCGAGGGCACGGTGACCGCCGACGGCACCCCCGCGCGCGTCGGGTACGCCCGGCTGCTGAACGACGATGGCGAGTTTGTCGCCGAGGTCCCGCTGGGTGAGGACGGCGGGTTCCGCTTCTTCGCCGCGCCGGGCAACTGGACCGTCCGGGTGCTCGCGCCCGGCGGCGCCCGTGCCGAGGAGACGGTCACCGCCGACCGCGGTCACACCACGACGGTGGCGGTCAGCGTCACGGCGCCGGTGGGCTGAGCCGCGCATCCGGGTGCCACGGAGCACACGCCGGAGGGGGCATGGTCGCCTGACCGTGCCCCCTCCGGCGTATCCGGCAACCGGGGTTTCCTGGGCGCAGGCGGGGTTTCGTTTCACAACTCGTCCCCTGCTCGTCGCCTTCCCATCCATCTGCCGTTCAACTTCTCATAACCTGAGCCCCCTATCACTGGAGTGAACGGGGCGAAAACCCCGTTATGAGAAGTTCCGGTAACGATCAATTGGCGAGGCGCATGCTCTACGACGAGGAGGGCAAAGGCGGCCCGCGCCGCCGCCCGGCTGCTGCCGCCGTCCTCGCCGACCGGCTCGCCGCCGCCCTCGTGCATCACGAACCTGGCTGGCGGCTGCCCAGGCTCACGGCGCTGGCCAGGCGGTACAGCGTGAGCTCCGCGGAGATCGACGCAGCCATCGATGAACTGGCCGCGCGGCACCTGGTGCGGCGCCTCCCCGACGGGCAGGTGTACCGGGCAAGCCCGGCGGAGTACTGGGTGCCGCTTGAAGGCGTGTTCGGGCTCGTCTCCCGTGTCGACCCGATGGGCGGGCAGCTCGCGTGCACGAGCCGGCACACGACCGTGCGCCGGCCGCCGGAGGACATCGGCCGCTCGCTCGGCGTCGCACCCGGCGAGCCGGTGCTCTCGGTCCGGTGCGTGTGGACGGTCGGCGGAGAGCCCGGCGCGCTTGCCGCCAGCTACCTGCCCGAGCACTTCGCCGCCAAGCTCGGGATGATCCCCGCCGGCAAGCCCGGCGAGCAGGAGGTCGCAGCCAGCCCGCAGGAGCTGACCGGAGTGCCGTCACCGCTGTCGTTCCCGCTGCCGTGGCGCTCCGCGGGTGCGGAGGGCCCGCGCCCGGGTGCGGTGCAGATCGAGATGGGCCTGCCGCCGCCTTCCGCGGCGCGGACCCTGCGGTTGTCGGCGGGGGAGCCGGTGGCCACCGTGACGGTGAGCTTCGCCATGCCCGCCACCGGTGCCCCGGTCGCGCTGACCATGGCGATGCTCCGCCCCGAACTGTTCCGCATCGTCGTCGAGGCCGTTCCGCCGCATTCGGGCACCGAGGGCGCTGGTGGCACCGGTGCTTTGGCAAGTGCCTGGACACACACCGCGGACGGCTGGGAACCTTAGTCCCGAAATGCCTTCCGCCGTTCCGCTCGCCCCGGTGCGCTCGCCGCGGCGGGCGCGCTACCTCGTCCCGCTCGGCACACCACGCCGTAGTGAGCTGCTGGCTGCTATCACCACCGCGGCGGTGGTGGCCGGAGTCTTATTCGCGCCGCTGACGCTCATCCTCGCGGCGGCGTTCGACGCGGTGAGCAAGGCCAGCCGATGGCGCCCGCTGTGGCTGGCCGTCCCCGCGGCCTGCGGCGTCATCTGGGCGCTCGCGCTCGGCCCTGGTACGGCAGCGGCGGGCCTGCGCCGCGGCCCGGCCGCCGCGGTGAACGCGATGGCCACCGGGCCCGCCGCGGTGAGCCGGCTGCCCGCCGCGATCGTGCACGGGCTGCCCGGTCAGGTCCCGCTGGCACTGATACTGGCCGCTTGTGTGGCCGCGGTGGCGTGGTGGGTGCGCTGGCTGCATACCGATGAGTGGGACATGCCCGCGGCCCGCCCCGGCCTGGTCAGCATCTGGCACCGCAGGAGGGCCACCGCCTTGCTGCGCGCCGGGCGCATGCTCACCAGGGACGGGGTGTGCCTGGGCGTCGAGGCGGCCACCGGGCGGGCGGCAGTGCTGTGCTGGCGTGACGCGGGCGGCGGCGTGCTGGTGACCGGCGCGGCGGCCCCGGCGGTGCTGGCGTCGGGCCTGCTGCTCGCCGACGCGGCCATCCGGCGGCGCAAGCCGGTGATCGTGGTGGACCTCACCGGGGACCGCGACCTGCCAGGCGCGCTCGCCGCCCGGTGCGGGGCCGCGCGTGCCCCGCTACACGTGTTCGGCGCGGTCGGCGGGCCACGGTACGAGCCCCGGGTGCGGCCCGGCGCGGAACAGCAGGCCGCACTGGCGGCCGTGCCGTGGGGACCCAGGGGCGGCAGCGCCGGGACCGGCACCGGCGCCAGCCTGGCCGACGTGGTGCGGCAGCGCGGCCTGGCCCTGTTCACGCTGGGCGGCCCCGGGCCTGCCGGCGGGGTGATCGCCGGGCTGATCGCCGCGGACATGGCCGGCCTGTACGCAAGCATGTACCGCGGCGGGATCGCGCCCGACGGGCTGTGCTGGCTCACCGAATGCGACGGGGTCGATCCGGCGGCCGTGGCCGGGCTCATCGCGGCGGGCAGCCCGGCCGGGCTGGCGCCGGTGCTGGCCACCACCGCCCCGGAGCCGGCCGCCCGGATCGCCGGCCAGGCCAACGCCGCCATCGTCCACCGGCTGGCGGACCCGGGGCTGGCCGCGGAGCTTGCCCCGCTGACCGGCAGCACGGTCGTGCCCCTCGGTCAGGTCCTGGCCCAGCCTGAGCCCGCAGGAACCGCCGACGGCCGCACCGTTGCGGCCGGGGCCAGCCACGCCGTTCCGTTAGGCACGATGGAGGTTCCCGTGGTGCAAGCGGCCACGCTATGCGCCTTGCGCAGCGGTGACTTCGTAGTTGTCGCCGGCTTGGCCGCGGCGCGCGCGGGCAGTGGCGCCGTGGCGGTGCAGGCGCCGTGCTGCAGCGTCAGCGGGCCGCTGCCCGCGCGGCCGGAGCCGGCCGGCCTGCCTGTTCCCTGGGGGACACCGTGACACAAGCGGCATTCCGGCCCGGCCAGGTCAGCCTGGGCTGGCAGCATGAGCTGCTGCACGCGGACCCGGGGCAGCCGCCGCGGCGCCCGGTGCCCCCGGATCCGGAGCGGGTCAACCCGGGCTGGCTGGCCGCACAGCGGCGTGAGGAAAGCCTGATCAGCCGCTCCGCCAGGCAGGCCGCTGCCGGCGGTGCCCTGCTGGCCGGCGCGGTGGGCCTGCTCGGCTGGGCGGGCTGGCTGAACCCGGCGCTGACCGGGCTTGGCGTGGCGACGTTCGGGACGCTGGGCGTGGCGGCCGCGGCCAGCGCCTGGCGGGGGCGGCAGGCGCTGAAGGCCGCCATCGCGGCGGAGAGCCGGCGGGTCACCGCCGCCCGCGCGGCGCAGGAGCAGGACCTGTTCGCCGCGCAGGAGGAACACGCTCGCCGGTTCCGTGCCTGGCAGAGCCGCGAGCGCGCGTTCCGCGGCCAGGCGTTGTGGTATCCCGTGTTATTGCCGGAACAGACCGACCGGGTCGATCTGGTCGGAGGCACCGCGGCCGGCTGGTCGGCGCTGCTGACCAGCGTCGGCGTGCCGCGGCTGGCCAGCGGGGACGCCCTGACGGTCCTCGACCTGTCCGAGGGCGCGGTGGCCGGGGACCTGGTCTCGCTGGCCGGGCAGCTCGGGGCTGGCCCGCTGGTCTGGGTGCTGCCAGGTGACCTGCCCAGGTTCGATCTCGGGGTGGGCCTGCCCGCCGCGGCCATGGCGGACATCCTGACCGCCTGCGTGTGGGCGGACCGGGCCGCGGCGGGCCACGATCCGGCACCCGATCACGCGCTGCTGGCCCGGCTGCTCGAGGTGCTTGGAGACGGGGCGCGGATCTGCCAGGTGACCGCGGCCCTGCGGGCGCTGGCGCAGGTGGGGGACCCGCAGGAGGATGTGCGCCAGGGCCGGCTCACCGCGGTACAGCTTGAGCGCATCACCGGGTTGTTCGGCCGCGGCGCAGCCGACCGGGTGGTCATCGAGCGGGCCTGGGCACTCGAGGCGCGGCTGCGGGTGCTTGGGCGCCTCGGCAGCGATCCGGCCACGGTGCCGCCGAGCAGGCTGCGCGTGGTGGCCGTGGATCCGGGTGGCGGCGCGTTCGGCAACGGCGTGCTCGCGGCCTATGTCACGGCCGCGCTCACCCACCTGCTCCGCCATGCCCGTCCTGGGCGGCCGTGGCGGCATACGGTCTGCGTGGCCGGCGCCCAGGCACTCCCCGGGGAGCTGATCGACCGGCTCGCGGGCGCCTGCGAGGCCACCAGGACCGGGCTGATCGTCGCCTACCGGTCGATTCCGCCGCACGTCGCGCAGCGGCTCGGCCGCGGGAACGCGGCACTGGCGGTGATGCGCCTCGGCAACGCCGAGGACGCCAAGGCAGCCAGCGAGCAGATCGGGTCGCGGCACCGGTTCGTGCTGAGCCAGCTCACCGACACCGTGGGCGCGTCGGTCAGCGACACCGCCGGTGACTCCTACACCTCCACCGTGGGCACGGCACAGTCGGCGTCGCTGAGCCGGTCGCGCAGCCAGAGTTCCGGGCGCAGCCGGGGCCGCGCCCGCCCGGGCGGCGCGCCCCTGGCGCCCCGGCCCGGTTCGGACAGCACCGAGGCCAGCGAGTCACGGGGCACCAGCGACACGGACTCGCTGACCGACGGGATCAACACCAGCACGTCCTGGGGGGTCACCACGTCGCGGGCGATCGGGCTCAACTCCTCGCTCGGCCGGACCGTCCAGCGCTCCCGGGAGTTCCTCGTGGAACCCGAAGAACTGCAGCGGCTCCCGCCGAGCGCGGTGATCGTCAGCTACGCGTCGGGCCCGCGGCGCCATGTCGTGCTTGCCGACGCCAACCCGGCCATCGCAACGCTGCCCACGGTCACCTGGCGCAGCCTCGACCAGGCGCGGCTGGCCAGCCAGGGTGCGCCGGGCCGCCCCGGCGGGGGAGCCCGCCGCGCCGCCGGGGGAACCGGCCGCGTCGCCGGGGGAACCGGCCGCGTCGCGGGGGGAGCCCGCCGCGCCGGGTGCGTCGGCCGCTGCGCCGGTCGCGCAGCCTGTGGGCTGGCGCTCGGGCCGCGACCAGCCGCCGCCGAACCTCGGCCCGCCGCCGGAGCCTCCCGACTGGCGCAAACGCCGCCACTGATCTGAGCGGGCCACGCAGGTCAGCCGGGCGTCATGCGGCAGGATGCTGCCATGGCCACTCACATCGCCCTGCTGCGCGGCATCAACGTCGGCGGCCGGAACAAGGTCGCGATGGCGGATCTGCGCGCCGTGGTCGCCGGGCTCGGTCACACCGATGTGGCGACCTACATCCAGAGCGGCAACGTGCTGTTCACCAGCGACGAGGCGGACACCGAGGCGCTGGCCACGGCCCTGGAAGAGGCCATCTCGGCCAGGCTTGGAGTCAAGCCCGCGGTGGTCGTACTGTCCCGTGGCGACCTGGCGAGGGCCGTGCGCGACAACCCCTACCCGGACGAGCCGAACCCCAAGATGGTCCACGCGGTGTTCTTCCGCGGCCCGGTTCCCGCGGGGGCGGCAGCAGCCATCGACGAGGGGCACCGGCGTGCCGCGGCGCGGGGCAGCGGCAAGGACACCGCCCAGATCGTCGGCAGCACCCTGTACGTGCACACCCCGGACGGGTTCGGCCGCAGCGAACTGTCCCTGTATCTGCTCGGCAGGTCCGCCAGCCCGGTCGCCGCCGGCACCGCCCGCAACTGGTCCACGGTCACCAAGCTGCTTGCCCTCTGCGACGCCTGATCTGCTTTTCGGACATTACGCTCCGTGTGGCGGGCCTGACCCGCCTGCTGACCAGCACCGTTCCGAGCGCGCCGCACCGGTTTCCCCAAAACGCCCAGCACCGCTTCCCCCAACGGGAAACATTTTCGCGGCCGGGAACTTCTGGGCACTCGGGATCTTCGAGGGCCCGGTCCCTGGCAAAGGGGGCGCCCGTGGCCTACTCGGTGATCGTGCCGCAGATCACGGCGTCCAGGAACATCACCGTGCACATGGCGGCGCGAGCGGCGGACAGCAAGGTCGGCTTCGTGACCCCGCGGCCCGCCGTGCAGACGTTCAACCTGGTAGACGGGAGACGGAATCGTCGGCAAGGCAGCACGGGCTGGGGTGGCTGGCCGCTTCACTGTTGCGCGCGGTGCCTGCCGGGGCCAAGCGTGAGCTGGCGCTGGTGATAGCGGAAATGCTGGGTGGGGTAGTGGTAGATCTGCGCGAGGGTCATGTACTGCTTGAAGAATGGATCCCAGCTTGTCGGGTAGGACATGCCGCGGCCCAAAGCCGCGCAGGTTTCGCGCCGCAGTCGGCGCTGCAGCACCCTGATCACGTGATCAAGCATCGCCGGCATCCGGGCCGCCGGGATGATCCGCGCGCCGACGTAGGATCCCAGGTAGTTGACCAGGTGGAATGGTGCGCGCGCGGCGTCCAGCATGCGTGCGAACGCCCGGCTCGCCGCACGGGGCAGCCGGCCAAAAAGCCCGGCCAGGACCAGCAGCGCCCGGACTATCAGGTAACCGAACAACATATGGAACAGTAGTCGCTGATTGGTCCACCGGGTGCCGTCCGACTGCCGCCGCAGGCTCGCGTTGTCCGCCTGGGCCAGCATGTCACGGAAGTCCCGCCGGGCCTGCTCCATCTCCGCACACACGGCCACCCGGTCCTGGTCAGCGGTCATTGCCGCCCTCCGTACATCAGCACGAGCCAGCGGTACTGCCCGTTCTTTGATAAGTAGTATAGCTACTTATCAGGCGAGACGAGCCTGCGGGCGTCATGCGGGCTTCTCATGAGGACGGGTCGCCGATGAGCGCGGCGAGGCTGGCCAGCGCCTGGGTGCGGGCCCGGTAGTAGACCCACACGCCGCGCTTGTCCCGGTCCAGCAGGCCCGCCTCGTGCAGGACCTTCAGGTGGTGGCTGATCGTGGGCTGGGTCAGGTCGAAGGCGTCGCCCAGGTCGCAGACGCAGGCCTCGCCGCCGGGGTGGGAGGCGACCAGGGACATCAGTCTTAGCCGCACCGGGTCGGCGAGTGCCTTCAGCAGCGGCGCGACCTGCTCGGCCTGTGCCTGGGACAGCGCCTCGGTGGCCAGCGGCGGGCAGCAGGCCGCTGTTCCGGCCGGGTCCAGCAGAGGCAGAGACTTCGACATACATCTATATTGACAGCTATCGATGTCTATGGCAAGCTCGGCAGGACTAGACATAGATGCTTATCTAAGTCTGAGCCATTGGAGGTTCACAATGCCCAGCCGCGTGCAGCTCGCCCTGAACGTCAACGACATCGACCAGGCGGTGGACTTCTACGCCAAGCTGTTCGGCGCCGGGCCGGCCAAGCGCCGCCCCGGGTATGCCAATTTCGCCATCGCCGACCCGCCACTGAAGCTGGTCCTGCTGGAAAACCCCGGCCAGGGCGGCAGCCTCAACCACCTGGGAGTCGAGGTCCCCGACACAGGCACGGTCGGCGCCGAGCAGGCACGCCTGGCCGGAGCGGGCCTGGCCTCCTCCGATCAGGGCCAGACCACCTGCTGTTACGCCCAGCAGGACAAGTTCTGGGTCCAGGGCGCGCCCGACGGCGAGGCCTGGGAGATCTACACCGTCCTGGCCGACAGCGCTACGTTCTACGCCGAAGGCCACGGCGAGGCATGCTGCGGCAGCACCGGCCAGCCCGGCGAGCCCGCGGCCGCCCACGACGCCCCCTGCTGCTGAAAACCAACGCGATCGCTGCCCCGGCCCAGCAACCCAGCGGGCCGGGGCAGACAGTCCGCGGCCCCTATAGCAGGGACAGGCGGGTCAGCTCCCGGGCACTGACAGCAGGGATGCCATCCGTTCCAGTGCTGCGGGCACCAGCCGGTAGTAGACCCAGGTGCCGCGGCGTTCGCTGGTGATGATCCCGGCCTCGCGCAGCACCTTCAGGTGGTGGCTGATGGTGGGTTGGGTCAGGTCGAAGGCGGTGGTCAGGTCGCAGACGCACACCCCGCCGCCCTGATGGGCCCCGATCAGGGACAGCAGCCGCAGCCGGACCGGGCCGCCGAGGGCCTTGAACACCTGGGCCAGGCTTGCCGCCGCGGTTTCGCTGATCGGCTCGCGGACCAGCGGGACCGAGCACTCCGCGGCATCCGCCGGGGCCATCGGGAGCAGATCCAAAGTCGCCGGGCCTGGCTGCATAGACATTCTCCTATCTTGACGGTCATCTATTCAGGCCGGCCCGGGCGGCACCATCCACCATCGGGGTGTCGAGGTCAGCTCGACCGAAGAAGTCACCCAGGCGGGAACGCGGCTCGACGCTGAAGGTCTTGGCACGGAGCCCAGGCCAAGTGCCACCTGGTGCTACGCGCTACAAGACAAGGTGTGGGCACGCGATCCTGATCGGGTGGCGTGGGAGTACTACAACGTTATGGAGGGCATCGAGACATCATGACCGCGCCACTCCCCCAGGCACCCGCCGCCAGGCGCGAGCGCACCGGGCTGGTGATGGGATCGGCCGACTGGCTGCGTCTCGCCCGCCTCGCCCGGATCCTGTCGTGGCTCACCCTGGCCTGGATGGGCATCGAGGGCGGGGTCGCGATCGCCGCCGCAGTGATTGCCGGGTCGGTGGCTTTGCTCGGCTTCGGCCTGGACAGCGGCATCGAGGCAATAGCGTCCATCATCGTCATCTGGCGCTTCACCGGCACCCGGCTCGCCAGTGTCACTTCCGAGCGGCGCGCCCAGCAACTGGTGGCGTTCAGTTTTTTCCTGCTCGCCCCCTACATCGCCGTCGAGGCGACCCGGGCGCTGCTAGCTGGTGACCGGGCCGAGACCAGCATTGTGGGCCTGGTGCTCACCGCGGGCACCGCCGTCTTCGAGCCCGCCCTCGGGGTGGCCAAACGGCGGATCGGCGCCCGGCTCGGGTCCTCGGCCACCGCCGGAGAGGGAACACAGAATCTGCTGTGCGCTTACCTGGCGATCGCGGTCTTCGCTGGGCTGGCCGCTAACACGCTGTGGGGCGCATGGTGGCTCGATGGCGTGGTCGCGCTGGGGATCGCTGGCTGGGCGGTGGTCGAAGGGCGCCGGGCGTGGGCCGGGAGATCGTGCGGCTGCACATACCAGCCGGGGACACCATGCTGATTCTCAGGTTGAATCAGGTTGAATCTAAGGTTGAATCTAAAGGTTGAATCTAAGGACTCGAACCCTGACCCTCTGCTTACAAAGCGACGTCGCGGCAGAGAATCACATGAGCCTGGCCGATCGAACCGCAGCCGGGTCTGCACTCGGCGATCATCCGGGCAGTTAAAGCCTGCTGTCGCATGATCGCTGCTGTCGACGGGCAGCTACTGGCCGGGCTAACCGGCACGACTTGCTGCCAGATCAGGAGATGGCCGCCAGGCGCGGCGCCAAACGCCCGACGCGGTCGGCTAGCTGATCTAGCGCAGCATTGAAGCTACCAGGGTCGCCGGTCCGCGCCGGGTCCGGGACGGACCAGTGCAGTGCCAGGGCCTCGCCGAGTTCCTCGTGGGCCAGGTCACACACTGTGATAACGAGGTCGCCGTCTTGCAGGACGTCGCTGATGTGCCGGGGCCGCAGCCGGGGCAGCGGCAGCCGGTGGCGTTCGGCAGTGGCGATGGCGCCGGGGTCAATCGCAGCTGCGGGATGCGTTCCGGCTGATACCGCCGGGACGTTGCTGGCCCGGCGCCACAGCGCTGCGGCTAGGTGCGAGCGCGCGGAGTTGGCGGTGCAGACGAACAGCACCCGCAGCGCCGCGCGGGCTGTCGGGGCTGCGACCGAGTCCAGTGCGCCGGGGATCAGCTGAAGGTAGGTGCGGCGGCGGTCGCCTTCAGACCGGCGCCGGGTGATGATCCCGGCCTGTTCTAGTACATGCAGATGGTGTGCCAGCAGGTTCGACGGCATAGCCAGCATGGCGGCCAGTTCGGAGGGGGACGCGTCCCCTGCCAGCAGCGTGTCGGTGATCTGCAGCCGGGCAGGGTCGGCGAGCGCGGCGTGCACTGTAGCACGTCGGGCCAGGTCCGGAGTTGGCTCAAGAAACATTGATTCAATGCTGACTGAGCTATCCCCCCCTGTCAAGCTGGCGGCGTGACGAGTGCACCTGCCGTGCTGTGGCGGCGGCTGACCGCCGAGTTCCTGGGCAGCGCGTTCCTGGCCGCGGTGGTGATCGGGTCCGGGATCGCCGCGCAGCAGCTGTCGCCGGGCCAGACCGGGCTGCAGCTGCTTGAGAACGCGGCGGCGACCGCGGCCGGGCTGTTCGCGATCATCTTGATGTTCGGCCCGGTCTCCGGCGGCCACTTCAACCCGGTGGTGTCCTTCGTCGATGCCGCGTTCGGCGGGCTGCGCTGGCGCGAGGCGGCGGCCTACCTTCCGGCGCAGGTGGCTGGGTGCATCACCGGGGCCGTGGCTGCGAACCTGATGTTCGCGCTGCCCGCGGTCACCATCTCCGCCAAGCACCGGGCCTCGGCCGCGCACTTCCTGTCGGAGGTCATCGCCACACTCGGGTTGCTGCTGGTGATCTTCGCGCTTGCCCGGTCCGGGCGCAGCCGGTCCGCCCCGGCCGCGGTGGGCGCCTATATCGGCGCGGCGTATTGGTTCACCTCCTCCACCAGCTTCGCCAACCCGGCCATCACCATCGGCCGGATGTTCTCGAACACCTTCGCGGGCATAGCCCCGTCCTCGGTGCCGCCCTTTATCGCCGCGCAGATTCTCGGCGGCGTCCTGGCTGCCGGGATCATCAAGGCGCTGTACCCCGCGATCACGCCAGCCGACGCTGCCGACATCATCGTCCCCCACCATCGCGAAGCCGAACGGGCACCGCCCAGCGCGGCGTCACTGACCGGCAATTAGATGGGAGCCTGCCATGCACCTTGTCATGATCGGCGGCAGCGACGCCGGGATCAGCGCGGCCCTGCGGGCCCGCGAGCTGGACCCGGCCGCCGACGTCACGGTGGTCTTGGAGGACGCCTACCCCAATTTCTCCATCTGCGGCATCCCCTACTACCTTTCCGGTGAGGTCGCTCACTGGCGCAACCTGGCCCACCGCAGCCTCGCCGACCTGGAAGCCGCGGGAATGCGGCTGCGGCTGGACACCACTGCCCGGCGCATCGACGTGCCCGGCCGCAAGCTCCTGGTCACTTCCACCGATGGTGAGGAGGAACTGCTCAGCTACGACAAGCTCCTCGTCGGTACCGGCGCGGTCCCGGTCCGGCCCCCGATCAGCGGCCTGGCCGGGCCGGGTGCCCTGGGCCCCAACGACGGGGTGCACCTGCTGCACTCGATGGGCGACACCTTCGCAGTCATGCAAACCCTGGAGCATGCCGCGCCCGGCACCGCGGTCATCGTCGGCGCCGGGTACATCGGCCTGGAGATGGCCGACGCCCTGACCGTCCGCGGGCTGGCCGTCATCCAGATGGAACAGCTGCCCGAGGTCCTGCCCACCGTCGACCCTCAGCTGGGCTCCTTGGTGCATGCCGAACTGGCCGCCCACGGCGTGGAGGTACTTACGGGTACAACCGTCCTGGCGATCAGCAAAGCCCCGCCGGGCGGAGCAGGGCGGCTGCACGTCCAGGCCACCGCGGCTGACGGCTCCACAGTGACCTGCGCGGCGGACATGGTGCTGGTCGTTGTCGGGGTGCGGCCCCAGACCACCTTGGCCGCCGACGCCGGAGCCGCCCTCGGCGTCAAGGGCGCGATCGCGGTCGACCCCGGCATGCGCACCAACCTGCCCGATGTTTTCGCCGCCGGGGACTGCGTGATCACCCACCACCGGCTGCTCGGCGTGACCTACCTGCCGCTGGGCACCACCGCTCACAAGCAGGGCCGGGTCGCTGGGGAGAACGCCCTCGGCGGGCACCGGGAGTTCGCCGGCAGCCTCGGCACCCAGGTCGTGAAGGTCTTCGACCAGGCCGCCGCCCGTACCGGCCTGCGCGACCACGAAGCCATCGCCGCCGGGTTCGATCCGGTCACGGTGCAATCCCAGGCCGACGACCACAAGGCCTACTACCCCGGTAGCCACCGCATCACCATACGGGTGACCGGCGACCGGGCCACCGGGCGGCTGCTGGGCATGCAACTGTTCGGCCACAAGGACGCCGAGATCGCCAAGCGCATCGACATCGCCGCCGCCGCGATCTTCCACGGCATGACCGTCGATGCGGTCAGCGACCTGGACCTGTCCTACACCCCACCGCTGGGCAGCCCGTGGGAGGCGGTCCAGATGGGCGCCCAGGCCTGGGTCCGCGAAACCCAGCGGCGCTAACCCCGAAGACTTCACGCAGAGGAACAACCATGTCAGGGCACAACAGAAGGCCCGGCCCTCGGCCACGCCACGCAGGGCACCCCGCCATCAGGGCCGCCGCCGCCGCAATCATCGTCCTCGCCCTCGCCGCGTGCGGCAGTACGGCCACCACGCCTGCCACCAGCACCGCGGCCACCGCCATCCCTAGCGGCGGGCCGGGCATCCTGACCGGAGCGGGTTCGACGTACGTCGCGCCATTCTTCGCCCTGGCCTTCGCCAAATACCATCAGCAGGACCCTGCGGTCAGCGTGAACTACGCCGTCGTGGGCAGCAGCGCGGGCATCGCCGCGATCAGCGCCAACGAGGTGAACTTCGGCGCCTCCGATGTGCCCATGAACGCCAGCGAGCAGGCCGCCGCCAAAGGAGGCCCCATCACCCAGGTGCCCGACGCCCTGGGCGCCGAAGGCGTGGCCTACAACCTCAGCCTCCCGGCGGCCGCCCGGTTGCACCTGACCGGCCCGGTGATCGCCCGCATCTTCCTCGGCCAGATCACCCGCTGGGACGACCCGGCCATCACCGCCCTCAACCCCGGCATCAGCCTCCCGGACGCGTCGATCACGGTCGTGCACCGCTCCGACGGCAGCGGCACCACCTACATCTTCAGCAACTACCTCTCCAGCGTCGACCCCACCTGGGCCGCCAAAGTCGGCACCGGCAAGACGCTGAACTGGCCGGTTGGAGAGGGAGCCGAAGGCAACGGCAGTGTGACCTCCACGGTGTTCCGCACCCCCTTCTCCATCGGATACGTCGAGCAGGCATATTCGCAAGGCCTGGAACTGCCATTCGCCGCCATCCGCAACCAGGGCGGGAACTACGTCCTCCCGTCCACCCAGACCATCGCCGCCGCCGCCGCCCAGAAACCCGACATCACCCCGACCGACTTTTCCATCGTCAACCAGCCCGGCGCCAGCAGCTACCCCATCAGCGGCTACAGCTGGGCGCTGATCTACACCCACCAGCCAGACCAGAGCCGCGGCCAGGAACTGGTCAACATGCTCGACTGGCTCACCCACAACGGCCAGGCCTACGCCGCCGCGAACCTCTACGTCCCCCTGCCATCCCAGGTCCGGCAACTCGCCCACACCATGCTCCAGCAGATCACCGGCCCCAGCGGAACCCACCTCCTAGGCTGACCGCCCTCATGTCCAATCGCATCCCGGTCATCCTGCCGGGCAGACTCGCCGGCGCCCGCTTCTGGCGTCGCACCAAATGACTGCCATGCCCCGCAACAATGGCGCCCGTCCGACTGCCTGGAGCCGGACCACACCTGCTACGGCTGTGCTCGCCGACCGGCTGGCCGCCGCCCTGGTCCATCATGAGCCTGGTTGGCGGCTGCCTCGGCTCACCACATTGGCCAGGCACTACAACGTCAGCTCCGCAGAGATCGACGCGGCCATCGACGACCTATCCGCTCGTCACCTGGTACGCCGGCTTCCCGACGGGCAGGTGTACCGTGCCAGTCCCGCCGAGTACTGGGTGCCCCTTGAAGGGATCATCGGGCTCGCCCCCCGCGTCCACCCGATCGGGGGGCAACTCCTCTGCGTGAGCAGTCACACAGACATGCGCCGGCCCCCTGAAGACATCGGCCGGGCGCTCGGTGCGGCTCCCAGTGATCCGGTTCTCAGTATCCGGTGTGTCTGGACGGTAGGCGGGGAGCCCGCCGCGGTTGCCTCCAGCTACGTGTCTGAGAAGGTTGCCGCAAAGCTGGGAGCACTCCCGGTCACGAAGCCGGGCGATGACGACCCCATGAAGAATTGCCAGGAACAGGCTGGCGCGGGCTCACTGTTGGCGTTCCCCGTCCCGTGGCAGCCTGGGGAGACGGCAAGTCCATGGCCAGCCGCGGTACAGATCGAGATGGGCCTGCCACCCCTTTCCGCAGCGAGAACGCTGCGGGTGGCCGCAGGCCAGCCTGTGACCACAATGACCCTGAGCTTCCCCGGCCTCACCTCCGGAACTGCTGTCGCCCTGACCATAGCGATGCTGCGCCCAGAGCTCTTTCGGATCGTTGTGGAAGCCCCTCCGCCTCATATCCTTCCAGCCTTCATCGATGACTTCGTAGGTGACTGAGGGCACGCCACTGGTCGCCAGAAGCCTGAGCCGTGCTGGCGCCTCGGCAGCCACGTGCCCTATGTCACGGGGATTTCGTAGACGAGCGCGTACCGTTCGACTGGCAGGACGATGTCGGCGGTTTCCACCGGCTGTTCGCTGGTGTGATAGGTCCGGGTGATGGTGAGCACGATGGCCCCGGGCCGGATGCGAAGGCGCTCGGCTTCGGCAGCCAGGGCGGGGCGGGCGCTGACGGTTTCCTCGGCGTGGGTGATGTGGTGGCCGATGACGGCCATGCGTTCTACGACGCCGCGCCCGGCGTGCGGGCCTTCTTCGGGGAACATGATCGCGGTCCCGGCCGTCAGGTCGGCCGGCGCTCCAGCTTTCCGCCAGCATGACCGGCTCGCCATCGGCCAGGTAGGTGTACCGGGTCCGCATCGCGGGATCAGCTGGCTGGGTGCCAAGCCGTTCCGCCACTGCGGGGGTCATCGGCGTGCGCTCGGTGGAGGACTCCCAGGTGCCAGGGCGGCCGACCGCGTTCATCGCCGCACGGAAGGGTGAGCCGCCCGGCCGGTCGGTGTACCAGGACCGGGTCATCCGTTGCATCTCCGGGCGGTGGCGCACGTAGGAGCCCGACCCAGAACGTGCCTCCGCGAACCCCTCGGCTATCAGCAGGCGGACGGCTTCCAGGCCCACCCGGTCAGACACCTGATACTGGCGGGCCAGGTCGTGGCGGCTGGGCAGCCGGGCACCGGGCGGCAGGGTGCCGTCAAGGATGGACCGGCGCAGGTCGTCGGCGATCCGCTGGTACGTCGGGGAAGGCACGGAACTAGCTTGACGAACCTGTGTACTCAGGTGCAAGCTGTGTACACAGCTTTGTCACGCCGTGTCGCAGGGGGATTCCGGAGTGGAGACAGCGGTCACCTTCCCGGGACTGCCCGCCATCGTCCCATCAGTCCGCAAGTTCGTGCGCGGCATCCTCGCTGATTCACCCTGTGCCGAGGACATGGAACTCATCGCCGCCGAACTGGCCAGCAACGCTATCCGGCACTCGCCCGCAGGTCGGGACGGCGGCGAGTTCACCGTCACCGTCCGCACCGGCCAGGGCTGGGCGCGTATCGAGGTCTCCGACAGCGGCACCGGGGAGTGGCACACGCTGCAAGGCGCCGACCCGGACGCCGAGTACGGCCGGGGGCTGGCCATCGTAGCCGCATTAGCCGACAAGCTCGGCCACGACATCACCTCAAGCGGCCAGACGGTGTGGGCCGAAGCTGCCTGGACAGAGTCGCCAGCGTGACCAGCGCCATGAATGGGACATACTGCTGGGTACACCCCGGCTTCTGGTCACAGGTACAGAAGAACGATCAGGAGTCAGCGCCCGGGATCTTCGGGACAGACCCCGCGAGGTAGGCCACCCGGCGGGCGATGTTGACCGCATGGTCGCCAAGGCGCTCGTACAACCGCGCCACCAGCGTCATCTCCATCGTCACCGGCAGCGTCATCCGTCCTGAGGCAAGCTCGGCTATCAGGCTGGTGTGCAGGTCGTCCATCTCGTCGTCACGCTCGCTCAGCGCGAAGCCGGCCGAACGATCCCGCTTGTACCAGGCGTCCGCCGCCTGGCGCCACATGGTGGATGCGAGGTCCCCCATTCGCTCGACGAGCCCTCGGCTGCGCGGCGAGAGGTCCTCGCTGAGAAGATGGTCAGCCTTCCGGGCGATCTCTACGACGAGGTCGTGGGAGCGTTCGAGTTCGGGCACGATGCGCAGCACGGAGAGCAGGAAGCGCAGGTCTGTGGCGACCGGTGCCTGCAGCAGGATCTCCCGGTTCACGAGTTCGTCGGTCTCGGCGTACAGGGCGTCGATGACCTGGTCGCGTTCGGCCAGCACCTGAGCAGCCTCGTTGTTGCCACTCAGGAGGGCTTGAGTCGCCGTCGGCAGATCCTCGGCGACCATGGCGAACAGTTCGATGACCTTGGCTTCGATGGCCTCAAGCTCGCGCTGAAATTCCTGCCGGTGTTCACCCATGGATAAAGCCTAATGGAGGCAACCTGCGGTGCCCAAGCGCGACGATCACCGCCCCGAGAGGGTATGACAAAATGGGAACGCGTTGTTTACCCGGCGGTTTATGGCTGACCGAGATTGCGCGGGAAACCCCTAGTGACGTGAAACCAAATAATAGATGACACGTAAGTGAACATTTATCAAAATAGTCTTGGCTGGCCCGGCGTAGGCATCCATAATTACCGATTGTGAAAGATCGCCGTCTGTGCTGGTAGTCGCGGTAAGCGCCCGGCAAGTTGCCGTCATGGGGGAGAAGCATGAGATCAGTGGCAGCCTTCGGGCCGCCCGGACCACGGGTGCTGCGCGACTGCGGCGTCGAGGTAACAATCCCCAGGTCAGGCACATGCAACGTCGGCCCGCGTTCCACGATCCCGATGCCACCACAGGCCTGGAAATTATGGAGCAAACGGGCCTGACCTCCGGCCTCGTGACGGTCGGCGAGGCCTTCGGGCCGACCGCTAGCATCGTCCTCGGCCAGGCCGAAACCGCACGTAAGCCATCAAAGGCCATCCTCCTCGCAACACTCGGCCGGTAGTTGAGAAGGGATATCTAAAAATGCAACGTGTGCGCACTCATGGCGCGGTGATGGCGGGGGCCGCCCTCACCGCGATGGCTTTGTCTCTCGCCGCCTGCAGTTCATCGAGCAGTTCGTCCGGCGGAGGCTCATCGTCGAGCAGCCTCAGCGGCACGCTGAACGCGAGCGGGTCGACGCTGCAGCTTGTCTATCAGCAAGCGGCCATCCAGGCGTACAAGACGGTCCAGCCCAGCATGACCGTCAACTATGGCGGTGGCGGCTCGGGCAAGGGGCGGACGGACCTGGCCTCGGGGGTCGTCCAGTTCGCGGGCTCGGATTCGCCGATCCCCTCCGACGAGGTGGCGAACTTCAAGGGCAAGACGGTGCTGTACTACCCCATCTTGATCAGTCCGATCACGGTCTCGTACAACCTGTCGGGCGTCACCGGCCTGAAGCTGACGGCACCCGTCATCGCGGACATCTTCCAGGCCAAGATCACGAAGTGGAACGACCCGGCGATCACGGCGCTCAACCCGGGCGTCAAGCTGCCGAGCACCGCGATCACCATCGCCCACCGTTCGGACTCCTCGGGCACCACCGCGAACTTCTCCGAGTTCCTCGTGGAGGGCGCGCCGGGCGTCTGGAAACTCGGCAGCAGTTCGACCATCTCCTGGCCAGCCAACAGCCGGGGCGGTAACGGCAATGGTGGGGTGGCACAGATCGTCAAGTCCACCCCCGGCGCCATCGGGTACGTGGACTACGCGGACGCCAAGGCCTCCGGGCTGACCTACGCATCCATCAAGAACCAGGCCGGCGCCTACGTCGCTCCGTCGGTCTCGGCGGCTACGACTGCCGCCGACGGCGCCACCATCAAGCCCGACCTGACCTTTAGCGCGATCTGGGCGCCCGGCGCCGCATCGTACCCGATCACCGCTCAGTCATGGGTGCTGGTCTACCAGAAGCAGTCGAGCGCGAACACCACGAAGATGCTCAAGGCGTACTTCGGCTACCTGGTCGGGGCCGGCCAGCAACTGCTCCCGGGGCTCGGCTACGCGCCACTGCCTGCCAGCCTCGATCAGAAGGCCAAGGCAGCGCTCAGCAAGATAGGTTCGTAACCGAGCACGTCATGAGCACCGTGGCGCGCGTGGATCAGATCGGCAAGCTGTCGTGAGCACTGTGACGCAGCAGGCGGGCCCGGCCACTCCGGCCGGGCCCGCCCGCCCCCTGTCGGAGCGGCGCCCACTCGGCGATCGCACCTTCCAGGTCATCACGCTGGCGGCGGGCCTGCTGGTGCTGGTGATCCTCATCCTGATCGCGTTCTCCACCACCCAGCAGGCCGCGCCGTGGTTCAAGGCCGAGGGGTGGGGGATCTTCGGAACCACCTGGAATCCCGCGAGCAACCAGTTTGGCGCACTGGCCTTCATCTACGGCACCGCCCTCACCGCGGTGATCGCCCTCATCATGGCCGTCCCGGTCAGCGTGGCCATCGCTCTGCTGCTGACCGAGGTCGTGCCGTACCGGTGGGCGCGGCCGATCGTGTACGTGATCGACCTGTTGGCGGTGGTCCCCTCGGTGGTCTGGGGCCTGTGGGGGATCCTGGTGTTCGCCCCCTGGATCGCAAAGATCTACGCCCACATCGGCTCGGCCGTCACCGGCATCCCGGTGTTCGAGAATCTGTTCGGGCCGCCCACCAGCGGGGCCTCGTTCTTCACCGCCGGCATCATCCTGGCCTTCATGATCACGCCGATCGTCACCTCGCTGTCGCGCGAGGTGATCGCGACGGTGCCGACGATCGACAAGGAGGGCGCGTACGCGCTCGGCGCCACCCGGCTGGAGATGATCACCGGTGCCGTCTGGCCGCACAGCAAGGGCGGTATTGTCGGGGCGGTGCTGCTCGGCCTAGGCCGAGCGATGGGCGAGACGATCGCGGTGGCGCTGGTGATCGGTTCGTCGGCCACGATCACGTCGCACGTGTTCGCCCCCGGTGACTCCATGCCCGCGGTTATCGCGAACCAGTTCGGTGAGGCCTCCGGGGTGTTCCGCGCCGCGCTGATCGGGCTCGGCGTGCTCCTGTTCGCATTTACTATCATTGTCAACGTCATTGCCCGGGCGATTGTGGGACGCTCCGCCGAGCAGGGGAGTGCATGATGGCCGCCACCACCGGGCAGCAGCCCAACCTCCGCGAGGCGGCGGGCTGGCGGCGCACCAAGAACCGCATCGCGACCGTGCTGATGGTGGTCGCGTTCGTGCTCGTCGTGATCCCGCTGGTGTTCGTCCTGATCACGGTCATCGCCCGTGGTATCGGGATCATCAGCTGGCAGTTCCTCACCGCCTCCATCCCCCCGCAGGTGGAGCCCGCGGACGTCGGCGGAATTGGGCCGGCGGTAGTCGGCACGATCGAGATCGTGGGTCTCGCCACGCTCATGGCCGTGCCGCTCGGCATATTGGGCGCGATCTACCTCAACGAGTACGGCGGCAAGGGCGTGCTGGCGCGGCTCATCGGTTTCATGGCCGACGTGATGACGGGCGTGCCGTCGATCGTGATGGGTCTCTTCGTCTTCTCGATCTGGGTGCTGCACTTCGGCTTCTCGGGCCTAGCCGGCGCCATCGCGCTGGGCTGCCTGATGCTGCCCGTCGTCATCCGATCCACCGATGAGATGCTGAAACTGGTGCCGAACCCGTTGCGCGAGGGGAGCTATGCCCTCGGCGCCACCAAGTCCCGCGTGACCGTGACCGTGGTGCTGCCCGCGGCGGTCGGCGGGATCGTCAGCGGTGCCCTGCTCGCTGTCGCGCGGGCCGCGGGTGAGACGGCGCCGCTGCTGTTCACCATCCTGACCGTGACCACGGTGAACAGGAACGTGTTCAGCGGCCCCAACACCTCGATACCCTCGCAGATCTTCGCCAACGCGGTATCGCCGTACACGGGCGCGCAGGACCGCGCCTGGGGTGCCGCGCTCACCCTCATCGTGATGGCCTTCGTCCTCATGATCGCCGCCCGCATCATCACCGCACGGTTCACCAGGTACTCGCGCTAGGAACATCATGGAACAGCCTGAGCAGGAGATCGTCACCAGCCTTCAGCCGCCCGCGCCAGCGGCCGAGCCGCAGGCGCAGCCAGTCCCCCAGCCGCAGGCGCCGTCGGGGACGGGCAGCACCGTCTTCGACGCCGAGAAGGTGTCGTGCTACTACGGCTCCTTCCGTGCCGTTACCGACGTCTCGCTGTCCATCTACGAGAACGAGATCACGGCGTTCATCGGCCCGTCCGGGTGCGGCAAGACGACGGTGCTGCGGACGCTGAACAGGATGAACGACCTCGTGGCGAGTGCCCGCGTCGAGGGTGACGTGCGGTATCGCGGGGCCTCGCTGTACGGCAGGGATGTCTCCCCGATCGCCGTGCGCCGCCGCATCGGCATGGTGTTCCAGAAGCCGAACCCGTTCCCGAAGTCGATCTACGACAACGTCGCCTACGGGCCACGCATCAACGGCGAGCGCAACCGCAAGAAGCTGGACGAGATCGTCGAGCGCTCGCTGCGCCAGGCCGCGCTCTGGGACGAGGTGAAGAACCGGCTGAAGGCGTCCGGCCTGAGCTTGTCCGGCGGGCAGGCGCAGCGGCTGTGCATCGCCCGCACGCTCGCCGTCGAACCGGACGTGGTCCTTATGGACGAGCCCTGCTCGGCGCTGGACCCGATCGCGACGTCCGCCATCGAGGACCTGATGCGGGCGATCAAGTCGGAGTACACCATCGTCATCGTCACGCACAACATGCAGCAGGCCACCCGGGTCAGCGACCGCACCGCCTTCTTCTCGGTGCTCCGCAACGAAGAAAGCGACACCCGCACGGGCGTGCTCGTCGAGTACGGCCGGACCGAGCAGATCTTCCACGACCCGCACGACAGCCGCACCGAGGCCTACGTCACTGGCCAGGTGGGCTGAGCCGGACGGCGCCGGGTCACCCCGCGGCTTCGCCTGGCCGCCGCGCTGTCGTCCGTGTTCGGCACGCGGAACCTCAGCCACCAGAACAACAGCGCCAGCGGCACGACGAGACCGCCGACGCCGTAGACGATGAACGCGGGCAGGCTGTCGATGTGACGGACCAGCCAGCCGAAGTTCTGGCCGAAGAAACCGGTGATGAAGGTCAGCGGCAGGAAGACCGTCGCCAGCACCGTGAGCTGCTCGATGGTGGAGTTCTGCCGGACGCTGGCCCTGGTCTGCTCGACCGACAGCACCGCGATGTTGGCCTGCAGCACCGTGCCGAGGAGGTCGCGCTGCGCGGCCACCTCCTCTTCCACCTGCAGCAGGTGGTCCTGGACGTCGCGCAGGTATGGCCGCAGCTCACGGGCCAGGCTGGTGTGCTTGACCGTGGCGATCACGGTGAGCAGCGGATGGACGGCGCGGTAGAAGTTGGTCGCCTCGTGGCGCAGCGAGTAGATCCGCTCGGTGGGCGCGACGCTGCCGGAGAACACGGTGGCCTCGACCTCGTCGATGTCACGCTCGAGCCCGGCGACCACCGGCGCGTAGTCGTCGACGACCTCGTCCAGGATCGCCCAGAGCGCCGATGAGCTGCCCGCCGCCAGCAGCTCCGGACGTCGCTCCAGCCGCCGCCGTGCGTCACGCAGCTCGCTAGCCACCCCCTGGCGCACGGTGATCACAAAGGTCGGCGAGAGCAGGATGGCGATGTTGCCGAACGCGACCTCTTCCGCATCGTCGTCGTAGCGCGCGGTGCGCAGGATGACCAGCCGCAGGTCCTTGTCGTAGATCTCGATCTTCGGGCGCTGGTGAGAGTTCAGCGCATCCTCCACCGCCAGTTCATGCAGCCCGAAGAGAACGCGCACCTGATCCATCTCCGCTTCCCCGGGCTCGAACAAGCCCAGCCATACGAAGCCATCCTCGTCGCGCCGGGCCGCCGCTTCCTCCAGCGACACCGGGACGTCATCGCGCCGGAGGCCGTCCTTGTAGTGGGCACAGTCGACGATCATCTGGGCAACTCCTTGTCCGGAGCGAGGGCTGACTTTCCTGCGGCACCGCCCGGATACCCGCCTGGACCGGCCCGCCTAGGCGGGCCTGGCCTCCTTCGCGGATGACCACGACGGGGCAGGCTGCGTGGTGGGTGACCTTGCTGCTCACCGAACCCATCAGGAGCGAGGCGAACCCACCGCTGCCTCGGGACCCCACGACGACCAGGTCGGCATCGCGTGAGGCGTTGATGAGTTCTTCCGCCGGGTCGCCGGTGACCACATTCACGGTGACTTCGGGCGCCGTCCCGCCGATTTCGTTGCTGGCCTGTTCCACCATTTCCTCGATCGCCTTCCGCGCGACCTCGGGATTATGGCTGTCCTCGGGGTATGCGTGCACACCCCAGTAAATGCCCGTGGCTGGGCGAACCGCGGCCGGCCTGACGGCCACTACGGTCAGTGGGACTTGTTGCTGTGCGGCTTGCCGCATCGCCCAGATTAGAGCACGGTGCGAATGGTGCGAGCCATCCACCCCGACGACGATTCCAGGCATCTCTGCTCCTCAGGAGTCCCGACCCGTTCCGATCTTATACCGTTTACAGTAGAATTTGAAGCATAGGCGAATAGCATGGCCAGGGACTGGGATGGGGCCGGATATGACCGAGGGACGGCGGCCGGGCGGCACGAATGTGGTACCGCCGGGCGTGTGGGTGGACGATTCCGACGAGGACGACCCGGTGCTCCGCAACGCGGACGGGAGCCAGGTGGACTCCTGGCGTGAGGAGTATCCTTACGCCGACCAGATGAGCCGTGAAGAATACGACCACGCGAAGCGTGTGCTCCAGGTGGAGCTGCTTAAGCTGCAATACTGGATCCAGGATTCCGGCGGCCGCATCGTAGTGGTATTCGAAGGCCGTGACGCCGCGGGTAAGGGCAGCACAATTAAGCGTTTCATGGAGCATCTGAATCCCCGCACGGCACGAGTGGTAGCCCTTAATATCCCGACCGAGCGTGAGCGGTGGCAATGGTATTTTCAACGTTACATCGCGCACCTGCCGACGGCGGGGGAGATCGTTTTCTTTGACCGTTCCTGGTATAATCGTGCCGGTGTCGAAAAGGTCATGGGCTTCTGCACGGAAGAGGAGCATGAGCTTTTCCTGCAGCAGGTGCCCCAGTTCGAGCGGCTGCTGATAGGCGATGGCATCTCACTGACGAAGTTCTGGTTCTCCGTGACCCCCGGCGAGCAGCACACCCGGTTTGCCATCCGCCAGATCGACCCGGTGCGCCAGTGGAAGCTCAGCCCCACCGATATCGCACTGCTTGACAAGTGGGATGAGTACACCGCTGCCAAGGTCACGATGTTCCAGCGCTCGGACACGCCCGAAGCGCCCTGGACGGTGATCAAGAGCAACGACAAGAAACGCGCCCGGCTGGAGGCCATGCGCAGCCTGCTCGCAGGCATCGACTACGACCGCAAGGATCCGGATGCCGTCGGGCGGCCAGACCCGCTGATCGTCGGTGCCCCTGCGGACATGCGGGAGCTGGAACCCGGCCAGCGACGGTCCCCCACGCCGTTCCGGCCTTCCGGGCTCACCTAGCACGGACGGCCCCGCGCGCAGCAGATGGAGCGCGGCCCGGCCAGCCCCGGCTGCCGCCAAATTCCGGGCAGACTGCCCATGTCGGTGGCGGTGGCCGTACGCGGCTGGTATGCACGCGTTGTGAGGCCTGTCCCGGTCCTGGGTGACGAGTTAGCCGGCCCTGGTTCCGCGTCCAGTCCATCGTGGCGCGGCAGGGTGCTGATTCCGCCGAACACGATTTCCTCGACATCCTGCCCGCCGCCTCGGCCGCGGCCCTCGCCGGGCGGCCGTTCGTGGCCGGCTGGGTGTGCCGCGCGGCCGGAGCGCCGCTTGAGTTCATCACCAACGCGGCGCTGGCCGAGCCAGAGCCTGGCAACGGCTGCACCTTACTGTTCCCGCCCGGGGCCAGGGGCCTGTCGGCTGCCAATTGGATTACCGCGTGCGAAGCGCTGGTCTGGGCGCCGTGCCCGGGGCGCCAGGCGCTGCCCCTGCTGGCCCAGCCCGCGCCCGCACCCGCACCCGATCAGGAAACCAGGCAGCCGGGCCGGTTCGAGTCCGCGCTGGCCGCGGCCAGAGGCAGGCCCTTCGGCTGGCTCGTGGTGGCCAGGCCCACCGGCCTGCTCGGTGCCGAGGAGGCCAGGCTGCGCGCCCAGGTGACGGTGCTGCGCCAGCATGACGAGGAACGGCTCAGGTCCGGGACGGAGAAGGCAGCACGCAGGCTTGCGGAACTGGACGCGTTCCGCGAGGCGGGCCTGTGGGCGGTGCGGGTGCTCGTCGGCGCCGCGACTCCCGGCGAGCTAGCCCGGCTGGCACCCGTGCTCGCCGGGTCGGCAGATCTTGGCCACCATCCGTACCGGCTCGGCACGGCCCTGGAGCCGCAGCCGCTCGCCGCTGCCCTGACCGCGACGGCCGTAGATCATGAGGCGGAGGCCGAGGTGCCGTTCCTGGCCACCGCGGGCGTACTGGCCGCGCTCGCCGGGCTGCCCCGGGCCGAAGTGCCGGGGCTTCGGGTGCTCGGCGTTGGCTGGTTCGACGTGACCAGCGAGACCGGGACCCGCGAGACCGGGACCGGCGTGCCGGTCAGCCTCGGGACGATCCTCGACGCGCAGGACCGGCCGGCCGGTGAGTTCCTGCTGCCGCTGCCGACCCTCAACAGGCATGCCCTGGTGACCGGGGCCACTGGCGCCGGGAAGTCGCAGACGGTCAGGCACCTGCTCGCCGAGCTGACCAGGGCCGGGCTGCCCTGGCTGGCGATCGAGCCGGTCAAGGCGGAGTACCCGGGGATGGCAGGGCGGCTGGCCGGCCTGGGCTCGGCCGGCGCGGTGACCGTGCTGAACCCGGCGGACCCGAAGGCGATCGGGGTGTCGGTCAACCCGCTGGCGCCGGAACGGGGGTATCCGGTGCAGGCGCACATCGACATGGTCCGTGCGCTGTTCCTGGCCGCGTTCGACGCTGAGGAGCCGTTCCCGCAGATCATCGCGCAGGCGTTACAGCGCGTCTACGAGGCGAACGGCTGGGACGTGGTGACCGGCGGCCCGCTGCCCGGCGCCGTGGCCGAGCCGGCCGTGCCCACGCTCGCGCAGCTCCAGCGGGCCGCCCTTGAGGTCATCGGGGAGGTCGGGTACGGCAGGGAGCTCCAGGCCGACGTGCGCGGCTTCGTGGACGTGCGGCTGCGGTCGCTGCGAATCGGCTCGGCCGGGCGGTTCTTCGAGGGCGGCCATCCCGCCGACATCGCCGGGCTGCTGCGCCGCAACGTCGTGCTCTGCCTCGAGGACATCGCCAACGACGAGGACAAGGCGTTCCTGATGGGCACGCTGATCATCCGGGTTGTGGAGCATCTGCGGCTCGCGGCGCGGGCCGGGCAGCGGGCAGGCCTGCGTCATGTGATCGTGATCGAGGAGGCCCACCGGCTGTTGCGGGCCGGGCGCGGTGGCCGGGCCAGCGCCCACGCGGTCGAGCTGTTCGCCGCGATGCTGGCCGAGATCCGTGCCTATGGCGAGGGGCTGGTGATCGCCGAGCAGATCCCCTCGAAGCTGGTCAGCGACGTGGTCAAGAACACCGCGCTGAAGGTGATGCACCGGCTCCCGGCCGCCGACGACCGGGACCTGGCCGGGGCCGCGATGAACCTCGGCGACGCCCAGTCCCGTCAGGTGGTGTCGCTGGAGCCGGGGGTGGCGGCGGTGTTCGCTGACGGCATGGACCGGCCGATCAAGGTCCGGGTGCCGTTCGGTGGCGGCGCGGAGCATGCCCGGCCCGGCCCGGTGCCGCCCCTGCTGGCCCGCCGGAGCACCGCCTGTGGCCGTTCGTGTGCCGGCGAGCGCCCGTGCACCCAGCGGGAGATGCGCACCGCCGAGGTGCTGGCCGCCCCCCGGTCACCGGCCGATGCGTGGCTGCGGGTGTGGGTCCAGGCCGTGGTGCTCGCGTTCCTCACCAACCGGTCCGTGCCCGTGGTGCCTGCTCCGCTGCGCACCCGGTGGGCGGGGCTAGGTGCCCGTCTGCGCGAGTGCCTGCTGGCCACCGTGGTCGACCAGGCGGTAGCCGTCCGGGCGCGGGCACTGCGGCCCAGTTACGACCCGGCGCAACTGGCGGCGAGCCTGGCCCGGGCGGCTGCGCGCGCCCTCGGCGAGGGCACCGGGCCGGGCGCGCGGCCGGGCCCGGACTGGGTCATCCCCCAGGTGCGCTGGCTGCACGAGGCGGACCGGCTCTGCCCGCCCGGCGGCGGGCCCCCCGACCCGGCCCGGTGCGCACCGGTGCTCGACTACCGGCTGCCCGGCCTCGCGGACTGGCCGGGCGCGCGGGTGGGCCACCGGCTGCGGGCGCTGCGGCGGCATCCGCTGTCCATGGACCTCCCGGGAAACCGGCTGGCCGCCTGGACCGCCCTGCTCGGCGAGGACGACCAGCACGCCTTCGCCCGCGACCTGGCCACCCTCGGCGTCGGGCTGCCCCCCGCGTCCCAGCTCGGCCACGTCGCCGCCCCGATGGGCGTCACGGGCTGGCTGGCCGTCGTGCTGTCCTGGCCCGCCCGGCTCGTGGCGGCCCGGGACCACCCGGCCGGGAGGTCCTTCATTTCGTGAGGATGGTCGTGGCGGCGGTGGCGCCAGCGAGCAGGGCCGCGGCGATGAGCAGGATCGTGGCGGCCTGGGTGGCATAGGCGCGGGTGGCGAACTGGCGCCGGTACCAGGCTTGGACAGCGGCCAGGTCGGCCGGGTTGAGGCGGCGCGTGATCGTCAGCACCTGGGCGGTCAGGGCACAGGCGACCGCGACCGCGGCGGTGATCACGGTGGCAGCGGCCAGGGCTTTGGCGGCACCGTTGGGGGTCACTTGCCCGGCGCTGAGGGCACCGAGGCCGGTGAGCAGGGTGCCGAGGACGGCGATGGTGGTGATGGCCCGGTTGGTGACGGTGTCGATACGGGCCAGAGAGTTGGCGGGAGTGAGCTGCGCGGCCAGGTCGGCCCAGGCCTGGTCGGCAGGGCTGGTGGGGCGGACGGACCCGGTCATGGGGCGCGGTTACCGGTGCAGGTGAGGGAATGAGCCCCGGTGTCGCCGCCGGGGCAGGTGACGATCACCTGGAACGGGCGGGGCCCGGGCCGGAAGGCCACTGGCGGGCCCAGGAATTCGACAGCCTCCTCGACCAGGCCGGTGAGGTCGGTGTGGTGCTCCGGGCACTCATAACGTTCCGGGTCCAGGGTCATCGGCGGTGCCTCCTTGCCGGTCACGCCTGCCGCAGCGGGCCTTCGGCTGGTGTCCGGAGATAGTGCCGACCATAGTTAATGGCCGGTACCTTACTCTTTTGCATTGCCGACCTGGAGAAGCGCAACCGCTGACGACCGAAGGCCGCAACGGCAGGAGGTGTGCGGTCGGATGGCCTGGCCGTCGACGGCCTGTTCGGGGGGGACGCGCGAGGCGGGAAGCCCGGATAGGCTCATCGGCCATGGGTAGGCTTCCGATGCGCGCGCGCCTTGCCACCACGCTGGGCGGCGCGGCCGGGACCATGTCCCGGCTGGCGGGGCGCGGTGACGGCTCGGTGATCGGTGGCGTCATCGGTCTGCGCCTGGAGCCTGACCTGCTTGCCCTGCTGTCCGCCGGCCGCCAGATCGTGCTGGTCACCGGGACGAACGGGAAGACCACGACGACCCGGCTGATCACCGCGGCGCTCGGCGCGCTCGGGCAGGACGTCGCCTCGAACGCGTTCGGCGCGAACATGGAGGCGGGGCTCGCCGCGGCCTTGGGCAAGGCACCCGACGCGCCGCTGGCCGTCCTGGAGGTGGACGAGCGCTGGCTGCCCGCGGTCATCAAGGCGACCAAGCCACGCGTGGTCACGCTGCTGAACCTGAGCCGGGATCAGATGGACCGGGCGGCGGAGATCTGGCTCGTGGCGCGGCGGTGGCGCGAGGCGCTGGCGGCCGCGAAGGGCTGCTGGGTGGTCGCCAACGCCGACGACCCGCTGATCGCGTGGGCCGCCTCCGGGGCCGAGAACGTCATCTGGGTGGCCGCGGGGCAGCGCTGGCACGAGGACTCCTGGTGCTGCGCGGAGTGCGGGTCGCACCTGCTGCGCGACGAACTCGGCTGGCGCTGTGGCGAATGCGCGTTCCGGCGGCCATCCACCCGGTGGGTGCTTGACGGCGACCGGGTCATCGACTCGGCGGGCCGCCTCAGCGACCTGTCCCTGTCCCTGCCGGGACGGGCCAACCGGTCCAATGCCGTGGTCGCGCTCGCGGTGGCCGAAGTGTTCGGCGTGGAGACCGCCCAGGCGCTGCCCCGGCTGCGCGACGTGGTCTCGGTGGCCGGCCGGTACACAAGGCTGGCCCGCCGCGGCCGCCAGGTCCGGCTGCTGCTCGCGAAGAACCCGGCTGGCTGGCTGGAGGCCTTCGACGTGCTCGAGCACGCTCCGGCTCCGGTGCTGCTCGCGGTCAACGCCCAGGTCCCGGACGGCAAGGACACCTCCTGGCTGTGGGACGTCGACTACCGGGTGCTCCGCGGCCGGCGGGTGTTCGTCTCCGGCGAGCGCAGGCTCGACCTCGCGGTCCGGCTGGAAGCGGACCTGGTGCCCTTCGACCTGGTCGACGGGGTGGACGAGGCGGTGGACCAGGTCGACGGGACCAGCCTGGACGTGATCGCCAACTACACGGCGTTCCAGCAGATCCGGGTCGCGCTCGGACGCGCGGAATAGTACGGAGGGCATCGTGACGGCCGAGATTCCGCGGCGGCGCGGCGCGCACGAGCGTGCCGCCCACGAGCGCGGCGAGAGCACCCTGCGGCTGGTGTGGGTGTACCCGGACCTGCTCAGCACCTATGGCGACCGGGGCAACCTGCTGATCCTGCAACGCCGCGCGAGGCTGCGCGGGATCGAGACGGAGCACGTGCTGGTCCATGCGGACCAGTCGGTTCCCCGGCAGGGCGACATCTATCTGATGGGCGGTGGTGAGGACCTGCCGCAGGTTCTGGCCGCCCGGCGGCTGCGCAGCGATGGCGGCCTACGGTCGGCGGCCGAGCGGGGCGCGGTGATCTTCGCTGTGTGCGCGGGCTACCAGTTGCTTGGTACCGAATTCGGTGGCGAGGAGGGCCAGCCGGTCGCGGGCCTGGAGATCCTCGACATGCGCAGCGGCCGGGGGGACCGCCGCGGCGTGGGCGAGATCCTGGCCGACGTGAACCCGGCGCTCGGCCTGCCCCGGCTGACCGGGTTCGAGAACCACCAGGGCATCACCCAGCGCGGGCCCGGCGTGGCACCGCTGGCCAGGGTGTTGACCGGGGTGGGCAACGGCGATGGCACCGAGGGCGCCTGGGCGGGGCGGGTGCTCGGCACCTACCTGCACGGCCCCGTGCTCGTGCGCAACCCGGGCCTGGCCGACCTGCTGATCGGCTGGGTCGCCGGGCGGCTGCCCCCGCTCACGGAGCGCGAGGAACACTGGACCCAGTCGCTACGCGACCAGCGGCTGGCGGCCGTCACCGCCGCGCCCTGACCACGGTCAGTACACCAGCGCCTGGCTGCCGTCGGCGATGACCTCGGCGACGAACGTCGCCGCCCCGGCGATCCGCACGCCGTCGATCAGGTCTGCCTCGGTGATGCCGCGCCGGGCGGCGCACTGGGTGCACAGGGTCACCTGGCCCCCGGCCAGGACGCTCGCCAGCAGGTCCTCGAACGGGGGCGAATGGTCGAGCACCACTTCGCCGGCCCGGCCGGGCAGTGCGAACCAGGCGGACTCACCGGTAAGCCACAGCGAGACTCCGACCCCGCTGGCGAGCGCGGTGGCGGCCACGTTCAGTGCCTGGCCGCTGCGCTCGGGCTCGTCCTTGCCTGCGGTGACCTTGATGACCAGAGTGCGTGCGGGCATGGGCGAACACTAGCCGGTACCGGCCGGGGTCAGGAAATGTGCCCGGTGCCGCGGGCGCGCGTCCCGGCAGCCATCGGGGTCCGGGGTGTCCCCGGGCTAACACCGCCGCCCGCTGCGTACACTGCGTCCATGCAAGGGATCCTCACCGGCGGGCTGCTCGTGGCGGCCTTCCTCGCGGTGGCCGGGGCCGCGCTGGCCGTGCTGCTGCGGCTGCTGCGGATCAGCAAGCCAAGCCGTGGCGAGGCGCACACCGGTGGCTGACACCGGGGGGCACCTGCCCGGGGCCGGGGAGCCGCACCCGGACCTGGCGCCGCTTGCCTTTCTGCTCGGCCGCTGGGAGGGCGCGGGCGTCGGCGGCTACCCGACGATCGAGAGCTTCCAGTTCGGCCAGGAGCTCACCTTCGGCCACAACGGCAAGCCCTTCCTCAGCTACGTCAGCCGGACCTGGCTGCTCGACGCCGATGGCAACCCCGGCCGGCCGCTGGCGACGGAGACCGGCTTCTGGCGACCGCAGCCAGAGGGCAGGCTCGAGGTCATGCTCGCGCACCCCACCGGCATCGTCGAGATCTACCTGGGCGAAGTGACCGGCACCAAGATCGAGATGGCCACGGACCTGGTGGCGTCCACCGAATCCGCCAAGGAGGTCCGCGCGGGCCACCGGCTCTACGGCCTGGTGGGCGCGGACCTGGCCTACGCCTTCGACATGGCGGCCGTGGGCCAGCCGCTGCAGCCGCACATCTCGGCCCAGCTCAAGCGGGTCTCGTCGGCCTGACCGGCAGCTTTCGCTACGACGGCCCCGGCGGGGGTTAGCCCGGGGGCCAGGCTGACCCCGGGGGGGTGTCACCCCTGGGCCATCCAGTAGCAGTCGAACGCCTTGCCACGGAAGATCTGGGTGGGCTGGTCGAGTACCGCCCCGCCGTTGTTCTCCGTGCTCACGCCGAAGGTGTCCCAACCGGGAGCGCGCAGCCCTGCCCGCTGCCCATGGGAGTTGGTGACCACGACGTCGGTGAAGCTTTCCGCGCGGAAGTTGGACAGCGCCAGGATGGAGGTTCCGCTGGACGGGGCCTCACTGATTACCTCGGCGCTGCTGCGCTGGCATAGCGACCCGGACGGGCAGGCCACGGTAACGCTGGATGGCGTGCTTGTGCAGTCAGCATAAGGGACGAAAAGGCGGCCCGGACATAACGGAACCTGATCCCGTGGTGCTGTGCCACGTAACCGCCCCAGTTCTGGGAAACGACATTGATCGTCTTTCCGTAGAAGGCCCGTGGTGCCGATGACTGGTTCCGCGGCAGCGCCATCGGCCCGCCCGGCTTGATCCGGGCCAGCGTTCCTGCCCTGGTGGCGGCCGGTGCCGGGGCCGCGGAGCCGGTGGTGTAGGCGCTGGCCGGGACGGTGATTGACAGGAGGTTTGCGAGGCTTGCGGCACCGGCGGCGGCTCTGCCGAACTTCCTCATGGGAGGGTAGGTCCTTCCCCGTGACATCAACGCCGGTCGGTACCGGCCCGCGCATAACGCCCGAATTCGCTGGGCTGACGAAATTCCAATGCCCGGGGGAGACATTACGCTGGACCTTGCCATGGGACCAGGAAATGCGTGGGATTACCTTGTGGCCAACGCATCGTAATGAATGAATTCAGGTGACATCGCAATTTTCGGCGCCGGCCGCGGGGGACGGGTGAGCGGGAGAGCCGGGAGCCCGGGGGTGCGTGCCACCAGAAAAGGGAAATCCCCGGGCGGCTCCCGTGCCCGGCACCCGCATGCCCGCCCGTTCCGCCAGGGCTTCAGGAGGCGCCATGGCGGAAGGATTCCGCGGGATGCGAGGCTGGAGCACGGGGACCGGCTGGACTAGGCCGGTCAGCCCGGGGGCCCGGTGTCTGCCGTGTATTCGCCGGCCGCCGCCATGTGGCACGCGCGCCAGTCATATGGGCTGGCCCGCGACGGCCGAAGATCGTACTGAGCGCCGGTGCCATGGGGCACGCACCGCCAGTACGCCCGGCGGGACGGCGGCTAGCTGACAGCCACCTCGCGAGTCCTACTGCTATGCATGCTGTTGGACCACCTCCTTTCCCGCGTAGACCGGAGATTACGTCAGCGTGGCCGCGCGGGCAAGAGGGTTATCGCGCCGCGGCCGCCGGCCGTGGTCCCGCGGCGCCCGCGCGCGGGCTACTCTCGGGCCATGACGCAGGCGTGGGACAAGACACTGCGGGCCCGTGGTTACCGCGTCACGCCACAGCGCCAGCTGGTCCTCGCGGCGGTCACCAAGCTGGAACACGCCACGCCCGAGGAAATCTGGGCCGATGTGCAGCAGACCGCAAGCGGCGTGAACATCTCCACCATCTACCGGGCACTTGAGCTGCTCGAACAGCTCGGCCTGGTCACCCACACCCACCTCGGGCACGGCGCGCCCAGCTACCACCTGGCCGCCGAGGCCGAGCACGTGCACCTGGTCTGCTCCGAGTGCGGGCGGATCACCGAGGTCCCACCTGAGGCGGTCGCGCCCCTGGTATCCGCCCTGGAGCGCAATCACGGCTTCCAGACCGACGTCGGCCACCTGACCGTGTTCGGCCGGTGCGAGTCGTGCCGGGCGGATGCGCCTGACGGCGGCCCCGGGCCCACCGCATAACCTGGGTGTATGCAGAGCCCGTTGCTCGCCAGGACCGGCGCGGTCCCGGCACAGGGAATCGACGCGGGAGTCGCCGCCCACTACGGGGACCCGTATGCCGAGCAGCGGGCGCTGGCCCGCGCGGCCGGCCTGGTGGACCGCTCCCATCGCGGGGTCGTGCGGATCGCCGGCGAGGACCGGCTGTCCTGGCTGCACAGCCTGACCACCCAGGACCTGCAGCACCTGGAGCCGGGCACCACCGCGCAGGCGCTGGTGCTCAGCCCGCAGGGCCACATCGAGCACCACCTCACCCTGGCCGACGACGGGACCGCCGTGTGGGCGCACGTCGAGCCGGGCACCGCCGGGGCGCTGCTGGCTTTCCTGCAGTCCATGCGGTTCCTGCTCAAGGTGGACCTGGCCGACGTGACCAGCGATTTCGCCGTGCTCACCCTGATGGGCCCGGACCGGCCGGCCGCCGCGCCGGACGGGGCGGTGGTGTCCATGCCGGACGCGTTCGGCATGGACGTGGTCGTGCCCAGGGACCGGCTGAGCCAGATCGCGGCGGAGGTGGCCGGCGCCGGGGCCGCCGTGGCCGGCCTGGCCGCCTACGAGGCGCTCCGGATCGCGGCGCACCGGCCGCGGTTCGGGCTGGACACCGACCACAAGACGCTGCCGCACGAGATCGGCTGGATCGAGACCGCCGTCCACCTGAACAAGGGCTGCTACCGCGGCCAGGAGACCGTGGCCCGGGTGCACAACCTCGGCCATCCGCCGCGCCGGCTGACCCTGCTCCACCTCGACGGCAGCGAGGACCGGCTGCCGGCGCACGGTGACCCGGTCACCCGCGACGACACGACGGTGGGGTTCGTCGGCTCCGCGGCGCGGCACTTCGAGCTGGGCCCGATCGGGCTCGGCCTGATCAAACGGATGGTGCCGGTGGACGCGGCGCTGCGGGCCGGTGGCGTGCCCGCGGCCCAGGAGGTCGTGGTACCGCCGGACGCGGGCGCGAACGTGAGCATCACGCTCAAGCGGCGCGGCGCGCTCGCGGGTCCCGGTAGCTGACCCGCGTCACCGGTGTCCCGGAGCGGGCCGGGGCGCGCCGACCCGGGGCTGGCCGGCCCGACCCGCGCGGGTAACGTAGGCCGGCAGCAGGCAGCGCCGCGGCAGGCGGCGGCCATCGAGAGCCCAGGGGAGAGCCCGTGCTGCGCCGCATACTGCTGGCCGCCTCCGACAGCGGCCGGGTGCGTCAACTCGTCACATCGGCGCCCTTGGCGCGCGGAGTCGTGGCCCGCTACGTGGCCGGGGACGCGGCCGCCGACGCCGTCGGGGTGGCCAGGGAACTGCGCGAGGCGGGGCTGCTTGTCACCCTGGACCATCTGGGTGAGGACACCCGCGACGCGCGGCAGGCAGACGCGGTCACCGGCGAGTACAGCGCCCTGCTGGCCAGCCTGGAGGCGGCCGGGCTCACCGCGGGCGCCGCCACGGAGGTGTCCGTCAAGCCGACCGCGCTCGGCCTGGGCCTGGCCGACCATGGCGAGAAGACGGCCACGGAGAACATCTCCCGCATCTGCGCGGCGGCCCGTGCGGCGGGCACCACGGTCACCGTGGACAT
Source organism: uncultured Actinomycetes bacterium (assembly GCA_963726415.1). Taxonomy (GTDB): domain Bacteria; phylum Actinomycetota; class Actinomycetes; order Streptosporangiales; family Streptosporangiaceae; genus DASXKD01. Next base: position 67,498 of record CAVSCM010000002.1, read on the forward strand.
GGAGGACCACACCCACGTGGACGCGACGTTGCGCATCGTGCGCGCGGTCCGCGCGGATTTCGCCGATCTCGGCTGCGTGATCCAGTCGCAGTTGCGCCGCAGCGCCGCCGACTGCGCCGCGCTGGCCACGGCGGGGTCACGGGTACGGCTCTGCAAGGGCGCCTACAACGCCCCGCAGGACGTGGCGTTCACCAGCCGCGCCGAGGTGGACCGCTCCTACGTGCGGTGCCTGCGGGCGCTGATGCGGGGCGGCGGGTACCCGATGCTGGCCACCCATGACCCCCGCCTGATCGAGATCGCGGCGGCGCAGGCGCACCTGACCGGTCGTGGCCCGGGGGACTTCGAGTACCAGATGCTCTACGGCATCCGGCCGGCCGAGCAGCGGCGGCTTGCCGCCGGCGGCGCCAAGATGCGGGTGTACGTGCCTTATGGCAGCGACTGGTACGGCTACCTGGTCCGCCGGCTCGCCGAGCGCCCCGCCAACCTGGCGTTCTTCGCCAGGTCCCTGGCCACCCGCTCCTGACCCCTGACCTGCCCGCGGCGGCACCCGGGCGGGCCCGGCGCGAAGGTAGGGTCAAGGCGTGATCGCGATTCTTGGTGCCGGCAAGATGGGCGAAGCACTCATCTCCGGCCTGCTGCGAGCCGGGCGCAATCCCTCTGACGTGGTCGTGGTGGTCCGCCGGTCCGCGCGCGCGGACCAGTTGCGGGAAACCTTCGGCGTGGCGGCGCTGTCCGCCGCGGACGCGGTCAAGACCGCCGAGACGCTGGTCATCGCGGTCAAGCCGCAGGACATGAGCGTGCTGCTTGACGAGATCGCGCCGCACGTGCCCGCGGACCGGCTGGTCATCTCCGTTGCCGCCGGCATCCCCACCGCCATGATCGAGCGCAGGCTGGGCGCGGAGATCCCGGTGGTCCGGGTCATGTCGAACACGCCGGTGCACGTCGACGAGGCGATGAGCGTGATTTCGGCCGGCCGCCATGCCGGGGAGGAGCATCTGCACCGGGCCGAGGAACTCCTGCGGCCGGTCGGAAAGGTGCTGCGCATACCCGAATCGCAGCAGGACGCGGCGACCGCCCTGTCCGGCAGCGGCCCGGCCTATGTCTATTTCCTGGTCGAAGCCATGGTCGATGCGGGCATTCTGCTCGGCATACCCCGGGCCACCGCTCTTGAGATGGTTAACCAGGCCGTCTACGGTGCCGCGCGCATGCTGCGGGACACCGGTGAGCACCCGGTGATCCTCCGCGAAGCGGTCACCTCCCCCGGCGGCACAACGATCTCCGCGATCCGGGAACTGGAGCGCCACGGCGTCCGTGCCGCTTTTCTGGCCGCGATCGAGTCCGCCAGGGACCGGGGCGCCGAGCTAGGCAGCGGCTGACCGTTACGTCTGATCCGGGCACCGTTTGGCCCGCATGTGTGAGTCTTGGGTGACGTAGAGAGGCTGATTGGAGGGTTGCCCTTTTTCAGGCAGGACTTACGCTGGGGACGGAGGTGACTGGTGCGCCGTTTACGGCCAGGCGTAGCCAGCACTGTGTGGAAGAGGGCCACCGATGTCTGCTAATGAGACTCCCCTGAGTGACGTAAGGTTCCTGACCGTGGCGGAGGTCGCCTCGATCATGCGTGTATCCAAGATGACGGTTTACCGGCTTGTTCACTCCGGGGAACTGGAAGCGATACGGGTCGGGCGCTCCTTCCGCGTCCCCGAGCAAGCGGTCAACCAGTACCTCAGGGATTCCTTCGTCGCGGCGAGCTAGCTCGCCCGGCGGGCCGCGCTCGTGTCCCCGCGGCAGCTGCCTCTGGCTGAGGACACCCGGCTGGGACGGTACTGTAAGCCGTTGGCGTGTAAAAAACGTTGGCGTGTGCCCCAGCCGGCGGGTGTCGGGCGTGCGCAGGCATGCCTGCTGGTCCTAGAACGTCGAGCGAGGGTGGTGCTGTGGGTTCCGTCATCAAGAAGCGCCGCAAGAGAATGGCCAAGAAGAAGCACCGCAAGCTGCTGCGGAAGACTCGCGTACAGCGGCGGAACAAGAAGTGACCCGCTCGGCGCCTTCGGATCGGCCCGCGGGCCGGTCATCTGCGGGCGCCGGGCCAGGTACGGGCCGGGATAACCCACGCGGAGCGCGTGCGCGCCGGCCCAGGGGCACACCGGGGACGGGGGAGACGGTGCGTCAGCTCACGGCCGTGGCCAGCGGCTTCCTCCGGGACGCGGCCGCGGGCAGGAGCGTGCCCGCGGCCGCGTCCCGGGCCCGCCCATGGCTGGCCACTGAGCCTGCGACCGGCGGCGATCAAGCCGTGCCGCCCTGGAACGGGCCGAACGCGGGTGGTCTCGCGCCAGGTGCCGCCGCTTCGGCGCAGGGCCTGCGGCAACTCGTCGGGAACGTGCTGCGGCTCGCCGAGGACCACCTTGGCGACGAGGGGCCGGTCGACGAGTTCGGGTTCGACCCGGCGTTCAACTCGCGCTACCTGTTGCCGGTCGCGCGGTTCTTCTACCAGCGCTGGTTCAGGGTGCAGATCCGCGGCCTCGAGCATGTGCCGGCGCAGGGCCCGGCCCTGGTGGTCGCCAACCACTCCGGAACGCTGCCGATGGACGCGGTCATGCTCCAGGCCGGGCTGCACGACGAGCACCCGGCGCAGCGCAACCTGCGGCTACTGGGCGCGGACCTGGTGTATGAGGTCCCGTTGCTGTCCGCCCTGGCCCGCAAGCTCGGGCACATCCCCGCGGCACCGGCGAACGCGGACGCGCTGCTGCGGGCCGGCGAACTGGTCGGCGTCTTCCCCGAGGGCTTCAAGGGCATCGGCAAGCCGTTCGCCGAGCGGTACCACCTGCAGCGGTTCGGCCGCGGCGGGTTCGCCGCCACCGCGATTCGCGCCGGAGTGCCGCTGATCCCCTGCGCGATCGTCGGGGCCGAGGAGATCTACCCGATGGTCGGCAACGCCAAGCAGGTCGCCGAGCTGCTGCGGCTGCCCTACTTCCCGATCACGCCGCTGTTCCCGTGGCTTGGGCCGGTCGGCATGGTGCCACTGCCGTCCCGGTGGATCATCGAGTTCTGCCCACCGGTGCCGACCAACGGCTACGGGCCCGGCGATGAGACCGACCCCGGGGCGGTCGCCGACCTGAGCGGCCGGGTCCGCGGCACGATCCAGCGGAAGCTGGACGACCTGCTCGACGAGCGCGGCCCCGCCTTCGGCTGACCCGCTTCAGCCGCGGGCCCGGCGGCGCAGCGCGATCCCGGCCGCGATCCCGCCGGCGATGGCGCCCGCCCCGGCGGCGGCCGGCAGCGCGATCAGCGTCGCCTGCCGCCCGGACCGGAAGTCGTGGATCGGCCAGCCCTGCTCGCGGGCCTGCGCGCGCAGGTCAGAATCGGGGTTGACGGCGGCCGGATGGCCGACAAGTTCCAGCATGGGGATGTCGTTGGCCGAGTCGCTGTAGGCGGCGCACCGCGACAGGTCCAGGCCTTCACGCACGGCGAGCGCCCTGATCGCCGCCGCCTTCGCCGGGCCGTGCAGCAGCCCGCCGACCAGCCGCCCGGTGTACTCGCCGTCCACCGACTCCGCGACGGTGCCCAGTGCCCCGGTGAAGCCGAGCCGCCGCGCGATGATGCTGGCCAGTTCGACCGGGGTGGCGGTCACCAGCCAGACCCGCTGGCCCGCCTCCAGGTGACGCTGCGCCAGTTCGCGGGTGCCCTCCCAGATCCGGTTGGCCATGTCCTCGTCGTAGATCTCCTCGCACAGCGCGACGATGTCGCTGACCTTGTGCCCGGCGACGAATGCGAGCGCGGCTTCCCTGGCGGCGTCGATGTGGTCGGGGTTCTCCGCGCCGCGGACCCGGAAGTAGACCTGTTTCCAGGCCATCTCCGCGAGATCCCGCGGGCCGAACATCTTGCGGGCGGCCAGCCCGCGCGCGAAGTGGTAGATCGACGCGCCCCGCATGAGGGTGTTGTCCACGTCGAAGAACGCCCCGGCCGACGGGTCGGGAATCGGCGGCGGGTGCTCCACCTGGGCGGCGGCGGCCGACGCCGCGCCCGCCACGGCGTCGCCGCTGCGGCCTGGCCAGCGCGCCCCCGCCCAGAGCCTGCGGGCCCCCTGCCCGTCCTCTCGGATACCAGCCATCAGCCGACCGGCGCGCGTCATCAACGCGGCTCCGCCCGGCACGACAGGCCGATCTCCCAGCACCCCCATACCGGCATCCATGTTACCGGTCTGACCTGGTGTCCCTGGTCAGGCCAGAATGCGCGGCATCGCTGGTCAGCCATCTGAGACCTAACCTCGGCGGACGTCGTACCATACGAAGAGATGTCTATTTCACTAGGGGCAGCAGCGGTCGGCGCGCTCGCCGCCCTGGTGTTTGCCGGGCTGCTGGCGCGCCGGTGTATTCGCGTACCCAGATTGGCCACCGTCGCCCTGCTCTTCGCGACGGCCGCGCTGGCGGTGGCGCTCGGCGCGCAGGCGGGCGGCTACTACCACGGGTTCGACGAGACTACCTTCCGTGCCGTTCAGATCGGCGCGCAGCTTGGTCGCGCCGCTCGCGCTTCACGTGGGCGCTGGCCGAGCTGACCGGCAAGAGCATGGGCGCCCGGTTCGCGTCGCGGCTCGCGCTCGGCGCGGTGACCGTGGTCGGTGCGGTGGTGCTGGCCACCGACCCGCTGAGCAACGCCGCCTTCAGCAAGACCTGGCCGCCTGCCTCGGTGCACTACCAGATCATCCCGAACGGGGTGCTGAAGTTCGTTGCCGTCCTGACCGCGCTCGCCGCCGTCATCTCGCTGATCGTGACCGGCGTGCGGGCCCGGCAGAGCCCGGGCTGGCAGACCCTGTTCCTCGCCGTGGCGGCCATCGCGGTCGCCACCGTGCTGCTTGATGTCATGCGAGTGAAGCTGCCGGCGAAACTCCGCCTACGCGGCGATCTGCCTCGCCGCCGCGGCCCTGGCCTGGTTCGCGGCGGGGCGGGCAAGCGCGGTGCGGCTGGAATCGCTGCGTTCCGGCGGGTTCGCCTGGGACGAGGACACCGGCTCCTTCGTCAGGTACCGCGACGAGGACACCGGAGACTTCGGCTATGCCGACGACACCGGAGGCTTCCGGCGGTTCCGCGGGGAGACCGACGGCCGGGGGCTGGTACGCCGACGACACCGGCGGCTTCCGCCGCGACGTCACCGACACCGACCTGCGGGGATGGTTCCGGCCCGGCGGGGAAGGCGGCGGCGCCCGGCGCGATCCCGCCGACGGGCGCGACGCCGCCGACAGCAGCTACGGCAGTTACGGGATCACCAATGCCGGCCCGGCGACCGGCGATGTGGCGCACGACATGCCGCCGGGCCAGGTCCCGTACGGCCAGGTCGGCCCTCCTTCCGCCGCTCGGGCCGCGCGGCCAGAACGGCGCGGGCGGGCAACGGCGGCGGGTTCGTGGAGACCGGCGACGTGCTGCCGGCGCTTGGGGAGTACCACCCGCTGCCGGAGTCGGCGTCCATGGAGGACATCTCCCGGCTCTACGGGCAGATCGCGATCTACACCCTGCTCGACGAGACGGCCGACGACTTCGAGAGGCTCGCGTCCGAAGTGGTGGAGCAGGTGAAGACCAGGGAGCCGGACACGCTGGTCTACGTCATGCACGGGGTCCCTGCGGCGCCGATGCAGCGCATCCTCTATGCGATCTACCGGGACGAGGCGGCCTTCGACCGGCACGAGCGCCAGCCCTACATCCGGCAGTTCGAAGAGGAGCGGGAGCCGTACGTGCTGGCGACCAACGTGATCGAACTGGGCGTCCGGCACGCCAAGTTCACGCCGCTCGCCGCACCGCGCCAGCCGCGCGCGCGGAAGGTCAGGCCGCGCGGCAACGGTGCCCGGTGAGCACGGCCACACCCGCCGTGATCACCCTGCTCAGCCGTCCCGGCTGCCATCTGTGCGACGACGCACGCGAGGTCATCTCCAGGGTCGCCGCCGATCTCGGCGTGGCCTGGGAGGAACGCGACATCACCGGCTCCGAACGCGATCTGCGGGATTACTCGGACATGATCCCGGTGACGCTGATCAACGGCGTCCAGCACGACTTCTGGCACGTGAGCGAGCAGCGCCTGCGCGCGGCGCTGGCCCGCTAGCCCGGGGGAGCGCCCCGTCTTCCCGGGGGCCAGCCCGCCCGGCCGCCATGGCCCGTAACCCCCCGGGGCGCCGATGGCGCCTGGCCGGGCGAGCCGGGCAGGCCCAATCGCGCGTGCTAGCCCGGGGGAGCACTCCGTCTTCCCGGGGGCAAGCCCCCGGACCCCATGGCCCGGAACCCCCCGGTGGCCTTGAGCCCCCCGCGATTCCGTCGCGGCGGCCTCGGCCCTGATAGCTGCGGAAGTCGGCCGCCGGCCCCGGCTGCCGACTTTGTGCATGCGTTCACAAGGGCGTACCGTGAAATGAAACTGGTCCTGTGGCGGCTCAGGTTCTCCCTTGGGGCGCCTCTGGCCCCCGACCTTCAGGAGCACCGGCGAATGTCGCGCCGCCCTAACGCAGCCCCTGGCAGCCAGGGCATTCCCGAGGCGACGATTGCGCGCCTGCCGGTCTACCTGCGGGTCCTCTACACCTGCGCCGAGCAGGGCATCGCGACCGTGTCCAGCGAGGAACTCGCGGCCGCGGCGGGCGTCAACTCGGCGAAACTCCGCAAAGACCTCTCCCACCTGGGCTCCTACGGCACCAGGGGAGTGGGCTATGACGTGGACTATCTCGTCTACCAGGTGTCCCGCGAGCTTGGCCTGACCCAGGACTGGCCGGTGGTCATCGTGGGCGCGGGCAACCTCGGCCGGGCGCTGGCCAACTACGGCGGCTTCGCCTCCCGCGGCTTCCGTATCGCCGCGGTGCTCGACGCCGACCCCGCCGTCGTCGGCACCGAGATCGCCGCGGGCCAGGTGGTCGGCAGCAGCGATGCCATCGAGGAAGTGGTGGCGCAGCGCAGCGTGTCGATCGGGGTGATCGCCACGCCCGCGGCCGCCGCGCAGGGAGTGTGTGACCGGCTGGTCGCCGCCGGCGTCACCAGCATCCTCAACTTCGCGCCCGTCGTGCTCAGCGTGCCGGTGGGCGTGGACGTGCGTAAGGTCGATCTGTCCATCGAGTTGCAGATCCTCGCCTTCCATGCGCAGCGGAGGTCGGACGTGCGCGTAGCCTCCGGCGGGAAGAGCCACTACCGTGCCGGGGTCGGGGTGGCCGCACTGGCAGGCAGCCCAGGGGAGTCGGTGACAGCGCCATGAGCGTCCTGGTGGTGGGGCTGAGCCATCGCAGCGCTCCCGTGGCCGTCCTGGAACGGGCCGCGGTGAGCGGTGATGCGCTGGGCAAGCTGCTGCGCGACGTGTTCCACGCCGAGCACGTCGCGGGCACGTTCACGGTGTCCACCTGCAACCGGGTCGAGGTCTACGCCGAGGTGGACAAGTTCCACGCGGGCGTGTCGGTCATCTGCGAGATGCTCGCCAGGCACAGCGGTGTCGCGCTGCCCGAACTCACGCCGCATCTGTACGTGCACTACGAAGACCGGGCGGTGCAGCATCTGCTGTCGATGACCTGCGGCCTGGAATCGATGGTGGTCGGCGAAAGCCAGATCCTCGGCCAGGTGCGCCGGGCCCTGGCCCTGGCGCGCAAGCACCAGACGATCGGCCACACCCTCGACGACCTCGGCATGCTCGCACTGCGCACGGCCAAGCGGGCGCACACGCAGACCGGCATCGACCGGGCTGGCGCGAACCTGGTGACGGTCGGGACCTGGCCGCCGCCGCGCTGGCCGCACCGGCCACCCCGGCCTGGCCGAGGCGTCGCGGCCGTACCGGCCGCCGCCGCTGCCGCATCGCCCCTCCCGGGCGCCGCGGCGCTGGCCGGCCGGCACGGCCGCTGCACGGGCGGACCGTGCTCGTCGTGGGCGCCGGCTCGATGAGCGCGCTCGCGGTCGCGACCGCCGCCCGGCTCGGCGCGACCGGCATCGTCGTCGCGAACCGCACCAGGGAACGGGCCGAGCGCCTGGCCGCCTCGGTCGGTGGCACCACGGCAGACCTGCACGACCTCAGGCCCGCCCTGACCGCGGCTGACCTGGTCATCTCCTGCACCGGCGCGGCCGGGCTGGTGATCACGGCAGACATGGTCACGGCCGCACTGAAGGAACGGCAGCCCGGCGGGCGGCGCCCGGCCGCTGGTCCTGCTCGATCTGGCGCTGCCGCGCGACGTGGATCCCAAGGCGGGTCACCTGCCGGGCGTCACCGTGATCGGCCTGGACACGCTGCAGGACGCCGGGGCCTCCCTGGCCGCCAGCCAGGCCGAAGACGTGGCCGCGGTGCGGGCCATCGTGGCCGAGGAGCTTGCCGCCCGGGCGTCCGCGCGGCACGCGGCCCGGGTCGCGCCCACCGTGGTAGCGCTGCGGGCCAAGGCCGTGGAGGTCGTCGAGGCGGAACTGGCCCGGCTGGCAGGCAAGCTCGGCGAGATCGACGACCGTACCCGCGCCGAGATCGCCCAGGCCATGCACCGGGTCATGGATAAGCTGCTACATGCGCCGACAGTGCGAGTCAAGGAGCTGGCCGGGTCTCCGGGCGGCGATTCCTACGAGGCAGCGCTGCGGGTGCTTTTTGATCTCGACCCAGGGGCGGTCGAGGCGGTGACCAGGGCCGATGCCGGGCTGGTGGCAGACGGCCCGCCGCCTGCCGTGCCGCCCGGGCAGGAGGCCAGGTGAGCGGTCCGGTGCTGCGGCTGGGCACGCGCAAGAGCCCGATGGCGCTTGGCCCAGTCCGGCCAGGTGGCCCGGCTGATCACCGCGCGCACCGGCAGGCCGGTCGAGCTGGTCGGGTTGACTTCGTTCGGCGACGTCACCCAGGCCCACCTGCCCGACATCGGCGGCACCGGTGTGTTTGTGAGCGCCCTGCGGGAAAGCCTGCTGCACGGTGACGTCGACCTGGCCGTGCACTCGCTGAAGGACCTGCCCACCGCGCCCGCTGCCCGGCATCGTGCTGGCGGCCGTGCCGGCCCGGGAGGACCCCAGGGACGCGCTGGTGGGCCGGGACGGCGCCAAGCTGGCCGATCTGCCGCCGGGCGCGATGATCGGCACCGGGCTCGCCGCGGCGAGCCGCCCAGTTGCGGCTGATGCGGCCGGACGTCCGCCCGGTACCGGTGCGCGGCAATGCCGGGACCCGGCTGGCCAAGGTGACTGCTGGGGAGCTGGACGCGGTCGTGCTGGCCTGCGCCGGGCTGGCCCGGATCGGCGCGCTTGATCTGGTCAGCGAGGTTTTCGAGCCGGACACGATGATTCCCGCACCCGGGCAGGGTGCGCTGGCGGTGGAATGCCTCGACGCCGCGAGCGGCTTGGCGGCCCTGCTCGCCGAGGTGGACGACGCGGGCAGCCGCGCGGCCGTGACGGCGGAGCGCGCCGTGCTCGCCGGGCTTGCGGCCGGCTGCAGCGCGCCGCTTGGCGCTTACGCCGCCGGTACCGGCATACTGCAGCTCACCGCCGCGGTCAGTCGCCGAGGACGGCATGGCGGCCGTGCGGGCTTCGATGAGCGGCCCCGCCGCGCAGGCGGCCAGGCTCGGCCGCGACATGGCCGGCGAGTTGCTGCGGCAGGGGGCAGGAACGATCGTGGCGGGCTCGACCGCCATGGGAGCGCCCGGCAAGAGGGCGCCAGGCCCGGCAATGCCGCCGGGTGCTCTAGGTGACGGGGACGATGCGCAGTGAATCTCACACCCGTGATGCAGAAGACCGAGGACCCGGCGGCGGGTGCGCTGCCGGTCAATGGCCAGGCGGCCGAGACGGCGGCGCCGTCCCGGCCGGGACTGGTGGCCTTCACCGGGACCGGCCCCGGTGACACCGGCCTGCTGACCCTGCGTGCCGCCGAGCTGATCGGCCAGGCCGACATGGTGGTCGGCAGTGCGCAACTGACCGCCCGCGTGGCGCACCTGGTGCCCGGGGCGGCGGCCGTGATCGAGACGGGCCAGGACGGCGCCGACGTTCCGGCGCTGATCAGTGCCGTGCAGGCGGGCCGGATCGTGGTCCGGCTCTGCCCGGGCGACCCGCTGCTGTTCGGGCAGGCGGCCGCCGAGGCGGACGCGTGCGCGCGGGCCGCGGTACCGCTGGAGATCGTGCCGGGCATGCCCGCCGCCACGGCCGTGCCCGCCTATGCCGGCCTGCCGCTGACCAGCGACACCACCGCGGACCTGCGGGTCGTGCACGCATCCGAGCTGAGCCGCGGGTCGGCGGAGTTCCAGGCGGCCGGCAGCCTCGTCATCCTGGGCGCGGAAGCCGGGCCTGCCGATCTCGCGAAGATGCTGATGGCGGCCGGCTGGGCCGACGCCACGCCGATGGCCATCACCTGGAACGGCACCACCACCGACCAGCACACGGTGCTGACCAAGCTGTCGTCGGTGGCCGCGGACCTCAAGGCGGCCGGGGTGAGCGTGCTGACCGAGGACGGCCCGGCGATCGCGGTGGTCGGCGAGGCAGCCGCCCACCAGGGGCTTTCCTGGTTCGAGAACAAGCCGCTGTTCGGCTGGCGGGTGCTCGTACCGCGCACCAAGGAGCAGGCCGCGTCGGTGTCGGAGCGGCTGCGCTCCTATGGCGCGGTGCCGCAGGTGGTTCCCACCATCGCGGTCGAGCCGCCACGCGCCCCGCAGCAGATGGAGCGCGCCATCAAGGGCCTGGTCACGGGCCGGTTCCAGTGGATCGCGTTCACCTCGGCGAACGCGGTGCGCGCGGTGCGCGAAAAGCTGGAGGAGTACGGCCTGGACGCGCGGGCGTTCGCCGGGATCAAGGTGGCCGCCGTGGGTGAGCAGACGGCCGCGGCGCTCGGCGATTTCGGCATCAAGCCCGACCTGGTGCCGGAGGCCGAGCAGTCGAGCGAGGGCCTGGCGGCCGCCTGGCCGCCCTATGACGACGTGCTCGACCCGATCAACCGGGTGCTCCTGCCCCGGGCGGACATCGCCACGGAAACCCTGGTGGCGCGGCTGACCGACCTGGGCTGGGAAACCGAGGACGTGACCGCGTACCGCACGGTGCGCGCCGCGCCGCCGCCCGCTCCGATCCGGGAGGCGATCAAGGGTGGCGGCTTCGACGCCGTGCTGTTCACCTCCTCGTCCACCGTGCGGAACCTCATCGGCATCGCCGGCAAGCCGCACGCGGTGACCGCGGTGGCGGTGATCGGCCCGCAGACGGCGCAGACCGCGGCCGAGTACGGGCTCCGCGTCGACGTCACCGCGCCCCGGCCGTCGGCCACGGCGCTGGTGGACGCGCTGGCCGAGCACGGCGCGCGGCTGCGGGACGCCGCGCTGGCCGCGGGTGAGCCGGTGCGCAGGCCGAGCGAGCGCCGCCGCGGCGGCCGCCGCCGCATACGGTAGTCCGGGAGCGTCACCGTCGTCCGGGCCGCCCAGGTCCCGGCGCGCTGAAGGAGGTTGTCGTGACTGGCTTCCCCGCTGTCCGGCCCCGGAGGCTGCGGCGCACCCCGGCGCTGCGCCGCCTCGCCGCGCACACCAGCGTCCGCGGTGCCGACCTGGTGCTCCCGATGTTCGTCAAGGAAGGGATCACCGAGCCGGTGCCGGTGCCCTCCATGCCGGGCGTGGTCCAGCACACCAGGGACAGCCTGCGCAAGGCCGCCGCCGAGGCGGCCGAGGCCGGGGTGGGCGGCCTGATCCTGTTCGGCATCCCGGCCGTCAAGGACGGCCGGGGCTCCGCCGCCGACGACCCGGGCGGCATCATCCAGGTGGCCCTGCGGGACGTGACCGCGGAGGTCGGCGACGACGTCGTGGTCATGGCCGACCTGTGCCTGTGCGAGTACACCGACCACGGGCACTGCGGCGTGCTGACCGATTCGGGCGCCGTGGACAACGACGCCACGCTGGAGCGGTACGCCGCGGCCGCGGTGGCGCAGGCCCGCGCGGGCGCACACGTCGTCGCCCCGAGCGGGATGATGGACGGGCAGGTGGCCGCGATCAGGCGCGCCCTCGATGAGGCGGGCGAGCCAGAGGTGGCGATCTGTGCCTACGCGGTCAAATACGCCTCGTGCTTCTACGGCCCGTTCCGCGACGCCGCCGAGGGCGCGCCCCGGTTCGGCGACCGGGCGTCCTACCAGCAGGACCCGAGCGCCGCGGACGCGCTCCGCGAGGCCATGCTCGACGTGGACGAGGGCGCCGACATCGTCATCGTCAAGCCCGCCCTGCCCTACCTGGACATCGTCGCGCAGGTCGCGGCGGCCGTGCCGGTGCCGGTGGCGGCCTACCAGGTCAGCGGCGAGTACGCGATGGCCGAGGCGGCCGCCGCGCGCGGCTGGCTCGACCGGGACCGGGCGATCATGGAGACGCTGACCGCGATCAAGCGGGCCGGCGCGGGCATCATCCTCACCTACTGGGCCGCCGAGGCAGCCCGCCGCCTCGGCTGAGCACGCGCGCGCCGGATTTGCCCCGGATCCAATCCGGCGTGGCAGCGGGATGCCCGGACGTCACCGTTAGGTATCTTCTGCGCCTTACTCAGCGAGGTCGCCTGCATGCCCGCCGCACACACGGCATCATCGTCAGTAGCAATGGGCGGAAGGGGAGTGGGGCCGCCAATGGTTGAGGTATTGCCGCGCCGCGCACGCCGGCGCGCGGATGCGGGCGGGCGGGCGGCCGCCGCAGCCGAGTTCGCGGAACTGGGCTGGCCGGTGTGTCCTGGGGCGGTCACGCCACGCACGGACGCCACCCGGCACCGGGTGCCCGCGCTGGTGGCCAGGGGCCAGCCGCACGGCAGCGGCCGCGCCTGCTCCTGCGACCGGATCGGCTGCCCCGCGCCCGGGGCCCATCCGATCTCCGCCGCCTGGCAGATCGAGGCGTCCTGCGACCCGGCCGAGGTGAGCCGGTGGTGGCGGGACCGCCCGGACGCGAGCATCATCCTGGTCACGGGGCGGGTGTTCGACGTACTCGACGTCCCGGCCAGGGTCGGCTTGCTGGCCCTGGAGCGGATGGGCCGCTCCCCGGCGGTCATGGGCCCGGTCGCGCTGAGCGCGGACAACCGGGCCCTGTTTTTTGCCACCACCCGTGGCGCGCCCGCCGACGAGGACGAATGGTGGTCGTGTCACCTGGACTGTGAGCCGGACAGCTTCGCCCCCGTGGCCGGGCTGCGCTGGCACTGCCGGGACAGCTATGTGGTGGCCCCCGCCCGCACCGGCCGCGGGCCCGGCGCACACTGGATCCGGGACCCGCGGGAGCACGCCCTGCCGGACTGCCTGCGGTTGCTCGAGTACCTTGCCGACGCCTGCGAGGAGGTGCTGAGCTGAGCCAGGCGGACAACCCCCCCGAGCCTGTACGCCCGCGCCTGCGAAGTCATACCCGGCGGGGTGAACTCACCGGTCCGTGCGTTCGGCGCGGTCGGCGGTGACCCGGTGTTCATCGCGTCCGGCCACGGCCCCTACCTGACCGACACCAACGGCAACCGGTACGTGGACCTGATCTGCTCCTGGGGCCCGATGATCCTCGGGCACGCGCATCCCGAGGTGGTGGCCGCCGTCACCGCGGCGGCTGCCCGCGGCACCTCGTTCGGCGCCGCGACCCTGGCCGAGGTCGAGCTTGCCGAGCAGATCGCCGCGCGGGCCCCGGTGGAGAAGGTCCGGCTGGTCAGTTCCGGCACCGAGGCGACGATGTCGGCGGTGCGGCTGGCCCGGGCGTTCACCGGCAGGCGGCTGGTGGTGAAGTTCGCCGGTTGCTACCACGGGCATGTGGACGCGCTGCTGGCCGCGGCGGGGTCCGGGGTGGCCACGTTCGCGCTGCCGGACTCCCAGGGGGTGACCGGCGCGGCGACCGCCGACACCCTGGTCCTGCCCTACAACGACACCGCCGCGGTCGCGGAGGCGTTCGCCGCGCACGGCGCCGCAGATCGCCTGCCTGATCACCGAGGCCTGCCCGGCCAACATGGGCGTGGTGCCGCCCGAGCCCGGCTTCAACGAACTGCTCAAGGGGATCTGCGCCGAGCATGGCGCGCTGCTGATCATGGACGAGGTGCTCACCGGGTTCCGGGTCACCGGCTCCGGCTGGTACGGCCGCGAGGGCGTGGCCGGGGACCTGACGACGTTCGGCAAGGTGATGGGCGGCGGCCTGCCCGCGGCGGCGTTCGGCGGGCGGGCCGAGATCATGGACCTGCTCGCCCCGCTCGGCCCGGTCTACCAGGCGGGCACGCTGTCGGGGAACCCGCTGGCCACCGCCGCGGGCCTGGCCACGCTGCGCGCCTGCACGCCCGAGGTGTACGCGCGGGTGGACGACGGCGGCCGCCGAGGTGGCCAAGCTGGCGGCCGGCGCGCTCGGCGCGGCGGGCGTGCCGTTCCGCCTGCAGGAGGCCGGGAACCTGTTCTCGGTGTTCCTCGGCGGCACCAGGCAGGTGCGGGACTTCGACGACGCCAAGCGCCAGTCCGGCACCGCGTACGCGGCGTTCTTCCACGCCATGCTGGACGGCGGGGTCTACCTGCCGCCGTCCCCGTACGAGGCCTGGTTCCTGTCCGCCGCGCACGACGACGAGGCGCTGAGCCACATCGCCGGAGCGCTCCCCGCCGCCGCCCGGGCGGCCGCCGCCGCCCTAGACTGAGCGCATCCTGGCGAATACGGACAGTTACTGCATCGAGCGGCCGGAAGTAGCCGCTGCCGGCCGGTTTGAGTAGCTGTTACCCAAGCATCGACGGAGGATGCGTCTGCCAGGATGTGGTGCAAATGGCCCGGTCAGTATGGCCAGGCCTGCCTATAGGGGAGCGAGGACCCACCGATGGCGGTCCGTAACGTAATCAGCACCTTGACCCAGGACGGCACCGAGGTCATGGGCCCGGGTGTGCTCATGTACCACTATCCCGGCAACGACATCATGAACGGCAGCTTGCTCACCGTTGAAAGCAATCACTTCTGCGTGCTGAAGTCGCGCGGTGCCATCCTGAACGTCTACGAGACCGGCCAGTACCCGGTGGAGACCCCGCAGCGGCCGCTGATCGGCAGCTTCCAGCAGGCCTTCTACGGCGGGCAGTCGCCGTGGCAGTACGAGGCGCTGTTCATCGCCCGGGCCAAGAGCGTGGCCAAGGCCCAGGGCATGGCGCTGTCCAGCGAGCTTGCCGAGCTTGTTTACGACGTCGGATTACTACGTGCACGTCGAGACCAAGGAGGACGCGGTCAAGCTGGTCACCCACATGCCCTACTCCGGGCACCTGCTCACCACGGACGCGGTGAACACCTACGCGGCCCCCGTGGTGGAGCAGGCCATCAACCAGCTTGTCCAGGTGACCCCGCTGGAGCGGGTCAACGAGAAGATCCACGAGATCACCGAACTGGTCCGCGGCCACCTGCAGGACTTCCTCGCGGTCTACGGCATCACGCTGAACGACGTGAAGGTGCTGATGCGGCCGAGCGACGAGCGGATGCGCGAGCTGATCTCGCTGCGCGCGTTCGGGCTGTCCGAACTGGACGCGGTCCGCTACTACGTGGCGCTGAAGATGGCCGAGCGCGGCCTGGTGTCCGCGCCGAACGTGGCGGTCGGCGAGCCGTTCAACTACGGCATCACCAGCTTCGCCGGCCTGCCCGGCCTGGAGTCCCGTGGCGCTGCCCCGGCGCCACAGGCCCAGCACAACTCGGCCACCGCCTGAGCAGCTCATGGCCGACACTCTGAGTGACCGGTGCCGCGCCATCGAGGACGCCGCTACGGCGGTCCGCGGCCTGCCGGTCCTGAACGCCGACCGGGTCTGGGACCGGGTCCGCGCAGTGGGCCTGGACGAGCTGATGCAGTTCGACTGGGCGCTGGTGGGCGAGTCGGACGGGCTCGCCACCGACCTGGCCGAGGTCGCGGAACTCGACGCGGTCGACGCGCCGGCCGTGGAGGGCAGGCTCCGCCGGATCCGCGACCTGATCGGTGAGCGCCGGCGCTACCTGGAGATCCAGGCCTGACCACGGCACAGGTAGGCTGAGCGCGCCATGCCCGACATGACGGTGATCCACCTGCTCCGCCACGGCGAGGTCAGCAACCCGCGCGGGGTTCTCTACGGTCGGCTGCCCGACTTCCACCTCTCGCGGACGGTGAGCACATGGCCAAGGCCGCGGCCGCGTTTCTGGTCGGCCGCGACGTCACCTTGCTGCTTTCCTCGCCTCTGGAGCGGGCGCTGGAAACCGCCGCCCCGGTCGCCGCGCAGTTCGGCCTGCAGGTGCGGGTGGACGAGCGGCTGATCGAGCCGTGGAACCACTTCGAGGGGGAGCGTTTCGACATCGGATTCCCTGCGCTACGCCGGCCCGCCAACTGGCCGCGCATGGCGAACCCGTTCCGGCCGTCCTGGGGTGAGCCGTACACGAGCATCGCCGCGAGGATGCGCGCGGTCATGGCCGACGCGGTCGGACAGGCCCGCGGGCACGAGGCGGTGCTCGTCAGCCACCAGCTGGCCATCTGGGTGGCCCGCAGGTCGGCCGAGGAACGCAGGCTGTGGCACCACCCGGCCCGCCGCGAGTGCGCCCTGGGCAGCGTGACCAGCTTCACCTACCGCGATGATGTGATCGTCGCCATCGACTACGCCGAGCCCGCCGGTGCCGACCGCGACGGCGGCCACGGAGCCTGAGCAGCCTGCCAGCGCCGACCATCGGGGTCGTCCCCCGGGTCAGCACTTGTTCAGGCAGTACTCAGGGTCGGCCGCTAGGCCGACCCGATGTCGCGGGCCGAACCCGGGTCCGGCACAATAGGGCGCGGCACTACCGCTTGTAGGAGATCACTCTGTCCCGTTTGCCGCGATGCCCGCGCCACGGGGGCATCCTCTCCGAGTCCGCGCCGCGGCACCCGCGCGCCCGGCGTGCGGCCCGCGCTGCCGTCCTCGGGCTGGCTGGCGCGCTGGCGCTCGGCGCGTGCGACAGCGGGGCGATCGGGAACAGCGGCCCGGGGAGCAACGGCCAGAGCTTCGTGTCCGGCAGCCCCGGCACCACCGTGTACGGCGGCCGTTCGGGCCCGGTCGCGCCGCGGGTCACCGGGACCCTGCTTTCCGGCAGCAAGTTCACCCTGGCCGCCGAGCGCGGGCATGTCGTGGTGATGAACTTCTGGGGATCCTGGTGCACCCCGTGCCGGGCGGAGGCGCCGTTCCTGTCCCGGCTGGCCGAGCACTTCACGCCGAACGGCGTCCGGTTCCTCGGCGTCGACATCAGGGACAGTCCGGCGACCGCCGAGGCGTTCCAGCGCGACTTCCACATCGGCTACCCCAGCCTCAACGATCCCGGCGACGAGATCGCGCTCGCCTTCCGCGATACCGTCCCGCCCGCCGGCATCCCGACCACGCTGGTCATCGGGCGCGACGGCCGGATCGCGGCCAGGGTCATCGGCGAGGTGTCCTACCCGGGCCTGCGCGGGCTGATCAGCAAGGCGCTGGCGCAACCGGCATGACCAGGCCAGCCGGCAGTGCCCCGGTGACCGGGCCGCGGAGGGCGGACCGGTGACCGAGGTCCGCGTGCCTGCCGCCACCGGGCGCCCCGAGGACGCCGCGGACGGGCAGTCGCAGCTTCCTGGCTCGCCCGGCCCCGCGCCGCGCCGGGGCGGGCGGGGCACGCTGGACTGGGTCCGGTGGGGGTGGCGCCAGCTCACCTCGATGCGCACCGCGCTGATCCTGCTGTTCCTGCTGGCGCTCGGCAGCGTGCCCGGGTCGGTGCTGCCGCAGCAGGGCATCAACCCGCAGGCGGTGCAGCAGTACTACGCCGCGCATCCGGCGCTGGCCCCCTGGCTGGCCAGGTTCTCGCTGTTCAACGTGTTCGCGGCGCCCTGGTTCGCGGCGATCTACCTGCTGCTGTTCCTCTCCCTGGCCGGATGCGTGGTACCGCGCACGTTCCGGCAGTTCGGCGCCGCCCGCCAGCAGCCGCCCCGGGCCCCGCGCAACCTGTCCCGGCTGCCGCTGTCGGTCAGGATGGCCTCGCCGCTCGGGCCGGACGCCGCGCTCGCCAAGGCGTCGGCGCTGCTGGCGGGCAAGCGGTTCCGGGTGCGCGCCGGGGACGGCTGGATCTCGGCGGAAAAGGGCTACCTGCGCGAGGCCGGCAACCTGCTGTTCCATCTCGCGCTGCTGGCCCTGCTGGTCGCGGTCGGCATGGGCGGGCTGTTCGGCTACAAGGCGGACCGGCTTCTTGTGGCTGGCCAGTCCTTTGGCAATACGGTGACCGCGCTCGATCAGTTCCGCCCCGGGCGGCTGGTCTCGGCGTCGGACTTGCAGCCGTTCAGCATCGCGCTGAACGCGTTCAGCGCGCGCTACGTGGCCTCGGGGCCGGACACCGGAGAGCCGGCCTCGTTCAACGCCTATCTCAGCTACCAGGCGCAGCCGGGCGCGGCGACGCGGCAGTACGACCTCCAGGTGAACCACCCGCTGAACGTGGACAACGTGAAGGTGTACCTGATCGGCCACGGGTACGCCCCGGTGTTCCGTGTCACCGACGGAACCGGTCACGTGGTGTTCAACGGCCCGGTGCCGTTCATCCCGGTCGCGACGAACACACTCATGTCCGAGGGCGTGATCAAGGTCCCGGACGCGCGGCCACAGCAGCTTGGCTTCGCCGGGGTGTTCCTGCCCACCACCGTGGACGTGGGCGGCAAGCTGGAGTCGGCCTTTCCCGCGCCGTACCGGCCCGCGGTGAGCGTGGTCTCCTACGCGGGCAACCTCGGCATGAACAGCGGCGTGTCGCAGTCGGTCTACCAGTTGGACACCGGGCAGATGCACAAGCTGGCGATCGCCCCGAGGCCGCTGGCCCCGGGGCAGTCGCTGAAGCTGCCGAACGGGATGGGCACGCTCACCTTCACCGGCTACCGGCAGTGGATCAGCCTGGCTATCACCTATGACCCAGGGCAGTTGCCCGCGCTGTTCGCCGCCATCGCGGCGCTGGCCGGGCTGCTTGTGTCGTTCCTTGTCCGCAGGCGCCGCGTGTTCGTCCGGGCGGCCGCCGGTGCCGAGGGCGGCTCATCCGTGGAGTTCGGCGGGCTGGCGCGTACCGAGTCGTCGGAGACCTTCGGCGCCGAATTCGAGGGGCTGTCGAAAGACCTGTCCGCCGCCTTGGCGAGTACGGGTGCGGCGGCACCCGCAGCAGACATTCCCGCATCATCAGACCTGCCCTCATCACCAGACGAGAGGGAGTGAGGCCCGTGCCTGTCAACGTCGGGCTGGCCCAGCTCAGCGACCATTTCCTGCTGGCCACGGTGTTCTTCTACGCCCTGGCCGTGCTGGCCTACGCCGGCGACTTCGCCTTCGGCCGCCGCAGCGCCCCGCGCACGGCCAGCACGGAGCGGGCCGCCCCGGTTGCCGAGCAGGCTCTGGCTCCGGCCCCACCACCCCGCGCTCTGCTGGCCCCGACCCCGCCGCCCCGCCCAAGGGTCGCGGTGGGCGCCGGAGTCACCACCCAGATCGCGGCCACCGCGCCGGAGACGGCGGCACCGGCAACGTCCACCGGCGGTGCCGGGCAGGCCGGTAGCGCGGCCCAGGGGGGCGCTGGGGACGGAGCGGGGCCCGTGGTGGCCGCGCCGAGCCGCTGGCGCGCGGGCGGAACGCCCGCCGGGCCGTGGATCCGCGCCGCGCTCGCGCTGACCGTGATCGGCCTCGCCACCCAGATTCTCGGCATCGTCACCCGCGGGATGGCCGAGCACCGGGTCCCGTGGGGCAACATGTACGAGTTCGTCATGGCGATCACCTGCGCGGCCGTGATCGCGTTCCTCGGGCTGTCGTTCCGGTTCCGCGTCTACGCGGTCGGGTTCTTCCTGATGGCGCCCATCGTGCTCGCGCTCGGGCTGTGCGCCACCGTGCTGTACACGGCGGCCGGGCCACTGGTCCCCGCGCTGCACTCGTACTGGATCTGGATCCACGTCACCGCGATGACCGTGGCGATCGGCGCCTACATCGTGGCGGCGACCTTCACCGTTCTGTACCTGATCGCCGACCGGCACGCCAGGAAGCAGGCCACCGGCGCGGAGACCGGGTTCGGCGCGGTGCTCGGCCGGCTTCCCAGTGCGGACGCACTGGACCGGCTCTCCTACCGGACCGTGATCTTCGCCTTCCCGATCTGGACGTTCGCGATCATCGCCGGGGCGATCTGGGCGGACCAGGCCTGGGGCCGGTACTGGGGCTGGGACCCGAAGGAGACCTGGGCGTTCATCACCTGGGTCGTGTACGCCGGGTACCTGCACGCCCGCGCGACCGCGGGGTGGCGGGGCCGCAAGGCCGCGTACATCCAGTTGGTCGGGTTCGCCAGCCTGCTGTTCAACCTGGTCGGCGTCAACCTCTGGATCACCGGCCTGCACTCCTACGCCGGCATCAACTAACCCGGCCCTTCGGGCGTCAGAGTTCCTCGTCAGGGTCGCCGCCGCGGACGAGCCACTCCAGCGAATTGATGAATTCAGGATCATCGTCCGGCCCGATCACCGGTCCCGGATACCCCGCCTCGCTCCTGGCCCGGCCCGCCGGGTGTCGTCGCAATGCGTCATCGCCGGCGGGCCCGGCCGGTGGCCAGGACGACCGGCTTCGCCGCCACACCCGCCCGGTAAGTAGCAGCATGCCCAGGGTGGCGGCCATCAGCAGGGCGATGACCAGCGTAGATACCGCACCCAGGAGCATCATGGCGGCAGCCTAACCGCAGCATCGCCGCCTCGCGGGGCAAATGGGTGTACTTGGCGCGTCTCGGCTGCCAGGCCGTAACTCATGACAGTCGGTAACGACAGGTGACGGTGACGGTAATTTCGGCGTAACCTGGCGGCTGCAACGCCGATCGCGGGGAGTACCACTATGCTGCAGCGGCTCTTCGCCCGCTGGCGCTGGCTGTTGCGGCGATCAGCCCGCTCCCGTCCACAGACGGCAGCGGGGACCGGGGTGACCACGCAACCCGCCACCGCCGGAGGGCGGCATCGCCGCGCCGGCCCTGCCCAGCCCGCACCGGTGGCCGCGGAAACCGCGCCGGTGCAGCCGCCGGGAAGCGGGCCGTTCGCTTCACCGGTGCAGGAGGCCCGCGTCCGCCCGGCCCGGTCGTCCCGGCCGGCCAAGCCTTCCCGCGGTGAGGCGCCCGGGCGTGGCGTCAGCCGCCGGGTCGGGGCTGCCCGGGCGGCCGTCCGCGACGCGCCCCGCGCGTCCGCCGCGGCCCGCGCCGAACAGGCCAGGGCGGCGCAGGCGCGCCAGCGCGCGGCGGTGCAAGTCAGCGATGCCAGGGCGTCGTGGCGCCACGCCGCGGACGCGCGCCAGGCGGCGGCGGGCTATCGGGACTGCGGCCCGCTGGAGAAGGTGCTTCATCGTGACTGGGCGCAGGAGGCCCTCCCGTCACCGGAGGTGGTGCGGGCCATCGATCGCCTGGCCGAACTGCCACTGTCGGTCTCCGAGCGCCTCGCGGACGGCGTGGATGCCATCTACGTGGGCCCCGGCGGCGTGCCCGACCTGGACGACATGGGCCGCCTGCGCGGGGTTCCGCTGCCCTCCGGGCGCGCGACATGGGATGCCTGCGCGGGCGCCTACGGCGAGCGCAAGATCATCATTGGCACGCGGCCCTCCGCCACACCGGATGTGGTGTGCCACGAGATCGGGCACGCCCTCGACGACCTGGACGGGTCGGGCAGCAAATGGCAGTCGGACACGGGCGACTTCCTCGCGCTCTACGAGCGGTGCCTGCCGCGGCTGGTGAGCGACTTCCACCGTCAGGACGGGTCACTCGGCCGCCGTGAGTTCTTCGCGGACGCGTTCGCGGCCATCGCCTCCAGCCAGCGACCCGCGCTCGTCGACATGCTCGGTGGCGATACAAGGACCGCACTTGATGTCATGCTGTACTTCAATGTGCGCTACGGGATCTAAGTGATTCGCGATGTTTGTCATCAGGCTGCCAAACGGACACCTCCTCGCACCGGAGTCCGCCGTGGACCGCGACGGCCACGTGGTTGGTGACGCCTACGTCGAGGTCAGCCCGGCCGACCCCGAGTACGCGCGGCTTGCCAGCCAGGCGATTACGGAAGAAGACGCCGACCGGCGGCGGCGGCGCTGGCGTGAGGACGACGAGGCGCTACGGCGTGAGTTCGAGGACTACCTGGCACACGGGCGGCAGGACGCCAGGCCGGGGGAGTCCCCCGGCGCCTGACGCCCGCCGCCGTCCTTAATCCCGCGTCAGCATGCCCCCATCCGTCATGCCCCCATCCGTCGTTGCCGGTCGCCTGTTCATGGTTGCCCACGGCCCACGCGAAGCCATCTGCTGCCCGCGTGGCCATCCCCGGCACGTGTGCGCCGGAGAAACCGGTCTGGCTGGAGGGGGGTATCATCGCGTCGGCTGCCAGCTAAGTGCTGGTCACGACGCTGTCGCACCGCCTGCCGGTTGTGACTCGCCGCGGAGCAATGCGCGCACTTCCGATTCGCGGAACCTGCGGTGCCCCCCGGGAGTCCGGATGCTGCTGATGCGGCCCGAGGCCGCCCACCGAGTGACCGTCTTCGGGTCTACTCGGAAGAGCGCTGCCACCTCACCCGGCGTGAGAAGGCGCTCATTGTTGCCATCCACGGATCTCCCCTCCCATCTCCGTTTCGGAGTATGTCTTCAGTGTCGCGAAAACATCCGTTTACTTCCTTGTTTTCCCCAAAAATGAGCCGCTGGTGTCCCTTGTCAGCTTCGGATTGAGCCGAGCGGGCCGGCCTGCGGGCCCAGCAGGTCAGGCTTGCTCGCTGATATCGCCGGCTGTACACGGGAAGTGGCGGGATGTGCCGGCCGGCGCGGCAGTTGTCGCGCAATGTGCAGTGCGCGATTACAGAATGTGTAATGCGCTATTAAGCCCCGCGGTGATTATCGGGGGTTCGCCGATAGCGTTTCCTTGATCACGGTCGATCTTCCGGCCCATAGCACGGGAGATCGACCGTGATCAAGGAAAACCTCTCTGGGGCGTGGTGGCTTAGGGTGGGGTGGATGTCAGATTCGCGCCGGCGACGGCGGCGCTCCTCCCGCGGCCCGTGCCGGGGTGAGCGGTGAGCGCGCTGGTCACGGTCGAGGAGATCAGGGCGGCGGCGCGCCGCCTGGACGGGGTCATCGTCAGAACGCCACTGGTCCCGTTCCCTGACACCGAGCCTCGCCTGCTCATCAAGCCCGAGTCCCTGCAGCCGACCGGGTCGTTCAAGCTGCGCGGTGCGTTCGCGGCGATCAGCGCGCTGCCCGCCGGGCAGCGCGCGCAGGGCGTGGTGGCGCACTCCAGCGGGAACCACGGCCTGGCGGTGGCCTACGCCGCCGAAGCGCTGGGCGTCCCGGCGGTCGTGGTCGTGCCGCACAACGCGGCCGAGGTCAAGGTCGCCGCGGCCGCCAGGCACGGGGCGCGGATCGTGACCGTCGAGCCCACGCTCGAAGCCCGGATCGCGGGCGCGCAGGAACTGATCGACCGGCACGGGTACACGCTCATACCGCCGTTCGATCACCGCGACGTGATCGCGGGCCAGGGCACGATCGGCCTGGAGATCGCGGCCGACCGCCCGGACGCCGACCTGGTGCTGGTGCCGATCAGCGGCGGCGGCCTGATCTCGGGCATCGCGGCGGCCGTCCGCGCGGCATGCCCGGAGGCGAAGGTGATCGGGGTCGAGCCGGAACTCGCAGCGGACGCCAGGGACTCGCTGCGCCGCGGCGAGCGGGTCGCGTGGCCGCCCAGCGCCACCGGGCGGACCATCGCGGACGCCCTGCGCGTGGAGCAGATCGGTGCCCTGCCGCTGCGGCACATACTCGCCTTGGTCCACGACATCGTCACCGTGACCGAGGACGAGATCCGCGAGGCGGTCCGGCTGACCGCGACCCGGGCCCGGCTGGTCGCAGAACCCGGCGGCGCGGTGGCGGTGGCCGCCTGGCTGTTCCGCCGGGACCTGCCCGCCGCGCGGGCCCCCGTCGCGGTCCTGTCCGGCGGCAACATCGCGCCGGCCCTGCTTGCCGAGATCCTCGCCGGCCCGGCAGGGCCGGTCGCCCGGCCGGGTACCGCGGTCCAGGATGCGCCGCGCCCGGTCCCGCGCTGACGCACCTCCGGCCAGCCCGCCCGGCAGGCGGGCCGGGCGCCGCAAGCACTGGCGGCCTTGGGTCCTGGCGCAGAAACTCTTGCTCTAGGCTGGGCTCGTTATGCGCGCAACCCTTGCCTACACCACCGCGCGGATCCTGCTGTTCGTCGCGGCTACCGTCCTGATCTACCTGGCCGGCGCGCGCGGGCTGCTGCTGCTCGGGCTGGCCCTGGTGGTGAGCGGTGCCGCCAGCTACATCCTGCTGTCCCGCCAGCGGGATGCCATGGCGGGCTCGCTGACCCGGCGGCTCGGCTCGTTCCGGTCCAGGCTCGACGCGGGTGCCCGGGCAGAGGACAAAGACTAGGCAGCGGCCCGACCCGGCCCAGGTTCGGTTGCTGATGAACGTGACGTTCATCAGCAAAGAAAGTGATGATTGCTACGTTCATCACTTTCGCATGACGGCAGCGGCTGCCGGTGCGGCGGGCCCGCGAGGCCGTTACCCGGCCGCGGCGGCTCAGCCAGCCGCCGCTGGTGAGCAGCCCGAGCACCGCCTGGACCGCTTCCTGCCTGCTCATCACCGACGTGTCGATGGTCAGGTCGGCGTTCCTCGGCTCCTCGTACGGGTCGGAGATCCCGGTGAAGTGGTCGATCAGCCCGGCACGGGCCTTGGCGTACAGGCCCTTGCGGTCCCTGGCCTCGCAGACCGCCACCGGCGTGGCAACGTGGATGAGCAGGAAGTCGCCCACCTCGCTGACCATCCGGCGGACCTGCGCGCGGGCCGCCTCGTAGGGCGCGATCGGCGCGCAGATCGCGATGCCGCCGTGCCGTGCGACCTCGGTGGCCACATATCCGATCCGCGCGATGTTCAGGTCGCGGTCGGCCCTGGAGAAGGTGAGCCCCGCCGACAGAAGCTGGCGGACCAGGTCCCCGTCGAGCAGCGAAACCGTCCGGTCTCCGCGTTCGGCCAGGGCGTCGCGCAGCGCCCGGGCGATCGTCGACTTGCCGGAGCCGGACAGCCCGGTGAAGAACACGACCACGCCGCGCTCCCGCCGCGGCGGGCGGGCGCGGCGCAACTCGGCGGTCACACCGGGCGGCGCGTACCAGGCAGGCACGTCCTCACCACGGTCGAGCAGGTCCTCGAGCTCGCCAGCGGCCAGGTCGGACTGCTCGGTGCCCGGCTCGATGAGCGCCAGCGGCCGCCACACCTCGGCCGCACGGTCATAGGCCCATTCACCGCCGGGCATCACCGGGATCGGGGTCTGGATGTGGGCGTCGTCGGCCGTTGGCCGGCCGCCACGCTCGGCGTCCCGTTCGTCCATGAGCAGGTGGGTGGCGCCGTAGGCCGCGGCGACCACGGCGCGGATCGCGGTCTCCCGCGCCACGGTGGTGTCCCTCGGCGCGAGCGGCACCGGCACCATCACGGTGCCCGGCGGCAGGTGCTTGGCCGCCGCCGCGACCGCCCGCACCAGCGCCTCCGGTCGCACCACGACCTCGGCCGGGCCGCTGATCAGCGGCAGGAGCAGCAACCTGGCCTTGAGCTGGCCGGCGAAGTGCCGCAGCTGACCGATCTGCTGGCCGCTGAGCGGGCGCCGGGTCGCGAACGCGAGTACCGGGCCCTCACCCAGTTCCGCCCGCACCTGCGCCGGGGTCTGCCGCAACTGCCGGAACGGGCCGTGCTCGGGCTCGCGGAAGGCGGTCACCGGCCCGGCGAGCCGGACCATGGCCGGGCTCGTGTCGTCGGGGCGGGCATGCCGCCCGGCCCGCCCGCCTGCCCTGCCTGCCCGAGCGGCTGCGCCGCCGATCGCTCGATGATCTCCAGGATCGCGAGTGGCGTGCCTTCCGGGTCGTTGAGCGTGAGCTTGCCCGCCGAGGCCGGGACAGCGTCCTCGGGTACATCGAGTACCACGGGGACCGGCCACGGCGTGCCGTCCTCGAGCGTGCCGCGTTCGGCCACCCACGCCACGTCGGCCGCGTTCATGAATCCGGTCAGGGGCGCGAACGCGCCCATCAACAGCAACTCCAGGTCGCCGAGCTGGCCTTCGTCGAGCGTCCAGGAGGGAAGGCCCGTAATGTCCAGGGCCGGCCCGGCCGCCGCCTCAGCGGTCACATCCACCTCCGTCTGGGCCGCCCCGCTCCACTGGGCCGCCGCTTGGGCTCCGGCTACCGCCGGGCAAGCTGAGGGTACACGGACAGTGACTACCGGGCCAGGCGGTTCCCCGCGCCCGCCAGTGCCGTCTGCACGGAGCCGACCGGCGCGGCGTGCGTTGTGCGCCGCCACGCGGAGATTCAGGCCGCGCGGTCCCGCCCGCTGCCCTCAGGCTCAGATTATCCGGGCGAACCTGTCCTCCGGCTTGCGGATGACATAGAGCAGGTCCTCGTGGGCTGAAGTCAGCCGCCCGCGGGACAGCCGGGCAACGAGCTTCTGCGCGGTGCGGTACCCGCGCGGTCCCCTCGGCAGACCGCCGGCCAGTCCGCCAAGTGCCCCGCGCTCCGCGATCACCAGGCCGTGCATCAGCACATATGACTGCACCCCGCGCCCGGAGGCGAGCCGTTCGTACACGGCCACATGCGGCCCCGGCTCACCGGGGTGGCGCTTGCGCCAGATGGCGCGCCGGAACAGCCCCGGCAGCACCCGGTCAAGGAAACCCGCCGCGCTGTCGCGGTCCCGGATGCGCAGCAGTAGCAGCCCGCCCGGCTTGACGGCGGCGCTCAGCCGGTCCAGTACCAGTTCGGCGTGCTCGATCCGGCCAAGCAGCGAGGAGCACTGGACGATGTCGTAGGCGCGAGGCGGCAGCGGCACCGTGCGCAGGTCGCCGAGGATGACCTCGGCCATGCTCCGGTGGTGGGCCACGGCCGCGCGGGTGACCTCGTTGTCCTCGTCGATCATGCTGACGCTCAGCCTTGCGCCGGCGGCGCGCAGCGGATCCACGTCCAGGTCCTCGGCGGTGGTGCAGCCGGCCTGCAGGATCGTGATCTGCTGGCCCGAGTTCTCCGCGGCATAGGACCGGGTGTGGCGGCCGAACAGATCCCCGCCCGCCAGACGCGGCACCACCGCCGGGGGAGGCATGGGACGGTCGGCGGCGCTTGCCGGTGCCGTCCGGCCCCGGCGCGGCTCCGTCCGCGGGCGCGGGTCCGGCGGCCCGGCGGGCCGTGCGGCCGGCGGCCGGTGGCGGCGCGGTCCGTGGCACCGGTAGGAGCGGGGATGGGGGGGCCTGGAATGACGTAGCGCGGCGCGGCGTGCTCCGCCGTGACGTCGGACGGGGGAGTCGCGGCGTTCGTGGGCCTCGACGCCGGCCTGACCGGTCCCGGCGACGTGCGTGAAACCCCGGCCCGGCCGGTCGCGGATGCCGTGGATGGCCTGGAAGTGGGCCGGGCGCCGGGACCGTGCCCAGCAGGCGGGATGAGCCGAACGCTGCCCGTGCTGGGGAACTCGTACGGCATCGCGCTCGGCACCGGGGGCTGATACCAGTCCGCGGCCTCCTCCGGCGCGTCCGCCGGTGCCTGCGCCGGTGTGGCGGTGGCGGGCGTCGCCGGGCGGGCGGGGGCCGGGCGCGCCTCCCGCCTGCTGGCCGCGGGCGGGGTCAGCAGCCGGAAACTTTCGGCCTCGTCGTCGGCGGGCGCGTCGCTTTCCGGTGCTGCGGCCGCCGTGGGCACTGCGGCCGCTGCCGCTATCTGGTGCCCCGGTTGGTGTGGGCTGCGCGGCAGGCGGAGATATCGGTGCCGCGGCGGGTGGCGTGGCTGCTTCTTCGGCGCCGCCGGCCGTGGGATCTGGTGACGGCACGGCCGGGCGTGGCGCGGCCTTGGCGGCGGACGGCGATGCATCGGCCGTGCCGGTAGCCGCCGTCTTCGCCCCGGGGGTGGCTGCGGTGTTTCCCGACCGTGCGGCGGGGGTTTTCTTCGCCCGGATGCCGGCTGTTGTCCCGGACTGGGAGGTAGCGGCCGTTGTCTTGGACCGGGCGCCAGGCCCGGCTCCCGTGGGCCTGGTCCCAGCTGCGGTCAGCCCCGAAGCGGTCGCGGCCGGGCCGGTTTCATCTGTTGCGGCCGGCCGGTTCTCTGACCCGGTGGTAAGCGCGCTGCCCCCGTCATGATCGGCTGAGGCCGCCTTGGCGGCACGCGGCCGGCTGGCTGCCCGCGGCTGGCTCAGTGTGCCAGCGGGCTGCCTTTTGGCGGTGCGCCTGGGGGCGGGACCGGTTCCCCTTCCCGGCGAACCATCCCCGGGGGTCCCGTTCTCCGAAGTCACGGCACCATAGCGTAGCCTGAGGCTTTTGCGAACTTGTGGGGGAGAGGCACAGAAAGTTCTGCCGCCCCGGGAGATGAGGGCCTCCAGGGACCGGGACGGCAGCCCCGCGGAAGGCAATAAGGTGGAGGTATCCCGCATCCAGTCAGGCAACCGCTGACGTCAAATGCGGGCTTTCGTGCTGCCTACCCAGGGACACCATGAGCCTCGCCGGCCTCCTCAGCGTCATCACCGACGACCCCCAGTTCCGCCAGGTCTCCAGGCAGGCCGCGGCGGACTCCGACGGAGGTTACCCGGGCGGTGGCGCGGACGTGACCGCGCCATCCGCGCTCCGTCCGCTGCTCGCCGCGGCCCTGACCGGGCTGCCCGGGACCGCCAGCCGGTTCCTGCTTGCGGTCACCGCGACCGCGAGAGAAGCCGAGCAACTGGCCGGGGCGCTCGGCGCCCTGCTGCCGGCCGACGGTGTGGCCTACTTCCCCGCCTGGGAAACGCTCCCGCACGAACGGCTCTCCCCTGGCTCGGACACCTCCGGCCAGCGCCTGGCGGTGCTGCGCCGGCTCGCCCATCCCGATCCGGCCAGTTCCCGCACTGCCGCGGTCACCGCCCTGGTCGCTCCGGTGCGCGCCCTGCTCCAGCCGATCGTCGGCGGCCTGGCCGACGTGGAGCCGGTCTCGGTCGCCGAAGGCGACACCTGCGACCTGGACGAGATGCTGGCCAGGCTCGTCGACATCGGCTACGTGCGGACCGACCTGGTGGAGCGGCGCGGCGAGGTGGCGGTCCGCGGTGGCATCATCGACGTCTTCCCGCCCGCCGAGGAGCACCCGGTGCGGGTCGAGTTGTTCGGCGACATCGTCGAGGAGACCCGTTTCTTCCGGGTGGCCGACCAGCGCAGTCTGGGGCCTGCTCCGGGCCTGTGGGCGCCGCCGTGCCGGGAACTACTGCTGACGCCCGACGTACGGGACCGGGCCAAGCACCTCGCCAGCGAGCACCCCGGGCTCGCCGACGTGCTGGGCAAGCTGGCCGACGGCATCTCCGTCGAGGGCATGGAGGCGCTCGCGCCGGTGCTCGCCCCCCGGATGGAACTGCTGCTCAACTACGTGCCCGCCGGCGGGGTGGTGCTCGCCTGCGATCCCGAGCGGATCCGCGCGCGGGCCGCCGACCTGGTCCGCACCAGCCAGGAGTTCCTCGAGGCGTCCTGGGTGAACGCGGCGGCCGGCGGCCAGGCGCCGATCGACCTCGGGGCGTCCGCGTTCCAGTCGATCACCCAGGTGCGAGCGGCCGCGGACAACCTGGGCCTGCCGTGGTGGACCATTGCGCCGTTCGACGCCGCCGATCCCGGCGCCGGTCCGGAGGCGGCCAGCCACGGTGCCACGGATGGCGGAGCGGGCGAGGCCGGCCACGGGGCCGCGTATGGCCAAAATCTGGACAGCGATCCGGACAGTAGCGATCGTCCGGCGGTGCGCCTCGGCGCGGCCCCGGCCCCTGCCTACCGCGGCGACACCAGCCGGGCAATGGCCGACATCCGGGGCTGGCTGGGCGAGGGCTGGCGGGTCGTGCTGATCACCGAGGGCCACGGCCCGGCGCAGCGCCTGGCCGAGGTGCTCCGCGGTGAGGGCCTGGGCGCGCGGCTCGGTGACCTGGCCGACCCGCCGGAGCCGGGCGTGCCGTGCGTGACGACGGCGCTCATCCCGAACGGGTTCACCTGGGAGTCCGTGCGGCTGGCCGTGCTCACCGAGGCCGACCTGGTCGGCCAGCACGCGGGATCGCGGGAGAGGGGGCGGATGCCCAGCCGCCGGCGCGGCGGCATCGACCCGCTCCAGCTCACCCCGGGCGACTACGTGGTGCACGAGCAGCACGGCGTCGGCCGCTACCTGGAGATGACCAGCCGCAGCGTCCAGGGCGCGGTCAGGGAATACCTGGTGATCGAGTACGCGCCGGGCAAGCGGGGCCAGCCGCCCGACAAGCTGTACGTGCCGACCGACCAGCTCGACCAGGTCACCAGGTACGTCGGCGGCGAGATGCCCAGCCTGCACCGGCTCGGCGGCGGCGACTGGGCCAAGACCAAGGGCCGCGCCCGCAAGGCGGTGCGGCAGATCGCCTCGGAACTGATCAGGCTGTACTCCGCGCGGATGGCCTCGCCGGGGCACGCGTTCGGCGCCGACAGCCCTTGGCAGCGGGAACTTGAGGACGCGTTCCCCTACGTCGAGACGGCCGACCAGCTCGCCGCCATCGACGAGGTCAAGCACGACATGGAGCGGCCGGTGCCGATGGACCGGCTGATCTGCGGTGACGTGGGTTACGGCAAGACCGAGATCGCGGTCCGCGCGGCGTTCAAGGCGGTGCAGGACGGCATGCAGGTGGCCGTGCTCGTGCCCACCACGCTGCTGGCCCAGCAGCACCAGTCCACGTTCGGTGAGCGGTACGCGCCGTTCCCCGTGGTGGTGCGCACGCTGAGCCGGTTCCAGAGCGACGCCGAGGTGGCCGAGACGCTGCGCGGGCTTGCCGACGGCACGGTGGACGTGGTGATCGGCACCCACCGGCTGCTGTCGCCGGACACCCGGTTCGCCCGCCTGGGCCTGGTCATACTCGACGAGGAACAGCGGTTCGGGGTGGAGCACAAGGAGTACCTCAAGCGGCTGCGGACCGAGGTGGACGTGCTGTCCATGTCGGCCACCCCGATCCCGCGCACGCTGGAGATGGGCGTCGCCGGGATCCGGGAGATGTCCACGATCTTGACCCCGCCGGAGGAGCGGCACCCGGTGCTGACCATGGTCGGCCCCTACGAGGAGAAGCAGATCGCGGCCGCCATCCGGCGCGAACTGCTCCGCGACGGCCAGGTCTTCTTCGTGCACAACCGGGTCTCCTCGATCAACAAGGTCGCCGCCAAGGTCGCGGAGCTGGTGCCGGAGGCGCGGGTCGTGGCCGCGCACGGCCAGATGAACGAGCACATGCTCGAACGGATCATGCTTGAGTTCCTTGACCGCAAGCACGACGTGCTCGTGGCCACCACGATCGTCGAATCCGGCCTGGACATCCCGAACGCCAACACGCTGATCGTGGACCGCGCCGACGTGTACGGGCTGTCCCAGCTGCACCAGTTGCGCGGCCGGGTCGGCCGGGCCAGCGAGCGGGCCTACGCCTACTTCCTGTTCCCGCCGGAAAAGCCGCTGACCGAGACGGCGCACGAGCGGCTGGCCACGATCGCCCAGCACACCGAGATGGGCGCGGGCATGTACGTGGCGCTGAAGGACCTGGAGATCCGCGGGGCGGGCAACCTGCTCGGCGGGGAGCAGTCCGGCCACATCGCCGGGGTGGGCTTCGACCTGTACGTGCGGATGATCGGCGAGGCGGTCGGCGAACTGCGCGACGCCCGGCCGGCCGAGCGGGCGGAGGTCCGGGTCGAGTTGCCGGTCAACGCGCACATCCCGCACGCCTACGTGCCGGGGGAGCGGCTGCGGCTGGAGGCCTACACCCGCATCGCCGCCATCGACTCCGGTGCGGACATCGCGTCGGTCACCGAGGAACTGACCGACCGCTACGGCCCGCTGCCAGAACCGGTTCTCGGCCTGCTCGCGGTGGCCGGCCTGCGCGCGCAGGCCCGCAAGGCCGGGCTGACCGACATCACGCAGCAGGGCACGCACATCCGGTTCGCGCCGGTGGATCTGCCGGAATCCAGGCAGGTTCGGGCGCAGCGGCTCTACCCGAAGACAGTGCTGAAGCCGGCGGTGCGTACGATGCTCGTACCGGTGCCCAGGGACGTACCTGGCGCCCGCCCCGGAGCCCCCGTCCCGCCGGGCACTCCGCTCCTGCGCGACAGGGAGCTGCTCGCCTGGTGCGGGCAGCTCATCGAGGCGGTGTTCGGCGAGAGCGGCCCGGTCACGCCGAACGTCTCGCCCACATAGGAAGGGATGCAGTCGTGCCTCGCACTTCTGTCTTCGTGCTCACCGCGGCGGCCGCCGCCGCGACGTGCGCCCTGTCCGCCTGCGGCCCGGTCCGGATGGGCGCGGCCGCGATCAGCGGCGGGGACCGGATCACGAACACCACGCTGACCGACCAGGTGAACAGCCTGGAGAACGCCTACAAGGCGGGCAAGGGGAGCATCCAGCTCCAGTTCCCCCAGTCGCAGGCGCCGCAGGAGGTGCTGAGCTGGCTGCTCCGGTTCCAGATCCGGGACGAGCTGGCCACCCGCAACCACCTGGTGGTGACCACGGGGGAGAGCCAGCGGGCGCTCACTTCGCTCGCCAAGCAGACCGGGCGGAGCGGGCCCGCGTTCGTCCAGCTTGCCGTGGCCAACGGCCTGGCCCCGGACATGCTGCCGGAGCTGGGCAGGTACGAGGCCATCCAGAACGAGGAGTTCACCCGGCTGAACGGCGGGACGCTGCCACGTACCCAGGCCCGGATCCAGGCGCTGAGCCCCGAGTTCAGCCGCCGCGAGTGCGTCGCGGCGAAGAGCCTGGCCATCCAGGTCAACCCGCAGTTCGGCCAGCTCGACTACGGCACGTACACGGTGATCCCGGCCAACTCGCCGCTGTCGGAGCCGACCGCGCCCGCACCTTCGCCGTCGACCAAGCCCGTGCTCTCCCCGCACTGCTGACGATCGGCGGCTGAAGGGGTGGCGGGGACGCACGGCGACCGGATGACCGAAAGCCCGGTGGCTGATGGCGCGAAACCGGACGCCGGGGCGGACGGCGCGACGCCGGGTGCTGCCCTGCTGCGCCTGGTGGAGGTGATGGACACCCTGCGGGTGAACTGCCCGTGGGACGCCAAGCAGACGCACGAGTCGCTCGCCCCGTATCTGCTTGAAGAGTGCTACGAGGCACTGGAGGCGCTCGAAGACGGCGATCCCGCGGCGCTGCGTGACGAACTCGGCGACGTCCTGCTGCAGGTCGTTTTCCACGCCAGGGTCGCGGCGGAACGCACCGACGGGACCGGGTTCGACATCGACGACGTGGCCACCGGGATCGTGGAGAAGCTGATCCGCCGGCACCCGCACGTGTTCGGCGACGTGAAAGTGTCCGGTGCCGAAGACGTCAAGCGCAACTGGGACGCGATCAAGGCAGCGGAACGGGGTGGCGGGGAGGGTGCGCTGCCCACGGCGCTGGGCTCGGTGCCGTTCGGGCAGCCGGCCCTGTCCCTCGCCGCCCAGTTGCAGCGCCGGGCGGAGCGGGCAGGTGCCCCGGTGGAGCTCGCCGACCTGCCGCCCGGGCCCGCTGCCGGGCCGGACGCCGACGGTCGGGGACCGGGCGACGTGAGCGAGATCGGGGCGGCGCTGTTCTCCCTCGTGGCTCAGGCACGGGCGGCCGGGCTTGAGCCCGAACTGGAGTTGCGGGCCGCCGCGCGCAGTTACCGCGAACGAGTCAGGCGCTGGGCGGAGGACCAAGGCCGCGACCCCGCCTGACCGCCTGCGGCGGCGTGACCGCCTGCGGCGGCGTGACCGTGTGCGGCGGCGTGACCGTGTGCGGCGGCGTGACCGTGTGCGGCGGCGTGACCGTGTGCGGCGGCGTGGCCGCTGCGAAGGACCGCGCCTGCTCGGCTAGGCTCCAATACCGACACCGCGCCAGGAACCCGCCGCACCGACCTCACCGGAGATCTGCCTTGGCCACCATCGAAGACGTCTACGCCAGGCAGATCCTGGATTCGCGGGGCAACCCGACGGTCGAGGCCGAGGTAGCGCTTGACGATGGGACGCAGGCCCGCGCGGCCGCCCCGAGCGGCGCTTCCACCGGCGCGTTCGAGGCGGTGGAGCTGAGGGACGGCGGTAAGGCCTTCGGTGGCAAAGGTGTCGGCAAGGCCGTCCTTGCGATCATCGACGAGATCAGGGATGAACTGCTCGGCTTCGAGGCCGACGACCAGCGCCTCGTCGACCAGACGATGATCGACCTGGACGGCACGCCGGACAAGTCACGGCTGGGCGCCAACGCCATCACAGCCGTCAGCATGGCCGTTGCCAAGGCCGCCGCCCAGTCCGCGGAGCTGTATCTGTTCCGCTACCTGGGCGGCCCGAACGCGCACGTGCTGCCGGTGCCGATGATGAACGTGCTGAACGGCGGCGCGCACGCGGACAACAGCGTGGACATCCAGGAGTTCATGATCGCGCCGGTCGGCGCGGCCACGTTCAGCGAGGCGCTCCGCTGGGGCGCCGAGACCTACCACGCCCTCAAGTCCGTGCTCAAGGAGCACAAGCTGTCCACTGGGGTCGGTGACGAGGGCGGGTTCGCGCCGGACCTGGCGCACAACCGGGCCGCCCTCGACCTCCTCGTCGAGGCCATCGGCAAGGCGGGCTTCGAGCCCGGCCGCGACGTCGCCCTCGCGGTCGACGCGGCCGCCACCGAGTTCTTCTCCGGCGGCGCCTACCGCTTCGAGGGCGGCGCCCGTTCCTCGGCGGAGATGCTGGAGCTGTACGCGGACTGGCTGGATGCCTATCCGATCGTGTCCCTTGAGGACCCGCTCGCCGAGGATGACTGGGCAGGCTGGCAGGCGCTCACCGCGGCGCTCGGCGGCAGGGTGCAGGTTGTCGGCGACGATCTGTTCGTGACCAATCCAGAACGGCTGCGCCGCGGGATCGCCGAGCACAGTGCGAACGCCCTCCTGGTCAAGGTCAATCAGATCGGCACCATCACCGAGACCCTGGATGCAGTCTCGCTCGCCCACCGCAGCGGTTTCGCCTGCATGATCAGCCATCGTTCGGGCGAGACCGAGGACACCACCATCGCCGACCTCGCGGTCGCCACGAACTGCGGGCAGATCAAGACCGGGGCACCGGCACGTTCGGAACGCGTGGCCAAGTACAACCAGCTTCTGCGGATCGAAGAGAATCTCGATGACGCCGCCACCTACGCCGGGAACGCGGCCTTCCCCAGGGCACAAGCGGGCCCGTGATCCCCACGCTGAGCCGCCCGCCGGGCGGGGACCGGGTCAGGCTCACCAGCCGGGCCGCGGTGCTCGCCGTGGTGATCTGTGCGATCGCGCTCAGCCTCGCCTACCCGGTGCGCGAGTACATCGCGCAGCGCAGGCAGATCGACCAGTTGCAAGCCGAACGGCAGATGCTCAACGGCCAGTTGCAGGCGCTACAGCACGAGCAGCAGCGCCTGGCCGATCCCGCCTACGTCGAACAGCTGGCCAGGAACAAGCTGCACATGTGCCTGAAGGGCCAGACCTGCTACGTCGTCATCGGCGGTCACACCGCCCATCGCGGCACGGCCGCCACCGCGGCCGGCCTCACGCCCTGGTACGAGCGGATGTGGCAATCGGTACAGCAGGCGAACCGGGGCAGCACCCGGTGACCGCCGACACCGAGGTGGTCGCGCTGCAACTGGGCCGGCCACCGCGAGGGCTGCGGCGCGTCGCGCACCGCTGCCCCTGCGGGCTGCCCGACGTGGTGGAGACCGCGCCGCGCCTGGACGACGGCACTCCGTTTCCCACCCTCTACTACCTGACCTGCCCGCGGGCGAGCGCGGCCGTGGCCAGGCTGGAAGCCGCGGGCGTCATGCGGCAGATGCAGCAGCGGCTGGCCGCGGAACCGGAATTGCGCGCCGCATACCAGGCCGCCCACCGCGACTACCTGGCCCGCCGGGACCAGGCGGCGCGTGAGGCGGGCGTGGCGCCGCTGCCACCCGGTACCCAGAGCGCGGGCGGCATGCCTGCCCGGGTCAAGTGCCTGCACGCGCTCGCCGCCCACGAGCTTGCCGTGCCGGGGGCCAACCCGCTGGGCCGGGAGGCCGTGGCGCAGGCGGGACCGTGGTGGCAGGCAGGCCCGTGCGTGTGCGCCATGACAAGCGTGAGCGGCGAGGCCACGTGAGCGGCGAGGCCGTGGTGCGTGTGGCGGCGATCGACTGCGGCACGAACTCGGTGCGGCTGCTGGTGGCCGACGTGGACCGCGCCGCGGGCCGGCTGTCGGATGTGGACCGGCGGCTGGAGATCGTGCGGCTCGGCCAGGGCGTGGATGCCACCGGGCGGCTCGGTGCCGAGCCGCTGGCCCGGACCCTCCGGGTGCTGCGCACGTACCGGCAGATCATCGCCGAGTCGTCGGCGTCAGCCGTGCGCATGGTCGCCACCAGCGCGACCAGGGACGCCGCCAATTCCGGCGAGTTCGTCGCGGGTGTTCGCGACATTCTCGCGATCGAGCCTGAGGTGCTCAGCGGCGAGGACGAGGCGCGCCTGTCGTTCACCGGCGCGACCGCCGAACTGGCCGGTGACGCGGCCGCTCCCTACCTGGTCACCGACATCGGCGGCGGCTCCACCGAGTTCGTGCTCGGCGAGCCCGGAGCGGTGACCGCCGCGGTGAGCGTGAACATCGGCTGCGTCCGGATGACCGAGCGGCACCTGCGCCACGACCCGCCCAGCGGCGACGAGATCGCGGCGGCGCGCGCCGACATCGATGCCGCCCTCGACGTGGTCGCGGGCAAGATCCCGGTGTCCGCCGCGCGCACCCTGGTCGGCCTGGCCGGTTCGGTGACCACCGTGGCCGCGCTGGTGCTCGGGCTGGACAGCTATCAGGCCGAGCGGATCCATCACTCCCGGGTCAGCGCCGCCGCGGTGCGGGAGGTGACCGCGAGCCTGCTCGGGCAGACGCGGGCCGAGCGGAACCGGCTGGCCGTGATGCACCCGGGCCGGGTGGATGTGATCGGCGGCGGTGCGCTGGTGCTCACCCAGATCATGGAACGGTTTGGCTTCGGCGACGTGCTGGTGAGCGAGCACGACATTCTCGACGGCCTTGCCTGGTCCCTGGCGACGGGCGCTGGACGATGATGACCGACGGCCTGCCGGTGCCGCCGGGAAGCGGCTGGCCGGAGGATCCGGCCACACCCGCCACCCCGGTAGCCGCCGGCGCCGCCCAGGTCCGCACGCTCGCCGCCGACGCCGTGCAGGCCGGCCAGCTGGACGAGCTGACGGCGCGGCAGTCGGTGTGCCGCGCCTGCCCCCGGCTGGTCGAATGGCGCGAGCAGGTGGCGGCGGTCAAACGCGCGTCGTCGCGCAACCAGCAGTACTGGGGGCGACCGGTACCAGGCTGGGGCGACGGCAACGCCCGCGTGCTGATCCTCGGGCTTGCGCCGGCGGCACACGGCGGCAACAGGACCGGTCGGATCTTCACCGGCGACCGCAGCGGCGACGTCCTGTTCGCCTCGCTGTACCGCTGCGGGCTGGCCGCGTTGCCGACCTCTACGGCGGCCGGGGACGGCCAGCGCCTGATCGGTGCCAGGATGGTCGCGGCGGTCCGGTGCGCCCCGCCGGCCAACAAGCCCTCGGTGACCGAGCGGGACACCTGTGCGCCGTGGCTGGAGGCGGAGTTCGCGCTGGTCGCGCACTCGGTCCGGGTCATCGTCTGCCTTGGCGGATTCGCCTGGCAGGCGGCATGGCCGATGCTGCGGGCCGCGGGGTTCGCGGTGCCCAGGCCGCGGCCGAAGTTCGGTCACGGCAGCGAGGTCACACTGGCCGCTCCGGCCGGGCTGGGCGGCCAGGTGCTGCTGCTTGGCTGCTACCACCCGAGCCAGCAGAACACCTTTACCGGCCGGGTCACCCCGGCGATGCTTGACGAGGTGTTTGCCCGTGCCAGCCGCGTGGCAGCCTAGCTAACCACGACACCCGGCTACGCTGTGTGTGAATTTCTTCCGAACCCAGGCAAATTGGTAACGCTTCGCATTCGCGGAGCGGAGTGCATGAATTGAATATGTGCACCCGGGCGAACTTTTCTCCCCCCATTCGGCTGAGCAAGAATGGTTCGGACCCACCGGGGTATCATGACCCAGCCCCCGTAGCCCAAGGGAAGAGGCCGGCCCCCTAAAAGGGTCCCCAGTGTCGGTTCGACTCCGACCGGGGGCACGCCCCCTGTAGCTGCGACGATCCCCCCGAAGCCCCGGCATAGCCGCATGGCTGGTGCGCGCGGCAACCGCTGGGAGCCGGGCGGCCGGCGCGCCGG
This sequence comes from uncultured Actinomycetes bacterium, assembly GCA_963726415.1. Lineage (GTDB taxonomy): Bacteria > Actinomycetota > Actinomycetes > Streptosporangiales > Streptosporangiaceae > DASXKD01. The sequence goes on from CAVSCM010000002.1 coordinate 105,549, forward strand.
TGACCCCCAGGCGCACCCCCCACTTCCCTATTCCGGCCATCCGGGAGTTGATCACCTATTCCGAACAGGCGAGCGGATCATGATGGGCGATCAGGCGCACGGGATCTGTAGCGGAACGGCCCGGATGTTCTTCTCGATCCGGCCAGCACGGCGGCGCGATCACGCTGACTGAACGGACAATAAAAGCCCGCGGCGGTTGCGTTCGCACCCCCGGACTTCGGCACTGATGGGCCGCCCCGCGGCGGATAAAAGGCACGCGCGGTGGCGAGATCAGCCGCTCACATCCGGGCCTGCGCGGGTGATCGCGATCCGCACGATGACCCGCTGGTCACGGATCATCGCGGCCCGGTAGTCCTCCCAGTCGGGATGTTCGCCGGACACGCGCCGGTAATACTCAACGAGCAGGTCCATGGCGTCGGGCAGGGGGATAATTTCCGCGTTTCCCTCGACCTGGACCCACTCGCCGAAGAACGTGTCGGTGAGAACGCACAGCGAAGCGTGGGGGCGGCGCCGCAGGTTCTTGGTCTTGACCGCGGTCTCCCGGGTGCTGATCAGCACCCGGCCCTCGTCGTCCACCGTGCATGTCACGGGTGACAACTGCGGCATGCCGTCGGACCGCGATGTGGCCAGGACGGCCCGGTGATGGGCACGCAGGAAGTCGGCGGCCCGCCCGGTGTCCACGTCAGGCGCTGTTGAGCCGGATGCGCCTGCGCAGCTCGTACTCGTGCACGATGGCGCTGGCGTAGCCATGGGTGAGCCCGTGTTCGTCGGCCAGCCAATGCGCGCGCTCTTCGCAGCGCAAGAAGGCGGGGCCGGATTCGAGGCTTGCGAACCACTCTCGGAGTTCGCGTCCTGTGACGGACGGGATGCGCGCGATCAGGTTCTTATGCGTCTCCGGTGAGTGATTCAGAGTCAACTGGCACCTCCAGTGGGCGGACGCCTGCTCTTGTTGAGACTGCATCACGTCCGCGCTCCTGGCAACCCCCAGAGCCGACTTCGAGTAAACGTGGAGGAGACTTACGGGATCCAGCCGCCCGCCTCGCGGTGACCTGGAGTAGTTGCATGGGGAACCCGCTGTTTACCCCAGGGTGACCAGGGTGCCCGGCAGCACCCCGGTGAACGAGCACGGCCGGGCGAAGCCGGGCGGGCGAAGCCCGCCCGGCTCAAGCTGACAGGTTCTTGTTCAGGACAGCCGCTTGTTCTTGTTCAGGACAGCCGCTCGACGATCATCGCCATGCCCTGGCCGCCGCCCACGCACATCGTCTCCAGGCCGAACGTCTTGTCGTGGAACTGGAGGCTGTTCAGCAGCGTAGAGGTGATCCGGGCCCCGGTCATGCCGAACGGGTGGCCGACCGCGATCGCGCCGCCGTTGACGTTCAGCTTGTCGATGTCGATGCCCAGATCCTGGTAGGACGGGATCACCTGGGCGGCGAACGCCTCGTTGATCTCGACCAGGTCGATGTCATCGATGGTCATGCCCGCCCGGGCCAGTGCCTGCTTGGAGGCCGCGACCGGGCCGAGCCCCATGATCTCGGGCGACAGCGCGGAGACTCCCGTGGCCACGATCCGCGCCAGCGGGGTGATGCCGAGGTCGGCTGCCTTGCGGTCGCTCATCACCACGACCGCTGCGGCGCCGTCGTTGAGCGGGCAGCAGTTGCCCGCGGTGACCGTGCCGTCCGGGCGGAACACCGGCTGCAGCGTAGCCACCTTCTCCAGCGTGGTGCCTGCCCGGGGCCCGTCGTCGGCGGCCACCACCGTGCCGTCCGGCAGCGTGAGCGGCGTGATGTCGCGCTGCCAGAAACCGTCGGCCAGAGCCTTCTCCGCCAGGTTCTGCGACCGGACGCCGAACTCGTCCTGCGCCAGCCTGGTGATGCCACGCAACTGGGCCACGTTCTCCGCGGTCTGCCCCATGGCGATGTACACGTCGGGTATCTCGCCGTCCTCGCGCGGGTCGCGCCAGCCCGGTGCGCCCGCGCCTGACCGTGCGTCGGTCCGGTCCTTGGCCGCCGCGAACACCGGGTTCTGCGTGTCCGGCCAGCTATCGCTGCTGCCGTTGCCATACCTGCTCACGCACTCCACGCCGGCCGAGATGAACGCATCTCCCTCGCCAGCCTTGATCGCGTGGAACGCCATCCGGGTGGTCTGCAGCGAGGACGAGCAGTACCTGGTGATCGTGGCGCCGGGCAGGTGGTCGTAGCCCAGCATGATGGCCACCACCCGGGCCATGTTGAAACCCTGCTCGCCGCCGGGGAGCCCGCAGCCGAGCATGAGGTCGCCGATCTCGGCGGGGTCAAGCTGAGGCACCTTGGCCAGGGCTGCGGTGACCATCTGGCACACGGCATCGTCCGGCCGGATGGTGGTGAGGGAGCCCTTGAAAGCCCTGCCGATGGGGGACCTGGCTGTTGCGACGATCACTGCCTCGGGCATGGCTGCTCCCTCGGTTTCACTGGGGCTACTGGTCAGTAGCTTACGTTAGCGTCCTGCACTGGCCAATTGTTCCCTGCCCGCCTCATGATCACGATGAGGGGGTAGGTGCGGAAGCGGGCCGGAGGGTTCCCGACGTGGGATAGCGTCTGTGCAGCAGGACCGGCGGGGACAGCGCCGTCCCGGGACCGGCGCCGCAGGGAGGTAGCTGGTGATGCAGGTCCACGACTCGCTGATCGAGCTTGTCGGAAACACGCCGCTGGTCCGGCTGCGCCGCGTCACGCGGGAACTGGGTGCGGACGCGCCGGCCGTGCTCGCCAAGGTTGAGTACTTCAACCCCGGCGGCTCGGTGAAGGACCGGATCGCGCTGCGCATGGTGGAGGCGGCCGAGGCTTCGGGAGAACTGCGCCCGGGCGGCACGATCGTCGAGCCCACTTCGGGAAACACCGGCGTCGGCCTGGCCATCGTGGCGGCCGAAAAGGGCTATCGCTGCCTGTTCGTGTGCCCGGACAAGGTGGGCCAGGACAAGATCAGCGTGCTGCGTGCCTACGGGGCCGAGGTCGTGGTGTGCCCGGGAGCGGTGCCGCCCGACCACCCGGACTCCTATTACTCGGTCTCAACCAGGCTCGCCCGCGAGACACCCGGCGGGTGGAAGCCGGACCAGTACGCCAACCCGAACAACCCTGATTCGCATTACCACTCGACCGGGCCGGAGATCTGGGCGCAGACCGAAGGAGAGGTCACCCACTTCGTGGCCGGGATCGGCACCGGCGGCACGATCAGCGGTGCCGGGCGGTACCTCAAGGAAGTCTCCGGCGGCCGGGTCAACGTGATCGGCGCCGACCCGGAGGGCTCGGTGTACTCGGGCGGGACCGGGCGCCCGTACCTGGTGGAGGGCGTGGGCGAGGACATCTGGCCGCTGACCTTCGACCGGGACGTCTGCGACCGGGTGATCGCGGTCAGCGACGCCGACTCGTTCCTGATGACGCGTCGGCTCGCCCGCGAGGAAGGGCTGCTCACCGGCGGTTCCTGTGGGCTTGCCGTGGTCGCGGCGCTGCGCGTCGCGGCCGGTGCCGGACCCGGTGCCGTGGTCGTGGTGCTGTTGCCGGACGGCGGCCGTGGCTACCTGTCGAAGATCTTCAATGACGACTGGATGGCGGACTACGGCTTCCTCACCGAGCAGACCGCAGAGCCTAAGATCGCCGATGTGCTTGCCCGCAAGGCAGAGGGGCTGCCGGTCTTCGTGCACGCTCACCCGGACGAGACGGTCGCCGCGGCGATCGCCATACTCCGCGAGTACAACGTGTCCCAGCTTCCGGTGATGAAGGAGGAACCGCCGGTGATGGTGGCCGAGGTCATCGGCTCGGTGGTGGAGCGGGATCTGCTCGAGGCGCTGGTCTCCGGCCGTGCCCGGCCCGAGGATCCGGTCGGCGAGCACATGTCCGCGCCGCTGCCCATGGTGGGCTCGGGCGAGCAGGTCAGCAGCGCGGTCGAGGCGCTGGAAAAGGCCGGGGCAGCCGTGGTCCTGGTCGATGGCCGCCCGGCCGGCATGATCACCCCGCAGGACCTCCTTGCGTTCCTGGCCGGCGGCACCTCATGAGCGGGCAGGGGCGGAGCACCGGCGGGCACGGGACGAGCGGGCACGGGACCAGCGGGCACGGGGGCGGTGGCATGAGCGGGACCGGGCAGGCGCGGGCCGGCGGTTTCGAGACGCTGGCGATTCACGCCGGGCAGGAGCCGGACCCGGCCACCGGCGCCGTGGTCCCGCCGATCTACCAGGTCTCCACCTACGCCCAGGACGGTGTGGGCGGGCTGCGGGGTGGCTACGAGTACTCCAGGACCGCGAACCCGACCAGGACCGCGCTGGAGGAGTGCCTCGCCGCGCTGGAGGGCGGTGCCAGGGCGCTCGCGTTCGCCTCGGGCATGGCGGCCGAGGACTGCCTGCTGCGCACCATCTGCCGCCCCGGCGACCACGTCCTCATCCCGCACGACGCCTACGGCGGGACCTACCGGCTGTTCGACAAGATCCTCGCGCCCTGGCAGGTGAGCTACCAGCCGGTGCCGATGCCCGATCCGCAGGCCGTCAAGCATGCCCTTGAGCAGCGGCCGGTACGCGCGGTCTGGGTGGAGACGCCCACCAACCCGTTGCTCTCCATCGTGGACATCACCGCCCTCGCGGCACTGTGCGCCGACGCTGGCGCGCTGCTCGTGGTGGACAACACCTTCGCCTCGCCCTACCTGCAGAGTCCATTGGCGCTCGGGGCCGGCGTGGTGGTGCACTCGACCACCAAGTACCTCGGCGGCCATTCCGACGTGCTCGGCGGCGCGCTGGTGGTGGCCGATCCCGCGCTCGGCGAGCAACTGGCGTTCGCGCAGAACGCGACCGGCGCGGTCGCCGGGCCCTTTGACGCCTGGCTGACGCTGCGGGGCATCAAAACGCTCGCGGTGCGTATGGACCGGCACGGTCTGAACGCGGCGCGCGTGGCGGACATGCTCCTCGCACACCCAGCGGTTTCCCAGGTGCTCTACCCAGGACTCCCTGCCCACCCGGGCCACGAGATCGCGGTCAAGCAGATGCGCGGGTTCGGCGGGATGGTGTCGTTCCGGGTGCGCGACGGCGAGGAGGCGGCGGTCGCGGTCTGCGGGCGGACCAGACTGTTCACCCTGGGGGAGTCGCTGGGCGGGGTCGAGTCGCTGATCGAGCACCCGGGCCGGATGACGCACGCCTCCGTGGCCGGGTCCCCGCTTGAGGTGCCCGGCGACCTGGTCCGCCTCTCGGTGGGCATCGAGTCCGCCGATGACCTCATCGAGGACCTGCGCGGCGCGCTTCATTAGCCATGCCCCGCTTCCCACGCCTTCATCTCCATGATCACGTGAGCATGCTGGTCGTGGCAGTCCGGCCGGGCTGGTTAGGAGTTCCAGACCATGAGGACCAGGATTACCAGCCAGATCAGCGTGACGATGCCGGCCAGCGAGGCGATGCGGCCGCGTTCTAGCGACGCGGCGACCTGAGACTGCGGCGCGACCGGGATGGCGCGGGCGTCAGGAGCGTCGTCGGGGCCGTCCTGGCTGGTCTCGGCGGCTGGGGTTGGCGGGGTGTTCGCGGTGGCCAGTGCCTCGTGCTCGCTTGCTGTTTCCAGCGCAACGACGGCCCGCCGCTGATCGCGCATGATGAGCACGAGCAGCACGAGTGACACCACGAACAGCGTCATCGCCGTGGTGATCCACGCGGAGTTCAGCTTGTGCAGCGACTGCGCGGCGGCGATCCCGAAGGCGAGCACGCCCAGCGACGCCGTCCCGAAGATCCTGGTCGTCCGCAGCATGTAGCGGAGCACGGCGACGTTGCGCGTCCTGATATACCGGGGGCTGGCCAGGATTGCGATGGTGACCGGCCCGATGGTGAAGATCACGAAGGCCACGTGCAGCCAGATGATGAGCCGGTCGGTGAACGAGGTTCCCGAAGCCTGCTGGGTGACCGTCAGGATCACAAGCCGGTCAGTGAGGGGCATTGTCCGATCCTAGGGGTCCAGGGTGTCATAGCGCGGACAGTCATGATCCCCTGGCACAGGGTGCCAGGGGATCATCGGTGCGCGGCGGGCCGTGGCGCCCGGCACGGTCAGTTGCGGCTGGAGGCGTCCACGGGGTCCCGGCTGCCGTCTTCGGCGGCCTTGTTGCTGCGGTTGACGAAGAACGCGGCGACGAGGCAGATCACGCCGACCACCAAGGCCCCAGCGCCGCGCAGAGAACGGCTTGCGTTGGCCCGGCCCAACGAGGCCGGCGGGTGCGTGATTTTGCCCATGATGCTGGGCAGGGAATGCGCTGGCTCGATGAAGTAGATGATGCCGGCGACGATCGCCAGAACGGCGATGACCACAAGCACGACGGTGATGATCGTCTTGCCGGACGACCGGCCAGACGCGCTCACAGAACTCACGTGTTCCTCCTTGACAGATGCGCGGGCCTCGCTCCGGCTGCCGCTGCACAGGCCCGCTCATCAGTGATGACTGCCGAACGCTACTACGGGAGGGGGCGCTACGGTGTGAGGTCCTTAATGCTCCCGAGGTAAATCTAGCGCCTGCCCTTACGGCGAGTGCGAAGAAAGTCCCTTACGACGTACTCTCCGAGCCGATCGGGCTGGGCACGCAGCACCCGGCCGCCGTTCCGCCGCGCTACTTCCTCGACAAATGCGGTCAAGCGTTCGTCATCGGCAAGCATAAAAATGTTAAGTTGCGCCCGCCTCCTCGTCATTTTGTCTACCTCGGCGAGGGTCAATTCCAGGGTTTCCGGCGCGGGCGGCCAGTCGAACCAATATTGCCCGTCCCGGCGCAGGTGCGCGGTGGGCTCGCCGTCGGTGACGATGAGCACGACCGGGTCGTGCTCAGGCCGCTGGTCAAGGAAGCGGCCGGCCAGCACGAGTGCATGGTGCAGGTTGGTGCCCTGCACCATGTCCCAGCCGAGCCCGGCCAGGTCGGTTTCCCGCAGTTCCCTGGCGTAGTTGGAGAACCCGACCACCTGGATGCTGTCCTGTGGATAACGGCTCCGGATCAGCGCGTGCAGCGCGAGGGCGGTCTGCTTGGCCACGCCCCAGGTGCCCCGCAGCGCCATCGAGTAGGACAGGTCCACGAGCAGGCACACGGCGGCCGCGCCGCGGCGCTCGGTCTCCCCGACCTCGAAGTCCTCGGGGGACAACCGGACCAGGGGAAGGCCATCCGCCGGCCCACCGCCGTCCTCGGCCCGCTCCCGAATCGCGGTGGCGTCCCGCAGCAGCGCGTTGCGCACCGTCGCGGGCGTGTCGATCGACTGCTCGTCGCCGAACTGCCACGGCCGGGTCGCCCCGGTGTGCTCGCCGGCCTGGCCCGCATCGTGGAGGTCGTGATCGCCCAACCGGCCCTCGGGCAGATCGGCGAAGATCTGCCGCAGCGCCGTCTCGCCGAGCCGGCGCACCGCCTTGGGGGTGAGCTCGAGCCTGCCCGCGATCCGCTGCAGATATCCCTGCCGCTCCAGTTCCCGCTCGATCTGGCGCAGCGCCTCCATGTCATCCACCGCCTGGCGGCCCAGGGACCGGCGGATCGACTCCTCGTCGACGTCGTCGAGGCTGGCACCCGGGTAGTCCTGGCCCAGCGCCGCTTCGAGGTCGGCCAGGTCGGCCAGGTCGGAGAGCGCCGTGGTGGCGTCGCCGAGCCCGAGCGGGGCGTCCCCGGTCATCGACTCCCGCTGCCACCCGGCCATGTCGATCTCGGGCCGGCGGCCCCGCAGCGCGTCCCCCAGCCGGGCCATCTGCGCGGCCAGACCCGCGTCGGACAGCGCCTGGTCCATCAGGCCGGCCAGTTCGTCCCGCTGCTCGGCGGACAGCGACGACAGCAGCCGCTGGGCCGCCATGGCCCGCCGGGCAAGCTGGTCGACAAGCTCCTCCAGGTTGGCCGGGCGGTCGGGGAACAGGTCCCCGTACCGGTCCATGAACGCGTCGAAGTCCTCCTGGGTGTGCTCGCCCCTGGCATCGGCGTCCAGCATCGCGTTCAGGTCGGCCAGCATGTCCTTGACCCGCTGCATCGCCTCCGGATCCGGGTTGGCGAGCGCCTCCCTCATGCCGCGGAACTGGCTGTCCAGCACCTCCCGCCGCAGCAGTTCCTTGAGCTGCTCGAAGGTCTGCTGCGCGGCGCCCGAGCGCCATTGGTAGTCGGCCAGCCGCCTGATCGCCTGCGCGGTGTCGGCCGGGAGCGCGTCAAGCTCGTCCTCGCGCATCCTGGCGTCGTCGCTAGGGTCGGGGAAAAGCTCCGCCCGCTCCTGGCCTATCGCGGTGTCGAGCAGGGCCCGCGCCTGCTCAAGAATGCCGTCGAGGCGGCCGCGCCGCCGGATCTCCTCGCGCTGCTCGCGTACCCGCCGCAGCATGTCGTCCAGGCCACGGTGGCCCTGCAGGCCCCGGCGGAGCAGGTCCCGCAGCGCGGTAGCCGGGTCGGCGCCGGCGAGCACCGAGTCGCCCATCTCGTCGAGCGCGCCCCGCGCATCGTAGGGCGGCGCGAGCGGGTCAGGGCCGCCGTCATAGGGGCCGTACCGGTAACCAGTCACGTTGACCCTCCTCGGGCCGGCCGCGCCGCCATCAGGTCCGGTACACCGCCCCGCCGTCGACCTCGTCCTTGGACAGGCGGCGCATCAGGTAGAGCCCTTCCAGCGCGAACTCCACCGCCGCGGCCGCGTGGCCGAGCGATTCGCTGCCCTCCATGCCAAGCCGCTGCATGATCTTGGCCAGGCCGCTGACCTCGCCCACCCGGCCCAGCAGGTCCGCGGCGGGCACAAGTTCGCCGGTCTCCACCGTGCCGCCGCCCTCGAACAGGGCGAGCAGGCCGGACAGGTCCGCGCTGCCGAGCCGGGCCCGGAAGGAGTCGGCGGTGGCCCGCCGGAGCATGTGCTCGAGCACCTCCTGCTCCCTGCCCTCCTCGCTGACCTCGAACTCGACCTTGCCGCGCAGGCTCGTGACCACGGGCGGCAGGTCGCAGATCCGGACCACCGGCGTCTGCTCGCCGGTCAGCGCGGCCCGGCGCACCGCCGATGCCGCGGCGGACTCCGCGGCCGCGATCGCGAACCTTGCCGACACGCCGGAACGGGCGTCCACCGCGGGCGACGCGCGCACCAGCCGGGTGAACCGCGCGATGACCTCGACCAGATGGCCGGGCAGCGCCGCACCCGGGTCGGAGCCATCGGCGGCGATCTGCGCCTCCTGGCGGACCAGCGCCAATTCGTCGGACAGGGACTGCGGGTAGTGGGTGCGGATCTCGGCGCCGAACCGGTCCTTCAGCGGCGTGATGATCCGGCCGCGGCTGGTGTAGTCCTCCGGGTTGGCGCTCGCCACCAGGATCAGGTCGAGCGGCAGCCGCAGTGCATAGCCGCGCACCGCGATGTCCCGCTCCTCCAGCACGTTCAGCAGCGACACCTGGATGCGCTCGGCCAGGTCGGGAAGCTCGTTCAGGCAGAAGATGCCGCGGTTGGTGCGGGGCACGAGGCCGAAGTGGATCGTCTCGGCGTCTCCCAGGGTGCGGCCCTCGGCCACCTTCACCGGGTCCACGTCGCCGATCAGGTCGCCGACGCTGGTGTCCGGGGTGGCCAGCTTCTCGCCGTAGCGCTCGCTGCGGTGCCGCCAGGTCACCGGCAGCGCGTCCTCCCGCTCGGCGGCGAGCCGGCGGCAGCGGGCGCACACCGGCTGGTAGGGGTGGTCGTTGATCTCGCACCCGTCGACCGCGGGCGTCCACTCGTCAAGCAGCGTGGGCAGGGTCCTGATCAGGCGCGTCTTTCCCTGGCCGCGCTCACCGAGCAGCATCGTGTCGTGCCCGGCGAGCAGGGCCCGCTCCAGTTGCGGCAGCACCGTCTGGTCAAACCCGACGATCCCGGGGAACCGGTGCTCGCCCGCACGCATCGCCGCCAGCAGGTTGCGGCGGATCTCCTCTTTGACGGTCTCGTACGTGTGCCCGCTGGCGCGCAGCTCGCCTACGGTCGCGATGCCGGGGCGGGGGGCTGCAGGAGCGGCGGCCTGTGTCTGATTGTCTGAGTGCACCATTCGACACTATGTCGAGATGGGCGGGGCTGGCACCGGCCCGGTCAGCCGGCGGCACGACAGCGCAGGAGAGGCGACGGAGATGGGATCTGAGGATCCGGTGCTGGCGATCGACGTCGGCGGCACCAAGATTGCCGCTGGTGTGGTCGAGCCGGGCGGCCGGCTGGCGTCCTGGGCGCAGACGGAAACTCCCCGCGGGCTGGAGGCCGAACAGCTCTGGCGGACGCTGGACGTCCTGTGCACGAACCTGCTCGCCGAGCAGGGAATAGACCCCCCTGACGGGCTGGCCGGGGTGGGATGCGGGTGCGGCGGCCCACTGGACTGGCCAGCCGGCCGGGTCTCGCCGCTGAACATTCCCGCGTGGCGCTCGTTCCCGCTGCGGGAGCGGCTCAAGGAGCGGTTCGGCGGGGTCACGGTGCGGCTGCACAACGACGCCATCTGCATGGCCGTGGGCGAGCATTGGCGGGGCGCGGGCCGGGGGCGGCGCAACCTGCTCGGCATGGTGGTCTCCACCGGCGTGGGCGGTGGCCTGGTGCTCGACGGGCGGCTCATTAACGGCGCGACCGGCAACGCCGGGCATATCGGGCATGTGGTGGTGGATCCCACCGGGCCGTTCTGCGTGTGCGGCGGGCGCGGCTGCCTGGAGGCCATTGCCCGGGGGCCCGCCCTGGCCGCCTGGGCGCAGGGTGAGGGCTGGCGCCCTGGCCAGGCCCAGGTGACCGCCAAGGACCTCGCCGACGACGCGGCGCAGGGCCATCCGATCGGGGTCGCCGCCATGCGCCGCGCCGGCGGGGCGCTTGGCATCGCCATCGCCTCCGCGGTCCAACTGTGCGACGTGGAGGTGGTCTCGATCGGCGGCGGCCTTGCCCAGGCCGGGCCGCTGCTGTTTGACCCGCTGGAGGAGGCGCTGCGCACCCACGCCGGGCTCGACTACGCCAGGGACGTGCCCGTGGTGGCCGCCACCCTGGGCCAGAGCGCGGGGCTGATCGGGGCCGCGGCGCTGATCTTCGCGGCCGACCGGTACTGGGCAGGCGATTGACCGCGGGCCGCGCGCGATGAAGCCACGGCCCATGGATGCGACACTGCTCGCATGACGACCATCCCACGGGTCCGCCCCGATGACGTGGCCGCGGCCAGGAAACTGCTGCGTGGAATCGTCTCGCCGACCCCGGTGCTGCATTCGCGGGTGCTGTCCGACCGGCTGTCCGGCCCGGTGTTCCTGAAGTGCGAGAACCTGCAGCGGACCGGCTCGTTCAAGACGCGCGGCGCGTACGTGCGGATCAGCAGGCTGACCGAGGCCGAGCGGGACCGCGGTGTGGTGGCCGCGAGCGCGGGCAACCACGCGCAGGGCGTTGCCTTCGCCGCCGCCGTGCTCGGGGCGCGGGCCACCGTGATCATGCCGGAGGGCGCGCCGCTGCCCAAGGTCGAGGCCACCCGGGGCTACGGCGCCGAGGTCATCCTGCAGGGCGAGACGATCGATGATTCGCTCGGCGTGGCCCTGGCGTACGCGCAGGAGCGGGGCTCGGTGTTCATTCACCCGTTCGATCACCCGGACGTGGTGGCCGGCCAGGGGACCGTCGGCCTGGAGATCCTGGAGCAGTGCCCGGAGGTGCGCACGATCGTGGTGCCGGTGGGTGGCGGGGGACTGGCGTCCGGGATCGCGGTGGTGGCGAGCGACGCCGACCCGCCGGTGCGGGTGGTGGGGGTTCAGGCGGAGGCGGTCGCCCCGCTGCCCGCCTCACTGGCGGCGGGCCATCCGGTGCGGATCGACCCGGGAGCCACGATGGCGGACGGCATCGCGGTGGCCAAGCCGGGCGAGATCTGCTGTGACATCTTCGGGGCTCTGGAGGTCACGGTGGTGACGGTGACCGAGGAAACGCTGTCCACGGGGCTGCTGCTGTGCCTGGAGCGGGCCAAGCAGCTGGTGGAGCCCGCCGGCGCCGCCGGGGTGGCCGCCATGCTCGAGCACCCGGAGGCGATCGAGACGCCGGCCGTCGCGGTGCTGTCCGGCGGCAACATCGATCCGCTGCTGCTGGCCAAGGTGCTGCGGCACGGCCTGGCCGCGGCCGGTCGGTACCTGATCTTCCGGTGCCAGCTTCCCGATCGCCCCGGCGCGCTCGCCACACTGCTCGCCGAGGTGGCCGCGCTCGGCGCGAACGTGCTCGACGTCTCGCACGAGCGGGTAGCCCCCGGCTGCTGGTGGATGAGGCCGAGGTGCTGCTGCAGGTGGAGACGCGCGGCGCCAGCCACTGCGATGCGGTCATCGCCGGTCTGCGCCGGGCAGGCTACACACTCAAATTCATCTGAACGCTCCCCGTGGCCAGCCACCCCCGCCACCCACTCGCGCCCCCCAACCCCCGGACATCTGGCGTGATATCACGCGAGCGGTGCGCTTTAGTGTCCGGTTTGCCGGGTTTGGGGGCACCGCTCGCGTGATAAGGCGCCCGGCGGTGGCGCGGACCGAGGGGGAGCCGTGGGTCAGAGGTTGCCGCGGCGGGCCTGTTCCCGCTCGATCGCCTCGAACAGCGCCTTGAAGTTGCCCTTGCCGAAACCCTCCGAGCCGTGCCGCTCGATCAGTTCGAAGAACACCGTCGGCCGGTCCTGTACCGGCTTGGTGAACACCTGCAGCAGGTAGCCGTCCTCGTCCCGGTCGGCGAGTATCTTCTCGGCGGCCAGTTCGGCGAGCGGCACCCGGGTCTCGCCCACCCAGCCGCCGAGTTGCTCGTAGTAGGTGTCCGGGGTGTCCAGGAACTCGACCCCGGCGGCCTTCATGGCACGCACCGTGGCCACGATGTCGTCGGTGGCCAGCGCGATGTGCTGCACCCCCGGGCCACCGTAGAACTCCAGGTACTCGTCGATCTGCGACTTCTTCTTGCCCGGTGCGGGCTCGTTGATCGGGAACTTGACCTTGCGCGAGCCGTCCGCGACCACCTTGCTCATCAGCGCCGAGTACTCGGTGGCGATGTCGTCGCCGACGAACTCCTTCATGTTCGTGAAGCCCATGACGCGGTGGTAGTAGCCGACCCACTCGTCCATGTGGCCGAGTTCCACGTTGCCCACGCAGTGGTCGATCTCGGTGAAGAAGGGCGTGCCGGCCGGTTCCACCAGCGGGTTCGGCCGGCACATAGCCGGGCAGGTACGGGCCCGAATAGTTGGACCGCTCCACCAGCGTGTGGGTGGTGTCCCCGTAGGCGGCGATCGTGGCCAGCACCACCTTGCCGTGCTCGTCCTCGGCCGTGTGCGGTTCGGCGACGGGCCGGGCCCCCCGCGGCGACCGCGTAGCCGAAGGCCTCCTCCGCGGACAGGACGCCGATCGACAGGTCGGTCACGCCGTCGCCGTGCGCGGCCACGTGCGCGCCGAGCGCAGTGCCCGCCCGGACCGGGCCGCGCAGCACGAACCGTGCCTGGCCCGACGTCAGCACGTAGGCGGCCTCGTCCCGGCAGCCGGTCTCCGGGCCACGGTAGGCGACGCAGCGCATGCCGAAGGCGGTGGAGTAGTAGTGGGCGGCCTGACGGGCGTTGCCCACCGCGAAGACCACGGCGTCCATCCCGGTGACATGGAAACCGTCCGCGGTGCCGAGGTGATCGTGCCAGCCGTTGCTCGCCATGGTCGGCTCCCTTCGTGCCATCCGGTCCCGCGCCCTAGGCGTGGCCGTCCCGTTGAAGGCAGCATGCGAAGGTCCAGGCATGATGCGCAAGGGTTCGGTTCAGCGCTGGTCATTCTGTATATTCAGTCCCGGGCAGTACTGCGGAAAACTGCACAGCCTGCCTGCATCGAGAGGGCGGTCGTGATCGACGAGCTTGACGCGCAATTGATCGAGTTGCTCGCGGCGGAGCCGCGGGTGGGGGTGCTTGAGGCGTCCAGGCGGCTCGGTGTGGCCCGCGGCACCGTGCAGGCGAGGCTCGACCGGCTGCAGGCCAGGGGCGTGGTGACCGGCTACGGGCCGGACATCGACCCGGCCGCGCTCGACCATGCGGTGACCGCGTTCGTGACGCTGGAGATCAGGCAGGCCGGCGGGCACGACCCGGTCGCGGAGCGGCTGGCGGCCATCCCCGAGGTGCTCGAGGTGCACACGATCACCGGGGCCGGGGACATGCTGTGCCGCGTGGTCGCCCGCACCAACGCGGACCTGCAGCGGGTGATCGACGCCATCGTCGGCGCGGCCGGGGTGGTACGGGCCTCGACGGTGATCGCGCTCGCCACGCCGGTGCCCTACCGGGTGCTCCCCCTCGTGCGGACCGTCGCCCGCCCGGCGCCGGCTGGACCCGGCGGCGAGGGAGCGCGGGTGGGCTAGCTGGCCGCGCCGGGGTCCGCGGCGCCGCTGAGGCCGCGGGCGATGTCGAGCACCACGGAGCGCAGCTTCTCCGGGTCCTCGGCGCGGTCGGCGTAGAACATGCAGCCGAAGCTCACGCTGGCCAGCGCTACCCCGGCGCGGACCTGGCTCTCCAGCGGCGGGTTCTCCTCGGTGAGGAGGCCGACCAGGGCATCCATCCGCTCGCGGAACAGTTCGCTGCGGTTCTTGGCGTGCGCCAGGCTGTTGACCGAGGCCTGGTTGTGCTGGAGCATCCGGAACACAGCGGCGCCCTCGGCCACGATACGGTAGTAGCGGTTCAGCACCTGGCCGCGGGATTCGGGTGTACGGGGCTGCGTCCTGCCCCAGGCGATCAGTTCATCCATCTGGCCGAAGTAGTCCTCGACCAGGCTGGCCACGATGTCTTCCTTGGACTTGAAGTGGTAGTACAACGCGGCCTTGGTGACGTCGAGGCGCTCGGCGATCTCCCGCAGCGAGGTCTTGTCGTAGCCCTGCTCGGCGAACAGTTCCAGGGCCACGGTCTGGATCCGCTGCCTTGTGTCATGGCGGGCGTGCGCCTGGCTGGTCTCGGTCATCGGGTGCCGCGCCTCCCGCCTTCCCTCTGGGCCGTGCGCTGAGCTGGCCTGGTCTCCGCCGTGGGCCGATCGAAACTTACTTGACGACCGGTTAGTTCACGATCTATGGTATGAGCATACGGCCAAACTAACCGGTCGGCAAGTTAGTGGCGCGGAATCTGAGCGCGTCGTCCGGTGCAGGCGGTCCACGGGGACCAGCGACGGGCCGCAGAGAGGCAGGGACGGGCCGGGGAACAGCAACGGGCCGGGAACGGCCAGAGGAAGGAGCGCGGCATGGCAGAGGCGAAGGCCGCTGCAGCGCCCATCGGGGGAGACGAGAGCCCGGGCGTGCGGCGGGAGGTGCTCATCATCCTCCCCGGGCTGCTGCTCGCGATCATGCTGGCCATGCTGGACCAGCTGGTCGTCTCCACCGCGCTGCCCAGGATCGTGGGTGACCTCGGCGGAGTGACCCATCTGTCCTGGGTGGTGACCTCCTACGTGCTGGCCTCGACGGTGACGACGCCGCTGTACGGCAAGCTGGGCGACATGTACGGCCGCAAGCGCTGGCTGATGATCGCGATCGTCATTTTCCTGGCCGGCTCGGCTCTGTCCGGCCTCTCGCATTCGATGGACCAGCTCATCGCGTTCCGCGCGCTGCAGGGCCTCGGCGCGGGCGGGCTGCTCACCGGCGCCATCGCGACCATCGGCGACCTGGTGTCACCCCGCGAGCGGGGCCAGTACATGGGTTACATCATGGGCGTGATGACCCTGGCCATGATCGCCGGGCCACTGGTCGGCGGCTACATCACCGACAACTTCAGCTGGCGGTGGATCTTCTACATCAACATGCCCATCGGCGGCGCCGCCCTGGTGTACCTGGCCGCGACCATGCACCTGCCCCGGCGCCGAGCCGAGCACAAGATCGATTACGCCGGGGCGGTGACCCTCGCCATCGCCGCCACCTCGATCATCTTGATGACCACCTGGGGCGGCACCCAGTACGCATGGGGTTCTGTGCAGGTCATCGGGCTCGCTCTGCTCGCGATCGTTGCCACCGCGGCCTTCCTGGCCATCGAGAGGCGCGCGCCCGAGCCGATCCTGCCGCTGAACGTGTTCCGCAACCGCAACTTCTCCGTCGCCATCGCGATGAGCTTCCTGCTCGGCCTGGTGCTGTTCGGCGCGCTGACCTTCCTGCCGCTGTACCAGCAGACCGTGCAGCACCTGTCGGCCACGGAAAGCGGCCTGATGCTGATCCCGATGATGCTCGGCTCCACGGTGACGGCACTGATCTCGGGCCAGGTCACGACCAAGACCGGCCGGTACAAGGCGCTGCCGATCGTCGGCGCGGGGGTGATGACGTTCGGGCTGTACATGCTGACCGGGATCGGCCTGCACACCAGCCTGGTCACCATCGGGATCTACTTCGCCGTGATCGGCCTGGGCATGGGCTTCCTGATGCAGATCACCACGCTCGTGGCGCAGAACAGCGTGGCCCCGCGGGAGATGGGCGTGGCCAGCAGTTCCCGTACGTTCTTCCAGCAGATCGGCGGGTCGCTCGGGGTGGCGGCGTTCGGCGCGGTCTTCGCCCGGCGGCTGGTCGAATCGCTGGCGGCGCACCTGCCCGGCGCGCATCCGAACGTGAAGGGCGCTCAGCTCGACCCAGTCACGGTGAACCACCTGCCGGCGCTGGTGCGCGCCGACTTCTTCGTGGCGATCACGCACGCGGTCACCGGGGTGTTCTGGCTGGTCGTGCCGGCCGCCGCGATCGTGTTCCTGCTCGCCTGGCTGATCAAGGAGGTTCCGCTGCGCGGCCGCGCGCCCGTGGCGGAGCAGCCCGTGGAGAAGGAACTGGTGAGCTGACCCACCGCGCTCATTGCGCCGGCCCCTGCAACCTGATGCAGGGGCCGGCGCATCTGTCTGGGCGTAGGCACGTCGGCGGGCAGGCCGACCCCGGGGAGGAGCGCCAGGCAGGTGACTTCCGTGCAGCAGGAGTTCACTGAGTTCGCCACGCTTGCGGCACCACGGCTGCGGCGGACCGCCTTTCTGCTCTGCGGTGATTGGCATACCGCCGAGGACCTGGCGCAGACCGCGCTGGCCAAGGTGTTCGTGTCGTGGCGCCGGATCAGCCGGAAGGACGCGGTCCAGGCCTACGCCACCCGGACGCTGGTGAACTGCTACCTGGCCGGCCGGCGCCGCAAGCGCGCCACCGAGATGCTCCTCAGCCGTCCTCCCGACCGCGCGGTGCCGCCCCCGGCGCCGGAACTGCGGCTCGTGGTTCTCGACGCCCTCGCCGTGCTCCCGCCCCGGGCCAGGGCCGTGGTGGTGCTGCGCTACTGGGAGGACCTCAGCGTCGAGCAGGTCGCCAACCTGCTCGGCTGCTCGGCCGGCAACGTGAAGAGCCAGAGTGCCCGTGCCTTGGACAAGCTGCGGGCCCTGCTTGGCGACATCGGGGCTGAGATGGGCCCGCACGAGGATGCCGTGCCGCCGCGGCGGCACGGGACAAGGGGTGCCCGGCATGGATGAGTCAACGCTGCGAGACCTACTGGCCCGGGCCACCGCCACCGAGCCACCTATCGGCGCGCTGGCGCGCAACTCCGTCGTGGCAGGGATTCGGCTGCGCCGCCGCCGCCGGGCCCAGGGAACCGCCGTGTGCGCGGCTGTCGTGGCGGTGCTCTGCGCCGCCGTTCCGGCGCTGGGCCGGTTGCCCGGCCAGGCCAGCCCGGCCGATGGCGGACGCAGATCTCACCAGCCAACCCTCTACGTCGCCGATCAGGGCAGCCCCGGGCGCCGGATCTCCGGCCCGGTGACGCCGATCTCGCTCGCCACGAACCGGCCGGGAAAGCCGGTCAGGTTCGGCCGCCACGAGATCTTCCCCACGGCGATCGCGGCGACCCCCGGCGGGAGGACGGTCTATGTGGCCAGTGTGGCGGTGCCCGGCCGCCCGGGCACCGTGACGCCGATCGCGACCGCGACGAACCGGGCGGGCCGGCCGATCCGCGTCGGTGTGGACCCCACCGCGATGGCGGTATCCCCGGACGGGGCGACCTGCTACGTCCTGAACCTGGCCTCAGACACCGTGACGCCGATCGCGACCGCGACGAACCGGGCGGGCAGGCCCATCCGGGTCGGCTCAGGCCCCGATGCGATCGCGTTCACCCCGGATGGCAGGACCGCCTACGTCGCCGGTAGCGGCACAGTGACGCCGATCGCGACCGCGACGAACACCCCAGGCAAGCCAATCAGGGTCGGCCCGGGGTCGCAGGCGATCGCGATCACCCCGGACGGCAAGGCCGTCTACGTCGCCGGTAGCGGCACCGTGACGCCGATCGCGACCGCGACGAACACCCCGGGCAAGCCGGTCAGGATCGGGAACAACCTCGTCGCGATCGCGATCACTCCGGACGGCAGGACCGCCTACGTCGCCAACTCCAACCATCCGTACGCGGTGACGCCGATCGCCACCGCGACGAACAAGCCGGGCAGGCCGGTCAAGGCTGGCCCGGCACCGGACGCGATCGTCATCACCCCGGACGGCAGGACCGCCTACGTGCTCGACCTCGGCGGGAAAACCGTGACGCCGATCGCGACCGCGACGAACACCCCGGGCACCCCGATCAGGATCGGCGGCGGGCCCGCCGCGATCGCCATCACGCCGGACGGGCGCACCGTCTATGCGGCCAGCTTCCTCAGGGGCACCGTGACGCCGATCGCGACCGCGACGAACAAGCCGGGCAAGCCCATCAAGGTCGGCCCGAACCCCTGGCTATTCGCCATCGCGCGCTAGGAGGCTCCGGTCAGGCCCCGGCGTAGGGGACGGCCTCGAGGATCTCGACCGTGGCGGCGCGACCGTTCGGCAAGTTGTAGGTGGCTGTCTCGCCGACCTTCTTGCCCGAGATAGCGCTGCCCAGCGGGGAGCGTGGGGAGTACACGTCGATGGGTGCGCCGCTTTCCTCACGGGAGGCGAGCAGGAAGGTGACCTCGTCCTCGTCGCCGGCGAACCGGATGGTCACGGTCATGCCGGGGCCCACGACGCCCTCGGTCCGGGGCGGGTCGCCGACCCTCGCGTTCTCCAGGATGTGCTGGAGCTGGCGGATGCGGCCCTCAATCTGGCCCTGCTCGTCCTTGGCCGCGTGGTAGCCGCCGTTCTCCTTCAGGTCGCCCTCGTCCCGGGCGGCCTCGATCTTCTTCGCGATCTCCACACGTCCGGGGCCGGCCAGGTGGTCAAGCTCCGCCTTCAGCCGGTCATGTGCTTCCTGGGTGAGCCAGGTGACATCCTCGCGTGTCTCGGTCACGGGTACTCCTTGCCTGCTTTGCGAACGGATGAGGTCCGCCGGAGCCAACTCGGCCCCATGGGGGTATTGGGGGCCTACGCGGCCCTCGGGGTAACTCTCCGAGGTTACAAGGGTGCGGGGTATTACCGCGCCAGTCAATAACCTGCCGGGAGTGAGCACGGGAATAAGTTCGCCTATCCGGGGTGCTGTCGTGCAGGATAATGTCCCGGCGCCGTGCCCGCTAGTCCCGTAGAGCCTGGCCAGCGGCGTCCTGACCGCGCCCGTTATTCCCACCACCGGGGGAATTTGCTGTGCCTGCTCACCACACCGACGCCGTCGGCCGGGCGATGCCCGGCACACCCGCTGCCACGCCCGGCTCGCCGGGGGAGGGCCTGCCGTACGCGGGGTTGCGCCTGCTGGCGGTGCACGCGCACCCGGACGACGAGTCCAGCAAAGGCGCAGCAACAATGGTGCGTTACGCACGTTCCGGGGCAGATGTGATGGTCGCCACCCTGACCGGGGGTGAGCGTGGTGACATCCTCAACAAGGCAATGGACCGCCCCGAGGTACGGGACAGCCTGCCCCAGATCCGGCGCCAGGAGATGGCGCGGGCAAGAGAAATCCTGGGAGTACGGCAAAGATTCCTGGGATTTGTCGATTCCGGGCTGCCAGAGGGCGACCCGCTGCCCCCGTTGCCGGACGGGTGCTTCGCGCTGCAGAAGCTGGAAGACGCCGCCGAGCCACTGGTCGCCCTGATCCGGGAGTTCCGCCCGCACGTGATCCTGACCTACGACGAGAACGGCGGCTACCCGCACCCCGACCACGTAAAGACGCACGAGGTCACGGTCGAGGCGTTCGACGCGGCCGCCGACCCGGACCGCTACCCAGGCACCGGCACGCCCTGGCAGCCGCTCAAGCTGTACTACTTCGCCACGTTCCACAAGGCCAGGGTCGTCGCGCTGCACGAGGAGATGCTGCGCCGCGAACTGGAGTCGCCGTACGCCGACTGGCTCGCCAAATGGGAGGACCCGCCGAAGGGCCGGACCCCGCTGGAGATCACCACCAGGGTGCGGTGCGAGGAGTACTTCGAGACCCGGGACCTGGCCCTGCTCGCCCACGCGACCCAGATCGACCCGGAGAGTTCCTGGTTCGCCATCCCGCTGGAGGTCTCGGCGGCCGCCTGGCCCACCGAGGACTACCACCGGGCCAGGTCGCTGGTGGATACTGAGCTTCCAGAAGATGACCTGTTCGCTGGCATCCGGGAGATGGTGAGCCGGTGAGAATCCTGGCCTCCCCCGCGGCCAGCCAGGTGGTGCCCGGTGTCCTCGGGTTCCTCGTGGTGGCCGCGATGGGCCTGGTGCTGTTCTTCCTGCTGCGCTCGATGAACAAGCATCTCCGCAAGGTGGTGAGCCAGCCGCGGTGGCGCGAGGATGCAGAGGGCCAGGAGCCGGGCGGCCAGGAGCCCGGGGACGGCGGGGACGGGCCGCAGGACCAGCCGGAGCCGGACTACAGCCATAACGGCTCGGGCCAGGCCTGACCCGTTCGGGGCCGGCCGGGGATCAGCCCGAGACCATGGGCAGGCCGAAGGCCAGCAGGCGATGCCCGGGGGCGTATTCGTAGTCGCGGTGCGGGAGGCGCTGGAACCCGGCCTCGCCGTACAGGTGCTGCGCCGCGCGCATGTCCGGCTGGGTGAGCAACAGCAACTCGCGCAACTCCCGGGCAGCGGCACGCCGCATCACCGCGGCCAGCAGCGCCCGCCCGACCCCCCTGCCCCGTGCCGTGGCGGCCACCGCCAGCGCCCGGACCTCACCCTCGCCGGGATTGCGCAGCACCTCACCGCCGTGCGGCCAGGTCACCAGCGTCACCGTGCCGAGGATGTGCCCGTTGTCCACGGCGGCGAGGATCTCGCCGGTGCCGTCCATGCCCAGCACGCGCAGCGTGCCGGCGTAGCTGGACGCCGCGGAAAGGAACCCGTCGGCCTGGTAGGCGGCCACCCGCAGTTCGCCGATCCGGCCGAACTCCTCGGGCTGTGCGTCACGTACGTCCACGGTCGGCTGCAACGGGCGCGGAGGCTGCGGCATTCCGGTCACTCCCGCCCGCGCCCACTCGCCCGCGCCTGCCGGCCCGGGCGGCCGTGGCCGTCGGCCCGGGCCGTCCGGGCGGGTGTCAGGCCACGTAGGGCTGGCCGGATTCGCTGGTCATGGGCAACCCTGCGGCGTGCCACCCGATCATGCCGTCGGACACGTTGCTGACGTCCCAGCCCGCGCCGGCCAGCGCCTGCGCGGCGTGCCCGGACCGGTGGCCGGACCGGCAGATCACATACAGCGGCCGGTCCTGCGCCAGTTCGGTGTACCGCGCGCCAAGCTGGCCGAGCGGTATGTGCACCGCCCCAGGTGCGTGGCCGGCCTGCCATTCGTCGGGTTCCCGCACGTCAAGCAGGTAGGCGTCGGCCGGCACCTGTGACGCCGGTATTTGGGGGACCGGGCTTTCGGGAGCCATCCCCAAGCCACCTCCTTGTGCGGGGTGCGTTTGTAGTGGTTGCGCCAACGATCGACATAAGAATGTCGTCGTTGGCGCAACCATGACAATCGTGGACCGGGAATCCGGAGTCAGGATGCGTCCAGGCGGGCCAGTTCCTCCGGGGGTGAGCGTCAGCTCGGGGGCCTGGGCCGAGTCGATGATGGACTCGGGACGGCTCGCACCGGGGATCGGGATGACCACCGGCGCCTTGGCCAGCATCCAGGCCAGCGTCACCCGCTGCGGCGACACCCCGCGGGCCGCGGCGACCTCGCCGAACGCGGCGTGCCTGGTGCCTAGCTGGCCGGCCCGGCCGATCCCGCCGAGCGGGCTCCACGGCAGGAAGGCGATACCGGCTCCGGCGCAGTGCCGCAGTTCGCCCTCGCTGGACCGGAACGCGGGGGAGAACTCGTTCTGCACGCTGGCCAGGTTCCCCTCGCCCAGGATGGACCGGGCCAGTTCGATCTGCTCGATGCTGGCGTTGGAGATGCCGGCCAGCCGGATCTTCCCTGCGTCGAGCAGTTCCTTGAGCCCGCCGATCGACTCCGCGTAGGGCACCTTCGGGTCGGGCCGGTGGAACTGGTACAGGCCGATCACGTCCACCCCGAGGGCCTTGAGCGACGCCTCGGCCGCCGCCCGCAGGTGCTCGGGGGACCCGTCGAGCGTCCAGGACCCGTCCCCGGGGCGCAGATGCCCGCCCTTGGTCGCCACCAGCACGTCGCTGGTGTCCTCGGGGTAACTGGCCAGGGCCTTGGCGATGAGCCGCTCGTTGTGCCCGGTCTCCCCGGCGTTCAGGTGGTAGGCGTCCGCCGTGTCGATCAGCGTCACGCCTGCGTCGAGGGCCGCATGGATGGTCCGGATTGATCGTGCCTCGTCGGGCCGCCCCTCGATGGACATGGGCATGCCGCCAAGGCCGATGGCGCTGACCGTGACCGGGCCGATGGTCCTCGTCTGCATACTTCGTTCTCCTTTACGTCTGCTGCTGCCCGCTGACCGCAACACCGGGAACCCCCGGGGCATGCCCGGCGGCGCCATGGTGTCGTCCGGGTGGTGACGCTGTCCCCGGAGCGGCATAACATCCGCATGCGTGGGCAGCAACTGACGTCGGCTCTATCGCAAGGGGTGTTCATGGAGTACGTCAACCTGGGCTCGACCGGCCTGCGTGTGTCCCGTATCTGCCTCGGCATGATGAGCTTCGGCAACAAGAGCAGCAGGCAGTGGGTGCTGGAGGAGGACGCCGCGGAGCCGCTCGTCAAGGCCGCGGCCGACGGCGGCGTGATCTTCTACGACACCGCGGACATCTATGCCAACGGCGCGAGCGAGGTCGTCACCGGGCGGCTGCTCGGCAAGCTGTTCCGCCGCGAGGACGTGGTGGTCGCCACCAAGGTGTTCAGCGCGATGTCCGACGCCGAGAACGACCGAGGCCTGTCCCGCAAGCACATCCTGGCCGGAATCGACAACTCGCTGCGCCGCCTGGGCATGGACTACGTGGACCTCTACCAGATCCACCGGTGGGACTCGCGGACCCCGGTCGAGGAGACCATGGAGGCGCTGCACGACGTGGTCAAGTCGGGCAAGGCGCGCTACATCGGGGCGAGCAGCATGTACGCCTGGCAGTTCGCGAAGGCACAGCACGCGGCGGAGCGGCACGGCTGGACCCGGTTCGTGTCCATGCAGAACCACTACAACCTGCTCTACCGCGAGGAAGAGCGGGAGATGATCCCGCTGTGCATCGACCAGGGCGTCGGGGTGATCCCGTGGAGCCCGCTGGCCCGCGGCGTGCTGACCGGCAACCGGACCAGGGACGGGCAGCGGCTCACCACCCGGGCCGGTTCGGACCCGTTCGGTGACAGCCTCTACAACCAGGCCGACTTCGACGTGGTGGACGCGGTCGCCGAGGTGGCCGCCGAGCGCGGGGTGCCGCCCGCCCAGGTCGCGCTGGCCTGGCTGCTGCACCGGCCCGGGGTGACCGCCCCGATCGTCGGCACGACGAAGCCCGGCCACGTGGACGACGCGCTGGCAGCGGTGAAGCTGGAACTCACCGAGGAGGAGATCCGCCGGATGGAGGAGCGCTACGTGCCCCATCCGGTACTGGGCCACGGGTAGCCCGCCACGGCGGTCCGCCGCCCGGCAGCGGGAATTTGCGTTGCGGCGGGCACGCGCCGGGCGGACGATGTCCAGATGACGTGGACCGCCCCCCAAGTGAACCGCCCGGAGCCGCCCCTGGTCGCGGGGGAGCGGGAAGCCCTGGACGCCTGGCTCGACTTCCACCGCGCCACCCTGCTCGGCAAGTGCTCGGGGCTCACCGCCGGCCAGCTCAAGGAGCATGCCGTGCCGCCGTCCGGGCTGACTCTGCTCGGCATCGTCCGGCACATGACCGACGTGGAGCGGTGGTGGTTCCGGGTGCACGGCACCAACCAGGACATGACGTTCCGCTACTTCACCGAGGAAGACCTGGACGCCGACTTCGAAGAACTCGACGAGCCGGACGCCCCGGCGGTACTGGCGGCGTTCTGGGAGGAAGTCGGCCTGGTCCGGGACGCGGTCCGCGGCGTGGACCTGGACTATGTCGTGCCCAGCCACGGCGACCACCCGGAGCGGGTGCGCAACCTGCGCTGGATTTACGTGCACATGATCGAGGAGTACGCCCGCCACAACGGCCACGCCGACCTGCTCCGTGAGCGCATCGACGGCGTGACGGGCGACTAGCCGGTCAGGAGCCTTCGGCGGCAGGGCGCTGGGCGGCGCCGCAGCGCGGGCACAGGCCGAACAATTCCACGGTGTGGTCCACCGTGGTGAAGCCCGCCTCGGCCGCCACCTTCTCCGCCCACTGCTCGACCGCGCGCCCCTCCACCTCCACGCTGGTCCCGCAAATACGGCAGATCAGGTGGTGATGGTGCACCGCGCTGCGGCAGCGGCGGTACAGCGTCTCCCCGCCCGCGTCGCGGATCGTGTCGAGGAGGCCGTCCTCGCTGAGCACCTGCAGGTGCCGGTAGACCGTCGTCAGCCCGATCCGCTCGCCGCGGCGGCGCAGTTCCGCATGGATCTGCTGGGCGCTCCAGAAGCCCGGCAGGCTGTCGAGCACGGCCGCGAGCGCCTCGGCCTGCTTGGTGCCACGGACACGCGTTCCGCCGAGAGGGCGCCTGGCCGGCACAGGCGTGGTCACACCCGCACACTAGCAGCTAGGCGGCCATGTTCCGCGGGCTCGCCCGGTGCCGCAGCCCTTGCCTGGCGGCGGCTCCGGCGCCAGGCGGCGGCGATCCGGCCCACGGCGTACCAGCCCGCGCTCAGCGCGCCCACGAAGAAGCCCACCGGCCAGTTCGTCTGGTAGGAGGCGGCGATCGCGGTCCACACCGTGCCGAGCGCCATGAGCACAGACAGCCCGATGGCGATCGCGGGCCTGTCGGTGAACGACCTGGCCGCGGCCGGGGGCCCGATCATCAGGCTGAAGATGAGCAGCGCCCCCACGACCGGCAGGGCCATGCCCGTGGCCAGGGCCAGCACCACCAGGAACAGCGTCTCCACCCGGGCCGCGCGCACCCCGCGTGCCTCGCCGAGCCCGGGCATGACCGAGGTGAGCAGCAGCGGACGGTAGAGCACGATGAGCGAGGCCACGGTGACGGCGCCCAGTGCGGCCACCGGGGCTATCTCGTTGCTGCTGATCCCGAGCACCTCGCCGAACAGCAGCGAGTAGATCTCCGGCGCGTACTGGCTGCTGAAGCTGAGGAACAGCGCGCCGAGTCCCAGCATCATCACCAGCGTCAGCGCGGTGGCCACGTCAGGCCGGCTGCGGCGGCCCAGCCAGCCGATGCCGAGCGCACCGAGGACCGAGAACACGCCGAGGCCGACCAGCGTACTGACCCCGATCAGGCTCGCCCCGGCCGCTCCGGCGAAGGCGCCGGTCGGCAGCGCGTCCGCGGCGAACGCGTTGCCGCGCAGCACGACGAAGAAACCCACCGCCCCGGCCACCACCGCCACGATGCCGGCGACGATCCATGCGTTGACCATGAAACCGGACAGCATCGCTCAGGCACCTGCCCCGTCGGGCCCGGCGGCCAGCGAGCGGGCCTTGCCCGGCCAGCGGCCGGCCGGGCGTGTGACCGCGAACTGGGCCAGCAGGTAGAAGACCAGGACCAGCGCCACCACGAAGAAGCTCACCGGCCAGCCCTGGCGCGCGGGCGGCCAGTAGTAGCTGTCATAGGCGAGCAGGACACCCAGCCATGTGGCGGCCAGGCCGATCACCACCGACCAGAGGACCGCCAGCCCGGGCCTGCTGGTCAGCCGCAGCGCCGCCGCGGCCGGCCCGACCAGCAGCGCGGTGCTCAGGATGGCCCCGATGGTCAGGGCGGACAGCGACACCGCGAGGGCGACGGCCACCAGGCACAGCGCCCCGGTGATGCGCACCGGTATGCCGCGGGCGAAGGCCAGTTCCGGGCTGGCCGAGCTGAGCAGGAGCGGGCGGTAGAGCACCGCGACGATGGCCAGCGCGACCGCACCGAGCAACGCTGCCGCCCCGGCCGTGGAGCCGCTGATGGTGAAGATGGAGCCGAACAGGATCGTGACCGTGGCTCCGGTGGTGCTCGTTGACGTGGTTCCCCAGTAGAGGAACAGTGCCGCCAGGCCCAGCCCCGCCCCGCGCACGATGCCGGTCGCGAGGTCCCGGCCACGGCGCCGCTGGACCCCGATGAGATCCATGGCGGCGGCGGCCGCGACGCCGACAGCGGCGAAGCCCCACAACGGGGAGACCCCGGCGAGGTAGGAGGCGGAGCCGCCGGTGACGCTGATGTCGGCGAGCGCGTGCCCGGCGTAGGACTGGCCGCGCACCACCACGAACGTGCCGACGACCCCGGAGACCAGCGCGGCCATGCCGCCGACGAGCAAGGCCACCTGGACCGGGGCGCTGGTGAAGAAACCCGGCGCGAACACCGCCTGGAGCACAGCGCTCAACGCCGGTCCCCGTCCGCGTCCGGATCGGGCACGGCCTGGTCGGTGTGCAGGACGTGCGTGTCATCGCGGGGGCCGATGGCCGGCTCCTCGCCTCGCCCGGCCACCACCAGGACCCGGCCGTGCAGGTGAATGACGTCCACATGATGGCCGTAGAGCCGGGTCAGCACGTCAGGACGGACGACCTCGTCGGTTGTTCCGCTGGCGGCCCGGCCGGCCGCCATGTAGACGACGCGGTCCATGACCGGCAGCAGCGGGTTGATCTCGTGTGCGGAGATCAGCACGGCGATTCCGCGCTCCTTCGAGATCCGCGCGAGCAGGCTCACGATCTCCTGCTCGCTGCGGATATCCAGGTTCGCCAGCGGCTCGTCCATGAGCAGCAGCCGGGGCTTGCTGATCAGCGCGTGCGCGATCATCACCCGCTGCTGCTCCCCGCCGGACAGGGTGCCGACCCTGGCGTCGGCGAAGTCCGCGGCGCC
The DNA here is from genome assembly GCA_963726415.1 of uncultured Actinomycetes bacterium. Classification (GTDB taxonomy): domain Bacteria; phylum Actinomycetota; class Actinomycetes; order Streptosporangiales; family Streptosporangiaceae; genus DASXKD01. The sequence continues at coordinate 132,597 of CAVSCM010000002.1, forward strand.
CACCGCGTGCAGCATCTCGTCGACCATCGCGCGCCGGGCGCGGGACGGCAGCGGGATGCCGAACCGATTCCCGTCGAGCCCGAGGCCCACCAGGTCCCTGGCCCGCAGCGGCATGTCGGGGTCGAGCTCGATCTTCTGCGGGACGTATCCGACGGCCCGGTCCCGCCGGTCCCCGGCCGCGCCGCCGATGAGCACCTGGCCGGCGGTGGGCTTCTGGAGCCCCAGGATCACCCGCAGCAGGGTCGTCTTGCCGGCGCCGTTGGACCCGATGAGGCCCACGAACTCGCCGGCCCGGATGGAGAACCGCACATCGTGCAGTACTTCACGGCCGCCGAGCCGGACACTGACACCCTCGACGGCGAGCGTCTGCTCGCGGTCGGTGGCCCGGCCCGGCTCTGCGGTGATCACAGTGTTTCGGTCCACCATCACAGCCTTGATGTCGTGATCTTGTCGGCGACCGCCTTCTGCAGCGCCTGTACCTCGGCCAGCATCCACGACTGGTAGGTATATCCCGGGGTCGGCATGGTCTCGTACAGGCCGACCACGGGGATGCCGTACCTGCGGGCCAGGCCGAGGAACGACTGGGTGAGCGTGTCGGTCACCTGCTGGTTGTACAGAAACACCCGTACCTTGTGGCCGGAGAACAGGCTGTTCTGCAGGGACACGTCCTGGGGCGAGGGATCCACGCCGTTCATGACGTCCCGCTGGAAGCCGAACGGCGTCAGGTTCCGCGCCCCCGCCGCCTGGAGCATGTAGTCGCCGACCGGCTCGGTGGTCGCCACCGGCGTGCCGGGGTAGGCGGCCTTGAAATGCGCCAGCGCCTGGTACCAGGGCCGCAGCGAGGCGTCGAACCTGGCCAGGTTGGCCCTGAAGGTCGCGGCGTGCGCGGGCTGCAGCACGGCGAGGTCGGCGGCAATGGCCCTGGCCACCGCCGGCATGGTGGACGGCGCGTACCACAGATGCGGGTTCGGCGTGCTGTCCGGCAGGTGCAGCAGCTTCTGCACGTCGATGACCTTGCGCTTGGAGTTCGGTGCCGCGGCCTCGATCTTGTTCATCCAGGCGTCGTAGCCAACCCCGTTCTGCACCACGAGCTGGGCCGCACCGACGGTCTGGGACACCGACGGGCTCGACTCGAACGCGTGCGGGTCGGTGTTGGGATTGTCCAGGATCGCGGTGACGTGCACGTACTTGCCGCCGATCTGGCCGATCACGTTCGCGTACTCGTTCTCCGCGCCGACGGCTACGATGCCGCCGCCCGCCGAGGTGAGCGACCCCGGAGCCGACGAGCACGCGGCCGTGAGCAGGCCCGCGCTCATCAGCGCGGCCACCGCGATCCCGGTGCGAACACGCATGGGCTCAGTTCCGTCTCTGTGGAGGGACAGGCCTCGGCGACACTCGGCGCGGGCCTTGATGAAAACGATAACCATTATTGCTAGTGTTCGTCAAGCCGTGGCCGGGCCGCCGCTTACCCGCGCCCCCACGGGCAGGCGGCCGGGCTGCCGGGTGAAGATGGGTTCATGGCAGACCGGCTGAAGAACGCGACGAGCCCCTATCTCCTGCAGCACGCGGACAACCCGGTCGACTGGTGGCCGTGGTCACCCGAGGCGTTCGCGGCGGCACGCGAGCGCGACGTGCCGGTGATGCTGTCGGTCGGCTACTCGGCCTGTCACTGGTGCCACGTGATGGCGCACGAGTCGTTCGAGGATCCGCAGACCGCGGCGCTGCTGAACGACAACCTCGTGTCCATCAAGGTGGACCGGGAGGAACGGCCCGACGTGGACGCGGTGTACATGACCGCGACCCAGGCCATGACCGGCCAGGGCGGCTGGCCGATGACCGTGTTCATGACCCCGGACGGTGCGCCGTTCTACTGCGGCACCTACTTCCCGCGGGCGCAGTTCCAGCACCTGGTGCTCGCCATTACCACGGCCTGGCGCGAGGACCGGGCCGGGGTCGACGGCCAGGCCAGCCGGATCGCTGCCGCACTGGCGCAACAGGCCGGCCCGTGGCAGCACGCTGACGAGACGGCCGAACTCGCGGACATCTGCCGCGAGGCGGTGGTCAACCTGGCCCGCGGCTACGACGCCCAGCGCGGCGGGTTCGGTGGTGCTCCCAAGTTCCCGCCGTCGATGGTGTGCGAGTTCCTGCTGCGGCACTCCGAGCGGCCCGGCGCGCCTGGCGGCGAACGGGCGCTGGAGATGGCCGCCGGCACCATGGCGGCGATGGCCAGGGGCGGCATGTACGACCAGCTCGGCGGCGGGTTTGCCCGCTACAGCGTGGACGCCGCCTGGGTGGTGCCGCACTTCGAGAAGATGCTCTATGACAACGCCCTGCTCGCGCGGGCGTACGCGCACTGGTGGCGGCGCACCGCCGACCCGCTGGCCGCGCGGGTGGCCAGGGAGACCTGCGCGTGGATGATCCGCGACCTGCGCACCGGCGAGGGCGGGCTGGCCTCCGCGCTGGACGCCGACAGCGACGGCGAAGAAGGGCTGTTCTACACCTGGACCCCGGATGAGCTGCGCGGGGTTCTGGGGCCTGATGACGCCGGTTACGCGGCGGAGGTGTTCGGCGTGACCCCGGACGGAACGTTCGAGCATGGCCGCTCGGTGCTCCAGCGCCGCTCGGATCCCGCGGACTCCGAACGGATCGACCGGATCAGCGCCACGCTGCTGGCCGCGCGCGAGAAGCGGGTGCGCCCGGGCAGGGACGACAAGGTGGTCACCGCCTGGAACGGCCTGGCGATCGCGGCGCTCGCCGAGTGCGGGCTGCTCTTCGCCGAGCCCGGGTTCGTGACCGCGGCGCTGGAGGCGGCGGATCTGCTCACCACGCTGCACCTGGTGGACGGCCGCCTGGCCAGGACCTCGCGCGCGGGCGAGGCGGGACCGGGCGCCGGGGTGCTTGAGGACTACGCCTGCCTGGCGGACGGGCTGCTGGCGCTGTCCGGCGTGACCGGTCAGGGCCGCTGGCTGACGCTCGCCGGTGACCTCCTGGAAACGGTGCTGACCAGGTTCGGCGACGGGAGCGGCGGCTTCTACGACACCGCCGACGACGGCGAGCGGTTGCTGTACCGGCCCGCGGATCCCGCCGACGGGCCCACCCCGTCGGGGACCTTCGCGGCAGCCGGCGCGCTGCTCGGCTCTTCCGCGCTGACCGGCTCGTCCCGGCACCGGGAGGCTGCCGTGGCGGCGCTGAACGTGCTCGGGCCGATCGCCGGCCGGTTCCCTCGCGCGGCCGGGGCTGGCCTCGCGGTTGCCGAGGCGGTGCTTGCCGGGCCCGCGGAGATCGCGGTCGTCGGGGCGGCCACCGACCCGCGCACCGCGGCACTGCACCGCGCCGCGGTGCTCATGGCGCCGCCAGGAGCCGTGCTGGCGCTTGGCGACGGCGGACCGGACGGCGAGGCCGCGGGCGCCGTGCCGCTGCTCGAAGGGCGCCACCCGGTTGACGGCTCCCCGGCGGTCTACGTCTGCCGAAATTTCACCTGCCGTACCCCCGTCACTGATCCCATGGAGCTTCGGGAAGCGCTGCGATACCCCGCCGTGACCTGGGCAGAAAGAGATTTTGGAACCGTCAGCCCTGGCCAGGACGTCTAAGGCGATGGAATAGTGGGAAATCCTGAGTCGATTGACAGGGGTATGCACGCCGAGCGGCAAGGACGGTGAAGCGCGTGGAACTGGGCAGGAGCCGCCCCTCTGGGGAGACCCCCGCACAGCGGGACCCGCGCTCGGGTCGGTGCGCGCGGCGGTTGCCCGCGCCTGCGCTCGGGGCCGTCACCGCACTCATGGTCGTCGCGGCCGGCTGGCCCGGTATGGCGTCCGCAAGCATCCACAGCACCGGCCCTGTCGGCCCGGGCCCCGCGCCCTCGGCGCAGCCCTGGCTGCTTAGCCGGACGGCGCCCGCGCTGGTGCCGTCGCCCACCGCTGACGCTGCCCCGGCCGTCAGCACCGATGCCTCCGTGGCCCCGCTGAAGCATGTGCTGCCGGTGGACGTGGTCGCGGTGTCGGACACCACGCTCCCCGCCGCGGCCGTGAACAAGGTCCGCCACCTGCCCGGCGTGCGCGCGGTGCAGGCCGTGGACGCGGCCCGCGTCCGGGTGAACGGCAGGTTCGCCGCCGTGCTGGGCGTCGACCCGTCGGGCTTCCGCCGGTTCGCCGCCAAGCCGACGGCGAAGGACAACGCGTTCTGGCGCAGCGTGGCGGGCGGTGGCCTGGGCCTGTCCTACGAGATGGGCAAGCAGGACAAGCTCCCCACCGGGACGCCGGTCACGGTGGCCGGGCGCACCGTGCAGACGATGCAGGTCGGCAAGTTCGGCACGGTGGGCATCGGCGGTGTCGACGCGGTGATCACCGACAAGGCCGCCCGCTCACTCGGCTTCCCGGTGCGCAACGCGATCGTGATCAGCGCTCCGTCGGCCCACTTCACCAAGCTGACCCGCGAGATCAAGAAGGCGCTGCCGCACGGTACCGAGGTGGACCAGCTTGTCGTGCAGACCGGCCGCGGGACCTCGGCCTCGGCGCCGGCGGGCTCGGTGCAGCCGGCCGTCGGCGGCCTGGCCTCCGCGCCCGTGATCCACGCCTTCCTGGAAGCGGCGGTGAGCCGGCTCGGCATGCCGTACATCTGGGGCGCGGCCGGGCCCACGTCCTTCGACTGCTCCGGCTTGGTGCAATGGTCCTTCCGCCAGGCCGGCGTGATCATGCCGCGGGTGGCCGCCGACCAGGCCCGCACAGGCCCCGCGGTGCCCGTGAACCAGCTCCAGCCCGGTGACCTGCTCTTCTACCACACCGACCCGACCGCGCCCGACTACATCTCGCACGTCGCCATCTACCTCGGCGACGGCAAGATGATCCAGGCGCCGGAACCAGGCATGAACGTCGAGGTCGTCCCCGTGGACCTGGGCAGCGGGTTCGCCGGCGCCATCGACGTCTCGCCCGCCGTAGCCGCCCAGGTCGCCGCTACCTCGGTCTGAACCTCCTGCGGCTCCGCCTGGCTCGCCTCGCCTTGCCGTCCCACCCAGAGCTTGCGTCGTTCAAGCAGGGCTGTAATCGTCATTACATGAGTACGGCTAAAGAGAGTGCGGCGGCTGACACTGCTGGGCAGATACGTGCTTGGTTCCTGGGGCGGCTTCCTGACTCGTGGTTCACCGGGGAGCCTGAGGTGGTTGTGGATCGTGAGGAGATCACGGTCATCGGGGAGCTTCCTGCGGTGAAGGGAGCTGCCGGAGAGGGGGCCGGGGCCGAGGGGCCGACCGAGGCGGGGGGTGTGGCAGCGGGGCGGAGCCGGCGGTTCCGCGCGGAGACCCGTGATGCCCGGGTCGGGATCGCCCGCGAGGCGGAGATGCGGTTCGACCGCAAGGTGTCCTGGGGTGTGGTGAGCGACGGCAGGAAAGTGATGTTCACCACACTTTCGGTCCCGGTCATGACCCGGTTGCGCCAGGCCGAGCGGCGGGTGCTGGACACGCTGGTCGAGGCCGGCGTGGCCCGCAGTCGCAGCGACGCGCTCGCCTGGTGCGTGCGCCTGGTCGGCGAGCACGAGGACTCCTGGCTCAGTGCCCTGCGCGACGCGTTGCGCCAGGTAGAACAGGTTCGCGCCGAGGGGCCCCGCTCGTGACCAGCGGTGAATTATCGCGAGCGGTTTAAACCATAGGTCTAAACCAAACATCGCGTAATGCTTCTCCAGCGCGCTCTCCGGCGGCCGTTTGCGCTCATTTCCGGATGCACCTGGCGAGGACTTTACGCACCGGGCCCGGCTTACGTAAGCCGGGCCCGGTGCGCATCGCTTCCTCCGTACATGCCGGCCGGGAGCGGCGGCCGCGCCGCTATTACGGGCACCCGGCCTGCATTCGTTTGGGCGCTGCCGGGTACACTCCCCAGATCTCGCAGCGTAGGGCGCACGCGAGCGTGCCCGGCGGCGGCAGACCCCCCGGACCGGGCTCGGGCCGGCGCCCAGGAGGAGGAGCAACTGTGGGGCAGCAGGTGAACGCGGCAGCGGTGGAATGGAATCCCACTGCGGAACGGCTTCGTGAGCTAACGGAGAAAATGCCAAACGCTTCAGTCACGGAGTTTGGCAATGTGAACGTGCGGGCGCGCGTGGACTCGCGGAGTACCCGGTCGACGTTCATCGTCGAGGACTCGACCAATGCGACCAAGCAAACGATTACCCGGGCGGAATTCGACCGGATCGCCGCGGAGCAGGATGCCTACATCGCCGGCGCCCACATGGTGGTCGTGGACGGCTACATCGGGTCGGACCCGCAGTTCCGCACGCGTGCCCGGCTGGTCATGGAGGCGGCCAACGCCAACGTGGCCGGCATGCAGAAGCAGCTCTATTACCCGGTGGGCGAGGACTACGACCCGCAGACCTGGGACCCGGACACCACGGTCATCTACACGCCGAACCTGCCCGCGCCGGGCTACCCGAACGACCGGGTCATCGCGGTGGACCTGAACAGCAACATCACCAGGGTGCTTAACTCCGACTACTTCGGTGAGTCGAAGAAGGGCGGCCTGCGGATGTGGAACAACATCGTCTACGACCGCGGTGGCCTGTCGCTGCACGCCGGCTGCAAGGTGATCCCGGTCGGCGGCCGCCCGCGGGGCGTGCTCATCGTGGGCCTGTCCGGCACCGGCAAGACGACCACGACGTTCACCACGCAGCTTGGCAGCAAGCCTGCCCAGGACGACTTCATCGCGCTCATGCCGGGCGGCAGGGTGTACACGACGGAGAACGGCTGCTTCGCCAAGACGTTCGGCCTGGACCCGCGGTTCGAGCCGGCCATCTACAACGCGACCACCAAGCCGGACGCCTACCTGGAGAACGTGTCCGTGGACGCGCTGGGGAAGGCCGACTTCTTCGACACCTCCTACACCAAGAATGGCCGCACGACCTGGCCGTTCTCATACGTGGACCCGTGGCCGGCGAATGACATACCGCTCGCGGAGTTCCTGCTCATCCTGAACAGGAACGAGAACATCGTGCCCGGCGTGGCCCAGCTCGACCGGGCGCAGGCGGCGGCGTACTTCATGCTCGGCGAGACCACCGGCACGTCTGCGGGCGGCAAGGACGAGGAGGGCAAGTTCCTCCGGGTGCCCGGCACCAACCCGTTCTTCCCCCGCGCCATGGCCGACATGGGCAACCGGATGCTCGAACTGCTCGACAGCCATGAGCTGAAGGTGTTCGTGCTCAACACCGGGCGGGTAGGCGGCGGCGACGACCACGAGGGGTCCAAGAAGGTGACGATCCCGATCTCGTCCGCGATCGTGCAGGCGATCGTGGAGGAAACGATCGAGTGGGTCCCCGACACCGACTTCGGCTACGAGATCGCCCAGTCGGTTCCCGGCGTGGACGACCCGGAGATCCTCCAGCCCCGCCTGCTGTACGCCAGGCAGGGCCGCACCGGCGAGTACGACGCCATGGTGGCCCGGATGAAGCGGGAGCGCCGGGAGTACCTCGCCTCGTTCCCAGGTCTGGATGAGGCGATCGTCAAGTCCATCGGCTAAACCCTGGTTGAATGTTGACCCCGTCCCTGCGTCATGCCACGCCGGGACGGGGTTAACGTATGTTGGTAGCACTCTCACCAGCCTCACCATCATCTGGCATGGGCCGTCTGGCATGAGCGCAGAAGGGGTGCAGATGGGACTGCGCGAGCTCGCCTACAAGCTCTACGAGCGCAGGCTGGAAGCGTCACTGTCCCCGCACTCAATCCCCAGGCACGTCGGGGTGATCCTCGACGGCAACCGGCGGTGGGCCCGCATGGCGGGCCTGTCCGATGTCAGCCGCGGCCATCAGAAGGGCGCCGACCACATCTTCGAGTTGCTCGGCTGGTGCCGCCAGGCGGGGGTCGAGGTGGTCACGCTCTGGCTGCTGTCCACCGACAACCTGTCCCGGTCCGGCGGTGAGGTCGAAGCGCTGCTCCGGATCATCGAGAGCACCGTGCGGGAACTGGTGGCGCAGGGCTGGAACGTCAAACCGGTCGGCGCGCTCGACCTGCTTCCGGTGGACACCGCGCAGGTGCTCAAGGACGCGGCCGAGGCCACCGCGGGCAACCCCGGGCTGCTGGTCAACGTGGCCGTCGGCTACGGCGGGCGGCGGGAGATCGCCGACGCGGTGCGGTCGCTGCTGCAGGACCATGCCACCAAGGGCACCAGCATCGAGGAACTCGCCGAGATCCTGGACGTGGAGCACATCGCCGACCACCTGTACACCGCCGGGCAGCCCGACCCCGATCTGGTGATCCGCACCTCGGGGGAACAGCGGCTCGGTGGGTTCCTGCTCTGGCAGAGCGTCCACTCGGAGTTCTACTTCTGCGACGCCTACTGGCCGGCCTTCCGCCGGGTGGACTTCCTCCGTGCGATGCGCTCCTACGCCGCCCGGCACCGCAGGTTCGGCGCCTGAGAGACGCACACCCGCGCTTGGATTCCGCTTCCCCGGACCACCAGGGCCCCGGCCCGGTGACGGAGGAACCGGGCCGGAGGCCAGCGGGGTTCGGGGGGGTCGCCCCCCCAGGGCTGACACCGCAGATGGGTACTTCCGGGAATTGATCCAGGACTGTACCGTCGGAACTGGATGGGCGGTGCGTAGCCGCCCGCCGGGAAGGCCCTCGACATCCTCGAGCTTGTTGTCCTGGCACGCAGGCGAGACGAGCGAAGGGCCGGCGACCGGCCTTTTGCGGGCCGGCCCGGTCTCTCTCACCCGTCTGGAAGTCTGAGCGCGGCGCCATCATGGCGCCCAGGGGAGAACGAGTGGCCAGTTCTTCTGCCCGCCGCCCCGTGCGGCAAAGCACATCCGGCTCCGACACCGACCGCCCCGGCGCACCGAGCACGGAGCGGCGGACCTACGTCCTGGACACCAGCGTGCTGCTCGCTGACCCGGGCGCCATCGGCAGGTTCGCGGAGCACCGCGTGGTCCTGCCCATCGTGGTGATCACCGAACTGGAGGCCAAGCGTCATCATCCTGAACTGGGGTTCTTCGCCCGCCAAGCGCTTCGGCACCTGGACGACCTGCGAATCACCTATGGCCGCCTCGATGATGACCTGCCCGTCGGGGACAGCGACGGCACCGTCCGGGTCGAACTGAATCACAGCGACCCACAGGTGCTCCCGCCGGGCTTCCGGCTCGGGGACAACGACACCCGAATCCTCTCCGTCGCCCGCAGCCTGGCCGCCGAGGGCGAGCACGTGGTCCTGGTCAGCAAGGACCTGCCGCTGCGGGTGAAGGCCGCCTCGCTCGGGCTGACCGCCGAGGAGTACCGCGCCGAGATACCCGCCGACTCCGGGTGGACCGGAATGTCCGAGATTCCGGTGACCACCGCCGACATCGAGCAGTTGTACGAGTCCGGCTCGCTCGACTGCCCGGCAGCCCGGGACCTGCCGTGCCACACGGGCCTGGTGCTGACCGCCGGGGGAGTCGGCGGCGGCAGTGCGCTCGGCCGGGTGCTGCCGGACAAGTCGGTGCGGCTGGTCCGGGGCGACGCGCAGGCGTTCGGCCTGCGCGGCCGGAGCGCGGAACAGCGGGTCGCGCTCGAACTGCTGCTTGACCCCGAGATCGGCATCGTGTCGCTGGGCGGCCGGGCCGGCACGGGCAAGTCCGCCCTTGCGCTGTGCGCGGGCCTGGAAGCGGTGATGGACCGCCGCCAGCACCGGAAGGTCGTGGTGTTCCGTCCGCTGTACGCGGTGGGCGGGCAGGAGCTTGGCTACCTGCCCGGTTCCGAGGCGGACAAGATGAACCCGTGGGCCCAGGCGGTTTACGACACCCTCTCCTCGGTGACCTCCCAGGACGTGATCGACGAGGTACTGGGCCGGGACATGTTCGAGGTACTGCCGCTGACCCATATCAGGGGCCGCTCGCTGCACGACTCGTTCGTGATCGTGGACGAGGCCCAGTCGCTGGAGCGCGGGGTGCTGCTCACGGTCTTGTCCCGGATCGGCACCGGGTCCCGGGTGGTGCTCACCCACGACGTCGCGCAGCGCGACAACCTGCGGGTGGGCAGGCACGACGGCGTGGTCGCGGTGATCGAGAAGCTCAAGGGCCACCCACTGTTCGCGCATGTGACGCTGGTGCGCTCCGAGCGCTCGCCGATCGCCGCACTCGTCACGGAGATGCTGGAGGACGTCGGGCTCTGAGGTCGCGCGTAGCGGGCTGACGTCCCTGACGTGGCGGGCGCGCGCTGCACCTGGCAAGCCCCGGGCGCGGTCCCGTCCCGCGTAACGGGGCGCGACGAGCGGAAGGGCCGGGGATCCCTGCGGATCCCCGGCCCTTCGGTGTCTGGCGGCCAGCCCGTGCGGGTTAGCCGATCGTGTAGGTGTACGGGATCGCGCCCATTTCGTCGGCGCCCTGCTGGCCGTGCGCCGGGACATTGGTCAGGAAGTCATCGACGTACAGGGTGCCGCTGACCACCGTGCCGGACGGGCCGGACGGGGTGATCGTGACGTTGACGGTCGTGGTCCGGCCCGGCTGGATGACGATCGGCGAGAAGGTGGTCGCCGGGTTGATCGCGGCCGGCTCGAGGTCGCCGGTGTCGGAGGTGATGGAGTTGTCGAACGCCTTGGCGGTGGCGGTCATCGCCATGCTCACCGTGCCCGCAGGCGCGCCAGCCGGGTAGGGCCCGATCTCGCTCGGCGTGGCGGCCCAGAACCCGTTCGTGAGGTTCCCGGCCGGCGGGGCATAAGACCCGCTCGGGCTGGTGCCGATGCTGCTGGCCAGGTCCGGGTCCCCGGTGTTGGGCTGGTAGTCGAACTCGATCGGCAGCGAGGCGGTGGCCGTCACCGACACGGCAGACGCCTCCGTGGGCATGAACCACTGTGGCGGCCCGACGACCAGCGGCAGGGCCAGCCCGCTTGCCTGGCTGAACGGTGCCAGCGCGAGGGTCGTCGAGGAGTCCAGCCGCGGGTCGACGAAGAAGTCCTCCGCCTGCTGGCCGTTGTTGGTGATGCTCACCGGTACCGTCACCGGCTGGCCCGCGGGCAGCGTGGTGCTGGCGCTGTCCGGCATCCCCGCGGCGCTGACGTTCACGGCATTGAACGCAATGCTGCCGGTGAACGGCTGGGACACCTCGTCCCCGACGACCGGTCTGGCGAAGTCGACGATCAGCGTCCAGGTTCCCTGGATGGGGTTGACCGCCCACGCCGTCAGCGGCGTCGTTTGGGTGCCGTTGATGGAGTTCTGGCCATAGCCGGCCACGTTGCCGTTGGGGTCGACGAGGTAGGCGCCCACCGGGTCGTTCGTGTCGTTGGTGAGCGACACGTCGGCGGTGATGTTGTTCACGCCGGAGCCGACGTTGAACTCGTAGTAGTCGACCTGGCCCTCGCCGGGGTTCCGGCCGTTGCCGCCGTTCAGCGTGCCGCTGAACGTGCCGCCGCCGGCCACGTCGACCTCGCTGCGCAGCGTCACCGGGATCGTGCTGGTGTTGGCGGCGAACCCGGTGCTGAACACGATCGAGGCCGAGGCGTCACCGGGGGAGGCCGGCGTCCGCGCCGTCACGTGATGGTCTTGCTCTGGCCGGCCTTCAGCGCCACGAATCCGGGGCTGATCGTGCCGAACTGCGTGTACCGCTGCGTCGCGACCCGCCACGGGATCGTGCCGACGGTGCCGTTGGAGGTGGACACGTCGCTGAAGATCACGCCGGTCCAGGTGCCGCCGACCGGGTTGGCGACGTCGATGTTGCCGTAGTTGCCCACGCCCTGCGGCAGCGAGTGCCCGGCGAACCGGCCGCCCGGGTTGATCAGGATCAGCCGGACCCGCTGATTGTTCCCCTTGGCCGGGTTGCCCGGGTAGGCGATCGAGGCGTCCAGCCGGTTCTGGCCGGGGCCGACGTGGAAGGTGAAGGTTTCGTAGTTGTTCGTGATCCCCTGGAAGTTAGTGAACTGCGGGCTGCTGTTGTCGCTCAGCGTGACGCTGCCGGCCTGCACGTTCCGGTCCGGCCCGATGGCGCGGCCGACGATGCTCACGTTCTCCCGGCCGGCGCCGGTGTTGGTGATGGTCACCGGGAAGTGTTCCTTGGTCCCCGGCAGGGCGACCGCGTTGAGCTGGCCGGTGGACTTGAGCAGGGTGTTGCCGGCCTGCGCCGGGGTGCCGGAGGCGTCGTGGATCGACTCGGCGAGCTGGACGGCCTTGTAGCTGTTCAGCAGCCCGGCGCCCTGCTCGTCCGCGGGGGCGCCGATGTCGGAGGCGGTGCTGGTCAGGATCTGCTTGACCAGGGCCGGCGTCGGGGTGACGCCGCCGTGGGTCTGCCGGTAAGCCTGGATGACCAGTGCCGCGGCGCCGGCCACGAACGGCGAGGATTCGCTGGTGCCGCCGGACTCCTCGACCTCGGAGGACTGGCCCTTGAGGTTGACGCAGCCGGCGAAGACCGGGCTGGCGTCGCAGGAGGCGAAGCTCAGGTCGCCGGGCGCCACCAGGTCGATGGTGCGGCCGGTCTCGGTGAACCCGCTGGAGGACAGCGAGCTGATGTTGTTGTTCAGCCAGGGCTTGGTGGAGAAGTAGTCGGCCGCGGCGTAGTTGGTCTGCGCGTAGAACTGGAACTGGGTGGACGCGCCGACCGAGATGACGTCCGGGTCGCTGGCGGGGGAGCCGATCGTATTGGTGTAGCCCGCGTCGCCGGACGAGGCCACCACCACCACGCCCGCGGCGACGGCCGCGTCGTCGAACTGGTCGGTCGCGTGCAGCGAGGACATGTCGGGGAACGCGTTGGAGCCGAACGACTCGTTGATCACGTTGACGCCGTCGGTCTCCACCGCGTAGTTGATGGCCTGCAGGAAGTTGGATGTGGTGGTGTCCTCGAACGTGCCGAACACGTCCAGGCCGACCATGCTCGCGCCCGGCGCCACGCCCTCGATCCGGATGTTGCACGCGGTCGGGTCGGCCTGGGCGGAGAACTGCGACACGTCGTAGGTGTGCAGGCCCTGGCCGCCGATCGTGTTCGCGTCGAGGAACGACTCGTCGCCACTGGCCGGCTGGCCGGGACCGTCACCGGTGAAGTCCTGGTAGTCGACGAACGCTGAGGTGTTGTTCGACCGGATGAAGTTGATGTTGTTCGGGTCGATCCGTCGGCGACCCAGGCCACCTTGACACCCGCGCCGGTGATGCCCAGCGAGCGGGCGGTCAGCGCGCCTGGGGTGTCGGAGTCGGTATGCGTCAGTGACAGGCCTTCCGGCGCGAGCTGGGGCGTAGTCGCGCTGCAGGCACCGGGGATCACGTTCGGGGTCAGCGAGTTGCTGACGGTTGACGACCGCGGCCTGGCCTTCTTGCGCGCCGGCGCCGGCATGGGCGCCACGCCATGGATGACCACGTCGGGGATGACCTCGGCTACCGCCGGGTTGGCCTTCAGCCGGGCCACCTCGCCGGCCGAGACGGTCGCGGCGAGCGCGTTCACCAGCCGGTAGGTCTTCAGGTGGCCGCGTGCACCTGGTGCAGTTCGGCCACCAGGGGTGCCTGGGCGCTGGCCACAGCGCCGGCCCGGGCCAGCGCGGCGCTGCTGCCCTCATGGGCGGCCGCGAACTGGTGCTTCATGATCACGACGACGTGCTTGCTGACGTTCTTGGACAACTGGGCGGCGAGCGGCGGGGTCAACGACTGCTGCGCAAGGCTGGCCGCCTGCGTGCTGGCGGCCGCCGGGCTTCCGGCGGCGACCACGGCCTGCGACGCCACGAGGGCGGGAACGGACACGGCTACGAGTAGGGACAGAGCCCGGGTCCGGGCGCGCGCTGGGCGCGCCGCCCTTGGCATGCGTCGTTGCATGAACATCCTCATCGGACAGGGCGGCGGACACGCGTCAGCCGCACGCGACTTTTTGCGGGGGCCGAGGTGGACGCTAACACTGAAATTTTGCTTGGAAATTTCCAGAACAATAACTTTTCGGTAACACCTGTCCGCTAGGCGGCCATCGTTGCTGGTCAGCGACCATGCAGATCATAACGGCCACAAAGACGAATTCGACATCTAAACCCGACAATCTGCTACTTTGCCCATGCAAAGTAGCAGACCGGCTAGGGCATGAGGTCCAGCGCGGCGCGTAATACGGGGCGGTCACGGCGGGGGCGAGCCGGCGGGCGCGTCGCGGTGCAGGGCCTCGGCGACGGCCAGGTCCCGCGGGAAGGTGATCTTCAGATTTCGCTCGCTGCCCGCCACGACGTGCACACCGACGTCGGGAAGGTAGCGCAGCACGATCCCGCAGTCGTCGGTGGCGGGCAGGTCGCCGAACCCGGGATCGGCGGCCGCCAGTTCGTGCGCCCGCCGGATCACCGACAGCCGGAAGCCCTGCGGGGTCTGCACCCGCACCAGGCTGTCCCGGCGCGGTATGGCCGTCATGACCCCGTCGCTGACCACGGCGATCGTGTCGGCCGAGGGCACCGCCACCCCGACCGCACGGTGCACGGCGAGCGCGGCCACGCAGTCGGCGATGATCCGCTGGTCCACCAGTGGCCTGGCTGCGTCGTGGAACAGCACATCGCACTCCTCGCCGCCGAGTGCCTCGATGGCGCACCGCGTGGAGCCGACCCGGGACGGCCCGCCGGGGATGACCCCGGCGAGCTTGCGGTAGCCACCGCGCGCGAGCGCCTCGCGCACCTGGCCGGCGTGCCCGGCCGCCATCACCACCAGCACCGAGTCCACGGCGGGTGCCTCGTCGAACGCGGCCACCGAGTGCTCGATCAGCGGCCGCCCGGCGAACGGGAGCAACTGCTTGGGGACGCTCGTGCCGAAGCGTTCCCCGGTGCCACCCGCAAGCACCACGGCCACCGTTCGCATGAGCGGGACTCTACCTGCGCCGTACGTGCGTGGATGCAGGGCTTCGTGGCGGGCTGGCGGATGGACCCAGGGAGCGGCGGGCCCTGTCGCTGCGCACGGTCTGGCGGATGACCCGCGCGGGACGTCCGCCTGTTGTTAGTGAGGCTGATGGTTACCCGTTGACCCGGTTCGGCCGCATCCGGTGACCCGCGCGCCCATACCGGCACCGATACCGGGGTAGCGGCTAGGATGGCCCTCGCTGGAGGGTGCATGTCGATGCTGACGCTGAGGCAGGTACCGCTGAGGGGCCCCGCGTCGCGCCAGTTCGCCTGGCCGTCGCCCACGATGGTTCCGCGGTCCTGGATGACCGCCCTGTTCGCCGCGTCCGCGGCGTACGCGGTTGTGATGGCCCTTGTGACCAACCATTCCCTGCATCGGACCTGGGGAATCTTCGCAGCCTGCGCTTATCTGCTGGCGGCCATGCTGATGCTGGCTGTCAAGTCCCGCGGGCTGGACTGGGCGCTGCTGGTCAGCCTCGCCGGGGCGCTGATCGTGCCGCTGGGCCTGATGGCCGCCGACCGGCTGCAGCAGCCCGAGGTGCGGGTCATCAACAAGTCGGCGACGCTGCTGGTGAAGACCGGCACCCCCTATCTGGGACCGGCGGCACTTGCCTCCGCGCACAGCCCGAACATCTTCGACCCCTACCTGCCGTTCATGACACTGTTCGGCATGCCGCGGGCCCTGCTTGGCTTCCATGTGCTGACTGACCCGCGGATCTGGTTCGGCGTGGGCTTCGTGATCGTGTTCGCCGCGGCGCTGGCCATGGTCGGCGTCCGCGACGTGGTGCGCTGGACCGTGCTGGTGACGGCGTCGCCGGTGATCGCGTTCTCGCTGAGCGTGGGCGGTACCGACGTGCCGGTGCTGGCCTGCCTGTGCCTGGGCCTGGCGCTGCTGTGGCGGGAACCGCACCCGCTGCTGGCCGGCCTTGCGTTCGGCGTCGCTGCCGCGATGAAGGCGACGGCCTGGCCGGCGTTGCTGATCGCGCTGGTGCTGGTCGTGCACCGGGATGGCAAGCGGGCGGCGGGGATCCTGGCGGGTACCGCCCTGGCGGTGTTCGCCGCCATCGTCGGGCCGGTGGCCGTGCTCGGCCCGAACGCCCTGATCCAGAACACGATCTCGTTCCCGCTGGGCCTGGCCAGCATCAAGTCCGAAGCGGTCAGCCCGCTGCCCGGGCGGCTGCTGGTGGAGACCGGGCAAGCCGGCCACCTCATCGCCGTGGCCCTGCTCGCGCTGGCGTGCCTCGGCATCATCGCCTGGCTGGTCTTCTGGCCACCGCGCACGGTACCGGCAGCCACCTGGCGCGTGATCATCGGGCTCAGCCTGATGTTCGTGCTGGCCCCGGCGACGAGATTCGGCTACTTCCTCTACCCGGCGGGCCTGTTGGCCTGGCTGGGGATCTCCTGGCTCGGTTCCTCGGGCGCCGGCCCGCCGGAATCTGGCGCCAGGTCGGCGAAGGCCTCTGCCCAGGCCGCGTACCAGTCCGCGAACCACGGCTCGTCGGCGGCGAGCGGGACGACGTACTCGACCGTCTGCGCGTAGTAGGCACGCCGCCGGGCCTCCGGCAGATTCCGCAGCGTCTGGGCATTGCTCGCCCGGTCGGCCAGCTTGACCAGACGCGCGTCCCGCGGCACGCGGGGCAGCCCGCGCAGGTATTCCTCCTTGACGCTGGCCTTGTCCTGGCCCGGCCCGGGTTCGGGGATCGTCACCCAGCCAACCAGTTCGGCGACACGCGCGCCGAAGTCCGCGCGGACGTCGTCCACCGTCCGGTCGGTATCCTCCACGACGTCGTGCAGCACGGCCGCGCAGAGTATTTCGGGGTCGGTCACACCCGCGCCGCGAACGAGCACCTCCAGCGCCTCCAGCAGGTGCTCCCGGTACGGTGCCCCGGTCGGCCGGCGCTGGTCACCATGATGGGCGTCGGCATAGGCGGCCGCCTCGTGCAGCCACGCCACCGTGTCCGCGGGCAAGGCCGCGCGCAGTCCGGGCTCGGCCTGCTGCCACGTGTGCCAGTCGGTGAAGATTCGCACGCGATCAGTTGCCGAAATCAGCGGGGGAGTCCGGCCCGGTGAAGGCGGCGGACTGCCTGCAGATGTTCGCGGCGCCGTTGACCCCGCCGTAGTTCTTGCTCAGCGCCGCCGCCGACACACTCTTGGCCTTCTTGTGCGACTTGTGCGCGACGCCCTTGAAGCCGGAACCGAGAACCAGGCTGAGCGTGCTGCCCTTGAGGCTGGCCACCTGCCTGGCCGTGGCGCCGGGGATTTCCTTCTCGAGCGTGTTCACCTGGGGCATCTGCGTGGCCGAGGAGTACTCGATAACGGTGCTGCTGCTGGCGGTCGCGTTGCCGGTGTGGGCGACCTTGAAGCCGCGCGCGGTGAGCTGGCTGGCCGTGGTCGCGGCGAGCCCGGCGGTGCTGGTCCCGTTGAGCACCTGGAGCTGCACCTGCCCCGGCTTGACGGTGGGCAGCGGCTTGACGTGCTCGTCCCGGCGGGCGGCCTTGAGGATGTGGTTGTCCCTGGCGATCGCGTGGAACAGGTCATCCGCCGACGGCTGGGCGAACTCCACCAGGTCGTTCGGGCTGGGCGGGTAGGGCACCACCGGCGCCATGATGAATTGCAGCGCGCTGGTGCTCAGGCCCTTGAGGCTGTTGGCGACCGCGTACATGTCGGTGAGCGTCAGCCCGGAGTCGGTGGTCAGCGAGCTGGCGATGTCATGCACGAGACCGTAGAGCTTGGTCGGGTTGGCCAGCGAACTGGATAGCTTGATCTTCTGCGCGAGCGACGCCAGGAAGACCTGTTGCCGGTTGATCCGCTGCAGGTCGGAGCCATAGCCGATGTGCCGTTCCCGGACGAAGGCGAGGGCCTGGTCACCGTGGACCACACTCTTCCCGACGGGCAGGTTCAGCTTCGAGGCCGGGTCCTTGATGGCGTAGGGAAGGCACACGGGGACGCCACCGACGTCGTTGACGATCGACTTGAACCCGCCGAAGTTGACCATGACGAAGTGGTCGATGTGAATGTTGGTGACCTGCTCCAGGGTCTTCCACAGGCATGCCGGGCCGCCATAGGAGAAGGTCGAGTTGAGCTGCTCAAGCACGCCGAGCTGCGCCTGCTGGCCAGGGTGCCCGTTGTCGTCGCGGTCGCAGCCGAAGATCGGCACCATGGTGTCGCGGGGGAAGCTGATCACGATCGCGCCGGTATGCGTCGGCGGGATGTGCAGGATCATCGACGTGTCGGACCGGGATCCCTGGATGCCGCGTCCGAACCTGCCGTGCATGCCGTTGCGCGAGTCGGAGCCGATGATCAGGATGTTTTCCGAGCCATTCAGCTTCGGCGGGCGCTTGCCCAGTTCGCCACTGGTGACGGTGACGTGGTGGATGCTGTCGTAGACGTTGCGGTAGGCGGCGTAGGCGGTCAGCGAGACGAAGGTGATGGTCAGCGTGGCGAGGATCGCCAGGACGCTGACCACGGGATGGCGGCCGAGGATGCGGCGGGTTCGTGACGGCGGCTGGCCGGAGCCGGCGTAGCGCCGGTCGGATCGGGCGGACGGCTCCCACGGATCGGGCCGCCCGCGGCCACGACGAGAACGGCCGCTGGCGTCCCGGTTGCCGGTGTCGCCGGCACGGCCGCTGCGGCCACGCAGCGAGCGCCGTTTCTCCCCGGCGGGGTACTCGCCAGTGCCTTCAGGGTCCTCGTAGCCACTCATTGGTGCTGGTCAGCGCTCCTCGGCATGAATCGTAGCTCACGCGGGGATCGGGTCCATTGTCTCCGGAGAGGCCAGGGCATGTGGTGATATTAAGGTGATGTCGGGGGTCAGCGCAGCCTCGCTGACCCCGGCTCGCTCCGGTGTGTATACCAGAGCGGATTGGCCGGTTACCGGCGCGTTCTAGAGTAGGGCACGTGCGCCTGGGACTTCGCCTCACTCTGCGGCAGAACGGCAACAAGCCCGCCGGCAGCCAGACTGAGGACCAGTCTGCTGTCGGCCAGGGCGCAGATCAGCCTGCCGTAAATCAGGCCGGTGACCAGCAGAACGCTACTCCGGCCGAGGACCAGACCGAAAGCTTCGCCGCCGTCTCCATACCCGGGGACGTGCCCACGCTCGCCCACGAGGAGTACCCGCCCAGCGCCTCCGCTGGCACCGGGACGGAAAAGTGGCCCGCAGGAAGCGGAACCGGGGATGGCCCCGCTGACGTCGAAGCTGACGTGCGCTCTGCCGAAGATGAGGCCACGGGCCAGCATGCTGGAAACG
The DNA here is from genome assembly GCA_963726415.1 of uncultured Actinomycetes bacterium. Taxonomy (GTDB): domain Bacteria; phylum Actinomycetota; class Actinomycetes; order Streptosporangiales; family Streptosporangiaceae; genus DASXKD01. The sequence continues at coordinate 151,617 of CAVSCM010000002.1, forward strand.
GTGCCGGGGATGGCTCCGCCGCCGTCGAAACGGACCTGCGGTCCGAGAGCGGGGACGCGGATCAACCGGCCGGAAGCGGTGCCGACGGCAAGACCGCCGTCACCCATGAGGAGTACGTGTCGGCTGTTCCCCTGGAGGAGGCCCAGGCTGCGGCCTCGAAGTCCGGGGAGGACGTACCGCCACCAGGCGCCCGGACGGCGGTTCTCAGCGGGCTAGCCCGGCAGTGGGACCAGCTCGGGCTGGGCCGCCGGGCCGGCGGACTCTGGCAACGTGGCGTGGTCACGCCCTGGCAGCGCACCATCGGCCGGCTCGGCATCAGCCGCCTGTGGCAGCCCGGCCCGGGGGTACGCGAGGCCGCCGACCCGGGGGCCAGGACGCTCGCCCTGGTCACCGCCATGCCAGTCATTCTCATTGTGGCCTGGCTGGTTCCCGGCCTGTTGCTGCTGCTCGTGCACGCCTTCCTGCCCGCGCCCATGGTGCTGATCTCGGTGCCGCTGGCGGTGGCCCTGACCATCCTGGTGGCGCGGGAACTCCCCGGCCGCTGGCCGGCGCCGGATGCCGTGGACGACACCACGCACACCGCCGATGCCGGCGCTCAGCCCGCCACCGGCGCTCAGCCCGCCACCGGCGCTCAGCCCGCCACCGGTGCTCGGGGCGCTGGTGCGCAGAACCGTTCCCGGCCGTGGGCGGCCTGGTGGGGGCTGCTGGGCAGCGTGGCGGTTGCGGCGGTCTTCGCCGTCTGGCAGTTGATGGAGAACTCGCCGCAGTTCATCGTGAGCCGCGACCCAGGCGCGTTCGCCCAGTTCGCCTACTGGATAGCCGACCACGGCTCGTTGCCGATCCCCGCGTCCGCGGTGGCGTTCGGTGGCGCTCACCCCGGCCTGACGTTCGCCAGTTTCGGCTTCGCCACGCACGGCGGGGCGGTGGTTCCCGGCCTCGCGCCCGGCCTGCCGATCGTCCTGGCCGTGGGGATGTGGGCGCACGGCGTGTCCGGCGCCGTCGTGTTGAGCCCGCTAATCGGCGCGCTCGCGATCCTCGCCGTGGCCGGGCTCACCGCCCGCCTGGCCGGGCCCCAGTGGGCCCCGGCCGGCGCGCTACTGCTGGCGATCACCGTGCCGGAGATCTACACCAGCCGGTCCGCGTTCAGCGACACACTGGCCCAGGCGCTGCTGTTCGGCGGCCTGGCCCTGGTGGTGGACTCGTTCTCCGCGCGGCGCCGGATCACGCTGGCCAGCCTCGGCGGGCTGGCGCTGGGTCTCACGGTGCTGGCGGGCACCAGCTTCCTGCTGTTGCTGCTGCCGGTGATCGTCGTCGCCGGTGCGCTGCTGGCCGGGCGCAAGCCGCAGGCCATCCCCCTGGCCGCGGGCTGGCTGGCCGGGGTCGTCGTTGGCCTGGCCACGGACCTCGGGCTGAACTCTTCGGCGCTGAGCACCACGACGCCATCGTTCAGAATTATCGGCGCGCTTGCCGGAGGGCTCGCGGTAGTTACCGCGGCAGGCGTGGCCATCGCACTGGTCGGCCCGGCGCGCCGGAGTGCGCGCAAACTGCTCGCCGCGCGCCCGCTGCGCTGGCTGCCCGAGGCCGGGGCGACGCTGGTGATCCTGGCCGGCGCCGGCCTGGTGATCCGCCCCTACCTGCAGAAGGTCCACGGGCCGGCCAGCCCCTACGTCGCCGCGCTGCAGCGACTGGAGGGCCTGCCCGTTGATCCCGGGCGGTTGTACGCCGAGAGCACCCTGTACTGGGTGATCTGGTATATCGGGGTCCCCGTGCTGCTGCTCGGGCTGATCGGCCTGGCCATGGTCACGCGCATGTGCCTGCGGGCGCTGATCACCTGGCGCGATCCCACGGGCGCGGCCCGGTCCTGGGTCCTGCCGGCCTCGATCATCGGCTGGGGCCTGTTCGCCGTGCTCTGGCAGCCGGGCACCGTGCCCGACCAGCCATGGGCGAGCCGGCAACTGGTTCCCGTGGTGCTGCCCGGGCTCATCGTGCTGGCAGTGTGGGTGGCGGCCTGGATGATCGGCCTGGCCCATGCCCGTGGCGCCGGCCGGACGGCCGTCGCCCTGGCCACCGCGTGTTTCGTGGTCGCCCTGGGGGTTCCGCCCGCCGCGATCACATTCGGGATCGAACTGTCGCGGCCCGCGGACCCCGCGACCCGGCTGGCCCTGTCCGGGCTGGCCTTCCGCACCACCGGTGCGGGTGAGGTCGCCGCGGTTGAGCAGTTGTGCGGGGCGATACCGCCGCACTCGTCGGTGGTGCTGCTCGACAAGGTCGCAGCCCGCGCATTTGCCCAGGTCATTCGGGGGACTTGCGGTGTGCCCGCGGGGATCGTGACGAGTACGGCGCCGGGGAGCGTGTCCGCGATCATCGGCGGGATCGAGCGTGCCGGCCGCCACCCGGCGCTGCTCGCGACCAAGGCGGCGGAACTCACCCCGTACGGCGCAGCCCCGCGCCAGATCGTCAACCTGGCCACCCAGCAGGACGCGCACCTGCTCACCCGGCCACCGACCTCGACGTGGCCGGTGCGTTACTCGCTGTGGATCTCCCAGCCCGGCGGGACGGCCATCGGGGCGTGATCGCCGCGCTTCCTCATGAAGGGTGGCGTGCACGGGCGCGGGGCGCGTGGGACGAGCGAGGGGCGGGCTTGGCGGGCGTGGCAGTGTGATTTGCCTCGGGCCAACCGAGCCCCTAAAGTGAAGGGACACCGACGCGGGGTGGAGCAGTTCGGTAGCTCGCTGGGCTCATAACCCAGAGGTCGCGGGTTCAAATCCCGCCCCCGCTACCAAGTAAGTACAGGTCAGAGGCCTGATCGCCAGAAGGCGATCAGGCCTTCTTGATCATCCGTTGGCGGTTCGTTGGCGGGATCTGCCCGCACTGGCTGTGCGATCCCGGTAGATGCTGGACACCTGAGTTCCGGTTCCCGGGCGACAGTTTGCGGACGCGGTTCCGGTAGGTGGGCGACAGTAGTTCCGGTACGTTCGCGACACTCCGTGCTGCTTGCGGGCTTTTGAGCTGTCTGGGCGCTTGCCTGCGATCAATCAGTTGGTCGCAGGGAGGGGGCCGGGTGTGCTGGTGGAGCTGGGTGTGGCAGAGCAGCGGTACCGGGCGGTGCTGGAGGTCCTGGATGAGGGCGTTTCGGTGACCGAGGTGGCGCGGCGGTATGGGGTGGCGCGGCAGACGGTGCACGGCTGGTTGCGCCGGTATGTCAGCGGTGGCGGGCTGGCGGGGCTGATGGACCGGTCCTCGCGGCCGGAGAGCTGCCCGCATCAGATGAGCGCGGTGATCGAGGCGCGGGTCCTGGGGTTGCGGCGGGCGCACCCGGGGTGGGGGCCGTCGCGGATCGTCTGGCAGCTGGAGCGGGACGGTGTGCAGCCGCTGCCGGGCCGCTCGTCGGTGTACCGGGCGCTGGTGCGCCATGGCCTGGTGGAGGCCAAGCGGCGCAAGCGGCGCCGGGAGGATTACCGGCGGTGGGAACGGAGCCGGTCGATGGAGCTGTGGCAGATGGATGTGATGGGCCGGGTGCACCTGGCTGACGGCCTGGAGGTCAAGGTGGTCACCGGGATCGATGACCACTCCCGGTTCATCGTGTCCGCGAAGGCCGTGCTGCGGGCGACGGCCCGGCCGGTGTGCCAGGCCCTGGGTGAGGCGCTGGCCCGGTACGGGATCCCCGATCAGATCCTCACCGACAATGGCAAGGTCTTCACCGCCCGGTTCGGCACCGGCCCGGGGCCGGTGATGTTCGACCGGATCTGCGCTGATAACGGCATTAAGCACCTGCTCACCGCCCCGTATTCGCCGACCACGACGGGGAAGGTGGAGCGGCTGCACAAGACCATGCGGGCGGAGTTCTTCACCCCCAATGACTACAAGTTCGTGGCCCTGGCCGAGCTCCAGGCGGCGCTGGATGCGTGGGTGGGCGAGTACAACACCGCCCGGCCGCACCAGTCCTGCGGCGGCCGCCCGCCGGTCGAACGGTTCCGGCTGGCCAACCGGTCCCTGGCCGCCGACACCGCCGCGGCCGCCGAGCCGCCGCCGCCCGCGCCTGCCCCGGCGGCGGGCAACCGCCCGGCGGGGGTGTCGCGGTGGGTGAACGCCCACGGGAAGATCTCCCTGGCCGGGTTCTCCTACTATGCCGGCGCGACCTACGCCGGTGAGCCGGTCGAGGTCGTGGTGGCAGGCGGCCTGGTGGACATCCTGCACGCCGGGGTAGTGGTCGCCACCCACGCCCAGCGGCTGCGCCAAGACCAGGCCGACCGGGCCCCGCGAGCCCGGGTCTCCCGGCGGGCACGGGATGCCACCGCCGGGCTGACCGTCACCCGGCTGGCCAACAACACCGGCGTAATCACCTTCGCCGACAAGACCTACGCCGCCGGGCGCCGGTGGGCACACACCCCGATCGACGTGACCATCGTCGCCGGATCGGTCCAGCTGTCCAAAGACGGCAAGGTCATCCGCGTCCACCCCATCCGCCACGACCGCTCGAAGGAACTCGGCGCCTTCGCCAACCCCAAAGGCCGCCCGCGCCGGAAGAACTCCGCCACCGGCAACGTCGCCTAAACGATCATGTCGCCTAGGTACCGGAACTCTTTTGTCACCCAGGAACCGGAACTTGACACTGCCCGCACTGGCCGGTGACGACCGTCCCAGATCGGACCTCACAGGCATTCGAAGTGGCGTGCCGATGATTGTCCTGTCTCATCAAATCTGATCCCGTCTCACTGAATCTGGCCCGATCCGCTGATTTGTCTCACTCAATCTGACCCACGGCCCGGATTGCACCACAGCTGTCTCACTCAATCTGGTCCGCGCTGTTCTTCTGCGCCTTGTCGCCGGTGCCGGTACAGCGCTCGATGGGCCGATCCGCCAGTTCCGGTTGATCTCGGGCCCCCGGACGAAGCGCCCGCCGGGTTCGCGGTAAGGGCCTGATATCCGCCGGGTGTTCGCCTGTACGCTGGGTGTTATGTCGTTAGGGGCGGGGCGTCACCGGGCGGTGGCGGACGAGCTGGTGGAGTGGTGGGAGGACCTGGCGGGGCGCGGGATCGGCTCGCAGGTGGTGCTGGTGGCGGTGCCGCCTGGGTGGGGCCGGTCGACGGTGTTGCGGCGAGTTCGCGGCGGCCGCGGGCGGGGATGATGGCCCGGTCACGCTGGTCGCGGAAGTCCCGGGGGATTTGCCGCCGGGCCGGGCGGTGCAGGCCGCCGCACTGCGGGAGGCTCTGGCCGCGTTCGGCAGGCAGCCACGGGTGATCCGGCTGCTGGGGCTGGACACGGCGGCTGGCCGGGTGCAGCTGGGCCTGGGCCTGGGCGGGCTGCTGGCGTCGGGGCTGGCCGCGGCGGCGTCGCTGCTGGTGGCGTCGCTGGCGGTGACGGCGGCGGGGAATGCGTGGGACGGCAGCCCGGCCGGGGAGGCCGGCGGGGTGGCCCGGGCGGCGCGGGTCCTGGCGCGAGTGTCGGTGCAGGTGCCGGTGGTGGTGGTCATTGATGATGCCGACTGCCTGGATGTGGGCCTGGCGGTGGCGCTGATCCGTGGCCTGGCGGGCCGCCAGGACGGGCAGGTGCTGGTGGTGGCCGCCGCGGCGCCGGACAGTGACCTGGCCCGCATGCTGACCGGGGAGCCGGGGTGTGACCTGGCCGGGCGAGTGCACCGTGCCGAGGCGGACCCGTCGATGGAGTACGCGGCCCGGGCGGAGCTGGCCGCCGAGTTGCTGCCGGGCCTGCCCGCCGCCGGTGTCGAGCGGATCGCCCGGCGGACGGTCACGTTCGCCGAGGTCTTCGCGGTGGCGGGCGCGGGGCGGCTGGCCGAGCTGGGCCCGGACGCCGGGACGGCCGAGGCGGTCAGTGTGGTGGATGCGGTGGCCGAGGGGGTGCTGGAGCGGACGCGGCCGTCGGCGGAGGCGGTGGTGCTGGCGTGGGCGGGCGGCGCGCTGCATGACCGCCAGGCCGCGCAAGGCACTGGAGGTGCTGGGCGCCGGGCGACAAGACGATGATCGGCGGGTGGTGCGGGCCGGGCCGCTGGTGCGGCTGGCCGGCCCGGCGGATGCCCGGATGGCCGGGCTGGTGGCCGCCTTGCCGGCGGCGGACCGGCGGGAGCTGGCCGCGGCGGTGCTGGGCGAGGCGGCCGCGCTGGCCGCTGATCCGGGGGCGGGGCTGGTGGAGCGGGTGGTGGCCCGCCAGGCCGCCCATCACGTCCGTGGTGACCTGGCCGATCGCAGCGGGCTGACCAGCGTGCAGATCGGGCTGATCCGCGGCCTGGAAACCCTCGGCGACCCCGCCGCCGCCTACGAGGTGGCCACCGCGGCCCTGGCCGAGCTGGATGCCCTGCCACCGGCGGCCCGGGATGCCAGGCAGCGGCAGGAGCTGGTGATGGCCGTGCTGCGGCTGGCCCGGACCCAGCCCGGCCACAGCCAGGACGAGGATCCGCATCGTCGCCGAGGCGGTGGAACTGGCCCTGTCCGGCGGGGCGGCGGTGCGGCCCGAAGCCCGCGTGTGGGCCGCGGTCGATCTGCTGCACCGGCCCGGCCGCCGCCAGGACGGGCTGCGGCTGGCCCACCAGGTCACCGCCGAACTGGAAACCCGCAGCATCCACGGCGAGCTGGCCTCCCAGTGGCGGCTGCTGCTGGCCTTCCACGCTGGGCAGGCAGGCGACACCGCCCTGGCCCAGCGGCTGCTCGCCACCATGATCAACACCGGGCCCGCCGGGCAGCAGGACGCCGCGGCCGCGGTCCTGCGCGCCATCGGCGGCCCCCACGCCGACACCCGCCTGCAGATCATCCTGCTCCACGACGAACTCACCTGCACACCCGCCGACGCCGACGACGACCTGCTGCGCCTGCACCACGCCCTCGCCGACAACTACGACACGCTCGGCGACTACCACCAGAGCCCTCTACCACGGCAGCCAGGAACTCCCCCTGCGCCGCCGCATCCAGGGCGACGACCACCCCGACACCCTGGACACCCGCAGCAATATCGCGTACTGGACCGGCGAGGGCGGGGATGCGGCGGGGGCGCTGCGCCTGTCCCAGGAACTGCTGCCCGACCGGGTCCGGGTGCTCGGCCCGGGCCATCCCGACACCCTGGCCACCCGCAACAACATCGCGCACTGGACCGGCGAGTGCGGGGATGCGGCCGGGGCGCTGCGCCTGTCCCAGGAACTGCTGCCCGACCTGGTGCGGATGCTGGGCCCAGGCCACCCCGACACCCTGGCCACCCGCGGCAACATCGCACGCTGGACCGGCCAGTGCGGGGATGCGGCCGGGGCGCTGCGCCTGTCCCAGGAACTGCTGCCCGACCAGGTGCGGATGCTGGGCCCAGACCACCCCGAGACCCTGACCCCCCGCAACAACATCGCGGCACTGGACCGGCGAGTGCGGGGATGCGGCCGGGGCGCTGCGCCTGCTACCAGGAACTGCTGCCCGACCGGATCCGGGTCCTGGGCCCAGACCACCCCGACACCCTGACCACCCGCAACAACATCGCGTCCTGGACCGGCCAGTGCGGGGATGCGGCGGGGGCGCTGCGCCTGCTACCAGGAACTGCTGCCCGACCTGGTGCGGGTCCTGGGCCCAGACCACCCCAACACCCTGGCCACCCGCAGCAACATCGCGTCCTGGACCGGCGAGGACGGGGATGCGGCGGGGACGCTGCGCCTCTACCAGGAACTGCTGCCCGACCGGATCCGGGTGCTGGGCCCCAGCCACCCCGACACCCTGAACACCCGCGGCCACATCGCGTCCTGGACCGGCGGGGGTGGGGATGCGGCGGGGGCGCTGCGCCTGTCCCAGGAACTGCTGCCCGACCTGGTGCGGGTCCTGGGCCCAGACCACCCCAACACCCTGGCCACCCGCAATAACGTCGCGTCCTGGGCCGGCGAGGGCGGGGATGCGGCGGGGGCGCTGCGCCTCTACCAGGAACTGCTGCCCGACCTGGTGCGGGTCCTGGGCCCAGACCACCCCAACACCCTGGCCACCCGCGGCCACATCGTGTATTGGGCGGAGGTGCTGTCGGGAAGGACGCACCAAGATCATGGACCAGATTGAGTGAGACACCGCGCGGTTCCGGTCAGTCCGGACCAGATGCAGTGAGACAAGCCGCGTTCCGCCTGTCTCACTGGGCAGGCCAGGGGGCTGCGGCTGGATCAGCTTCAGTGAGACAGGACAATGATCCGGGCCGGGCCGAACAGATAGGTGCCGGGACGACTGGCAGCAGCGTCGGGCCCTCGGAGGCCGAGACGGTTCGCCGCCGTGGACGACGCCCAACGCCGCCAGGGTCCGGTGGCTTGAGCGGGCTACGTTGAGTCGCGTGACCTGGGGGACAAGGAGTTCATCAAAGTAAGTGCAAGGAAGGGCTGCTGGAGTTGTGTCGTGCGGCTCTTTGTCAAGGTCATCCCGTTGCGGGCGGGGACCGGTGAGCCTGCCGGGGAACCCCGTCTGGTGTGCTGCTCGCCCGATGTGGAACCAGACACGGTCTTGTCGTTCTTGACCCAACGGCTGGGCGAGGTCATCGAGACGGCTTGGACCTCCACCGAAGACCACGAGCGCCTGGGCGTCGGCTGGGTCTTTTCCGGCGCCCCCGCCGCCGGGGTGCAAGAAGCGGTCGAGTTGGCGTGTGTCCCGTTCATCGAGGGCCCCGGTGGGTCGCTGCAGCCCATGTTTGAAGTCCAAGCCGGCCAGCGGCGGCAGTTCGCCCAGCTGGCCGACAGCCACGGCCTGGACGCCGTGGTTATCCAGTGGCCCCACCGCGCCTATCGCCCCGCTGATGGGCAAGGCGGCCAGAGCAGCGGCACGCCGACCGGGC
>CAVSCM010000003.1:0-54058 GCA_963726415.1 uncultured Actinomycetes bacterium
GGCGAATAAGGGAAGCTGGAATATTTGCCCTGGAAAGTGGCATCACCACTTACACATCGAACGCGGGCCTGCTGGAACTTCGCGAGGCCATTTGCGCGGACCTCGATCGCCGTCACGGCCTGAGCTACCGGCCAGCAGACGAATGCCTCATTACCGCTGGTGTGTCGGAAGGGCTTGACCTGGCGCTACGGGCCTTGCTGGCCCCGGGCGACGAGGTGCTGATCCCGGAGCCTTGTTATGTCGCGTATGGGCCATGCGTGAGCCTGGCCGGAGGCAAGCCGGTCACCGTGGCCACAAGCGGGGCCGACGGCTTTCGCCTGCACGCCGACCGGGTCGCCGCCGCCATTACACCAAAGACAAAGGCGATCCTGCTAAGCTCGCCCGCTAACCCAACGGGAGCCGTACAGTCACGTGAGGATCTGGCGGCCGTAGTCGAGCTGGCCGTGCAGCATGATCTTTACCTGATCTCTGACGAAATATACGAGAGGCTCAGTTACCTTTCGCCGCATGTCTGCGTGGCCGCTTTGCCAGGCGCGCTCGAGCGGACGGTCCTGCTGGGCGGTTTTTCGAAGGCCTACGCCATGACGGGTTGGCGTGTCGGCTATTTGTGTGCTCCCGCACCCATATCGGAGCTGGCCTGCAGGATCCATCAGTACACCATGCTCTGCGCGTCACATATGTCGCAGCTGGCGGCCCTGGAGGCGCTGCGCACCGGCGAAGCTGACGCGGATGAAATGATTGCCGACTATGATCGCCGCCGCCGCATCTTTGTCAAAGGCCTCTGCGAAATCGGCCTGGACTGCCCGGAGCCGGGCGGTGCCTTCTACGCGTTCCCATCCATCAGCAGCACGGGCCTGACCTCCCAGGAGTTCGCCGAACAGCTCCTCTACGACGAGCACGTCGCCGTGGTTCCTGGCGATGTCTTTGGCGCGTCGGGCGAGGGATATGTTCGGTGCTGCTACGCGACAGCCCTGTCGGAACTGGAGGAGGCGCTGGTCCGGATCGAGCGTTTCCTGGGCAAGCTTCCTGCTGCTCCCGTCGTGCACTGACCGCTTGCGGTAGTGATGCCACGGTGCGGGGGATGCCCGCACGCCTTGCACCTGCCGTCACGGCCGCCGCGGCCGCGGCAGCCCTGACGCTGCACCGGGCGCTGGGACTGCGCGACTTGTCGCGAACCGATCTCATCGTTTCGGGCGATCAGGTCTTCTTCCTCGAAGCAAAACGCGATGCCAGGCCTGACCGAGCCGAGCACCCTGCCGATGGCCGTCGCATCCGCCGGGCTGGATCTCGGTGCCGTATTCCGTGACCTGCTGGCCCAGGCCGCGAACCGGGGACACTAAGGGCGCGCCCGGCGCGGTTCGGCGGTTAGCCCCGCGCTCCGCCGGCGGTTGGCGGACGGCGCGGACTCCGGTCAGGAGGACACCACGGCGCGCAGAGCATGGATACTTTGGCGTGGCCAGGCGCGATTGTCGGCTCTCAAAAGGCTTCGATGCGCGCAGGCGCAATGACTGCCACCGGATTTATGAACCTATCCAGCCGAGTGGCGGCATTGGCCTATGGCGAACAATGCTAAACATCCCGAAACAGAAGCATAAGTGCTTCTTTGGGTGCTATCCTTCATGGGAGTGGTCCTGCCTGCGATCTCTGCCTGTAAGTTGGCGAGTAATAGCCCATGCCGAAGCAGCCCCCGAAGCAGCTTCCCGCTGTACTGGCGCGTCATGCGGAAGGGGGGCGTCTCAGGCAAGCCTTCGACCGGGTGAACGCGATGCGGGACACACGGACCTATGACCGGACCACTCTCCCACGTTGGCTATCTGGCGAGTCGACCCCGTCGGATGAGAAATTCATCAGAGCGCTCGCCGACGAGCTGGGTGATCAGGAGGTCGTGTCCGCCGCGGTGGCCGACAGATACGGCACCAACCGTGACGTCCTCGATCTGCTCACCCGGTACCGCCGCTTGAGCGCCGCCCACAAAACTGACGTGCGGGCGCTCATCAATGAGTCGTTCCGGGATAGCACAGCCACTCGAACCTCGTTCACGATGCGGGTCGATCTTCATGGTGGCCTGACCGAACACTGCCACCGGCTTGATCTGAGCCTCGGCTGGGTGGGACGCCTGCCGGCCCAGGCCAGCGTCGTGATCGCTTCGGACGAGGAGGACCTCGTGGAGGCTTACACCCGCGGCGAATGCATCTTCCGGGAACTGGTGCCGGTTGGCCCGGACAGGCTTGCCACCGCAATGACCGCCTTGCACGGCCGAAAGCCGGCCCTCCGTTTCAAGGCCGCCGACAGCCAGACGTTTGAACAGGCGAAGATTCAGGGCGACGATGACGCCGGCCAGATCTATCAGTTTGACAATGAAGAGGTCCCCGTCGCGGAAATCAGGCTCACCGCGTGCCTGCCCTACCCGGCAGACTTGACGATGTACCCCGTCAAGCTCGGGGCTTACGCAGTGGCTGGGCGTGCCGAGATCACAATGGTGACCGATCCGGAATGCGCCGGGCAGCCGCACGCAATGCGCTTTCTTGGCCAGACCCCGTCATGGGAGCATCCAGGCGGCTTCGACGGGAGTCAACTGTCGGTCGAGATCGGCGAAAACGATTCGCTGATAGAGCAAAACTCTGGTGTTGTATTCTTCTGGCATGGTGCACCTACAGGCTCTGGCAGGTAAAGCTCGCAGTATCGGAGGTCGCCCGGCGATCAGCCTGCTCAGGCACTGATGGCCCAGCCCGCGATAAGGCCCTTGTTGTTCGAGATCCTTGTCAGTGCGTCCGCGGACATACTCACACCGCACCCGTCCGGCCGGATCATCGATGAACAGTCATGAAGCAAGAAAGAGCCTGCTGTCTCGTCGTACCCATATACCAGCACCAAATGCCCACCCCGCAGGGAGCTGTCAACGCTCGCCGCATTGATGGATAGAATCGCGTACATCCCCTCGGTTAGTGCCTCGGTGATCTCGCCGATGCCCAGCATCCGCATGACGTGGCAGCGTATGCCGAGGTTTTCTGCGAGCTCGGCCAGTGGATAATGAAATGCACCCTGGATAGTACCGTGCTCGCTCACCGTGAACGTGCCATTCGCCGCGGCCATCATAGTAAGCTGATAGAGGCTCAGGTTGTTGGTGGCGCCAATAGTGTCACCAACCATCTTTAGGCAGCAGATTCCGCAGATCTCTGGAATCCAGCGATAATACTCCAGCCGGCTGGCGCCAAATGCAATCCACGGCTCAGTGTCATCCGGCCGTCTTTTTGGCACATACACAGGTACCGGTGGCAAATGATTTTCCGTTCGTCTCATACAGAACCGTAGTGCTCTCTACGCGTCATGAAACGCGGATATCGCTCATATTAGCAGCGGCTGGCCGGCGGTGGCTTCTTGCTGGATCTCCGCGGGTTGTTCCGGCGGCCGGTCACGGCCGCCGGACGCCAGGGGTATGGTCACGTCGGCCCGTCATGGTAGTCCCGCCGTCGTCAAGAGGGACGGATCTACCGCAGCGCCCGAGGACCGGTAATGCTACGGTGGCCCTGCGACATTCCCACGGCCGGTAGGCGGTGGACGCCGGGTCTGGCCTCGATGCCGCTCTGACTGCGTAATGCCACGGCATGCAATCCCAGGCCCGGGCAGTGTAATTCGCTGCGCCCATATGCGCGCCCATGCACGCCGTTGTGCGCACATGATGCGCACACGGCTTCTTTTCCTTACGTCTTTGCGTGCCGCGAGCTGCGGGGGGACGATGCCTGGATATATATGCACCCTCTAGAGGCAGGTCACCGTGAAGCTCGTTGCGAAGAATACAACCTCCGGAAGCGGCGCAATGGCCAAGGCCATCAGCGCGGGCACGGGGAGCCGCTATGGTTGATAGCCGCCCACTGGGCTTCGGCGAGATCCCGACCGCGGCTGCCCGGCTGGTGATAGTTCTGCTGCCCGTGGGGCACGAGCAGCCAGCCGACGGTATTCCGGGGGACGCTCCCGTCATCGTAACCTTGCCGCAGCCTGGCATCCCGTCCGGTTCGGGCGAGGTCACCGTCGCCGACCCGGAGTTCGCCACCTGCTACCAGGCGGAGATGCCTGCCCTTATCAGCTTTCTCATCAAATGCGGTGCCGAGCCCGAGGACGCTCCAGAAGCAGCACAGGATGCCTTCCGTAAACTATTCGGGCAATGGAAGACGGTGGGCCTACCGAAGCTCTGGCTTCGAAAGGTGGCCTTCCCCCTCTTCCTGCGCCGGCCGGTGCGTAACGCGGCGGCGCCGGAGGAAGATTACGACGAGCCAGTCTCCCAGAGCGCATTCCCGCGATTCGATTTCGGCGAAGAGGAACGGCACTTCATCGCCTTGACGCGTCTGCTGCCCACGGCCCAGCGGGCGGTGCTCGCATTGCACATTGAAGGATTCCAGACGTTCGATATCGCAGAAACCCTGGGCATGAAGCCGGACACGGTCCGGAAGAACTTGAAGGAAGCCCGCGCGAGCCTTATGAAGTCCCTAAACCTCAACGACAATACCTGGACAGGTCAGGAACCGCCGCCTGCAGAGGTTCCGCCTGCGGAGGAATCGCCCGCGGAGGAATCGCCCGCGGAGGAATCGCCTGCGGAGGAATCGCCTGCGGAGGGACCGTCCGCGGAGGAATCGCCTGCGGAGGAATCGCCCGCGGAGGAATCGCCGCGGAGGAATCGCCTGCGGAGGGACCGTCCGCTGAGGGCCCTCCGCGAGGGAAGGGGCGGCGACATGACCCGCGTTGATGACGAAGGTCCTGGTCCGATCCGTCCTCGTCGTGACAGAAGTCATACAGCGCTGGACGCTGCGTTCTCCGCGGCCAACGCCGGCATGGCCGCCGCGATCCGGCGGGGCTTCGACCTCGACGCTGGCCTCGCCCAGATCATCGGCGCTCCACCGGATGCGGAGATTCGCTCTCCGGGGTCACCCGCACAGAACGCCTGGAAGCGGCTTCTGTCCTTTTCCGCTTGGCCGAGTAGCGATGGGCAAGGACTCGATCCGTACATGTGCACGCTCGATGTCGGCACTCAGATCGCGCGCCTGCGGTTCCGCGTTCTAGATCTTGTGCGGCAGAGCAAGGTGAGCGGGTCTGCCACGGTGCTGCTGAGGGCGGCAGCAGATAATCTCCAGGATCTGCACCGGGGCCTCGAAGGGAGAACTCTCTCACGGCAAGCAGCAGGCAATCTGCTGGACGCGGCCGGCCTGGCGCTGGAAACAGCCAGCGACGTGGACGCAGCCGAAATAGCCAGCCCCGATGAAAGAGAACTTGGCGGACCTGACTACCTTGGCCGTTACGCAGCCGCTGGAAAACCTCTTCTCTCTGAGAAGCGTGTCTTCCGAAGGCGCCGTTCCCGGCTGGCCGCCCGTCCCGCGCTGCTGGTGCTGGGCACGGCCTTGCTGACGCTGGCGGTGGCCCTGTCACTCCTCGGCGTGAGCTGGCTTCATGGAGTTCTGGTTACGCTGGAACTCAAGAGACGTGGAGCTGCGGAAGCTGCCGTGATAGCGGTCAACCTTGCGATCCTCGGCTTGCTTGTGTTCAAGGTTCCCCGTCGGCTCTTCCGGCTGCTCCATCGGCGCTCCGAACGCGTTTCCGCTGTTACTGAAGCCATCAGGGCAAGGGCGGCTCTCCGCCGGCAGGCCGCCGATGTCAGTAAGGCGGCTGCCGTGCTCAGGAGAAGCGTGCAACCAGCCGATCGTGAACGATCTGAAGCATTGACGTATGTCACGCTTCTGCACGCCGTGGCAAAACAACAGCGGCCCACAGCCGACGCGGCGACCAGCAGGATCGATGTGCTTCATGAGGAGCTTGGCACTCTGCGCCCCAACGTCATGAAACTCTTTGACGGGGCCGGCGATTGCAGTCCCTGCGCACCTCGTTAATGGCGTGATCGGCTGGACGAGCTGGGCGGGCCGTTCGCACACGCGTGGCCGGGCATGGCCCGGCCGCATCGGCCACGATCGCCGCTAAGCGGGAACCGTGATGATCCCGAGTCGTGCTTGTGAGGTGGGCTCGACCGGCTCGCGAGGGTAGGCGGGCACGCTGGAACGCGCGGGCCTGGTTGCCTTCCCGGCTGGCTGCAAGTCCGCAACCAGGATCGTCAGTTCGGCGTCGGGCGTCGGGTCTTCCTCGAGTGTCTGCGTGACGGGCCCGGCGGGGAACGCGGTTTCAACCCGGGCCAGAGCGGCGACGACGCGCCCGAGCATGCTGCTTCGACGCAACCGGAGTGGCCGCCAAGGCCGGCCCCCGCCTCCCTGCCCGGTCCAGCCGGGAGGCTCCGCCGAGGCACTCGCACCCGATGACCCCACCGCCGGGTCCCGTGCGATGGCGCCCACGATGCGCCCGCCCAGCGAGTCAGCCCGCATCGCCCACCTCTTCCGCTATGACAGCGGGCCGGGACCGCTCGGCCGCGCCGGTGCAAGGGCTGTGCTCGGTGACGGCGGCGGGGAGGTCCGGTTCCGCCCGGACGGCAGGTGAGCCGGGCTCCGGGATGACGGCCTGCGGGCCGGGCCCTGCGATGACGGCCTGCGGGCCGGGCTCCGGGATGACGGCCTGCGGGCTGGGTTCCGCGATGGCCGCCCGGGGGTCAGGGCTGCTCGGCAGATGGCCGGTGAGGGGAACAGCCTGGGCGAGTTTCTCTACTGCCAAAGGCGCCCCGACCCCGAGCCCGAACGCGACGAGCGTGCTGGACACGCGGCCGCTTCCGGCGGCCGCGGCGGCCACGAGCCCTCCAACACCGACGCGGGCCATGACAGAGATCACATAAGCGGTCAGCCCTTGCGGGATAGGCCGTCGCCAGGACCAGTGCCCCCTGGCGCTGCGGATCTGTGAATGCAGCCATAGCGCTTCCACACAAAAGCCGCCCGCAAGCCCCCAGCCAGCGCCTGCCCAGGCGCTCAGGTGCGTGGCCAGTACGATCATGGCCCATCCCGCCCGGGGGGCCCGCTGCCTGACCTGCGCGTCGCCGCATCCACCAGGACGAGGCGGCACGGCGGGCGGACCGGGCGTCCAGGCTCCGATGTCCTGCCACCAGCCTGCGGCTGTCCCGTTGTGGCCCTCATCGGTGCTGTTGACCTGCCCTTCCCGCGAGTATTAACAGCAATCTTACATGTTAACTCTGTTATCATGCCAGAGATACAGCATATAAAAACTTGTACGCCTGAGAAGAAGTAACGTATCGTGAGCAGGAATGAAGCAGCCTGACAACCGGATCCGTGTCACCACACAACGTGAGTAGCACTCCTGCGCAGCACCGGGGCCTGAGCAGGACAGTAGGGACTCCTCGCAGGCAGCAACAACCGGCGGCGCCGACGCCGCACAGAAGACCTCTGGAAGGGGGACCTCACCGATGCCTGCTCGTGCGGGTGGCAACGTCGCGGGGGAAGACGTTGCGCGGCAGACGCTTGCTGAGCGAATAACCGTTGCCCTGATACCGCAGGCTGCAGAGGATCTGCAGCACCTACAGGACCGGACCGGCCTGTCCAAGACGGACCTGGTGAACCGCGCCGTCTCCCTGTATGACTTCATCAACACCCAGTTGGGACAGGGGCGTGACCTGCTGATCCGGGACAACGAGACCGAGGAGATCCAGGTCATCCGGCTTATGTAGCGGCTACCGGCAGCGGGCAGCCTCCCTCCAGCGGCGCGTAGCCGGACGGCTGCCAGCCGAGGGGCGCAGGGCCCGGCGAACGGTCCGATCGCTGGTGGCGTCTGAGGGCCAGGATCCCGTGACTGGCCCCAGATGCCCGGCGATTCTAACGATTCAACTGATCGCGACGCTCGCCTTCCTGGCCGCGCGCTCTTGGCGCCTCGGCGTCTTTGCGTGGTTCCCGAGCCTGTCTCGCAGGCCTGGCACGGCGGCCGGCCGCTCCGTTTCCCGCATTGTGTTCTCCGGGCGGGTCAGGGCCAACCATGATGATCAGCCTGGCGGCCGGGGAAGGCTGCTCGGTGACGGCCGGATCGGATGAACGTGAAAGATCTTCTGCCATGAGATGACTCCTTGGCTCTCGGCACGGGCCCAGGTCCCCTCGCCTAGGTCGTAGACGTGAGGCCGCTGGTCCGCCCGCAGGGCAGGCTGTGATCTGACCTGTGGCCGGGGCCAGCCGGTGATCTCCTGAAGGTCGTTCATGGTGAGGTCCCCTCTGCAGGGCGCTATCCGCCGGCAGCCTGTACTGGCTGCCGCTGCCTAGCTTACTTCATGGCACAGCAGAAAGCTGCTAAAAATCTGCGATACCTTGATTGTAGGAACAGCTTCTAGCCAGTAGTATGCTGTTCTTGACGCAGTAAACAGATGGTGGGCTCATCGTCAGAGCCATCCCACAGGAAATCGCCACAGGAAGAGGTGATACCCCATGACCCCCGACCCGGCCCGACAGTTCTCAAGGCCGCCGGCTTCGGGTGGGCGCATAACGGTCTCGCTGATACCGGCGGCCGAGGACCATCTCCGGCGACTCCAGGAGCGCACGAACATGTCGAAGACTGATCTCGTCAACCGCGCGATCACTTCGCACGAGTTCATCGACGCTCAGATACGAGCCGGCCGCGAGCTCATGGTCCGCGACAGCAGGACTGGCGAGACCCGGATTATCTGGCTCTTCTGACCGGCGAGCAGCCGCTGGCCCCGCCCGGCAAGCGGGCCAGCGGAGCGAGCCGAACCAGACCCAGGTCGCCTACCGGCACCCGAACCCCAGCCCGGCCACATCGGCCCAGCAGCACACCAGCAACCAACCAGGCTCTAGCGGGCCAGAAAGCGAGAACACGATGAACATGCACACAGGATTGGATCGCAGGCCCCAGGCACTGCCGGTGCCGGGCGCCGCATCAGCCGCCATCCAGGGGACTGCCCGTCCGGCCGTCCCGCCCAGCCGCGGGAGCCCGGGCAGCGGATACCGGGACCGCTCCGGCCCGCCAACGGCCGGGCACCTCACCCGGATGCAGACCGGTGCCGCGCCCGCACCGAACCGGCGGCCAGCATGATCGGGATGTACGCGATCCTTGCGATCGCCCTGATCGTGGCCGGTGCCGCGCTCGGAATCGTGGCGCTTGTCACGCTTGGAATCCGCAACGAGGAACGGGCCAGCCGCCACGACAGGGCGGTCAGCCTCCTGGCCGGCAGCCCGGGCCGGGCCGCGACCGGTGCCCGGTTCGCCAACGGCGTCTACACCCGCAGTTCGTGGACGGTCTACCCGGCCGGCCAGCCCAGGGAAAATCTGCTGACCTGAACGGAGAACTCCAGTGACCATCCAGCTCCCTTTGGCTGTCCAGCTCCCGCTGGCTGTCCAGCTCCCGTTGGCTGTCCAGCTCCCGCTGGCGGCCAAGCCGAAGCCGGCCCGCCTGCGCAGCATGAGCTGGGCAGGCGCCCCGGGCGCCGGGAACCCGGGGGATCACGCCACCCGCCGATGCTGAAGGCCGCGGCGCGGTGGGAGCCGTAGGTTGGGGGCATGGCAGACGACATGGACGGTGCCTTCGCCACCTCGGCCGCGGCCACGCTCGACGGCCTGCTGGAACGGCAGCCGGAGTGGGCCACCGGCGTCGGCGATCACCGTTACGACGACAGGCTGACGGTGGGCACCGCCGCCCACTACGAGGAGGCCAGTCGCTGGGCCGGTGACCGTCTGGCCGAACTGGCGGGCATCGACGCCGCCGACCTGTCCCCGCAGTACCAGGTGGATGCGCAGATTCTGGCAAACCAGCTCACCCGTCTCCGGTTCATGATCGACGAACTGCGTGAGCACGAGTGGAATCCCATGGTCGCCAACCCCGGCCGGGCGATTTACAACCTGCTCGCCCGTGACTTCGCGCCGCTGCCGGACCGGCTGCGCAGCGCCAGCCAGCGGCTCGCCATGCTGCCGGAGGCACTGGCCGCGGCCCGGTCGGTGCTCGGCGCCATGCCCGAGATCCACATCGAGACGGCGCTCACCCAGTTCGCCGGGACCGAGCGCCTGATCACCGGGGAACTCACCCGGCGGGCTGCCGAGGTCAACGGCGCCGAAGCGGACCTTGCCGCCGTGCTGCCGCAGGCGCTGGAGGCCCTGGCCGCGCACACCCGGTGGCTGGAGGAACGGCTGGCCAGCGGCAGGCGCGATGGCTTCCGTGACCCCCGAATTGGCACCGAACTGTTCTCCCGCAAGCTGCGCCTGGTGCTCGACACCGAACTACCGGTCGACCAGATCCTGGCCCGCGCCGAAGCCGACCTGGCCCGGATGACCGAGGAACTGAGCGTCGCGGCGGCCGAATTCCTGTCCGGACGGCCCGGCCCGGCACGGGACGAGAAGGACGTGGTGCGCGCCGCGCTCGACCTGCTCGCCGCCGACGCGCCCGATGACGACACCATTCTTGGTTTCGTCCGGGCGGCCTACACCGCCCAGCGTGACTTCGTGACAGCCCACGACCTGGTCACGGTGTTCGATGACCCGCTCGAGGTGATCGCGATGCCGGAGATCGACCGGGGCGTGGCCGTCGCCTACTGCGACTCACCGGGCCCGCTGGAGACCGCCGCGCTGCCCACGTTCATCGCGGTGTCCCCGGCACCGGAGGACTGGACCCAGGAGCGGGTCCGGTCGTTCTACCGCGAGTACAACCGGCACATGATCCACAACATCATGGTCCATGAGGCCATGCCCGGCCACGCCGTGCAACTCCAGCACTCCCGCAGGTTCACCGGCGCCACATCGGTACGTGCGGCCTGGCGGTCGGGCTCGTTCGTCGAGGGCTGGGCCGTCTATGCCGAGCAGGTCATGAACGCGCACGGCTACCCCGGCGAGGGCAACCCGGCCGCACTGCGGACACAGCGGCTGAAGGGGAAGCTCAGGACGCTCATCAACGCGATCATGGACACTCGCGTGCACTGCCTGGGGATGACCGAGGCGGAGGCGATGGACCTGATGACCGGCGCGGGCTACCAGGAGGAGGGCGAGGCGGCGGGCAAGTGGCGCCGCGTCCTGCTGACGTCGACTCAGCTCTCCACGTACTACGTAGGGTTCCTCGAGGTTGACGGCCTGGCCGCCGGCCTGCGGCGGAAGCACTCGGACTGGCCGGAACGGCAGTTGCACGACGCGATGCTCGCGCACGCCTCGCCGCCCGTCCGCCACCTGCGCACGCTGCTGGGCGTCGGCCCGGCGGGCTGAGGCGTGCCGAGCGTGCTGCGGGTCTCCTCCCGCAATGCGCGCTTCCAGCAGTGGCAGGCCCTGCTGGGCAACAGGAACAAGCGGCAGCGCGCGGGGGAGTTCCTGGTCCAGGGGGTCCGGCCGATCTCGCTCGCCGCCAGGTTCGGCTGGCGGTTCCGCGCGCTGATCTACGACTCGCAGCGCCCGCTCTCGCAATGGGCGCAGGCCCTGCTGGGCGACGCCGGGGCGATGCGGGTTCCGATGGCTCCCGAGTTGCTGGCCGAAC
The DNA here is from genome assembly GCA_963726415.1 of uncultured Actinomycetes bacterium. Lineage (GTDB taxonomy): Bacteria > Actinomycetota > Actinomycetes > Streptosporangiales > Streptosporangiaceae > DASXKD01. Next base: position 11,386 of record CAVSCM010000003.1, read on the forward strand.
TCGGGGAGAAGGATGAGGGCGCCCCCGAGCTTGTCGCGGTCGTGGAGATGCCCGCCGATGACCTCGGCCGCATCGAGGCCGGCGATGGCTTCCTCGGCGTGGTCCTGGACCGCCTGGCCAGCCCGGGCAACGTCGGCAGCATCATCAGGTCGGCGGACGCTCTCGGTGCGCGCGGGGTCATCGTCACCGGGCATGCGGCCGACATCTATGACCCGCGGTGCGTGCGGGCCAGCACCGGTTCGCTGTTCGCGCTGCCGGTGGTTCGCGTGCCCGGGCCACGGGAGGTGACCGACTGGGTAACGGCACAGCGTGCCCGGGGCTGCCCGGTCGTGCTGGCTGCCGCCGACGAGCGCGGCGACCGGGATGTGTTCGGTTTCGACCTCACCCAGCCGGCGCTGCTGGTGATCGGGAACGAGGGCACCGGGCTGAGCGCCGCGTGGCGCGAGGCGGCCGATGCGGTGGTCCGCATCCCCATGGCCGGCGCGGCAAGCTCACTGAACGCGGCGGCCGCCGCGACGGCCCTGTTGTACGAGGCAGCAAGGCAGCGCCAGATCAGATCCTGATTTATTTGCGATACGCGATCCGTGGCCGGCCCCGCCAGACGCGTACGGCGGCCGTGGTACCCAGCGTCAAAACGCATTCACACCGAACTCACACGCCTTCAGCGAGGTGTCCTCAGTTCCGGCCGCGAAGATGGTGCCGCGCAATGACCGGGCAACCACGAGGACAGTGCGATGAACGAGGGCAGCGGCGGCCGAAGACATGCGCAGCGCTGGGCTGGCTGCGGGGCTGGCCCACGGGGGCGCCAGCCAGAACTGCAGCGTTCGGTGCCACGCAGCACGCCGGGGCGGATCCCGGGAGCACACCGGTCGGCGCTCCTGGCAGCAGCCCTGGCGGGAACCGCCTTGCTGGCCGTGGCCTGCGGTGGCAGTGCGAAGCCGGTCTCGGCGGCGCTGACGAACTACCAGAAGGCGCTGGCCTTTTCGCAGTGCATGCGCGCCCACGGCGAGCCGGGCTTCCCCGATCCGCAGCCCAACGGCAACCTCCTCATCAACGGGCCCAAGGACCACCTCAACGGCGCGCTGATGAACTCGGCCAGCAAGGCTTGCCAGCATTTGATGCCGCTGGGCCCGCCGATGACCGCGGCGCAGCGGCAGAAGCTCACCGCCCAGGCGCTGAAGTTCGTGGCGTGCATGCGCGCACACGGGCTGCCCACGTTCGCGGATCCCGGTCGTGAACTCGCGCGGCATCGAGACTGCAGTTGCCGAGTGGCATTGCGCCCAACTCAGCCTGTGCTCAAGAACGCGCAGCAGGCCTGCAGGCATCTGATCCCGTTTGGCCCGCCCTAGGCCGGGAACCCGGGGTGCACCCGCCGGGCAGCGCCGCGCCGGGTCCTGACTCGCCTGCAAAAGAATGTGGTCGTTGGCGTAATCGCCTACAAAGGCCGCGGGCCAGCCGCCGTCTCAGCAGTCACCACCGCACCGGCGGTCACGTGAGCCTCCTTCACCGCCCGGCCCTTCTGTCATGGTTGGCGCAACCATGACAGAAGAAGGCACCGGGCTTACATTCATGCGCGGGATCGCGGGTATCAGCACGGCGGTTGCCGCCTCCTACATATGAGGGATGCGTTATCCGCCAATCGGCGGATGACGCCCGGCGGCCCGGCCGCGATCCTGGTACGCATCGCCGGGCCGCCGCTCACAAGGTGCGCGCGAGGCCGGGCACCATATGCGAGGGGGCCGCCATGAAGCAGCTAAGGATCACCAAGCGGCATCGCCAGGCGGACTGGCGGCAGGAGCCGCTGCCGCTGGACCCGCGCGACCCCGACATCGTGCGGGCCAAGGAACTCGCCCGCCGTTCCCGCACCGTGGCCTCGCGCCCCAGCCGGGCGCAGCAAGCCGGGAACTGAATACCCGGCGCGCCAAGCCGCCCGGCGATCAGGGCAGGCCCCAAGGTTCCTTGATCGCTGCCCGGTCAGCCCGGTGACGCCTTCGGGGACCGCACCTTGCCGAACACCAGGTAGGCGATCCCGCCCCACGGGATCGACAGCCCTATGCCCAGGCAGAGGATCGCCCATCCCCACTTGGGCAGGCCGCGCACCTCCGTGGCTCGGGCAAGGTCGGTCAGGCAGAATGCCACGAACCCAGCCAGGAGCACGCCCACGGGGATCAATAGGAGCGCCAGGTTCATCGGGATTCCCCAAGCCAGTGCGCCATTTAGCCAGTCTGGCACGGCCGGTGATGACCTGGCCATCCCTCCTAGTGCGTGCCCTCCTAGTGCGTGATCCAGCGTTCGGTCTGCTCCTGCCAGGTGGGAGCGTGGCCGGGCAGTGGTGTCTGCTGCCCCGAACGCAGCCCATCGATGATCACCGCCAGGTAGCGCTGCCGGAGTTCGGCGCTGCGTGCGGCGTCGCCGAGCCGGAAGCCAGCGAGGAACTCGAGCATGAACTCGACGTCGAGCATGGTGACGTCATCGCGCAGCAGTCCGGTGCCGCGGACCCGTTCGAACATTTCGATCGCCAGCGACTGCATCTGCTCGGCCAGGGCCATCTGCTCCTGGCTCGGCACGAACATCCCGGCGAGGCGGACGGTCAGGCCGTGCGTGTTGGCGGCCACGATCCGGCGCAGGAACTCGGTGTATGCCTCCCATGGTCCGGCGTCGGAGGCCAGGGCCCGCCTGATCTCGGCGAGGTAGGTCTCCTGCCCGTTACGGCACAGGGTGCGGAGCAGGTCTTCCTTGCCCGCGTACCGGTGATAGAGGGCGCCGATGCCGACCCCGGCCCGCTCGGCCACGGCGGCGATCGGCGCGCCCGGATCGTCAAGGAACACCTCGCGCGCCGCTTGGAGGATGACCTCGTCGTTGTGCGCCGCCTGCGCCTGGCGTCCCCGCAGCCGGGCCGGGCCTGCCGACATAGATACCCCTGACTCTCTTGAACGGATTATTCAGTTCTGATAGTCTTTGAACAGAACGCTTCGTTCAGATTAGCGAGACTCGGAGGCCTTAGCAATGACCAGCCCGGCCACACCCGGCATCCAGGAGTTCCGGATCGATATCCCGCAGTCAGACCTGGACGACCTCGCCGACCGCCTCGCCAGGACCCGCTGGCCAGCCAGCCTGCCCGGGGCTGACTGGGAGCGCGGCGTACCCGTTTCCTACCTGCGCGAGCTGGCCGACTACTGGCGCAGCGGGTTCGACTGGCGGGCCGCCGAGGCGCGGCTGAACGCCTATCCGCAGTACATCACCGAGATCGACGGGCAGAAGATCCACTTCCTGCACGTGAAGTCGCCCGAGCCGCAGGCCACGCCGTTGCTGCTGCTGCACGGCTGGCCCGGCTCGATCGTGGAGTTCCTCCATGTGATCGGCCCGCTCAGCGATCCGCGCGGGCACGGTGCCCCCTCCGCCCCGGCGTTCGACCTGGTCATCCCGTCCCTGCCGGGGTTCGGCTTCTCCGGTCCCGTCGCTGAGCCCGGCTGGGGCAGCAAGCGGATGGCGCGCGCGCTCGCCGAACTGATGCGCAGGCTCGGTTATGAGCGCTACGGCGCCCAGGGCGGCGACTTCGGCGCGTTCGTCGCACCCGACCTCGGCCGGGTCGACGCCGAGCACCTGATCGGCATCCACGTCAACGCCGCCACCATGGGCTTCATCCCGTTCGGCGATATTCCCGAGGAGGACCAGGCAGCGTTCAGCCCGGTGGAGAAGGAGCGGGTGCAGCGGCTACAGCACTACCTGAGCGAGGGCAACGGCTACTTCCAGATCCAGGCCACCCGCCCGCAGACGCTGGCCTACGCGCTGACCGACTCACCGGCCGGGCAGCTCGCCTGGATCGCGGAGAAGTTCAAGGAGTGGACCAACTCCGGTCACGCGCTGCCCGAGGACGCGATCTCGCGGGACGAGATGCTCACCGATGTCAGCCTGTACTGGTTCACCGGAACCGCGGGTTCCTCGGCGAACGTCGTCTACTACGAGTCCATGCATTCGGGCGACTGGCCCGTGCCCTCCGGCGTGCCGACCGGCGTGGCCGTCTTCGCCGAGGACATTGCCATCCGCCGCTACGCCGAGCGCGCCAACAACATCGTGCACTGGAGCGACTTCGAGACCGGTGGCCATTTCGCCGCGCTTGAAACGCCCGGCCTGCTCGTCCGGGACATCCGGGCCTTCTTCGTCTCGCTGCCTGGCTAGCCGGAGTCGGCCCGGTCCCACCCTGCCCGTCAGCCGTGGTCAGGCCCTCCGGGGCCTGACCACGGCTTTTGCTGTCGCGGACGGGCATCGGTGCCCTAGCGGACCGTGTACGGGCCTGTGGAGAAGGGGTGGTATCCCTTGGCACCCACCGCACGGGCAAGGGCGCTGCGCGGATCCTCGTTGGCCTTGAGCAGGTCGAGCACGTGGCGGAAATCGTAGGCGGGCGCCCAGCCCAGGTCCGCGCGAGCGCGCTCGTTCACGTAGACCCGGTCGATGTGGCCGAACATCCGCCACCCCCGCCGCGCATACTCCGCTTCGGCGTCGGGGAACAGACGGCGTACTACCGCGGGCGCATCGGCACACAGCGGGGCCAGGTCGGCGGGGGTGAACGGCGTCGTCGCGCTGACGATGTAACGCCCGAAGCCGATCGCGGGCGCGCGGCCAAGCGCGAGCAGGTGGGCGTCCACCACGTCGGCGATATCGGCACGCCGGTAGAGGAACTCGTTCGCCTTGATGTTGGCGTCAGCGTAGGAGTTGCGTACCGCATCGACATCGTCAGGCTCGGGAAAGAAGCGGGATGTCCGCAAGATCACGACGGGGAGGCCGTGGTCCGCGTGGATGAGCGCGCACAGATCCTCCGCCGCCGTCTTAGTCACGCCGTAGATGTTGCGTGGCACCGGGGCGACCTCTTCGGTGATCCACGAGGCGGGCGCGCCCGGCGCGGGGGTGAGTGCCCGCCCGAAGGCGCTCGTGGTGCTGGTGAACACGAAGCTGCCGACACCAGCGGCGACCGCCTCCTGGAGCAGGGTCAGCGTCCCGGTGATGTTGGTGTCCACGAAATCCTGGCGGCCGTGCGAGTCCACGTGCGGCTTGTGCAGTGTCGCCGGGTGCAGCACGGCACCTACCCCATCGAGGCAGCCGCGGACCGTGGCGGGGTCGGTGATGGAGCCGACGTTCGTGGTGAACGGGGAGGCGAGCAGGTCCAAGCCCACGACGTCACGCCCGGCAGCGCGCAGTACGCGCACCAGCGCCTCGCCCAGGTGCCCGGCGCTGCCGGTCACGAGGACGCGGTCACCGGGCATGCGCCTCACGATACTGTCCGCCCGCGAGGCGGCGGGTCGTGGTGGGATGGTCGGGTGCGCCCACACCTGACCATCCCCGGCAAGCTCGTCCCCGGCGACCGGGTCGCGGTGGTATCGCCATCGTTCGCCGCGCCGGGCCCCTTCCCCGAGGTACACGAACTGGCGATGACCCGGCTCCGCGAGGAGATCGGGCTTGAGCCCGTGGAGTACCCGACCACCCGGCAGCTCGGTGCCCCGCAGCAGGCCCGGGCGGATGACCTGATGGCGGCGTTCGCCGACCCGGACATCAAGGCCGTGCTTGCCACGATCGGCGGGGACGACCAGATCACCGTTCTGCCGTTCCTCGACCCCGAGGTCGTGATGGCGAACCCCAAGGCGTTCTTCGGCTACAGCGACAACACCAACCTGCTCAACTGGCTGTGGTACCACGGGGTCGCCGGGTACCACGGCGGCTCGACCATGGTTCATCTCGGCCGTCCCGGCGGGCTGCATCCGGTGTCCACGGCATCGCTGCGGGCGGCCCTTTTCGGCGGTGGCGACCTGCCGTTGCATGAGGTGGACCGGTTCAGCGAGGTCGAGCTGAGCTGGGCAGACCCGGAGGGGCTGCGCTATCCCGCGCCGGCCTCGCCGGCCCCGGGCTGGGTGTGGCACCGGGCCGACCGGGTGGTGACCGGGCCGACCTGGGGCGGCAGCCTGGAGATCCTGGAGTGGACGCTTGCCGTTGGGCGCTGGATCCGGCCGGCCGAGGACTACGCCGGATGCGTGCTGATCCTGGAAACCTCCGAGGAGCTGCCCTCGTCGGAGGAGGTATTCCGGATCCTGCGCAACATGGGCGAGCGCGGGCTGCTCGCCCAGTTCCCCGCCGTGGTGTTCGGCACCGCCAAGGCGACCAGCATCGACCGGCCGGTCAGCCCGGACAAGCGGGAGCCGTACCGGACCGCGCAGCGCGATGCCGTGATCGCGGCGTTCGATGCCTACAACCCCGAGGCGATGATCGTTTTCAACGTCGACATCGGCCACACCGACCCACAGTGGGTGCTTCCCTACGGGGGCACGATGACCGTCGACGGCCCGGCCGGCACGATCACCGCGTCGTACTGACGGCACGGTCGCCGGCGGGGCCTCCTACGGCGTTCTCCCCTCCGGGCTGGGCCCGCGCCCGGAGCGGTCGCTTCCGCTCCCGGCGAACCATTGCGCCGGGCCACCCGCCGCCGGGCGACCTACCATGAGTGGATGCGGTGGTATCGGCCGGTTACGGTCTCTCGTGCAAGGATCAAGCGCCCATGACGGCCCCCGGTGCGCCGGAGGCGGCCGGTCTGCCCGGCGACCTCAGCGGGCAGGTCGGCTCGGGTGGGCCAGGCGCGGCCGGTCATCCTGACGGTGGACGACGACCCAGGCGTGTCCCGCGCCGTGGCCAGGGACCTGCGGCGCAAGTACGGCGAGCGGCACCGGATCGTGCGCGCCGAGTCCGGGGACGCGGCTCTCGACGCGCTGCGGCAGATGAAGCTGCGCGGCGAGCAGGTGGCGGTGCTCCTGGCCGACTACCGGATGCCGGAGATGAACGGCATCGAGTTCCTCGAACAGGCCATGGACATCTATCCCGCGGCCCGGCGGGCGCTGCTGACCGCCTACGCCGACACCGGCGCCGCTATCGACGCGATCAACGTGGTGGACCTGGACTACTACCTGCTCAAGCCCTGGGACCCGCCCGAGGAGAAGCTCTACCCGGTGGTGGATTCGCTACTTGAGTCGTGGCTGTCGGCCGATCGCCGGCCGGTGGAGGAACTCAAGGTGGTCGGGCACCGCTGGTCGGCGCGTTCCTCGGAGGTCCGCGAGTTCCTGGCCCGCAACCAGGTGCCCTACCGCTGGTACCAGTCGGACGAGGCGGAGGGCAAGCGACTCCTCGACGCGGCGGAGGCGGACGGGATGACGCTGCCCGTGGTGATCACCCCGGACGGCAAGGCGCTGGTCGGGCCCTCCGACGCCGAGCTTGCGGACCGGGTGGGACTGGCGACCACGCCGTCGGCGAAGTTCTACGACCTGGTGGTCATCGGCGGTGGGCCGGCCGGCCTGGGCGCAGCCGTTTACGGCGCCTCGGAGGGCCTGCGCACCGTCCTGGTGGAGCAACGGGCGACCGGCGGGCAGGCGGGCCAGAGTTCACGGATCGAGAACTACCTCGGTTTCCCGGACGGGGTGTCCGGCGCCCAGCTCACCGAACGGGCCCGGCGGCAGGCCACCAAGTTCGGCGCGGAACTGCTCACCACCCGTGAGGTGACCGGCCTGGAGGTGCACGGCCCGGCGCGGACGGTCCGGTTCTCCGACGGGACCGCGATCGCCGCCCACGCTGTGATTCTCGCGACAGGGGTGGCCTACCGGCAGCTCCGCGCGCCCGGTATCAACGAGTTGACCGGCCTCGGGGTCTTCTACGGATCGGCGCTGACGGAGGCCACCGGCTGTGCCGGGCACGACGTGTACATCGTCGGTGGAGCCAACTCGGCAGGCCAGGCCGCGGTGTACCTGTCCCGTGCCGCCAACTCCGTGACGATCCTGGTCCGCGCCCCGTCGCTGCGCAAATCCATGTCGCACTACCTGATCGAGCAGATCGAGAAGATCCCCAACATCACCGTGCGCACCTGCACCGAGATCGCCGAGGCCCACGGTGACGGCCACCTGGAGCGGCTCACGCTGCGCGACAGCAATAACGGCGGCACCGAGGTGGTCGACGCGCAGTGGCTGTTCGTGTTCATCGGCGCGGCCCCGCGGACCAGCTGGCTCGACGGTGTCGTGCACCGCGACGAGCGGGGTTTCGTGCTCGCTGGTCCCGACCTGGCGGGCGGGGGTGAGCGGCTGGCCGGCTGGCCGCTGGACCGGGCGCCGTATCACCTGGAAACGAGCGTGCCCGGTATCTTCGCGGCCGGAGATGTCCGGGCGGAATCCGCCAAGCGGGTCGCCTCGGCGGTAGGGGAGGGCGCAATGGCCGTCATGCTGGTGCACCGGTACCTGGAGCGGACGTGAGCGCCGGACCGGCCCCGGGCGGCCCGCCCGTGGTCTGCAGCCCGGAGGAACTGCGCAAGCTGTTCCTGTTCGAGAAGCTCACCGGCGACCAGCTCGTGTGGCTCTGCCGCGAAGGCCATGTCGAGTACGTCGAGCCGGGAATGCTGTACGCCGAGGGGGAGCCCGCGGAAAAGCTCTACGTGCTGCTGAGCGGGACGGTCGTCATGTCCCGGCGGGTTGGCGCGGATGACATCGAGACCGGCAGAACGTCCAGCGTCGGCGTGTACGCGGGGGCGTTCATGGCATACCTGGGCGATCGCGTGCCGCAGGTCTACAACAACTCGGTGCGGATCACCGAGGCGTCCCGGTTCTTCGTGCTCAGCGCGGACAAGTTCGCCCAGCTCATGAACGACTGGTTCCCCATGGCGGTGCACCTGCTCGAAGGGCTGATCTTCGGCAACAAGAACGCACAGGAAGCCATCGGCCAGCGGGAAAGGCTGCTCGCGCTGGGGTCGCTGTCGGCGGGGCTGACCCATGAGCTGAACAACCCGGCGTCTGCGGCGGTGAGCGCCACCGGTGCGCTACGCCAGCGCGTGGCTGGCATGCGCCGCAAGCTGGGCCTGATCGCGGGGTCACCGCATCCGCCGATGGCGCTCGCCGCGCTGGTGAGGCTGCAGGAGGAGGCGGCGGAGCGGGTCGCCAAGGCGCCATCGCTCAGCCCGCTGGAGGCGTCCGACCGGGAAGACGCGCTCACCGACTGGCTCGACGAGCACGGCGTCACCAACGGCTGGGATCTCGCGCCGGTCTTCGTCCAGGCGGGCCTGGACACGGCCTGGCTCGACCAGGTGGCGGCGACCATGGCCGAGGAGGCCGGGGCGTCCTGCGAGGTGGACGGCACCGGAGCGGCGGTACCGGGCGGCGCCACCGCGCCGGGCGACGGGCTGGACGGCGCGGTGCGCTGGCTGGGCTACACGGTCGAGACCGAGTTGCTGATGAACGAGATCTCCGACTCGGTCACCCGGATCTCGTCCCTGGTTGGCGCCGCGAAGCAGTACTCACAACTGGACCGGGCGCCGTACCAGGTGGTGGACGTGCACGACCTGCTGGACAGCACCCTGACGATGCTGTCCACCAAGCTGGGGGACGGCATCACCGTGGTCAGGGACTACGGGCCGGGGCTGCCCCGGATCCCGGCCTACCCGAGCGAGCTCAACCAGGTCTGGACGAACCTGATCGACAACGCCTGTGCGGCCATGGACGGTCACGGCACGCTCACGGTCCGCACCGCGATCGATGGCGACCGGTTGCTCGTGGAGTTCGCGGACACAGGGCCTGGCATCCCGGACGGCATCAAGGAGCGGATCTTCGAGCCGTTCTTCACCACCAAGCCGGTGGGCCAGGGTACTGGGCTGGGGCTGGACATCTCGTGGCGGATCGTGGTGAACCGGCATCACGGCGACCTGCGCGCCGAGTCGGTCCCCGGAAACACCCGCCTGCAGGTGCGGCTGCCGCTCACGCCGCCCCAGGACAGCTAGCGGCCGTCCCGCTGCGCGGCGGGCTGGCTGGTCAGGCGGCCGCTGCCTTGCAGCAGGACGTCGGCGACCAGCGCCGGGTCGTCGGTCATCGGCACGTGCCCGCAGCCGGGCAGCGGCCGGATCCGGGCCTGCGGCAGCCGCGCCTTGGCGACAAGCACCTGGGGCGGCCGGAGCAGCCTGTCCTTGGTTCCCCAGGCGATCGTGACCGGGATGCCGTCCGGGATCTGCCCGGTGAACGGCGTGAGTTCCGCCAGGATCGCCGCCAGCGCGTCGTGGGCGGCCAGGAATGCGGCCATGTCGCCCGCCGCCTGCTCGGCGGTCATCCGCGAGGGCCTGTTCACGATGGCGCCATAGGTCAGCGCCCGGCCCGCGGTGTGCCGCGACAGTACCGGGCCGAAGCGCTGCAGCCGGCCGCCCGCGGCCTCCATCACCTTGAAGGTCGCCCGCGCCATCGTGGCCTCACGCTCGCTGCGCCAGAACCCGGCGGGTGACAGCCCGGTCGCCGATGCGGCCCAGCCGGCCACCGCCGACTCCAGCGCGAGCCTGCCGCCCAGCGAGTTCCCGGCCACGTGCGGGTGCGCCACGGCGAGGTCGTCGAGCAGCGCGCGCACCGGGCCGAGCAGCGCGTCCAGCACCGGCCGATCGCGCTCCAGTGGCGGCGACTCGCCGTGCCCGGGCAGGTCGACTGCGATCACGTCCCGGTGCGGCGTCAGCCGGTCGAGCACGGCCCCCCACGCTTGGCGGCGGTGCCCCACCCCGTGCAGCAGGACCAGCGGCGGTCCCGACCCCATGCGCTCATAGGCCAGTCCCATGGCAGCTCCCCACTCGTGGGTAGCCATGGATGCTACTCCAGCCCGCCCCGGGGCGAAATGGTCAGACCAGAAGGATGGCTAGCCTCCCGCGCCGGTGGCGGTGACCGCCGCGGCCGCGGCGCCCGCACGGCTGACCGAACCGGCCCCGGCCAGCCGCGCCGCCAGCACCACCGGGATGATCGTCAGCAGGATGACGATCGACACCACGGCGTTCACCTCGGGCAGTTGCTGGCCGAGCCGGATCGCGCCGAAGATCCACAGGGGCAGCGTGTTCTGTGCGCCCGCGGTGAACACGGTCACGATGACCTCGTCGAACGACAGGCCGAACGCGAGCAGCGCGCCGGACACCAGGGCGGTCGCGGTCATCGGCAGCATCACGAAGCGCAGCGTCTGCCAGCCGCGCCCGCCGAGGTCCGCCGAGGCCTCGGCGAGCGACCCCGGCGTGCGGCGGAGCCGGGCGATCAGGTTGTTGAAGACGATCACGATGCAGAACGTGGTGTGGCCGATCACGATCGTCAGCGTGCCGAGCTGGATCCCGGTGAAGGAGAAGAACGAGTTCAGCGCGATCCCGGTGATGATGCCGGGCAGGGCCAGCGGCAGTACGAGCAGGAACGAGATCGCGTCGCGGCCGAAGAACGTGAACTTGTACAGCGCGTAGGCCACCGCGGAGCCGAGCAGCAGCGCCAGGGCGGTGGCGACCAGCCCGACCCGCACCGACAACAGGAACGCGCTGCGCACCTGCTGGTCGTGCCACGCGACGGCGAACCAGTGCAGCGAGAAATGCGAGATCGGCCAGCTTTCGATGTTCGAGGAGTTGAACGCGTACAGCACGATGAGCACGATCGGCACGAACAGGAACGCCAGGACCAGCCCCACCCAGATCCGCAGTGCAACGCGCAGGCTCTTCGGTTCCATGGCGCTCAGATCTCCTCGAACGCGCCGAGCGCCCGGGCGGCGAGCAGGTAGATGGCCATGATGGCGATGGGGAACAGTGCCATCGCGGCGGCGAACGGCACGTTGTTCGCGATGCCGATGTTCGTGTAGATGATGTTGCCGATGAAGTTGGCGCTGGTGCCGCCGACCAGCAGCGGCGTGATGTAGTCGCCGAGCGTCAGCGAGAACGTGAAGATCGACCCGGCGACGATGCCGGGCAGGGCGAGCGGGAGCAGCACCATGCGCGTGGTTCGCCAGGTGCGGCCGCCCAGGTCCTGCGATGCCTCGATCTGTGAGGCCGGGATGCGCTCCAGCGCCGCGTACACCGGAATGATCATGAACGGCAGCCAGAGATAGCAGAACACGGTGTACACGGCCCAGTTGGTGTAGATCAGGTGCACCTGGCCGAGGCCGATCTTGCCCAGCGTCCAGTCCAGGACCCCGCCGTGGGTGAAGATCAGCAGCCAGGAGTAGATCTTCGCCAGGTAACTCGCCCACAGCGGCAGCAGTATCGCCATGAACAGGGCCGTCCTGGTCCGCCCGGACGCGATGCGCGCCATGAAGTAGGCGAACGGAAAGGCCACGATGGTGTCGGTGAGCGTGACCGCGGCCGCCATCCCGACCGTCCGCAGGATGATGCCGCGGTAGGCCGGGCTGGACACGATCGTCTGCAGGTTGCCCAGGCTCCAGACCCGCTCGATGTTCGTGGTGAACGGGTTGATCTGCCAGAACGCCGTGACCAGGAGCACGGCCAGCGCGGCCAGGTAGATCAGCACGAACCAGGCCAGCGGCGGGGTGAGCAGCAGGGTGGCCCGCGCCCAGGGCCGGCGCCACAGCGCCGCGCTGACGCGGGACCAGATCCCTTCCCGCCCGGCCTGCGTTCCCGGCCCGGCGGCCGTGGTCACCGCCACGGGCCGCCGGTCCCGGGATTGCTGCCAACCAATCTCACTTGACCTGGGTATTCCACGCGGACACCCACTCGGCGTAGGGCGCGCAGTCGGGCTTGCCGTTGTCGCAGGTCGCGATCGGCGTCTTCCACAGCTTGATGCTGTCGAAGTAGCTGGTCGGCGCGTTGGCGTGGTACTCGTCGCAGGAGCCAGGCTGTAGCTGGTTCATGATGGGGCAGGCGAGCTTGTTGTCCGGAGTCTCGCCGTAGTTGACCGCCTGCTCCGCCTGGACCTTCGGCGTGCTGATGTACTGCATCCACTTGTAGGCGCAGTTCGGGTGCGGCGCCTTGGCCGCCAGCATCCAGGTGTCCGCCCAGCCGGTAGCGCCCTCGCTCGGGATCGTGGTGCCGATCGGGAAGTGCGCCGCCTTGAGCGTGCTGACCTGGTACGGCCAGCCCGCGCCGACGATCGCGTTGCCGTTCTTGAAGTCGAAGATCTCCTGGGACGCCAGTGCCCAGTACTTCTCGATCAGGGGCCGCTGCGTGGCAAGCAGGTTCACCGCCGCGGTGAACTGCGGCTGGGTCAGCTCGTAGGGGTCGGTGATCCCCAGGGCCGGCTTGTGCTTCTCCAGGTAAAGCGCCGCGTCGGCGATCTGGATCGGGTTGTCGGGGACCGTGACCTGGCCCTTGTACTTGGGGTCGTAGATGACGCTCCAGGACGGCGGCGCGGCCGGGAAGTCCTTGGTGTTGTACATGAGCACGTTCGGGCCCCATTGCAGGGACACCCCGTAGTGCACGCCGTTGATGGTGTTGAACGGCGGGGACTTGAACGCGGGGAAGAAGTCCTTCCAGCTCGGGATCAGGTTGATGTTCACCGGGTGCGCATCGCCCGCGTAAAGGATGCGCAGGTCCGCGTCGCCCGAGGAGGACACCATGTCGTACTGGCCGCCGCCGCCGTTCTTCATCAGCGCGACCATTTCGTCGGAGCTGCCCGCGTATTTCGCGTTGACCTGGCATCCGGTCTGCTGCTCGAACGGCTTCACCCAGATCGGGTTCAGGTAGCCCTCCCAGGCGATCAGGTTGAGCTGGCCCTCGCCCTTGCCGATCTTCTTGAGCACGGGCAGGCTCGCCGTCGGCACGCTCTGCCCGGCGACGCCTCCTCCTTGTGTGCTGCTGCCACTACTGCTCCCGCTGCTGCTGCCGCAGCCCGCGGCGATGACGGATGCGACGGTCAGTGCGAGCGCGGCCGATAGGGGACGCGAGATGCGCCGCCGGTTTATTGGGATCACTGGTTACCCTCCCCAGAGCCCGAACCCTGATCGGGTCCGCGCGGGATTGTGAATGCTTGGTCGGGCCGCCAGGCGATGCGCACCCGGCTGCCCGCGGTGATGCCCGTCCGGGCCTCGGCGTTCTGCCTGCTGACGACGAGTTCGCCGCCAGCGTCCAGGTCAACCACGAAACGGGTGAGGACTCCCGCGTAGATCACATCGCGGACCTGGCCGGGCTCGGTGTGCGCACCGGGCTGGTCCGGCTCGTCCTCCTCGATCAGGATGAGCTTCTCCGGCCGCACCGTGATCGTGTGGCCAGCCCGCTCGATCAGGTTGGAGACGCCGATGAAGCCAGCCACGAACGGGGTCAGGGGCCGCTCGTAGACCTCGACCGGCCCGCCGATCTGCTCGATGCTGCCGCCGTTGAGCACCGCGATACGGTCGCTCATGGTCAGCGCTTCTTCTTGGTCGTGTGTGACATAGATAAAGGTGATGCCCACCTCGCGCTGGACCCGGAGCAGTTCTAGCTGCATCTCCTGGCGGAGCTTGAGGTCGAGCGCACCGAGGGGCTCGTCGAGCAGCAGCACCTCGGGCTCGTTCACGATCGCGCGGGCCAGCGCGACGCGCTGGCGCTGGCCGCCTGACAACTGGGCGGGCTTGCGGGCGCCGAGCCCGGGCAGCCGGACCATTTCCAGGGCGCGGTCCACCTTCTCGCGCCGGTCCGTCTTGGCGACTCGCCGCACCCGCAGGCCGTATTCGATGTTCTGCGCCACCGTCATGTGCGGGAACAGCGCATAGTCCTGGAACACGGTGTTGACGTTCCGGGAGTAGGGCGGCACCCGGGTGACGTCGGTGCCGCCGAGTTCGATCCGGCCGGCGTCCGGGCGTTCGAACCCGGCGATCAGCCGCAGCAGTGTCGTCTTGCCCGATCCGGACGGGCCGAGCAGTGTGAAGAACTCGCCTGCCCCGATGACAAGGTCCACACCGGCGAGCGCGACCACATCCCCGTAGCGCTTCCGCAGGCCGGAGACGTGAACGGCTGCCGCTGCGGCAGCCGGGTCACCTGCGGCAGCGGGCGGCGCAGCGCCAGGATCGGTGATCATTCGGCTCGTTGTACCACGGTTCAGCAGCCCCCCGCAACGGAGCCGCGATCTGGCCGCTGAGCACGCAATGTGGCTGCTGAGCACGCCATGTGGCACCGCCGGAGCCAGCCGGGCCCATGCCTTTTACTCCGCCGCCGCTTACTCCGCCGCCGCGTTGTGGTCGGCGAGCGGGGGACGCCTGCTGTGCACGGGCGTGGGCGGGCGGTGCGGGTAGATCAGCAGCTTGTGGAATCCGAGCCGGTACACCTGTGCCAGGAACAGATATAGCTCGTTCTGTGCCTCGCTCTCCAGCGGCCGGCCAGATACTCCAGATCGTCAGCGCGGTACCGGCCCGAATCCCGGGTGGACGGGTGCCATTGCAATGCGGCATTCAGCCTGGCCGGGGTCGTGTCCAGGCTTATCAGCCGGACGATGCTTGTCTTGTGCTCGATGGATTCGCGCCAGCGGTTGAGCTGATCCCTGGCCTGGCTGTTCCTTAATCTGCTGCCCACCTGGTTGTGGTAGTACCGCGCCGCGTCCGCGACTCGTTGCGGGGCCGTCGATGCCGCATCCAGCCGGGCATCGCACCAATCCTGCAGGTCGTCGCCCATCCGGTCATAGAGCTGGCGCAAAGGGAACGTCAAAGTGCTGATCAGCGGTTCCAGCCATGCGGCGGTTCGCTTGCGTCCCTCCTGGGTGGACACCTGGCCGATCCACAGGCCACTGGGTATCACCAGGCCGACAAATGCGGCGCGGACGTGGTCGGTGACCGCGACCGCGGCCAGGCTTACCCCGGTCGCGAGGATTGCCGTGAGCAGAATGACGCTCATGGCCCACCACTTCGCCCGCCGGCTGAACGGATACCCGGCCCCGCGGTAGCGCAGCCGCAGGAATGCGTAAGCAGACACCATGGACAAAACGAATGTCCCGGCGACCCCCGCGAACCAGCCCGGCACGGCTCCGGTACCCCCTCGTCTGCCGCCCCCGCTTCGCCATTGCGGCGGTGAGCATGTCCCCAGGCTCAATGGTCGCAGTTCATTCCGGATCTAGCCAGGCGAAATCGGGCCCTCCCGGCGCATCCGCGGCCGGGCATGCGGCCGGGGCGGCCCGCGGCGGTCCGGGCGCGGGGCGGATGAGGCGGCCGAGCATCCCCGGCCGTGCCGCCGGCCGCCGTAAGCCATCGGCCGCAGGCCGGGCCTTATCCTCGGGTGCGACATGTTTTCGCAGGTCAAGCAGCAGAAGCCCGGACCTGCCGGGCGGCAGGGCGGCGGCGCCGCGGCGGCCCGCCAGGCACAGCCGATAACATCTTGGTAACTCTTCCGGCCGTGGGTGAGCGGGCCGCGGTTAGCAGATCGTCGCCCCGGCGACACTTTCTTTAGCTCTGCCTATATATTTAGCTACGGCTAAACCCGCGCGACGCAACCCACCTGGAGCCAGCTATGGGCCTTCGACTAGGCGTTACCTCCGGCCAGGAGGCCACCGAGGCCCGCGTGGATGAAGAGCTGTCGTTGCTGGTCACGCAGCTCATGAACGAGATCAACTGGCACATGCGCGAGCGTGGCCTCACCCGGGCGGACCTGGCCAGCCGCATGGGCGTCTCGCCGGGGCGGATCAGCCAGGTACTTTCCGGCGGCGAGAACCTCACGTTGCGCACGCTCGCCAGCCTCGCGACCGCGCTGGACGCGCGCTTCGAGATGGACCTCCGGCCGCGCGAGGGCGGCGGCGCCATGGACGCCGCGGCGCAGCTTGCCCCGCCCGCGGTCGCCGAACGGCCCCCCGCCCAGGCGCGCAGGGCCAGCATGCATTCGCGGCGGCGCTGATACTGCGGTACTGCGATACTGCACGCAACGTTCTCCCACTGGCTGGCCGGGAAGCCGGCCGTGGTGTCGGCACCTGCGGCTAAGCTGCAGCGACATACCCCGGCCGCTGGAGCGAATCCCCCATGCTGGTGCTGCACGGGTTCTGGACCGCCCGCGATGGGCTGTGCCTGTGGGCCGAGGACTCCGAGCTTCCGGTCGCCAGCACCAGCCACGCCCTCCGGTCGGCCCGGCCGCACCCGTTCGCCGCGCCCGCGAGCGTGCTCACCGCGCTGCACGCGGGCAAGCCGGCCGAGGCAGACCTGCTGCTGCCGTCGCTGCGGATGTCCCCGCTTGACTCACCAGAACTGATCAGGACCACGCCGCGCCCGGCGGCCCGTTCGGAGCCGGCGTTGCTGCCCTGGACGGTCCCGATTGTCATGCTCTACGCAGCCCCGGCGCTGGCCGCCATCCCGGAACGGGCACCCGGCGTCCGGTATGGCGCCTCCATGGATTACCTGGTGGGCCTGGCTGCCTTCGCGACCGAACTGGTCGCCCGTGGCCGGGTGCTTCCCACGCTGGATCATGACGGTGCCGGTGCGGTGGCGCGGTGGCGCCCGGTCATCCAGGGGCCTGATGTCGCGGCCATGCACGCCCTGGTGGCCGCGATGCCCCCGGTCTGCCGGGCGGTACCGGACCACGCCGATCCGCACGAGGTGCTGGCGGCGGCGCTGGCGGCGCTCGTGGACGCGGCGGCCCGCGACGCGCTGCGGGCCGCCCCCACGCTGGTGCCGCCCCGGCGGGGCCGCCTGCCTGCCCGGCTGCCCGCGGCCGAGGCGTGGCTGACGGCGCTCACCGGGTCGGACGGCCGCTTCGATGCCGAACCGGGGGAGTTGTCCGCGCTCGCCCGTGCGCTGGCACCGTGGGAGGACATCGGCACCGGCAGGACCGGCCCGGCACGGGCCACGTTCCGGCTGGCCGAGGTCACCACGGAGCCGGACGACGTGCTGTTCGACGCGGCCGGCGCCGCCGGGCCCGGAGTACCCGGGCACGAGTCAGCCGACGGCCGGGACACCGGCCTGGCGCTGGCTGCCGGGGATGGCGGTGCACCCGGCCAGGCCGAGGAGCCCGAGCCGGGCTGGCGGCTGGAGTTCCTGCTTCAGTCCATCGCCGACCCGAGCCTGCTGATCCCGGCCGAGCAGACCTGGGCCGATGACGGCACCCTGAGCCGCTGGCTGCCCCGTCCGCAGGAGTTGCTGCTCGGTGAGCTGGGCCGGGCCAGCCGGATCTACCCCGAACTGGCGGGCGGCCTGCGCCAGGCGCGGCCGTGCGCCCTGGATCTGGACGCCGACGGCGCCTACCGCTTCCTGTCCGCCGTGGCCCCGGCACTGGACGAGGCCGGCTTCGGGGTCCTGCTGCCGTCCTGGTGGGACCGCCGCGCCAGGCTCGGCCTGACGATGTCGGCGCACACCCCGACCGATGGCGTGGTGGCCAAGCCGGGCAAGTTCGGCAAGGACCAGCTCATGGACTTCCGCTGGCGGCTCGCGGTCGGCGACGACACGCTCAGCGAGGCGGAGATCGCCGCGCTCGCCCAGACCAAGGCACCGCTGGTCCGGCTGCGCGGCCAGTGGGTGGCGGTGGACCCCGACCAGCTCAAGCGGGGCCTGGACTTCCTCGCACGGAACAAGGCCGGGCGGATGTCAGCGGGGGAGATCCTTCGCCTGGCCGCCGCACATCCCGAGGACTCGGCCACTCCGCTGCCGGTCACCGGGATCCAGGCCGACGACTGGGTCGGCGAGTTGCTGGGTGGTTCCGTTTCGGACAAAGTGCGTTCTGTCCCCCTGCCGGCGAATTTCCACGCCAAGCTGCGGCCCTACCAGGAGCGGGGCCTTTCCTGGCTGGCCTTCCTTTCTTCGCTCGGCCTCGGCGCGTGCCTGGCCGACGACATGGGGCTGGGCAAGACCGTGCAGCTACTGGCGCTGGAGGCGGTGCACCGCGCCGAGCGCGCGGACGAGCCGCCGACGCTGCTGCTGTGCCCGATGTCGCTGGTCGGCAACTGGCAGCGGGAGGCGGAGAGGTTCGCGCCCGCGTTGCGGGTGTACGCCCACCACGGGCGGGAGCGGCTGCGCGAGGGAGAACTGGCCGACCGGCTGGCGCAGGCCGACCTGATGGTCACCACGTACGCCACGGCGACCAGGGACATCGAGGAGCTGGCCGGCTATGAGTGGCGGCGGGTCGTGCTCGACGAGGCCCAGGCGGTGAAGAACAGCCTGTCCCAGGCGGCCAGGGCGGTGCGGCGGCTGCGTGCCGGGCAGCGGGTCGCGCTGACCGGGACCCCGGTGGAGAACCGGCTGGCCGAGCTGTGGTCGCTGATGGACTTCCTCAATCCCGGCCTGCTCGGGCCGGCCGACAAGTTCCGCACCCGCTACGCCATCCCGGTCGAGCGGCACGGCCAGACCGAGCCCGCCGAGCGGCTGCGCGCCATCACCCGCCCCTACGTGCTGCGCAGGCTGAAGACCGACCCGGCCGTCATCACCGACCTGCCGGAAAAGATCGAGATCAAGCAGTACTGCCGGCTGACCACCGAGCAGGCATCCTTGTACCAGTCGGTGGTCGACGACATGATGGAGAAGATCGAGAACTCGCAGGGGATCGAGCGCCGCGGCAACGTGCTCGCGGCGATGGCCAAGCTCAAGCAGGTGTGCAACCACCCGGCGCTGCTGTTGCATGACCGGTCCGCCGTGGGCACCCGGTCGGGCAAGGTGATCCGGCTGGAGGAGATCTGCGAGGAGATTCTCGCCGAGGGGGACAAGGCCCTTCTTTTCACCCAGTTCACCGAGTTCGCCGCGATGCTGCTGCCGCACCTGGCGGCGCGTTTCGGCACCGACATCTCCTATCTGCACGGGGGAACCTCGAAGAAGCGCAGGGACGAACTGGTGACCAGATTCCAGTCTGGGGACGGCCCGCCGTTGTTCCTGCTGTCGCTGCGCGCCGGGGGCACCGGGCTGAACCTCACGGCGGCCAATCATGTGATCCACCTCGACCGGTGGTGGAACCCGGCGGTGGAGAACCAGGCCACCGACCGCGCCTTCCGTATCGGCCAGAAGCGCAACGTGCAGGTGCGGAAGTTCATCTGCACCGGAACCCTGGAAGAGAAGATCGACGAGATGATCGAAGAGAAGAAGGCCCTCGCCAACCTCGTGATCAGCGACGGGGAGGGCTGGCTGACCGAACTGTCCACCGGTGAGCTGCGCTCGATGTTCGAGCTGTCCGCGGAGGCCGTCGGTGACTGAGGACCCGGGCGGGCGGCCACGGCGTTGGTTTCCCTCGGAGCCGACCCGGCCGCTGGCCGTGGAAGGCGGGCTCAAGGCGCGCAGCACGCGCGGCGTGATCGGGCAGACCTGGTGGTCCGGGCGGTTCATCGCGGTTCTGGAGGCCATCATCGTGGGCGGCCGGCTGGAACGCGGCCGCAACTACGCCCGTCGCGGCCAGGTGATCTCGCTGGACGTGGCCCCGGGCATGGTCAGCGCGCTGGTCCAGGGCAGCAGGGTGCAGCCGTACCGCGTCCGCGTCGGGCTTGACGCGTTCGGCATGCCGGAGTGGGACGCGGCCGAGCGCGCGCTGGCCGCCAGCGCCTGGTACTCGGCAAAGCTGCTGGCGGGCGAGATGCCGGAGGACATCGAGGACGTCTTCGCCGAACTGGGTCTTGCGCTGTTCCCGGCCTCCGCGGCCGAACTGTCGATGTACTGCTCCTGCCCGGACTGGGAGGTCCCGTGCAAGCACATCGCGGCCGTGTTCTACCTGCTCGCCGAGGCCTTCGACGATGACCCGTTCAGCATCCTGGCCTGGCGCGGGCGCACCCGGGAGGATCTGCTGGCCGGCCTGCACGCGGCCCGCGGCGGGGTCACGGTGGACTCGGGCGAGCCGGGCGGGGTGCCGCTGGCCGACTGCCTTGGCTCGTTCTTCGCGATGCCCGCGCCGCTTCCGGTGACCAGCCCGCCTGCCACGTCGAGCACCCCGGTCCTTGACCAGGTGCCGCCGCTGAGCCTGGCGCTGCGCGGCCACCCGATCGCCGACCTGATCCGCCCGGCCTACGACTGCTTCGGCGCGGCCGATCTCCAGCCAGATCCGTAGCCGTCTGTGCCGCGGCCGGGCCGCTGCGCGCGTTTCGGCTTTTACGTGCCTGGCTGGCTGGCGCCGGTCCGGGCGGGAGCCGGGACCGCGGCGTGCGGCCGGGTGCCGGGGAGCCACACCGACACGTGCGAGGGCTGGAACGCCTCGTCGACGACGTCCGCAAGATCGCCCCGGACCGTGTCCAGATCGATCGTGTGGCGCAGCCGCGCGATGAACGCGGCCACGACTGCCTCGGCGTCGTAGTGCGCCCGGTTGAACCGGCGGTCGACGGCACGCTGCACTCGCTTGCGCAGCGGGTTGAACAGCGCCGCGATGACCAGCGTGGCCACCGCGACGGCCAGCGGGCCCTTGACCGGCAGCACCCGGGTGGCCAGGAGAATCAGGCCGGCGAACACGCCGCCGAGCAGGACGGTGATCAGTGTGTAGGAGATCACCCGGCTGATGATGCGGTTGAGCTCGTACAGCCGGTACTTCAGTATGGCCACCGCCATGCAGACGGGCAGGGCTGCCGTGCCGAGGGTCACCAGCACGTTGACCGCCACCTGGTTCGCCCAGCCGGGGACCTCTTTGAAGGCGAGCGGGACAACGAACACGCCGAGGATCGTCGCGGCAACGAAGATGCCCGCGCCGCTGTAGAGCCACTTGAGCTGCTGGCGGCGCTCACCGCTGGCGTGCCGGTAGGCCGGTACCTGAAGGGCCAGCCAGGTCACCCAGCTGACCAGGGTCCCGACGATCAGTACCGCGGTGAGGACACGCATCGCCCCGGGCAGCGGGTTGGCCAGATCGCCGTTGGCGTGGATACGGACATCGCCTCCGGCGGCGACCAGCACACCGCGGCTTGAGGTGGCCAGGCCGACCAGCAGCCAGCCGACCGCGCCGGCCACGGCAGGCCGGTGCCACCGGCCTGCCGGCAGCGTCCCGTCGGGGAACAGCCACAACAGCAGCGTGACGAGGACCAGGAACATCGGCCAGCATTCCTCGAGCACCACCGCCACCCAGGCCAGGGGCAGTGCCCCGTGATGCACCCGGTAGTCCAGGATCAGGTACTGACTGGTGGGGCTGAACTCCACGATCATGATGGCCAGCAGCATCCATCCGATGGGATTGCGCGGTCGGCGGACCGCGAGCAACGTCCCCACCGCGGTCACGGGCACCGCCCCGGCCGCCGTGAGGAACGCGTCGGCCACCGGTCCGCCCGTACCGGGCGGGTGGGTGAGGCTGTCCAGCACCACGGAAGCCACGGCGAGCCCGAGTACGAGCACGCCGAGCACGACCGCCGCCACGGGTGCCGTCCGCGCCCGCGAGATCGTCCTCACCGGAATGCTGCCCTTCCTCGACCCCCGCGATGAGCCAACCTTAGGCGCGCCGCGTCCCGAGATCGTTACGGGCCCAATGTCATGGTTGGCGCAACCATGACAGAAGAGCGTGTCGTGACGAATGGGACAAACTCGCGGCCGCCGACCCGGGTCGGCGGCTGGTCATCGAGTGGACTACCGAGTTGTGACAAGCACCCGGCGAGCCGTCCCTTACAAAACCAAGGGTGCCGATTGGCGTGCCTTCGACCGGCAGGATCGCGGCCATCCTGCGCTTGCAGAAGTCCCGGCTCGGGGTCGACCTCGGTTTCAGGCGCTTAGCTGTGCGGGTGTAGCACGCCCTCGGCCAAGAGAGCCTCATGCGCTGCCCGGAACGCCTGGCGCCCGGCGGGTGTGCCGCAGTACACGGTGGCGTGAATCAGTATCTCCTTGATCTCGTCGACCGATACGCCCGTCGCGAGTGCGCCCTTCACGTAGATGCCCAGCTCGTCGGGCCGCCCAAGCGCCGTCAAGATCGCAACATTCAGCATGCTGCGTGTCTTGGGATCCAGGCCCGGCCTGCTCCACGCGTACCCCCACGCCCACTCCGTCACGACGCGCTGGAAGGCCATCATGAACTCGTCGGCGTCGGCGAGGTTCGCATCGACGTACTCAGCGCCCAACACATCCCGCCGCGCTTGAAGGCCCCTCTCGAACAGTTCGCTATCGGCCATAGCGCGTGCTCCTCTCCGCATGCCGACCCGCACCGATGCGGGGCTACCGCTGGCCCGGACGGCGGGCTGGTCACCGTTGATAACGAGGTCACGTGGATACAGCGGAACTCCAGTTGCTGTCCCTGAGCCGATGATGCCACTCAGGTATCAGGCCCGAAGCCACGGGCGCAGCAGTGACACGGCCAGGGATCTGCCGGGCAACGCCATGCCAGGACGCGCCGCCGCCACGCCACGAACAGCGTCTGGCCAGCGTGCGTGCCCGTTGTCCCTGCTGCCTGAGCAGAATGTGATGGTTGCGCCAACCATGACGAACGCATCGGCGAGGTGCCAGCACGGTCAGCTTCCTGGCCAGCCTGAAGCGGCTGGATCGGCGGGATGGCGTCGGGGGCGCAGGTTACTGCTCGCGGAAGCCGCCGAGGAAGCGGCGGAACAGGCCGCCCTCGCGGGACAGCGCCGGAGCTGGCGGCGGTGCCACCGGGCGCTCCGTGGCTATCGGCGTGTCGTAGTCGGTCCGGGCGATCGCGTCGACGGCCTGCGCCTCGTCGAAGTCCTCGGAGCCTTCGATCTTGGGCACGAACCCGACCAGGTCCCCGTCCTGCATGATCTGCGCCTCAAGTCCGATGGTGCCGTCGGTGTCCCATTCGGCCTGACGCCCGTCGTGCAGATTCACCCGCACTCCGAACTGATCCACCCCGGCATGCAACATGTGGGCATCGATGCCGCGGTCGCGCAATGCATCGACCACCCGGCGGGCCCTGTTCTCTTCCACGGCCCCAAATTAGCTGGTCGCCGGGACTGCAAGATACTCTTCGGGCCTATGGTGCAGCGCTTGGGCCCGCTCGCGGGTGACCCGTCGGCGGACGACCCGCTGGCAGACGATCCGCTGGCGAGTGCGCCGCCCGCGTTCGCCGAGGAGGCGGCCCGGCAGATTCTCCACGATGGCTTCGGCGTGACGGGCTCCCTCACCGCGCTGGCCGGCGAGCGGGACCAGAACTTCCGGGTGGACACCGCCGCCGGGCAGCGGTTCCTTTTCAAGATCTCCAACCCGGCGGACACCCGGCCGGTCCTGGGCATGCAGACGGCCGCCCTGCGCCATATCGAGCGGGTCGACCCGGGCCTGCCGGTGATGCGCGCGATCCCGTGCACAAGCGGGGACCCGTGGGCGGAGGTACCCGGGCTGGACGGCCGGACCTACCCGGTGCGGCTGTTCACTTTCCTGCCCGGCCGGACCGTGGCGGCGACGGCGCTCAGCGCCGGGGCGCTGCGGTCCATCGGGAAGACCACGGCCCGCGTGGGCCGGGCGCTGCGAGGGTTCTTCCACCCCGCGGCGGACTACGAGATCCTCTGGGACATCACCCGCCTGCCAGCGCTGCGGCCGATGCTCGGCCACGTCCCCGACGCCGCACGCCGGGCGCAGGTGGCGCGGGTCATTGACCGCTTCGAGTCCCGGGTCGCCCCGGTGCTTCCCGGCCTGCGGGCCCAGGTGATCCACGCCGACCTGAGCCTGAACAATCTGCTGCTCGGGGAGGATCTCCAGGTAACCGGCATCGTCGACTTCGGGGACA
Organism: uncultured Actinomycetes bacterium; assembly: GCA_963726415.1. GTDB lineage: Bacteria > Actinomycetota > Actinomycetes > Streptosporangiales > Streptosporangiaceae > DASXKD01. Next base: position 35,678 of record CAVSCM010000003.1, read on the forward strand.
TGACCCATGCTCCGCTGGTGTGCGATCTGGCGGTCGCCATCGCGGATGTGCTGCACGGGCGGGACGACGCGATCGACGCGGCCGAGAACATGATCGCCGGCTACGTCGCGGTGACACCGCTCGACGACGAGGAAGCCGGCCTGCTCGCCGACCTGGTGGCCGCCAGGCTCGCCACCGACATCACGCTCACCACGTGGCGGCTCGGGGTCTACCCCGACAATGCCGCCTACGCCGCGGACAGCCAGGCCGGTGCGCCCGCCTTCCTGGACAGCATCGAGGCCGCGGGGCTGGACACGGTCGCCGAGCGCTTCCGTGACGCTTGCCGGGGGCTGCCATACCGCAGGTCCGCGACAGCCGCCCTGGCGGAGCGCCGGCGCCGGGCGTTGCCCCGGTCCCCGCTGTTCTACGACCAGCCGGTGCATCTGGTCCGCGGCGAGGGTGCCTGGCTGTTCGACTCCGATGGCCGGCGCTACCTCGACTGTTACAACAACGTCCCCGTGGTCGGCCACGGCCACCCCCGGGTGGTGCGCGCCGTAGCCGAGCAACAGCGACTGCTCGCCACGCACAGCCGTTACCTGCACGAGGCGATCGTCGAACTCGCTGAACGGCTCCAGGCCACCCTGCCGCCCGGGCTGGATGCCGTGATCGTGGTGAACTCGGGCAGCGAGGCCAACGACCTCGCCTGGCGGATCGCCCGGGCCGCGACCGGGCATGCCGGCGCCCTGGTGACCGAGTTCGCCTACCACGGGCTGACCGAGGCCACGCACGCGCTGTCGCCCGAGGAGTGGGCCGCCGGGGAACGGCCCGCCCACGTCGGCACCGTGCCCGCGCCCGACGGGTACCGCGGCGTCTACACCCGGGACCAGGCAGGCTGGGCGGAGCGGTACGCCGCCCACGTGGACGAGGCTGACGCAGGGCTCGGTGAGCGCGGGCTCGCGGCGATGTTCGTGGACCCGGCCTTCACCGCGGACGGCATCCTGGCCCCACCGCCCTCCTATCTGCACGAGGTGGCGCGGCGGGTGCGGGCCCTTGGCGGCCTGCTCATTGCCGACGAGGTCCAGGCCGGCCACGGCCGGTGCGGCAGCCACCTGTGGAGCTTCCAGCCGTCCGGGATCGAGCCGGACATAGTCGTGCTGGGCAAGCCCATGGGCAACGGCTTCCCGGTCGCCGCGCTCGTGGCCAAGTCGGACGTACTCGGGGCGGTGCCGGAGGAGACGGAACTGTTCAGCACGTTCGGCGGTAACCCGGTCGCCTGCGCCGCCGCGCTCGCGGTCCTCGCCGTCATCGAGGACGAGGGCCTGGTCGAGAACGCGGCCGAGGTGGGCAGCTATCTCCTGGACGGCCTGCGGGCACTGCAGCGGCGGCACCCGGTGATCGGCGACGTCCGGGGCGAGGGCCTGCTGCTCGGCGTTGAACTGGTCGAGGACCCGCAGACTCGGGTGCCCGCGACCAGGCGGGCGAACCAGGTCGCCGAGGCCATGCGCGACCGGGGCATCCTGCTCGGCACCACAGGCCCGGCCGGGAACGTACTCAAGATCCGCCCGCCCCTGGTCTTCCAGCGCGACCACGCCGACCTGCTCCTGGAAACCCTCGACCACGCTCTCGGTGCGTTATCCGGGGTCCGGCAGGGCCACCGGCAGGCCGTAGATCCGATTGATCCGCGCACCCGGAAATGACGTAGGCGGTCTCTACGATCGTGGCGTGAGGCCGCGTTACGACGTGTCTGAGGTGCCGCCGCAGGGCGGCTACCTGGCCAAGCAGTGCCCGGTGCGGGCGCAGTGGGATCTGATCCGGCCGTGTGACCCGCTCCCGGTGTCACGGGTGCTCGCGCGGCGGTTCGCGGCGGGCCGCGAGTTCGAGGCCGAGGTCGTCGCGCGGTTGGCACCGCTGCACCCCGATGCCTGCGTGGTGGCCGACGCGGACCGGGAGGAGCGTGAGGCGGCGACGGCGGCCGCGATGAAGGCCGGAGCGCCGGTCATCGTGGGCGGCCGGCTGCCCGCCGACCCGGACGGCCGCCGGGTCGGGGAACCGGATCTGCTGGTGGCCGCGGCGGGGTCCGGGTACCGGCCGGTGGACATCAAGCATCACCGCTGCCTGGACGCTGGCGACGGCGGCCTGCCCGCGCTGTGTTCCGGTCTGGCCCAGCCGGCCTGGGAGGCAGCCGAGCTCGATCCCGATTCGTCTGCCCGCAGGCGCCGGGACGACCTGCTGCAGCTTGCCCACTACCAGCGGATGCTGGAGGCCTGCGGGATGGCCGCGCCCGATGGGCGGCACGGCGGCATCATCGGCGTCGACGGCGTCGTCACCTGGTACGACCTGGACGCGCCCGTCTGGCAGACCCCGTCTGCCAGCGGACGGGTCAAGCGGCGGTCGACCATGGACATGTACGACTTCGAGTTCACGTTCCGGCTGGACATCCTCGCCGTTGCCGCCGAGTACCAGGACGATCCGCAGGCCGGCCTGCTGGTGGTGCCGGTGCAGATCGGCGAGTGCGCGGAGTGCCCCTGGTGGTCGTGGTGCGGCCCGGTGCTGCAGGCAGGCTCGGGGGATGTCAGCCTGGTGCCCGATGTGGGCTGGCGGGAGTGGCGCATCCACCGCGACCACGGGGTGACCAGCCGGGCCGATCTGGCGGCACTCGATCACCGAACCGCGGCACTGGTAGCCGCCGGGGTTGACCTGCGTCCGGTCATCGCGGCCCTGGATGCGATGCCGGATGACACGCCGCTGGCTGATGTCATCGGCGGGCGCAGGAAGGCGCAACTGACGCGACTGGCCGGGGCGGGTATCGACGTGCTCGGCGATGCCCGGGCGCTGGCCCCGCGTACCGCCGCCTACAGCGATGCGCCCATGCGGGACCTGCCCGAGCAGATCGACCTGGCCCGGGCCGCGCTGGGCAGTTCACCTGCCTACCGGCGCCGGGGGGTCACGCGGGTGCGGGTGCCGCGCGGCGACATCGAGGTCGACGTGGACATGGAGAACACCGAGGACGGCGTCTACCTGTGGGGCGCCCTGCTTTCCGCCGGGCCTGGGCAGGCCGGCGAACGGGACGGGTATTACCCGTTCGGCACCTGGGAGGCGCTGACCGGGGACATCGAAGCGGAGGTGTTCGGCCGGTTCTGGGTGTGGCTGACCGGGCTGCGCCGCGATGCGGCCGCTGCGAGCCTGGTCTTCCGCGCCTACTGTTACAACGCGGCCGCGGAGAACACGCAGATGCGGCGGATCGCGGCGGCCGCCGGGCTGGCCGACGAGGTGGCGGCGTTCATCGGGTCCGGCCAATGGGTGGACCTGCTGCGGGTGTTCGGCAACCAGATCATCACCGGCGGCCCGGCCGGGCTCAAGCAGGTGGCCGCCCTGAGCGGTTTCACCTGGGACGTTGAGGATCCGGGCGGCGGTGAGTCGATGCTCCGGTATGACCAGGCCGCCGGCGCCGCCGGAGCCGGGCTCGCCGGATCTCAGGCGGCCCGCGACTGGCTGCTCACCTATAACCGCAACGACGTCGAGGCGACCCGGTCGCTGCGGGAATGGCTCGAACGCATCGCCAGCGGCTGCCCGTCCGTGGAGGGCCTGGGGGAGTGACGCCAGCCCGCCCGGGGCTGGTCATGGCGGCGGAGCCAGGGCGTTTCCCTGGTCACGCGGCTGGGCGGTCAGGCTTTGTGCTTTGCGTTATGGAATCTGTGGTCGCGGAGGATGAGCCGCTCGACCTGCTCGCGTTCGAGTGCGGACAGGGCGGTCGTGGAATCGTCGAGCAGGCCGATGACCTGGCTGGTCGTGGTCGCGACATGCACGGTCGGCCGGACGCAGTTCCCCAGCCGGGACCGGGGGTGGGTGAGCAGCACCACGCGCTCGATGGCTACCGGATGGCCCCTGGTGCGCAGGAAGTTTTCGAGTTCGCTGGCCGGTTCGTTGACCTGCTGGCTGGGTGAGCGTCCCCGGCTGTCGGTCATTTCCCCACGGTCAACCGCGTTGCCGTACTTGTCGAACTTGGTGAACCACCAGTGGTCGCCGGCGCAGTGAACCAGCGCGTTGCGGTGCTTGCCTTCGATGGCGATCAAGCCCCGTGGGCCGAGCAGCAGATGGTCGATCTCGCCGCGCTTGTTGCGGTAGCCCCGGATCAGCGTCCATTCGTCGTTCAGAACGCGTCCCAGCCCGCTGGCCACCAGTTGCTCACCTTCGATGCCCGCCATCAGGATTTCCTGCTGGTCGGCGGACGTCCTGGTGGCATGCGGCGGTTCGGGTGGGTGCCGCCGTGCCCGGCGGACGGCGAAGACACCGCGAAGCCATGCCCACCACCGGTGCGTGGTACGGGCCGCGTCCCGCGCCTGCTCGGCCTCCCGGACGTGCTGACGATGCTGCGCGAGGGCGGTCTCGTGTCTGGCCGCGCCACCGTCGTCCCCGTCGGGCCGCAGCCGGATCTCCCGGAGCATGGCCCCGGGATGATCCGACAGCTCCACGACCCGCATGCTCACCCTGTTCCCCGGCTGACCCGGGCCATGTCCGCGCTCGTTGTCAGCACTGATCGGTCGGTTATCACGGCCTGGCCCCCGGGGAGCGGGGAGTCCGGCTACGAGGTGATCCGCCCGGTCAGTGCCCTGACAACGTGGCCACGCGGGCGCGGTGATCGCCGCAGGGCCAGCAGCGCGGCGCCGATGAGGCCGGCTTGCGAACCGAGCCGGGCGGGCACGAGGGGCGGAACCTTTCGGTGCGCCCGGGCGAAGATGAAGCGTTCGAAGCTTTCCCGCGCGGGTACTAGGAGCAGGTCACCGGTGGTCACGAGCCCGCCGCCGAGGATCACCAGTTGGGGGTCGAAGACGTTTGCCAGTGAGGCGATGCCGGCCCCGAGCCAAGAGCCGATCTGATCGAACAGCCGCAGTGCGGTCGGGTCTGCCTGGCGCGCGGCTTCGTGGACCGTTTCTCCGGTCACGTCCTCGGCCTGGCCGGCCAGCGTGGCCAGCAGGCCGGTGGGGTCGACGGCCGCGGCACGGCGGCCGAGACGGCCCAGTGCGGTGCCCGACGCCATCGCCTCAAGACAGCCGATGGCGCCGCAGCCGCACTGCTCGTCTCCGGAGGGGTTGACGATGATGTGCCCGGCCTCGCCAGCGATGCCGGTGTCGCCGCGCTGAAGTTCACCGTTCAGAATGATGCCGGCGCCTATGCCGGTGCCGATGGTCAGCGCGATGACGTTGTCGAGCCCTGCCCCCGCCCCGACCGTGGCCTCGGCCCACGCCGCCGCATTGGCGTCGTTCTCCACCACGGTGGGCAGGCCACTGCGCGCGGTCAGCAGCCGCTGGAGCGGAAGATCGTGATAGGCGTTGTTCGGCGCCCAGCGGATGTGCCCGCTGGGCCAGTCCACCATCCCGGCCGCGCCGACACCGATGGCCGCCACGTCCGGGTGGGCCTCCTGCAGGTCCGCAACAACCGCCGCGATGGCTTGGACGATCTGGTCTTGACGCTGCGGCGTCGGGATTGTGAGTGCCCGGATGATCGCACCCGCTTCGGTGACCACCCCCGCGGCAATCTTGGTGCCGCCGATATCGATGCCGATGGCGCGCCGCGCTGCCGCTGCCGCGGGCCGAAGCTGGACGAACATGAGCCGGGCTCCCTGTCGATGGGTGCGCGCTGGTGCCTGTGCGATCGGCCGGGCTGTCATCCGGCCGCGCTATGACTACGTGTGGCTGCCGCGGGCCTGCCGCCTCGAGGCACGTTCCTTCTGCGGCATCGCGGCCGGAGCAGAACAGCCGTCGAAGCCACGGGCATGATCGGTGAAGGCATTGAACGCCGTTGTGGCGGCCGCGACGGCCCCCTCAAGAACGATCTTGTCGTCGTCGTAGCTCTGGATGGTGAGGCGCAGGTGGCCCGCTCCGCCGCGAGCATCGCGAGGGCCCGTGGAGTAGGCGTTGTCCATCTCGCGCTCCGCGGCCTCGACGTACTCCGTGCCGCTGCTCCCCGGCGGCGGGGAGGCAAGGGGCGCGGGCAGCAGGAGCACGATCTGCCCCGGATTGACGATGTTGACGATGTGCGCCAAGCCGCGTCCCAGGCCCCGGCCCGCGCGGTGCATGATCTTCGCTTCCTCGCTGACGATCAGTTCGCCTGGTTCTTCGCCGGGCACCGCGCGGGGAGACGCCGCCGCCTTGGCCAGACTGGCACTGTCATCGGACAGGACGGCAGCTAGCTGTCCCTCGATGCGCGACGGCGTCGCCACCGTGTCCACGTGCCCGTACCGCTTGTGGCCTATCTTGCTGCACATGCACTCATCGTCGAAGGTGAGCCGCTTGCCCGTATCCAGTGCCAGAGGCCGCTTCCCGGCGCCGTCGGGAATCCTCGGGTAGTCAACGGCGAGGTGCCCTGGTTCGGGTGCCATGCCGTTGCTGCCGCGGTACATGCGGCCGTCGAGTATCAGCGCGCCGCCGACACCCTGCTGGAACACTGCCACCAGAGCGGTATTGAGCCCTTCGAACCTGCGCTCGTGGTAGCGGTGGATCGCCAGCGCGTTCACGTCGTTCTCGACGATGACCGGCACCCCGTCCAGGTCGGGTGACTTGCTCAATTCCTCCGTCAGCGCCTCGCCGAGGTCCACCGGCTGGCTCCAGTGAGCATGGGCCGAGTCGATCACCTTGCCGCGGAACACGTGGCCGCCAAGTTCCACGCCCACGCCCAGGAGCTGCTGCTTCGGGAGCGGTTCGGCAGCCCGGCCGCCTGCACGAGCAGGCTCTCGGTGAGCTTGCGGATGCCCTGGGCGAGTCCCCGCGGGTCATGCTTGTCGTCGTCCTTGGAGTCCTCCAGGTCCTTGGAGACCTCCAGCAGTTCGGGGCCGGCGAGCACCTCGCGGTCCAGTCCGCAGATCACCCCGGTCAGCCTGTCCGGTCCGCTGCGCGGCAGATCGACGTGAATCCCAACCACTGCCCACCCGGGGCCGCCCAGCGCCAGCGGCCTGGTGGGTGGGCCAACCTGCCCCCGGCGCTGATCCAGTTCGGTCAGCAGGCCCTCGCGGATCAGGACATCGGCCGCTTTGCTCACCGTCCCCGAGGCCAGGACGGGCGCGTACGGAATCATGTTGCCCTTGCTGATCTCGCTGCGCGGTACCGGCTCTTTGGCCAGGGCAACCCGGTACAGCACCTTGCCGAGCATCTCGTGGCTGATACCGGACCCGGACACCCCGCCAGCCATCGATTGCAGCAGCTCTGTCCATCTTGAGTGCATCAGCGCCGCCTCTTCGTGATCTGATTACACAACGTAGCGTACTACGGAGCTAGAGACAGTCACCAGAGACTTAATTGGCTTTTTACTGCCGCATCTTCTTGTTTGGCTGTCCTAAGACTGTTAATCTACTCGGGTACTGCGCGTGCTCAGTCCGTTAGGGCTAGCAATCAGGGGACAAATACCGCCGGCGAGGAAGGGGGTGGGGAAGCCGTGATCGTTTTCGTGGCGATCGCAGTTGCGCTAGTCACTATGGGAGTCATGATCCTTTTGGCGAAAGGCCTGCTCAGGCAGGCTGCCGATGAGGATGACAGCCCCAGCCAAGCTGGCTGGCTGACCGTGAGCCTCCTGCCTGACGGCGAGAGCGGCGGACCGCTCACCTCAAGCGCCCAGCTGAACATCATCCTGTTCGCCGAGGACTAGTTCAGTTCGGCCGCCGGCCATACCTTTGCCGGGGGCGTCGGCCGTATTGCTGCCTGGGACTTGGCCACACCTGGAGCCTGGCCTGCGACCGCATCTGTCTGGCTGTCGGCATATCTCTGCCCGCCCATGACCATGTCTTCATCCCGTGCCGGCCTCGCCCGGCCGAAGGCGCCGCTCCACTGCCGAATCGATCAGGCCGGCCTGTCCACGCGCTTCCCCGCGAAGGTGAGAAAGCCCAAGGGCCGCCGCGGCTCACGAGATGATTCCGGGCCGGGCGGCCCGCAGGGGACGGCACATGGCGCCCGGCACGGGTCACTTCCTGGCAACCAGGCCTGCCAGGAAGATGAGGCAGGCGGCAATCGCCAGGCGAGGCCTGCGTGAGAGCACCGGTATGCGGGGCCTGCGGGGTACTGGTTGCAGGCGCCGGTGGCGGCCCTGCCGCCACCGGCGCGATAGGGCCTCCCGGCCCCGCCCGGTATGGGCGAGGCCAGCGGCCACTGCTTGTCCTTCCGGGGCATCGATGAGCCGGACAAGCTGGCTCTCCCCCGTTGCTTGGTTCCGGGCGATGATGTCGTGGCCCGATCGCAGTTGATCATCCACGAACTGGTACAAGATGATCGCGCGGTTCACCAGATCGGTCTTGGACAGGCTCGTGCGCTCCTGCAGTAGACGCAGATCCTCCGTTGCTTTTGAGATCAAGGTAACCGCAATGCGATCACCCGCTGACTGCGATCCTTCGACGTTCGCTGCCCGGATGCCGTTCATAGGGATCACCTCCTCGGTAAGTGCCCCGGATGCAAGTTGAGATATCTCCATGTTGGTCGGCCTCCCCGCGGCCTGACCCTCCCTTCGTTCCGTCCCCGTGTTGGCTGGCTATGCCAGAACTGTAACTGCCCTGGAGCAGTGATGCAACAGTAATTCTACAGCTTTTCTATGCACAGCGTATGGCCTGGTACGCGGGCCGCGGCGGTCAGTGCGGCGCTGGCCCGGCACGTGGGCGTCCGGGGTACGACTCATGGCGATGATCAGATAGCGACCCCGGCCAGGCCGAAGCCAGAGGCGGTCTGTCACGGGTGCGCACCTGCGCACCCTGCAGTCGGCGGGCCCGCCGGTATGACTGTGAGCTTGGCTGATCATGCGCAGGCAGGCTCCGCTGTGAAGGCGAGCCGGCATTGTATTAGGGCCGCTCTAATGCCGTACCAAAGCAATGCCCTTACAAGACTGCCGCGTAAGAGGATCTGTTCCTCTTACGTGCATGCACTCGGCTGGATTTCAGCATTCTTTCGCTGTTAAATGCCACGCCCGGAACAGACTTGTACATGACGTGGAAGGACTATCCTCGGCGTCTGCCCGCCGAATTTACTACACCTTTACCTTGCTGGTGATCTTCCAGCCACTCGTCAGGCGGGATGCAGATGCCCGTCGAACGTGCCACTCCGCGCGCCGGTCAGGAACGCCGTCCATTCGGAATGGGTGAACGACAACACTGGCCCAGCGCGATCTCTGGAGTTCCGGACGAGCACTGACCGGCCAACGAAGGCCACTTCCACGCAGTCACCACTGCCTGACGACTCACTCTTCAGCCACTCGATGCTGGGCCGTCCTGGTTCGGCCATGCGTCTCTCCTTCGCTCAGGCCAAGAAACTCCGCGCGGCGGTCGCCCGCCGTATGAGATGTCAATGTCCACGGCGGCCATATTAGGTAACCGCGCGACATTGGACCTGGTCAGGAAAACTTCGACGGCCGGGCCCGGTCATGAATGCAAGGAACCCATGCACGGTCTCGTCGCCCATGATCAACACCAATCCCCCGTAGGCAACTGTCAGGGAAAGTGTAAACGAAAGGGGCGGTCCGGCCAATAGCGATGACGGCAGGAGCCTGCGGCGGCCACCGCATTGAGAGCCCTGGTTCGCAGTTAGTGATTCAACTGCGATTGCGAACCTGTGACCCAGGTAGCGTAATTACTGGCGGCAACCCACCCTGCCATGGAGGCCGCCGCCCGCCGCCCAAGTGCTAAGAAGGCTAGTAAAGGTCTGCCCATCTATCTGGTAATGTCCACAGGCGTGCAGGAATGCTCTGCTTGCGGCGGAGGATCACTCCTCTCCGGCCGCCACGCGCTCTAGGAACGCTGCCGAGTCCTTGGGCGTGGCTGACAGCTTTCGGAGCGCGGCTAGACGTTCTTCATGGGTAGCGATCTCGTCGAGGTCATCCCTGATGATCAATTCGCCGTGCGAGGTTTCCAGATAGAGCACATCGTCATCTTCGGTATCAGGGAACTCAAATATCACAAAAGGCCCCTGCATACCGGGATGAGCACCAGCACCGAAACGCACCACCTCAAGGGTCACGTTCTTTTTGTTCGCCATCTCGACGAGATGGCGAACCTGGCGGCGCATAACGTCCGGTCCGCCCACCTGGCGGCGGACCACAGCCTCGTCCACGACGAACAGAAGTTCGACCGAGTCGGTGCGCGCCAGTAGCTCCTGGCGCTTCATGCGAACCGTGACCAAGGCCTCCACTTCTGCCTGGTCTGCGTCGGGCTTGAGTGTGCTGATGACCGTCCGAGCGTAGTCTTCGGTCTGCAAGAGGCCGGGTACGAGAATCGTCTGGAACATGCGCATGGCTGACGCGGCGGCTTCGTAATCGATGAACTGCAGGAGTTTCGGGGGCGCGTCCCGGTAGGTGGTCGAGCGTTCCCTGGCCACCCGGGCCAGCGTGAGCAGTTCATCCACGCGCTTGGGATCGGTGATGTGGTACAGCCTCAGCAGTTCTTTCATGTCGTTCGCTGAGACACCGACCGAGCCGGCCTCGATCCGGATGATCTTTGAGGGTGACCACTCCATGGCATCGGCCACTTGTTCCTGAGTCAGGTCCGCCGCCACCCGGGCGTTGCGCAACTCTGCCCTGAGCCGCCGGCGCTTCACAACCTGCCTCGGACCGTCTGCCATCGGGGTTCCCCCTTCTCATGTGCGGCCTGCGGCCGCTTCCCCCTTTGGAGACGCCCACAGGCGAGCTTTCGTGGCAACTCACCGGAGGCAGCCCGGAACCCTGGCCGGCCACCCCGAGTTGCCGCCCTGCAGAGATCAAAGGCATGATCATAACAGGTGGGCTAGGTGGCGATGCAACCGGCCGCAATCTGCCAGGTAGCATAAAGTCTCCTAGCAGAAAGCTACCTTGCTGATCGCATGCTCCGCACCGCATAATAATCAAGAAGCGGCGTAGCGGCCTGGTCGACTCGCCGCATCGGTATCCCCAAGATCCCGAAGAAGCGGAAGGAGTACTGACGATGACAATGGAGCACACAGGCGCAGCGATCGGCTTCGCTGAGATCCCCTCCCTCGCCGCGGAAATGCTCATCGTCCTCGTCCCGGACCCGGTCAGCGACGGCACAGCGGATGGCGGTGGCCATGTCGCGGCTGGCCGAACCCGTCGGCCTGGTCGGTTCGCCAGGCTCTGGAGGCGTCGTTCCCAGCGCTCGGAGTGATCCGAGGTCGGTTCGCAAGAACCGGCTGCCATCTGGGGCCAGTTCCGCCACCTGGTTCGAGATGGCAGCCGGAGGCCCGCGCCGGTAACACTGACGGCGCCCGCGGCTTCCGTGCTAATGCCGTCAGTCCTCATCTCTAGTCCCGCTTCGCCTCTGGCAAGGACACGGCTGGGCGATAGAACTTGTGCGTTGCCTGGGCCAGCCATCCGGCTGACGGTCAACGCAGTCGAACTGCTCATTGACTGTGGCTATTGTTGCCGCTTAACCTGAGATTCAGCATACATCCGCTGTACATTGACTGGGTTAACCTGGCTCTGGAAGTGACGTCGCCGAGGCTGCCCATGGGATGTACGGCGCCGGCCGTCAGCAAACGGCCGATCTTGTTGGAAGGGAGGTAAGTAAATGACGGTGCTAGGAGCTGAATTCGAACAGAGCTTCAGTGAAGTGCTCGCGTCGAGGGCGGTCGCTGCGCCTCGCCGAGCCATGCGGGCGCCCGGTCCGCACCCGAGCCGACGTCCGGAGGGGGACGGTCGGTCCCCGCCCTGTGGTCATCGACGAGACATGAGCCCGGCCACGGAGCGGTTATCCCGCAGGCCGGGCGGCCTCAGGCAACAACTTGAATTGCACCACGCAGCGCAGCCAGGCCGGCGAGCCAAGTCGCCAGGCCCGCGCAAATGAAAACGGACCGAGTCGGCCTCCGGGCGACGCGATTCAGAATCATTCCGTTACCGGCCTTGTGCCGGCCTCCCACATCGCACTGGAGGGCTCGAGCGCGTCGATGTCGGAAGGCCCCACCAACGGCTGGACCAGCCATTACGGGGGACTCTCCGCCGCCGGGCCTCGTCCTGCGGCTCTTGTGGTGTGGTGCCGGTGCGTGCCCCCACCACCGTTGTCAGCCCCGCAACGGGGTAATCACAGCTAGGGGGACTCTATGGAGCATCACACGCCACCAGGGTTACCTCAGCGGAGAGGACCGCATACCATGCCCGCCAAAAACGCTGGCAGTGGCACCGAGCCCGTACTCGTCGACGCTACCCGCCCGTCGGCCATCGACCGAATCACCGTCGCCTTAATTCCTAAGGCCGCTGAGGATCTCCAGCATTTGCAAGACAGAACGAGCCTGTCCAAGACTGACATCGCCAATCGCGCCATCACGCTCTATGAGTTCGTCGATACCCAGCTGCGCAGCGGCCGCGACGTGCTGATCCGTGACAACGAGGCCGGCATAACAGAGATCGTCCGACTGCTGTGACCCCTGGTTGCCGGGCAGGAACCGCCCGCAGCGAGCGTGTGCGCCGCAAGTTCAGCCAGCAACTGAACTACAGCTTTTAGCAGCTCTTTAGCTGGTAAGCTTGCGCGCAGTGCCTGGCGTCCCATACAATACATGTCGTTTGTATGGGAAACTGGAGCGGGCTGATCCATAGCAATACTGGCGATGACTCACAACGAAACAGGCGCCGAGCAACAACATGACAGCGGCTCGGGAGCAACGAGTGAGGAGTCAATGGATCGCGACCCGCAGCTGCCAGGCTTACGTTCAAGGGGAGGGCACGCGCCATGACCGCCAATGCCGAGAGTGGCTTGGAGCCCGGAGTTGCCCGCATGCCGTCCGTGGTGGACCGCATCACGGTGGCGTTGATCCCCAAGGCCAGCGAGGATCTGCAGCGCTTGCAGGACAGGACGAGCCTGTCCAAGACCGACATCGCCAATCGCGCGATCACCCTGTACGAATTCATCGATGGCCAGATGAGGGCGGGCAGGGACATACTGATCCGCGACAATGAGGCAGGCGAGACCCAGGTCGTCCGCCTCCTCTGAGCGGACAGCGGGGCAGCGGGTCTCGTCCTCGTGCGGGGCCGAGGCTCCGATCAGATACCCGGTGGATGCCGTCGGTCGGAGAGGTTGTGTCAGCGCCCGGCGGAGGTGCGGCTGCTCACGGCGTTGAATATCGCCATCACGAGGCTGCGTACGAGTTCGGCGATAGTGGGGTCTGGGGCAAGCTCCAGCACGATGGACAGTCCGGCCGATGATGTTGGCTCAACATCCTGATGGCTGTCCGGGGACAGTGGCCTGATGAACTCGCTCACGGGGTACTTCCTCCTTCTGGCTGGTGTCGGCTCCTTCCGTCCTTGGGCGTGGCGCCGGAGTGGCTGGTCCATCGGTCGGGACCATGGGGGATCCCGTGAATGCTGTATCGGTCATCGTGAGGTCCCAATTGAAACGTGGTTCTGGGTGTGAACCTGCTCAAGTTCAGCTTACGGTCTGCAGATTATGTCTGCATGTAAGCTGTAAAAACACTGCGGATTCAGCATAGCTGCTGGTTCGGCCAAGGTCAACGTTGTCCCAGCACCAAGGCGCGCGGCCTCGGCTTGCCCGGTAACCAAGCGGCCGCCAGGTGAGCTACCATGCAGCGAGTCCCTGGCCGGTGTAGCTCAGTCGGCAGAGCAGCCGTCTTGTAAACGGCAGGTCAGCGGTTCGAATCCGCTCACCGGCTCCACGTTCGCCTGGGACTTACTTCGGGAACGGATCAGCTGACAGCTGCCACTGTGCGCCCGGTCGGCCGGACGGGGAGGCGGACTCGCAGCACGGTGTTCCCCGGCTGGGAGTCGATGGTGATGGTGCCGCCGTGGCGCTCCACGACTGTGCGCCGCGCGATGTCGAGGCCGAGGCCGGTGCCTTTGCCCGCGTCCTTGGTTGTGTAGAAGGCGTCGAACGCGCGGGATGCCACCTGCGGTGGCATCCCGGGGCCGGTGTCGCCGACTTCGACGATGATGACGTCCTCCTCGGCCCGTGCCGCCAGCCGAAGGGTGCCTGCGCCGTTCATCGCGTCAAGCGCGTTGTCGATGAGGTTGGTCCATACCTGGTTGAGCTCGCCGGGGTAGGCCCCGATCCGGGGGACGCTGGCACGGTAGTCACGCACGACAGTAATGCTGTCGCCGAGCTTGTGGCCAAGCATCACCAGGGCGCTCTCGATGCCATCGGTCACATCGATCAGCTGCATCGAGGCACGGTCCATCTGCGAGTAGGACTTGATGGCCGCGACGAGTTCGGAGATGCGCCGGGTGGATCCCTTCATCTCCGATAGCAGGGTGGCGATGGACAATGTGCTCGCCACCCACTCCAGGCCCGGTTCCAGGGCCGATCCGGCCAGCGCGGCCGCCGCCCGCTCGCACCAGGCGAGATCGGCTCCGGCGGCGGCGAGCGGCGGGGCGATGGTCCACTCGCGAGCGACGCCGTGGCGGGTAAGCCACAACGACAGGGCGTCCTCGTGGTCGGCCACGGCCAGCGGATCCTGGACCGTTGCGTTCGGCTCGATCTCGCGGCGCAGCGTGTCGAGCGCGGTGAACTGCTGGGCCGAGATCTCGTCACGGGCAAGCCGGCCAAGGGAGGCAAGCAGCGCCTGGCAGGCGTCATCGAGCGCGTCGACCGACCGGGCGGCGGCAGCTGCCGGGTTGTTGACCTCGTGCGCGAAACCAGCAGCGAGCGTGCCGAGGGTGACCAGGGACTCACGCTGCCGGGCCGCCGCCTCGATGGACCGGGCGGTGCTGTACAGCCCCTGAATCAGGTGCCTTCCGAACGGGAACCAAGAGTTGAACCCCTCCCGCAGCACTTCCGCTGGCACCCGGAGCACCCGCCCGCCGGCCGCTCCCCGGCCGGTCGCGAGATAGACGCCGTGCTCATCCCAGGCGCGGAACCCCCCGGCCCAGCGGCCCGGCACGTCCATCCTCCCCACCACGGTGTCCTCACGGCCGATGTGGCGCAGGAGGTCTATGGCACCATCAATAAGCACCCACCAGAAGTCCGCGTGCTCCCCCTCAAGGAACAGATCGGCGCCAGGCTCGATGCGCACCTCGGTACCGCCCCCGGCCAGTTCTGCGAGCTGATCGTCGGCCAGGCCATCGAAAAGGCTGATAGCGCGAAGGTCGTCGGCGCGCATCACACCGTGGCCGGATTGCTCATGAGATCAGCCTTCGGGCGGCCCTCGCCACCTGCCCCAAGCAGAGGCCGGAGGGACGGAACAGACATCAGCTACACATCCTATCCGGGCGCGGCCCACCACCTGGGCAGACTACGCACAGTACGGTGCTGCGGGGCGCCCGGCAGCGCTAATCCGCGACGACGCGCTGCAATGACTGTTACCGGCATACTGGGCTTCCCCGAACTGGGGCGATCTGTGCGTAATCGCCCAGGCAGCTGACATTCGTATCGAGCGCGCATAGTCGCTCGGGAACCTCGGCTCAGTGGGCCAGTCTCACGCAGTGTGACCAGCCCAGGTCTTCACGGCCGCACGAATACCCGCCGCTCTGCGCGTTTATTGGCTCGGAGCCGATCATGTTGTAGGCCGTTCAAATTGGAATGTTCTGCGCGTTCGACCTGCCCAGTGGCTGGGCTGCATGCTGGCGACTGCCCGCGTCCAGCGAACCGAGACTGGCCCGGGCGTTCAGACTGGGGCATCCTCCTGGGCCGATTGCTCTGCTATGGGTGCTGTCTTGGGTACCCGGCGGCCGGCCAGGAGCGCTACCGCGAAGATGGCCAGCGCGTTGAGGCCGTGCAGCACGCCGATGATGGCGGCGGAGTAGGCGGCGTAAAAAAGTCCTTGCTGCAAAGGGGATTTTATCAAAACTGGAAATTAGAGATATCGTAAGTTTGGGATTGATAGGTGTTATGAATATTGACGAACTAAAAAGTTGGTCTTCATCCGAAGGACATTCAAGACCTTCAATGTTGAATGACTGGGCGAGATACTTCCTAAGAGTTCTTAACGTCGAAGAGTAGAAAGATATTGGAGATGGGGGGAATCGAACCCCCGTACAAAGAAGAAAACCTAAAATAGTATTACAAGCTTCATTAGTTTGTTTTTTTATTCCCAATCCCTAAGAACTAACAAAAAAAGATTGAAAAGATATAGAAAGTACGGATACTTGTGCTATATCAGACACAAACATCTATACCTGAGTGTGTTGTTGCCCTATGATCTCCCTCAGGCAAAATCACATAAGACAGTAGCTTTCAATATTGTTTAAGCTACGTTAAGTGCAGGTTGTCCAAAAAGAACAGCTTGTGCCTTATCTGCAAAAGCAGAAACGGTAGCACTTAACTTAGATGTAAATGTAGTTTGCATTTATATCGTTGATATCATTTTTTAACGAAGTTAGGTATCGTAATCTTCGGCTTGCTATTTTAGCCTTTATTTCCCTGGCGAAACCTAAAGCATCCCCGTAGTTAAAGACTTTTTCAATGTACTTAGTGTGTGTATTATACCAAATATTTACCTTTTTCTCAATTATATGCTATGATTTCAGTGTACATAAAACTGTCCGATTGTGAAAAATACAATCAATCTGTTGTCTGTTGCCGCAAAACCCCTTACCTATTGGGAAAAATTCTACTACTGGGCACTCACCATTGGAAGATATATCGTCATTGTGACAGAAATCATTGTTTTGTTGGCCTTTTTCTACAAGTTTAAGGTAGATAACGACCTCTCAAATGTCCAAAATAGTCTCAAAAACGATGTGGCAGTTTTAAAGCAAAATGCTTCTCAGGAAAAGGCTATCCAGACATATCAAAAACAGGCGAAAGCTCAGCAAACAATACTTGCGGATCAACAAAAAATCGGCACGCTTTTTGCGCATAGTGTAGGACTTGTTCCATCACAAATAAGCATTACGGCAGTGTTTTTGTCCAATAGTCAAACTATTGAAATTGATGGGTCAATTCCAGGTATTACCAGTAGTCAGTTATCCACTATCCAGGCTCTTGCAAATACATTTAAATCAGATAGTAATTACTCAAATGTGAATCTATACAATGTGCAAACAGATAGTGGATCAAATGCCACTTCTTTTAAATTAAGCGCTTCTATTTCAACCTGATGATTACCTATAACAAGCTACGACAATCTGTTTCAGTTGATTTTCAAGATACAAGAACTCGTGCTTATGGAGTGATCTCGTTTACTCTGCTTACCGTTATTATCCTTGCTGTTTTTGCAATAAAACCAGTATTTGATGCTCTTTCTAGCGAGATAGGCCAGGTAAGTGCATTGCAAACGGAGGATCAGCAGTTAAAGACAAATATTACTAATCTGGGAATAGCTGAGGCACGTTTTGACGCCGATGTGGTAGGAAACACCTCAACCCTAAGTACCGCTCTTCCTGTGTCAGCTGAAACTGGCCCATTATTTGCTAATATGAATGCGATAGCCAAGACATTCAATACCAAGATTACTTCAATCAGCTTTGTTCCGCCAACTGATCCATCTGTGGTCAATTCAACTGCAAAACCGGCAATAGCCGTTCCAGGGACTCTTGAGCTATATTTTGTTGCATCCGGCCAGGCTAAGTTTAGTGATTTAGAGAGTTTTGTCAGTGCCTTGGAGCTATACCCACGAACTTTTACCATTACCACACTTGATGTGAATGTCCCAACATCAACAACAGGGTCAACACCAACCCCTGAATTTAATATGGTGGGGTATGTATATTATTTATGATGAATAAGAATGGATAAACGAACGTTTTATGTATTATTGTTATCGGGAATTGTTATTGTTTCCTGGATTGGTTACACAGTATATTCCAATATCTATGTTGCTACGTATACTGGCCCTGATGTGAACAGTTATTTGTCCCGAAGTTGATACAAATATGTATTTGAGTGCGCTCGGCAAAGTAAATCAGCAAAGTGGTAATATTAAGATATCAGATGTAAGCCTGCAGCCTCCTACGCCTACTGCTACTCCAACACCAAGTGTAACCACGACGCCTAGTGTCAGCCCAACGGTTGGTCCAGGTAACTGGACCGTAATACCTTTTCCATTATTGCCATCCTAAACATACCTGGTATATAGTGTGTATATACTAGCTCTGCCCTATGAATACAAACGATGATTCTCCTGAAGTAACAATAGTAGAAGGAAGACAAAGCCCGCTGGAATCTACAAGAAGTAAAGTGAAAGCTGCGGCAAATGATATCTACCTGTTGGATGACACAATTCCAATGTTAGAGTCAGATCAAAAAGCATATCCTGAAATACAAGAAAAATTTGGAGCAGACCTTTCTGCTAAGCACGCTAGGGAGATGAGAGATCAAATGACCACCGAGACAATTAAAACAATCTTAGAGTGGATGCCTCGGGAAATAGATGATTTTTATTCTCGGGTAGATATGCATAAAGTTATTGGACTCTGTGATAAATATGATTTTATCCAAAATGAAGGGCAAGAGATACGTACGATTCTTTCAACAACAAGGATGAACTGGAACCAAGAAATATA
>CAVSCM010000004.1:0-77575 GCA_963726415.1 uncultured Actinomycetes bacterium
AGTGTAACTGGCGCCTCGACCAAGACAAAGGTGATATTTCTGACGCAAACCCGCTGCTCAGCGCCCTCTCCCGGTCCGGTGTGGTTGGCGGCTATGAGTGGCAGGTAGAGAATGGGGTAGCAGCGCAGAACGGAGAGGTAGCCATGGGACTCATGGACCGGATGAAGGAGCAGGCGGCGATTGCCGCTCAGCGGGCCAGCCAGGCGACCCAGCAGGCGGCCCAGCAGGGTAAGGCCAAGCTGGACCAGGCCCAGGCGAAGCGCCGTGCGGACGCCATGTTCCGTGACCTCGGCGCGGCCGTCTACGCGGAGCGGACCGGCCGGTGGGGACCGGACACCGCCGACAAGGTCGACCGCCTGGTGACCGCCCTGCAGCAGCAGGAGGCCGAGCAGGGACTGGGGACATCAACGGGGCCGCTCCGGCCCGGCCTGACCCGGCTCCGGGCTGGCGGTGACCCCACGCCGGTACCGGTGATCGGCACCGTCAGCGAGTGACCACCGAAGCGGTCGGTCCAGGTGACCTTGTAGGTCCCGTGGAACGGCCCCGCCTTGGTCGGGCGGAAGCCGACCGGAAGCACCAGGCCGGAGTCTCGGTTGAACGGCAGGCCGTTGGGGCACGCAGCGGCGCGCCGACGGGCCGCCGGCAGCCGGTGCGCCCCATGAGGGACGGCTGGTTGCCGTTGTTGTCGTCGTGGATCATCCTCGTTGCGGTGTGGCCCACCGGCACGGACCCGAAGTGCACGACGCTTGGCGAGGCGGTGAACTTGGTGAACCGGGCGCCAGGCCGGTGCCGGTAAGGGTGACCGTGACGCTGGTTCCCCGGCTGGGGGTGATCGTGAACGAGCCGTTGGTGGTCACATTGTGCTGTGGCGTGAAGACGACACCCACCGGGATCGCCTCACCCGGCTTGATGACCGTGCCCACCTTGGGCAGGCCGATCGCCCGGTAGGTGCCCGTCGGTGGGGTGACCGACTTGACCGTCACCGCCTTGTCGCCGTTGTTGACGATGTCGGTCATCTGCGGGTCTGGAGATCCCGACGGGCACGTTGAGGATCAGTTCGCCGTCCTTCTCGTTGATGTTGAACGCGATGGCGGGATTGGTCGCGGACAGCCCGGTCTGGGTCCCGTTGCCGACCAGCGGGACGGAGACCGGAACCGCCGATCCGGCCGTGGTGAACGCCACCGCGCCGTCGGCACCGCCGGGGCCCCCCGGCGCGAATTTCACCGCGGCGCGGAGCACGTCACCCTTGTGCAAGGTGACCGGGAAGGTCACGCTGGCCGGCGTGCTGCCCGGACGGGTCAGGGTGACCAGGCCCAGGGTGAACGGTGCTGGGCTGTTGTCGCGCTTACCATGGCGCCCGTCACCGTGACCGTCTTGGTGGCGGTGAGCGCGACGTGCTTGACGGCCGCCGCGCCGACCGCGGTGTCGCTGAACTGGGCGGTCCCGCTCCGGGCCAGCGCCGCGCCGCCGGTGATCCCGAACCCGTAGCACGTTGCCGTCCCTGGTGCCCAGGTACACCATGCCGTTGTTCGTGGCGAGCTCGGTGAACTTGGAACCCGTGCCGATCGGCGCGGCCCAGATCTCGCTCAGCTTCGTCCCGCCGCCCAGCGGGGCACGCCGCAGCAGCGCCCACGCGCCGAGGAAGCCGTTGGCCCCGGTGGCGTCGCCGCGGTGACTCCTCCCAGATGATCCCGGTGCTCGGGTCGGTGCCGTTGGAGGTGATCGCCGGGGCGCCGGAGGTGTAGCCGAGGATGAACGTGCTGTTGTTCACGTCGGTCGAGGGTCGGCTTGCCGCTGCTGCTGACCCCGACCTTGAACTCGCGCATGTAGTCGGTTCTTGCCGACGTAGATCATGTAGTCGTTGGCACTGGGTGCGTTAGCGGTGGTGAGCGTCGGGGTGTCGCCGAAGAACGCGGGATGGTTCCACTGGCTTGGCGATGCGGGCTGATCTTGGCGAGCGCGCCGCTGTCGGAGCTGTGCGGCCGCCCAGGCTGTCCCGGTTCAGCAGGTAGAGCGCCTGGCCCTTGCCTGCTTGCATCATGATGTCCGGGTAGGTGGCTGCGTGCCGAACGGTGACCCCGATCGGGCCGCCGGATCCGAAGTCGGAGTCGCTGGAGTCGAGCGAGGGTGCGTTGGACGGGCTGAAGAAGTCCTGCGGCGTCAGTGCCCCGGTCGTCGTGTTCGGGCACAGCCTGATCACGGACTCGGCAAGCTGGCCGGGCGGGTTGTTGCCCGGGCCCGTCGGCGGGGAGATGCCGTTCCCGGAGGTGACGATGATCCGCCCGGAGCCGTCGGACATGACCCCAGCCGCCGCTCTGCCAGATGCCGCCCTTCTCGTTGCTGACCCCGGTCTCGTCGGCCCAGAGCGTCGTGGCGTTCGTGCGCGGTGTCCACGCCGGCCACGTAGCCGGCGTAGGACCCGTTGTCGCAGTGCGAGGCGAACGTCGCGTACACCCACCCGTTCAGCGGCAGCAGGCCGGCCCGCTGGCCCTGGGGCAGCGCGCTGAACGCGCAGGTGCGCAGTCGTTGGTGGGGTGGCCGACGATCCGCTGCTTGAACGTGATCGCCCCGGTGCTGACGTTCAGGCCGAACAGGTGCCATTGCCAGCTGATCTCGTGGACCGAGCGCCCATCTCGTACACGGTGTTGGTCGAGGGTCGTAGACCCCGGTGGAGGTGATCCCGATGTTCGGGGTGAGGTCGGAGCAGGAGGTGATGTTGGTACGGCGTGCCCAGCTAGGTCTTCCACGAGCACCGCGCCGGTGGTCGCGTCCAGCCCGTATACCCAGTCGTTCTCGGTGGCCACGATCAGCGTGTTGCCGATGACCAGTGGCTGCGCGTAGACCTGGCCGTTGACCGCGGTCTTGAAGATCTGGCCGAAGGACCCGTTCTGCAGCGCGGCCGGGGTCAGCGCGGGCTCGTTGGGATCCCAGCCGTCGCGCAGGTCGTTCTGCGAGACCGTGATCTCGTCGTCGGACGGCCCGGACCCCGGCGCGACCGGTGCCGCGTGATGATGCCGCGGCGTGCGCGGTGGCCGCTCCGACCGGTCCCGCCGCGGCGACCGCGGTGAGCCCGGCGGCAGCGTCTGCCGTCACCACCAGGACCGAGAATGATCTGCGTGCGCCCAGCACGGCGCGGGCAGGCTGCGAAAAGGATGATTTCCCGAGCGATGTCATCCAAATCCCCTATCCAGGCAGGCAACAGTACGCCACGCCCAGCGGGGAAGGGCTGCGCCGGCAGCATTTCGTCAATGACTGTACACCCGTGGTAAACCATGAAATCTCAAAGCTGTTCGTTATCAGGAGGTAGGCTACCGATTGTGCGGCATAGCGGCTGGACATGAGCGCAGAAAAGATGGCGCTGGCACGGCCCGCGGCGCCGGATTACCCGACGCCGGTGCCGGTGATCGGGACCTCCAGAGAGTGGTTGCCCCAGACACTCCCGCCAGGTGACCTTGTACAGCCCGTGGAACGGGCCCGCCTTGTGCGGCGTGAACAGGATCGGGACCGTCAGGTCGTTGGTCGAGCTCACCGGCAGGCCCTTGGTGATGCTGAACTGCGCGTGGAACGGCGCACCCTGGGTGGTGCCGCCCGACATCAGCGCGGACTGGTTGCCCTCGTTGGTGATGTCGACCCAGATCTTCTTGGTGTGGCCCACCTGGACGGACCCGAAGTTCACCTGCGCCGGCACCGAGGCGAACTTGATGATCGGCTTGATGCCGGTGCCGGACAGCGTCACGGTGAGGTGCTGGCCCTTGTTGGTGGTGATGGTGAACGAGGTGTTGGCGGCGCCGAGCTTTGTCGGGGTGAACTCGCCCTGAACCGGGATCGCCTGGCCCGGCTTGATGACGGTGCCCGGCTTGGGCAGCCCGGCGATCGTGTACTGGCCGGTGGGCGCCGTGACCGTGGTTACCCGCAGCGGCGTGTCGCTGCCGTTGACGAGGCTGGTCTCGGCCCACACATTGATCGCGAGCGGGACGTTCGAGATCACGCCGTCGTTGGTGTTCAGCACGAACGAGAGGCTGGGGGAGGTGGCGAACAGCCCGGCCTGGGTGCCGTCGGCGACGAGGGGCACGGAGACCTTGCCGTTCGGCCCGGCGCTGGTGGTGAAGGCGACCGCGCCGGTGGTACCGCCCACCGCGCTCGGTGCGAACTTCACCTGTGCCCGCAGCACGTCGCCCTTGTGCAGGGTGACCGGGAACTTCACCGTGGCCGTGCTGCCGCCAGCGCGGGTCACGGTCACCCTGCTGATCGTGAACGGATCCGGCTCGGTCAGCGCGCGCAGGCCGGCGCCGGTGACGGTTACGGTCCTGGTCGCGGTGACGGTGGCCGCGGCGGTGGTGGCCGAGTGCACCGGGGTGTCGGCGAACGTGCCCGTCCCGGCGCTCTTCAGCGCCGCGCCGCTGGTGATGCCGAACCCGTAGACGTTGCCGTCCCTGGTGCCCACGTACACCATGCCGTTGGCGGTGGCCGCGGTCGTGAACTTGACCGCGGTGCCGATCGTGCCCGACCAGATCTCGTGCATCTTGGTCCCGCCGCCCGCCTTCGGCTGCGGCGTCGCGTCGAACGCGCCGAGCCAGGCGTTCGTGCCGTCCCCCCCGTTGGGGCTGTCGACCACCCAGATGATCGCGGAGTTGGCGTCGGTGCCGTTCGAGGTCACCACGGGAGAGCCGGAGCCGAACCCGAAGAGGAAGGTGCTGTTGGCCTGGTCGGTCAGGGTCGGCTCGTCGCTGCCGTTGACCCCGACCTTGAACGCGCGCAGGTAGTCGTTCTTGCCGACGTAGTAGAGGTAGTCGTTGGCCTTGGCGGCGTTGCTGGCGGTCAGCGTCGTGGTGTCACCGAAGACCCCGGGGCTTCCCCACAGCCCGGCAAGGTGGCCGATCTCGAACAGGTCCTCGTCGCCGCCGACGGAGTTCTGCTGGCGGCCGCCGAGGTTGTTGCGGTTGAGCAGGTACAGCCGCCCGTACTTGCCGGCCTGGGCGACGATGCGCGGGTAGGCCGTCGTGCCGAAGGGGAGCCCGACCGGGCCGCCGGAACCGAAGTCCTTGTCGCCCGCGTCGAGCTTGGGCGCGTTCGCCGGGCTGAAGAAGTCCTTCGCGGTCAGCGCCCCCGTGGTCGGGTTTGGCGCCAGCCGGACCGTGGACTCGGCAAGCTGGCCCGGGGGCTTGTTGCCCGGGCCCTTGGCCGGGGAGATGCCGTTGCCGGAGGTGAAGAAGATCCGCCCGGCCCCGTCGGACACCAGCCCGCCCTGGCTCTGCCAGATGCCGGCCTGGTCCTCGCTGACCCCGGCCTCGTCGGTCCACAGCGTGGTCTTGACCGGCGTCGTCTCCACGTCCACGCCGGACACGTAGCCGGCGTAGGGCGTGTTGTCGCAGTGGGACGCGAACGCCGTGTACACCCAGCCGTTCAGCAGCAGCAGGGCGGTCCGCTGGTCCTGGGGGATGGGGTGGAAGGAGATGTGGCTGTCGTTGGTGGGGGAGCCGGTGACCGGCTGCTGCAGCGTGATGGCGCCGGTGCTGACGTCGAGCCCGATCAGGCGGAACTGCCAGCCGCTGGTCTGCTTGACCATCGCCATGACGTACACCGAGCCGGTGTTCGGGTCGTACACCGGTGTCGAGGTGATGCCGATCTTGGGGGTGAGGTCGTCGCAGGAGGTGATGGTGTACGCCTGGCCGACCGAGGTCTTCCAGACGATCGCGCCGGTCGTGGCGTTCAGCCCGTAGACCCAGTCGGTCTCGGTCGCCACGATCACGGTGTTGCCGACGACCAGTGGCTGCGCGTACACCTGGCCGTTGACCGCGGTGTTGAAGATCTGGCCGAACTGCCCGCCTCCCACGGCGGCCTGGGTCAGCGTGGGCTCGTTCGGATCCCATCCGTCGCGCAGGTTGTTCTGCGAGCCGGTGGTCTCGTCGCCGGGCCCGGAACTGGTGGCCGCATGAGGGGCCGTGCGGGTGGCTGCCGCGCCGGCCGGCCCGGCCGCGGCGACCGCGGTCAGCCCGGCGGCGGACATGGCCGTCACCAGCAGGATCGAGAATGACCTGCGCGCGCCCCTGCTGGGTGGGGTGGCGGGGTAATGTACTAGCGCTGCGGTGGCGGGGTGATGGAAGAGCGCGGTGGTGCGGACGCGCGCAGCAACGGCCCATTTCCCAAGCGATGTCATCGGATTCCCCTCCAGGCACGCGACACGTGCCCCACGCCAGGCGGGAAGGCGGCACTCTTTGTCATGACGTCAGCAGACAAAGAGCGCGAAACCCCCCACTAGCGGCCGGTGGCCAGATGTAAGGCGACCCTAAGACAACGGTGTTCCGACTGGTGCCGATTTGGTCAGATTGGTTGCGTTTGCCCAGCGTGCAGGTGCAGGCGCCCAGGCCAGGCGTCAGCTTCCTGGAGCGGGGTCGCGGGGCAGGCTGAGGAGCCGTTCGCCGATGATGTTGAGCTGGACGTCGGTCGTGCCGCCGCCGATCGTCAGCGCCCGGGTGAACAGGACGGCGCGGGACCACCGGGTGCCGTAGACGGCGCCTTCCGCGCCGGACAGGGCCCAGCATTCCTCGGCGATGCGCTGCGCGTAACGCATACCGAGGACCTTGCGGACGCTGCCGGTGGCGCCGGGCTCGGTGCCGGACAGCCGCTTGAGCGTGGCCCGGACGCCGAGCAGGTCGATCGCATGCCCCTCGCTGACCAGGTGCCCGGTGCGCTCCAGCAGCGCCGCATCCGGGGACCCGGGCAGCCCGGCCACGACCTCGAGCAGGTCCGCGGCGCCGCAGCCGAACGTCCACGACTGCGACAGCGACACCCGCTCGTTGGCCAGCGTGGTGCGGGCCACCTTCCAGCCGCCGTTCACCTCGCCCACGACCAGGTCATCGGGCACGAACACGTCGTCGATGAAGACCTCGTTGAACAGCGAGTCCCCGGTCATCTCCTTCAGCGGCCGGACGGTGATCCCCGGCGAGGCCATGTCGACCAGGAAGTAGCTGATCCCGTCGTGGCGGGGCGCGTCCGGGTCGGTCCGGGCGATGCAGATCGCCCAGGAGGCGTGCTTGGCTAGCGACGTCCACACCTTCTGCCCGGACAGCCGCCATCCCCCATCCACGCGGACCGCCCTGGTGCTGAGGCTGGCCAGGTCGGAGCCTGCACCTGGTTCGCTGAACAACTGGCACCAGACGGTCGCCCCGGACAGGGTGTCCGGCAGGAACCGCTGCTGCTGCTCGGCGGTGCCGTACTGGACCAGGGCCGGCACGACCCAGGCGCCGATGCCAAGCCCCGGTGGGCGCAGCCCGGCGGCGCGCAGTTCCTCGGCGATGACCAGTTGCTCCAGCGGGCTCGCGTCCCGGCCCCACGGTGCCGGCAGGTGCGGGGTGACCCAGCCGCCGGCCGCCAGCAGCTTTGCCTGGTCGGCCTTGGGCGCCGCGGCGACGGCCGCGAGTTCCCCGGCCACCTGGCCCCGCACGGCGGCGGCCTCCTCCGGGAGCTCGACCGCAAGCGAGCGAGTGGCGCCGCCGAGGGCGAGCCGTGCGACCGCGCCGGCCCAGGCGGCCGAACTGCCCGCGAGCGCGCGCAGCGACAGGGCGCGGCGGTAGTACAGGTGGGCGTCGTGCTCCCAGGTGTAGCCGATCCCGCCGAGCACCTGGATGCACTCGTGCGCGCAGGTGACAGCGGCGTCTATGGCGACGGTGGCGGCGGCCCCGGCCGCGAAGTCACGGCCGCCATCCCCGGCCGGCGCGGTCCCTGCCGGTTCCGCCCAGGCCCGCGCCGCGTCCCAGGCCACCGCGGCGGCCTGCTCGGAGGCGGTGAGCATCCACGCGCAGCGGTGCTTGACCGCCTGGAACTGGCCGATCGGCCGGCCGAACTGGTGGCGGATCTTGGCGTAGGACGCGGCCGTGTCCACGGCCCAGGCGGCGATGCCGCACGCCTCCGCGGCGAACAGCGTCGCGGCCAGGCCAGGAACCAGGCCGTGGGGGAGCCCGGCGAGCACCCGCCCGGCCGGCACCGCCACCTTGCTGGCGCTCACCTGGGCCACCGGCCTGGTCAGGTCCATGCTGTCCAGCGGGGTCAGTGTCACGTCGCTGGCGTCCACCGCCACCCAGGCCTGCGCTTCGCCCTGCCCAGCGGGCAGGATCAGCAGGTCGGCCAGGCCTGCACCGGTCACAGGCCCGCAGGTCCCGTCGATCACCAGGCCGCCGCCGTCGCCGGGCGTGGCGCTCAGCCCCGGCCCCAGCGCCACCGCTGCCGTCAGCGTGCCCGCCGCAAGCTCCTTGACCAGGCCCTCCAGGTCGGAGGTGTCGGCTCCGCCGGCCGCCGCGTCGATCGCGCTGGCCAGCACGGCGCCCGCCAGCACGGTGGGCAGGAACCCGCCGGGTACCAGCGCCCGGGCAAGTTCCTCGGCCGCCACCGCCAGTTCGGGCAGGCCCGCACCCTGACCGCCCAGCGCTTCGGGCAGGTGCAGGCCGAGCAGCTCCTGGGCCGCCAGGCCCGGCCGCAGCGTGTCCCGGTACAGCGCGGCACCGTGGTCCTCGGCGTCCACCGCCGACCTGATCACGGGGGCAGGGGCGGCGTGCCCGGCCCAGCCACGCACCGACTCGGCCAGTGCCAGGTGCTCTTCGGTCAGGGCCAGCGTCATCGCACACCTCACTCGCCGGGAAACCGTGCTCCGGCCTCACTGTAAAACGGCGTCCTGCCCAGCGGAACCTCCCTGGCAGAATCTCGTTACTGACTGGTAAGATAAGATAAGTTACTGACCAGTAGGACCTGCCGGACCGGAACGGGGCCGGGCGGTCCCCGCGCGAGAGGCGGGGGATAGTTGAGCCACTACAAGAGCAACCTTCGTGACATCGAGTTCAACCTGTTCGAGGTGCTGCGGCGGCAGGACGTGCTCGGCAAGCCCCCGTACGAGGAACTGGACCAAGAGACGGTGCACAGCGTGCTGGCCGAGGTGAACCGGCTGGCCGTCGGCCCGCTCGCGGACTCCTTCGCCGAGGCCGACCGCAATCCGCCGGTGTTCGACCCGGCCACCGGCACGGTCACGATTCCCGACGCCTTCAAGCGCTCCTACCGCGCGTTCATGGACGCCCAGTGGTGGCGGCTGGACGTGCCGCCCGGCCTCGGGGGCACCGGCGCGCCCCGGTCGCTGCACTGGGCGGTGGCGGAACTGGTGCTCGGGGCCAACCCGGCCGTCTGGATGTACGCGAGCGGCCCGTCCATGGCCCAGGTGCTGTGGCTGGTGGGCACCCCGGAGCAGCAGCGCTTCGCCGAGATCGCGATCGACCGGGGCTGGACCTCCACGATGGTGCTCACCGAGCCGGACGCCGGCTCCGACGTAGGCGCTGGCCGGACCAAGGCTATCGCGCAGCCGGACGGCACCTGGCACATCGAGGGCGTGAAGCGGTTCATCACCTGCGCCGAGCACGACATGGCGGAGAACATCTTCCACCTGGTCCTCGCCCGTCCCGAGGGGCACGGCCCGGGCACCAAGGGGCTGTCCATGTTCCTGGTGCCCAAGTTCCTGGTCGGCCCCGATGGCACGCTGGGCGAACGGAACGGCGTCGAGGTGACCGGCGTAGAGCACAAAATGGGCCTGCACGCCTCGGCCACCTGTGAGCTGACGTTCGGCGCCAGCCGGCCGGTCGGGACGCTGGTCGGGAACACCCACGACGGCATCCGGCAGATGTTCCTGATCATCGAGGCCGCCCGGATGATGGTGGGCACCAAGGCGATCGCGACGCTGTCCACCGGGTACCTGAACGCGCTGGAGTACGCCAAGACCCGGGTGCAGGGCGCCGACCTCGCCCAGCTGGCGGACAAGGCCGCGCCGCGGGTGACGATCACCCACCACCCCGACGTGCGCCGGATGCTGATGATGCAGAAGGCTTACGCGGAGGGCATGCGGGCTATGGTGCTTTACGCAGCGGCCCTCCAGGACGCGATCCAGATCCAGACCGCGGGAGGCGGGGCGGACCAGGACACGATCGCGCTCAACGACCTGTTGCTGCCGGTCGTCAAGGGGCCGGCTCGGAGCGCGCCTACGAGATGCTCACCCTGTCGCTGCAGACCTTCGGCGGGTCGGGTTTCCTCAAGGACTACCCGATCGAGCAGTACATCAGGGACGCCAAGATCGACAGCCTGTACGAGGGCACCACCGCGATCCAGGGCCTCGACCTGTTCTTCCGCAAGATCCTCCGGAACGAGGGCAGGGCGCTGCGCGCGCTGCTGAGCGAGATCACCGCCTTCGCGGCCGGCGAGGAGGGCAACGGCAGGCTCAAGCCGGAGCGTACCGCCCTGGCCCGGGCGGCCGGGGACGTCGAGGGCCTGGTCAGCGCGCTGGCCGGGTACGCGGCGTCGTCGCTGGAGCGGCCGGAGGAGATCTACCGGGCCGGGCTCAACACCACCCGCCTGCTGATGGCCCTCGGTGACCTGGTGATCGGCTGGCTGCTGGCCCGCCAGGCGGAGGTCGCGCTCGCGGCCCTTGACGGCGAGCAGGCGGACCGCCTGAACGCTGCCGACCGGGCCTTCTACCAGGGCAAGCTCGCCACCGCGCGGTTCTTCGCGCAGACCGTGCTGCCGCGCCTGGCGGTGGAGCGGGAGATCGCCGAGGCCACCACCCTGGACCTGATGGAACTCCCCGAAGAGGCGTTCTGAGCCGCTCAGATCTCGAACCCGGGGTAACCATGATCCTGAAGGATTCTCCTGCGTATACGCGGAGAATCCTTCAGGATCACGAAGTCAGCCCCAGGCGATCATGCGGATCGGGTCGGTGAGCATCGCGCCGATGTCGCGCAGCACCGCCGAGCCCAGATCGCCGTCCACGATCCGGTGGTCGAAGGACAGCGCGAGCGTGGTCACCTGACGCACGGCTAGTGCGCCCTCGTGGACCCAGGGTGCCGGCTTGACCTGGCCGAGCGCGAGGATCGCCGCCTCGCCCGGGGTCAGGATCGGCGTGCCGGTGTCCACGCCGAACACGCCCACGTTGGTGATCGTGATCGTGCCGCGGGCCAGGTCGGCGGGCTGGGTCTTGCCTTCCCGCGCCGTGGCGGCCAGTTCGGACAGCGCGCGGGCCAGGCCGGGCAGGGACAGCGTGTGCGCGTTCTTGATGTTGGGCACGAGCAGGCCCCGGTCGGTGGCGGCGGCGATGCCCAGGTTCACGTAGTGCTTGACCACGATCTCCTGGGCCTGCTCGTCCCACGACGAGTTGATCATCGGGTGCCTCGCCACGGCCAGCATCAGCGCCTTGGCCACCAGCAGCAGCGGCGAAGGCCGCAATCCCTCGAACTCGGGCAGTTCCCGCAGTCGCTGCACCGCCGACATGGTCTCGGTCACATCGATCTGCAGGAACTCCGTCACATGCGGCGCCGTAAACGCACTGGACGACACCGCGAGCGCCGTATGCTTCCGGACCCCCCGGATCGGAATGCGTTCTTCCCCACCGGCCGGCACCATGGGCACCGACATGGCGGCCGGTACCTCAGCCACAGGCCCGGCAGCAGCCGCCTGCACATCCTCCCGGGTGATCGTCCCCTCGGGCCCGCTCCCGGTCAGCGCGGCCAGATCCACCCCCAGATCCTTGGCCAGCTTCCGCACCGGCGGCTTAGCCAACGGCCGTTCCGCGGCCCCCGTCCGCCCAGAGGCCCCATTCCCCGATGGGCTTGGCGGGGTCACGGGCTCTGCCGGAGCCCGTCCAGCCCCGGACCCACCTCCCGCTCTCCCCCCCTTACGTGGCCGCCGTGTGGTCGTCCCCAGCTTCACCCCGTACCCGACCAGCACCGCCTGCCGCTCGATCTTCGGCGCCGGGCTCCCCTCGATCCCCGGCTCCCGCGCGGTCTCGTCCCCGGGCGCCGACGGCACGAGATCTTCCGCCAGCGCTTCGCTGCGGGCCGCAGGTGGTGTTCCGGATGCCGTTGTGGCAGCCGGAACAGCAGCCTGCGGACCACTTTCCGCCGTACCAGCAACCGAAGCGTCCCCGGACACGTCGACCGCAATGATCGGCGTCCCCACGTCCACCGACTGCCCCTCGGACACGAGCAGATCGGTAACCACGCCGTCAAAAGGACTAGGCAGCTCCACGAGCGACTTAGCGGTTTCGATCTCCACGATGACCTGGTTCACGGTCACCGAGTCCCCGGGCTTGACCTTCCAGGAAACGATGTCCGCCTCAGTCAGCCCCTCCCCGACATCCGGCAGCTTGAACTGCTTCACGTCAGCCATGTCCCTACTTCCCGTCTCAGAACGCGGATACGCGGTCGACGGCGTCGAGCACCCGGTCCAGGTCGGGCAGATAGTGCTCCTCCAGCCGAGATGGCGGGTAGGGGGTGGAGAACCCGCCGACCCGCAGGACCGGGGCCTCCAGGTGGTAGAAGCACTCCTCGGTGACCCTGGCGGCAATCTCGGCGCCGAGCCCGGCGGTGACCGGGGCCTCGTGCACGACCACGCACCTGCCGGTCTTGCGCACCGACGCGACCACGCTGCCGATGTCGAGCGGGGACAGCGAGCGGAGGTCGATCACATCGAGCGAGCGCCCGTCCTCGCGCGCCGCGACCGCCGTTTCCACGCAGGTCCGCACGAGTGGCCCGTAGCTCACCACGGTCACGTCGCTGCCCTCGGCCACGGTCCGCGCCGAGGTCAGCGGCACCGCCCCGGACAGGTCCGCGGCGGTGTCCACCTCGGCCTTGTCCCAGTACCGGCGCTTGGGTTCGAAGAAGATCACCGGGTCGTCGGAGGCGATCGACTGCTGGATCATCGTGAAGGCGTCCGCCGGGCCGGAGCAGGCGACGACCCGCAGGCCGGCCGCATGGACGAAGTACACCTCGGGCGATTCGCTGTGGTGCTCCACCGCGCCGATCCCGCCGCCGCACGGGATCCGGATCACCACGGGCATCTTGACGTGCCCGAGCGAGCGCAGCCGCTGCTTGGCAAGCTGGCTGACGATCTGGTCGAACGCGGGGAAGACGAAGCCGTCGAACTGGATCTCGCAAACCGGGCGGTAGCCGCGCAGGGCGAGCCCGATCGCGGTGCCGACGATCCCGGACTCGGCGAGCGGCGTGTCCACCACGCGGGATTCGCCGAAGTCCTTCTGCAGCCCGTCGGTGACCCGGAACACCCCGCCCAGCTTGCCGACGTCCTCGCCCATGATGAGCACCTTGGGGTCGGCTTCCAGAGACTTGCGGAGGCCCTCGTTGAGCGCTTTGGACAGCGTGAGCACGGTCACCGTGCCACCTCCTCGGCCTCGAAGGTGTCCAGGTAAGCGGCGAACTGCTCACGCTCGGCGTCAAGCAGCGCGTTCGGCTCGCTGTAGATGTTCTCGAAGATCGCCAGTGGCTGCGGGTCGGGCATGGACAGGCAGCCCTGCCGGACAGTGCGGCCCAGTTCCGCCGCTTCTGCCTCGATCGCCTCGAAGAACGCGGCGTCGGTGGCGCCGGTGCGGACCAGGTAGGCCTTGACCCGCTCGATGGGGTCTTTGAGCTTCCACGCCTCCAGTTCGGTGGCGAGCCGGTATCTGGTCGGGTCGTCGGTGGTGGTGTGCGCGCCCATCCGGTAGGTGAAGGCCTCGATGAACGTGGGGCCCTGGCCCTCCCGGGCGGCCTGCATCGCCTTGCGGGTGACGGCCAGGCAGGCGAACACGTCGTTGCCGTCCACCCGGAGGCCGGGGAAGCCGAATCCGCTGGCCCGCTGGTACAGCGGGACGCGGCTCTGCCGTTCCAGCGGCTCGGAGATGGCCCACTGGTTGTTCTGGCAGAAGAACACGACGGGGGCGTTGAACACCGAGGCGAAGACGAATGCCTCGTTCACGTCGCCCTGGCTGGTGGCGCCGTCGCCGAAGTAGACGATGACCGCCTCGCCGTCCTCGCCAACCAGGCCGTCGCGCTGGATCCCCATCGCGTAGCCGGTGGCGTGCAGCGTCTGTGCGCCGATCACGATCGTGTAGATGTGGAAGTTGTGCTCAGCGGGATCCCAGCCGCCGTGGCTGACGCCGCGGTACAACTCCAGGAGCTTTATCGGGTCGAGACCCCGGCACCAGGCCACCCCGTGCTCACGATAGGTGGGAAAGGCCATGTCACGAGGGCCGAGCGCCCGCCCGGAGCCGACCTGGGCGGCCTCCTGGCCCAGCAGCGACGCCCAGATGCCAAGCTCGCCCTGGCGCTGCAGCGCGATCGCCTCGGTGTCGATGCGGCGGACCAGGACGAGGTCGCGGTACAGGCCCTTCACGTCGTCGGTGGACAGCTCCAGCGGATAATCGGGATGTTCGAGCCGCTCACCCTCGGGCGTCAGCAGTTGGATGGTTTCCACGCGCGATCCGGCCTGCCGGTCCAGGCTGGCGGATCCCGGTGCGGCGGTGACCGCACCGTCAGCATCGACGGCCACGTGCCACTCCTTGTGATCGGGGCCGGCTGCGGGATCGCCGCGACCGGCCGGCGGGGGGTCCGTGACGGCTCTGGTGGGCCGGGACCGTTAGGGCCATGGTGACAGACGGCGTGGCATGCGGCTAACCCCGGATGAACACTGACCGGCCTGCCGCGTGTCGCGTACGCTGCGTGGCCGGTAGGCAAGGAGCAAGGAAAGGCTGGGAAAAGTGACGAAAATCATTGTCGACGTGATGCCGAAGCGCGAGATTCACGACCCGCAGGGAGAGGCCATCTCGCGGGCCTGCCAGCGACTTGGATACGGCGATGTGGTGGGCGTACGGCAGGGCAAGCGGTTCGAGGTGGAACTGCGCGGTGAGGCCGATGACAGCGCTCTGACCAGGGTCGGGGAGCTTGCGGGCGAATTGCTGGCCAACCCCGTGATAGAGGAATTCGTGCTGCGCGCGGAGTGATTCGTACGGTGCGCGGAGTGAAGGCATCAGTTTGGCGTACCCGGCCCAGGGATGTTAAACCCGCACTACGTCACGCATGTTAACCATGGTGTCACTCAACTCGACGGTTATCCCGGCCCGGGCGGGGGAAAGCACTCAAAGTGGCCATCGTGGACCGTGCGAACGGTAACCAGGGGGCAGGTGCATACGCCGGTGTCCAGTGCCGAGGAGCCTAACGTGGACGTGAAGCTCTGCCTGGTGTTTCCGCGCGAGGCACTGAGTGTGCCGGTGATGCGCCACATGCTTGGTGATGCCTTGCGGGGCTTGGGCGCCGAGGACGATGGGCTCGCGGAATTGCTACTCGCGGTAACCGAGGCTTGCACCAACGTGGTGCGCCACGGTGGCCCGGGGCGCAGATACGAGGTGGTGGCCAGCCTGGGCCGGCGTGGCTGCCGTATCGAGGTACAGAACACCTGGCAGGGATTTGCCGGCGGCCGGATTCCTGGGCTGCGGCGCCGTCCCTGGCCGGGCAACGCCTCACCGGTGCGCCCCCGGCGCCGGGGCGGGCGCCCCACGACTCTCGGCCGCTCGCTGCTCCGGGTGGGCCCCGGTGCACATACCGGGGAGGCGGTGACGGAGGAGGACATCGCCGCCTTGCCCGAGTCGGGACGGGGGATCGACATCATGCGGGCCTGCGTCGATGACGTCAGCATGACCAGCGGCCCGGAGCACCGCACGGTGGTCTCCCTGAGCAAGCGCCTGGCCTGGCGTCCCGGTGCCCCGTTCGCGGACTCCCTGGACGGCGAACTCCAGGACGGCGAACTCGCCGACGCCGGCTGACCCATTCCGGTGCCGGTGAGCCGGTAACCTGCGTCCCGTGGGAGGACGCCCGTGACGGCCAGAGTGGGGGTCGTCACCTTTCCAGGGTCACTCGACGACCGCGACGCCGCCCGCGCGGTCCGCCGGGCCGGGGCGCAGCCGGTTCCGCTCTGGCATGGCGACCGTGACCTGCGCGGTGTCGACGCGGTGATCCTGCCCGGCGGCTTCTCCTACGGCGACTACCTGCGCTGCGGCGCGATCGCCCGGTTCGCGCCGGTGATGGCTGACCTGGTGCCCGCCGCCCGGGCCGGGCTGCCGGTGCTCGGCATCTGCAACGGATTCCAGATCCTGTGCGAGGCGCACCTGCTGCCCGGCGCGCTGACCCACAACACCGGGCTCCGGTTCATCGACCGGGAGGTGCGCGTGCGTATCGAGCACGACGGCACCCCGTGGACCGGCGGCTACGAGCCGGGCCAGGAGATCACGGTGGTACTCAAGAGCGGCCAGGGCTCCTATCTCGCCGATGCCGCCACGCTGGCCCGGCTCGAGTCCGGCGGGCAGGTGGTTGCCCGGTACACCGGCGGGAACCCGAACGGCTCCGCGCGCGACATCGCCGGCGTGACGAACCCCGCGGGGAACGTGGTCGGCCTCATGCCGCACCCCGAGCACGCGATCGACCCGCTGACCGGACCGGGCAGTGACGGTCTCGGCTTCTTCACCTCGGTCGCCCGCGCGCTGGTGGCGCGGTGAGCGCCCGGGCCGCGGGCGCGCCTGGGACGATGCCCGCCGCCGACACCGTGACCGTGGCCGCCGCCAC
Source organism: uncultured Actinomycetes bacterium (assembly GCA_963726415.1). Classification (GTDB taxonomy): domain Bacteria; phylum Actinomycetota; class Actinomycetes; order Streptosporangiales; family Streptosporangiaceae; genus DASXKD01. The sequence continues at coordinate 16,413 of CAVSCM010000004.1, forward strand.
GCCACAGCGTTCCCAGCCCTACGCCGAACTGGGCCTGACGCAGGAGGAGTACCAGCGGATCCGCGGGCTGCTCGGGCGGCGGCCCACCGATCCGGAACTCGCGCTGTACTCGGTGATGTGGAGCGAGCACTGCTCCTACAAGTCCTCCCGGGTGTACCTGCGCCAGTTCGCCGACAAGGCGCCAGTGAAAGCGAACGGGGATGGGGCCCTGCTGGCCGGCATCGGGCACAACGCCGGCGTGGTGGACATCGGCCAGGGCTACGCGGTCACCTTCAAGATCGAGTCGCACAACCATCCGTCCTACGTGGAACCGTTCCAGGGCGCGGCGACCGGCGTCGGCGGGATCGTCCGCGACATCCTGGCCATGGGCGCCCGGCCGGTGGCGGTCATGGACTCGCTGCGGTTCGGCCCGGCGGACGCGCCGGACACCGCCCGGGTGCTGCCGGGCGTGGTCGGCGGCATCTCGTTCTACGGCAACTGCCTCGGCCTGCCGAACATCGGCGGCGAACTGGCCTTCGACCCGTGCTACGCGGGCAACCCGCTGGTGAACGCGCTCTGCGTGGGCGTGATGCGGCACGAGGACCTGCGCTTCGCCGCTGCGCGCGGCGTGGGCAACAAGGTGATCCTGTTCGGCGCGCGCACCGGGCCGGACGGCATCGGCGGGGCGTCGGTGCTGGCCAGCGCGTCGTTCGGCGCTGGCGCGGCGGCCAAGCGGCCGAGCGTGCAGGTCGGCGACCCGTTCATGGAGAAACTGCTCGTGGAGTGCTGCCTGGAGCTTGGCGCGGCGGGGCTGCTGGCCGGCGTCCAGGACCTGGGTGCCGCCGGGGTGTCCTGCGCGACCGCCGAACTCGCCGCGGCTGGCGGCTCCGGTATGTCGGTGAACCTGGATCTCGTGCCGCTGCGGGACAGCTCGCTCGGGCCCGCAGAGATCCTCATGAGCGAGTCCCAGGAACGCATGATGGCCATCGTCGAGCCGCGCCACGTGGCGCGGTTCGCCGCCATCTGCACGCGCTGGGACATGCCCGCCACGGTGATCGGCGAGGTGAACGGCACCGGGCGGCTCGAGATGACCTGGCGTGGTGAGGTGGTGGTGGACATCGCGCCGCAGACCGCGGCCACCCAGGGCCCGGTCTATGACCGGCCGGCCGTGCGCCCGGCCAGCCAGGACGAGCTGATGGCCGACGGCCCCGACCGGCTGCCCCGGCCCGCACCCGGCGAACTGGGCGGCACCCTGCTGGCGCTGCTGCGCTGGCCGGACCTTGCGGACAAGACCTGGGTGACCGAGCAGTACGACCGGCACGTGCTCGGCGACACCGTGCTCGCCGCCCCGGAGAACGCCGGGGTGATCAGGGTCGATGAACAGACCGGGCTCGGCGTGGCGCTCGCCACCGACGGAAACGGGCGGTACTCACGCCTCGACCCCTACGCGGGCGCCCAGCTCGCCCTGGCCGAGGCGTACCGCAACGTGGCGGCCACCGGGGCGCGCCCGGCCGCGGTGACCAACTGCCTCAACTTCGGCTCACCGGAGGACCCGGGTGTGATGTGGCAGTTCGCCGAGACCGTGCGGGGCCTCGCGGACGGCTGCTCGTTCCTCGGCACCCCGGTGACCGGCGGCAACGTCAGCTTCTACAACCAGACCGGGCAGGTGCCGATCAACCCCACGCCGGTGGTCGGCGTGCTCGGCATCCTGCCCGACGTGCGGCGCCGGCTGTCGCTGCGGTTCCGCCTGGCCGGGGCCCGCCTGGTGCTGCTCGGCCGGACCGGCGCGGATTTCGGCGGGTCGGCCTGGGCCTGGGCGGTGCACGGCCATCTCGGCGGGCGGCCACCGGCCGTGGACCTGGCCGCGGAGCGGGCGCTCGCCGCGGTGCTGACGTCGGCGGCCGCGGACGGCCTGCTCGGCGCGGCGCACGACCTGTCCGAGGGCGGCCTGGCCGTCGCCCTGGCCGAATCCTGCCTGGCCGGCGCGACCGGCGCACGGGTGAGCGTGCCCGGCGACCCGTTCACGATGCTGTTCAGCGAGTCGCCCGCGCGGGTGGTGGCCGAGGTTGCCCCCGGCGCGGAAGCGGCGCTCGCCGCGCTGTGCCAGCGGCACCGGGTTCCGCTGACGGACCTGGGCACGGCCGGCGGCGACCGGCTGGAGGTGACGGGCTGTTTCAGCGTGGCGCTAGAGGAGCTCGCGGCGGCACGGGCCGGTGTCCTGCCCGCCCTTTTCGGCTGAGGGAGCACCGATGACCGCCGCCAGAGACCGGGCCGCCCAGCGGCTGCGGGCCGCCTTGGACGAGCAGCGGGCCGCGCTCGGCGAGCCCGCCTGGGCCGGGCCCACCGATCCGGAAACGTTAGGCCGCGCCTGCGCCCTGGCCGTGGTGGTGGCGCTCGGGAACGGCCTTACGCCGGTGCCCGAGGCGCTGCGCGCCGCCACCAGGAGCCTGCTCGACAGGCTTGCCGCCCGGGCGCCTGGCCGGGCGGTGGAGGTACGGGTGCCGCCGTACGCGGCGGTCCAGTGCATCGAGGGCCCGCGGCACACCCGGGGCACGCCGCCCAATCTCGTGGAGACCGACCCGGTGACCTGGGTCCGGCTGGCGGCCGGGCTGACCCGCTGGGACGAGGCGGTGGCGTCGGGGGCGGTGCGGGCCAGCGGGGTCCGCGCCGACCTGACCGCGTATCTGCCGCTGCTTATGTCGGGAGAACGCGGTTCCGGTCACTAGACTGACCGCGTGGTCAAGCCCGACGGCCGACTCACCGGCGACTTGGATCCGGGGGACCGGCCTCCTCGGGACGCATGCGGCGTGTTCGGCGTCTGGTCCGAGGATGAGGACGTCGCAAAGCTGGCCTATTACGGTATCTACGCGCTGCAGCACCGCGGCCAGGAGTCGGCCGGCATCGCCGTCAGCGACGGTGCGCGGATCGTCGTCTACAAGGACATGGGCCTGGTGGCCCAGGTGTTCGACGAGCGCGTGCTGAGTTCGCTGCACGGTCACATCGCGGTCGGGCACTGCCGCTACTCCACCAGTGGGTCTTCGGTGTGGGAGAACGCCCAGCCGACCTTCCGGCCCACGCCGGCCGGCGGCGTCGCACTCGGCCACAACGGAAATTTGATCAATACGCTCGAACTCGCCGCCCTGGCTGCCCCGTCGGACGGGCTTCCGGGGCTGGCCGGCACGTCCGACACCGACGTGCTGACGGCGTTGTTCGCCAGCCAGGCCCACGCCACCCTGATGGATGCCGCGCTGGCCACGCTGCCGCTGGTGCGCGGGGCGTATTCGCTGGTCTTCGCCGACGAGCAGACCCTGTACGCGGCGCGCGACCCGCAGGGGTTCCGGCCGCTGGTGCTCGGCCGGCTTGCCCGTGGCTGGGTCGTGGCCAGCGAGACCGCGGCGCTGGACATCGTCGGCGCCCAGTTCGCCCGCGAGGTGGAGCCGGGCGAGCTGATCGCCATTGACGCCAGCGGGGTCACCTCGGCCACCTTCGCCCCGGCACGGCCGCGGGGCTGCCTGTTCGAGTACGTGTACCTGGCCCGCCCGGACACCACCATCGCTGGCCGCGGTGTGCACGCGGTTCGGGTGGAGGTGGGCCGCCGTCTCGCCGCCGAGCACCCGGCCGAGGCCGACCTGGTCATCCCGGTGCCCGAGTCGGGGACCCCCGCCGCGATCGGTTACGCCCAGGCCAGCGGCATCCCCTACGGCCAGGGGCTGGTGAAGAACTCCTATGTGGGCCGCACGTTCATCCAGCCGAGCCAGACGATCCGCGAGCGCGGCATCCGGCTGAAGCTGAACCCGCTGCGGGACATGATCGCTGGCAAGCGGATCGTCGTGGTGGACGATTCGATCGTGCGCGGCAACACCCAGCGCGCCATCGTCGGAATGCTCCGTGACTCGGGCGCTGCCGAGGTGCATGTGCGCATCTCCAGCCCTCCGGTGCAGTGGCCCTGCTTCTACGGGATCGACTTCGCCACCCGCGCCGAACTGATCGCCGGCAGCCTCGCCGTCGGGCAGATCCGCGATTCCATCGGTGCCGACTCGCTCGGGTTCATCTCCCTGGCGGCGCTGACCGAGGCGACCAGGGTGCCCGCCGACCGCCTGTGCCGGGCCTGCTTCGACGGCGACTATCCGATTCCGGTCTCCGAGGCCGAGCGCGGCAAGCATGTGCTGGAAGGCGCGACGGCGGCCGGGGCACAGCGGTGAACAGTGCTGGCCCGGGGGAGCACTCGGCCTCCCCGGGGGCAAGCCCCCGGACCCCACGGCCCGGAACCCCCCGATGGCCTGCGGGCCCCCGCGACTCCGTCGCGGGGGCCCGGGCCGCTGGCCCGGGGGAGTGCCCGCCGGGGGGAGCCGCTGCCCTCGACTATGAGGCGGCTGGGGTGAGCATCGAGGCGGGGGACCGTGCGGTGGCTCTGATGCGGGACGCGGTCGCGCGGACCTCGGGGCCCGAGGTGGTCGGCGGCATCGGCGGGTTCGCCGGGCTGTTCGACGCCTCCCGGCTGACCGGCTACCGGCACCCGCTGCTGGCCACGGCCACCGACGGCGTGGGCACCAAGGTGGTGATCGCCCAGCGGCTGCGCGAGTACGGCACGATCGGGCTCGACCTGGTCGCGATGGTGGTGGACGACCTGGTCACCTGTGGCGCCGAGCCGCTGTTCATGACCGACTACGTGGTGTTCGGCACCCTGGTGGCCGAGCGGGCGGCCGCGGTCGTCCGGGGCGTGGCCCGGGGATGTGAACTGGCCGGTTGCGCCCTGCTCGGCGGCGAGACCGCGGAGCATCCTGGCCACCTGGGCCCCGACGACTTCGACCTGGCCGGTGCCGCGACCGGCGTGGTGGAGGCGGACGCCCTGCTCGGGCCGGACCGGGTGCGGGCCGGCGACGCGATACTCGCGCTGGCCTCTTCCGGGCTGCACGCCAACGGGTACTCACTGGTCCGCCGGGTGATCGGGGAGGCAGGCCTGGCCCTGGACGCCGAACCGCCCGAACTCGGCCGGCCGCTGGGCGAGGAACTGCTGACGCCGACCACGATCTACGCGCGGGACTGCCTGGCCCTGGCCGCCGAGTGTGACGTGCACGCGTTCGCGCACGTGACCGGGGGCGGACTAGCCGCCAACCTGGCCCGGGTACTTCCCGGGGAACGGGCGCCACGGTGGACCGCGGAACCTGGCACCCACCTGCTGTGTTTCCGTTCCTGGCCGGCCACGGCCGCATCGGCCAGCAGGAGATGGAGCGGGTCTTCAACATGGGCGTAGGCATGGTCGCCGTGCTGGCAGCGAAGGACGCCGACCGTGCCGCGGACCTGCTGAATGCGCGCGGTATGTCCACCTGGCGTGCCGGTGAGGTCACCACGCACGACGAAGGCGTCCGCCTCGTCGGCGCTTACCGGACTTGAGGGAACCTACTCGTCCTCGTCGTCTTCGTCGTCTTCTTCGCCCCCGGCGTAGTCGTCGAAGTCGCTGTAACGGTCGGCGAGTTCGGCAGAGGCGTGATCGTTGTTGTCCCGCCCGCTATCTTCACCGACGCCCAGCTCGGTCCGCAGCCGGTCAAGGTCAGTGCCGCCGCTGTTGTACTTGAGCTGGCGTGCCACCTTTACCTGCTTGGCCTTGGCTCGGCCGCGCCCCATTGGCTCGACCCCCTTGAACAAGCGGAGCCTGCCTAGGCTCCTGTTCCCTGCATTGAGTAAGACAGGCTTCGTGCACATAGTGCGACGCGTCGTTCTCCAGCGGCTGGAGCACGACGCGCGTTCGAGCCCGCATGCATCTATTACGGTACCTGCTTTGCGCCGCGAGCGCTTCCCAGCCGCACGTGCTACTTCTCACCCCGGGCCGCCGGCTCGATCTTTGCCCGCCTGGATCTTGTCCCCTGGCTCAGCCGGACAGCCAGATGCCCCGGAGCCGGCCAACCTCGGCCATCCTCCGCTCGGCCAGCCGGTCGGCGGCCACCGCGGGCGGCACGCCCTCCTCGTCCGCCAGCGCGAAGATCTTCTTGGCGGTCACGTAGATCTTCTCGGCCCGCACGCTGGCCCGCTCGAAGTTGAAGCCGGCCCGCTCGTCCGCGACCTGGATGACCCCGCCCGCGTTGACCAGGTAGTCGGGGGCGTACAGGATTCCGCGGTCGGCGAGCACCTTCTCCAGCCCGGCATGCGCGAGCTGGTTGTTGGCGCCGCCGCAGACGATGCGCGCCGACAGGGCCGCCACCGAATCGTCGGTGAGCGCGCCGCCCATCGCGCACGGTGCGTAGATATCGAGCGGGCAGGCGAGCAGTTCGGCCTGGCCGCTGACGGCCCGCACGCCCGGATGGGCCGTCCGTACTCGCTCGACCGCCGCGGGGCTGACGTCGCAGATCACGACCCGGGCACCGGCGTCGATCAGGTGGCCGACCAGGCGGTGGCCCACCTTGCCCACACCCTCGACCCCGACCAGGCGGTCCTCCAAGCTGTCGGAGCCCCAGGTGTGTTCGGCCGCGGCCCGCATCCCGTGGAACACCCCGATCGCGGTCAGGATGGAGGAGTCGCCACCGCCGCCGTTGAGCACGGTCCGTCCGGTGACGTACCGGCACTCGCGAGCCACGATGTCCATGTCCTCGCTGTAGGTGCCGATGTCGCACGCGGTCACGTACCGCCCGCCCAGCGACTCCACGAACCGGCCGTACGCCCGCAGCAGGGCCTCGGTCTTGAGTTTGGCCGGATCCCCGATGATCACGGCCTTGCCGCCGCCGAGATCGAGGTCGGCGAGGGCGTTCTTGTACGCCATCGCGCGGGACAGGTTCAGCGCGTCGGTCAGTGCCGCGTCTTCCGACGGGTAGGGGAAGAAACGCGTGCCGCCGAGCGCCGGGCCGAGCGCGGTGGAGTAGATGGCGATGATGGCCCGCAGCCCGGTCTGCGGGTCCTGGCAGAACACGACCTGCTCGTGTCCGCCGCGCGGGGTGGATGCAGCCGCGGGAGCGTCCTGGGGGTAGCCGGAGGCGCTGCCGCTGGGATTGCTCGCGAAGACATTCGTCACTGTGGTGACTCTCTCTCCTGGCGCCGGCCCGCGTCCTCGTCGACACGGGCTCGCGACAAGCGTATGCCTACGGCCCGGACCGGGGGACGGTCCGTCCGCCGTCCATGATCACGGTCACTTTTCGAACGAATGGCGCACAAAAATGACCGTGATCATGGACAACGGGCACAATGAGGCGCGGGGAGGCATCGATATGAACAGGTCCCGCACCGGGCTAGCAGGCAGCGTGGCTGCCGCGGCCGTCTTGCTGACCGCGCTGGGTGCCGGCGCCCCGGCCGCGGGCGCTGCCACGGTTGCGCCTGCACGGACGGCTCCGGCGCCGTTCGTGATCATCATGATGGAGAACCACGGCCTGCATCCGGTGCTGAACGACCGCACGGACATGCCCTACCTGAACAGCCTGTGGCGTGGTGGCACCAGCCTGGATTTCACGCACTACGCCGCGCTCGCTCACCCGAGCCTGCCCAACTACCTCGGCATGGCCTCGGGGTTCACCCAGGCCGGCTCCGATGCCGTGCACCCGGGCCAGTTCGCGGGCCCGACGATCTGGGATCAGCTCACCCAGGCCGGCGTGTCCTGGGGGGTCTTCGAGGAGGGCATGCCGAAGGCGTGCTCGCCCCGCATCACCTACAACGACCCGGTGACCGATGGGCAGTACCTGCTCCGGCATGACCCAGGCATCCCGTTCAGCACGGTCTTCCAGAGCGCCGAATGCCAGCAGGTGAAGCCGCTCACCGCGCTGAACTACGCCAGCCTGCCCGCGGTGAGCTTCATCACCCCGAACACCTGCGACGACATGCACGGGCTGACCGCCGCCCAGCTCGCCAGCACCGGTTTCGCCAACTGCCTCAAGGGCTCCGACGCGCTGGAGCAGCGCTCCGACCAATGGCTGTCCCGGATCGTGCCGAAACTCACGGCGGCCGGGGCGACGGTGTTCATCACGTTCGACGAATGCTGCGCGGCCACCCTCAGCCCGATGTATGCGCTCGAGACCGGCCCCGCGGTCACACCCGGGTCCGACGGCACCAGTTACTCCCACTACTCGGTGCTGGCGGGGATCGAGGACGCTTACGGCCTGTCACCGCTTGGCGGCGCGGCCACCGCGAACCCCATCCCGGTGCCTTAGCCGTATTGGCCTGGGGGAGCGGCTCCGTGCGTACCCAGGGAACACACAGGGACCGGTAATGATGTCGTTACGTGTCGTGTCTATGTCGCGCGATCACTGCGTGCCAGGATTCCTGGGTGCTTCCCTACGCCGCATACCTGCGTGTCTATGAACCCCTCTCGGCGTTTTCCGAGGCCGACGGCCGGCGCTGGGCTGACTACGCAGCATCGGCGGGCCGCCCACGCCGCGCCGGAGCGCTCGCCGCGGAGCGGGCGGAGTCGCTGGTCAGGGCGATCACATCCCCGCCCCGGCCTGCCCCCGAGCAGGAGAGCGACCATGCCTACGTGCGGTGGTCGGAGGGCGTCACCTACATCTGCCCGTGGCAGACCAGGCTGCGGTCCTGGCTGGTGCTGTCCCGGCTGCGGACGGCGGCGCCGTCCCTGAGCAGGGCCGCGTTCTCCACATCTCATGCCGACGCGGCCGTGCGTGACTTCGCACGCTGGCGCAGCCAGGAGTACGCGCCGCGGGTGTATATCCAGGCAAGCACCTGGTCGGTGCCGTTTGCCTGGTTCGTCCCTTTCGCGGCGGATGAGCGCTGGCTCGTGCTCGGGGCGTCAAGCGAGCCGGGCGAGGGGGGCAGGGCGACCGCCGCCGGGACGCGCACGCTCGTCTACGCGACCGCGATGAGCCAGGCGCGCACCCGGGTGGCCAAGGCGCTGGCCGTGATCCGCCCGGCGAGGAGTCCGCGGGCCACGGCGCCATGGGGCGGCGATCCGGCGTCGTTGCTCGCCGAACTTCGCGAGGTCGGCGCCTGGCTGGAGGAGTTCCACCCGCACTCCCTGGTCGAGCTGGATTACGGCGGGCTGGTCCACCTGCTGGACGATGGCGCGCTCTGTTCGGACCAGTCCGTTGCTGAGGTGTCCGCCTCGATCAGCGCGGTGGCCGCCGGGGAGGTCGAGTTCGCGACGGCCATGTATCAGCGGTTCGTGCGGCGCTGGCGGGCGCTGGAGGCGCTCGAACAAGCGTCCTGAGTGGCACGAGATGACTTTTCCGAGCCTCTGCCATCGCAACTATAAGTATCACTAGAATTACGCAGCGTGACTCAGATCAGTGGACCAAGAGTAACACGTGTCGCAGAATCTTTGCTCCCGGTGGTCGACTTGTCACCGCTGGTGATGGCAATATGGTCTCAGTGGGCCATATAGGACATCCACGGCAGGCTCCACCCGGAGCCAGGAAAAGCTACAAAACGCAGGATCGCAGTACTGGTCCAGGAGGAGAGGCCGTACACATGTCTGCACGCACACCCGAAGCTGAACCGCTTCTAACGCCGGCCGAGGTTGCCACGATGTTCCGTGTGGATCCCAAGACCGTGACGCGGTGGGCGAAGGCCGGCAAGCTCACGTCGATTCGCACCCTGGGCGGCCACCGGCGGTACCGGGAGACGGAGGTCCGTGCGCTGCTCGCGGGTATCCCGCAGTCGCGGTCGGAGTAGTTCCCGCTCAACCGCGGAACGCCGCCGCGGGCCGGACCCGCGCCTGTCCCCGGCCAGCTATGCGAGGCGTCCCGCAGGACTGTCAGACAGTCCGCCAGCAGTAGCAGTGAGGGGGGTCGGCCCCGGCGGTTACTCGCCGTGTTGGAGGCGCCATTTTGCGGCCGCATCGCACGAGCGATGGGCCGGTCAGACGTCGCCGGGGTCGATCCGGTCGCCCGGAGAATCAAGCAGAGCGCCTCGCCCGCCTGGCGGGCGGGCGGCAAGCGTCGGCGGGCATCTTGAGAAGGGCCGCCGAGCGAGACGGGCCTACGGGGGAAGAATCCAGACCTATGGGGAAGACTCCTAAACCGCCAGGTAGGCGCGTTGCGCGACCGGCCGCCCCGAGGCAGGGCGGTTCGCCACGCCACCGGGGCGCCTGATCCCGCTGGCCGGCCGCCATCGGCGCCAGGCCAGCGCGGCGGCGTGGGCTGTCGCAGGTGGGGCGGACAATCTGAGACGTGCGCATCGCTGTGGTCGGCGGCCCTGAGGGCGGTTGCCTGATGTCCGAGTCCGCCGAGGACGGCACCGGCCCCGGGCGCATCGTTATGCATGATGATCTTGCCGCAGCCGTCGCGGAGCGTGAGCGGGCCGGCGACGTGCGCTGGGTGTGGGCGGCCTGCGGCGACGTGTACCCGGCGCTGCTGCGTGCCGGGGTGCGGGTGCAGCGCTGTCACGATGTGGCGCTGACCGAAGCCCTGCTGCTGGCCAGGGAGGGGCGGCAGGCCGAGCCGGCCACGCTGGCGGCGGCCTGGGCCCGATTGGGTGGGGCGGCGGGGTCGGGGCTAGCACAGCGCGGGGCGGTGGGGTCGGGGCTAGCCCTGCGGGGGGCGACGGCACCCGCCGCCCAGGCCGCGGCCGTGCGGTCCGCCGCAACCGGGCAGGCGGTGCTGTTCGAGCCCGCCGACCCGGCCTTCCCGGCCCCGCGCGCGGCGCTGGACGCCCTGGTCGCGGTGCACGCCGATCAGCAGCGCCGGATCGCGGCCGATGAGCATCCGGGCAGGTTCGCGCTGCTCGTGGCGACGGAGTCGGCGGCCGGGCTGGTCGCCGCCGAGTTGGGTTTCTACGGGCTGCCCTGGCGCGCCGACGTGCACTCCGAGCTGCTGACGAGCCTGCTCGGCGGCAAACCGCTGCCTGGGCTGCGCCCGCCACGCCTGGCCGGCCTGGCCGCACAGTTCTCCGCCGCGCTCGGCGGCCGTCCGGTGAACCCGGACTCGCCCGCGCAGGTGCTCCGGGCACTGGCCGCCGACGGGGTCCGGGTGCCGTCCACCAGGGCGCACGTGCTGCGCGAGGTGGACCATCCGGCCGCCGCACTGCTGCTCGAGTACAAGGAACTTGCCCGGCTGTACGGCGCATTCGGCTGGTCCTGGCTGGAGGAGTGGGTGACCGACGGCCGGTTCCACCCCGAGTACGTCGTCGGCGGCGTGGTCTCCGGCCGCTGGGCATCCAGGGGCGGCGGCGCGCTGCAGATTCCGCGGGTGCTGCGGCGGGCGGTGGTGGCCGACCCTGGCTGGGCGCTGGTGGTGGCCGACGCCGCGCAACTCGAACCGCGGGTGCTGGCCGCGCTCGCGGGGGACGAGGCGCTGGCCGCCGCGGCCGGCACCGGCGACCTGTACGAGGCGCTCGCCGACGCGTTCGGCGGGGAGCGCGGCAACGCCAAGATCGCCCTGCTGTCGGCCATGTACGGCGGGACGGCGGGGCAGGCGCGGCAGCTTCTGGCGGTGCTCAGGCACCGGTTCCCGCTGGCCGCACAGTACGTGGAACTGGCCGCGCGGGCGGGGGAGGAGGGCAAGGTGGTCCGGTCGCGGCTCGGCCGGACCTGCCCGCCGCCGTCGGCCGACTGGCGCGGCCTCACCGCCGAGCCCGACGACCCGGGCGCCGAGGAACCGCGCGCGGGCCGGTCGGTGCGCGCCCGCGGCAGGTTCACCCGCAACTTCGTGGTCCAGGCGAGCGCGGCCGACTGGGCCGTTGTCTTCCTGGCAGGCCTGCGGCGCCGCCTGGCGCTTGTTTCGCTGCCATACGCAACGGGCGTGGTGCCCGGCGCCGCAACAGGCCCGCCGCCCGGGGCCGATGCTGCGGGCGACCGCCAGCCGCGGCTGGTCTTCTTCCAGCACGACGAGGTGATCGTGCACTGCCCGGAGGACCTCGCCGGGGACGTGGTGTCGGCGGTCGGTGAGGCCGCGGCCGAGGCCGGGCGGCTGGTGTTCGGGCCGACCCCCGTCCGGTTCCCGGTCACGACGGCCGTGGTGCGCAGCTACGCCGACGCCAAGTGAGATGGCAAGGCCGGGGTGCTGCCGTATGGCCCTGCACCCCGGCCCGGTGTGGCCGCGATCAGGCCGCGGCGGTCGAAGGCTGCTCGGTGCCGCAGTACTTGCACTTGCTCGCCGCGGCGGGCAGGTCGGCGGACAGGCAGGCCGGGCAGGTCTTGACCGCGGCGGGCGGGCCGAACGCGGTGATCCCGCGCCTGGCCTGGACCCGCCGGTAAGGGACGACGATCACGTAGTAGACGACCAGCATGAAGATAATGAAGTAGATGATCGAGGAAATCAGCCCGCCGAAATTCAGGAACGTGGCTTTGTTGTTGGCGTTGCCTAGCTGGACGCCGAGGCCGACGGCGTTGCCTCCCTCGGCCCTGGACACGATCGGGTTGATGATGTTCGAGGTGAACGCGGCGATCAGGGCGCTGAAGGCGAGCGCGACGGCCAGCCCGACGGCCACCGTGACGATGTCGCCCCGCATGATGAAGTTCTTGAACCCGGTGAGCATGCGCGAACCCTCCCTAGCCGTCCCCGCCGGCTTCCGGGCGGTGAGGTGCGGGGGGTGGCGGGCCGCCCGGACGTGGATGACGACGATATCGTGCTCCACCTGGCAGAAGTAAAGGAACACGCGGGGTATTGATCTTGTGACCCGGGTGAATAGGGCGGGGTGGCGGGGCCAGAGCCAGCAGAGCGCGGGGTGGCGGGGCCAGAGCCAGCAGAGCGCGGGTGGCGGGGCCAGAGCCAGCAGATCGATCGCTAACCGTTGCGCGGCGTCGGTACCTGGGACCAGGTGGTGCCGTTTTGAACGGGCGCCGGGGCGGGGCCGTTCATATTCGTGCCGGGAGAGTATGTGAACAGACAGTTCCACGGAAGACCTCCCGAGAAGAGGCCGGCGATGAGGCAGATCGTGCTTGTGGTGATCGGGTTGGCTGCCGCCCTGGCGGGCCTGGTCTGGACGCTGCAGGGGCTGGGCTACGTGGGGGGCAGTTTCATGTCCGGGGCGGCCGTGTGGGCGGTCGTCGGCCCGATCGTCGCGGTTGTCGGGCTAGCGCTGATCACGGTGGGGCTGAGGAGCCGTCGGCGGGCGCGCTGATTACGGTCTGTCATTAAAGTAGCGCATTAAAGTATTACATAACTCCTAACCTTCACGGTCCTGGCATTTGATGTACCAGCAGGTCAGCTAGCTATTTTCCAGGCGGCCTCAAGATTTGGCGCCGAAACCCTTGTCACTCACGGTAAACTGCCGCTTCGGGGGATGGCTCGCGGGGGGCAACGGGAGGGCCACATGGATGGGCGACACGTGGTCGCGCAGGGAACCGGCGACACCGGAGTGTCGTGGGTCATCTGGGCGCGGCGGGATGCGCCGCGCGACGGTGACTTGTTAAGCATGATCAGGCTCACCGACGCCGGTGGGCGCATCCTTCATGTGGGGGCCTCCTCCGGGCCGCCCCTGTACCCGGGCCGCTTGCTGAACATCACGACCAACGGCAGCGAGGAGGGGCCGCGGGCGCTGCTGGGCCGGGTGGACCCGAGCGTGCGGCGACTGGAACTGCGGGTGCACGAGGGCAGCATGCGGAGCGTGCCGCTGTATGACTGCGCCGAGGTCCCCGAGGTGCGTTTTGCCGCGTTGCTGCTGCCGCGCGAGGAACTGCTCGACTCCGTGGCGGGCTTCGGTGCCAAGGGGCCTGAACTTGAGCGCTTCGACCTGAGGTTCCAGCAGGGGCGCTGGGAGACGCTGCACCCCGCACACGCGGCCAGGCCGGCCACTTTATTGCCGCCTGCCCGGTGGCGCGCCGCTGGCTAGGTCGTTGTCCTGCGGACGGGCGTGTGTCCCGGCGGGGGTGTACCGCCCAGCCGGGGTGTGCGGCTACCGGGCGCGGCGGTGCCCGGAGGCTGGCCCGTCCGGGCCTGAACCGCACGGCGGGGAGGGTGCGGCGCTTTCCGGCATCCGCCATGCGGTGGCCGCGGCGGCCAGCATCTCGGCGGTGGTGCGCAGGCTGGGCACCCCGGCGACCGGCCGGTCGGTGAGGAAGCGGCGGACCGCGCGCAAGGCCACCGGATCGCCAAGCAGTTCACCGTGGAACGCCGGAATGACGACCACGTTGCGTGGCAGCGGGCAGGCGGGCAGGGTCACCGCGTCCGCGAGCGGGATGACCTGCAGCATGCGGACCGGGGCGTGTTCCGCCGCCGCGGAGGCGAACCGGGCGCCAACGCTGTTCACCGAGCTGATCAGGGTCTGCGCGCCGGAGGTGCCGAACGGGGACAGCCCGCCCACGAACCAGATCAGCGCCCGCAGTTCGTCCCTGGTCACCAGGCTACTGCCGGTGCCCTTGTAGCCGTACTGGCCCGGAGCGACGATCGGGCTGAGCAGGACCACCGATCCCACCGGGGCGCCGGGATGCTGCGCGAGCATCGCGTCCAGGCCGAGGCTGCCCTCGCTTTCCGCGACGATGTCCACCGGCTTGCCGGTCCGCTCGTGCAGCCGCCACAACTGCGCCGCGATCCGGTCGCCGAGTTCCGGCAACGGGAGGTTGCTCGCCTTCGCGCCGTAGGGCCTGGGCTGGCCATGGCGGTTTGTTCCCAGGTAGGAGAACTGCTGGACCAGGGTGCCTGGGAGGGCCTTGGCCAGCGCCCGGTCCTGGCCGCAGCACCACGAGCCGAAACCGGCGATCTCGAGCACGGGATGGCCGCCGGCGTCGGCGGGCGCGTCGCCCACGTGCGCGGTGCCCTGCGTCCCGGTCACCCAGGCCACGGTGTCCTGCGAGTTCGCCGTCGCGGCGGGGCCGCCGAAGAAGAAGACAAGCCTGATCAGCGCGATGACCACTGCGATGACCGCGGCCAGCGCCATGGGCCCGGCCGGAACCCGGTGGACGGCCGGCAGCGTGTCCCTCGCCGGATTCTGCGCCGCCGGGCCGGGCTGGGCCAACGCAGTGCCGGCCAGCGCCGCTGGAGCGAGCGCGGCCGGGGCCGGTGCGGGCCGGGCCAGCGCCGGCTCGCCGGATTCGACGTGGGCCTGCGCGGCGGCCCGGGCCATCGCGGCGGTCAGGCCGTACCAGGCGCGCGCGTTCACCAGCCCGGCGAGCCCGGCTATCGGGACCGCGTCGGGCGGCGGCAGCGCCGTGCTCAGCGCGGCGGCCGCCGTGAGCACGGTGAACTCCGCGAAAAGCCACCCTGCCGCCGAGGCCGGCGGCAGGGTCCGCCACCAGGTTCCGGCCAGCCCGGCGTGGCTGAGCGGCAGCGCGATCAGCAACATGGCGGGCAGCAGGGCGAGGAACGGCCAGGAGAACGGCAGTATGGCCACCCCGAACGTCAGGCTGACCAGCGGGGAGATCAGCAGGCAGGCCAGCGTCGTGACCACGAGTGCGCCGCGCAGGGCAGCCAGTGGTGGCGGCGCGAGGTAGGCCGGCCAGGCCAGCCTGACCAGCGCCGTGTTCAGGGCGGCCCGGACTACCAGCAGCCCGGTGAACAGCAGGCCGAACCACAGCCACGATCGCTGGGTGCTGTACAGCCAGCGCAGGTCGTGGAAGATCGCCAGCGGGGGGAGCGCGCTGACCTGGGGGGCGAGGGCCCGGGCGGCAGGCGCGACCACGATGAGCAGGAAGGCTTCTGCCATGGCCGTACCGCAGCACAACGCGATCAGGCCTCGGTGCGCCAGGAACCGGTCGCCCTGCGCGCTGGGCCGCTGCGGCTCTCCGTCCATGCCCCGCATCTAGATTCGTGATCTGTTCGGCGGGCCGGACATCCCGGGACCGCCGAGTGTCGCTATCTGTATATCCCAGCACAGCGTCCGGACATCAACGTATTAATCCCCCGTCGGTCCGGGTCAGGTCACAGTCGGCCAGCGTCAACGATGCGGCGCAGGAACCGCCGGGTGCGCTCGTCCTTGGGACTGGTGAAAAGCTCGGCGGGCGGGGCGTCCTCGATGATCCGCCCCTCCTCGAGGAAGCAGACCCGGCGGGCGATGTCCTTGGCGAAACCCATCTCGTGCGTGGCGATGACCATGGTCATGCCGGTGTCGGCCAGTTCCCTGATCACGTCGAGCACCTCGGCCACCAGTTCCGGGTCGAGCGCGCTGGTCACCTCGTCGAGCAGCATGATCTGCGGTCTCATCGCCAGCGCCCGGACGATCGCGACCCGTTGCTGCTGCCCGCCGGAGAGCCGGTCCGGGAAGTCGGCCTCCTTGTCCGCCAGGCCGAACCTGGCCAGCAGCGCCCTGGCTTCCTCTTCCGCCTGCGCCGCCGGAATCCGGCGGACCTTCGCCGGGGCCAGCGTCACGTTCCGGAGCACGGTCATGTGCGGGAACAGGTTGAATGACTGGAACACGATCCCGACGTGCCTGCGTACCCGGTTCGGGTCGATGTCCGGCCCGGTGACCTCCTGGCCCCACAGGCTGATCCGCCCGGAGTTGATCGGCTCGAGCAGGTTCACGCAGCGCAGCAGCGTGGACTTGCCGGATCCGGATGCCCCGATCAGGCAGACCACCTCATGCGTGGCCACGGACAGGTCGATGCCCTTGAGTACCTCGTTGGTGCCGAACGACTTGTGCAGCCCCTCGATCCTGACCGCCTCATCGCCGGCCGTCGGCAAGGGGGCCGCTTCCACGCCGGCGCTCATGCGGTGGCTCCGGCGAGGCGACGGCGGCGGTCCCGCTCGATCAGCCTGTCGGTGAACCGCGCGAGCGGGATGGTGAGGATCAGGAACAGGATGGCGGCCACGGTGAAGCTGGAGAAGTTGAACACCTGCTCGCTGTAGATATCGGCCGCCTTGTTGGCCTCGATGGTCCCGAGTATCCCCACCAGCGCGGTGTCCTTCTGCAGGCTGATGAAGTCGTTGAGCAGCGGCGGGATGATGTTCCGCACCGCCTGCGGCAGGATGACATAGCGCAGTGCCTGCCAGTGCCGCAGGCCGAGCGACCGGGCCGCCGACACCTGGCTCTGGTGCACCGAGTTCAGCCCGGCTCGGTAGACCTCGGAGACGTACGCGGAGTAGGACAGCACCAGGGCGGTCACCCCGTACACCGCGTTGGACTGACTGGAGACCACCGGCAGGCTGAGGGCGGGCACGCCCAGGCCGATGGCGAAGATCACCAGGATCAGCGGCACGCCGCGGAAGAAGTCAACGTAGCCGGTCGCGAGGATCCTGATCGGGAACAGCGCCGGGTGCGCGGACTGCCTGATCAGGGCGATCAGCAGGGCGAAGGCGAGAATGAGCACCTCGCCGATGAGGAACATCCGGATGTTGAGCCAGATCGCCGCGCCCACCGAGTAGTAGCCCTGCTCCGGGTTGCCGACGAACGACTGCCACATGTGCTCCGGGCTGAAGAACGCGTGCTCCACCGCCCGCGCGCCGGGCGCCAGCAGGAAGATGGCGGCCAGCACGCCGAGCACGACGAGCGTGCTGACGGTCGAGATGACCGTCCCGCTGCGGCCGCCGCCGAGCAGCTTGGCCCCGCGCCCGGTCCGGGCGAACGAGCCCGGGGGCGGACTCCCGGCCGCGCCCGGGGGCGGGCTCCCGGTCAGCGCCACCGGGGCTCAGGGCTGGATGGTCGGGAACGTGAGGTAGATCTGCAGGTACTTGTGCTGCAGTTGCTGCAGCGTCCCGTTGGCCTTGAGCGCGGCGATCGCCTTGTTGACGCAGGTCACCAGCGGGTTGCCCAGGTGGAACAGCAGCCCGTAATGCTCGCCCACCGACGGGAACTGCGCGACCAGGACCGCGTGCTTGAGCTGCGCCGAGGCCATGAACTGCGCGGTGGGGGTATCGGTGATCAGGGCGTCGATCCGGTGTGCCGCCAGCGCGGCGGACACCTCGCTGAGCGTGTCGAAGACCCTGGGCTGCTGGGTCGGCTGGATGTTGTTGGTGATGTAGGTAAGGCCGGTGGTCCCCACCTGGTCGCCGTAGAGGTACTTCTTCAGGTCGGCCGAGGTGTGCTGGGTGACGATCGGGGTGCCCTTGAGCGCCACGATGGCCTGCTGCACGTCGTAGTAGCTGCTGGAGAACGTGACCGCCTGGGCGCGCTGGGGCGTGTA
This sequence comes from uncultured Actinomycetes bacterium, assembly GCA_963726415.1. GTDB lineage: Bacteria > Actinomycetota > Actinomycetes > Streptosporangiales > Streptosporangiaceae > DASXKD01. Next base: position 34,315 of record CAVSCM010000004.1, read on the forward strand.
GGAGACCTCGTTGATGTCGAAGTCGAACTTCTTCGGCCCGGGAGCATACGAGCTGCTGAACGGCTCGGTGACCCAGACCACCTGCGAGTTGGAGAAGCCGAGTTGGTGGGCGATCGCGTAGGCGACCGCGCTCTCGTAGCCCTGGCCGTTGGACGGTTTGTTCTTCACGAACCAGGGCGTGTACACCGGGTTGTCGGTCGCGACCGTGAGCACGCCCTTGGTGTACAGCTCGTTCTGGATGCTCGCGTTCGTGCACTTGCTGGCCGAACTGGCCGCGCTGCTGCTGCCGCCACCGCTGGCGGTGCTGCTTGAAGAGGTGCTCCCGCAGGCCGCCACGACCGAGCCGATCAGCGTGGTGGCGGCTGCCGCAACGATGATGCGCCGCATATGATCACTTCCCCCACCGTGCCGAGGGCGCGGTAGTCCCTTGATCGTCGGCCGGAGCCTATCGGGTTCCGCCGTGTTTACCCAAGTCCGCCGGCCGGGCGCCGTCGCCGCCGAGCGCGAAGCGCAGATAGCGCTCAGCGGACCTGGCGACCGCCGCCGACCCGTCGGTCTCCACCACCCGGCGCCACCAGGCGCCGTAGACCCGCTCGAACGGGTAGGGCTTGAGCCGGGCCAGCCCGCGCCGGATGACCTCGGGCCGCTCCGGTATCAGATTCGGGTAGCTGTACATGAATGACACGTACCGCCGGTCCTGGACCACGGTCATGATGTCACCGGAGAACACGGCGCCTGCCCCGTTTTCGGCGCCTGCCCAGTGCAGCACCTGCCCGCCGTCGAAGTGCACGCCGACGTTGATGAGCGTGAGGCCGTCCCCGATCTCAAGCGCTTCGCCCTCCCAGAACCGGACCAGCGGGTCAGGCCGGGCCACCCATTGCCGGTCGGCGGCGTGAATGTAGACCGGCGCGTCGAACTCGCGCGCCCACTCGGTCATCGACCCGTAGAAATGCGGGTGGCTGATCGCGATGGCCTGGATCCCGCCCAGCCTGCGGATATGGTCGGCCAGATCCTCGTCCAGGTAACTGATCATGTCGAAGAGCACGTTGCCGGAGGGGGTCTTGATCAGCAGTGCGCGCTGCCCGATGGCGGTCGGCGGCTGGGCCCCGATGCCGAGCACGCCGGATCCCTCTCCGGCGATGTACCCCTTGTGCCCGGCGGCGGCGAGTTCGGCGAGGCTGGTCCAGCGCTGCCCGTCCCACCCGACGTACTGGCGTTCGTCCATGCAGATGGGGCAGTCCTCACGCGGGGCCGGGTACTGCACTCCGCAGGTCGCACAGATCGGCAGGTCCACGTCCATGCACCCAGGTATAGCCCATGCTCGTGCAGCCCAGGCGGGCTGGTTCAGTCGCCGATGCGGGTGAAGCCGCGGGGATAGTCGTGCAGTGACTCGCAGCCGGACGCGGTGACCAGCATGAGTTCCCCGGTCTGCACGCCGGCCCGCTCGTCTGGGGTGATCACGTTGGGCTGGACGACCACGGTCATGCCCGCGGCGAAGGTGAAGCCGGGCGCCTGCCGCGCCTCCAGGCCGGCCCGGGACACCACGGGCGGGAGGTAACCGCCCCCATACCCGTGCATCAGGTCGTCGTAGATCGTGTACCCGGCGCCGAGGATGATGTCGGCCGCGGCCTCGGTGAGTTCGCCGGCGGTCGCCCCGGGCGCCAGCCGGGCGGTCATGGCATCGAACGCCGCGTCGGCCACGGCGTGCAGGTCACGGTAGCGCGGCACCGGGTCGGCGGCGATGGCGAACGTGCGCAGCACCTGCCCCGGATACCCGTGGTAGCTGGCGCTGATCTCGCAGCTCAGTACGTCGCCAGCGGCCAGTCTGCGGGACGACGGCCACTGCGCGGGCACGCACAGGCCCGGGTCGGCCATCGGCGTGACGCCCAGGTAGTGGATGTGGGTGAGCCCCCCGGCCGCGATGTAGCCGCTTTCCAGGACGGCACAGCATTCGGCCTCGGTCATCCCCGGACGCGCCGCCCCGGCCAGCGCCCGCACCGCGTCGTCGCTCATCGCGGCGCCGCGCCGCAGCCACTCGATCTCCTCGCCGGACTTCACCAGCCGCAGCCGCGCATACTCCCCATCGAGGAACACGACGTTCCCGGCGGCTGCCGCGAGTGCCCCACCGGCCCGCGCGGGCACCGGCCCGATCACCCCGAGCCGCCGGACCCGCCCCGGCCGGCCCCCGATCCAGTCCAGCGCAGCGGCCAGCGCCGATCCGCCCCCGGCGCGCACCTCCACACCCCGTGCCATCACCCGCGCGTTGGGCACGTGGTTGTCGTAACAGACCCACATCACGCCGGCCTCGCCGGCGCGCACCACCAGCGCCGCCTCCCGGGTCACCGGCCACCCGGTCAGCCACGGCACCGCGGTCCCGGCCCGTTCGGCCCCGTAGACCAGCGCGGCGTCGCAGCCCCGCTCGCCGAGCAGGCCCCCGAACCCGGCCGAGCGCCGTGCCATCTCGGCTGCGGAGAACGCGGGGTAGCCGGGAGCCGGTTGAGCGGAGGTCAGTGCTTGGCCCAGTAGTCGTCCGCGGCCACCGATTTGACCATGGCCTCCGGTGTCTCGAACCCCGGCGCCATCGAGGCGTCCGTCCCCGCCATCACCTCGTGGTGCCCGATGTTCAGCATCCGCAGCCAGCTCTGCTGCCCGAACGTGAGCCCGATGAAGCACCCGAGCTCCACCAGTTCCGGCTCGCTGAAATGCGCCCGCATCCGGTCCCAGAACTCATCCGGCGTCGGCAGGTGCCAGGCGATCGCCTCGGCGTAGGCGAGCGCGGCCTTCTCCCGGTCGGTGTAGCGCGCCGAGGTCTCGAAGTTCAGCAGCTCGTCGTACTTGCCTTCGGTGAGGCCTGCGGATGCGGCCGCGACCGAGCGCTGGTTACCGCAGTACTCACACTGGACCGTGCGGGAGATGTAGACGCGGCACAGCTCCTTGATCTGGTGGTCGCACACACCCTGGCGGAAGATGTCGTTCCACGACCGCGCGAAGAACCAGAAGCAGGCGGGGACGTGGGCCCGGACCGCGGAGCTTTCCGGCCGCGGTGTGCCCTCGCGCGCGCACCGCTCCATCTCGGCCCGCATCCGGTCGTCCATCTGGTCCACGGGCACGTAGCTGATGCGCTGCTTGTCCGCCATGGGGCCTCCTCGACTCCGGCCGCGTCCTGTCTCGGAGCATGCCACAGGCCGGAGAGTTCAGCCGTGGGCAGGTTCGGTGATATCGGACACGCAAGGCCCTCTTGACGACCTCGTCCGTGTGGGCGAACCGGTGGTCAATCCGGCTCGGGCCGACGGCGGCTTAGCCCCTGGCGGAGGGACCGCCCCAGAAGGTCCCTCCGCCAGGAGCAAGCCTCGGTGCACCCCCCACCATCCCGTGCACGTCGGCCAAGCCAGCCCACAAATGGCCCGCCCCGGAAGGGAAGCCAGTGACCGTCACGGTTGTGACCGGGCCTGCACCCGGGCGGTACCCCGGATGCTCTACCAGTCTGTCGCCTCGCGTCCCGTTCAGGGGGCGGATAAAAACAGTCGGACAAACCCGGACACCGATCAGAGGCCCCGCGAGGCCAGCGTGGACCGCGTCAGCCGGGCCCGTCCCGGAAGAGCGCGGCGACGCGGCCCCGGGGGAGCGCCGGAACATGGTGGCCGTCGCGCCCGGTCATGTCTTCGTTCGCCACCAGGGCGTTCGCCACGGCCTCCTCCGTTGCCCGCACGACCGCCGCGAAGAACGGGTTCATCTGCGCCCAGGGGATGAACCTGAGCTGGTCGTAGTCGGCCCCGGTACCTGGCTCCGGGTGATAGCTGCTGAACCCGCCCGGGTTGGCCGTGGAAAAGGCGAGGAACAGGTCACCGGAGAAGTGCGAACTGATGGTGCCGGTGCGCGCGATGCCATGGGTGACCCGCCGGGCCATCGCCGAGCACTGGTGCGGGAGCAGCGGCGCGTCGGTGGCCACGATGGCGATGACGGAACCGGCCCCGGGCGGCGGCGCGCTCCCCGCCCGCGGTTCCGCCGGGACGCCGCCACCGAGGAGCCAGGCCCAGCCGTACGCCGGCCAGCGTCAGTTCCTCCCGCGAGCCGAAGTTGGCCTGGAGGAACACCCCCACCGTGTAGCTCGTGCCGCGATAGTCCACCACCCGCGACGCGGTGCCGTTGCCGCCCTTGAACTCGTAGCAGATCATCCCGGTGCCGCCGCCCACCGAGCCTTCCTCGACCGGGCCGGTGCGGGCCGCCTCCAGGGCGTCGAGCACTGTGGCCTCGGTGATGTGGTGCCCGTAGGCGTCGTTGAGATAGCCGTCCCAGGTCTCCCCGGCCACCGGGAGCGACCATTCGTCGCCGAGTTCGGGATGGTGCCTGGCCGTCCACGCGACGATCCCCGCATGGGCGACGCCGACCGCGTGGGTGTTGGTGATCGCGACCGGGAGGGCGAAGGTGCCGGACTCGCCGATCCAGGAGACGCCGGTCATCTCGCCGTTGCCGTTCAGCGAGAAGAAGCCCGCCGCCACGGGGTCGGCGGCATTGGCGGGACCGCGTGGATGGATCCCGGTCACCCCGGTCCGCACCGAGTCACCCTCGATGAGGGTCGCGTAGCCGACCGCCACCCCGGGCACGTCGGTGATCGCGTTCCAGGGCCCCGGCGTCCCGTCGAACGGTATGCCGAGCGACCGGGCCCGTGGCTTGCCGGCCGGCGTGGCCGTGTGTGCGTCCGGCAGTTGCCCTGTGCCATTCATTACGCCTGCCCTCCTTCGCCCGTCCCGTCCGGCGCGACGGCCTCGCCGTAGCGCAGCGCCCGCACCGCGTCGCTGACCTCGGTGAGGGCGCTCTCGCTGAGCGTCTGCGGGGTGCCCGCCAGCCGGGCGTACCAGTACACCCGGGCCAGCCATTCCAGGGTCTGGGCCCGCTCGTAGGCGCGGGCCAGGGTCGGCCCGCAGGTGAGCGCGCCGTGGTTGCGGAGGATCACCGCGCTGCGCCCGGCCAGTGCGGCGGCCGCGCTGGCTGCGAGCCGGTCGGTGCCGAACCTGATATACGGCGCGACCCGTACCGGCCCGCCGAGGTCGGCCATCGCGTAGTGGATGGCGGGCAGTTCGTCCAGCAGCGTGGACAGCGCCACCACGAACGGCGAGTGGGTGTGCACGATCGCCGCGGCGTCGCTGGCCTGGTACATCGCCAGGTGCATCGGTGTCTCCGTCGATGGCCGCGGACCCGACAGCAGCGCGGCGTCCGAGGTACGGACCAGGCAGATGTCCGCCGGGGTCATCCGCTCGTACGGCATGCCGGACGGGGTGATCGCCATCAGCTCGCCGCGCCGGACGCTGAGGTTCCCCGACGTGCCCGGCGCGAGATCGTCGGGGGCCATCCGGCGCGCGTAGGCAACCAGGTCCTCCCGGTCCGCCAGGCTCACGCCCTCCGCCGCGTCCGTGTCCTCAGCCATCCGCCCTCCTCGCCTCGCACCCATGATCGCGGATTCGATCGCCCGCCAGAGGGTGAGGGGTAGGGAGGTGGTCGCGGTGAGCGGCTGTTGGCGGCTTAGCCGAACAGTCGGCCGATGAGGCCGTGCGGCGCGGGCAGGCTCGCCATCCTGCTCCTGAGCGAGCTCACCTCATTCGGAGCCGAGGTTGAGTTCACTGGAGCTGAGGCGACTGGCTCAGCACTGGCTATGGTCTCCGGCCGTCGAAGATTGGCCGTCGGAGACCATAGCCGATGATGAAGACGGTCACGCCGGTCAGGATGCCGCCACCGAGGGAGAACAGGGTCGGGGCGCCGGTTGCGTAAGAGATCGCGATCCAGAGCGCAGCGCAGATAACCGCAGGAAGAAGTGCGCTGCCGGGAGCCGTTCGCAGGAACTGGCGAAGACCGCTCGGAGATGCAGCTAGTGGGGGAGTGACGTTGTCAGCCGGTGCGTGCATGAGATGCCTCGGTTCCTTTTGCTGACCCCTCGAGCACCCCTGGCGGTCGGCGGCAGCCGGGCCTCGCTGTGTCTACGGCCGACGCTACGCCTGAACCAGAAATCTAGCAAATGATTTCTAGAATAGTTCGAGGGGGCAGGTCAGTGCGGGGCGGCGTTCGGACGGCTGTCGAGCCAGAGCGCCCACGGCTCAACCGAACCGAGCCGCAGCAGATCGGCCGACGCCCAGGGATCCGCCGCGAAACGTGCCCTGACCGCGTCCTCATCCGCGGCTTCGACCGCGTGCAGGGTCTGCGCGCCGTCGCCTATTGGGCCGCCGATGATGACGAACCCGTCATCGACCAGGCCGTCCATGAAGGCCGCATGTGCATCCCAGTCGTCCTGCTCCCGAATCGGGCGCGACGAGTCCCAGCCTGGCCCGTGTATGGTCCGCACTGCGAAGTTGGCCATGGCCGGAGCATATTGTCCGGTGCTGACATCGGTCCCGCCGAGACAGCGGGTTCCATCCTGGGGCCCCAAGCCCGCCCCGCGGCCGCCCCGCGCGGCTACTTCATCCCGGTGGTGGAGGATGACAGGGACCTGGGGTCGCGCCGCCGCCAGGCGCCGCGGTCGACGGTGGCGAGGAACCGGTCCACGGCCGCGTTGAACGCCTCCGGCTCCTCCAGGTTGGCGGTGTGCCCGGTCTGCGGCAGGATGGCCAGCCCGGCCGATGGGATGGTCCGCTTGAGCATCAGCACGGTCTCCAGGCACCCCTCGTCCTCGTCGCCCACCAACAGCAGCATCGGCGTGCGTATCCCGGCAAGCTCGTCCCGCAGCGCGTACAGCGACGGGCGGCCCGCCTGCACGCCGCGCATGGTGAGCGCCGAGCCCAGCGCGGAATGCTGCGCCAGCGCCGCGGCGAACTCCGCCCAGCCGCGCGGGTTCTTGTTCTGGAACTGCACCCGTGCCGGGCCGACGGCGTACCGCTCCGCGACCCGCTGCGCGCCCTCGGCCTCGAAGGCCGCCGCGGTCGCCGCGCACTCGGCGCGGAACGCCTCGGCCCGCTCCGGCGGTGCCCCGTACCCGGCGCCCGCGACCACCGCCGAGATCACCCGGTCCGGGTGGCGCAGCGTGAGGTGCAGTGCCGCGAACCCGCCCATGGACAGGCCGGCCACGTGCGCCCGGCCGATGCCCATCCCGTCCAGGACCGCCACGGCATCCTCGACCGCCCGCTGCTGGGAGTAGGCGGCCGGGTCCTCGGGTACCCCGGACGGCGGGTACCCCCGGGCCGCGTAGGTCACGCACTGGTAGCCACGGCCGAAGAACCGCACCTGCGGCTCCCAGCTCCGGTGGTCGCCGGCGAACTCATGGATGAACAGCAGTGGCGTTCCGGTCCCGGTGCTCTCCACGTGGAGTGGCACGCCGTCGCCGGTCGTGATCGTTGCCATTTGGGCCTTTCGTTCGCTAGTCCCGTGCGCGCCGGGCTGCGGTCAGTGCGCGGCACCCATGATGTGCTGGTAGGTCCGGGCGGACGCGGCGGCGGCGTCCCCGGACCGCAGCGCGTCGAGGATCGCGTCGTGCTGGCGGGCCGACTCGGCGTGGCTGCGCCGCACCCGGGGACCGCCGTGCAGCGACGCCCAGAGCAGCCGCATCAGGGTGAGCAGCAGCGGGCTTCCCGCGCAGGAGTACACCGTGAAATGGAACTCCCTGTTGAGGTCGGCGTAACGCGGGTCGTCGTCGGGCAGCGCGCGCATCCGGTCGTTCAGCGCCTGCAGCACGGCCAGGCCCTGCTCGTCGATCTTGCGCGCGGCCAGCGAGGCGCCCAGCGACTCCAGGGCGGCGCGGATCTGGAAGTTCTCTTCGACCGGGCCGTCGTCCGGTTCCACCACGGTGAAGCCGCGATGGGTGTCCCCGACGACCAGGCCCTCGGATTCGAGCCGGCGCATCGCCTCGCGCACCGGAGTCTGGCTGACGTGGAACCGCTGGGCCAGGTCCCGCTGGCGCAACTGCTTGCCCGCGGCGAGTTCCCCGGTGATGATCAGCTCACGGATCAGGGCGGCCACGAGGTCGGTCTTGCTGACGTACCCCGACGTGCCCTCACCGGGGCCCGTGGGCATCAACGGCGCAGGTCGCACGGGGCACCTCCGGTGTTCGGCATGTGGTGTTGCCCGGGTGGCCGGGTCAGGCCGGCCGCGGCTTCGGGGTCCGCCAGGGCGGCGACCCGGGCCGGGGTCAGCGGCAGCCGGCCGACGCTGCCTGCCAGGCCCAGCGCGTCCCGCACGGCGCTGGCCACGGCCGCGCCCGCGGCGCTGATGCCCCCTTCGCCGGCGCCCATCACGCCGAGCGGGTTGCCCGGCGTGGCCTGCTGGGCGACCACTACGTCGATCGGCGGTATCTCGGCAGCGGTCGGCATCCGGTAGTCCATGAACGTGACCGCCTGTGGCTGGCCGGTCTCGTCGTAGCTGAACTCCTCGAGCAGCGAGCCGCCTATGCCCTGCGCTACGCCGCCGCGCAACTGTCCTTCGACCAGCGCGGGGTTGACCGCCCGGCCCACCTCGTAGGCGACGAGGTAGCGCAGCACCCGGACCGCACCGGTGCCCGGATCGACCTCAGCCACCGCGACGTGGACCCCGTAGGGGTAGGTCATGTGCGTCACGTCGAAACGGCGGCGCGCGGTCAGCCCGGCGGGCTCCCCGGGATGGAGGTACCCGCTCGCCGGGGCCGCGGCGCGGGCGATCTGTGCGAGCGTGACCGCCGACCGCGGGTCGCCGCGGACCGTGATCGCGCCGTCCGCCGTGACCAGGTCGTCTTCGGCGGCTTCCAGCATCCGGGCGGCAAGCTGCCTGGCCCGGGCGGCCACCGCCGTGGCGGCCGCGTGCACCGCGTTGCCGGCCACCACGGTCGAGCGCGACGCCCAGGAGCCGGACCCGAACGGCTGCAGCGCGGTGTCCCCGTTCACCACGTGCACCGCGTCGAGCCCGACGCCGAGCGCGTCGGCGCCGATCTGGGCGAGGACGGTCTCGATGCCCTGCCCCAGCGAGGTCCCCCCTGAATACACGTGCACGTTGCCGGCTTTGCTGATCACCACGTCCGCGGTGTCCTGCGGGCCGAGGCCGCTCTTCTCCAGGAACACGGCGAGCCCTAGGCCGCGACGGCGCCCCCCGGCGCCTCCCTCGGCCACGGCCGCGTGGTACCCCGGCCGGCCTCGGCCTCGGCCGTGGCCAGCAGCGCCGGGTAGTCCCCGGTGTCCAGCACCACGTCGGTGCCCAGCGTGGTCAGCGGTCGGCGGCAGGGCAGTTCGTCGGGACGGAGCAGGTTCCGCCGGCGCAGTTCGGCGCGGCCGATGCCGATCTGGTCCGCGGCCATGTCGAGCAGTTGCTCGCGTGCGGTGGTGCCCTCGAACCGCCCCGGCGCGCGGTAGGTGCCGCACGGGGTCTTGTTGGTGAGCAGGACCCGGATCCGGCCACGGAACGCGGGCACCCGGTACGGGCCGGGCAGCATCGCGACGGTCAGTTCCGGCACCGTGATCCCGTGCGTGCGGCAGTAGGCGCCGTTGTCGTGCAGGATGTCGTCGGCCAGCGCGAGGATCCGGCCGGCCGCGTCGAACGCCGCCGAGATCCGGTGCACCTGCTGGCGCGAGTGGTTCACCGCGACCAGGTGCTCGGCCCGGTCCTCGGCCCACTTGACCGGGCGGCCGAGCGTCCTGGCCAGCCACGGGACCAGGTAGTCCTCCGGGTAGAACTCGCCACGGACGCCGAAACCGCCGCCGGTGTCGATCGCGCGCACGTGGATCAGGGTCTCGTCGATGCCGAGCATCCCGGCCAGCACGCCGGCGTTGAACACCGGCACCTTGGTCATCCCGGTGATCGACAGGCCGCCGGTGCGCGGGTCGGGCTCGGCCAGCAGGGCACGCGGTTCGAGCGGCACCGCGGTATGCCGCCCGATCTCGATCTCCGTCTCGGCCACGTGCGCGGCCCGGGCGAACCCGGCCTCGGCGTCCCCGTATCCCATGGACACATCGGCCGCGATGTTGCCGGCCGGGAACAGCGGCGGTGCGCCTTCCAAGGCTGCCGCGGCGGCGGTGAGCACCGTGGGCAGCGGGTCGATGTCGGCGTCCACCAGTTCGGCGGCGTCCTCGGCCGCGTACGCGTCCTCGGCGACCACCACAGCCAGCGGTTCCCCCACGTAGCGCACCACATCGGCGGCCAGCACCGGCTGCAGGTAGTCGGTGAGGGGCAGGTCCCGCAGTGCGAGCCGGACCGGGATGGCCAGCCCGGGCGGCAGGTCGGCGGCGGTGACCACGGCCCGCACCCCGGCGGCAACCCACGCCTTGGCCACGTCCACCGTGCGCACCGTGCCGTGCGCGACGGGGGAGCGGACGACCCTGGCCCACAGCTCACCGCGGGCGTGGAACCCGTCGGTGAAGGCGCCCCGGCCGCGCAGCAGCCGGGGATCCTCCTTGCGCGGCACCGACGAGCCCGTCAGCGTCATTTCATGGCCTCCCTCGCGGGCGGTCGGCCCTGGGGGGCCTCCCTGGCTTCGGGAAGGCACGGGGGTCCGGGGGCTTGCCCCCGGGACTGGCAGAGTTCGCCGCCGGGACACCGCAACGGCGCCTGGGGCTGCGTCGTGCCGGAGGCGCGCAGGCCAGCGCTATGCGGCGTTCGGCCCGGCGGCTGCGGCGTGACCGTAGCTGTTGCTGGCAAGGAGTGCCCATCTGCGGTTCCCGGTCACTCGCGGTCCGCGGCGTGCCGGGACCGGGCGGTGGCCAGCATCGCCGCGACGATGCCCTGGTATCCGGTGCAGCGGCACAGGTTGGACGCGACGAGTTCACGTATCTCCGCCTCGTCGGGTTCGGCCCCGTCGCCGGCTCGCGCTACGTGTTCCGCCGCCCCGGCGACTGGTTCGCTCCCGGCCGCCCCGGACAGCGGCCGGCCGGGTGCGCGTCCCGGCTGCACGAGGCCTCGTTCGGCAAAATATGCCTCGGCCAGCATCAGGAAGCCTGGCGTGCAGAACCCGCACTGCAGCGCGTGGTGGTCGCGGAACGCCTGCTGCAGATCGGAAAGCTCGTCGCCGTCGGCCAGGCCCTCCACCGTGCCTACCTCGGCACCATCGGCCTGCACGCCGAACACCAGGCAGGAGCGGACCGGCGCACCGTCCAGCCGCACCGTGCACGCCCCGCAGATGCCGTGCTCGCAGCCCACGTTGGTGCCGGTGTAGCCGAGGTCGTGGCGCAGCATGTCGGCGAGCGTGCGCCTGGCCTCGACGAGCAGCTCGTGCCCGGTGCCGTTGACCCGCAGCCGCACATGGTGCTTGCCGCTCACGCCACCCGCCTCCCCTTCCCCTTCACCGCCCGGTCACCCCGGCGCCCGCCGGCACCCCTCCACCCCGCCTGCCCTTCCCCCTTCACGGCCAGCGCGGCGCAGACCTCGTCGGGCAGCACCGGGATGTGGTCGAAGATCGCCCCGGTGCCGGTGAGCGCGTCGTTGACCGCGTTGAGCACGGTGGCGGGTGCCCCGATCATGCCGCCCTCGCCCATGCCCTTGGCGCCGTTCTCGCTGAACGCGGACGGGGTCTGCAGGTGGATCACCTCCACCGGGCACATCTCCGCCGCGGTGGGCACCAGGTAGTCCATCAGCGTCGTGCTGACCGGCTGGCCCTGGTCGTCGTAGCAGATCCGCTCGTACAGCGCCGCCGCGACGCCCTGAGTGACCCCGCCGAGCACCTGGCCGTCCACGATGAGCGGGTTGATGACCACGCCGCAGTCCTCGACGACCAGGTACCGCACCACTCTGACCTGGCCGGTTCCCGGGTCGATGGCGACCAGCGCGGCGTGGCAGGCGTTGGAGAAGGTGCCCGGCGGGTCGTAGGAGGCCCGGGCCTCCAGGCCGTAACGGACCTCCTCCGGCAGCAGATGCGTCTGGAAGTGGACCACCCGGGCGATCTCGGCCAGCGGAATCGCCGCGCGGGCATCCCCCCGGATCCGGGCCATGCCCTCGCGCAGTTCCACGTCGGCGGCGCTGGCTTCGAGCAGGTGCGCCGCTGCCGTGCGCAACTGGCCCGCGACCTGGTCGGCGGCCCGCGCCGCCGCGCCGCCGCCGATCACGATCGACCGGCTGGCGAACGTCCCCCAGCCGTAGGAGGCCAGGTCGGTGTCGCCCTGCCGCAGCCGCACCTGGTCCGGGTGCACACCTAGCCGGTCGGCCACGATCTGCGCGAACGTGGTCTCGTGCCCCTGCCCGTGTGCGGCGGTGCCGGTCGTGACGATGACCTCGCCGGTGGGGTCCATCCGCACCGTGGCGGTGTCGTAGCCGGGGGTCATCCGCATCCGGCGCAGCGACATGGTCGGGGTGCCGTACGCGGTGCGCTCGGAGAAGCAGGCGTACCCGATTCCGGCGAGCATGCCGGAGGCCCGCAGCCTGTCTCGCTCGGCGTGCCACCCGGCCGAGGTCACGCGCTGCTCGGCCAGGTCCAGGGATTCGCGGTAGCTGCCCTCGTCGTAGCTGATCAGATTGACCCCCACGTAGGGGAACTCACCAGGGCCGATCATGTTCAGCCTGCGGACGTCGAGCGGGTCGAGGCGCAGTTCCCTGGCGGCCTTCTCCATCAGCCGCTCCATCACCAGCACGATCTGCGGCCGGGACACGCCCCGGTACGGCGCGGTGGGCGCCTTGTGGGTCGCGATGCCCCGGCCCCGGGCCCGGTAGGCGGGCACCTTGTAGATCCCCGGCAGTTCGCTGGCCGCCATCAGCGGCTCGACTGCGCAGGTGAACGGGTAGGCGGAGTACGCGCCGATGTCGCAGTCGATCTCGGCGTCCAGGCCGAGGATCCGGCCCGCGCCGTCGAATGCGGCGCGTATCTGGTAGCGCTGTTCGTGCCCGTGGAAGGAGGCGGACAGGTTCTCCTGCCGGTCCTCGGTCCACCGCACCGGCCGCCGCAGCCGCAGCGCCGCCGCGGCGACGGCCACCTCCTCCCGGCCGACCACACACTTCAGCCCGAACCCGCCGCCCACGTCCGGCGCGATGACCCGGACCGCCCGCTCGGGAATGCCCAGCGCCTCGGCGACTCCCGACCGCACCTGGTGCGGCACCTGGGTGGAGACGTGCAGCACCAGTTGCTCGTCCCGGTCGTCCCACTCGGCCAGGCAGGCCCGGCCCTCCAGTGGCATGGCCGCCACCCGGGCGCTGCTGAACACGCCGCCAACCACCACGGCCGCGCCGGAGAAGATCCCGGCGAGCTCGCCGTCGTCGAACATGAGCAGGTCCACCAGGCAGTTGCCGCTGGTCTCCGGGTGCACCTGGGGTGCGCCGTCTGCCGTGGCCGCGGCCAGGCAGGCCATGGCCGGGCCCGGCGCCCAGTCCACCTCGACGAGTTCCGCCGCGTCCTCGGCCAGGTAGGCGTCGGCGGCAACGACCAGCGCGACCGGTTCCCCGGCGAAGCGGATCTGCTCGCCGGCCAGCAGTGGCATCCGGGTTGGCACGAACTCGTCCCGCTCCAGGACGGCCAGCAGGAATGGATCCCCCAGGTCGGCCGAGGTGAACACGGCCGCGACGCCGGGAGCTTCCCGCGCCGCCGAGGTGTCGATGCCGGTCACGCTCGCCGCCGGGAACGGGCTGCGCACGAACGCGGCGTGCAGCATCCCCGCCCGGGTCATGTCGCCCACGAACCGGCCCCGGCCCTGCAGCAGGCGCCGGTCCTCCTTGCGGGTGATCGGCGCACCGACCCAGCGGCCGTCCCAGCCATGCGCGGCGGTCTCCCCGGCGGGCAGAGCCGTTGTCCCGCCTGGCGCCGTCCCCTCGGCAGGCGGGGCTGACTCGCCGGTGTGCGGGGTCATTCCCCGGCCGCCTGCGCCAGGGCGCGCGACACGAGCGTCGCGGTCAGCTTCTTGCGGTACTCGGCGCTGCCGTGGTTGTCCGAGGAGGGATCGACCTGAGCCGCCGCGAGTTCCCCGGCCGCCTGCCAGGTTCCCGGCACGGCCGGCTGCCCGGCCAGGCCGCCGGTGCCGATCCTGGCCGGCAGCGGCCCGACGCCACCGACGACCACGTCCGCGGACCTGACCGTCCCATCGGCGATGTCGGCCCGCACGGCGGCGGCGACGATCGCGAAATCCCCCGCGCGCTGGGCGAACTCGGTCAGCACGGCCCGCCCGGGCGTTCGGGGGAACCACACTTCGGTGATCATCTCGTCGGGGGCCGCGTCGGTCGTGTAGTACCCGTGCAGGAACTCCGCTGCGGGCACGGTGCGCTGGCCGCCCGGGCCCAGCAGCACGACCTGCGCCCCGAGCAGCACGGCGAGCAGGCACCACTCCGAGGCCGGGTCGGCGTGCGCGATGCTGCCGCCGAACGTGCCGCGGGCCCTGATCGGGTAGTGGCCGATCCATCGCGCGGCTCGGGGGAGCACTCCGAAGTCCCGGCGCACCGCCGGGTCCGTGGTGGTCTCGATCGCCCGGTGCGTGGTCAGCGCGCCGATATGCAGCCCGTCGGAGTCCGCGCGCAGGTAGGACAGCCCCGGGATCCGGGTCACGTCGACCAGCGCGCTCGGCCGGGCCAGCCGGAAGTTCATCATCGGGACCAGGCTGAGCCCGCCCGCCAGGATCTTGGCGTCATCGCCGAGTTCGCCCAGCAGGGCGACCGCCTCGGGCACGCTGCCAGCCACGTGATAGGCGAACGAGGCTGGCTTCACCCGGACTCCCATCCTTCCGGCAGCGCCGGGCGCGCCGGCGCCCGCACGCCCGCGCCCGCAGAACTCCAGAGCCCGTGCCCGGGCCCGCAGAACTCCAGAGCCCGTGCCCGGGCCCGCAGAACTCCAGAGCCGCGCGCCCGGACCCGTCGCGCCAGAGCCCACGGTTCATTTGGTATACCATATTTCAACATGTCTGGCCGCTGCCCGCGACCGCCGGGCCGCCGCCCGCGACCTGGGGGGCCGTGCACGTGACGCACCCCGGCCTCCGGGCAGAGCGCAGCCCCGCCGGTTTCCGGCGCCTGCTGCTGGCCTCCCCGCAGCGGCACAACCCGATCGATACGGACCTGGCCCATGCGCTGCGGGATGCCTTCGCCGCCAACCCCGCGGAACTGGTGGTGCTGGGCAGCGCGGAGCCCGCGATGTTCTGCGCGGGGGCCGATATGACCATCGGTGAGGCCGAGCGGGCGCAGGTCTCGGCCCTGCTCTACGAGTGCCTCGAAATCATGATCACCAGGCCTGGGCCGGTGATCGCGGCGGTGGGCGGCCCGGCGGTGGCCGGCGGCGCCCAGCTCGCGGCCGCCGCCGACCTGCGCATCGCCGGTCCCGCGGCGCGGTTCCGCTGGATCGGCCGGCGGGCCGCGATCTCGCGGTGGGCGCCTGGATGCTGCCCGACCTGGTGGGCCGTGGGCGCGCTGCGGAACTGGCCATGACCGGCCGCTGGGTGGACGCCGCCGAGGCGCTCACGCTGGGCCTGGTCAACCGGGTGGAACCCGACCCGCTGCCAGCGGCGGAGGAACTGGCCGCCGCCCTGGCCGCGGGCAGCCCGGGGTCTCTGGCCCGGATCAAGATGATCATGACGGCGGGCAGCCTGCTTGACCGGCTGCACGCGGAGGCGGAGGCGAACCGGGCGGCCTGGGCCGAAGCCCTCGCCGCGGACCCCGCCGCCCCGCCACCATGACCCGCCGCGGACCCCGCCGCCCCGCCATCAAGATCAGCCGCCCGCCACCAGCCGATGAATGTGAGTTTGGTGTTCATAGAACAGCACCAGGTTCACGTTCACGGCCGGCGCCGGGCGCACGGACGCGCGGTGAGCGCACCATGACCGCGCCGGACGCACCATGACCGGGTATGAGGAGTGGAGCCGCGCCGGCTGGGCCGCGCATATGCCCGGCGTCGCGGACCTCCCCGCGCACCTCGCCTCCTTCGGCGAGGCGACCATCCCCGGGCTGGCCGCCGCGTCGGCGGACCGGGTGCCGGACCGGATCGCGCTGTCCATCGACGGCGAGCAGATCACCCACGCGGCCCTGAACGCGCAAGCCGCCCGGATCGCCGGCTGGCTCGCGACCCGGGCGAACCCCGGCGACCGGGTGCTCCTGGCCGCCCGGTCCAGCCCCGGCTTCGTGCGCTGCTATCTGGGCGCGCTCCGCGCGGGCGCGGTGGTCGTGCTCGCCAACCCGGCCTACACAGCCGCGGAACTCGCGCACCTGGTCACCGACTCCGCAGTGGCGGTCGCCTTCGCGGACAGCGGCCCCGCGCGACTGCTCGCCGGGATGCCGGTCCCCCCGCTGACCGTCGATCCCGCCGAGGTCCCCGACTCGCCCGGCCTGCCGGGGATCGTCCCCCGCCCCGATGACACCGCGCTGCTGGCCTACACCTCGGGCACGACCGGTAAGCCCAAGGCCGTGCCGCTGACCCACCGCGCGCTGCTGATCTCGATCCGGGTGGCCATGGCGTCCTGGGGGTGGCGCGAGGATGACGTGCTGGCCCACGCCCTGCCGCTGTTCCACCAGCACGGCCTCGGCGGCGTGCACGCCACGCTCATCGCGGGCGGCACCGCGCACATCGCCGCCCGCTTCACCGCCACCGGACTGGCCAGCGTCGTGCGCCAGCAAGGCGCCACCGTGCTGTTCGCCGTCCCCACGATGTACCAGGCGCTCCTCGATGCCCGGCAGCACCACGGCAGGCTGCTGGCCTGCCTGCGGCTCGCGGTGTGCGGCTCCGCTCCGCTGACCGCCCTTCTTGCCGAACGATCAGCCACCGAACTGGGGCGCGCCCCGCTGGTGCGTTACGGCCTGACAGAAACCGGGCTCAACGTCTCACACATCGCCACGGACATCCGCCCGGGATCCGTGGGCATCCCCCTTCCCGGTGCCCTGGTCCGTCTCTGGGCGGAGTCGGCCCCGGCCCCGCCGGGCGCCGACGGCGAGATCCAGATCCGCGGCCCGCACGTCTTCCACGGCTACCCGGGCAACCCCTCAGCCACGGCTGAGGTCTTCACCACCGATGGCTGGTTCCGTACCGGCGACATCGCCCGCCTCGACCCCGCCACGGGCCATCTGGAGATCCGCGGCCGCATCAAGGAGATGATCATCACCGGCGGCCTCAACGTCTACCCCCGCGAGGTCGAGACCGTCCTCGAGGAGCACCCCTCCGTAGCCGAAGCCGCCGTCGCCGGGATACCCCACCCGCACTGGGGCGAACAGGTCACCGCCTGGGTAACCCTCCGCCACGGCCACGACTTCGACGAGGCGGCCCTCATCACCCACGCGCGAACCGCCCTGGCCGGTTACAAGACCCCCAAGCGCATCTACCTGCTCCCCGCCCTCCCACGCACCCCCCTGGGCAAACTCCGACGCACCGCCCTCACCGAGCCCCCGAGCTGACCCGGCGGGAGCCCCGTGGACACCGCCCCAGCCAAGCCCCCGCACCCCCTGTTGAGAGCTTGATATTTGATATACCATCCGTCATTACCTGAGTGGGTGTGCCGGTTTGCCTGGGTATGGCCGCGAGTGCGGAACGCGGACGGCGATCCGGTTGTTACCGCACCAGGAGGCGCCGTCAGCCGGTGAGAGGGGTTGGCGTTGGACCTGCAGCTAGGCGGGAAGGTGGCCTTCGTCACCGGCGCGAGCAAGGGCATCGGCCGGGCCGTGGCGCAGGACCTGGCCCACGAGGGCGCGGACGTGGTCATCACGGCCCGCACCGCCGAACCGCTGGAAGCCACGGCCAAGGAGATCTCCGCCGCCACCGGCAGCAGTGTGGTCGCGATGGCCGGCGACATGAGCGTCACCGCCGAGGTACAGCGGTGCGTGGACGCCACGCTGGCCCGGTTCGGGAAGATCGACATCCTGGTCACCTGCGCGGGCAGTTCTCCCGGCGGGCTGCTCGAGGACCTTACCGAGGACCAGTGGATGTCCAGCCTCAACCTTAAGTTCATGGGCTACGTCCGCTCGGTGCGCGCGGTGATTCCGCACATGCGCGAGCGCGGCGAGGGCTCCATCGTGCTCGTGGTCGGCAACGACGGCCTCAAGCCCAGCTACTGGGAGATGACCGCCGGCGTCGCGAACGCGGCCGACATCAACTTCGCGTCCTCGGTGGCGGAGCAGTACGGGCGCTACGGCGTGCGCATCAACACGGTCAACCCGGGCCCGGTGAACACCGACCGGTGGGACACGCTGGAGAAGGCCTTCGCCCGGGACAAGGGCGTCAGCCAGGACCGCGCGCACGAACTGGCGAACCTGTCCATACCGCTGCGCCGAATCTGTGAGCCGGGGGAGGTCGCGGCGCTGGTGACCTTCCTGGCCTCACCCCGCGCCAGCTTCATCAACGGCGCACATATCCCCATCGACGGGGCCCAGCGTAAAGCGATCATGGATCAGTGAGGAACCTGCCGTGACGGAACTCGGCACGAGCGGCATGAATGAGGTGTCCCATGGCTGAAGGTCAGAGCGCAGCGTCGGCGGCGGAACTGCGGCCGCTGCAAATCGAGGCGAACGGCATCAACGTCATCACCGACTCCGAACGCAAGGGCCATCCACGCGACCTGTTCTGGCCGTGGTTCGCCGCGAACGTATCCGTCCTCGGGCTGAGCTACGGGGGGTTCGTGCTCGCGTTCGGGATCTCGTTCTGGCAGGCCGTGGTGGTCAGCATCGTCGGCATCATCGTGTCGTTCCTGCTGTGCGGGTTCATCGCGGTGGCCGGCAAGCGCGGGTCGGCGCCGACCATGGTGCTCGGCCGCGCCGCGTTCGGGGTCAACGGCAACAAGCTGCCGTCGCTGATCTCCTGGCTGCTCACGGTCGGCTGGGAGACCATCCTGGTCATCCTGGCGACCCTCGCCACGGCCACGGTGTTCGACCGCCTCGGCTGGGGCGGCGGCAACGTGACGAAGGTCATCGCGCTGATCGTCGTGGTGGCGCTGACCATCTTCGGCGGCGTGATGGGCTTCGACCTGATCATGCGGATGCAGTCGGTGATCACGGTCGTGACCGCGGTGCTCACCGTCGGCTTCATCATCCTGGTCATCGACAAGATCCACTGGAGCGCGGTGTCGGCGATCCCCGGCGGCGACGCCCAGGCACTCATCGGTGCCCTGGTGTTCATGATGACCGGGTTCGGCCTCGGCTGGGTCAACGCGGCTGCGGACTACTCGCGCTACCTGCCACGCCGGTCCTCGAGCCGGGGCGTGATCGGCTGGACCGCGTTCGGCTCCTCCCTCGCGCCGATCTTCCTGGTGATCTTCGGTCTGCTGCTGGCCGGTTCGTCGAAGAGCCTGTCCGCCGCGATCGCCAACGACCCGATCGGGGCGCTGGCCAACCTGCTGCCGACCTGGTACCTCGTGCCATTCATCATCGTCGCGGTGCTCGGGCTGGTCGGCGGTTCCGTGCTGGACATCTACTCGTCCGGGCTGTCCCTGCTGACCCTCGGCGTGCGGGTGCCCCGGTTCGTCGCCGCGCTCATCGACGGCACGATCATGACGCTCGGCGCGATCTACGTCGTCTTCATTGCCAAGAACTTCTTCGGCCAGTTCGAGGGGTTCCTGATCACGCTGGGCGTGCCGATCGCCGCCTGGTGCGGGATCATGCTGGCCGACATCCTGCTGCGGCACCGCGACTACGCCGAGCGCGATCTGTTCAGTCCCTCCGGCCGATACGGCGACATCCGCTGGTTCCCGGTCGGGCTGATCGTGGTCAGCACCTTCATCGGCTGGGGCCTGGTCACCAACGGCCTTGCGAGCTGGCTGACCTGGCAGGGGTACCTGCTCGGCCCGTTCGGCCTGGGCGGTAAGGACGGCGCCTGGGCGTTCGCCAACCTCGGTGTGCTGGTCGCCCTGGTGATCGGGTTCGTCGCGACCTGGGCGTTCAGCCGCGCCACGGTGCGCGCCCAGGAAGCGGTGCCGGTGGAGCCCGCTCCCGCGAACGCATGACCGCCGAGGCCGGCGCGGGCAGGCCCCGGAGCCGGCAGCCCCGCGACAGGCGGCCCCGGGGAGCCGCCCTGCCTCGTGGTCATCGACATGCAGCGGGTGTTCGGCGAGCCGGACAGCCCCTGGCTCGCCCCCCGGTTCGCCGAGATCGTGGACCCGGTCCGCCGCCTGGCCGACGCCTTCGGCCCGAGGGTCGTCTTCACCAGGTTCGTCGCCCCCGCGGTCCCGCACGGCGCTTGGCGGCAGTACTACGAGCAGTGGCCATTCGCGCTCCAGCCGCCGGACGCGCCTCTCTACGAACTCGCCGAGCCGTTCGCCGCCATGGCCGGTCCCACCGTGGACGCCACCACGTTCGGCAAGTGGGGCCCGGAACTCGCGGCCAGGGCCGGCGGGGGCCGCTGGTGCTGGCCGGAGTGTCCACCGACTGCTGCGTGCTGTCCACCGCCTTGGCGGCGGCCGACGCCGGGGCCACGGTGCGGGTCGTCGCCGATGCGTGCGCCGGAATAGACGACGAGAGCCACGCCAAGGCGCTGCACATCATGAAGCTCTACGCCCCGCTCGTGGAGGTGGTCACCGTGGCCGGCGTCCTGGGTGAGGCACGGCCGGCCTAGCCTCCTGATGGCCGTCGGAACGTCATGACCAGCGCGCAGCGGCGCCGGTCAGCCACGAACACGGCAGGCGCGAGGGAGCCGGGGTGGTGGGTGTTGCGTCATGCATGAAACTCGGGCCCGGGCGCTGGGGGCGCTGTATGGGCTGGCGCTCGGGGACGCCCTGGGCATGCCCACCCAGTCGCTGCCCCGCGCCGAGATCGTGGCCAGGTACGGGGCGGTTGTCGGCGGCTTTCGGCCTGGGCCGGACGGGCACCCGCTCGCGGCCGGGCTGCCCGCCGGGTCGGTCACCGACGACACCGAGCAGGCGGTGCTGCTGGCCCGGCTGGTCGTCGCGGGCCGCGGGGAGGTGGACGCCGCGGCGCTGGCGCGTGACCTGCTGGCCTGGGAGGAGTCGATGCGGGCGCGGGGCTCGCTGGACCTGCTCGGCCCGTCCACCAGGCAGGCCCTGAACGCGCTGGCGGCGGGCGTGGCGGTGGCCGAGGCAGGCCGGCATGGGGTGACGAACGGCGCGGCGATGCGGGTGACCCCGGTCGGGATCGCCACCGGCTCACGTGACCCGCGGCTGCTTGAGGACCGGGTGGTCGCGGCCAGCCGGCTGACCCACAACACCGGGGTGGCGCTGGCCGGGGCCGCCGCCGTCGCCGCGGCGGTGAGCGCGGGCATCGACGGGGACCCGCTGCCCGTGGCGATCGGCCGCGCCGTGGCCGCCGCCACCAGCGCGGCCAGCCGCGGGCACTGGACCGCGGGCGCGGACGTGGCCGCCCGGATCGCCTGGGCCACCGGCTTGGTCGCGGGCCTGCCTCCGCACCAGGTCCTCGACACCGTGTACCGGCTGGTGGGCACCAGCCTGGCCACCCAGGAATCGGTGCCCGCCGCGTTCGCGGTCGCCGCCGCCGTCCCCGGCGACCCCTGGCTGGCCTGCCGCCTCGCCGCGTCCTTGGGCGGGGACTGCGACACGATCGCCGCGATGACCGGTGCCATCTGCGGCGCCTGTCACGGGGCCGGGGTGTTTCCTGCCGCCGCCCGGGAGACGGTGGCCCGCGTCAACGGCCTGGACTTCGGCCCGCTCGCCGACGATTTGCTTGCCATACGGAGCCCCGCGCATGACTAGGCCCTTCACGAGGCTGCTGCACCTCGGCAATGTGGTGGTGGACGTGGTCCTTGAGGTGCCCGCGCTCCCCGAGCCCGGCGGGGACGTCTTTGCCACCGGGTCACAGACCATGGCGGGCGGCGGGTTCAACGTCATGGCCGCGGCCGCGCGACTGGGGCTCGCGGTCGCGTACGGGGGAGTGATCGGCAGCGGCCCGTTCGCCGGGCTGGCCCGGGCCGCGTGCGTGGCCGAGGGGATCCGGGTGCTGCAGCCGGCCAAGCCGGGACGGGACACCGGGTTCGTGGTCAGCGTCGTGGACGCCACCGGCGAGCGGACGTTCCTGACCAGCCGGGGCGCGGAGGCGACGCTGACCACGGCCGACCTGGATCCGGTGCGCGCGGCGCTGGGTGATGCCGTCTACCTGTCCGGTTACGGGCTGGCCCATCCCAGCAACGCGGCCGCCCTGCTCGGCTGGCTGCGCCGTCTCGGCGGGGAGCACCTCGTGGTCTTTGATCCGGGCCCGCTCGCCGGTTCGTTGCCGGGCGACGTGCTGGACCCGGTGCTTCACCGTGCCGACTGGGTGACCTGTAACGCCAGGGAGAGTGCCCTGCTCACCGGGGCAGCGGATGCACGGGACGCGCTGCGCGTGCTGACCGGGAGGCTGCCCCGCGCGGGCGTGCTGGTCAGGGTGGGGCCGGACGGGTGCCTGCTGGGTGGCCGCGGGGTCGCGGCGGAGCACGTGCGCGGTTTTCGTGTCGAGGTTGTGGACACGAACGGGGCCGGGGACACGCACACCGGGGCGTTCTTGGCGTCTCTGGCGTCAGGGGCGTCTCCGGCTGAGGCGGTGCGCAGGGCCAATGCGGCTGCGGCATTGTCGGTGACTCGGCGTGGGCCTGCTACGGGACCTGGCTTTGCGGAACTGGAGCGGTTTCTGGCCTGAGGCGGCATGGGGCGGTGCAGGGGCTTATCTGGCCCGGGCCGCCACGCCCGGGCCAGGCAACCCCCAGCCACGCCTGACGGGGACTGCGGGGCCGACACTCGTGCCGAGGGCAAGGGGTAAGCGCGCTTCGCACCGGCTGCCAGCCCGACCTTGGCCCCATGCCCGGCCGAGGTGAATATTTGTGATTAACCCTACCGAAATTATAGGAAGTTGGTTTACCCTGCCGGAGGGTGAACGGCAGGCGCCCGCGACCAGTTGGCCGACGTGAGAAGTTCATCCAGAAGGTGGAAGCCCACGCATGCAGAGACCAGCCATCACCCGATTCCGTTCCGTCCGCCTGCCGCGCCGCTGGCGGATACTGCTGACCGCCGCCGCCGTGACCGCCGCCGTGGTGCCTGCCGCGCAGGCCGTCGCGGCGATCCCAGCCCAGGCGCGGGCGAACCCTGCGGCGGCCACGCCGACCGATCCGCCGCCGGTGACCGTGCTGACGCAAGGCGCCGACAACGGCAACGGAGACATCTTCATCTCCCCGTTCGGGGACAGCGCCACCTACGCGAACGGCGCGGAGATCATCAACAATGCCGGCCAGACGCTCTGGTTCCATCCGGTCCCGGCCGGGGAGGAGGCGGCCGACTTCCGCCCGCAGGTCTACCACGGCCGGCCCGTGCTGACCTGGTGGCAGGGCACCGGCCTGGGCGGCCTGTCCAGTGGCACGGACTACATCTACAACGACCATTTCCAGCAGATCGCCACGGTCAACGCCGGCAACGGGTACCAGGCCGACGGGCATGAGTTCCTGATCACGCCGTGGAACACGGCGCTGATCCTCGCCTACACCACCGCGACCGCGGATCTGACCTCGATCGGCGGCCCGGCGGACCAGACGGTCATCGACGGCATCGTCCAGGAGATCGACATCCGCACCGGCCGGGTGTTGTTCCAGTGGAACAGCGCCGATCACGTCCCCTACAGCGACAGTGAGCAGCCGCTGCCTTCCTCGCCGAGCACGCCGTGGGACTGGTTCCACGTCAACGCCGTTCACCTTGACGGCAACGGCAACCTGCTGATCGACGCGCGCGACACCTGGGCCACTTACGACGTCAGCCTGCGCACCGGCGCGATCAACTGGGAACTCGGCGGCAAGGAGAGTTCCTTCACCGAGCAGGCCGCGCCGGGCCAGACCCTGGACAGCGCGAACGAGATCTTCGCCTGGCAGCACGACCCCGAGTACGTCGGGCACGACGAGTTCACGTTCTTCGACAACGACTCTTCGGGGACCCCGCTGCTGCCCTACAGCCGGGCGGTCACCGTTCAGCTCAACCCCCGGACCAAGGTGGCCACGCTGCTGGCGTCGGACAACCAGCCCGGGGGCCTGTCCGCTCCCTCCCAGGGCAACGCGCAGACCACGCGCAACGGTGACCTGTTCGTGGGCTGGGGCGCGCTGCCGTACTTCTCGGAGTTCAGCCCGTCGGGGCAGTTGCTGTTCAATGCCGAGTTCCCGGCGGGGGTGAACACCTACCGCGCCTACCGCGCACCATGGTTCCCGTTCGGCGGGCACGGCCGGCACGGCTGACAGGGGGCAATGACCCAGGGCGTTGCGGTGCCCGTCCACCTGCCGAGACGATCACCGCGCCTTGGGGCGCAGGGCGCACCGGCGGAACCCGCCGGTGCGCCCGCCCGGCCGCAGTACGCCGGCCCGCGGCGAGGATGCCCTAGCGGGCGAACTCGGCCCGGACGCCCAGGAGGCGGACCGCCCGCCTGCCGCTGAACTGGTCAAGCGCGGCGAGGGCGGCCCGCTCGATCGGCGCGGCCTCGGTGGTCGGCTCGTCGAGCGGATGGCCATGGGTCTGGGTGATGAAGGGGGCGTACCGCACCTTCACCACGATGCGGACCGCTGGCCGCCGCTCCACCGCGATGTCGGCGGCGACCTGACGGGCCAGCCGCGCCACTTCGGCGCGCACCTCGGCCCAGTCGCCGATGTCCTGCTGGAAGGTTATTTCCTGGCCGTGGGAGCGGGCCACGTAAGGCGCGCTGTCCACCGGCGAGGGGCTCAGCCCGCGGGCGGTCTGGACCAGCCAGGGGCCGGTCGTCGGGCCGAAGACGCGGGCAAGGGCGAACGGGTCGGTCGCGGCCAGGTCGCCGACGGTACGGATGCCGAGCGTGGCCAGCTTCGCGGCCGTCTTGCGGCCGATGCCCCACAGTGCCTCGGTGGGCTGGCCGCCGAGCACCTCGAACCAGGTGCCATGCGTCAGCCGGAACACCCCGGCCGGTTTCCCGTACCCCGTTGCCAGCTTGGCCTGGAGCTTGTTCTCGCCGATGCCGACCGTGCAGTCGAGCTGGCTCACCGCGCGCACGTGCTTCTGGATGCGCCGCGCCACCTCCTCCGGGTCCTCGGTCTCGACGCCTAGGAACGCCTCGTCCCAGCCCATCACCTCGACCACGGCGTCGAACTCCCGCAGAGCGGCCATGACCGTGGCGGACACCGCCTCGTAGGCCGCCTTGTCCACGGGCAGGAACACCGCGTCCGGGCAGCGCCGCAGCGCGGTGCGCAGCGCCAAGCCGGAGTGCACGCCGTGAGCGCGCGCCTCGTAGGACGCGGTGGCCACGACGCCGCGCTTGGCCGGGTCCCCGTCGCCGCCGACCACCACGGGCCGGTCACGCAGTTCGGGATGCCGGAGCACCTCGACGGCCGCGATGAACTGGTCGAGGTCCACATGCAGGACCCAGTACCCCACGCCTTCAGTCTCGCCGAGCCGGGTCAGGCCGCCCCGGCCGGCTCCCGATCATGGCCGTGGGCCCGCGGCACGCGCCGCAGGCCCACGGTTACGACGTGGCGGAGATAAGTGATCAGTACCCGCCGCCGCCGGAGCTCGCCCCAGACGCCGGAGCGGCCTTCCCGGACAGGACGATGTCGTGCCAGACCCCGCCGGACAGGTTGAGCCCGTTGCCCTTGGCCATCCCGGGCGCGGTGTCGCCGACGTAGGTGTACAGCGGGTGCCCGTTCCAGGTGGCCTGCTTGGCCCCGTTGGACCGGGTGATCACGCCGAGCGTGCCGGTCACGCCGGACCCGGCGGTCGCCGGCCCGAGCACCGGCGGCCAGTACTTGGCGCACGCGCCGTTGCACTTGGAGGCCGTCGTGGTGTCCGGGACGAACCAGTACAGGGTGAACCCCTTCGCGTTGGTCAGCAGCGTCGCGCTGCCGACCTTCGCGGTCGTCAGGGCGCCGCCCGAGCCTGCGGCCGGGGCCGACGCCGCGGAGGAACCGCCAGAGCCGGAGCCAGAGCCCGAGTTGCCAGTTGACGATGAGCTCCCGCACGCGGCGATTACCAGCGTGGCCGCGATCGCGCCCACCGGCACCAGCCATCTGTTCCGCATGACATGTCTCCGTTCGGATGAAATCAATCAGATACTCATTCCACGTAGCGCATCGCAGGTTCGTTCACCAGCGGTTCACGATCGGCTGGCGGGCCCGCCCGGCCGACCGGTCACCCGGCGCGGCATCATGCCTGGTCCGGCGGCTCCGCGTCGCCGGGACCGGCCTGCATCGGCTGGCCCTGCCGGTACATCTGGGGCGGCTTGTTCCCGGCCATCTGGCCGCCGTCGACGGGGATCACGGTGCCGGTGATGAACGAGGACTCCTCCGAGCAGAGCCATAGCACGGTCCGCGCGACCTCCTCGGCGGTGCCCGTCCGGCGCATCGGCGTCGACAGCCCGGCCAGCCGCTGCGCCTGCGGGCCCGCCGCCTCCAGGTGGTGGGTCAGGATCGGGCCCGGTGCCACGACGTTGACCCGGATGCCCTGATCGGCGTAGTCCAGCGCGGCGACCTTGGTGAGCCCGATGATCCCGGCCTTGCCCGCGACGTAGGCGGCGAGGTTGGCCGTGCCGTTCACGCCCGCCACCGAGGCCATGTTCACGATGGCGCCCCCACCGCTGTCGAGCATCGCGCCGATCTGGAACTTCATGCCGAGGAAGGTGCCGCGGATGTGGGTCGCGATGCCCTGGTCGAACTCGGCGGGGTCGATCTCGGCGAGCGGGGCCGGCATCGGGCCGCCGGCGGCGTTGTTGAACGCCATGTCGAGCCTGCCGTAGGCGGTGATCGCCTGGCCGACCAGGTTGCGCACCGAGTCCACGTCCGCCACATCGGCCTGGACCGCGAGTGCCCGGCCCCCGCCGGCCTCGATGCCCGCCGCCACGGACTCCAGGGCGGCGATATCGCGGGCGCCCAGCACGACCGCGGCACCGGCCGCCGCGAACGCCCTGGCCGTGACCGCGCCGATGCCCCTGCTGGCCCCGGCGATCAGGGCCACCCGGCCCGGCATCGGCTGATCGTTCATCGCGCTCTCCCATTCTATCCTTAGATATCGAAGTCTACGATACCAAAGCTTTTGAGGAGTACGACAGGCTGGGGTGGCGCGGCAGCACGGGCCGGAGGGATGCTTAATGAGTGAGCCGCGCGGCTGATCCCGGGGATGGCCAGTAGCGCGATGGCTTTGAGAAAGTAGGTTCGGGGCGGGTGTGGGAGGCGGACATGGCTGACCTCGCGGTGATGTACCGGCAGACCCGGGAGCGGCTGGCCGGGCTGGTGGCCGGGCTGGACGAGGCTCAGCTCGGCATCCCGGTGCCCGCCTGCCCGGGCTGGTCGGTGGCGGATGTCATCGGGCACCTGGCCGCGATTCCCGAGGACGCGCTCGCGGGCAAGCTGACCGGGCCGCCGAGCGAGGAGGAGACGGCCGTTCAGGTGGACAGGTTCCGTGGCAGGCCGATGGCGCAGACCCTGGCCGGCTGGGCGGACAACGCACCGGCGTTCGAGGAGATTGTCGCCGCGTTCGAGGTCTGGCCCGCGGTGATCGACGTGGCCAGCCACGAGCAGGACATCCGGGGTGCCGTGAGCCAGCCGGGCGCGCGTGACACCGAGGTGATCAGGGAACTGGCGGGCTGGCTCGTCGCCCGTCTCCGGACACCGGTTCCGGTGCGGGTCACGGTCGAGGGCACCCGGTTCCGGGCAGGCCCGGACGGGGAACCGGCGCTGGAGCTGACCACGACCTGGTACGAGGCGTTCCGCTGGCGGATGGGCCGGCGCAGCCGGAGCCAGCTAGCCGCGCTGGACTGGTCCGGCGACCCGTCTGCGATCCTGGATCACCTGGTGGTCTTCGGGCCCGCCACGGTGGACGTCATCGAGTAGGGACCCGGGCTGCCGGGTGCCGTCGCGGCACATTCCCCTCACCGCGCGGTTGCCTGGCTGAATCGGTCACGCTCTGGAGCCATGCGGGGGCACGCGAGTATCTTCGGTTCATGGTGGCCTCGGACCCAGCGCCGTCAGATTCGCTGCCGTCAGCGTTCCGCGTCTCCGATGAGGAGCGCGACGAGGTGATCCGGATGCTCCGCGACGGATCTGTCGATGGCCGCATCTCGAACGAAACCTTCCTGCGCCGGGTGGACCGTGCCCTGCATGCCCGGGGCCCGGACGAGCTCGCCGAACTGCTCAGCGACCTGCCGCCGGTACCGGAGGAGCACGCCGGCCCGGCCGTAAGGTGGCGCGTCCGGGCAACCTTCTGGCTGCGGGACATCCGCCCGCGGTGGCCACGGTTCCGGGTGGCCATCCGGCCGCCGCAACCTCCCCCGCTCGTCCTGCCACGCGGCCCGAGGACCGTGTTCACCATCGGCCGCTCGCCGGACTGCGACCTTCCCCTCGCGGACATGACCGTTTCGTGGCACCACGCCGAACTGCGGCGCACCGGGGAGGCCTGGGTGCTGGTGGACCTGGGCTCGACGAACGGGACCAGGGTCAACGGCTGGCGCGCCGACTCGGGGTTCACGGTCCGCGCGGGGGACTGGGTGAGCTTCGGCCGGGCCGCCTTCCGCATCGCCGACCATACCTAGGCGGCAGGGCTGGCCGGGGACGAGTGAACTCGCGGTGGGCGCCCGCGACATCCCCGGGCAATGCTGCCTGCGGACCCTGGGGCTCAGGACCTCGGCGGGGTGATTTCGCCGGTCGGGTCGGTGCCCGCCGGCAGGTGGTCCCGCCGGAAACGGCGCAGGGGGGCAGGAATTGCGTTCAGCGCGGCTGTGGCCGCGGATCCTTGTCGCAAACAGGTCGCGCAGGCTCACCACACCACAGACGGTACGGCCCTCCACAACCGGGAGGTGGCGGAACCCATTCTTGAGCATGATCTCGGCCGCCTCTTCGACCGGGGTATCGGGGCTCGCCGACTGCGGGTCCGGGGTCATCCAGTCCGACACCCGGGCAGCCCGCAGATCCTCACCCGACGCGGCGGAGCGGAGCACATCCCGCTCGGTGAGGATCCCGGCCAGGAACCGGCCCTGCATCACGATGGCCGAGCCCACGTTCGCCTTGACCATGGCCGCGGCCGCCTCGGCAACCGGTGTGTCCGGGGAGGTCAGCGCCACCCGGGTGCTCATCAGGTCGCGCAGCAGCGTCACGGCAGCCGCCTCGCCGGCTCAGTCACTGCCACCCACCTCGTCGAGTTCGCCGTCGAGATGAGGGGAGGCCTGGCCCGGCCAGTTCCTCCGACAGCATCCGCCACAACGAACCGGCCCACGCGGACAAATCAGGCCATTTCTTCCAGAAGAGCTGCAAGGTGGTCTCGTCGAACTCGGCACTGGCCTGATCAGGCGTGAGAGCGTCCCTTACGTCCTCGAGGCGGTGAATCGCATCGAGGAATTGACCCGCGACATCGTCCATGCAATCACCCTTCGGGCGATTGTAAGCAGACGTTCAGCCGCAGCGCGAGAGTCCGTACACTGCCGCTGTGACACACGAGGCAGCGGGTCAGTTCGAACTGGGCACCGACGGGCCCAAGGCGATCCTCGTCGGCGTGGACGATTCCACCACCTCGCTGCGGGCGGCCGCGTACGCCGCTGGCCTGGCCCGCAGGCAGGGAGCCAGCATCACCGTCGTGTTCGTCGAACCGCTGGCATCCTTGGGCGCGGCGACCCCGGGCGGGCCGGCCTGATCGCCGCACGGCGCGATGCGCTCAGCCAGATCGCCGAGGGCCTGCGGCGCCGGACCGAGGAGGCGTCCAAGTACCTCGGCATCTCGATCACGTTCATCGCTACCGAAGGCGACCCGTACACCGAGATCCGCCGGATCGCCGACGAGATCCGCGCGGACGCCGTCGTGGTGGGCGCGTCGGCCCACGCCGGGCACCGACTGGTCGGCTCGCTGGCCGTACGGCTGGTCCGGGCCGGCCGGTGGCCGGTGACCGTCGTCCCCTGAGCGCCCGCGCCTGCCCGGCCCGCGTCCTGGACTATGAGGCCGCCTTTCCCTCCGCCTGGGCGGTTTCCGCGGGCGCGGGAGCGCGCAGGAACCGTTCGATCACGGGCGCCAGCCGGCGTGGTTCCGCGATCAGGTCCAGGTGCCCGCCGGGGTAGACGGCAAGCTCGCTGCCGGGGATGAGCCGGTGCATGATGTGCCCGTTGATCAGCGGGATCAGCGGGTCGTCGTCACCGGCAAGCAACAGGGTGGGGCGGCGCAGCAACGGCAGCAGGGGCAGGCTGGTCCACCCTAGGCCGGCCAGCAACTGGTAGTAGTAGCCGCGGTCCGGGCCGCCCCCGCCGCCCGCGTGCAGCAGTTCGGCGGCCCGTTCCGGCGCGGCCCGCATGCTCCCGCTATAGATCTCGCCGGCGATGCTCATCGCATATCTGGGGTAGCGGTGCCGCCGCGGGGTCAGCATGTGCCGCAGCACCCGCGGCCGGGCCGGCACCATGACAGAACCCGTGCCGGTGGCCACCAGCACCAGCCGGCGTACCCGCCCGGGGCGCCACAGCGCGAACTGCTGTGCCAGACCGCCGCCCCAGGAGATGCCCAGGACATCGGCCCTCGGGTGGCCGAGCCGGTCAAGCAGCCTGGCCAGCAGCCGCGGCAGCGTCGCCAGGTGGTAGGGGACCGCCGGCACCGGCGAGCCTCCGATGCCCGGCAGGTCGAACCGGATCACCGGCCGCCGGTGGTCGAGCGCGTCCATGCGTGAACTCGGCCAGGGTCTCCGCGTCGGGAGCGGGCGAGGTGGCCGCTGGGTCGATGCTGAGCAGGACGAAGTGCTCACAGCCGGTGGTGCGCCGGTAGGCGGCGAGCCCGGCCTTGCCCAGCGGCAGTTCGGCCGTGCCCTCGAAGCAGAAGTACGCTTTGGCGGCGGAGTCCGCGAGGTTGTAGGCGATCTCCCGCTCGGTGAGCAGCACGTTCAGCGGCATCACGGCCGCGCCGGCCTTCAGGATGCCGTAGTAGACGACCGGGAACCATGGCAGGTTCGGGCAGCTCAGCGCGACCTGGTCGCCGAGGCCGATGCCGCGGGCGGCCAGTCGCAGCGGAACTACGCGCCCGGCGCACTACCGCCACCAGTGGCTGGCCCTCCAGGGATATTCGCATTCATGTCATTGATAGGGCGTTACTTTACCTTGACCATTTATTGACCTTGGAGAAAAATGCCCAGGGTCGGCCACCTGCCGTGGCCGCGTACTGGGGGTGATCGCCATGAGGCGAGTAGTGATGGCGGCGCTCGTCGGCACCGCCGTCCTGGTGGCAGGCGTTGGCGTCGCCGGGGTCTCGCAGTCGGCTGCCCTGGCGAGTTCCGCCGCGGCTCTGAACTGGACGAAGCAGGCCCCCGCGGCCAGCCCGCCCGCACGGGACGACGCGGCGATGGCCTACGACGCGGCCACCCACACCGTGGTCCTGTTCGGCGGAGAGTCCAGGGCCAGCCGCGCCTTTGGCGACACCTGGGTCTGGGACGGCGTGACCTGGATGAAGCTGGCCCCCGCGGCCAGCCCGCTTGCCCGGCGGGGCGCGTCGATGGCCTACGACGCAGCCACCGGCACCGTGGTGCTTTTCGGCGGTGTGGGCAGGTCCGACCGCGTCCTGGGTGACACCTGGGTCTGGGACGGGGTTACCTGGACCAAGCAGGCCCCCGCGACCGCCCCGCCGCCGCGGGCCGACACGTCGATGGCCTACGACGCGGCCACCCACACCGTGGTCCTGTTCGGCGGCTTTGACAGTGGTGGCCGCGTCCATAACGGCACCTGGCTATGGGACGGCGCCACCTGGACCCGGCAGGCCCCCGCGGCCAGCCCGCCCGGCGGGCGCCGCGCGGCGATGGCCTACGACGCGGCCCGCCACAACGTGGTCTTGTTCGGCATCGGGCTGAACAGCACCTGGGTCTGGGACGGCGTCACCTGGACCCGGAAGGTCCCCGCGACCCACCCGCCCGCCCTGGGGGCCGCGTCCAGCGCCTACGACGCGACGACCGGCACCGTGGTCCTGTTCGGCGGGACCTCCACCCATGGCTTCGAGAACCGCACCTGGACCTGGGACGGCGTCACCTGGACCCAGCAGGCCCCCGCGACCAGCCCGCCCGCCCGGGCCTTCGCGTCGATGGCCTACGACGCGGCGACCGGGACCGTGGTCCTGTTCGGCGGCCTGCTCGTGGCCACCCCGCTTGGCGACACCTGGACCTGGGGCTAGCAGCCGCCTGGGTGTATCTGGATCGGGGGGTCGCGCCTCTGTCTGGTATCGGGCCGGCCCGGACGGACTGGCCCGGGCCGGCCGGGTACCGAGGCGCCGCCCGCGTGCGGGCGGCGCCTCCCGCTTCCTGAGCCGGTTGAACCAGTGACCGCAACCGAGAATCGCGGGGCTCCGGGGGCTCGGCCCCCGGGTAGACATCGCGGCCCGCGGCGAAGGCGGCCGAAGGCCGCCAAGCAGGCGAGGCCGGCTCGTCCGCGGCGTCAGGTGGTGACGGCGAGCGCGAACGGGAGCACGGCCGGGGCTTCGCATTCGCGCAGCAGCTTCGCACCGACCGTC
This sequence comes from uncultured Actinomycetes bacterium, assembly GCA_963726415.1. Classification (GTDB taxonomy): domain Bacteria; phylum Actinomycetota; class Actinomycetes; order Streptosporangiales; family Streptosporangiaceae; genus DASXKD01. Next base: position 66,518 of record CAVSCM010000004.1, read on the forward strand.
ATCGTCCAGCCGGTGCCGATCCGGTCGTCGACCAGGAGGACCGGCCGGCCGAACCCGGCGAGCGCGGTGCCCAGGTCAGCCGGCACGGCCAGGGTGCGCCACAGCGCGGCAAGCCGCTGGGCGCTGTTGTACTGGCAGCCCGGCGCCGCGCCGCTCCGGTATTCCAGGCCGCCCAGGTAGGTGAGCCTTCCGGCCGTCGCGATCCGCTGGCCGAGCGCGGTGATCAGGCGGGGCCGCGACCGGGACGGCAGGGTCACCACCCCGGCCGGGCGCTCGGCCCAGTCCCACGCGGCGAGCACTGCCAGCACGGCGTCGAACAGTTCGCCGGGAATCGGCTCGTCCGGCGCCCCGTTGGCGAGGACCTTGCGCAGCGGGCTGCCCCAGCCGATGTCGGTCAGCCGGCCCACGCACCGCCCCGGCTCCGCCGCTACGCCGGCCGGGATCCGCCCGGTGGCGTCGAGGCCGAGCGCGGCCATCCCGGTGGGCCAGATCCGCCGCGGCGTCATGGTCACGCCCGGGCGGCGCAGCCGTGCCCTGGCGAAGTCCTCGGTACGGCTGCTCACATCGGCCGGGCGGGCCACGCCGGTGCAGTTGTCGCACCGTCCGCAGGGCGCGGCCTCGGGGTCGTCGAGTTCCCGGCGCAGATACTCCATCCGGCAGCCGCCGGTCTCTGTGTAACCCAGCATGGCCTGCTGCTCGCGGGCCCGCTCAGCCGCGACTCGATCGTAACGCTGCTTGTCATAAACCCACGGCTGGCCGGTGACCGTCCAGCCTCCGGGCACCCGGCGGACCGCGCCGTCCACATCCAGGACCTTCAGCATGGTCTCCAGCCGGCCGCGGGCCAGGTCCACGTGGGTTTCCAGGGCTGCGAGCGACAGCGGCGCGCCCGCGGCGGCCAGCGCCCCCAGGGCCATCCGCACGTCCCGCTCCGGCGGGAAGGCGAGGCTGGCGAAGTAGGCCCAGATGTCCCGGTCCTCGGTGGCCGGGAGCAGGATGACCTCGGCGCGCTCGACGCCGCGGCCGGCCCGGCCGATCTGCTGGTAGTAGGCGACCGGCGACTGCGGCGCGCCGAGATGCACGATGAAGCCGAGGTCGGGCTTGTCGTAGCCCATGCCGAGCGCACTGGTCGCGACGACCGCCTTGAGCTTGTTCGCCAGCAGGTCGTCCTCGATGGCCAGACGCTGCGCGGTGTCGGTCTGCCCGGTGTAGGCCTCGGCGGTGTACCCCCGGTCGCGGAGGAACTCGGCCACGTCATGAGCGCCGGCGACGGTCAGCGTGTAGACGATGCCCGAGCCGGGCAGTTCGCCAAGCTGGTCGGCCAGCCAGGCCAGCCGCTGCGGCGCGGCGGGCAGCCGGACCACGGCCAGGCGCAGGCTGTCACGGTCCAGCGGGCCGCGCAGCACCAGCGTGGGCGGCGGCTCACCCGGCCCGCGCCAGCCGGAGCCGAGTTGCTCCGCGACGTCGCGGGTGACCCTGGCGTTGGCGGTCGCGGTGGTCGCGAGCACCGGCACCTCCGGCGTCAGGCCGGCGGCCACCGAGCGCAGCCGCCGGTAGTCGGGCCGGAAATCGTGGCCCCAGTCGGAGATGCAGTGCGCCTCGTCGATGACCAGCATGCCGGCCGATTCGGCGAGCCGCGGCAGGATGAGATCGCGGAAGCCGGGGTTGTTCAGCCGCTCGGGGCTGACCAGCAGCACGTCGACCGTGCCGGCTTCGATCTCGCCATGGACCTCGTCCCATTCGTCGATGTTGGCCGAGTTGATGGTCCGGGCGCTGATGCCGGCCGCCTGAGCGGCCGCGATTTGATTGCGCATGAGGGCGAGTAGCGGCGATACGATCACCGTCGGTCCCGCCCCCCGCTCGCGCAGCAGCGCCGTGGCAACGAAATACACGGCGGACTTTCCCCAGCCGGTGCGCTGCACCACCAGGGCGCGGCGACGGTCCACCACGAGGGCCTTGATCGCCGTCCACTGGTCGGCGCGCAGCCGCGCGTGCGGCCCGGCGAGCGCACGCAGGTGTTGCTCGGCCGCCTCCCTGATCGTGTCTCCGGAATCGGCGGGAGCGTGCTCGTGCGGTTCGGGGCCGGACGTCATGCCTCCTTCGTATCAGCCGAGTCGGACTCTGCCGTGCCGTCGTGACCGTTTCGCCCGGCCGGCATTTCACCGGTGCTCGATCACGCGGCCATGTTGACAGCGCCGGTCCTGGAGTCTTACCGTTCTACTAACATCATAGAATAATGTCATGATGGAAGAAGGCTGATGTTCCGGTTCCGGCTTGATGGCTCCTCAGGGGTCCCGCCCTACCTGCAGATCGTCCACCAGGTGCGGCAGTCGCTCCTGCTGGGCTACCTGCAGGAAGGCGACCGGCTGCCCACGGTCAAGGAGGTCGCGGGCGACCTCGCGATCAACCCCAACACGGTGGTCAAGGCCTACCGGCAGCTTGAGCACGAAGGACTGGCCAGTGGACGGCCAGGCCAGGGCACGTTCATCACCGCCGCATCCTCGCCGGCCCGGCCGGACGCACAGGAGGCACTGCGCGAATCGCTGGAGCAGTGGTTCCGCGAGGCGGATGCGGCCGGGCTCAACGACGAGGCGGTGACGGCGCTGATCGCCGTGGTCCGCCAGGACCTGAGGAAGGAGAGGGTCTCATGACGCACGACGACACGGGTGGCGGCGTTCCCGCGCTCCGGACCACCGGGCTCGGCAAGCGCTACGGCCGCCACTTGTGGGGGCTGCGTGACTGCTCGCTCACCATCCCGCCCGGCGCCGTCGTGGGACTGGTCGGCCCGAACGGCGCGGGCAAGACGACGCTGCTTGAGATGATCATCGGGCTGCTCAAGCCCACCGAGGGGCAGATCGAGGTGTTCGGCCACACCGCCCAGGCCAACAAGGCCGAGTCGCTGGCGCGGGTCGGCTACGTCGCGCAGAACCATCCGCTGTACCCGGAGTTCAGCGTCGCCGACATGTTCCATCTCGGCCAGGCGATGAATCCGAACTGGGACATGGGCATGGCCAGGGCGCGCATGGAGGCTTTCGACTTCCCGCTGAAACGGAAGATCAAGACGCTGTCCGGCGGCCAGCAGGCCCAGGTCTCGCTCGCGATGGCGCTGGCCAAGCGCGCGCCGCTGCTCGTGCTCGACGAGCCGGTCGCCAGCCTCGACCCGGTCGCCAGGCTTGAGTTCATGCGTGAGGTGATGGCCCAGGTCGCCGGCGGCGGCCCCACGGTCATCATCGCCTCGCATGTGGTGGGCGAGCTGGAACGGATCTGCGACTGGCTGGTCGTCCTTACCCACGGGCACGTCCAGCTCGCGGGGTCCGTGGACGAACTGCTGGACGAGCACCGGTTGCTCACCGTCCCGCGGGCGACCTCGGACGCGGACCTGCCCGGCACTCCCATCCACCGTGCCGACAGCGACCGGCACTCCTCCGTGGTGCTCCGTACCGGCCCGGCGTCCCCGGCGGCCCAGCCGCACTCCGACTGGCGGGCCGAGGCTGTCGGCTTCGAGCAGCTTGTCCTGGCCTACCTCCAGCGCCCGGCCAGGGCGCCAGATTTCCCTAGCCCCACCCGGGAGGCGCAACCGCCCGGGCCGACCACGAAGGTGATGTCACGATGATCTGGGTCAGTTGGCGGCAGCACCGCAGCCAGGCCATCACCGGCCTGGGCCTGCTCGGCGCACTCGCGGTGTACGCGATCGTGCTCGGCCTGCAGATGCGTACCTCGTTCAGCCAGAGCAATCTGGCCACCTGCCTCGCGCACAGCCTGGGCCACGGCTGCCAGAACTCGGTCGTGATGTTCGACAACCGCTTCGGCAGCCTGGTCAACATCGGCTTCTGGGCGGTGCTCCTGCTGCTTCCCGGGCTGATCGGGGCCGTCGTGGGCGCGACCGTGCTCGGCCCCGAAATGGAGATGGGCACCTGGCGGCTGGCCTGGAGCCAGACCGTGCCGCGGACCCGCTGGCTGGCCATCCAGTTGGCCGTGGTCGCCAGCGGGCTGATCGTCCTGGGTGCGGCCATGACCCTGGTCATCACCTGGTACCGCGCGCCCATGGACCGGCTCACCGGGCATTTCGTCCACAACGCCTACGACTACGAGGGCCTGGTGTTCACCGCCTTCATCCTGTTCGCGTTCGGGCTCGCGGTGCTGTTCGGGCAACTGCTGGGCCGCACCATCCCCGCGATGCTCGCGGCCCTTGTCCCCTGGGTGGCGATCCGGCTCGTCGTGGAGTTCGTGCTCCGACCGCACTTCATGGCGCCGCTGCCGTACACCGACCACTGCACGCGGAACTGCTTCGGCAACGCCATCGTCAATGTGCCACCGGCCACCGGGCACCTCGGGGACCTGCTGGTCGGCACCGGCGGAACCGGGTCCACCTACCAGCCCGCAAGCCGCTTCTGGGAGTTCCAGTCCATCGAGGCCGGCCTCTTCGTCGCGCTCACCCTGCTCGCGCTCGGCGCCGCCGTGTGGTTGCTGCACCGCCGCGCCGCCTGACCGCGGCACCGTCGAGCCTGCGGGCGACGTGCAGGACGGCGCCCCAGCCTCGCCTGAGGCGGCCGTCGGGCCGCTCGGCGAGCCGGCGCCGGATCTCGCCGTAGAGGCGGTCGCGTTGCCACTGGGCCATGGCGATGTGACCGGAGAAGGTGTCGAGCAGGCGAATGTACTGGTCGGCGGTGTACTCGATTTCCCAGCCGAAGCGCCCGACGGCGACGTCCGTGAACAAGCCGGTCGCTTCTATCTCGGCCCGCTCGTCGGGTAGCTCGTCCGGCTGGAGGAATTGTGCGCCCGCGGGCAGGCTCTCGTTGATCTCGTCGTAGACGTCCTGGAGTTCGCGGAAGAACCGATCACCCCCGGCGGGGAATGCGTGTGACGCCGACCAGAAGGCGAGGTGACCACCGTCCCGCAGCACGTCCCAGGCCTTCCGGTAGCGAACGGCCGGGTCGATCCAGTGCCAGGCCGTCGCGGCGAAGACCAGGTCGAAACCCCGCTGCGGCGGTTCCCAGCTCTCGAAGGCCCCGTTGACGATGCTCACCTGGGGGAAGCCGCTCAGGTTCCGGCGTGCCCCGGCGGCCAGGTCGGCGCCGAGCTCAACGCAGGTGAGCTGGAATCCGCGGCGGACGAGCGGAATGGTCGCCTTGCCGGTCGCGCAGCCGACCTCCAGCAGCCGGTCGCCGGGCCGCAGCCGGGCCAGCCGCACGAGTTCGTCGAACAGCCCGGCCGGGTACTCGGGCCGTGCCTGGTGATAGAGGCTGGCAGCGGAGTCGAAGGTCGTCCTGAGCTGTTCGCGATCGTCGGACACGAAGACCATCATCACCCGGCCGGGCCGATGCGTGCGGCTGGCGGATTTGACCGCACCATGTGACAGACTTCCCCGCATGACAGCGGCGGGTCCCAAAGCTGACCTGCACCGTTACCTCCAGGCCGCGCGTGAAGCTCTGCTGTGGAAGCTCGACGGGCTTTCTGAGTACGATGTCCGCCGCCCGCTGACACCCACCGGCACGAACCTGCTCGGATTGGTCAAGCATCTCGCCGGTGTCGAGCTGTGGTACTTCGGCGACGCCTTCGGGCGGCCGCCTCTTGAGCGGCCCTGGTCTCCGGACGATGCCAGGAACAACGCCGACTTCTGGGCGACGGCCGACGAGTCACCTGATCAGATCGCCGGGATGTACCGGCGAGCCTGGGCGCACGCCGATGAGACGATCCAGGCGCTGGACCTGGATGCGGTCGGCCACGTGCCGTGGTGGCCAGCCGATCGCCGTGAGGTGACGCTCCATCAGATCCTGGTGCACATGGTCGCCGAGACCAACCGGCACGCCGGGCATGCCGATCTGGTCCGTGAACTCATCGACGGGGCCGCTGGGCTGCAGGCCGACGACGACAACTTGCGCACCCATGACCGGGCATGGTGGGAGAACTATCGCGATCGACTTGAGCGCGTGGCGCAAGAAGCCAGCCAGGGCTGAATTCGACGGCGTGGTACAGGACACCAGCGCGGGCCTGGGGGAAGACAGCACGCCGGTACGCCAGGCGCAACCGGCCGGTCCCACAGCGCGGAGCGACCGCTGAGCGCCGTGGTCCTGAACTGGTCTTGGCTGGTGGGGCGTCAGGGGCTCGAACCCTGAACCCACCTCGTGGCCCGGCACATTGACCAGCGCTGGTCAACCTATTTCAAGATCATCCCACATATACCCGCAAGCGCCTCAGGCGGTCGGCTTCTCGCCATCCTGCACGCCTGTCGCAGTGTGCGTTCCCATCGACTGGCCCTACCGTCAGCTTGACCTTCTGCCGGGCAGGACTTTACGCTCGCATTACTTACGGCGCCCTTCGTGCAGGGCCAACCCGACCCACGGAGCCGCGCGGCAAGGGGGACGACATGACAGTCCTTCATGAAAAACAAGAGCTAGTGGTCGGACCGATGGCACCGGCCATATTCACTTCTGTCGCTGCAATCGTCGGCGGCGGTCCGGTGATATGGGTCGTCTTTCTCTCCCATCAGCGCATGAAGGAGGGCTTATGACCGATCCGCCCAACGAGGATCCAGCCCGAGTCGCGCCTGAGTTCTTGTCCGACGAGGCTATGCCGCTCGATGCGATAGTGGGCGGCTTGAGGACATACGGGGCTCAGATTGCCGAGGATCCGGAGGTCCTTCGCGTCGCGGTCTTCGTTGACGGGGTCTCGGACGCCGACGCGATGGGTCTGGCAGACGACGTGCGCCTGCTCCTTGACGCGTTCGTTCGCGATCCAGCATCCGTCGAGCGAGAGAGATCTGCGGCCGCCCCGGCGGCAGACGCCGATCCCGACCGAAACGTCGAGATCGCCCTTCACGGGTTGAACTTCGGTCCTGAGGATGAACGCGTACTCCACCGTCTCATTCGAGGCCTGGTTGCAGAACGCCGAGCGCCGGGAGGGACGCAGAGGTGACCGTTTGTGTCTTCACAACGTCGCTGGGCTCCCAGTGGTTCTACCCGGTGATCGATCCCTACCGAACCGCCGGCGCCGGGCCATATCACTATGGGTATGTCTTCGCGTGGGACGCCGTAGAGGTCACGGTAACGCGCAGCTTCTCGCTGGATCGCTGCCGCATGAGAGTCGAACTCTCTTCCAGCTTGCCCGAGACCAAGGAGATCCAGGCGTTCAACCTCTACAACGACACCTGGCACGACCAGATCGACTCTCTCCCCGGTGGTGCCGTGGCGTCGATGACAATCATGAAACGGATGCCAGGAGAGGGTTGCGGCGCGGGCACAGACACACTGGTGCTGGCTAGCCTCCGCTATTCAGCGCTGATTGGCGGTTGAGCGGGCTGCTGGCTGTGACCTGGGGTTTCGTGCGGCGGAGGGCGAGTGGCTCGTGCACCTTATGGGTGGGGGGCGATCCGCGGCTGCGGAGTGGTGTGTCCTTGCTGGTTTAAGGGGTGAAGAGCGCCCTGGTTCTGGGAGATTGCAGGTCACCACAACCTGTGCAACTTCCCGGAGACTGGAGCGCTCTTCGCCATGGAGGATACGCGGTGGGACCGTGCCCTGAAGGTCACCGGCGGCGGGACGGGCCTTGTCGGGCACGCCGGCGCGGTCCTGCTCCGCAAGGCCGCTGACCAGGCGGGACTGACCGCTGCCCTGGGCGCGGCGCTGCGGAAGGCGGGAACGTCACCGGTTCTGGACCGGGGGATCGTCCTGGTCTCGATGGCGGCGGCGATCGCGCTCGGGGCGACCAGCATGAGCGATATCGCGGTGCTGGCGCACCTGGCGCCGGTGCTGGGGGACGCGCCGAGCGGGCCGACGGTGCGGCGGGCCTTGGACCTGGCCGGCACGGCGGCCATGCTGGACCGGATCGCCCGCGCCCGGGCCAGGGCCCGGGCGCACGTGTGGGCGCTGATCGAAGGCACCGCGCCGGGTTCCCGTGGCTGGCCATCGCCGGGAAGACCCTGGCGGGCTGGGTGGTGATCGACATGGACGCCACGCTGGTCACCGCCCGGTCGGACAAGGAAGGAGCGGCGCCGACCTGGAAGAAAGGCTACGGTTTCCACCCATTGGGGGCGTGGTGCGCGAATACGCGCGAGTGCCTGGCGATGCTGCTGCGCCCCGGCAACGCCGGGTCGAACACGTTCACCGATCACAGGGACGTGCTGGCCGCGGCGATCCGGCAGGTCCCGGCCCGGTTCCGGCGCAAGGTCCTGGTCCGCGTCGACGGGGCCGGGGCGAGCCACGAGCTCGTCAAGCACCTGCTGGGCATGTCCTCCCCGCGCCGGGCGGTGCTGTTCACCTGCGGCTGGATGATCACCGCCGCCGACGAGGACGCCATCCGGCAGGTGCCCGCCGCCGCGTGGAAGCCCGGCATCGGGCAGGACGGCGCTATCGAGGAGGACAAGGACGTCGCGGAGATCACGCACCTGATGAGCCGCGCCGGGAACTGGCCCGGCGGGCTGCGGTGGATCGCCCGCCGGGTGAAGCCGTCCCGCCGGCAGATGCGCAACCTGACCGCCTATGAGAAGAAGACCGGCTGGCGGTACTCCATCACCTGCACCAACATCCCAGACGGCGGGATCCCCGGCATCCCGGGCAGCCATCACCCCCAGTACATTGACGTCGCCCACCGCGAGCACGCCGTCGTGGAAACCGGCGGCGTCCGGACCGCGAAAGCCATGGGCCTGCGGAACCTGCCCTCGAAATCCTGGCAGGTCAACCGCGGCTGGGTCATCGCCGCCAACATCGCCGCCGACCTCACCGCCTGGACCCGCCTCCTCGGCCTCTGCGACGACGAGGACCTGCGGGAAGCCGACCCGGACACGCTCCGCTACCGCGTCTGGCACATCCCCGCCCGGCTCGCCCGCCACGCCCGCGAGCGCGTCCTGAAGATCAGCCCGGACTGGCCATGGAAGGACGCGTTCCTCACCTGCTGGCAGCGGCTCTGCGCCCTGCCAGCACCCGCCTGACCAGCACGAACTACCCAGCGACAGGAGAGGAGACACAGCCCGGCGCGGTCGGAGCCGGTGCGCACCCGGGCACTCCGGGCACCACCAGCGCGGCCACCCCCGCCAGCCAAACAGACACCACACCCGAAACCGGGCGCCAGCACAATCAGTAACCGGACCTCAAGAACGCTGAACGATTGAGGCTAGAGCCACCCCATTTGGCCCGAAGGCCTTCTACACTTTCCCATCCGACGACCTCTGGGACTTCTGGGGCGGCTGCACGGTGAGGTTTAGCTGGGTAAACGATACTGGGTGGTCCGGGCCGCTGGGCACCTTCGGGAGCCCAGACGCCGGCCTCCAGCTACCCGGCCGTGAGACTGCCGGATTTCACGCTCATGAGAAACGCCGCGGGTACGGGGCTCAGCGTGGTCTTCGGGGGAACGGACTTCCCCGCCGATCCTGCCTATCTGGGGGGAGTGTTGTTGGACACGCCCGCCGCTCCCGCCCGAGTGACCGCGGCGCCCGATAGGCGGAATCTGCTTGGAATGTTCGACGTTCGAGAGCGACGTCTTATCGGCGGTGCTATTCCCTTCACGCCACTTCCAGCTATACCGGCTGACTTCACTCTTGTGCGCGAATGGAACCGGCCGGAGGTATACGTTGTCTACGGAGGCGCGAAGTTCTGGATCCCAGATCCGCCGACGCTAACGGACCTAGGGTTCGACTGGAGCATGGTCCGGGTGATCCCTGCGGGCGGCACGTCAAAGCTCCTCACCATTCCGATCGACGGAACACTGATCATGGAGCAGCACCCTCAGAAGAAATTCCTGGTCGATAACCAGCAACTCAGGTTTGCCAGCGACGCGGCCATGGACGCGAGATGCCTTCCCTCGCGTCATGTGCGCGTCGTCCCGGACACCTCGCTTTCCGCCTTGCCAACCGGCCCTGACCTGTGATCTTCCCGTTGTCGGCCAATGAGCGCCGTTGCTGCTCGCGTTGCTGCCTGGCTGACATCCTGGCTGGCATGGGCAGTTCAGGGGATGGTCCTGGTGGGGCTGGTGGGGCGCCCGGGGCTCGAACCCGGAACCTACGGATTAAAAGTGGGCTGCCCGGCCGTTCCAGGCGTTCTACCTGCGCAGATGCCACACGCAGACGTGCAGAAAGCACACATCGCACAGGGATACGGCCGACGTTCGTCCCACGAGTCGTCCCACGACAGCCCGGCCGAGCCCAGGAGGATGCGTCACAGTGAGTGATGGAGAGCTGCCCAGGGGAGAACGCGCGCCGAGCCGCCGTTCGGGGCGGTTCCTATGCGATCGCCTGATGGGTGACAAGCCGCCCGAGAATGATCGATCTGTTCGCTTGCGGTTGGCTCATGCCGGTCAGCGGTCGTGTGTGTGTTCGGTTTGTGACGCTGAGCAAATGCGGTCCTGGCGTGCCGGGCACCGCTATGCCAAGCGTCGGTGCGCGGTCCGGGTGCTGCGGTGCCCGTTGGCTTAGGGGCAGACCCGCGTGTACGGATGTCCGGGGAGGTACCGGGCCCATTCCGCACGGGTCAGGTTGCGCCCGGCGACCGCGCAGGCGCGCCGCTCCCAGGCGGCGAGTGACGCCGGCCAGGTGAAGCCGTTGCCGTGGTCGTCGACGACCAGCAGGGCCTCGCCGCGGGGCTGGAACGCGGCGGTGGTGGCGGCGCCCTGGTCGGTGTTGAGCGCGGTGCCTTCTTGCTGAAGCGTGGAGCTGGACCACAGCTTGACCGTGCCGTCCTGACCGCCGGTGGTCGCGAACCGCTGGCCACTGGGATCAAACGCGATGCTGGTGACCGGGCGGGCGGCCACGGCCACCGGGCCCGCGGCTTGATCGCCGCTGACCGGGTTCCACAGCTGGACGATCCCGCCCCGGATGCCGGTGGCGAGGCTCCCGTCGGGGGCGAACGCCAGCGAGACCGTCTCATCGGCGCCGAGCGGGCGAAGCGCCTGCCGGACCTGACCGGTGGTGGGGTCAAGGACCACCACGCTGCCATCCGGGCGGCTTGCGGACAGGAGCTTCCCGTCGCGGGAGAACGCGAGAGCGCCGGAGAGACCGGGGCCGGTCCCGAGATCCTTCGGCACCACGAGCTCACCGTTGCTCGCCCGCCAGATCGCCAGCGCCGCGAAGTGATT
>CAVSCM010000005.1:0-56203 GCA_963726415.1 uncultured Actinomycetes bacterium
TCGCCGCTTCCGAGCTGAACTGTCATGCGTCCTCTCCCCCCTGCCCTTACCGATATGCGGGCCCTAGCTCATCGCGATCTCGCGAGGATTGCGACCGCACGGCCGCCCTGAGTGACAGAGCCCGATAAATGCCGTAAAGTAAAGCGCTCGCCGCTGTCGCCGCCATCCCGACGAGTATAAGAAGCCAGGACAAGGCCAATTTAGGATCCTCGAGTACCTTGGCCGTAACATATGGCTGAGCGCCCGGTCCAGCGCCGTGCTCAGGCGGGTCCGGGACACCGGCTTGAGCAGGTAGTCGCAGGCGCCGATGTCGAACGCGCGGACCGCGTACTCCTCGTAGGCGGTGACGAAGACGACGGCCGGCGGGGACGCGAACCGGCCAAGGATGTTGGCCAGTTCGATGCCGTTCAGCGACGGCATCCGGACATCAAGGAAGATGACGTCGTAGCGCCGCTCCTGGAGGCTGCGCAGCGCCTCGCTGGGGCTTCGTGCCGCGTGCACGCTGGCCACCGACGGCATCGCCCGCAGCAGGTACGTGAGCTCGTCGAGCGCCGGGATCTCGTCGTCGACGACGAGCGCGGTCGCCCACGCGCTGGTCCGGGCAGCGTCACCCGAGGGCGGGGCGGCACGCCCTTCCGCAACGCGCCCCCACGTCATCAGCCGCTCAACGCCGCACTGAACTTGGGCAGCCGCATGGTCACCTTGGTGCCCGCGCCCACCTCGGTCTCGATCGTCAGGCCATGCCCGGCCCCGAACGTGGCGCGCAGCCGCTCGTCCACGTTGCGCAGCCCGATCGAGTCGCTGTCGCGCCGCCCGGCCAGCACATCGGCAAGCTGCTCCGGGTCCACGCCGACGCCCGCGTCCTCGACGGTCACGATGGCTTCATGCCCGACGTTCTGGGCGGTGATGTGCAACTGTGCCGTGCCGGCGTACTGCTCCAGGCCGTGCCGGATGGCGTTCTCCACCAGTGGCTGGAGCACGAGCGAGGGAACCCTAACGGGAAGCACCTCGGGAGCGACCCGAAGGCTTACCTCGAGCCGGTCGCCGAACCTGGCTCTCTCCAGTTCCAGGTAGGTGTCGACGAACCGCAGTTCCTCGGCGAGGGTGGCGTACTGGCTGTGCTCGCGGAACGTCCAGCGGATGAACTCTGCGAAACGGACCAGCAGGTCCCTGGCGCGCTCTGGATCCGAGCGGACGTAGGACTCGATCGCGGTGAGCGCGTTGTAGATGAAGTGCGGGCTGATCTGAGCCCGGAGAAAGTTGAGCTGTGCCTGCATCGTGCGGGTGCGTGACGCGTCGAGTTCGGCCAGCGCCAGATGGGTGGAAACGAACCTTGCCACCTCGCCCGCGGTCCGCAGCAGGATCGCGTCCGCGGACGGCGCCAGCGCCGCCAGGGCTCCCACCACGGAACCGTCCACGGCGATGGGTGCGGTGACCCCGGCCCGGACCGGGCAATCGACCCCGTGGTCACATTTCAGGTCTGAGGCGGACAGGATGTGGGACCGGCCCGAGCGCACCACCTCGTTGAGGCACTGCTGCAACGCTTCAGTGTGGCGCTGGCTGCCGTCGTAGGCGATGAGGCTGGTCTGATCGGAGATCGCCACCGCGGGAGTGCCGAGCAGCTGCCGCAAGGCGGGGGCTGCTTTGATGGCCGAACCTGCCGTCAGCCCGTCGCGCAGCGCGGACGCGGCCAGGGTGGCCGTGTGCAGTGCTTCGTAGGTCGCTCGCTGCGGCCCAGTTCCCACCCGGCGGGCCCCGCGTTTCCAGAACATCACCGCGCCTGCCAGCGCTACGGCGACGGCAATCAAAATGATCGCAAGGCCGACCATCGGCGGAGTATATCCAGCTAAAGGACTACCTGAGAAGGCTCGTCCTGGTCAGGACCGGCATTGCCGGCGCCGAGGCAACACGCTGACCAGCCTTACACCGCCTCGATATGCGGCGGGAGGGACCGCACGGCCGACCGCTCCTCGCCACGGGATAGCCGTTCCTCGCGCGCAGACGACCGTTCCTCGCGCCCGATTGCGCGTTCGTCGCACAGCACGGCATACAGGCGGCACCACCGTCGTACCGTCCTGCCGAGGACCGCTAGGCACCCCACGTAACGGAGACCAAATATGGCCGATGAAACCCGTACTATCATGATGGCGCCTGCTGCCGACCCAGCCCCCCTGGGCCTTGCCGCATTCGCGCTGACCACGTTCTTGCTGTCGGCGGCCAATGCTGGCTGGATGGGCAGCGCCAGCGGTGATGCGTGGCTGGGCTTCGCCTTCGCCTACGGCGGGCTGGGCCAGGTGCTGGCCGGGATGTGGGAGTTCCGTAACCGCAACGTGTTCGGCGCCACCGCGTTCTCCACCTACGGCGGGTTCTGGATCGGCCTGGGCCTGTGGGCGCTGCTGGTCGCCCCGACCGCGGGGCCCAAGGCGGGCAAGGACGTCGCCTGGATCCTGCTGGCGTTCGCGATCTTCAACACGTACATGCTGTTCTGGAGCGCGATGGTGAACGCCGCGGTGTTCGCGGTGTTCCTGACCCTGGAAGCCACCGAGATCATCCTGTTCATCGGGAACTTCGCGGCCAACTCCAGCATCGTCAAGTTCGGCGGCTACGTGGGCATCCTGACCGCGCTGTGCGCCTGGTACACCTCCGCCGCGGGGGTGGGCAACGGCGTATCGGGGCGGATCATCCTCCCGGTGGGCCAGCCGTTCGTGAAGCCGGTCGCCGCCGTGGCCGCAGAGCCTGCCGCCCGGGCGTAACCGGCACGGGTGGCAGCAGCCAACGCTTTGTGGCCGGGCGCCTCATCCGGCGCCCGGCCACGCGGTAATACGCCGGTGTCGCCAACCCTGCAGATTCTGCTATACGGCTCCCTACCAGCCGTTTAGCCATAACCATCCGGCGGGCCGCGCTGCCGCTGGCGCTGTGGTCACCAACACATCTGCGGCCCGCCGGATGCAACTTCCCGCATAAAGACATTCAGATACTCGTTCGTGGCCGGTTGGAGTCCTGGTCACAGGAGAGGGTTCACCGATGACTGATAACTCCGAGCCGCAGGTCTCTGAGGATGACGAGCAGGTGGTTTCTGAGTCGCAGATTGCGGTGCATTGGCGGGAGGAGGAGTACTACTACCCACCGGAGTCATTCGTAGCCCAGGCCAACGCGAACGACCCGGCGATCTTCGACCGGTTCTCCGCGGATAAGTTCCCGGACTATTTCACCGAGTACGCGGACCTGCTGGATTGGGACCGCCGCTGGGACACGGTGCTGGACTCGTCGAATCCGCCGTTCTGGAAGTGGTTCACCGGGGGCCGGCTGAACGCGTCTTACAACTGCGTGGACCGGCACGTGGCGGCGAACGGGAACAAGGCGGCGCTGATCTGGGTGCCCGAGCCCGAAGACGTGGACGCGGTCGCGATCACCTACCGCGAGCTGTATCACCGGGTGAACGAGTTCGCCGCGCTGCTGCAGGACTTCTGTGGCCTCAAGGCTGGCGACCGGGTCACCCTGCACATGCCGATGGTCCCCGAACTGCCGGTGACGATGCTGGCCTGCGCCCGCCTCGGCGTGGTCCATTCGCAGGTGTTCGGCGGGTTCTCCGGGAACGCGTGCGGCACCCGGATCGCCGACTCCGGTTCCCGGATCCTCATCACGATGGACGGCTACTACCGGTCCGGCACGCTGGTGGACCACAAGGTGAAGGCCGACGAGGCCGTGGCTGAAGCGCGCCGCCAGGGCCAGGACGTGGACAAGGTGCTGGTGTGGCGGCGGCACCCGGGCCAGTACGCCTCGGAAACTCCGATGGTCGAGGGCCGGGATTTCTTCGTCGACGAGGTGGCCGGGAAGTACCGGGGGCAACTGGTGGACCCGGTGTCGATGCCGTCCGAGGCGCCGCTGTTCCTGATGTACACCTCGGGGACGACGGGCCGCCCGAAGGGCGCCCAGCACTCCACCGGCGGGTACATGTCCTACGTGGCCGGGACGTCGAAGTACTACCAGGACATCCACCCCGACGACACCTACTGGTGCATGGCCGACATCGGCTGGATCACCGGCCATTCCTACATCGTCTACGGCCCGCTCGCCCTCGGCACCACCAGCGTGATCTACGAGGGCACGCCGAACTATCCCGACGCCGGGCGGCCGTGGCGGATCGCCGAGCGGCTGGGGGTGAACATCTTCCACACCTCGCCCACGGCGATCCGGATGCTGCGCAAGGTCGGCCCAGAGGAGCCCGCCAAGTACAGCTACTCCTTCAAGTGCATGACGACGGTCGGGGAGCCGATCGAGCCGGAGGTGTGGCGGTGGTATCACGCTGAGGTGGGCAAGGGTGAGGCGGTGATCACCGACACCTGGTGGCAGACCGAGACCGGCGGGTTCCTGGGCACCTCGCTGCCGGCGCTCAAGCCGATGAAGCCCGGCTCCTGCGGCCCGGCGGCGCTGGGGATCTTCCCGGTGATCCTGGACGAGGACGGCAACGAGGTCCCCGACGGCAAGGCCGGGAACATCTGCATTACCAACCCCTGGCCGGGGATCATGCAGACGGTCTGGGGCCAGCCCGAGCGGTTCCTCAGTGTGTACTACGCCAAGTACAACAAGGACCCCGACTCCAGGGACTGGCGGGACTGGCCGTACTTCGCCGGCGACGGCGCGGTCCGCGCCTCCGACGGCTATTACCGGATCCTGGGGCGCGTGGACGACGTGATCAACGTGGCCGGCCATCGCCTGGGCACCAAGGAACTCGAATCCGCTGCGCTGACCGTGCCGGAGGTCGCCGAGGCGGCCGCGGTCCCGGTGATCGACGACATCCGCGGCCGCGCCGTGGAAATGTACGTCTCCCTCAAGCCCGGTTACACCGCGAGCGACGAGGAGGCCGCCAAGGTCACCCGCGCCATCGAGGTGGAGATCGGCAAGATCGCCAGGCCGAAGAACGTGTGGATCGTGCCGGACATGCCCAAGACCCGGTCCGGGAAGATCATGCGTCGGGTCATCGCCGCGGTGTCCAACTTCACCGACGTCGGCGACGTCACCACCTTGGCCAACCCCGAGGTCGTGGACGGCATCCGCCGCCAGGTCCAGTCCACCAAGGTCGCCAAGGGCGACACCCCGCGTGAGCTGAGTGAGACGGAGAAAGCCGAGATCCAGGCCTTCGGCGCCGAGTCATAAACCCGCGCCACCACAGCGTGGGAGCGGCCCTGATTCACGGTTCCGCTGCGGCGGCGTGAGGCGCGACGTACCGTACCCGGATGGGGGCGGACATGGCGAACGACGTTTCCTGGGGAGCACCGGATGCCCCGCCGCTCGACCCAGGAGTACTGAGCGTGATCCGTGCCTCCGCGGCAGGGCTGGCCGAGCGGGAGGATTCCTTCGTCCAGCAGTTGCACTCCGGCATCGTGACGCTGCTGCCGGAACTGGCCGCGGGTGGCCGGGCTCTGTGCGAACGGCTGGTGCGCGCGTTGCTTTGGACGGCGACGGCCGACCAATCGCCGCAGGTCGCGGGCGACACGCTGCGCTGGGTCGGGGCACGGGACCGGCTGGAGGGCTTTGACGAGGCACATTATGCCGACGTCGCGCGCGCCCTGGTCCTCGCGGTACGCAACGTCAGCGGCGACGCCTGGGATAACTCGATGGGCTCAGCGTGGATCAGCTACTTCCGCTGGGCACAGCCGTATCTGCTGGCCGGTGCCGAGCAGGCAGCCGCCGAGCAGGTCAGGGCCGAGCAGGCCGCCGCTCAGCAGGCTGCCACTCGGCTGGAGGCCGCGCGGCGCGCCGCCGCGGAGGCCCAAACCCAGGTCCAGGCACAGGCACGGGAGGACGACTCGCACGGCGTAGAGCCGGTAGCCGCCGACGTCGACCTGGAGGCGGTGGCCGGCCTACTCGACGAGGAAGACGAAGACAACGACGATGCTGGCCACGGCCAGATCGTGCTCTCCATGACGCGCAACCCGCAGCGCCAGCGCCCGCCCGGCTGAGGTCAGCCCGGCCGAGCACGGCGATGTGCCGGCAGGGGAGCCCCGAGGTTACTTGCCGCTGCCCGCGGCGCGGCCGCGGAGAGCCTTGCGGTCCAGCTTCCCGACGCTGGTGAGCGGCACCATGTCCACGATGTTCACCTCGCGCGGGTACTTGTGCGCCGCGAGCCGCCCGCGGGCGAACTCGATGATCTCCGCCGGGGTGGCCTCGGTGTCCGGGCGCAGCGACACGAATGCGACGATCTCCTCGCCGAGGCGCTCGTCGGGCCGGCCGACAACGCCCGCCATCGCGACCGCGGGATGCTCCAGCAGGATGTCCTCGACATCCCGCGGGAAGATGTTGAAGCCACCGCGGATGATCAGGTCCTTCTTCCTGTCCACCACGTACAGGTAACCGTCGGTGTCGAAGTGGCCGATGTCGCCGGTGTGCAGCCAGCCACCCTGCAGCGTCGCCTCGGTCTCCGCGGGCGAATTCCAGTAGCCGGCCATCACGCCGTCCGCATGGACGCAGATCTCTCCGTCGTCCCCGGCCGCCACGTCGGCGTCGCTGTCGTCCCTGATCGCGACCTGGTAACCGGGAATGGGCAGCCCGACCGAGCCGGGACGGCTGGCCCCGGGCGGGTTCACCGAGATCACCGCGCCGGACTCGGTGCACCCGTAGCCCTCGAGGATCTCGCTGCTCGGCACACGCCGTTCCCACTGCTCCCTGGTCTCCGCCGCGAGCGGCGCGGCACCGCAGTTC
This sequence comes from uncultured Actinomycetes bacterium, assembly GCA_963726415.1. GTDB lineage: Bacteria > Actinomycetota > Actinomycetes > Streptosporangiales > Streptosporangiaceae > DASXKD01. The sequence goes on from CAVSCM010000005.1 coordinate 6,703, forward strand.
ACGTACCGGAGCGAGGACAGGTCGAAGTCCTCAAGCGGCTGGGCGAGCAGCATCTGCACCATCGCGGGCACCAGTGCCGTGCGCTGAATCTGATGCTGCTGGGCCAGGGCCAGGAACCCCGCCGGGTCGAACCAGCGCTGCAGCACGCCCAGCGCGCGCTCGGTGGCGTGGTATCCGACGAGGGTCACGATCATGCCGTAGGCGTGCGAGAGCGGCAGCGGCGTCAGCGCCCTGGTGATCCCTTCGGCGTGCGAGGCCTCGTGCGAGCTTCGCGAGCAGTAGTACAGGTTGCGGTGCGAGAGCATGACGCCCTTTGCCCGGCCGGTCGTGCCGCCGGTGTACATCAGCGTGGCCAGGTCGTCGTTGCTGACGCCGACGATGCCTGCCGCCGGGGCCGACTCAAGCTCGGCGAAGTCCACCCCGCGGACGTGCCCGGGAAGGGAGTCCGGCGCGCCGCCGACGACGATGACGTGCCGCAACTGCGGTGCCCCACCCGCCTCCCCTGCCCCCTTCACGGCGGCGGTCACCGTGGCCAGCAACTCTGGTGTGGTCACCACCGCCACCGCGCCGGAATCGGTCAGGATGTGCTGCAACTCGTGCGGGCTGACCAGGAACACGACCGGGGTGACCACGGCACCTGCCCGCCAGATGGCGCTGTAGGCGATGCCCACCTCAGGGCAGTTCGCCATCAGCACCACCACCCGATCGCCGGCCGACACGCCGAGCTTCACCAGCCCTCCCGACACCCGGCAGGACCGGTCGAACAGGTCACCAGAACGATAGGTCTGGCCCTCGAAAACGAGGCTCTCGTAATCGCCGAGCCGGTGGAACGCGCCCTCGGCCAAGACGGCGAGATTGTGGTCGGCGTGTGACGTCATGCCCGTCCTCCCTGGTGTGCCGCTACCCGATAGTAACCATTCCGCCGCGCGGCCGATTCGTCACCTTCCCAGGGAGCTCCAAGGCCCCGCCGCCGGGCCTCCCAGCGGCGGCACGTTTGTCGTGAATGTGACAACCAGGTCCCGGTAGGGGCAGCAACCTCACATTCATGCCTGCCGCTGCCGCGGGGGATCGACGGTTCCGGCGCGCCGTAGTGTGCAAGATGTCATCCTTGGTGTTTGTTTGATCACCTTTGAGGCCCCGGAGGCTGCGTGATGAGCCTGACGCTCTGCGTGCTGCTCTGGGCGCGGCCCGGCACCGCGGACGCTCTTGCCGCCTACGAGGACCAGGTGCTGGACCTCGTCCCTGAGCACGGGGGCAAGGTGCTGCAGCGTGCCAGGGGCGGCGGTGAGCCTGGGCAGCCGCTGGAGATCCAGTTCCTTGAGTTTCCCTCGGCGACGGCGCTTGCCGAGTACATGGCCGACGACCGGCGGAAGGCACTGGCGCACGTGCGCGACCGCGCCATCGCCCGGACGCAGGTCATCAACGTCGAGTTGATCCCGCCGGCCCGGGGCATGCCATAGCCAAGCGCTCCACCGCGGCCCGCCGTGGCCGCCGCAACTCCGTCGGCCCCGGCTGCTACCGTGCGGCTCCATGAGCGCGGAACCAGTCGAGCCACCTCTCACCGGGCCGGAACGGGCCATGCTCGAAGGCTGGCTCGACTATCACCGGGCGCTGCTGCTGGCCAAGTGCGCTGGCCTCGACGATGAGCAGCGCAAGCGCCGCCCGGTCGGCACCTCGCTGATGTCCCTCCACGGCCTCGTGCGGCACCTGGCCGACGTGGAGCGCAACTGGTTCCGGCGCGTCTTGCAACGGCAGCCTGGCATGCCCTCGCTGTTCGTGACCGAGGCGGCCACCGACGCCGACTGGGCACCGCTGGAGGCTGCCGACTGGGCCGCGGACCTGGCCGCCTGGCAGGCCGAATGCGCCGCCGCCAGACAGGGGGCCGCCGCCCACGGCCTCGATGAGGTGTTCACCGGCCCACGCGGCGGCCGGCTCGTGGCATGCTCTCTGCGCTGGATCTACAACCACATGATCGAGGAGTACGCCCAGCACAACGGGCACGCCGACCTGATCAGGGAACTGATCGACGGCACGGTCAGCTCCTGAGCGCGAAAGCCGGGGAGGTAGCACGATGGCAGACGAGGACGACGTGCGCCGCCTCGCCCTGGCCCTGCCCGGCGTGGAGGAGATCGACAGCGATGGCTTCGATTTCCGGGTGGGCGGCAAGGGGTTCGTCTGGTCGTATCCCGAGCGCAAGCCGGGCAGGCCGCGGGTCCTCCGCACCGACATCGCGGTCCTGTTCGTCGGCGACGAGGCCGAGAAGCAGGCACTGCTGCTCGGCGAGCCCGCGGTCTTCTTCACCACGCCCGGGTACGACAGCTGGCCGCTGGTCATGCTGCGGCTGGCCGAGGTCGACGTCGCACGCCTGACCGAACTAGTGACCGACGCCTGGCGGATGCGCGCCCCTGCGGTGCTTGCCCGCGAGCTTAACCCTGGCGGCCCGCCCGGTCCCGGGCCCGGCTGACCTGCCCGCCCCGGGCCTGCCCGCCCCGGGCCTGCCCGAACCCGCCCGGCGCGGCGTGGCCGGCCGCCGCTGGTGCCGTGGCAGCCGGCCACGCCCTCCTGGCTCACCCGTTACGGGAGATGCCACTGCTGGTTGCTGCCGCCGTTACAGGCCCACAGCACAAGCTGGGTGCCGTTCGTGGTGTTGAACGCGGGATCGTCCAGGCACTTGCCGGACGCCGGGTTGACCAGCTGCCCGTTGACCGCCTGCCACTGCTGATTAGCGCCGCCGTTGCAGGTCCACCACTCGATCAGGGTGCCGTTGGCGGTCTTGGCGCCGGTGATGTCCATACAGCCACCGTCGATCTGCAGCGTGCCGTTGCTGGCCACGGTCCAGTTCTGCGCGGCGGTGTTGCCGTCGCAGTCCCACATCTGGACCTTGTTGCCCGGGGTGCCGCTGCCGTTGTTGTTGTCGACGCACTTGGCTGCGTTGTCACCGGCCACGATCGGCCCGGTCACGCTGCTGGGGAACGCGTAGCCGACGGAGTTGATGTTGGCCTGCACCGCGTTGTCGGCCGCGTCCGTCGGGTAGCCGGCGGTCATCACGCCTTCGAAGAAGTCCCCGGCCGAACTGTTGCTGTTGTCGCCGCCGATCCCGAGGATGATGGCTCCCTCCTGGTGCATGGGGATGTAGCCGCCCTGGGTGGGCAGCGATCCGCTGTACCAGGTGGTCAGCCCGCCCGAATCGGCGTCGCCGCCCTTGATCGCGTACGTGCTCGTGCCGTTGTTCTTCACCAGGGCGGTGACGAACGTGCTCTTGTTGCCCGCGTTGTTCGGGTTGTTGCCGTTGCCGCCGCCGAACAGGCCGTTCTCCAGGTCGGCCTGTACCCAGGGGCCGCTCCCGTTGCACGTCGGGAACCAGCACAAGGTGCCGAAGTAGACCGCGTCCATGTGCCCGTTGCCGTTGTCACGGTTGTTGGTCTCGGCGTTGCCGTAGTCGAAGCAGCATCCGCTGTTGACGTGGGTGGCGCTGGTGACCATGTAGGCGCCCTGCGCCGCCGACCCGGTCGCCACCCCGGTGGTGGCATCGTCGCGGTAGCCGACGCCCGGGGTCACGTCCACCCCGTAGACCTTGTTGCCCCCGGCCATCACCGGCAGCGCGGCTGCGTTCGCCCCGACATCCGCGCCGCCCGCCCCGCCGGCCGGCCCGATCGTGAGGTTGTTGTGCTGCGGTGACTGGTCGAAGATCTCCGTAATCGTGCACGTGGTGCCCGCACAGAACGAATCCTGTGCCGCCGCGTTGGCGTAGCCGCCCGCGCTGAGCGTGCTGATGTTCGTGGTCGCGCCGTCCGAAGCGCGCTTGACCTGGTACAGGGGCCCGTTGTAGCTCGCGTACAGAGCACGGACGGTGCTGTGCGCGGCCACGCAGGGCGTGCCGGCCGCGGCGTAGGTGTCACACGGGAGCGACGCCGCCTGCGCAGCAGGCACAGCCACCACGGCCACCGACAGTGCGCTCAGGAGTACCGGTACCACCGTCAGTATCGTTAAGCGAAAGGAAAATCGTGTCTTCATGGTTGTCCCATCGTCCATTGCCACTGCGGGTTGATGGCTCGGTTTGCGTGCCATTGGCACTGGTCAGCGATTCAGGCAGCGCTCCTTTCCGCCGCGGCGTGCGCGCCGCTCCGGCCCAGGTCAGCGCCCTGCCGCCATCCGATGCGAGCGAATGTTAGCGCTAACAATCTGTTAGCGCTAACACCATTGCGCCTGAGCCACAGGGCCCCGAGTAAGCCTGGGATTGACGTCATCGTTAGCGCTTGCTAAGGCCGTGTCAAGAGGGCTGCCCACAGTCGCCTGGTGGGAGCGCCGTCACCAGGCCGCCGGGGTGCGCCCGCGCGCTGGGGGCGTGCCGGCTGTGGCCGCCCGGGCTCGTGAGGACGGCGTGCTGCCGACGGAAGCCCGCAGGTGCGCGAAAGGCCCCCCGGTAACCGGAAGGCCTTTCGCGTAAGCCTGATCAATCGCCAGCCCGGGGCGGGCGGGTAAACGCCTTGCCCCGATGGGCCGGTTACCGGCCGAAGCGGTCGAATTCTCCGTTGTGTGCGCCGCCCACGAATGCCTGCCACTCCCCGGGGGTGAACCGGAGCACGGGGCCGGAGGGGTCCTTTGAGTCGCGCACGCCGACCCCACCATCGGGCAGGCTGGCAACCTCGACGCAGTTGCTGTTAGAGAAGCTCAGAGAACTCTTGATCCAGGACAGACCCGTCTCGGACGGCTTTTCCGGACGGTCCCCCAGCTTAGAACTTGCCACGTCCTAACCTCCTGAATGTCTTTGAGGTGTAGCCAGATCGGCGACTACGGAAAGTAGGTTAACGACTACCGAGTGTCTCTGTTGTCTAAACTGAGACACCGTTGACATTTGAGGCTCCTCAGTACTTATGCGAAGTACAGGGGCCTTTGATCAAGGGAGAGTAGCTGAGCCGGATCCGGAAACCCCGCAACTGACCAGTCAACACGCCGACGAAGATCGCTGTTCGCTTGTCGCCAGGTGCCTGGAAAGGCGGAGTTGACCTGGTGGTCCACCCGGCCCGGCCGGCAACCGCGCCAGCCGTTCCGAAGAGCCCATTCGCGCCGCTGCGCTCCGGAGGTAAACCAAACAGGGCCGGGGGGCGGCAGGATTCGGTTGCGAGGGAGGGCCAGGTGCGCGCCGGGCCAGAAGCGTGGGGCGGTCCGGTGCAGCGCAGGCGTCAAGGCTCGCGCTGGCCGCCCGACCTGTGCGATTCAGTCGTCTTCGGGGTTAGTTCCTGACACCGGCGCGGGCCGTGCGGCGCTGCGGCTGGCATCCGGCACGTGATCCGGTGCGGGCAGGTCTCTTTCCTGCCGTGCGATGGGGAGTCATTCCGCGAGCGCCGGGTACCCGCCGCGTCTTGGCACGCGGCTTTGCGGTCCGGCTTGAAGCGGATAATGGCGGATAACTCTCCGCCGACCACGTGCGCCCCGCCAGGGACGAGGACCTGTAACGCCCCGTTCGGTTGGTCGGCGGACGGCACGAGCCGCCGAAGCTGCTCATTCATCACGCTCACCGCCAACCTGAGATATCGGGATCTTCGCCAGCCGATCGGATCATGCCCCGCTGACCGGCTCGATCAGACTGTAGACACTGATTATATGACGGACTTGAGGCTTCTGTGTGAAAAGTCTTAGTAAACGGCGAGGAGTTTGCGCGGGAATCTGGGTGATTTTTAGCAGCGCGTTAGCCAACCGCCCCATCCGCCACCGGCGCGGCGGCCCTGCTCCGGACGGGATGAAGCTCAGCGCACTGCTGGCCGTTGCGCGGCCGGCCTCGCTCCTGCGGCGTCAAGGCTCGCGCTGACCTGCCGACCAGTGTGATTCGGCCGCTTTGAGGATGAGTTCCTTGGACCGGTCCGGGTCGAGTGACGCCCTGGAGAGCATCTGGAACGCGATCCAGTGCAGGTAGGTCTCCTTCTCGCCCTCCAGCGAGAAGTCGTTCCGCAGGTGCTCGGTGCTTACCACGTCCTGCAGCCCGGCGTCGCTGTCCGGATCGAAGCGGAATATGGAGAATGACTCCACAAAGACCGTGTGCGCCGCGTCCATGGGCAGGATCTGCAAAGTCACGTTGGGCCGGTCGGCGTCCTTCGCGAGCCGCTGAAGCTGTTCGTACATCACGCGTTCATCGCCGACCCGGCGCTGGAGCACGGACTCATCGATCACTACTGTCAATTGCAGGCTCGACTCGCGTTCCACCACCTGCTGGCGCCGCATCCTGACCTTGACCAGTCGCTCGATCATGCCCGGGGTGACCGGCTCGATCTGCCGGTACGTGCCGATAATGTGCCGGGCATAAGCTTCGGTCTGGAACAGACCAGGTAATACGTAAACATCCCATGCTGCGATCTCGCTGGCCTCGTCTTCGAGGCCAATGAACTGGCGGTAGTCGGCGGAAAGGTTGTCGCCGTACTCCTCCCACCAGCCCTTCTGGGTGGCGTCCTCAGCAAGTGCGAGCAGCAGTTCGCGGCGCGGCCCAGTGATCTCGTAATAGTCGAGCAGTCGCTCCACCTCGCGAGGCTGCAGCCCGGTCTTGGCCCGCTCGTATCTGCTGATCTTGGAGGGCGACCAGTGCAACGCCGCGGCAACCGCATCGCCGCTCTTGCCCTTGCTCTCCCTGATCTCGCGCAACTCGGCGGCGAGCCGACGGCGCCGCACCGTGGGACTACCTGGCATGGTCATGGCTCGTCCCTCCTTCGCGCGCGAGCGGACCGGTCGTGCGCCACGCCGCGGAGCGGCGTGCAACTTTCGGTGCAATCACACTCAAGTCAAGCGTAGCCAATCCTGGGTTCACGGCAAACAGGACCAAACAGAGCAGTGGTAACGATTGGTGTGTTCTGCCTCCCCCGTTCCCGATCCGTTTCGGGGTGGCCGGGCGTCCGGCGCGGCCGCTGCCCGGGCGGCGTGGTCGGCCACCACGCCCTCATCTCGCGGTCGGCGGCCCGCACGCAGCAGTTCCAGGCGGGCCGCCGGCGTGCTGGCGGCCCGCGGCGCATGGCGGACCTCGGCTACCCGGATCTCGCCGCGCACCTCGTCGGCCACGGCCGGGCCCGCGGCGAGCCAGTGTCTCCAACGATCCGTCACCGCAGGAATACACCCGTTCCGCCCGGCAATGCGGCAGCCAGGCCGATGGACCAGCCACCAGCAGCATCAGCCCTCAGCCCCCGGGCCAAGCCACTCGAACGGGCAGTGGCGGTGCCGCTGCCCATTCGTCCGGAGCAAACAGCGAACTGCACGGCAACGGTGCTCGGCGATCATCTGCGCGTAGCGCTGACGTCCGTGCACTGCTGGTGGTCGGCGTAGTAGCGAACGCCGCCGAGCTTGATCACAACGCGCCGACGGTGAGGCAGCAAGAAGTCCATCCGCTGGCGGATTCAACGCCACGCTGGCCGCGGGCTCAAGGTGTCTGTCAAGAGGGTGCAATCAGGTGCCCTTGGAATCGAGGCGTTGCGGCGCGGGCCCCAGAGGCCCCAGGCAACGCCCCCGGCAAGGGCGCCGAAATGATCACGTCGCTGGTCACACTTTTCGTCCTCTGTACGGTCGGCGCGCTCAGTATCATCGCCTATTTGCTGCCGCTGCTGATCTGCTGGTCACGTCATGTCCCCGACCTCGGCGCGGTCGCGGTGATCGACATGGCACTGGGCTGAACCGTCATAGGCTGGGTGATTGCCCTGGCCTGGCGCTTCGCAGCCGACCAGAGCCCGGCGATGGTTCATGTCTATCAGGGCGCTCAGCCATTCAGCACCGGCCCGATGCCGCCAGCGCCTGCCGCGCCGCAGCACTGGCAGACGGCATACTCCGTCGACACATCCATGATCACTGGCGCATTTGCGATCATCCTTTTCTTACCCGATGCTCGCTGTCCCGCGCATGGTTCCTTGTGCGCATAGCTGTTTGTGAATAATGATACTTAGTTACCGAAGGGAGGTAACAGATGTCCAAGATCAAGCGGCCATTTTGGTCGCCGTGATAGCGGCCGGCCTGGCTGCTGGCAGCATGGGCGCCGTGGCCTCGACCACGATGTACCACCACGGCGGCCAGCCGCGAGTGGTCGCCTGCGGCGACATGTACCATCACGGCTCTCCCAGCTGCTGAAGCCTTCCCGAACCGGGGCCGTACAGGAAACCTGCCGCCGGGACCGGCTTACCCACCCGTCACAGGCCCGGCTGTGGCGGCCGGTACCGGCAGCGGCAAGGCGACGGGCCAACCCGATTCGGGAACCGCTGGGCCCGCGTAGCCCACGCCAACGCCACGCGGAAAGAAAGCTCACGCTTGCAGCCCTTCCTGCAAACGCGCGGCCAGACTCGCGAAGGCAAGGCCAATCAGCCCGGCCCCGCCTGTCGCGCCCAGGTCAACCGTGCAAGTGCATCATCACGACCGGGGTGGCGGTCTTGTGGCCGTGCAAGTGCATCATGGGGGCCGCGGTCGCCGCGGCGGCGGCGGTGACGCCGGTGAGCGCCGATCCGGCCATGCCGAGCGCGAGAATGATGGGAACGATTGCTCGCCTGATGCGCATGACTCCTCCAAGGCGATCCCCGGGGTCCCGCAGTCGTTTGAGCGCGGCACCGCCAGACAGCACGGCACATTTGTTGCCTCGCTGGAGTTATTGCCATCATTGGGAAAATCACGCCTTTTTGGTAATACCAAAAGCTGCCTCGCTATTATCATCCTAACTTGCCAGAACACTTCCAGATCAATGCTATTTAGAAGGTTCGGTGGGGTGTGCATTGCAACGTGCCGGGCAACTTTCACGGCCGACTTCCTTTGGGCCGCAGCCTACATTATTGCGCGCCGCCATTTAGCGCTGAGACCCTGCGTCTTAAATGTCCGGCTTGTTCGGCAAAAGGTCTGGTAGTACAATTCGCTCCGTGACTGCCGCGACACAGGCAGGAGCGCTGATCGGCCGTGGCAGCGAGCTGGCGCACCTGGTCAACTTGATCCGGAACGCCGCCGCGGGCCAGGGGAGCGCGGTGCTGATCGAAGGCGAGCCCGGGATCGGCAAATCGTCGCTGGTACGGGCCGCCTTGGCGGAAACGGATGTCCGCTGCCCCGTGTTCTGGGGCGCTGGCGACGAGCTGGGCCAGGCCTTACCGCTGCTGCCGCTGCTGGAAGCATTGCGGGTACGTGAGCTGCCCGACACTCCCCGGCGCAAGACCATCGTCAGGCTGCTGCGCGGCGAGCTTGCCGCCGACCGCGGCGCGGACGTGTCGGCCGCGCTGGCCGAGCAACTGCTGACGCTGATCGCTGAACAGTGCGCGGCGCAGCCCGCCATCCTAGTTATTGACGACCTCCAATGGGCCGACCGGGCAAGCGTCACACTATGGGCGCGCCTGGCACGGTCGGTGCACCAGATGCCGCTCCTGCTGGCCGGGATGATGCGCCCGGTGCCGCAGCGGGAAGATCTGCTGGCACTGCGCCGTGCGGCGGGGGATGCGGCCCGGCTCCAGCTCCCCAAGCTCCCTGATAAGGCGGTGGCCGAGCTGGTAACGGCTCTGGCCGGCGGCGAACCCGGCAAAGACCTGTTGCAGCTGGCGGGCGGGGCCGCGGGCAACCCGTTGTACGTCACAGAACTGGTCGCCGCGCTAGCGCGAGGCGGCAGACTGACCGCCACGGCCACGGGAACCATCGGGCTTGCCAGCGGCCGCTCACCGGCATCGTTGCCGGCAGCCATCGCGGACCGCCTGGACTTCCTCTCCGCGCCAACGCGGGAGGTGCTGCAGGCGGCCGCCTTGCTCGGCGTGGACTTCGCGGTGTCGGACCTGACGATCGTGCTTGACCGTCACATCGCGGACCTGATGCCGGCCATCGACGAGGCCCGCGCCGCGGGAGTGCTCACCGATTCCGCTGCCGGCCTGTCATTCCGGCACCCGCTTATCCGGGCTGCCCTGTATGACGCGATGCCGGTATCGGTGCGCGCGGCATGGCACCGCAGCACCGGACGCGCGCTCGCAAAGGCGGGCGCCCCGGCTAACCGGGTGGCCCGGCAGCTGCTGGGGGCGTTCGCAGAGCGTGGCCCAGCCGATCCGATAGACGACTGGCTCTTGAGCTGGCTGGCCGACACCGCCGACGTGCTGGTCGCCCAGGCACCCCAGGTGGCGGCGGATCTCCTCCGTTACGCGGTGGCGAGCTGCCCAGTAGGTTCGGACCGGCATGGCCTGCTGGTGAGCAGGCTCGCCGATTCCCTCTACCGGGTAGGGGACGCGGCCGAAGCCGAGCAGGTGGCTAGCCTCGCGCTCAGCGATGTCACCGAGCCCGACGTCCTGGTCGACCTGCACTGGACGCTGGCGCAGTGCCGCCTCCAGGCAGGCAAGTCCGCACAGTCTCTTGACGCGCTCCACCGCGCCTTGGTCGCCCCCGGGATCACGGCCCGGCACCGGGCCCGGCTGCTAGTGCTTGCCGCCCGGCTCTACAGCAACCTCGGCGAAGTCGAAAAGGCCGGCGACACCGCCCGCGCTGCGCTGACCGCCGCGGAGGATGCGGGTGACAACTGGGCGATGGGCTGGGCGCTGCACGTGTTGATCATCGTCACCGCCATGCAGGGGCAGCACACCGACACCTTGCCGCTGTTCGATCGCGCCCTGGCCGTGACCAGGGCCGAGCCAGCGCTAACCGACTTGCGGCTCTTGCTGCAGATCAACAAGGCCATCACCCTCGGTGATCTTGACCGGTACGAGGAGGCATTCGCCGCGGCCCGGGATGCCCGCCACCTGGCTAGTCTGGCCGGCACCGTCGTCCGGCTGACCCAGGCCCACTGCGCCCTCGGCCAGTTGCTGTTTGACGCCGGGCAATGGGCAGATGCACTGGCCGAGGTGCAGGCCATGGACGAGGCCCTGAAGGAACCGGGGGCGGCCTGCTGCGACCGCAGCATCGCCGCCGTGATCTGCTTCCACCGCGGTGACACCGACGCAGCGCGCATGCACCTAACCGCCGCCGCCCCTTACGCCCAGCGGATTGGCAACCGGGTTGTCGCTCCGCTGGCGCTAGCCCGCAGCCTCGACCGCGAGGTCGCTGGCGACGCACGGAGCGCGCTAGCTGTGCTGACCGCCGGCTTCGTTGGGAACCCCGAAGAACTTGATGAGATCGAGGAGTTGGCCGCAGACGCCGTCCGGCTCGCCTGCGAAACTGGGGACTTGGGTACGGCGGAAACTCTTACCGGCCACGCCGAAACACTCGCCGTCGGCTCAGACATTCCGCACCGGCAGGCCAACACGCTGTTTTGCCGAGGCCTGCTAGGCCATGACCCGGCCCGGTTGCTGCAGGCCGCGCAGCGATATTTCGATGGCACCCGGCCGCTGCTGGCCGCCAAGGCACTGGAAGCGGCGGCCAGTGAGTTCATCGCTGCCGGTGATCGCGATCAGGCACGGGGCGCCTTTATCCGGGCCGTGGAGGCCTACTCCTCCCTGGGCGCTGCGGCCGATGTCGCCCGCCTGCAGGCCGTGTTCCGTGCCCACGGCATCCGCCGGGGCCCGCAGTCCAAGCACCGGCAGGCGCGAAGCGGCTGGGCCAGTCTCACGCCAACGGAGAGCAAGGTTGCCGCGCTCGTGGTCGAGGGCCTGTCCAACCCCGAGATCGCCGCCAAGCTGCTGCTTTCCCGCCGTACCGTCGCGACCCACGTCTCCCACATCCTGCGGAAGCTTGGCGTTCACTCGCGAACAGAAATCGCCCGCGAGGCGGCCCTGCGGACCACCACACCCGGAGTGACCTGACCGCGTCAGGTGCCCGGGTGACCGGCGGCCAGCGCAAGGGCCCAGGCAGTGAAGATGTCCTGCGGTAGCCCAGGACGGCGGCCTGGACGAATATCACCCAGCATCCGTTCTTGCGGGGCAACGATCCAGGAAGCCTGGGATGCAGCCCGTCAGCCAACGTAGCATCATCGCAGGCCAGGCGTACTCTCCGAGTTCCGTAGCGCGTCACTGCTCATAGGCGAGTTCGGCCCAAACCACTTTCCGTCGGTAGCCCGTTCGCTCCCATCCCCACCGCTCACTGAGGGTGGCGACAACGGTCAGGCCGCGCCCGCACTCGGCGTCAGGGTCAGCTTCGCGGGGTTCCAGGTCGAGCGGGCTCTGATCCCATGCTTCGATTACAAGGGACTTCCCGGTGGCCAGCAGTCGCAGGGTGATGGGGGGCCGCTCGGGAAGCATCACGGAGGCATCGGCGGCATTCGTCATTAACTCGGAGACGATCAGGGCGGCGTCCTCGGCCAGTGCACGCAAGCCCCACTCGTGTAGGACATGGACGGCGTGGAGGCGGGCGCAGGGAACGGCTGTGGGCATCGGGGCGAGTTCCAGGAAGCTCTTGCGGTGGCGAGCGGTACCGGTGCCGGGGCCATGCTCGGGACTGACCGGCCGTCCTGTCGCAGCACCGGTACCGCTAACGGTGGGCGGTGCCTGGCAGTGATGTGCGTTCACTGTCGGCGCTTTGCCTTCCACGATGGGTGACTTGATGGCATCATGTCCGACGAACGTTCCCCCTGATAAGTGAAACGGAAACTTTCTCCGGAGAATTTACTATGGCCCCATCGTCCAGCCCGACCGTGCGCCGCCGCCGTCTCGCGGCCGAACTGCACCGGCTCCGCCAAGCGTCAAAGCTGACCATCGAGCAGGTGGCCGAACAACTGGAGTGGTCGCCGGGCAAAGTCTCCAAGATCGAGAACGCCCGAGTCTCCGTCATGCCGCGGGATGCGCGCAAACTGCTCGACATCTACGGGATCACCGAAGGGCACGCGCGTGACCTGCTACTCTCCCTAGCCCGCGAGTCCCGCGAACGTGGCTGGTGGCAACAGTACGGCGAGACGGTCCCCGAGTGGTTCGCCACCTACGTCGGCCTGGAAGCCGAAGCCGCCACCATCTCCGCCTATCAGGCCGAGATCGTGCCCGGCCTGCTCCAGACCCAGCGGTACGCCGCCGCACTGCACCGGGCCGCGCTGATGAACGCCACCGAGGACGAGATCGAACGACACGTCGCCGTCCGCATGGAACGCCAAGCCAGGCTCAGGGAACGCGACGCACCGCAACTATGGGTCGTACTGAACGAGGCAGTGCTCCGGCGCATCGTCGGGGAGCGGGCGATCATGCACGAGCAACTGGCCAAGCTGGCTGCAGCCGCCAGTGCGCCGAACATAACGCTGCAAGTGCTGCCCTTCGCTGCCGGAGCGCACGCCTCGATGGACTCCGCCTTCTCGATCCTGGGCTTCGACCCGCCCACCGACGGTGAGATCGTCTACTTCGAGCACCCCACATGCTCGCTCTACCTGGAAAAGGCTGACGAGGTAGCGCGATATAGACTCGTGTACGAGCATTTGCGTGCGGCCTCCCTCTCCCTGGACGAGTCCCGGCGGCTCATCGCGCGAAGTGCCGAAGACCTGGCTTGAACATGAAGGAGGTGCGAGGTGGATGCCTTTCTGTCTCGTGCCGACTGGCACAAGTCCACCCGCAGCAATGGCAACGGCGGCAACTGCGTGGAAGTCGCCCGCAACCTCCCTGGCATTGTTGTCGTCCGGGACTCCAAAGACCCGCATGGGCCAAAGCTGACCGTAGAGCCCGCCGAGTGGCGGAACTTCATCGCTGACGTGAAGGCCGGTCGGCGCAATCTAGCCTGATAGGCGCGGCGTCGCCTGGTAATGGCGGAGGATCTTGCCGCGGTCGCTGTCGGCAAGCGGCCACCGGCCGGTCATCCGGAGGTCAGCACGTACTGCGACAGCAGCGTGGTGTTCCACACCACCTCGCCTTCCCAGCGTCCCGACGCGTCCTGCCGGGCCAGCAGGTTCCCAACCGCTGCCGCGAGCGGCTCCCCCCGGCACCCGGGCCAGGTGAGATCGTCACGGCGTCATTGTGGCGGCCAGTCAGGCCGGACGCTACGGCTGGGCTTCAGTACGAGCCGTAGCACTGTCGCGGACCGGCTTAGTCAAAGCTCGACGACCAGGCCGGGGGTGGCCACGCCGACCTCGCCGCGGTAGCCCCGCTCGGCCGCGGCGCACGCCGCGTCCGGGTCGGTGCCCGGCAGCAGGTGGGTCAGCAGCAGGCGCCCGGCGCCTGCTGCGGCAGCCTGCCGGCCCTGCTGGTGTGCGCTGGACAACGTGCCCCGCGAGTCCTTCGGTACCTGGTCGATGAAGCTGGCCTCGGCCAGCAGCAGGTCGGCGCCGCGGGCCAGGCTCACCACGCCGTCGTCCGGGCCGGTATCGCCTGTGTAGGTGAGGACCCGCCCGCCTGCCGCCAGCCGGACGCCGGCGTTGGGCCGCGAATGCGGCAGCAGCCGGGTCTGCGCACCGAACGGGCCGATGTCCAAGCTGTTGCCGGGGGCCAGTTCGTGCCACACATACCCGCTGGTGAGCATCCCGGGGCGATCCAGCGCGAGCACCGCGTCCAGGGCGCCGGGCAGCGCGTACACCGGCAGCGGCGGCAATGCTTCGTCGCGGAGCACCCGGGCCCGCAGCAGCGGGTTAAGGTCGGCGCAGTGATCGGGATGCCCGTGGCTGATGAACACCGCGTCCACATCCGCGGCCGTGAGGTGCCCGAACAGTCGCGGCACGACCGCATAGCCAAGGTCCACCAGCAGCCGGAACCCGTCGTGTTCCACCAGGTAGCCGCTGCACGCCTGGCCTGCCTCCGGGAAGGCGCCACAGCTGCCGAGCACGGTGAGCCGCACCCCATGGACTCTACCGGCCGGCCCCGGAACGCCTGGGGCTTGTGTGGCTGGAGGGGGACTTGACCCCGACGGTGGCGGCCCTCAGCCGTGGCAAGCCAGGTCAGCCGGCGGCGGGCCCGACGTTGCGGTCCAGCCACCGGTGCAGCGGTGCCGCGGTGCGCAGGACTCCGGCCACCTGGTCCCCGGCCTTGCTGGTATACAGCCACGGTGCCACCGGCCATTGCCGCCAGCAGATCAGGCCCTTGCACCGGAGCAGTTCAAGCCGGGGATGATCCTTCGGATAACCGCGGGGGGCGGTTTTGAGTGTCTGACTGCCCGCGACCTCAAGACCGGCCGCGCGCAGTCGCGCCACCTCGGCGGCAAGCTCGATACCGTCGCCGTCGCGGACGACCGCATCGCGATAGCGCTGCAACTGGTCCGGGGTCATCATGAAGTACCCGGTGGCGGCCGTCAGCCCGTCCGCGCTGAACCTCACGTACCCGCCACGGTCGAAGGTCGCGTAGATCTCGGTCTTGTACGGCGACTTGTCGGCACGGAACCGCACATCCCGGTACGGCCTGGCGATCCGCGCGGGACCGAACTCCGCGCTCATGCCGCCGAGCAACTCGGCCATGGGCTCGCGCACCGACGCCTCGTAGAACGCCTTGTGCGCGGTCCAGTACGCCTTGGTGTTGTCGGCCTCGAGGCCGCGGAAGAACTCCACCGCCTCGGCGGACCATCCCGAGAACGCCACGACCACAGCCTACGGTCGCCCGCCCGGCCCGCCGGGACCCCAGTAGCCCGCCGCGTGCTGCGATCTCTTCCCCAGCGGGCGGTCGGCAGCGCACAATGTAGCCGTGACATATGGCCAGATGGGGACGGTGTGCCCGCAGTGCGGCAACACCGATGCCGTTCACTCGATCCAAGAGCTAGCCACGCTGGCCCGGGCCCGGCTGGGCCAGCAGGGGCCACAGCCGGGGATGCCCGCCCAGCCGCAGCCGGGCACACAAGCCCAGCCGGGCTGGGCCGCCGACCCGCAGGCAGGGTGGGCCGCCGAGCCGGTCGCCGGGCCGCTGCCCACGCCAGGCAGCCGGCGGGGCAGCTATCAGCCGCGCAATTACTCCAGCGGGGACACCTCGCTCGGTGACGCGATCGGCGACGACATTGCCGGCGCGGTGCTGGGCGCGGCGGCAGGTGCGGCCGCGCGGTTCCTCGGCCGGCAGGCCAGCCGCCGCCTGCAGGATCGGCTGACCCAGCAGGTACTGCCGGCCATGGCGGCCAAGCAGCAGCCCATGCAGGCGATGCTGCAGACGCAGGTCGCGATCGCCGAACGGCATCCGGATCTGTGTGCCTGCCTCAACGATCAGGTGATCTTCCTGACCGGTGGCAGCCGGACACTGCCCATGCCGAACCTCAACACGGTCACCGTTGAGCAGGCCGATGCCATGGTGGCGAGGCTGCGAGACGGCTGATTCCCGCCACCCTCGCCGATCAGGGCGAGCGGCCCTCGTAAAGACCCCCGGACCTCATACAGGCCCACGGTGAACCAGCGACGCTCGGTGCCGCGGACGCAGCCTAGCGGGCCGCCGCGTCGAGGTGACTGGGGGCCGCGGCGGCCCGCGAGGCGTTATAACCGCCGCGTCTGCGCGACTGGGGGAGCGCGAAGACGCGGCGGGGCGGGGAGGCGGGCCCGGTGGATCGCTGTGGGGGGGTTGCCATGCACCGGGCCCACGTGTGGCGGTTACTCCCCGCTCGAACCGGCCTCCTCGGCAAGGCCGTCCTGGAAGGCGAGCGTGAAGTACACGGCCTTGCCCATCTGGGTCCGGTAATAGCCCCAGCTACTGGACAGGCTGGCGACAAGCACCAGTCCCCGTCCGGTCTCCGCGTCGGGCGGCCCGTCCATCGGCACCGGCAGCGTGCACGAGGTGTCGTGGACGTCTACATGTAATTGGCCGTAGGCGCAGGTGACGACCAGCGTGATGGTGTCGCCCTGTTCGTGCCTGATGGCATTGGTCACCAGTTCGCTGGTGAGCAGCACCGCGATGGACTCGTCGACCGGAATCTCCCAGGCCTGGATGGTCGCCTTGACCTGGCCACGGGCCACGCCCACCGACGCCGGTTCCGCGGCCAGCGTGACCCGCCGCTTCTGCAGCACGGTCGGGCGCAGTGGCTTCTGCGGCGCGCTCGGGCCGGTGGGCCCGGCCGGGGACGGTGTGAGTTGGTGCAGCGTGATCGGGCGGGTCGGCGCCATCGTATTCATCTGCTTCCTTACCAGGCTGTGCGAGCCGGTCCGGCAGAGCGCTTCTCACTCTGCCCGGGCCAGCCCCGGGGGGAGATCGCAACCTACCGAGACACTTGATCTCGCGGTTGCAACACAAATGCTGGTGCAAGTTGCAGTGAGAGACATCGGTCAGGTGACGGATATTTGAGCGCTACGACGGCCGGGCATGCCGGCGCCCTGACGTAGCCCGCCGTCTGCCACGGCGTACGCGGGGCGCCTGCCACGGCATACGCCAAGCGCCCGTTACCGGTCACGGTAGCGGGCGTCAAGGCTGGCCGGAGCCCCGTCCGCCTCATCCAGGTGGGTAGCTGAGCCAGGACCAGACCGGACTACGAGTAAGCTCCAACTTCACGCCGGTTGAGTGGTCCGGTTGGGCTCGCCGGGCACCTGACCTCGGCACCGGGCCCCAGGACGGAGGTGCGCACATGTCCCTGGCCCTGCTCGACTGGCGCCGCCGGGTCGCCCGGCTGTACGCGGAGGTCCGCGCCGAGCCGGACATCGCCGCCGCGCACGAACACTGGCGCCGGACCCGTGACGAGCTGCTGCGCACCCATCCGGTCTCGCCCGTTCCCGAACCGCAGCGGGCGGGCTACCCGGGCGCGCCGGTAGCTGCCTACGACCCCGGGCTCCGCTTCGAGGCCGCCGTAGACACCGAGGTGCCGCCCAAGCACATGGAGGTCGCCACGGGCACCGATGGAATCGTCCGGTTCGACCGGATCGGCCGCGCGCGCCTGCCCGGTGGCGGCGAGCTGGACGTGTGGTGGCTCGCTTCCTACGGCGGGGGCGTCTTCGTCCCGGTCAAGGACGCGACCGCGGGGTCGGCAACCTATGGCGGGGGCCGGTACCTGCTCGACACGGCCAAGGGCGCGGACCTCGGCGGCGACGGCGGCAGGCTGGTCTTCGACTTCAACTTCGCCTACAACCCCTCGTGCGCCTACGACCCGGCCTGGGCCTGCCCCCTGGCCCCACCGGGCAACACCCTGGCCCGCCCGCTGCTGGCGGGCGAGCTGATGCCCCCTCCGGAGAACCCCCGCTAGCCGGTTCCCCGCAGCCCAGCCCACCGACGGTACCGGCTGGACCAGGCATAACCAGCCACAGCAGCATCCTTAGCGCGGCGCGGGCCACCCGGCCCGCGCCGCGCTCTTTTCGCCCGCCCGACACCCCGCAACAACATCGTGACTTTGTGGGGACAGCAGTATGTTCGTAGGTATTGACAAACTCATGTCCGGGCTAAAGCATTAGGTCAGCCTGGGGGGTCATGCCGGTGAGCTGGGTCTTCACCGCATGAGCCCCTCTCATAATTCGCACTTGCGAGAGCCTGGAGGTAGGCAGTGGCAAGCAGCGACGCGACGGCGGGTACCGCCACAGCCGGTGACCCTGGGGCAGGACGCCTCTTCATCCGGCAGACATCCGGCCTCGTCCGGGAACTTGGGATCCCAGCAGCCATCGGCATCTCCCTTGCCTCGGTGGCCGTGGTCAACACCTTCATCAACTTCAACGCGGGGCTGACGGACTTCGCCAAGGCCGACATGTACCTGCCGCTGCTCGCTGCCGCGATCATCTGGCTGGTGGCCATGTTCGCCTACCGGCACCTGCTGCGCGCGGTGCCCCGGGCCGGCGGTGAGTACGTCTACCTGTCCCGTATCGTGTCCCCGGCCGTCGGGTCCATGGCTGGCCTGGGCATCGCCGTGGTGTTCACCTATGTGCTGTCCACCAACGCACACTTCGCCGCGCAGTTCACCCCGTTCATGCTGAGCGGCCTGGGCTCGGCCTTCCACAGCACCGCGATCGCCAATGCGGGCAACCATCTGGGCAGCAATCTCTCGATCGCCTGGCTGTCGGTCATCCTCATGCTGATCGTGGCCGCGCTGTCGCTGTTCTCGGTGAAGATCGTCGCCCGGATCATCTTCTGGCTGATCGTCCTGCAGGTCGTGGCGTTCGTCGCGCTCATCGCGGTGCTGGGATTCCACTCGCACGATTCGTTCGTCACCGCGCTGGCGAACTACAGCAACCACCCGGGCGCGTACAGCGCGATCATCGCGGGCGCCAAGTCGAACGGGGTGGTCTTCGGTACCTCGATCGCGGCCGCGGTGGCGATCATCCCGTTCATGGTGCTCAACTACAACGGCGTGCTGTACTCCTACTACGTCGGCGGCGAACTGCGCCGGCCGGGGCGCACCTACCTGATTGCCTCGGCGGTCAGCATCGGCGTGCTCGTGGTGCTCTGGGTCGGTGTCTGGGCGGTACTGCGTGCGCGGGCCGGCCTGACCTTCATGCAGGCCCAGGCGAACCTGGGCGTGATCAACCCGACCGCTTATGGGAAGATCACCAGCCTCAGCTCGGTGGCCGGCGGCCTGGGCTATGGCATGGTGGTGTCCCCCGACCCGATCACGAAGATTCTCTTCGCGACCGCGGTCCCGTTCGCCGAGCTGGCCGTGAACCTGGCCTTCCTGACCGTCACCACCCGCGTGCTGTTCGCCCAGGCCTTCGACCGGCTGCTGCCGGTGAGCGTGGCCAAGATCGGCGAGCGCAACCACGCGCCGAACAATGCGATCGGCATCGTCGTGGTCGTCGGGATCGGGTTCTGCTTCCTGACCAGCCTGGTCGCCCTGGGCAGCATCGTGGCGCTGCAGAGCCTGTTCTTCGCGTTGATCCTGCTGGCCGGCGGCGTGGCCGCCTTGTTCCTGCCGCTGCGCCGCGCCGACCTGATCGACACCTCCGCGATGCCCGAGGGCCAGCGCAAGGGGTTCCTCCGCAGGATCGCCTGGATCGGCGGCGCGACCACGGTGCTGGCCCTGTTCACCGTGTACGAGCTTGTCGCGCACTCCAGCGTGTACGGCAAGTTCAGCTGGGAGTCGATCCTGACCCTGGTCATCGTGCTCGGCGCGGGCCCGGTGATCTACGCGGTCGCTCGCTCGATCAGACGGCAGCGCGACTCGCTTGACCTCGCCATGGCCATGCACGAGCTGCCGCCGGAATAGCCGATGCTCAAATCAGCGCGGGGGTGGGCGCGAAGCGCGGGGGCGGGAAGAACGCAGCGCAAGCCGAAGAAGAAACGAGCGCTGCGGATCTTCTTCGCCACCGACGTGCACGGCTCGGATGTCTGCTTCCGCAAGTTCCTGGCGGCAGCCAAGGTCTACGAGGCCGACGTGCTGCTGCTGGGCGGCGACTTCGCCGGCAAGGGCCTGGTCCCGGTGCTGCGCGACGGCGACGAGTTGCGGACCGAGATCGACGGCAAGGCGGTGAGCGTGCCCGACGACGGGTGGGATCAGCTCACCGCCGATATCAACAGGCGCGGCTTCTACGCCGCGCAGATGGACCCCGCCGAACTCGGCGAACTGCGCCAGGACCCGGCCGCGCTGGACCGCAAGTTCCGCAGCGAGATCGCTGCCCAGGCGGAGCGGTGGTGTCGGCTTGCCGCCGAGCGGCTCGATCCCGCCGTGCGCTGCATCATCACGCCGGGTAACGACGACCCGGTGGCTGCCGACTCGGTGTACGCCGCGGATAAGCGGGTCGAGTTCCCCTCCGGCACGGTCTGCGACCTCGGGCCGGTCGCCATGGCCAGCCTGGGCGTGGTGCCGTTCACCCCGTGGAGCACCGAGCGGGAGTGCTCGGAGGAGGACCTCGCCAAGCTGATATCCGAGTTGGTGGAGTCGCTGCCCGAGGGCAGGCAGGTCGTGATGAACTTCCACTGCCCGCCGTATGCCACCGGCCTGGACGACGCCCCGGAACTCGATGCCACGCTCAAGCCGGTCATCCGCGGCGGCAGGCCGAGCATCGTGCCGGTCGGCAGCCACGCGGTGCGCGACGCCATCAAGAAGTACCAGCCGCCGGTCTCGCTGCACGGCCACATTCACGAGTCGCGCGGCGTGCAGCGGATCGGCCGGACGCTGTGCGTGAACCCGGGCAGTGATTACTCTTCTGGCGTGCTGCGCGGCGCGGTTGTGGATATCGCTGAGGACGGATCGTGCCTGGACTTCCTGCTCACGACGGGGTAGCTGGCATGGGCCAACTGCTCGCCGACCCGGTGGCAGAGGCGCGCCAGCTGATCCGTCTGGCCACGGAGCAGGGCCTGGTCATGCGGGCTCTGGGCGGGGTGGCGGTCTTCCTGCAATCGGCCGACGGCCAGCCCCGGTTGTCACGTTCTGTCAAAGATATTGATCTAGCCGTGGCCAAGGGCAGTGGGAAAGCGGCGTCGCGGCTGCTCGCACAGGCCGGCTACATCGCCGACGAGATGTTCAACGCGTTGCGCGGGTCGCGGCGGCTGCTGTACCACGACCCGCGCAACGCGCGGCACGTCGACGTGTTCGTGGGGGAGTTCTCGATGTGCCACGAACTCCCGCTCACCGCCCGTCTCGGCCGGGATCCGCTCACCGTGCCGCGCGAGGAACTGCTGCTCAGCAAGCTGCAGGTCGTCGAGCTGACCGAAAACGACCAAGCCGACATCTACAACCTGCTCTACCACCACGATGTCGGGGAGGAGGAGAGCGCGGGGATCTCCAGCCCGTTCATCGCGGCGCTGTGCGCCCGGGACTGGGGACTGTGGCGCACCTGCCAGCTGAACATCGGCCGGTCACTGGGCAACCTGGACTCCTCCGCGCTCGATCCCGCCGAGCAGAAAGTGGTCACCGGCCGGCTGGAGAGCCTGCGCGGGCGGATCGACGCCGAGCCGAAATCCCGCCGGTGGCGGATCAGGAACCAGGTGGGCGACAAGGTCCGCTGGTACGCCGAGCCCGAACAGGAGCAACCGGGTGGGGAGTGAGACGGCCCGTCTCGACGTGCTGACGATGGGGCGGGTAGGTGTCGACATCTACCCGCTGCAGGCCGGCGTCTCCCTGGAGGAAGTGACGACCTTCGGGAAGTACCTCGGCGGCAGTGCCACCAACGTCGCGGTCGCGGCCGCCCGCCTGGGCCGCAGCGCCGCGGTGATCACCCGCACCGGAAACGACCCGTTCGGCCGCTTCGTACACCACGCCCTGAAGGGGTACGGCGTGAGCGACCAGTTCGTCACGGGGGTGCCGGGGCTGCCCACGCCGGTCACGTTCTGCGAGATCTTCCCCCCGGACGACTTCCCGATCTACTTCTACCGCTACCCGAAGGCCCCTGACCTGGAGATCAGGCCGGAGGAACTGGACTACGACGCCATCCGCGCCGCCCGGGTGTTCTGGGTCACCGCCACCGGCTTGTCCGCCGAGCCGAGCCGCTCGGCGACGCTGGCCGCGCTGGAGGCGCGCCGCGCCGGTGAACACCGTGGCATCACCGTGTTCGACCTCGACTACCGGCCCATGTTCTGGGCATCGCGGGAAGCGGCCCGCGACGCCGTCGGCCCCGCGCTCGCCCTGGTCACCGTCGCGGTCGGCAACCTCGACGAGTGCGACATGGCGGTCGGCGAGAGCGATCCGCGGCCCGCCGGGCGTGCGCTGCTGGACCGGGGCCCGGACCTGGCCGTGGTGAAGCAGGGCCCGCGCGGGGTACTCGCCATGACCTCGGCCGGCGTGGTGGAATCGCCGCCGTTTTCTGTTGAGATTCTGAACGGCCTCGGCGCGGGAGACGCATTCGGCGGGGCACTGTGCCACGGGCTGCTCGCCGGCTGGGACACCGCCGCGGTGATCCGGTTCGCCAACGCCGCCGGTGCCCTGGTGGCCTCCCGGCTTGCCTGCTCCGACGCGATGCCCACCGCCGACGAGGTGGCCGACCTGCTAGCCGGGACCAGCGATGTTCCCTGATCGCCTCGCCGAGATCATCGAGACCCGCGTCCGCCAGCCCGGACTGGTGGCCGAGGCGGCCGCGGCCCGGCGGCGCGCGCCGTCCGTGGTCGGCCCCGAGGGCCGGCTCGTGATCGTGGCGGCCGACCATCCGGCCCGCGGGTCGCTGGGCGCTGGCCGGGAACGGCTCGCCATGGCCGACCGGGCGGACATGCTGGAACGGCTGTGCGTGGCGCTGGACCGGCCGGGCGTGGACGGCGTACTGGGCACCGCCGACGTGCTGGAGGACCTGCTGCTGCTCGGCGCGCTGGACGGCAAGATCGTCATCGGCTCGATGAACCGCGGCGGCCTGGCCGGGACCGTGTTCGAGATCGACGACCGGTTCACCGGGTACGACGCCCCGGCGATCGAGCGGATGGGCTTCGACGGCGGCAAGATGCTGTTGCGGATCGACCCCGACGACCCGGCCACGGTCGCCACCATGCAGGCGTGCGCCCAGGCCGTGTCCAGCCTCGCCGAACGCCGGCTGATGGCCATGATCGAGCCGTTCATGTCGCACCGCACGGACGGCCGGGTGCTCAACGACCTGGCCCCTGAGGCGATGATCCGCGCCCTCGCGATCGCGTCCGGCCTGGGCACGACGTCGGCCTACACCTGGCTCAAGGTCCCCGTGGTGGAGGATATGGAGCAGGTCATGGCCGCGTCCACACTGCCGGCCCTGCTGCTCGGCGGTGAGGTCGCCGACGATCCGGAGTCGACGTTCGCCGGCTGGCAGAAGGCGCTGCGGCTGCCGAACGTGATGGGCCTGGTCGCCGGGCGGTCGCTGCTGTACCCGGCCGACGGCGACGTGGCCGCCGCGGTGGACACCGCGGTCAGCCTGCTGTGAGGAGGATGCACCGGTGAGCACCCCCCGCCACGTCCGCGCAGGCACCTCGGCGGACGGGCCGTGGCTGGTGTCCATCACCCCGGAGCAGGCCGGCTGGGCGTACTGCGGGCTGCGGGTGCTTGGGCTGTCGCCGGGCGGGTCGCACGCGTTCGGCACCGGGGCCAACGAGGCGGTGCTGCTGCCGCTGGCCGGATCCTGTGCGGTCGAGTGTGACGGCGAGCGGTTCAGCCTGGCGGGCCGTGCCGATGTCTTCGCCGGCCCGGCCGACTTCGCCTACCTGCCGCGCGATGCGCGGGTGCGGGTGTCCAGCCAGGCCGGGGGGCGGTTCGCGGTGGCCTGCGCCCGGGCGGGGGAGCGCCTGCCCCCGCGGTACCGGCCGGCGGCGGAGGTCCCGGTCGAACTGCGCGGCGCCGGGACCTGCTCCCGGCGGGTGCACAACTTCTGCATGCCCGGCGTGTTCGGCGCGGACCGGCTGATCGCCTGCGAAGTGATCACCCCGGCCGGTAACTGGTCCTCCTACCCGCCGCACAAGCACGACGAGGACCGGCCCGGGGAGTCGGTGCTCGAAGAGATCTACTACTTCCAGATCGGGTCCGGGCCGGCCGGACCCGGCGTGGGTTACCAGCGCGTCTACGGGACCGGCGACCGGCCCGCCGACCTGCTCGCCGAGGTCAGGGATGGCGACGTCGTGCTGATCCCGCACGGGTTCCACGGGCCGTCGATGGCCGTGCCCGGGTATCACATGTACTACCTGAATGTGATGGCCGGGCCGGGGGAGCGGGCCTGGCTGGCCTGCGACGACCCAGCGCACGGCTGGATCAGGAGCACCTGGCCGGAGCAGGAGATCGACCCGCGGCTTACGTCACCGGGAGGACTGCGATGACGGGCACCGTCCGGCTTACCGTGGGCCAGGCCGTGGTGCGTTTCCTGGCCGCTCAGCGCAGCGAGCGTGACGGGGCCGGGCAGCCGTTCTTCGGCGGCTGCTCCGGCATATTCGGCCACGGCAACCTCGCCGGGATCGGCCAGGCGCTGCTCGAAGCCGAACTGGGCACCCCCGGCGCGCTGCGCTACTACCAGGCCAGGAACGAGCAGGCGATGGTGCACACCGCCGTGGCGTACGCGCGGATGCGCAACCGGCTGGCGGCCTGGGCGTGCACCTCATCGGTCGGCCCTGGCGCGACGAACATGGTCACCGGCGCGGCCCTCGCCACCATCAACCGGCTGCCGGTCCTGCTGCTGCCCGGCGACGTGTTCGCCACCAGGATCGCCACCCCCGTCCTGCAGGAACTCGAGCACCCGGCGGCCCTGGACGTGTCGGTCAACGACGCGTTCCGGCCGGTGTCGGTGTTCTTCGACCGGGTCTGGCGCCCCGAGCAGCTTCCGTCGGCCCTGCTGGGGGCGATGCGGGTGCTCACCGACCCGGCCGTTACCGGGGCCGTCACGCTCGCGCTGCCCCAGGATGTGCAGGCCGAGGCGCACGACTGGCCGGCCGAACTGTTCGCCCCGCGGGTCTGGCACGTGCCGCGGCCTGTCCCCGAGCCAGCGGCGCTCGCCCGCGCGGCCGACGTCATCCGGTCCGCCGCCCGCCCGCTCATCGTGGCCGGCGGGGGCGTGATCTACGCCGAGGCAACCGCGGAACTCAGGGAGTTCGCCGAGGCCACCGGCATCCCCGTGGCCGAGACCCAGGCGGGCAAGGGGTCGCTGCCGTTCGACCACCCGCTCGCCGTCGGCGCGCTGGGCAGCACCGGCGCCGGGGCAGCCAACCGGATCGCCAGCGAGGCGGACGTGGTCATCGGGATCGGCACCAGGTACAGCGACTTCACCACCGCGTCCCGGACCGCGTTCGGCTGCCCGCAGGTGCGCTTCGTCAACGTGAACGTCGCGGGCGCCGACGCGGTGAAGCTCGCGGGCACGCCACTGGTCGCCGATGCCCGGGAGGCGCTGCGCGGGCTGGCCGCCGCGCTGGCCGGCTGGTCGACTCCGGACGGCTACCGTGCCCAGGCGCGGGACCTGGCGGCGGCGTGGCAGCAGACCGTGCAGGCGGCCTACGGGCTCGGCTGCCAGCCGCCCGCGCAGTCCGAGGTCATCGGGGCGGTCAACGACGCAGCCGGCCCGCGGGACGTGGTGGTCTGCGCGGCCGGTTCGATGCCCGGTGACCTGCACAAGCTGTGGCGCACCCGCGATCCCAAGGGCTACCACGTCGAGTACGGCTACTCCTGCATGGGCTACGAGATCGCCGGCGGCCTGGGTGTCAAGCTGGCCGATCCGGACCGCGAGGTCTACGTCCTGGTCGGGGACGGGTCGTACCTGATGATGGCCACCGAACTGGTCACCGCCGTGCAGGAGGGCATCAAGGTCATCGTGGTCCTGGTGCAGAACCACGGCTTCGCGTCGATCGGCGGGCTGTCGGAGACCGTGGGCGTGCAGCGGTTCGGCACCCGCTACCGGTACCGGGACCCGGGCACCGGCCGGCTGGACGGCGGGGTCCTGCCGGTGGACCTGGCCGCGAACGCGGCAAGCCTCGGCGTCCGGGTGTTCCGCGCCGAGACGATCGCCGAGCTGAAGGCCGCGCTGGCGCGGGCCAAGGCCGAGCCCGGCCCGGTCCTGGTGCACATCGAGACCGACCCGATGGTGCCCGCGCCGGACAGCCAGGCGTGGTGGGACGTGCCGGTCGCCGAGGTATCCGCCCTCGAGGACACCCGCCGCGCCCGCGAAGCCTACGAGAAGGCCAAGACCGCCCAGCGCCCCTTCGTCGGCCCCCAGGGCCCGTGAATGTGAATCTGGTGTGGCTAGAACAACACCAGATTCACATTCCTGCGCTAGCGGGGGACGGGCAGGACTGCGGCTAGGGCGTCCCTGGCCTCGGCCGCTGCGGCGCGATCGGCCGTGATTACGTCCTGCAGCGCGCGTTCGTAGGCAGTGTCACGGGCATCGTCGGCGGTGGTCTGGATGTCGGGCGTGACGCCGGTTCCTTCCCAGTTGCCGCCCGTCTTGGGGTTTACCGCCGCGGCCACCGAGATGGTCGCCTCCAGGTGGGGATGGACTCTGAATCCCTCGCGGGCGTGGGCACCGCCGCGGGTGGGCTCGCCGACAATGGTGGCCCGGCCGAGCGCCTGGAGGTCGTAGCTGAGCTGCTCCCCGCCGGAGAACGTGACAGCACTCGTCAGCACGTACACCGGCTTGTCCTTGCCGAAGCGGCGACCCGGAACATATGGCAGCGTCCAGGTCTGCCGGAGCAGGTTGTCCTTGCGTTCCCGCAGTCCGGAGAGCTGAGCCGGGTCGCGGTCCCACAGGTAGCTGATGATGAACGTGGGCATGCTGGGCTCGCCGCCCAGGCAATTGCGCAGGTCGATGATGAGCGCGTCCGTGGTGGCGAGCAGGCTCATCGCGGCGGTCATGACCTCCCCGGCCAGGACTGTCGGGAACAAGACCGGCCGCAGGTCGAGGTAGCCCACATTGCCGGGCAGCCGCTGCGCGCAGGCAACGCCTCCGCAGGTCTGGTCTGCCCACCGCGCCATGGTGGCGTACTCCTCGGTGTCGTCGCCGGGCCCGTGCGGCGGGATCGCTTCTTCGTGGTACAGCAGCCGCAGGTGCTTGTCGCCGTTGACTGACTGCAAGTCGGCGGTGACCGCCGCGGCCAGTGCGGGCAGGCCTGCGGGATACCGTCCACCGGCCAGCCCCGCGGCCAATACCCCAGACACCTTCGTGGCGACCTCGGGAAAGATGTAGTGCGTCTCGACCAGCGCCCGGACCTGGTCCACGACGTCTGTCAGCTCTGCTTCCTCCATAGCGTTAAGAAAAACATACGCTTGACAAAGCGTCAAGATCTGCAAACACTTTAGCCGTGGAAGAGGAGGACGTCGCCGCGGTCGCCACGCCACAGCAGTTCAAGGCGCTGGGCCACCCGATGCGCCACCGGCTGTTGTTCGCCCTCGGCCAGGGCGAGTCGACCATCAGTCAGCTCGCCGCATCCCTGGGCAGCAACAAGGGCAACATCGCCCACCATATGAAGGTCCTCACCGACGCCGGCCTGGCGATACCGTCCGGGACGCGCCAGGTCCGCGGTGGGACCGAGCGGTACTACCGGCGCGCCCACCGCGCCCTGCAGTTCAACGACGACGCCACCACCCAGGTGGCCTTCAGCGCCATCGCCGCGGAGATCGCCGCCGCTGAACCCGAGCCGTTCTTGATCCTGCGGACGCTCAAGCTAAGCCCCAGGCACGTCGAACAGATCACGGCGTCACTCCACGACCTCGCCGACGAGGAAGATGACGGCGATGACGACCCCCGATACGGCCTGTTGCTCGGCCTGTACCGACAAGGTCAGCCCTGAGCTTGTAAGGCTGGGGAACTGGCGGTCCACGTCAGGTGGCAGGATCAGTGACTGGAAGGGAGCGAGCTTGCCGGAGCGGCCAGGAACCCGCGCTGACGATCCGTTCGGTGGCCGGCGGCCGACCAGCCACGAGCGGATGACTGGGCTGCCCTGGGATGCGTCGTACCACGACGGTCCCGCGCCGTGGGATGTCGGCCAGCCGCAGCCTGCCGTCGTCCGTGTGGCATCAGAAGGCAGGTTCGCCGGGGCGGTGCTCGATGCGGGCTGCGGTACCGGCGGGAACGCGCTTCATGTCGCCTCGCTTGGATTGCCGGTGCTGGGCGTTGACGTGGCCGAGACGGCACTGGCGATCGCCCGGCAGAAAGCCGCCGACCGCGGGATCGACGCGGAGTTCGCTGCGGCCGACGCACTGCGGCTTGACCGTTTGGGGCGCAGCTTCGACACGGTGCTGGACTGTGGGCTGTCCACACGTTCGACCGCGACGAGCGGCCATCCGTAGCGAGTCACCCAGCCCGCCGACACCGATCCTGGCGGCAGTCCCACCCAGAACCGCCGGGAACAACACTCGCAGATCCGTAGATACCCGCATCGCGTTCAGCGTCGTCTGGACCGGTTCGCCACCTGGCATGATTGCCGGCCGCTTGTCCGCACTCGTTCGGCTGGCGCGTGAAGTCGTTCGCTCGGGTGGCTCCCGGATTGGCTCCCGGCATGGACGACGTGGCTGCGCCCCTGGCGTGCGTCCTTTCCGGTGGCCTTGAGCCAGGCTTCGGCCTGGTAGTGGCTTGGGGAAGCCGACCGGGCAGGTCAACCCGCGGCGCTCTTGCCGCGTCTTACCGGTGAACCCCGCGATGGCGCGGGGAGCGGGCAGATCACGCTCGCCGTATCGTGTGCGGACGGTGGCTCATGGACCGGATCCGGATCAGCATAAAGATCACCGCTGCGGCCTGCGCCCGGTTCGCCGGGCCGGTTCGTGCTGGGGCACTGCGGCGGTCACGCAGGCCCGGCTGGGCGGGCTCGGTCGCGGTGCTGGCCGCCGTGGTGGCCGGCTTCGGGGTCCCTGGTGCCGGGCAGCCAGCGGCCCTGGCGAGTTCCTCCGCGGTCTTGAACTGGACTCAGCAGGCCCCCCCGACCAGCCCGCCTACCCGGGTGGGCGCGCCGATGGCCTACGACGCGGCCACCGGCAACGTGGTCCTGTTCGGCGGTCTCGGTAACCGTGCCGTGCTGAACGGCACCTGGACCTGGGACGGCTCGACCTGGACGAAGCAGGCCCCCAAAACCAGCCCGCTTGCCCGGATCAGCGCATCGATGGCCTACGACGCGGCCACCGGCAACATCGTCCTGTTCGGCGGCGAGGGCAGGTTCGGCCACATCCTGGGCGGCACCTGGACCTGGGACGGCTCGACCTGGACGAAGCAGGCCCCCGCGACCAGCCCGCCTGTCCGAGGGGAGGCGTCGATGGCCTACGACGCGGCCACCGGCACCGTGGTCCTGTTCGGCGGCGACGTCGGGGTGCAGCACTTCCTGGGCGACACCTGGACCTGGGACGGCTCTACCTGGACAAAGCAGGCCCCCAAGACCAGCCCGTCTCCCCGGGCTGGCGCGTCCATGGCCTACGACGCGGCCACCGGCAACATCGTCCTGTTCGGCGGCTTCAACAGGCCTAGCAGCGGCGAGCTGGGCGCCACCTGGACCTGGAACGGCTCTACCTGGACAAAGCAGGCCCCTAACACCAGCCCGCCGCCCCGATCGGACGCGTCCATGGCCTACGACGCGGCCACCGGCAACGTGGTCCTGTTCGGCGGCGGTACCTCATTTAGCGACTTCGGCGACACCTGGACCTGGGACGGCTCTACCTGGACAAAGCAGGCCCCTAACACCAGCCCGCCTGCCCGGCACAGCGCGTCCATGGCCTACGACGCGGCCACCGCCAACGTCGTCCTGTTCGGCGGCCAGGGCGGCGCTTTTCTAGGGGACACCTGGACCTGGGGCTCTGGCTAGTGCGGCGCCGCGTTGTTTCGTTGAGGGTCAGGCCGCTTTGAGGGGAGTGCCGTCGTAGGTCCACCGGTAGGGCTTGGCGGTTTGGTTGTACAGGATTGTGAAGGCTTCGATCTTGTCGGCAAGGTCGTGGCGACTGGGGAAGTCGCCGTGGCGGATCACGCGTTTGGCCAGGGTGGAGAACCAGATCTCGATCATGTTCAACCACGAGGCGTGTGGCGGCGTCCAGTGCGGGTGCCAGCGCGGGTGGGCCTTGAACCAGGCTTTGGTGTGCTTGGCAGTGTGACTGGAACCGTTGTCGAGCACGAGGTGGATCTGCTTGGCCGGGTCGATCGCGGTGTCGAGCGCGTCAAGGAACGCGGTGAACGTGGCCGCGGTGTTGCGCTCGATCGGCTCGGTCAGCACCTGGCCGGTGTCGATGTCCATGGCGGCGATGATCGAGACGGTGCCATGGCGGATGTATTCGAATTCCTGGCGGGCAGGCCGGCCCGGCGCGGCGAGGCGGCCGGGGTGTTTGCGGGATCGGGCCTGGATGGAGGTCTTCTCGTCGAGCGAGAGGCGCATGATGCCGGGCGGCGCGGCCAGGTACAGGCCGCATATCTCGGCGGCGCGGGCCCAGAACGCCGGCTCCTCGCGGCGGGTGAGCCAGCCGCGCACCCGGTGCGGGCGAATGTCCAGGTCGGCCAGGATCCGCCCGACCTGTGAACTGGAGATCCCCAGCGCCGCCAGGCGCCCGGCGATCCGCCGGTGCGACCAGGTG
Source organism: uncultured Actinomycetes bacterium (assembly GCA_963726415.1). Taxonomy (GTDB): domain Bacteria; phylum Actinomycetota; class Actinomycetes; order Streptosporangiales; family Streptosporangiaceae; genus DASXKD01. Next base: position 37,288 of record CAVSCM010000005.1, read on the forward strand.
GACTCCGGGTACGGCGGCATCGAGGTGGCCGTGGCGACGACCTCGACGCGCGCCGCCGGGCCGTAGATCCTGGGGCGGCCGGGGCGCCGGGCGTCCGCCAGCGCCGGCAGGCCGTGTCCGGCGAATCGGCCGCGCCACTTGCGCACGGTATTCACGCTGGTACCGCAGGCCGCCGCGATCTGGGCGTTGGGCACGCCCCGGGCCGCCAGCAGCACGATCTCGGCCCGCAGTACCGCCCGCACCTGCCCAGATGTTGATGTGGCGGTCTTCTCCAACCGCCTGCGCGTGACCTCGTCCAATACGATGCACACCGCTTGCGCCCGCCCCACCGCACACCCGCCGTTCCCTGAAGGCAGCCTGATCTCACGGACCGTGACAATGACAGCGGCGCAGACGCGGGCGGCAACAATGGTGCACATGCCGAAGAATCCGCCGGAGTCCATGCAGCACCACCTGCGCGTGCGCCTGAACCAGCACGCAAAGACCCGCTGGCCCGCACTCAAGCGCGTCGAGGTGCGCTTCCGTGCCGGGTTCGCCTACGTCGACGGCATCGAAACCGACGGACAGGTACTCAAACTGTGCCGGCTGCGCTTCCACGGCGCGCTGCATACCTGGGGCTTCGCGATTTACCTGGCCAGCCGCGACGGATACGAAGACAACTTCCTGCCCTCCGGACGGCCCAGCGGCAGCCCCGAGGAAGCACTCGACTGCGCATGCGGCCTCTACCTGGGCGACCCCACCGCCTGGATCACCAGACCCTCAACGGACTAACGCGGCGCCGCACTAGCCCGCGAAGCAGTCTGACCCATCACCGGCGTCCCAGTCCCTGTCCACCTTCCTGGCAGGCGCCAGACCCCTAGGGAGCCGTCGCCCGGTCCAGGGTCGCGCAGCGATCGCATGCGACGCCGGAGGCGCCCTAATCAGGCGGCGGCCATGACCGGACACTGATACGCCGAGGAAGACAGCTGCTGCTGCTGCACCAGATGCATGACGAATGAGCCTGCTCGATCACGTGCGCTTGAGCGGCTGGGGCGGCGCGGGCACGCCCGGCGAGGCCTGCCCAAAGCCAGAGCCCGGCGCGGGAGCGCCAGACCCGGCGCCGCCCAGCGGCGCCGCTTGATTTTAAGAACGGCTCAATTCGGCAATGTACTGGCCAGTGCGGTGACCAGAGAGCGTGTTGCGAAGAAAGGGACAACCACGCCGCCGCTGACCAGGGCCGACGCCTGACGATGGAGTGGACGGCAGACCTGTGACAGCGCCGCGGCAAGTCCCAACTCCAATCAGTGGCGCCAAGGAAGCACTGAGCCTTTTTCATCCTGTTTGTGATGGGTTCGTCACGGTCTGATTGCGTGGCGGCGCGCCTCCGCTGAGAACCAGGAAGCCCCTGGTAAATGAGGCAGTCGACCAAGATCCACTCCACCACCAGGGGCTTCCATGCTTTTCTACCGTGCCGCGCTGCCGTTGTCGTCGAGGACCCTCACCTACGTGTCCGGGATCATCCGCCGGCACCGCAAGTCGATCGGGTCGCGGTGGCGGCGGCTGAACCCCGGCAAGCAGGCCCTGCTCGTGCTCGCTTACCTGCGCAAAGGCGAGGCGTTCGCGGAGCTTGCGGCCGGGTTCGCGGTCGGCACCACGACCGCCTGGCGGTATGTGGAGGAGACCGTCGCGCTGCTGGCGGCCCGGGCGCCGAAGCTGCGCATGGCGGTCCGGGACGCCACGAGGGCCGGGCATGCCTACGTCGTGGTGGACGGCACCCTCATCCCCATTGACCGGGTCGCCGCGGACCGGCCTTTCTACTCCGGCAAGCACAAGAAGCACGGCATGAACCTGCAGGTCATCGCGAGTCCCGCCGGTGACATCCTGTGGGTGTCCGGGCCGCTGCCCGGCTCGGTGCACGACAAGAAGGCCGAGTGGATCTGGGGCGTCCTGGCCGAGCTGGAGGCGGCCGGGCTGGTCGTCTTGGCCGACAAGGGCTACCAGGGCAGCACGTACGCGAAAACCCCGTACAAGGGCAAGAACAAGCCGCAATCCCAGAAAGACGCCAACCGCGCGCACGCGAAGCTCCGCGCGCCCGGCGAGCGCGCGAACGCGCAGCTCAAGACCTGGAAGATTCTCCGGAAGCTCCGCTGCTGCCCCTGGAAAGCCGGGCGGCTCGCCAAGGCCATCCACGTATTGCAGATCCGCGAGGCATAACCAGGATGGAAAGAGTTCACTGCCACCACCGGCCACCGCGCGGGTACCGGCGCAGAAAGGACCCGCGCGGCCCCCGGCCAGCGAGGAACTACACACCCCGGCCAAGGTGGTCCCCCCACCCTCCAAGATCAGTAAGGACGGCCTTCGGCCGACAGCCCTTCAATGGCGCGCCCACTGCCAGTCACCCGCTCTGATCGCGCTAACCGGAATGCCGCGATCGGCGCCGAACTTTCCAGGGAACCCGGAACCTCGTGCGCGCTCGGCGGCTGTGCTGCGTGCGGGGTGCTGGCAGTAGGAGTAAACCCGCAGGGAGCCTGCTGCGTCTTGAAACTGAGGCCCGATCGCGCGTTAAGGACGTCGGTTCATGTATCAGATGCACATCGGTCAAAAGCGGATCGTCCCTGCAACCAGTACCGGCTGGCTTGCCCACCTCGCCCGTGCTGGGATGCCCTGGCCCGGCAGCAGTGGCCGGGCGTTGGGGTTCGCGGTCATCGCCGCGCTGGCCGCATTGGGTAATCCTGGTATTCCGCACCTAGCTGCCCCGGCGAGTTCGCCGGGGCCGGATTGGACCCAGCAGCACCCGGCGACGAGCCCGCCTGCCCAGTATCTTTCGTCGATGGCCTACGACGCGGCCACCGGCAATATTGTCCTGTTCGGCGTCTACGGCCAGACCTGGACCTGGAACGGCTCCACCTGGAGTCGGCAGCATCCGGCGACGAGCCCGCCTAACCACACTGGTGCGTCGATGGCCTACGACGCGGCCACCGGCAATATGGTCCTGTTCGGCGGCAATGGGGGCGGGCAGGCCCGCAGGACGACCTGGACCTGGGACGGCACCACCTGGACCGAGCAGCACCCGGCGACCAGCCCGCCTGCCCGGTATTTCGCGTCGATGGCCTACGACGCGGCCACGGGCAACATGGTCCTGTTCGGTGGCGCCAACAAGGACGGCCACGCCATCAACGACACCTGGACCTGGGACGGCACCACCTGGACCAGGCAGTCCCCCGCGACCAGCCCCACGCGCGGGGTCGGCGCCCATACTGCGATGGCCTATGACGTGGCCACCGGCAACGTGGTCCTGTTCGACTTCAACGGCCACACCTGGACCTGGGACGGCACCACCTGGACCAGGCAGTCCCCGGCGACCAGCCCGCCGCCCGGTATGGCGAGTCGATGGCCTACGACGCGGCCACCGGCAACGTGATCCTGTTCGGCGGCCAAACCCCCAGCACCCAGGAAGACTTCGCCGACACCTGGGCCTGGAACGGCACCACCTGGACTCAGCAGCACCCGGCGATCAGCCCGTCGGCCCGATTCTCAGCGTCCATGGATTACGACGCGGCCACCGGCAACGTGGTCCTGTTCGGCGGAGTAACCGCCGGGCTCAGCAGACGCTTCAACGACACCTGGACCTGGGGGCCAGTCGCTGTCTCAAAAGCCACCATCGCACCGGCGGTCACGTGAGCCCCGCGCTGCGCCCGGCCTGATTGTCATGGCTGGCGCAACCACCACCGAAGAATGTGATGGTTGCGCCAACCATCACATAGCACAGCGGAGTACTGGTGGTGGACGGGCGCCGCGTTCGGGCCCCTACAGCGGGGCGGGGAGGGTAGCGGTGGTGTCCACCCGGGACAGGCTGGTGGTGAACGCGTAGCGGGAGGCCCGGTACAGGTGCTGGGCGAACTCCAGCGGCGCGGCCGGTCTCGTCGTAGGCGATCCGCTCCATGGTCAGCAGCGCCGCGCCGCGGTTCTCGTGCAGGATCCTGGCCTCGGCGGCGGAGGCGTTCTTGGCGCACATGCGCTGGGTCGCCGAACCCAGCCGGATGCCCGACGCCCGCAGCAGTTCATAGAGCCCGTGCTGTTCGAGCATGTCGATGCTCAGGTGGACCAGGCCGGTCGGCAGGAAGTTGTGCATCAGCGCGATCGGCTCGCCGTCGGCCAGCCGGATCCGCTCCAGCGAGACCACCATGGCTGGCTCGGGCAACTGGAGCGCGGCGGCCACGGCATCGGTGGCGTGGGTGACCTCGTTGCGGATCACCTTCGTGTCCGGCGATCGGCCGGCCGCGGCCAGGTCGTCGTACAGGCTGGTCAGCTCGACGTCCCGGTCGATCCGCTCGTTGGCTACCAGGGTGCCCGCGCCGCGCTTGCGGACGACCAGGCCCTTGTTGGACAGGTACTGGAAGGCGGCCCGCACCGTGGGGCGGGACAGGCCAAGCCGCTCGGCAAGCTGCACCTCGTTGTCCAGCCGCGAACCGACCTTGAGCGCGCCCGACCTGATCGCCGCCTCGAAGTGCTGGGCGAGCTGGAAGTACAGCGGCACCGGGCTGGTCCGGTCGATGGTGATCACGCTGAGGGCGGCAACGTTGCCCGCGGCTGCCTGGGATTCGGTCATCCGGCTCGTCATCCAGTTCCCGTCGGCGCTGTGGGACCCGTCGTGTGGGTCCGGAACGATCCAGCAGGTATCGAGGGTTGTTTGTTCGAACATTATATTGACCGCGTAACTAGACCAAGTCTAGCCGTGTCGATGCCACCTCGGCCTGCGCCGTGTTCACTTTGTCCCGACATACTGACAGTCTCTTGACAGGTCATAAGTCACCGGGAAGACTCGGCACGTGACAGGGGCAGAGCTGCGGATAGGCGTGGTACTCGAGGCCTTCCTCGACTGGCCACTTGACCGGGTGCTGCCGTGGCTGCGGCAGGCCGCGCCGGAGATCACCGACATCGAGGTGGGCGCGGGCGGGTACGCCCCGCACCCGCACTGCGATGTGGCGGCACTGCTGCACAGCGCGGCCGCACGCTCGGCATGGCTGGACCAGCTAGCAAGACACGACATCCGGCTGGATGCGCTGAACGCCTGGGGCAACCCGCTGCACCCCGATGAGGCCCTGGCACACAAGCACGACGAGGACCTGCGGAACGCGATCCGGCTCGCCGCCCTGCTCGGCGCGGACCGGGTTGTCGCCATGGCCGGCTGCCCGGCCGGGGCACCAGGGGACGGGGTGCCGCACTTCGGGGCGGGAGGCTGGCTGCCCTACCTGGAGGGCGTCTACGAGCGGCAGTGGACCGAGTGGATCGAGCCGTACTGGACCGAGCTTGCCGAATTCGCCGAAGCCGAAGCGCCCGGCGTGCTGGTCTGCCTCGAACTGCACCCCGGCACCTGTGCGTTCAACGTGGAGACGTTCCGCCGGGTCGCCGGTCTCGGCCCGTCGATCGGCGCCAACCTGGATCCCAGCCACTTCTTCTGGATGGGCATGGACGGGCACCGGGTGGCCGAGGCGCTGGGGGGGCGGGTCGGCCACGCCCACGGCAAGGACACCGTGTTCCACGCCGACAGCCTGGCCCTCAACGGCCTGCTCGACCGGCGCTGGCCCGAGCCCGCCGACCAGATGCCATGGACGTTTGCCATCCCGGGCCGCGGTCACGACCTGGACTGGTGGGCCGGCCTGGTGCGGGCGCTGTCCGGGTCGCAGGCCCAGGTGGTGTCGATCGAGCACGAGGACCCGTTCACGTCACCCGAAGAAGGGGTCCCGGAGGCCGCCCGGTTCCTGCGCGCCGCCATCGACAAGGCTGAAACCCAGTGACGAAGGAGCCGACGGGGGGCTCCGGGCCGTGGGGTCCGGGGGCTTGCCCCCGAGGAGGCGGGTCGCTCCCCCGGACCAGCACTGGCCTCAGGCCATCGGGGCCCGGGCCATGGGGTCCGGGGGCCTGCCCCCGGGGAAGCGGAGTGTCCCCCCGGGCCAACACGGCCGCGGCGGTGCCCGCGTGACCGCCGGCCCGCAGGCGCCGCGGCGGCTGCGCGTCGGGCTGGTGGGCACCGGGCTCATCGCCCAGGTCATGCACCTGCACTACCTGGCCGAACTGGCCGACAGATTCGAGATCGCCGCGGTGGCCGACATCGCGCCGGGCAGCGCCCAGGCCTGCGCCGACCGGTACCGCATCCCCGCGGTGTTCACCGACTGGCAGGAGATGCTCCGCCATCCCCTCGACGCGGTGCTCGTGCTGACCTCGGGCAGCCACGCGCCGATCGCGGTCGCGGCGGCCAAGGCCGGCCTGCACGTGTTCGCCGAGAAGCCGATGTGCTTCTCGGTCGCCGAAGGGCGTGAGATGGTCGCCGCGGCCGAGCAGGCCGGGGTGACCCTGATGGTCGGGTACCCGAAGCGCTACGACCCCGCCTTCACCCGCTTCCAGAAGGAAGCCGCCGGGCTCACCGGCACCCGGCTGATGCGGGTCACCACGTTCGAGTCTCCGATCCCGGGTTACGTCGGGCACTACCCGCTGCTGCCCCGCGAGCCACCGCCCGCCGACCTGCTGCAACGGTTCCGCGAAGACAACGATGCGCGCGTCACGGCCGCGCTCGGCGAGGCGGCCACCCCGCTGGAACGCGCCGTCTACGAGAACGTCCTCCTGGATACGCTGGTGCACGAGCTGAACGCGATCCGCGGCGTGCTCGGCGAGCCGGACCGGGTCGACTACGTGAGCCTGCACACCGACACGGTCACGGTGATGTTCCGGTTCGGCGAGATGCCGGTCGCGCTGCACTGGATCGACCTGCCCGGCATCTCCCGCTACGAGATGGAGTTCGCGGTCTACGCGCCGGATCGCCGGCTGCGCCTGGCGTTCCCTTCGCCGTTCCTCCGCAACGAGCCGGCCGTCCTTGAGATGCAGGGTGGTGACCTCGCCTCGGCCCGGTCGTGGCGAACGGAGGAAGTCGTATCGCATGAAAGTGGCTTCAAGCGGGAGCTGGCCGCGTTCCATGAGTCCGCGGTCACCGGCGCCGTGCCGCCCACGTCCGGCCGGGACGGGCTGGCCGACATCGCGCTGTGCCGGGCGATCATCGAGTGTCACCGCCGGCGGGCGCCGGTGGACGAGCCGTCCAGAGCCGGTTAGCGAAGGCCAGCGAAGGTGAGTGAGGACAGCATGGAAGCAGCGCGTGGTCCCGGCGCGATCGCCGTGGCGAACGCACCGGTCAGCTATGGCGCATTCGAGGTCACCGTGGGCCACGACCCGAACGTGCCCAACGGCACGGAGGTCCTGGACCAGGTCGCCGAGGCGGGCTACGCCGGTATCGACCTCGGGCCGGTGGGTTACCTCGGCACCGGGGAGCACCTCGGGGAACTGCTCGCCGAGCGGGGCCTCGGCCTGGCCGGGGCCTACCTGGAGCTGCCCTATGCCGATCCGGATGCCCTGGCCGGGGCCCTGCCCGCGCTTGACGAGCTGCTGGACACCTTCGACACCGTCCAGGCGTACCTGCCCGGCCCGCCGCCGCGGCCCACCCTGGCCGACGCCGGCAGCGGGGAACGCCGCAGCCGGCCGTTCCGGTCCACTGCGGAGCGCTCGCTCGGGCTGGACTCCGACGGCTGGCGGCGGTTCGCCACCGGCCTGGCCCGCGCGGTCGGCCACTGCCGCGACCGCGGCTACGAGCCCACGTTCCACCCCGAGACCGGGACGTACGTCGAGGCGCCCTGGGAGATCGAGCAGGTGCTCGACCGCTCCGACGTCGGGCTGTGCCTGGAGACCGGGCACATGATGCTCGGCGGCGCGGACCCCGTCGCGCTGCTGCGGGACTGGGCGGAACGGGTCAACCACGTGCATCTCAAGGACGCCTCGCTTGCGGTCAGGGATCAGATCGTGGCGGACGGTGCAGAGGCGACCGCGATCTGGTCGCGGGAGGCGTTCCCCGTGCTTGGCCGCGGCGACCTCGACGTGGACGCGGTCCTCGACGGCCTGCGCGGCATGTCCTTCGGCGGCTGGCTGGTGGTGGAGCAGGACATCCTGCCGCGCAGCGCGGCGCGGTTCGCGCAGGCGGCCGAGGACCAGCGGCTCAACCGGGCCTTCCTCTCGGCGCGGGGGCTGTGACATGGCGGCGCCGTTCCGGCTGGGGCTCATCGGCGCGGGCCGGATGGGCCGCACCCACCTGCGCGGGCTGGCCGGCTCAGACCAGGTGGCAATTACCGCCATCGCGGAGGTGTCCGCGGCCACCCGCGCCACCGTGCCCGACGTGGGCGCGGCCGTGTACCCGGGGATCGCGGAGATGCTCGACTCCGAAACCCTCGACGGGGTGCTGATCGTGGTGCCGACCGACCGGCACCTGCAGGTCATCACCGAGGTGGCCGCGCGCGGCCTGCCGACTCTGTGCGAGAAGCCGTGCGGGCTGACCGTGGCGCAGACCAAGGCGGCCGTGGCGGCGACCGACGCGGCGGGCGTGCCGTTCCAGGTGGCCTACTGGCGCCGGTACGTGCCAGCGTTGCAGGCGCTGCGCGAGGCGATCGCGGGCGGTGAACTGGGCACCGTCCACCTGGTGGCCTGCTACCAGTGGGACGACCGGCCGCCTTCGGATGAGTTCCGGGCGCACAGCGGCGGGATTCTCAGGGACATGGGCGTGCACGAGTTCGACGAGATGCGCTGGCTGACCGGGCAGGAACTGGGCGGCATGAAAGCCATCGTTTCCGGGGTGGTCCCCGGCGGGCTGGTCCGGGCCGACGGCGAGGGGCGGTCCGCGGACGTGGACAGCGCCCAGGTGCTCGTGGAGTTGTCCGGCGGCGGCAGCGGCCTGGTCTCGCTGGGCCGGTTCCACCCGGCGGGGGACATGGCGCGGGCCGAGGCGTTCGGCACGAAGGGCACGGCTCGCTGCGGCTTCCTCGACCCGGCCGAGGGGGAGCAGGCGCAGCTTGCCGCGCTGCGGCTGCAGGCGGAGAGCTTCGCGAGCTTTGCCACCGGCGGCCCGTGCACGGGCGCCACCGGAGCCGATGCCATCGCGGCCCTGGACGCGGCCACCCGTGCGGGCGCGGCCATCCCCGCGCTCGGCGCATGAACGCGCCGCCCGAACCGCGTGAGCCCCCCGCCTGACATCGACATCGTGGACATCTGCACGTCGCCTGGCACGCACGTGGAGATCGCGGCCGCGGCCGCCGCGACGGGCAAGGCCGTACCGTGCGAAACTGCTGGCAGTCACCTACGCCGACGCCGCGATCGGTGCTGGCTGCCGTCACCGCCCGCACGCCTTGTGCCGATGCTTGGTGATGAATACCGAGTGGACCTGCAGGTGAAAGACACAGTGTCTGTCGGCACGGATGTCGCGGTATTGAGCCATGAATTCGAATACACTTTTCAGTGTGCATCTCCGGTACAACTACCGCTTAGACCCCTGCCCGCGGCAGCGGGCCGCGTTCGGGAAGGCGTTCGGCTGCGCGCGGGTGGTGTTTAACGACGCGCTGGCGGTGCGGAAGGCTGCGCACCAGGCCGGCCTGCCTTACGTCACCGATGCGCAGTTATCGGCCCGGCTGACCGCGGTCAAGAAGACGCCGGAGCGGGCGTGGCTGGGCGAGGTGTCCGTGGTGGTGCTCCAGCAGGCCCTGGCAGACCTGAACGCCGCCTACCGGAACTTCTTCGCCTCCCGCAACGGTGAGCGGAAGGGACCGAAGGTCAAGCCGCCCCGATTCCGGTCCTGTAAAGATCACCGGCAGGCGGTGCGGTTCACCGCCAACGCCCGGTTCAAGGTGCTGCCAACGGGAGGCTGCGGCTGCCGAAGGTCGGGGACGTGCCGGTGCGGTGGTCTCGGCCGTTGCCGTCCCAGCCGTCCAGCGTGACCGTGATCAAGGACTCTGCGGGCCGGTACTTCGCTTCGTTCGTGGTGGATGCCGGGCCCTGGGCGTTGCCCGAAGTCGAACCCGTGATCGGCATCGACCTTGGGCTCCACCACTTCGCCGTCTTGTCCGACGGGCGGAAGATCACCGCGCCGCAGTTCCTGCGGCGCGCGGAGCAACTGATCAAGCGCCGGCAGCGCGAGCTGTCGCGCAAGCAGGAAGGCTCCCGCAACTGGGGCAAGGCCCAGGTCAAGGCCGCCCGCGCGCACGCTCGGGTGGCCGACGCCCGCCGCGACTTCCACCACCAGTTGTCCACCGCGCTGATCCGCGACAACCAAGCGGTCGCCGTGGAGGACCTTGCGGTGCAAGGGCTCGGGCGGACCCGGCTGGCCAAGTCGGTCCATGACGCAGGGTGGGCGGCGTTCGTGGGCATGCTGGAGTACAAGGCCCGGCTGTACGGCCGGGAGTTCCACCGGATCGGCCGGTTCGTTCCGATCTCCCGCACGTGCTCAGCGTGCGGGGTGAAGGACGGCCCCAGGCCGCTGCACGTCCGCGCCTGGCAATGCCCATCGTGCCGGGTGTGGCTGGACCGGGACATCAACGCGGCGGTCAACGTCGCCAAGGCCGCCGGGCTGGCGGTGACAGCCTGTGGAGCGCAGGTAAGACCAGGGCTTGCCCTGGCGCAGTGCGACGAAGCAGGAACCCACCCGAAGTCACACCGGCAACCGGCGTGACAGGCGGAATCTCCGCCCATCAGGACGGAGTGGAAGTCAAGGCTCCAGCTTCGTCAATCAGGTCGCCGACCCGCTGGGTCGCCGTCGGCGAGACAACGGGGGCAGTCGGCTTGAGCGCCGAGACGACTTCCTGACTGGCGCTGCCTGACGGCTACTTGACCGGCAAGTGCGGGGCCTGTGGCCCGCGCCGGAGGAAGAATAGCGATCATGACAGCGGACTCAGCACCGTCGGCACAGGTCATTCCCGCGTCGCTGGCCGACCTGGTGGAGCGCCCACTCATCGCACATCTGGCGACCGTCCGGCCCGACGGCACGCCGCAGGTCAACCCCACCTGGTTCCGTTTCGACGGCGAGTACCTGTGGCTGACCACGACCAGCCGCCGCCAGAAGAACCGCAACTGGCAGCATCAGCCCGCGGTCGCGCTGTCGATCTGCGATCCCGGCCAGCCGTCCCGCTACCTGGAGATCCGCGGCCGGGTCGAGCGGATCGTTCCCGATCCGCAGGGCGCCGAGTTCGTCCGCCTGGCCGAGCGCTACGGCGAGCCCGGGCCCCCGCCGCCGGATGCGGCGTACCGCATCGCCGTGGCGATCCGGCCGGAGTACACGACCACGATGTGACCCGCTGGCGTCAGTCCACTCCCCGCACCAGCAGAATGGTGGTTTCCGCCGCGTCCCAGCGGTCCTGCACGATCTCCTGGTACTCCGGGGAATTGATCCACGTGTCGAACGCGTCGCGATCGTCGAACGCCAGGACGACGACCCGGTCACCGGTCCACTCACCTTCGACGACCTCGGCCCCGCCGTCGGCGACCACCAGCCGTCCGCCGTACTGGCGCAGGACCGGCATGAACCCGCCGACATACCTGTCAAAGGGCGCCTGGTCATGGATGCGGAGCTGAACTATCGCGTACACGGTCACCGGGCCACCTAAACCGGTAGTGGAGGCGGTGGTGCGCTGCGAGCATCGCCGCATGGATCAGACCGCCGGTGGATGACTCCGCTGACCAGCAGATCGCCGAGGCCGTGGCGGCCGAGCACGAGTCGCTGAGCCCGGAGTGCCGCGCCGACGCGGCCAGGCTCGGGCGGCTGCTCGCGCCCGACTTCCACGAGTTCGGCGCTTCGGGAGCGCGAGTACGGCTACGAGGGAACCGCCGAAATGGTGGCCGCGGCCACGTCGGCCGACGACGAGCCGATCGCCGTGGAGAACATGCGTGGCTGGCTGCTGGCCGACGCCCTGGTGATGCTGAAATACACCTCCGAGCACCACGGCAGGCGGGCCAACCGCACCTCGCTGTGGCGCCGCGCCGAGGCTGGCCACTGGCAGATGTTCCACCACCAGGGCACGCCCAGCGGCTCGCTGACGGGAACGGGGGGCCTGCGGTAGAACATGGAGCAGTGCAGGCCGGACCGGCCGGGTCGAAGCCGGGATAGCCACAGGCTGAAGGGATTCACCATGATCGAGCCTTATCAGGCCCTTGGCCTGGTCCCCACCATGCGGGGCATCCGGCGCCGTGACGAGATCGCGACGAATCTGGAACACCTCTCGCACCTCATCAAGGCCGCGTCGTGGCTGTCCAGCCTGGACCTGCCGGTGCGGCTCATCGCCGTGCCCGAAGGCGCGCTGCAGGGCTTCAACGACGAGGTGCTCGACCTGAACCACGAGGAGTTCGCGCGGGAGTGCGCGATCGACGTCCCCGGCCCGGAGACGGACTACCTCGGCGGGCTCGCGCGGCAGTGGAATGCCTTCATCATGGCGCAGGCGAAGGCCCGCCACCCGGAGTTCCCCGGGCGCTTCTTCAATGTCGGGTTCATCCTCTCCCCCGAAGGGGAGGTGATCCTCAAGCATCACAAGGTCGTGCCGTTGCTGCCGGTCGAGCATTCGGTGACCCCGCACAATGTCTGGGACAAGTGGGTTGAGCTTTACGGCCGGAACCTCGACGCGTTCTACCCGGTCGCCGACACCGAAATTGGCCGGCTGGGGTTCCTGATGGCCAACGAGGGCTCCTACCCCGAGAACGCGCGCGGCCTGGCGATGAACGGGGCAGAGGTCGTGTACCGGGGCCCTTATCCGCATCCGCACGTCGGCAACGGCCTGTTCGAGATCCAGAACCGCGCCCGCGCCCTCGACAACAACATGTACCTGATCGCATGCAACGTCGGTACCTACTACCTGCACACGGATTCGGATGTCCCGATAGACACGTTCGGCGGCGGGTCGGCCGTGATCGACTACCGCGGGCAGATCGTCGGGCGGCACGACTACAGCGGCGGCTCGTCCTGGGTGGCCGGGACCGTCGACGTGGAAGCGCTGCGCCTGTTCCGCGCGAACGCCCAGTGGGACAACTGGATCAAGGACCTGACCACCGAGCAGTACCAGATCATCTACGAGGAGCCGGTCTACCCGAAGAACCTCTACCTCGACCGGGCCCCCTACGGGCACGCCGAGTACCGGCGCGAGGTGATCGACCGGCAGATCGAGCTCATGCACGACCGGGATATCTGGGTGCGGCCCGGCCGAGGCGACCCGAGCTGACGCGCGGGCGCATCCGCGCGGCCTGACCTGTCCGGCCGGCAGCGCGGCGGCGCTACGGCCTGACCGCGGCGGCGATGAAATGGAGGCTGAAGCCCAGCATCGAGGGCTGTGTCTCCACCGCCCGGGCGGCGAACAGGATCTGCTCGCGGCGCCGTGGGTCGGCCCAGTCGCGGCGCAGCGGCCAGCCGGGGCCCTCCACCCCGTACAGGGCCGTGCCGGTGAAGCCGGCCCGCTCGACCTCGCCGGCCAGGCCGTCGGGGGTATGGAAGTAGGCCGTGGTGAAACGTTCCGGCCTGCCCGCCGGATCGGGGTTGCGGTGCTGCCCGTCGGCCAGGTCCTGGTCCACGATCCGCCGGAACTGCGGATCATCCAGCCAGTCCTGGTACACCCCGTCCAGCAGCGAGGCGAACCGGCTGATCGCCACGGCCACCAGGCGCCCGCCCGGCCGCAGGACCCGCCGTGCCTCGGCGAGGGCCTGCCGCCGGTCCTGGCCTCGGTCAGGTGATACAGCGGGCCGAACAGCAGCACCGCGTCCTGGGATCCGGCCGGCTCCGGGAGGTCCCGCGCGTCGCCAAGCACGGCGGTGAAGGCGGCCGCCGGGTCGCTGCCCGCCACCTCCCGGGCCTGTTCCACATGCAACGGCATCGCGTCCACCAGGTGCACGCGGTACCCGCGCCGGGCCAGCGGCGCGGCGTAGGTGCCCGGGCCACCGCCCACGTCCAGCACCCGGGCGGGCGGTGCGGGCAGCAGCCGGTCCAGCAATTCCAGTCGACCTGAACGAACTCCAGGGCCGGCGTTCCGCCAGGGAACAGCCGGGCACGTTCGTAACCGGTGCCGTAGTGACTCTCGATCGCCGGATCCATCACCGTCCCAGCCTGCCGTCACCGCTCGGCCCGATGCCACCGGGATTTCGCTCCGGCCCGCGCCGGGCGGGCATCCGTGCTCACCGGGGGCGGCCGCTGGTAGCGTGACCCGTGGTCGTGCTTGCGCCCCTCACCAGGCCAGCTGGCGAGCACGGCCCGCGGAGCCCGGGCGCCTTACCCAAGGAAAGCGCCATGATCGTGACCGGGCTTGCCGTTGCCGCCGCTGCGTGGGGCGTGCTGATGGGCGTCTCGCCAGTACTCCAGATCCGCCGGATGATCCGGCAGCGGTCCTCCCGCGACGTGTCGATCGGCTACTTCGCGATCCTGCTGATCGGATTCCTGCTGTGGATCAGCTACGGCATCGCCGCGCGCAACATGGCCCTGATCGTGCCCAACGCCGTCGCGCTGCTGATCGGGGCAAGCACGATCGCGGTCGCCCTCCGCCTGGGCGCCGGGGCCGGCACCGAGCGCTAGCCAGGGCGCCGGCGCCCGGCCGCGGCACTGGCCGACGACATCCCAGCGACCGCGGCCGCGTGAACCGCCGCGGTCAGTGCGCGGCGTCGCTGCGGGCCTGCGGGCGCCCTTCGTGGGCCGGGCGGGTCTTGGCCTGCGGGCTGGTCCAGATCAGCGACTCCAGCGGGCCGTTGAACCAGTGGCCGCGCGGGCACCGGATCTTCGCGCTGTCCAGCGGGCCGTCCGATGACCGCATCGAGTACCGGTCCTCGATCTCCGCGGGAAGCCCGCATCGCTCCGTACCATGCGCATCCAGGTACTCCGGGCAGTCCAGGAACATCACTTCGTTTTCCATCTCAAAAACCCCCGTTCACGGTGCCGCCGCCCGCGGGCAGCGGCTCGATTTCGTGCTGGCCTGCTCAGTCCCCTACTTGTCTGAGCGCGGAACGGCCGCGCTGATACGCCCTCGCGAGCATTTCTTCGCATCCGGCCCGTCACAGGGACAGCAGCCGGTCCAGGTCGGCCGGGTCGGCGCCTGCCACGTCCACGATCTTCGTGCGGCTCGCCGCGCCCGTGATCAGCGTGACGGCGCGGCGGCGAACGCCGAACGCGGCCGCGATTGCGCTCAGTGCCGCGTCGGTGGCCCGGCCGTCCACGGCCGGCGCGCTGACCCGGACGACCAGCGCGCCATCGTGCCCGCCGCCGACGCCGGGCCGCGCGGAGCCAGGCCGGACCCGGACGGTGATGCGCACCGTTCCAGTGTGCCCACTGGCGTGGCAGATGCGCCGGATCAGGCGGGGATGGTCACGGATTCCAGCAGGGCCAGTTCTTCGCCGCTGAGCCGGAGCGCGCTGGCGGCCACGTTGGCCGCGAGGTGAGCCGGATCGCCGGTGCCGGGGATGGCCAGCACGTGCGCTCCGCGCTGCAACGTCCAGGCCAGCCGGACCTGTGCGGCGGTGGCACCGTGCGCGCTGGCGACGGCAAGCACCTCTTCATGCTCGGCGCCGGTCACGCCGCGCCCGGCGCCCGGGCCGGCGATGGTGAAGAACGGCACGAAGGCGATGCCCTGATCCCCGCAGGCGTCCACGAACTCGTGTTCAGCGGGGCTGGCGCCGATGCCGTACCGGTTCTGCACGCAGACCACGGGCGCGATGGCCAGGGCCTCGGCGAGCTGCCCGGGGGTCACACCGGAGACGCCAAGGTGCCGGATGAGCCCGGCGTCGCGCAGTCCGGCCAGGACGCCGAAATGCTCTGCGAGCGATGCCGTGCCCTGCTGGTTACGCCAGTTCACCACGTCCAGGTGATCGCGGCCGAGCTGGCGGAGATTCTCCTCGACCTGCCCGCGTAGCTGGTCCGGCCTGGCCGCGGGGAGCCACTCGCCGGACGGGTCCCGGCCGGGCCCGACCTTCGTCACAATGACCAGGTCATCGGGGTAGGGCGCCAGCGCCGTGTTGATCAGCTCGTTGGCCGATCGTAGGGCAGAGAAATAGAACGCGGCCGTGTCGATGTGATTGACGCCGAGCTCGACCGCCCGGCGGAGCACCGTGATCGCCCTGCCGCGGTCGCCCGGAACGGCGTCGGCGGCGAGCGCCCGGCCCGTCTGCGGCAGGCGCATCGCGCCGAATCCCATCCGGTTGACGGTCAGGTCGCCGAGCTTCCAGGTGCCCGCGGCTGCCGCGGTGACCGCGTCCGAGGTCATCGGATGAGTTCCTCCCGCACTGCGACCGCCGACATGGACCTGGTCGAGGTTACCCCGCTACCTGGACTCGGTTTCCCGCGGCGGCCGGCCCGGCCTGCGCATCTTCCCGGCATGGCTGGGCAGCCGGCCCGCGTCGCTGAGAGCGCGGCGCAGCAGGAACTCGATCTGGGCGTTGGTGCTGCGCAGCTCGTCGGAGGCCCACCTGGCCAGTGCGTCGTGCACCGCCGGATCGAGCCGCAGCAGCACGCTCTTACGCTCGCTCACCGATTTACCGTGCCCGCCGTCACTGATAGAGGGTGCCGGTGTTGACGATGGGCTGGGTGGCCTGTTCGCTGCACAGGACCACGAGCAGGTTGGACACCATCGTCGCCTTGCGCTCCTCGTCCAGCTCGACCACGCCCTCTTCCTCCAGCCGCTGCAGTGCGAGCTGGACCATGCCGACCGCTCCCTCGACGATCGTCCGCCGCGCGCCGACCACGGCACTGGCCTGCTGCTGGCGCAGCATGGCCTGGGCGATCTCCGCGGCGTAGGACAGCCGGGTCAGGCGTGACTCGACGATCTGCACCCCGGCCGAGGCAACCCGGTCGGCGATCTCGGCGGACAGCCGCGCGGTGATCTCCTCGGCGTTGTCGCGCAGCGAAAGATCCCCTTCGCCGTGCCTGGTGTAGGGGTAGCGGGAGGCGATGTGCCGCACGGCGGTCTCGGTCTGGATGGCCACGAACTTGACGTAGTCGTCGACCGCATAGGTGGCCTTGGCGGTGTCGGCGACCTGCCAGACGACCACGGCGGCGATCTCGATCGGGTTGCCGTCCGCGTCGTTGACCTTGGCCTGCGCCGTCTCATGGTTGCGGATCCGGGTGGACACACTGATCCGGCGGGTAAGCGGGTTCACCCATTGCAGCCCCGGCTCGCGTATCGTGCCGCGGTACTTGCCGAACAGCTGGATGACGCGTGCCTGGCCCGGGGAGACGGGTGTCAGGCCTGCCAGCGCCGACCCGGCGGCGATCAGCACGATGACGCCCACCCAGATCAGGGCCGTCTTAGTGCCACCGGTCTGCCTGCCCGAGTACCACAGCACCGCCACGGCGGCGAGCACTGCCACGACGCCGGATACCAGGACTTTGACGCCGCGCGTCGACGAGGCCTGACGCTCGGCGACCGGCACCTGGGCCGGGGCCGGTACATGACTTGTACTGACGGGAGCCTGCACGGTCATCGCTACCACCTCCACTTGACGTGTCTGATATTACAGGTCTAGCATAGTGATATCACTTTAATTTGGCAACAACATCGGGTGGCGTGTCGTCGGCGCGAGGAAATCCTCACCCGCTGGGCCCGAAGGGAAGTCGTCCGATGAACATGAGCATTGCCACACCGGCCCGCTGGGCAGCGCGCGCAGCCGGCACGCCATCGCCGGAGCCCACCGCCCCCCGTTCCGTCCGGCCCGCCGACCCGCTGGCCGCACAGGCACCGGTTCCCGCGACCGACCGGGTGCCGGTGCTGGTCTGGGTGATCGCCGCGGTGTTCGTGGCGGTCGAACTGGCGGTCAGCGGCCGGTACGGGTTCCTGCAGGACGAGCTGTACTTCATCGAGGCCGGCCGCCATCTGGCGTTCGGTTACGTGGACCAGCCGCCGCTGGCCCCGCTGCTCACCCGGGTCACCGACGTCCTCGGCGTCAGCCCGACGGCGATCCGGATCGTCCCGGCGCTGGCCGGCGCGGTGGTCGTGGTCCTGGCGGCCCGGTTCGCGGCGCTGTTCGGCGCCGGCAAGTTCGGCCGGGTGCTGGCCGCGCTGGCCACCGCGTGCGCTCCGACCGTCTACGCGCTCGCGCACCTGGGCATCACCGAGCCGCTGGACCTGCTGGCCTGGGCGGTGGTCCTGCTGTGCGTGACCACGGCGGTGCTGCGCGACCAGCCGCGGCTGTGGGTGTGGGCCGGCGTCGCGGCAGGCCTCGGCCTCGAAGACAACAACCTGATGATGCTGCTGCTGATCGGCCTGTCCGCCGGCCTGCTGCTGTCGGGGCACCGAGGAGTGCTGCGCACCAGGTGGCCGTGGCTCGGTGCCGCCATCGCCGCGCTGATCTGGGCGCCGAATGTGCTCTGGCAGGCCATGCACGGCTGGCCGGAACTGGCCATGGCCTCCGCGCTGCACCAGCAGAACACCAGCCTGGCCGACTACCTCAGCGGGGTGCCGGTGCAGTTGCTGTACGCGGGGCTTCTCGCGGTGCCGTTGATCATCGCGGGCCTGGTCAGGCTCTGGCGGACCCCCGAGCTGCGGTTCCTCGCCATCACCGCCACGCTCCTCATCGTCTACGTGGCGGCCTGGGTGCCGGGCAAGGTGTACTACTCCGAGGGCATGGCCCCCGTGGTGCTGGCCGCGGGCGCGGTGGCGGCGGAGCGCTGGGCCGCCCGCAGCCGCAAGCCAGGGATGCGGCGCTGGGTCGTGGTGGTCGCTTGCCTGCTGAGCATGGGCATCTCGCTGCCGACGGTCCTGCCCATCGTGCCGGTCGCTTCCCTGCACACCGTCCGGAACCAGGACATAGTGACCACCGCCGACACGGTCGGCTGGCCGCAGCTCACCCGCGCGGTCGCGGACCAGGCCGCGGCCCTTGCGCGGGCGGGCGAGGCGCCCACCTCGGTCTTCACCGGGAACTACGGCGAGGCCGGGGCCCTGGACGTCCTCGGCACCGCCGATCATCTGCCCGCGGTGCTCTCCGGCCAGAACAATTTCTGGATCTGGGGCCCCGGGCAGGCCTCCGACCGGACCGTGCTTGTCGTCGACGCGCTCGGCTGGCTGCGGCCCTACTTCGCCCGGTGCCGCGTGCTGACCACCTACTACGCGCCCTACCACGTGCA
>CAVSCM010000006.1:0-71602 GCA_963726415.1 uncultured Actinomycetes bacterium
CGGGCCCGGGAACTTTCCCACCGGGTGACGGGCGGTGCGGATGGGGTGCACGAGCACGCGCGTGGCATGACGGCGACCGGTGTTCGCGCTGTCACAGGTCGGTGGTCCCCTCGATCGTCAGGCGTCGGCCCTGGTCAGAAGCCGCCAGGTTGTCCATTCTTCGGAACACACTCTGCTGCGACGGCTGACTTATTCGGTCGACGCGGGGGCAGGCTGCCGTGACAATCCTGATCATGGGTTCTGGCAGTGTGCTGGCGTGGTGATCGGTGATCTGATCCCGGTCTTGTGGTTGTGCGGGCCGCCGGGAGTTGGTAAGAGCACTGTCGGCTGGGAGATTTTTGCCCAGCTCACGGAGACCGGGATCGAGGCCGGCGACGTGGACATCGACCAGCTGGGCATGTGCTACCCCGAGCGTGTATCGGATCCTGGACGGCACCGGATGAAGGCGCAGAACCTCGGTGCCGTGGTGGCGAATTACCGGGCGGCAGGTGCCCGGTGCGTCATCGTGTCCGGCGTCGCCGGCCCTGATCGCGGCCTGCACGCCGGCATGGTCCCGCTGGCCGCCTTCACTGTATGCCGGCTGCGAGGCTGGGTCCAAGTGGCGGGCAGCCGGCGGATCTGCCCGGCGGTCAGCGCGATGAACTCAGCTGCGCCGGCAGGGGGTGGGCAGGCGCGCCACCTGCGGCAGTAGCGGTAGTTTCCCGTGGCCGCGCGGCGGTTGGTGGGCTGTTGCTCGCGTGTCGTCGAGCGTGACGTTCCGGTGTGGGCCGCGGGCTCCCGGCCGTTCGGCCCGGGAGCCCGCGATCGGCTTGGCTGGTGCCTGCCGGGTGCTCTCGGTTAGGTGCTGTAGGTGATGGTGACGGCGATCTTGTTGCCGGCCTGGTTGGACGTGGCGGTGATCGTTCCGGTGGCGCCGGCGTAGACACCGGTGCCGCCGGTCACCGTGCCGTGAGACACCGGGCTGGTGGCGGGCTGGTGCAGCGCGCCGTACAGGAAGCCGCCCGAGTTGGTGATGGCGACGCCGATCGAGATCGTGTTGGTCTGCGGGTTGAAGACGACCCGCGCCACGTCAAAGCCGATGACCTTGCCCGCCTTGTTGACGTCTTTGTCTTCGGAGCCGCCGACGGTGCTGGAGTACTGCACAGCGGCCTGCTGCACCGATGTGAACTTCAGGGTGTGGGTGGTGGCGTGGGCGCTGGCGGCGGTGGGCAGCACGATGGCCCCGGTGATGCCGAGTGCGGCTGCGGTGCCGATGGCTGCGATGGTTGCGCGGATTTTCATGGTGTCCTCCGTTTGCGTGGTGTCCTGGCGCCGGATGGCGAACCAGCCTGATGATGATCTGTTCGGCACCGCGATCTGCGCGCTCGGCGGGCCCGTCACCTGGGCTGTTACTGAGCGCGCTGAGAATGCGGCTGCGGGGCTAGCTGGCCGGGTCTGTGCTCCGGCTACCTCCGCCCCGGCAGGCTGTGCGCCACGGCGTCGAAGCGGATGCGGAGGAAGTCGCTGGCGTCGGTGGCGACGGCGGGCTGGTGTTCGGGGCGGAAGGGTCCGAAGTGGTCCATGGGGTAGCGCTGCACTTCGGCCCGGGGTTGCGTTCGGCGACGCCGGCCAGCAGCATCTCGTCGCCCGGGGGACCCTCCATACCTCAACTGTCGCGTCCCGGGGCCGGAAAAGTTTCACCCCGGGCCGGGAACTTCCCCGGCCGGGTGACGGGTGGTGCGGATGGGGTTCACGAGCACGCGCGTGGCATGACGGCGACCGGTGGTTCGCGCTGTCACAGGTCGGTGGTCCGCTCGATCGTCAGGCGTCGGGCCTGGTCAGCGGGGCCGAGGTTGTCCCTTCGGGCCGGGCGCCCTGGGCCGCGCGGCACACACGCTGTGGGAACACCGCAGCCGATTGGCGGTGACTTTTGCGAGACTAGATGGATGCTGTATGTCAAGGTCACCGACGATGGAAGCGGCGGTTCGCGCTTTGAGGATGCGGAGGTCGTCCAAGCGGAAACGCTGTACACACAGAACACGCCGCCGGTGCTCGTCTCGTCGGCGATCCCGGCCACGGGATTGGCGTTCGTAACCCTTCCGCCTGATGTTCGCGAGACCGGCTGGCACCCTCCTCCGCGCCGGCAGTTTGTCGTGATCCTCGACGGCGAGTTTGAGCTTGAGACAGCCGATGGGGACAGGAGGCGTTTCCGGCCCGGTGAGGTGCTGCTTGTGGAAGACCTTCAGGGACGGGGACATGTGACGAGAGCTCTCACCGACCAGCCCGCGTCATTCGTGGCTATTCCGTTGGCTTGAGGACTGTCAGCCGCAGGCCGTCCCTGGTACTGCGACTGGGCGGGACAGCTAGCCTGTCAAGAGCGGCGCCGCCGACCCAATATCACAAGGTTTGCGGTCCACTCCATGACCAAGCGCCGGCCCTGGGCCTCAGAGGCGGCCGGGTTGTGCTGATCACATCATTCTGAGTGTTGTGATGAAAGGGCCAAGTGATCGGTGCCGGCGACGGCGGGCGGCCGCCGGGGGGTGGCTTCCCGCTGATCGGCCCGCGGCCCTTGACGGGTGTCTATCTGGAGCATGCGGCTCAGGGCCCTGTCCGGCATTAACCTCGGCGGCATGGGGGCGAGGCTGGGGAGATGGCCATGGGATGGATGGTCCAAGACCGGGCCGCCGCGCGTCATGTGGCCGCACTCGCCGCGATCATCGCCGCTGTGCTGCCGACGGCGGCAGGCTGTACGGCGGGTGGGCCGACGGCCTCTGGCGCGGCGCCGACGGCCAGCGGGGTTCCGGCGGGCGGGCATTGGGGACCCGCAGTGCCGGTACCGGGCCTCGGCGGCCGCGGCCTGAACGCGGGGGGACAGGCCTGGGTCAGTTCGGTGTCATGCGCGAGCGCTGGGAACTGCGCTATAGGCGGCTCTTACCGGGACGGCCAACGTCACGGCCAGGCGTACGTCGTCAGCGAGCGGAACGGCCGGTGGGGCACCGCCATCGAGATCCCCGGCACCGCCGGCCTCAACGCCGGCGGGGAGGCCGGGGCCGGCTCGGTGTCGTGCCCGAGCGCCGGGAACTGCACGATCAGCGGTGGCTATACAGACAGCCACGGCCATGGCCAGGTGTTCGTGGCGAGCGAGCGGAACGGCCGGTGGGGCACCGCCATCGAGATTCCCGGCACTGCCCGCCTGAACGCCCAGCAGATCGGGGACACCTCGGTGTCGTGCGCGAGCGCCGGGAACTGCGCGGCCCGTGGCTTCTACACCGACGGCCAGCGCCATACCCGTTTGTTCGTGCTCAGCAAGCGGAACGGCCGGTGGAGCGCGGCCACCGTGGTCCCCGGCACCGTCGGCGGAGTGCGTGCCGGGGTCTATTCCATGTGGTGCGATAGCGCCGGGAACTGCGTGGCCGGCGGGGCCTACAACGACCAAGGGCGTCAGCAGGCGTTCGTCGCGAACGAGCGGAACGCCCGGTGGTCCGCCGCCGTCAACGTGCTGCGCACCTCCGGCCTGAACGCCGCACAGGCCTGGGTCTCCTCGCTGTCGTGCGCGAGCGCCGGGAACTGCGCATCTGGTGGCAGTTACAAAGACGGCCACGGCCACAGCCTGGTGTTCGTGGCCGGCGAACGGAACGGCCAGTGGGGCACCGCCATCGAGATCCCCGGCACCGCCCAGTTAAACGCCGGAGGGTACCCCCAGGTCAGCTCGGTGTCGTGCCCGAGCGCGGGGAACTGCGCGGCCGGCGGCTGGTACCTGGACAGCTCCCACAACCGCCATGCGTTTATTGTGAGCGAACAGAACGGCCGCTGGGGCACCGCCATCGAGATCCCCGGCACCCGGGCACGCTCCTGGGTCAATGCAGTGTCGTGCGGCAGCGCCGGGGGCTGCGCGGCCGACGGCGGCTACATCGACAACTCCGGCAGTATCCGGCCGTTCGTGGCCAGCGAGCAGGACGGGCGGTGGGCCGCCACCGAGGTCCCCGGCATCGCCAGCCTCATCAGCAGCATCCCCGGCCATCGGGGAAACACCGAAGTCAGCGCGACGTCGTGCCTCAACGGGTACTGCCTGCCCGGCGCGATGTCGTGCCTCAGTACGGGGTACTGCCTGGCTGGCGGCTACTACGGCGACTACTTCGGCCAGAGGCAGGCGTTCGAGGTCTCGCGCCCATAGCCGCTGCCGGCACGCTCCTGGCCCCAGGCGCTCCACCCGGCTGCTGCCCACCGTGCTGCACGGCTGGCACCAGCCTTGAGGGTGGGCCGGAGACGGGCCGCGACACGCCAGCAGTCCACTCGATCGTCAGGCGTCGGGCCTGGTCAGCGGGGCCGAGGTTGTCCCTTTCGTCATGACACCCTCTTCGGTCATGGCTGCGCCAACCCATGACAGGGTCGTGCTGGCGGCTATGGAGAAGCAGGGAGCGGCCCGGGATTCGGCGGGGCTTCGTTGCCGTGCGTGGGTTGCGGTCTGGCCGGTAGTCTGCGGACGGATCGGGTGAGCAGTGCGCCGAGGTTTGCGATGGCCACGAGGCTGCCTGCGGCTATCAGGGTGCGCTGGGTACCGAGGATGGCGGAGACGGGGCCGACGAGTACCAGGCCTACCGGCTCGAGCGCGAATGCGCCCAGGGCGTCCCAGGAGGTCACTCGTGACAGCTTGTCGCCGGGTATGTGTTCTTGCACCGCTGTTAGCCACAGCACTTCGTAGACGTCGATCGAGACGCCGACAGCCAGCATCGATGCGGCGACGAGCCACACTGGTGCGTGGAAGGCCAGCAGGAAGAACGGTGGCACGACGCCGAAGGTAATGATGGTGGCGGCCAGCAGGGGAAAGGCGGGCCGCAGCCGCATCGCGATGAGACTCCCGGCGATGAGCCCGATGGCCTGCGCGGTGATGATCACCGACCACGCGAGCGCGCCGCCGTAGTACTGCCTGGCGACGACCGGGCCGAGCACGTTGATGCTGGGCCCGAAGCATAGGTTCACGACCGCGAACTGGGCGATGCATACCCATAGCCACTGGCGGGACCGGACCTCCTGCCACCCTTCGCGCAGGTCGGCGATGATCCTCATGGCCTCTTCGGCGGGGCGTGCCCGTGGTGCCCGCGAGGTCAGCAGGAGCCCAGCTGATATCAGGAACGACACGGCATCGATCGCCAGTGCCCATCCGGCGCCCGCGCCGACGATGATCACTCCCGATATTGAGGCACCGGCCAGGGCCGCTGTGTTCTGCGACAGGCGGATGAGCGCGTTCGCGGACTGCAACTGCGGGCCGTCTACTATCTGCGGGATCAGGCCGCGTGAGGACGGGTAGAAGATGCCGCTGGCAGCACCGGTGACCGCAGACAGTGCGGCGATCAGGCCCAGCGGCGCGGCCTTGGAGATGAACAGCCCGGCGACGCTGCCCTGGGCGGCGAACGCGATCAGGTCCGAGCCCACCATCAGCCGGTACCGCGAGAACCGGTCAGCAAGGACCCCGCCGGCGAGCAGGAATACCACCTGAGCGGCCGCTTCACTGGCCATGACGACCCCGAGCTTTGTCGCGGTGCCGCCCGGCTGGCCGAGAACCGCGAACGCCAGCGCGATAGGTGCTATCGCCGTGCCCAGCAAGGAGACAGCACGGGCCAAGAAGACGTGGCGGAACGTGTGCTGCCGCAAGATTGCGAATTGGCCCTTCATCCGTGCACTCCTTCAGGAGCAGACATCCGCAGCGAACTGAAGAGAAGAGACTTCTGGCGCGGGTCCAGGGAAGCGGTTCCGATCACGGTTTTGCGCGCGGGGGATCAAGCCCCGGCGGCAACGACGGCAGCCGCCAGCCTGCTGGAGCAACGCCCTGGGTGACGCCGGTGACCGGATTTACTTCGGCGCGTCTTGATCGCCGGGCTGCTTGGCACCACCTACACCCCCGGGTAGATGACCTACGACCTGCGGCGACTCCGCCTCGGCGGGCTGATCCACCCGCGCCCGCCTCCCCACGCCGCCTGAAACTTGACACAAACGTCCACAAGCCCGCGACCAAAGATCGCTAGTCCGACGGGCGCTGAGAAAGCTTGCCCTGCTGGCCCAGCCGCGCGACCGCATGTGCGGCGAGCAGGCCGCCGGAATTCACGGCGGCGTGCAGTAGCACGGTATCGGCCAGGCGGCCCGACCGGGCCCGCAGCCAGGACAGCAGCGCGCCGCCGGCCGCCGTCGCCGCGCAGCCGGCGAAGGTGCCCGCGATGGCCCGGCGGCGGTCGCCGGCCATCTCGTTGGCGCGGAGCGCCTGGAGGGTGGGCCGGATATGCCAGGCGCCGAACACGCCGCTGGTCACCGCGATGGCGGCGGTGCCGGGCAGCACCCGGCGCAGCGCCGCCTGGAGCACGCCGCGGAACGCTGTTTCCTCCCACAGGGCGGTGCCGACCGGAATGCGGATCAGGGCCTGGTAGGCGACATCGCGTCCGCTCAGCCCGGCGGCGCGCTGGTCGCCGAGCAGTGGGCGGGTGGCAGGCACCGCGGCGATGAGCAGCCAGCACGCACCGGCCCCGGCCGCCAGCCCGCAGCCGAGCCGTCCCGGCAGCCATCTGCCACGGCCAAGACCGAGGTCCTCGGGCGTCAGCCCACTCAGCGTGGCGGCCGCCAGCGCGGCGCCGGTGGCACCGACGTTGAGCCGGACGTACCACCGTTCGTGCCCGGAGTTCAGGCCGGTCACATTGTTATAGGCGGCCAGGACAGCTGACGCTGCGACCGCGAACCCGATGTCCCGGCAGTGCTGGCCCGGAGGAGCAACCCCCCGGAACCCCCCGCTGCCTGTCGGCCACATTCCTCCGTCGCGGGGCCTTGGCCTCGCTGACCGGGGTGCATGACGCGTCGTGCGGAAGTACCACATCAGGTTCCTCAGCCGCCCGGTTGGACCAGGCCGGTCTCGTAGGCGAGCACCACGGCCTGGGTGCGGTCCCGCAGCCCGAGCTTCATCAGGATCCGGCTCACGTGGGTCTTCACGGTCTGATCCGCCACCACGAGCCGGTCGGCTATCTCCGCGTTGGACAGCCCGCGGGCCACCAGGGCAAGCACCTCCGATTCCCGGTCGGTGAGGCCCTCGATCTGCTTGCGGCTCGGGGTCCTGGGCGCGCCCATCCTGGCGAACTCGGCGATGAGGCGCCGGGTCACCCCCGGAGCGAGCAGCGCGTCGCCGGCCGCGACCAGTCGCACCGCGTCGGCAAGTTCGTGGGCGGAGGCGTCCTTGAGCAGGAACCCACTGGCGCCCGAACGCAGCGCCTCGTAGACGTAGTCGTCGAGGTCGAACGTGGTCAGCACGAGGACCTTGGGCGGCTCGGGCATGGCCGTGATCGCGCGGGTGGCCTGCAGGCCGTCGAGGACCGGCATCCGCACGTCCATGAGGATCACGTCCGGGTGCAGTTCGCTGGCATGGCTGATGGCCTCCTGCCCGTTCACTGCCTCCGCGATGACCTCGATGTCGGGCTGGGCGTTCAGCAGCACGGAGAAGCCGGATCGCACCATTCCCTGGTCGTCAGCGATCACGACGCGGATGGTCACGACTCGTCCTGCGCCGAGCCAGAATCCAACGGAAGGGCCGCGGTCACCAGGAACTCGCCTTTCTCGGTCGGGCCGGCCTGGAGGTGCCCCCCCAGCATGGTGGCGCGTTCACGCATGCCGATGATGCCATGCCCGCCGCCATCGGCGGGCAGCCGGTCTTGCTCCCCGGGAACCAAAGTCTCTGGCGGGCAGTGGTCGTTGCGGACCTCCACCACCAGCGCCGCATCGCCGTAATACAGCTTGACCTGGACCTCCGCTCCCGGGGCATGCCGCATGGCGTTGCTCAGCGCCTCCTGGATGATCCGGTAGGCGGACAGGTCCACCCCCGCGGGGAGCGGGCGGGCGGTGCCACTGACGCCGGCGGTGACCGTCACGCCCGCGCTGCGCGCGGACTCCAGCAGTCCCTCCAGGTCATCGAGGCCCGGCTGGGGTGCGGTGTCCGGCGTGTCGCTGCGCAGCACGCCGAGCACCCGGCGCAGCTCCTTGAGGCCGGACAGCGCGCTGGCGCGGATCTCCGCGAAGCTCTCCACCAGTTCCTTCGGCGGGTCCTGGACCTTGTACGGCCCGGCCTCGGCCTGGATCGCGATCACCGACATGTGGTGGGCGACGACGTCGTGCAGCTCGCGGGCGATGCGCTGACGCTCTTCGAGCAGCGCGCGCTCCCCCTCGTGCCGGCGCTCCTGGACGGCGAGCCGTTCGGTGCTGCCACGCCGGGTGCGGACGACCACACCCGCCAGGATCGGGACCGCGGCGGTGAGGAAGGCCTCCGTGAGGGGCTGTCCATAGATCACCGTGCCACCGAGCACCGTGACCGCGCCCGCGGTCACCACCACCCACGACTCGCAGCGGACCGACACCGCGTACAGGCACAGGATGTAGACGAGAATCGGGCCCGGGAGCGGCCCCATCCCCGAATATGCCCCGCCGACCCAGAACAGGCCGGCCGCAGAGGCGCAGAAGGCCGTCAGCGGGAGATAGGTGCGCACGGCGAGGGGCGCGCACAGGGCCAGCGAGATCAGCATGAGCGCTACGGAACTGGCCTGCTGCGGGTGCTGGTCCGTCAGCTTGCTGTCCGTAGCGGCGAAGCAGAGGAGCGCGACGATCACGTCGGCGACCGCCACCAGGTCGAGCCGCCCGCGCCTCAGCCACCGCGGGCGCGGCGCGGCCGGCCTCGTGACGCCGACCGCGAACACGGCCGCGATCTGGCGCCTGGCGGTGGCAGTGCGGCCGGTGCGGGGACTGGGGCTGGAGCCCGGGTTCATGGAGCCAGCGTATGGCGGCGGCACGGGCAGTTTCGTGACCCCTGAGAGGCATCTTCGCACCGCTACCTAAGTAGGGGGCGACTACTTCGGCCGCCGCCGGCGGCCCGCCGGCGCGGCCCGGCGTAGCCCTCGTGGCGCCTGCGGGGGAGGCCGGCAGTCGGCTCCGCAGGGTGACGCCGACCACAAGCGGCGCTCCGTAACTTCCTGGTCAGTCGCATATCCGGACAGGAAGGACTCGTCATGAGACTGCGCCGCACCAGCGCCATCGCGGCGATCACGGCCGCCGTAGCCGCGACGACCGCCGCCGTCTACCCGAGCGCCCCGGCCGACCGGCTTCAGCCGATGCCGGCTCTCACCGCCCCGGGGCTCGCGGCCCGGTACACGGCGGACGCACACCAGATCGCCCGGGCCGCGAGTGCCGCCAGCCGGGCGGGCAACACCGGGCTCGCCCACTCCCTGGACGCCATGCGCGGTGGGCAGTACCTCGACTTCAACCCCGCCGGGCACGGCCTGGCGGTCGAGGTCTTCGGCAACCTGGCCACCGCCACCCGGGTGGCCATCCTCGTCCCGGGCTCGGACACCTCACTGACCACGTTCGACTCCCGGGGCACGGCCTCGCCAGAGGGCGCGGCCCGCGCCCTCACGGCGCAGGCCCGCAAGCTGGACCCGCACGCACGACTCGCGGTCATCGCCTGGCTCGGCTACCTGACCCCAAGCACGCTGAGCCCCGCCGTCATGACCTCGGGCGACGCCGGGCAGGGCGCGGACGCGCTGCGCCCCTTCGTGGAAGACCTCGTCAGGCACGGCCACCAGGTCGCGCTGATCTGCCACAGCTACGGGTCCGTGGTCTGCGGCCTGGCCGCCGCACACCTGCCGGTGACCGACATCGCGGTGGTCGGCAGCCCCGGAATGGACGCCTCCTCGGTGCGCGCGCTGCACACCACCGCACGAGTGTGGGCGGGCCGGGGCGCCGGCGACTGGATCCAGCACGTGCCGCACGTCCACTTCCTCGGGCTCGGCTTCGGCCAGGATCCGATGGCACCGGCCTTCGGCGCCAGGATCTTCGCCTGCGGCGAAGGCGGGCACAGCGGCTACTTCAAGCCGGGCGGCATCGCCCTGCACAACCTGGCCGAGATCGCGCTCGGTGACCCTGCCGGGGTGACCCAATGACCGGCCACGCCATCGCCCGCGCCCGCGGCCTCGCCGCAAAGATCGACGCCGCCACCCCGGCGCACCGGGACCGCACCGTTGACGCGCTGCGCGCCCTGGCCATCGCCGGCGTCATCCTGGGCCACTGGCTGGTCACCGCGCTGGTGCTGACCTCCGGCCCGGCCGGGTCCCGCCTGCACGACCAGAGCCCGCTGGCCACGATGCCCTACCTCACCCCGCTGTCCTGGATCTTCCAGACGCTCGCCGTCTTCTTCCTTGTCGGCGGGTACGCCGCCGCCCGCAGCTATAAAGGCGACTACCGGTCCTGGCTGCGCCAGCGCCTGGTCCGGCTGTCCAGGCCGGTCGCGCTGCTGGCGGCCGTCTGGGTGCCGCTGGCGGCGGGGCTGTACCTGGGTGGCGTCTCCGGCTCCGCACTGCACACCGTGCTCACGCTGGTGCTCGATCCACTGTGGTTCCTCGGCGTGTTCGTGGTGCTGACCGCGCTGACCCCGCTGGCCGTTGCCATGGTCCGCCGCCTCGGTATTCTCGCGGCGGCGATCCCCGTGGCCGTCGTAGCGGCCGCCGACGCCGTGCGCTTCGACCTCGGCGGTCCGTCGTGGGTCGGCTGGATCAACGTCGTGGCCGGCTGGATGGTCCCCTACCTGCTCGGGATCGCCTGGGCCCGGGGCGCATTCCCCGGCCGGCGAGGGCCCGCCCTCCTGCTCGCCGGCGGCGTCACGGCCACGACGGCGCTGGTGCTGTGGGCCGGGTACCCGGCCAGCATGGTCGGTGTGAACGGTGCCGCCATCTCCAATCTGAACCCGCCCACGCTCGCCGTCGTGACCTTCGGCATCGCCCAGGTCGGCCTCGTGCTGCTGCTGCGGGAACCGCTGGCCCGGCTGATGCGCCGCCCGCTCGCCTGGGCGGCCGTCGCCACGGCCAACCTGTCCGCGATGACGTTGTTCCTCTGGCACCAGACCGCTTTCCTCGCGGTCACCATGGCCGCGTTGCTCATCGGCCTGGCTGCCGGGTCTGCACACGGCCCCGGACAGCGCCATGTGGATCGCCGAGCGGATCGCCTGGCTGCCGGTTTTCGCCATCGCCCTCGGCGGCCTGTGGCTGGTGTTCCGGCGCGGGGAACGAGCGCCTGTACGCCGCCGGCGCCCGGCCGCCGGTGCCTGCCAGGCGGGTCAGCATCCAGCTGATGTGGCCAGATGAGGGTGTCCTGGCAGGCGAAGCGGCCGGGCCTTGCCGGAGCGGGGTCGGCAAGGCCCGGCCGCCAGTCTCATCGCAGGCGAGCCGCGGCCCTCGTCACCGGGGCCCGGTGGCGGGTCATCGCCGGGTGTCGGCGCCGCGCTTGCCTGGCTGTGGCTCGCGCCCTCGCTGACGGCGTCCTTCCCGGCGTTCCCCGCCGCGCGCCTGGCTGGTGGCCTGGGCCGGCTGCCCGGCACCCGGCCGGTCCCGGAGGAGCGAAGGCTGGCGTTGGGCCGGCGGGAATCGCGGTAACGGGAATGGCATGGTCGTCAGCGCATGCTGAGCTGGGTGGCCATGGCGTGCTGGACCAGGGCGATCAGGGTCGTCTTGGTCGACCGGCGCTGCCGGGCATCGCACTCGATGATGGGCACGTTCGGGTTCACCGACAACGCCTCGTGGACCTCGGCCATAGTGTGCGGATACTTGCCGAAGAAGCCGTTGATGCCGATCAGGAACGGCACGCCCGCATTCTCGAAGTAGTCAAGCGCCGCAAACGAATCCTCCAGCCGGCGCGTGTCCACCAGCACCACCGCACCGATGGCGCCCTGGATGAGGTCGTCCCACATGAACCAGAACCGGTGCTGCCCCGGCGTGCCGAACAGGTAGAGGACAAGGCCCTCGTCCAGGGTCACCCGGCCGAAGTCCATGGCCACCGTCGTGGTGGTCTTGTCCGGCACCTGGGACAGGTCGTCGACGCCGGTGCTGGCGGCGGTCATCACCGCCTCTGTGGTCAGCGGGGTGATCTCCGAGACCGACCCCACGAAGGTGGTCTTGCCCACTCCGAAGCCGCCCGCCACGACAATCTTGACCGACGTCATCGCCGCTTCCCCGGCGTCACCACGCGGGGGGGCCGAGCTTGCGAAATCCACTGGATCGCCTTTCGAGCAAGGTGGAAGGGGTCCGGCCGGGTATCGCGGCGGCTAGCTGCCGCCGCGGGGCCATAACCCGCCCCGCGGCTCCGGGGTGAGCGCCCGGCCAACCCGCTCCACCAGCAGCGTCATCTCGTACGCCACCAGCCCCATGTCGCAATCGGACGACGCGAGCACCGCCAGGCTGGCGCCGTTGCTGATCGCCATCGACAGCAACAGCCCGCCCTCCATCTCGACCACCGTCTGCAGGACAGCGCCCCCCTCGAACACCCGTGCCGCACCCTGGGTCAGGCTGCTCAGCCCCGAGGCCACCGCGGCAAGCTGGTCGGCCCGGTCCGCCGGGAAGCCTTCGGAGAAGGCCAAAGGTAAGCCGTCCGCGGACACGACGATGGCGTGGGCCACCGCGGGCACCCGCTCTACGAAGCTCGTGATCAGCCAATTCAGGTCCTGCGCCGAGGACGTCACCGGGCTCACGCCATCTCCTCCTTTCCTGGCTCGCCCCGTTCATCGCCGTCATCCGACGGTGCGGCCTGCCGGGCATTCCTGACGCCTTGCTGGAAGCTCGTGAGGCGGTCTCTCGTCTGGGCGGCGGACCGCGGCGTGGGGACCGACGCTGTCGACATGTTGACGCCGCCGGGCACCAGGTTCGCCTTCGGCACCCGCTTGGGCAGGCCCGCCCGGGTCGTGCCCGAGCTCACCGGTGCCTGCGCCACCTCCGCGGCCTGCCATCCCGCGTCCGCGGGTGACGACCAGCCAGCCGAGGCCGGGACCGGAGCCACGGACTGGCTCGGTGCGGTGCCCGGCACGGTGGCGTTCCAGTCGGTACCGCGCCGGCCGCGCCGGAACCAGTCGGACTCGACCGACTCGAAAATCGGCAGCCGGTTCTCCTCGCCGACTGTCGCCGGGGGCGGCACTATTACGCCGGACGGCGTCACGGCGCCCTCGCCGTTCGCCGCCGGCACCGTGCCATTGGCGCCAAGACCGCCGTTGACTGCAGGGGTGCCGTTAGCACCGAGGCTGCCGTTGACGCCGAGGCTGCCGTTCGTGCCGGGGCCGCCGTTCGTGCCGGGGCCGCCGTTCGTGCCGGGGCCACCGCTGGCGGTCATGCCGATCATGTCGTGACCGCCGTCGATCCCGTAGCCCTGGGTGGTGTCCGCCACCGGCTCGGGCGTGATCTCGGGCGCGATCAGCCCGGCCGTCGGTGCTGCCGCCAGCTCGCTCGGATCCGCGAGCCCCCCGGGGTCCGTGGGTGCCTCATCCAGGCCGGGGAGCGGCTCGAACCTGGCCACGCGGGCGGCCGCCACTGCCCGCGCCGCGGCGCTACGGTCACCCAGCTCGTCGGCCGCTGGCCCGGCCGGTGGCTCGGTGGATCCGTTCGCGGGCGGCTGGGACCGGCGGAAGCCCATGGTCGTGGGGAAGGCCTCACGTGTGATCACGTCGTCGGGGAGCCAGACCAGCGCGGTGAGGCCGCCCATGGTCGCGGGGCGCAGCCGGACCCGGATGCCGTGCCGGGAGGCCAGCCGGGCAACCACGAACAGGCCCATCCGCCGGGACACCGCGACGTCCACCACCGGCGGGTTGTCCAGCCGCCAGTTCGCGTGTGCCATCTCGTCGGCATCCATCCCGACACCCCGGTCGGTGATGTCCAGCAGCGCGCCGCCGCTGTTGAGCAGGTGCCCCGACACGTTCACCGGGGTGTCCGCGGGCGAGAACGTGGTCGCGTTCTCGGCCAGCTCGGACAGCAGGTGCACCACATCGTTGACCGCCTGCCCGCGGACCGAGATTCCCGGCTGGATGTTCGGGACGACCCGCTCGTACTGCTCGATCTCGGAGACCGCAGCCCGCAGCACGTCGACTAACGCCACCGGCTCCGCGCGCTGTCTGGACAGCTCGTGACCGGCCAGCACCAGCAGGTTCTCGGAGTTGCGGCGCATCCGGGTGGCCAGGTGGTCCATCTGGAACAGGTTCGCCAGCCGCTCGGGGTCCTGCTCCCCCTGCTCCAGGTCGTCGATCAGCCGGATCTGCCGTTCGACCAGCGACTGGGACCGGCGGGACAGGTTGACGAACATCGCGTTGACGTTCCCGCGCAGCGCCGCCTCGTTGGCCGCCAGCCGCACCGCCTCGCGGTGCACCTGGTCGAAGGCCCGCGCGACCTCACCGATCTCGTCGGTGGAGTCCACGTCGATCGGCTCGACCTCCAGCGCCGCGTCCGTGACGTCGCCCTTGGTCATCCGGCGCACCGTCTCCGGCAGCCGCACGCCGGCCACGTCGAGCGCGCCGCTGCGCAGCCTGCGCAGCGGACGGGTCATCGACCGGCCCACGGCCGTCGTGAAGAACAGAGCCAGCGCGAGCACCAGCATCACCGCGGCGCTGTCGATGAGCGCCGACCTGATCGCCTTGCCCCGCTGTGACGCACTCTGGGCGATGATCGAGTTCATGAATCGCTGCTCGACCGAATGCAGGCTGGCCACCAGGTACGCGGAGCCATTGGCGGCGTTGGTGTAGGCAGGGTTCTCCGCCGAGGATCCGCCACCGAGCGCGAGCGTGATCGCCTGCTGGATCTGTGCCTGCGCCCGGTTGGCCTGTGCCGACGACAGCGTGCTCTCGTAGAGCTGGCGCTGGCCGGCGGTGGCGCCGAGGCCGAACTGCGCCACGTCGGCCTGCTGCTCTGCCTGCGCGGCGTTGAGCGCGGAGAGCTGGCCCGGCTGGAACTGGCCCGCGCCCACCAGGTCCGGCGTCAGGGCCGAGGTGAGGATCGCCTGCTCCTGCGACACCTCCTCCTTCATTCCGGAGATGAGGCCCACGACACGGACGGTGTCGGCGAGCGCCGCGTCGTTGCCGCCGGTGGCGATTTCACCTTGCAGCGCGAGCAACTGGTCGATCGTGGAGGCGTACTGCTGGATGACGGCCAAGGAGGGAATCTGGGTGCCGGTCGCGGCACTGCGCAGCGCGCCGATCCCGTTGATCGCGGTGATCGCTCCTTGGGCCTCCTGCCGTGCCACCGCAGGGTAGGAGCTGCCGATGTTGCCCGCCAGGCCCCGCACCGTGGCCGCGAGCCTGTCGGTGGCGTTGTAGTCCTGACTGAGCACGGCAAGCTCGCCCGCGGACGCGGAGTGCGGCGCGCCACGTCCACCCGCGGCCGGGCCCATCGTGATGTACCTGATGGTGTCCTCGCGCTCGGCCTGCAACGCCTGGACCAGGCCGGTGATCTCGCCGCCCAGCCTGGAGAACTGTTCCACCCGCTGGTAAGCGGCCGCGCTGCGGATGGAGGCGGCCACGGCGACGCCGCCCAAGATCACCGCGGATAACGTAGGTAACACGACCAGGAGCAGGAGACGGGACCGCACCCGCCAGTTCTTCAGCCCGTTCTGTAACGACTTCCGCCCGGCGGGGGAAACCGGGTGGGGGCTGGCCGGGGAACTACCGTCATGGGGCGCCGTGCCGTTGCCGGCCGCGCCGCCGCGGAACTGGGCCCGGCTTGCGGGCACCTCTAAGGATGCGGTGGGGACGTGCGCCGGTGACCGCAGAAGCGCGTCACGGGCCGGACTGTCCGCTATGTCTCGCCTGGACCGCACAGTGTTGCACCTCTCACCTGGGGAACGGCAGGCGTCCACTGAGCCGCGTTATGCCGCGCGAAGCTGAAACACCGACACTTCTCGGCCGGCCATTCTGCGCACGGCCGTCTCAGCAGAGTCTGGGGCTCACTCTAACGCCTGGCCGCGTCACCCACATCAAGTGTTACCACTGTTATCTAAAGATACTTTCGGCGCTGGAAGTTGCTATTGGTGCTAAATGGGCACCTAGGGCATACGAGTCTTATCGACCGGGCACGCGGGCGCTGCCGAACGTCTAGCGTATGCAAGGAACGGAGCACCCCGGCACGACTAGGTTCCTTAGGAAATGTCGGCGTATCCCTGCTCCACAGGTATCCGGACAATGGAGGAGCTTCCTTGGGTCTTGGTGAGGCTAGACCCCGCACCGGGCGCGGCAGGATGCTGCGCCGGTCGGGCATGACCCTGGCTTCGGCCTGGCTGGTGTTATTCGCGACGGGCTGCCACGTCCCCATGATGGGCGCCTCGTCCGGCCAGCCGGGCGGCCAGGCGCAGGGCGGCGGCCAGCAGATCACGGTGGCAGTCGTCCCCGGATTCGAGAACGCCCCACTGCAGGTAGGCGTCAAGCACGGACTGTTCGCCCAGCACGGGCTGAACGTGACGGTGCAGACGTACCAGACCCTCCAGCAGGCGTATGGGGCACTGACCAGCGGCCAGGCGGAGGTGGTCAGTGGTGACTACTCCGGGCTGCTCTACGTGCAGGCCCGCGCGCGCGGCGCGCAGTTACGGTTGATCGCGGACGGCTACGACGCGACACCGGGCCTGATGGAAGTGCTGACGCTTCCCGGCTCATCGGTGCGGGTTCCCCAGGACTTACAGGGCAAGGCCGTCGCCACGCCCCCGCGTGAGCTTGCTCCCTTCTCCGCATCCGCCCCCTACAACATCGAGACGCTGGCGACCGAGTCTGCCCTGCAGAGCGACGGTGTCAGCCCGTCGAGCGTGGTGTGGGACGCCATGCCCCCGAGCAGCATGATCAGCGCGCTGCGCGATCATACGGTCAACGCGATCGTGGCCACCGAGCCCTACATCCTGCAGGCGGAAACCCAGCTCGGCGCCATCGAGCTGCTTGACGCGTGCAGCGGTGTGACGGCCGGCCTGCCGCTGTCGGGATACTTCACCACGGCCAGCTATGCGCGCGGTAACACCGCCGCCCTGCAGGCCTTCCGTGAAGCGCTCGACCAGGCCAAGGCCAGCGCGGCCCAGCCTGGCATCGCCCAGTCGGTGCTGCGCACGCTGCCGGAGATGTCTTCGCGAGAGGCGTCACTCGTCACGATCGGGCAGTATCCGACGTTCCTGAGCGTCGGGCAGGTCCAGCGCGTGGCCGACCTCATGTACGGCACGGGGATGATCAACACCACCCTGTCCGTGCGGAACATGCTGCTGCGCTGACCGTCACCAGCAGGCACGGCAAACACCTGGCCCGGACGGCGATGCGCCGTCCGGGCCAGGTGTTTCATGCAGCCGTGCTACCCGACGAACGCGAAGTGCTCGAAGTCGAAGTTCGACAACGGCTGGCCGACCTTGCCGGGCGTGTACCCGGTGATCTTGTCGCTATAGGCGTCAAGCACGTCGATATAGGCCGGGACGATGTAGCCGCCCTCGTTGAAGTCGAACTGCTGCATCTCCCGCAGGATCTCCCTGCGCACCGACGGGTTGGCCGTCGCGTTCGCCTGGTTGTACAGGCTGGTGTACTGCGGGTTGCTGGTGTGCGTCTCGTTGAACGGCGAGCCGAGCAGCATCGACTCCGCCACCTGTGAGAGATAGGGGTAGTAGTTGTAGTAGTCCTGCGAGAACGTCCACTTCAGGTAGTTGGGCCCGAAGAAGGTGCCGGGCGGGACGTTGTTGATGTTGACCGTGACGCCCGCCGCCTTGGCCTGGGCCGCGAGCACGGTCGCCATCGCCACCGTGCCCGTGGCCACCGCCGAGGTGGTGAGCTGCACGGTCAGGCCTTCCTGGCCCGCCTTCTTCAGCAGGAACTTGGCGTGCGGGATGTCGCCCTGGGCCGGGCGGACCAGTGAGTGGTCGAAGTCGGGATCGTAGGGGGAGAACAGGTCGTTGGCGACCACCCCGTAACTGTCGAGCGCCGAGTCGATCAACTGCGGGCGGTCGACGAGCAGGCGCATCGCCTGGCGGACGTTGACGTCGTTGAACGGCGGCTGATCGACGCGCATGGTGAACGGGACGATCTCGCCCGAGTGCGACACGACCGTCTTGATGCCGCTGGTGGTGGCCAGCGACGCGACCTGTGGCCCGTCCAGCGCGCCGGCGCCGTGAATAACGCCCGTGGCCAGCGCATTCTGCAGGCTGGTGTTATCGCTGAAGTCGATGATGGTCAGGGTGTCCACGTACGGCAGGCCCGACTTCCAGTAGTGCGGGTTCCTGGTGAACACGCTGCGCTGGCCCGGGGTGAAGCTCTGGTAGACGAACGGCCCCGTGCCCACCGGTTTCGCCGGGTTGAACCCGACCGGCGCGATGTACAGGTTGTACCAGAACGCGGCGAGCTGCTCGGCGAAGCTGGCGAAGGGCTTGGTCATCTTCACCTGGACGGTGAGCTTGTCAACGGCCTTGGTGTGCTTGAGGTCGATCGGGCCGAGGCCGAACTTGCCGGTGAAGTCGTTGTCGTATACCCGCTGGAACGTGAAGATGACGTCGTCGGCGGTGAACGCCTTGCCGTCGTGCCACGTCACGCCCGGCCGCAGCCGGATGATCCAGTTGGACAGGGACCCGTGCGGGGTGATCGATTCCGCCAGCACGTACTCGACCTTCGCCTGGGCGTCGAGCTGGGCAAGGGGCTGGTAGAGCGACTGGAGGCGGGAGGTGTCCAGGTAGGTCAGGCTCTTGTGCGGGTCGAGGGTGTCCGAGCTGGAGCCGCCGGTGAGGCCCAGCTTGAGGTTGCCGCCACGCCGTAACGAGCGGCTGGCCTGAGTGGCCTGCTTCGGGGCTTGGGAGCTTGATCCGCCGCCGCACGCGGCGAATAAGCTCCCGGCACCCGCCACGGCGCCGGTAGCGGCAACTCCGCGGAGGAATTGGCGCCGACCCAATCCCTCTGCCCGTCGCGGCGTACTTTCCTGATCTGATCGATCCACGGGGCTTACCTCCACGATGTTCTTCCTATTGGTGCGAGCCGGTTTGCATTGGCATGATCACATTTACGCACCCGTCCGGAGTGCGGCATCAACGTACTGATCTGCTGAAAAGCGGTATGTCGGATAACGCGGCCATAGTCTCACAGGGCCACTGGTCGTGTCAGCCCGTCACCAGGGCGTGACTGTGTGGTAAGCATGGGGTCGCCGGCCGGGCGGGCGGGGTCAGGCGGCGACAAGGAGCACCTTCCCGACATGCTGACGGCGCTCCAGGAAGCGGTGCGCTTCGGCGGCGTCGCTCACCGGGAAGGTGGCGGCGATGGGCACCCTGACCGCGCCACGCCGGATGAGCTCCAGCGAGGCCGCGAGGTCGTCGGGCGGCGCCAGCCGGAACCCGACGATGCGCCAGCCGTTGCGGAACAGCGGGATCAGGTCGAGCGGCACCACCTCGCCTGCGTGCGCGCCGCAGGTGACCAGCGTGCCCTCCTCGCGTAACACCGACAGATGGGCGCCGAAAAGGTCACCGCCCACTGTGTCGAGCACCACGTCGAAGCGCTGGCCGCCCGTGGCATCCAGCAGATCCGTGGCGATGTCACCGTCACCACGGACCACGACCGCGTCCGCGCCGAGCGCGGCCACCCGCCCGGCCTTGGCGGCCGAACCTGCCGTGGCGATCACCGTCGCCCCGGCCAGTTTCGCGCACTGGACCAGGGCCCCTGCCACCCCGCCGGAGGCCGAGGGGACCAGGACCACGTCGCCCGGCCGCACCAGCGCCAGCCGGTTCACCATGTGCCATGCGGTACTGACGACACACTGCCCCGCCGCCATCACGAGCGGATCGTCGTCGGCGTCGAGTGGCACCACCACCCTGGCCGGCACGCGGACAAGCTCGCCGTACCCGCCCCACCTGGTGGTACCGAAGATCTCGAAGTCCTCGCAAAGGTCCGGCCGCCACATGGCGCACTGCGGGCAGCGGCCGCAGTTGAACTGCTGGAGGGCCGTGACGAGGGCGCCGGCGGCGATGTGCCGTACCTGGCTGCCCGCCTCGACCACGGTTCCGGTGAACTCCGCGCCGAGGACCATGGGCAGCTTGAACGGCCACCGCGACGTCCCGGCCCGGGAGTCTAAGTCCGAGTGGTTGACGCCGCAGGCCTGCACCCGGATCAGCACGTCCCCCGGGCCGACGCCGGGATCGGGGATGTCCGCGTACTGCATCGCCTCCGCGGGCCCGTATTCGTAGAACACCGCAGCTTTCACTGGCCGGTTACCTCCGGATCCGAATGGGACCGCGCGCGGGCAGAAGGGAGCCCTGCCGCACGCGCGAAACGAGATGGACGCCCAGGTAACCGGCTAAGGCAAGGGCTGGATAAGGATGCGGCGACGCGGCCATGGCAGGCCGCACCAATCACAGAATGAGCACGGGAATCGCGTTCCACGTCGGACACCGGCTGGCCCCAAACTCCAGGAAGCGGATGCATTGAGGAGACTAGCGCCGGACCCGGCCCGATATGGTCGTTTCGAGCAAAAGCCCAGTGCGAGGGGGCAGCCCGCCGGCGGCCCGGGGAACGCCGCCGCCCGGCAGGGCAGGTAAAACTCAAGCGCTACGCCGGCCCGTCAGGCCGGGAGAACACGTTGACGAGGTTGCCCCCGGGCGTCCAGCTTGAACAGTGCCACGAAGACGTCGAGGTCCTCCGCCTGCGGCGAGGACAAGTACAAGGTGGCGACCATGTGGCCGATCAGTTCCACGGGGTCGTCGAACGTGATCGAGAACTCCGCCCGGCGCGGTGCCAGGCCCGAGCCGAGGCTGTCGTAGCTGACCTGGTCCTCGGCGGCGCCCGGCCCGGGCGCCAGCATGCCCCGTGCGCCCGCGCCCGGCGGCGGGTGCAGGTAGAGCGTGCGGTACTCGGTCTCGGCCGGCGGCCACCGGCCGGCCGTTCGGTGCCTGCCGCGGTAGTACGACTCGCGGGCCTCCATCCGGACCGCCGGCCAGTTCACCGGCCCCGGGCCCCGGTCGTGCAGGAAGTAGTCGAAGAAGACGCGCTGCCGCTCGACCGACTCCGGGTCGTAGTAGTACGCCCACTTCTTGCGCCCGTGCACGTCGAGCCACTTGTGCTCCGAAGAGATCCGCCGGAACCCCTCAAGCGTGCCGCGGGAGTGCAGCCCGTGGTCGGACCAGCTTGTTACCACGAAGGCCGGGACGGTGATCTTCTCCAGGTCGGCGCTCTTGGACCGCCAGAAGTCGTCGTAGAACGGGT
Source organism: uncultured Actinomycetes bacterium (assembly GCA_963726415.1). Classification (GTDB taxonomy): domain Bacteria; phylum Actinomycetota; class Actinomycetes; order Streptosporangiales; family Streptosporangiaceae; genus DASXKD01. Next base: position 20,990 of record CAVSCM010000006.1, read on the forward strand.
GCGCGGCGGTCTCGGCCGCCAGGTCCTCGACCTCGGTCACGCTCGCGCCCCAGCGCCGCCAGATATAAGGCCAGAACGAGGTCTCCGGGATCCCGCCGTGCCTGACGACCTCGCGGTAGGTGTCGTTCCACCCCTCCCACGGGTTGATCGCCGCCAGGTGCGGCGGGCTCAGCTCGGCGACCCGCCACTGCGCGCTGGTCAGGTAGGACACCCCGGACAGGCCGACGCGGCCGTTGCTCCACGGCTGGGTCCCGGCCCACTCGATGAGCTCCGCGAACGCCTGCGCCTCCTCCGGCGAGAGGTAGGTCGCCCGGCCGCGGGAGAACCAGGTGCCCGGGATGTCCGCGGTGACGATCGCATAGCCGCGCGGCACCCAGTACTGCGGATCGGGAGCCTCGAACGTGGTGAGCGGTGAGGTGTGCTCGGGCTTGACGCCGCTGCGCGGGTAGAGGATGCCGATAGGAGCCGGGTTGTGCTTGCCATACGGCGACCACGCGATCAGTGGTGCCACGGGAACCCGTGAGCCGGGGCGGTAGACGTCGACGTACATGGGTTCGCCCGGAGCAACCATGACCGCCACGTCGCGCTCGACCAGCATCCCCGGCAGCTTTTCGGTGCGCGGCCGCGGCGGCCGGCCTGCCCGTGACTCGGGTGTGCCGTACGGCGGCCGGAAGATGTAGTCGGTCACCCCGTCATCATCCCGTGGCTTGTGCCGTAGCGTGACGTCGTGACCAGCGACGGCAGCCAGGCGGCGCAGCCGGGCCCGGAGGAGGAGGTCCTCCCGGCGATCCCGGTCTCCGCCGGGGCGCTCATCTTCGACCTGGCTGGCCGGCTGCTCATCCTGAAGCCGACCTACAAGTCGGGCTGGACGATCCCCGGTGGCGTCATGGAAGCGGACGGCGAGAGTCCCTGGCAGGCGTGCCGCCGCGAGGTGCGCGAGGAGTGCGGCATCGAGGTGAGCCAGGGCCGTCTGGCCTGCATGGATTTCCGCCGCCCCCGCCCGGGCAGGCCTGGTGGCGTCCGGTTCCTTTTCGACTGCGGTGCCTTCGGCGACGAGCGCCTCGCCGCCATCGTGGTCCAGCCCGAGGAGGTCTCCGAATACCGTTTCGTCGCGCTGCAGGATGCTCTCCCGCTGCTCCGCGGCCCGATCCGGCGGCGCGTCCGGGCGGCGACGGCCCACCGGGCGCTGGTCTACCTGGAAGACGGCCGCCGGGTCCCGGGTGTGAGCCGCAAGCGCCGCCGCCCGGGCAAGATGAGCTAGCCGGTGTCCGGCTTACGGTGCCGGTAGACGAAATACGCCCGGTCGGATTCGTCGTTCGCCGGGCGGCCGTCTGTGTCGGTCGCCTCCAGCAGTTCGAAGCGGGGCGTGAGCGCCTCGTCGATCCTGGCGAGCGGGATGCCGAGTTCCCCGATCCGCTCGTGATGCAGCCGGAACTGGTTGCCTTCGACCCGTTCGAAGATCCGCACATCCCAGGGGAAGACGCCGCCGTCGCCCGTGGTCACGTCCATGACCAGCGTGTGCGGGCCGAAGTCCTCGACGTAGGCGGGGGCGGCGGCCAGCAGGCGCAGCCTGCCGACCGTGTTGACGTCGAAGATGAACAGGCCACCCTCGGCCAGGTGCGCGTCCACCTGGCGGAACATCGCCAGCCAGGCGTCGAACGAGGGCAGGTGGTTGAGCGTGTCGAAGACGCAGATCACCACGTCGAACGTGGTGCCGAGGGAGAACTCGGTGATGTCCGCCTGCTCCAGGCGAGCCCCGGGGAGGCTGGCCGTGGCGGTGGCGAGCATCTGCGGTGACAGGTCGATGCCGGTGACCTGCAGGCCGTCGGCCAGGCCGGCGAGCACGGCGCCGGTGCCGCAGCCCAGTTCGAGCAGTGAGCCCGCGTCCGGCAGGTAGCGCCGTACGTAGCCGCGGACCCGCTCGATGATGGCGCTGCGGTCGCCCATGATCTGGTCGTAGAACTTGGCGAAGTCCGCGTAGGCCGGCACGCCGCCATCATGCCCGATGCGGTTCAGGGCTGCCCTGCGCCGTGACGAAGTCGATCAGTTCCTCGACCCGGCCGAGGAACTCCGGTTCGAGGTCGGCGAAGCTGGTCACCGCGCGCAGGATGCGCTGCCATGCCCGGGCGGTGTCGGGCGGCCAGCCGAGGGCCGCCAGCACGCCTTCCTTCCAGGGCTGGCCCGGGGGAATCCGCGGCCAGCCGCCGATGCCGAGAGCCGACGGCTTGACCGCCGCCCAGACGTCGATGTAGGGATGGCCGACGACGAGCACGTCCGGGGATTGCACGGCGGCGGCGAGCCTGCTCTCCTTCGACCCGTCCACCAGGTGGTCCACCAGGACGCCGAGCCTGCGCCCGGGGCCGGGGCGGAACCCGTCGACGATCGCGGGCAGGTCGTCGATGCCGCCGAGGTACTCCACGACCACGCCGACGTCGCGCAGGTCGTCCCCCCAGATCTTCTCCACAAGCTCGGCGTCGTGGCGGCCCTCGACGTAGATGCGGCTCGCCCGCGCGACCTTGGCCCGGCTGGGCGGGGCGGCCACGGAACCCGAGGCGGTGCGCCCGGCGGGCAGGCCGGCCCGCGGGGCGAGGCCCGGCGGCCGACGGGCCTGACCAGCATGACCGGCGCCCTCCGAGCAGGAAGGGAGCCGGGCCGAGCGGGAACACCCGCCGGTTGCCGTACCGGTCCTCCAGGGTGACCGCGTCCTTCTCGCACAGCACCACGGCCCCGCAGAACCGGCCGGTGGCATCCTCCACGACCAGCCCGGGTTCGGCCGGTACCCGCGGTAGCTCCCGGCGCTGGCGCTTATTTCCTGCGGCGAGCACGTCGGGGCCGTACTGCCTGCTCCGCACTGGGCCCTCCTCCGCTCTGTTCTCCCGCCTCGCGCTCTGTTGTCCCGCCTCCGCGCTCTGCTTGTCCCGCCTCTGCGCTCTGCTTGTCCCACCTCTGCGCTCTGCTTGTCCCGCCCCGCGCTCCGCTTGTCCCACCCGCGCTCCGCGCCCACCCCCGCTCGGCGCCCACCCCCGCTCGGCGCCCGCCCCGCTCTGCGGCACCCGGAAAGTACCGCACCCCTGCCCTTGGCAGGGCGGTGCCACTCCGCATCGTGCGGAGTCGGTTCGCCCCGGGACGTCGTATCGCAGCGAAAGAAGGGACCGCGGGAGACGGGAGCCTATTTGCCAGGGTCCGCGGGTGGTCTACGCTTCGCTCGATGGTGACCTTGCCAGGCGCGACGTGCACCAGCCAGGACGTGGCGCAGCGGCTGACCAGCGACGGCTACGTCGTCGTCTCCGGGCTGATGAGCGACGGGGACGTCGCGGCCGCCCGCGCCGACCTGGACCGGGTCCTGGCGGCGACCCCGACGGGCCGCAACGAGTTCGAGGGCTACGACACCCAGCGGGTCTATGCGCTGTTCGCCAAGACCCGGGCGTTCGACCGGCTGGCCGTGCACCCGCTGCTGCTCGACGTGCTCGACCAGGTGCTTGGGCACTATCAGCTCAGCGCCCCGGTGGGCATCCGCATCGGGCCCGGGGAGAGCGCCCAGATGCTGCACAGGGACGACGCGATCTACCCGCTGCCCGAGCCGCACCCGCCGGTCGTGGTCAACACCATGTGGCCGCTGGATGAGTTCACCGAGGAGAACGGCGCCACCAGGTACGTTCCGGGCAGCCACCAGTGGGAGCCCGGGCGCCAGCCCGGCCCCGGCGACCCGGTCGTGGCCGCCACCATGCCGCCCGGCTCGGCCATGTTCTACCTCGGCAGCCTCTGGCACGGCGGCGGGGCCAACCAGACAAGCAGGCCGCGCCTCGGGGTGATCCTGGAGTACGCGGTCTCCTGGCTGCGCCCGCAGGAGAACCACTGCCTGGCCGTGCCCCGCGACATCGTCCGGCAGCTTCCCGAGCGGCTGCAGGAACTGCTCGGCTACAACATCTACCCGCCGTTCGTCGGTTACGTCGACGGCTCCCACCCGCGGAAGGTGCTGCGCAGGACCGAGTGACGCGGCCGGTCAGCCCCGCCCGGGCAGGAGCTTGCGCAGGTAGGTGGCCGAGTCCTCGTACCCGAGCGCGTGGTAGAACGGCGCCGCCCGCCTGGTCGCGAGCGCAACGAGCGCACAGCCGCGCTCGCGCGCCCACCGTTCGAACGCGGTCATCAGGGCCCGGCCGATGCCGCGCCCACGCAGGTCGCCGCGGACAAAGACCTCCTCCGCCCAGGCCACCCGGCCGTTCGCGTAGAAGGTCAGGTGCTCGAAGCCGAGCAGGTATCCGACGCATTCATCGCTGGCCGCGCCCGCGCCGGTGACCGCGACGAGCAGGCAGGCGTGCCCGGCCGCGAGCAGCGCCGGGTAGTGGGCGTCAAAGCTCGCCCGGGAAAAGGCGAACGACTGCGCCAGTCCTTCGGCGAGGCCGGCCACCGCACCCGCGTCGGCCGCGGTGGCGGGCCTGATCCGCAGCGGCGCGGCGCCCATCGTCCCGGTCTGGTCAGCCGGGAAGGTTCGCCTCGATCGCGGAGACGATCGCCGGGTCCTCGGGCTCCATCAGCGGGCGGAACCGGGCGATGACCGTCCCGTCCGGGCCGACCAGGAACTTCTCAAAGTTCCACTGGATGTCGCCGGCTTCGCCTTCAGCGTCGGGCATCGCGGTCAGTTCGGTGTAGACCGGGTGCCGGCCCGGGCCGTTGACCTCGATCTTCTCGAACATCGGGAAGCTGACCCCGTAGTTGACCGAGCAGAACTCCTCGATCTCGTCAGGGGTACCGGGCTCCTGGGCGCCGAACTGGTTACAGGGGAAGCCGACGACCGCGAACCCGCGCTTGCTGTACTGGTCGTGCAGCCGCTGCAGGCCTGCGTACTGCGGGGTGAGGCCGCACTTCGACGCGACGTTCACCACCAGCAGGGTGGTCCCGGCCAGATCGCCCAGCGAGGCGTCCTGGCCGCTCAGGGTTTTGACGGCGATGTCATGCACAGTCACGGTGAACCGGCCCTTCGGGGGGATTTTGGGCGGGACTCAGACGCTCCAGCCAACAGCGCCGGCCCCGTCATTATGCCCTGGTGGCCGTGGCGCCTGGAATGGCTGCGGCTGAAGCGCACCCCACGCGCCCTCACCATGGCCGCGGTCTTCGTCTTCTTCGGCCTGCTCCAGCCGATACTCACCAAGTACCAGAGCCAGCTCCTCGGTCACGTCGGCAACGGTTTCATGGCCGCGGCCGGCGGCGGGCTGGGCGCGGCGGTCAGGGCAGCAGGACGATCTTGCCGCGGAGGTGGCCCCGGGCGAGCAGCCGGTAAGCGTCCCGCACCTGATCCAGCGGGAAGGTCGCGGCGATGGGGATCTCCAGTTCGCCGGCCGCGATCAGCCCGGCTAGCTCGGCGAGCACATCGGCGCTCGCTCCGGCCGCGTTGCCCTCGGCCTTGACCCCGTACTCTTGTACCGCGTCGAAGCGAACGATCGTGTCGACGCGGGATGGCTTGACACCGAGGTCGAGCGCGAGCCGCACGTAGTCCGCGCCGAACGTGTCGATGAACGCGTCGACCTTTGCCGCGGCTTGGCGGATCCGGTCGGCGACCCCGTCGCCGTAGCTGACCGGGATCACCCCGTGCCCGGCCAGCCATTCGTGGTTGGCGGGGCTGGCCAGGCCGATCACGGTAGCGCCGGCGCGCCTGGCGAGCTGGACGGTGACCGAGCCGACGCCGCCCGCTGCCCCGGAGACGACGACCGTGTCACCCGTGGTCAGTGTCACGGCCCGCACGGCCGCGTAGGCCGTGGCCCCCACCACGAACAGCGAGCCCGCGACCTCCCATGGCACGCCGGCCGGTTTGGGGATGAGGTTGCCGGCCCCGGTCAGCACATACTCGGCCTGGCTGGCGCGGTTGTCGGTGAACCCGATGACCTCGTCCCCCGCGGCGAACCCGGTCACGCCGGGGCTGGTCTGCGTCACGACCCCGGCCAGGTCGCTGCCCTGCCCCGAGGGGAACGTGGCGGGCCACCGGGAGTGCAGCAGGCCCTCGCGGATCTTGGCTTCACCCGGGTTGATGCCCGCCGCCTTGACTTCTACCAGCACCTGCCCGGGCCCCGGCTCCGGCATGGGCACCTCGACCACATGGAGGACCTCGACCCCGCCGTACTCTTCGAATCGCACCGCCTTCGGCATGGCACCTTCCGTTCTCCGATCGGTCTCACTTCTGGCAAGAACCGCCGGACGCTGCTAACCGCCGGACCCGGCCAGTTAATCCGGGCATCACGAAACGCAGAGGTAGGCGGCAGGCAGGGCGTGTCCTACCGGCTGTCTGAGTGACGTAGCCCGACGATGAGCTGCGGGAAAGGCGGCCCGCGGAAGGACACGTGATGACCGACAGTTCGATGGTGCCCCGCAGACCCGAGGACCGGCTGGGGTGGCCGTCGGGATACGCACCTGGTCCGGGCTGACGGCGCGGTGACGTCCGGGGGCGTCGGCCAGCGGTCAGCTGGCCAGTGGCTGGGTGCTCCGCTGGATTTGCCGCAGGAACTCGGCGTTCGAGGTGGTATCACGGGATTTGTCGAGCAGCAGCTCGGCGGCTTGCTGGGGGCCAAGCTCGGCGAGGACCCGGCGCAGGGTGGCGGTGGCTGCGCTGTCACCGGGAGCCAGCAGCAGGTCTTCGCGGCGGGTGCTGGAGGACAGCACGTCGATCGCGGGAAAGATGCGCTTGCCGGCGAGGTCGCGGCGCAGCCGCAGTTCCATGTTGCCGGTGCCCTTGAACTCCTCGAAGAACACCTCGTCCATCCGCGACCCGGTGTCTACCAGGGCGGTACACAGCAGGGTCAGTGAGCCGCCTTCCTCGGTGTTGCGGCCGGCGCCGAGGAACTGGCGCGGCGGGTAGAGCGCACTGACCGCCACGCCGCCGGCCAGGATGCGGCTGCTGGCCGGGGCGGCCAGGTTGTAGGCACGGCCGAGCCGGGTGATCGAGTCCAGCAGCACCACCACGTCGCGGCCCAGCTCGACCAGTCGCTTGGCCCGCTCGATGGCCAGTTCCGCGACCGCGATGTGCTCTTCGGCAGCCTGGTCGAAGGTCGCGGAGATCACTTCACCGTGCACCGACCGGCGCAGCTCGGTGACCTCCTCCGGGCGTTCGCCGATGAGTACCACCATCAGGTGCACCTCAGGGTGGTTGGCGGCCACCGCGCCGGCGATCGCCTGGAGCACCATGGTCTTGCCGGCCTTCGGCGGGGCCACGATGAGCCCGCGCTGGCCCTTGCCGATGGGCGTGATCAGGTCAATGATCCGCGCTGTCGGTGAACCGGCGGGTGTTTCCAGGCGGAGCCGTTGCTGCGGGTGCAACGGCGTCAGTTCCGCGAAGTGGGGGCGCTGAGCGGCCTGCTTCGGATCGAGTCCGCTGACCAAGTCGACCTGGGTCAGTGTCGCGTGCCGTTCGCGCGGATTGCCCGGCTGGGCTGGCCGCGCGGCGCCGGTGACCTGGTCGCCCCGGCGCAGCCCGTATTGCCGGACCTGGGTGAGGGACAGGGAGGTATCGGACGGCCCGCGCTGGTAGCCCTCGCGGCGGATGAATGCCTTTCCGTCGGTGATGTCGAGCAGGCCCGAAACCGGGATCGTCGCGGTGTCCTGGGCAGACGAGGCGCCTGGGGCGGCGTGGGTGTTCCCGGGCCGGGTGTCCCGGGGCCGGCCGGAATTCCGGGTCCGCTGGGAGTTGTGGGCAGGGCGGGCATCAGGGGCCGGGAGCGTGTCTCGGGCCAGCGTGCCCTGCGGATTGTCGGTGACTGTGGTCATAAGGGGTATTCCTTTCGTAGCACCCGCAAAAGGGCACGCAGAAGAAGTGCCGGGTGGCTAAATGTGAACGCCAGCGGCGACTGGGGAAACGAGCATCCTGGCGAAATCCAGAAACAGTGGAGAACACCCGATCGCTACGGGATGCCTTGCGCCCGCATCAGGTCTTGCCCGGCGGACGGAGCCAGATGGCAGATGCTCGCCGTTACGGCGGCAGAATCCTTGCCTGTGGCCAACCATACAGCACAACACCGGCTGACGGCCAGATCATCCCGCGCTGCCCTGCGCCGTCGATATGCGGTGCCGCCACGCCGAGAAACCTTAAGCAATTCCCGTGCATATCGGGGGCCCGGCGCGGTTATCAGGAGCTCGTCTTTCCGCTGGCAGACCCCAACGGCGGCCGACCAGGCAGGCCGCCGGACCGTATGTTTATGTGTCACACCAGCAGTTGCGGCCGGCCAGCCCGGGCGGCTGTCTGAGCCCAGCGTCAATTTGCCTGTGTTCCTGCTGGCGGAATGACCGGGTTGTGGAGCTTGTTCGACCCGGTGACCGCAGCTGAGAGTGTCAGCACCGTCAGCGCCAAAGCCAGGAGAAAGTTCTCATGCGCCGCACCAGGGCCACGCCGGACACCACACCGCCCGAGATCGACAAGCCCGACGAGCAGTGGCGGCAGGAACTGACCCGCCAGCAGTATGACGTCTTGCGCCGGGGCCACACCGAGCAAGCCTTCACCGGCAGATACCTTTACGCCAAGGACAACGGCTCCTACTGCTGCGCCGGCTGCGGGAACGAGCTGTTCCGCTCGGACGCCAAGTTCGCCTCCGGCACCGGCTGGCCGAGCTTCGATCAGCCGGCCAGCGAAGCAGCCGTCGAGCTACGCACGGACCAGGGCTGGCTGCTGCGCCGCACCGAGGTGGTCTGCCGCCGCTGCGGCGGGCACCTGGGCCATGTCTTCCGCGACGGGCCCCGCCCCACCCGCAGGCGCTATTGCATCAACTCCTGTGCGCTGTCCTTCGAGCCCACGCCGCCTGACCGCCGTGTTACGCCACGGGGATGAGGGTGGCTGGCGAGGTGGCGGGTCACCGGCCTTGGAAGCGGGGTTCGCGTTTGTCGCTGAACGCCTGGGCGGCCTCGCGGTGGTCTTCGGTGAGCCCCGTGTGGACGTGGTGGGTGACTTCGAGGTCCATGCAGTCGCCGAGTTCGCCGGTCACCGCCCGGTTGAGGTTCTCCTTCATGTAGCGGTAAGCGATCGACGGCCCAGCGGCCAGCCGGTGAGCGCGTGCCATGACCTCCCGCTCGAAGTCCCCCAGCGGGAAGATGGCGTTGACGATCCCGAGCCGTTCGGCCTGTTCCGCGCTCAGCCGCTCGGAGAAATAGTAGAGCTCTTTGGCTTTGCCGCTGCCCACCAGCCGGGACAGAAACCAGGTCCCGCCGTAATCTCCAGCGAACGCAACCCGGGCGAAGGCTGTGGTCAGCACCGCGCCCGGGACCGCGTAACGAAGGTCGCAGGCCAGCGCCAGCGACAGGCCAGCCCCGGCCGCCGGGCCGCCGATGGCGGCGATCGTCGGCTTGGGCATGCCCCACAGGCGGCCGCTGGTGGCCCGCTGGTTCAGCCGCTGGCGATGGATGGCCGCGTCCAGTGACCGGCCGCCGCTGCCGGGGCCGGCCGGGGAGGCGGCCATGCTCTTGACGTCGCCGCCCGCGCAGAAGGCGCCGCCCGCCCCGGTGAGCACGACGCAGCCGACCGCATCGTCGGCCTCGGCCTGGGCGAGGACATCGGCCATGGCTGACAGCATGGCCTGGGAGAAGGCGTTCCGCCGGTCGGGGCGGTTCATGGTGATCACCGCGACGCCCCCGTCGATTTCGGCGCGCAGGTCTTCGGTCCCGGTGTCAAGCGTGATCATGTCGCCCTTCCTCGCCGGCGAAGCGGACCCCACCGATCATCTGCGGCCCGCTGCCGGCCAGCCCAGCGATGGTAATCCCAGTGATCCCCTCACCGCGGGCCGCCCGGGCCGGCACGAACCGCAACCACTGGCCCCAGTCCGGCAGCTCCACGACGGTAGCCTGCCCGCCGCCGGCGACAGGGATCCCGAGCACCGCCGCCCAGCGCCGCGCCGCGGCGGGCGGGTCGTGGACCTCGATCGTCAGCCCCCTCACGCCGCCGCCAGCGTGCTGCGCGGCCCGGCCCGTCCACGACGGGCCCGCCCATCGCCACGATTCCGCGGGAGCGGCCCAGTCCAGCGACACGATAGCGCCGGGAACGTCCTTGGGGTGCAGGTGAGTGGCGGCGATGTCGGGCAGGTCGGCCGTCCAGACCACCCGCACACCCAGGCCGGCGAGCCTGTCCCGGGCCACCGCCACGTCCGGAAACTGGAAGATCGCCATATACCCGCTGCCGCCGCGCCGCTCGAGGTACCGGCCCGCGGTGGTATCCGGTCGCACCGGCGCCACGACCTCCACGAACGTGTCGCCGACCGCGAACACCGCGTTGGCCAGCCCGAACCGTCCCACCCCGGGATCGCGGAACGGCTCCGCCCAGCCAAAGGCCTGGCTCAGCTCGGCGGTTACCCGGCTGCAATCGCGCGCGACCAATGCCACCTGGCGCAGGCGCGGTCCGGTCAGCACATCCCCACAATAAAAGGCCACACCGATCCGAACGTGCCCACACGGCCAGCATGGGCAGCCGAAATGAGACGGCGAGCCGGCGCCTGGACCGAGCCTCGCCGGGCACCAGTCCTAGAGCAAGTGAAACAAGTAGCCGATGAGTGAGCCATTGGATCTGGCCCGGGGTCCTGCCAGGAAGCTGGTTAGCCTGTCAGTGCGGACGGTTCGGCATCGGCGCCCACACCAACGGAGGCGGCACATGGGCACGATCACGACGACTGATGGCACACAGATCTTCTACAAGGACTGGGGCTCGGGCCAGCCGATCGTCTTCAGCCACGGCTGGCCGCTTTCGGCCGACGACTGGGACACCCAGATGCTGTTCTTCCTCCAGCACGGCTACCGCGTCATCGCTCATGACCGGCGCGGCCACGGCCGCTCCACCCAGACCAGCGACGGTCACGACATGGACCACTACGCCGACGACCTGGCCGCGGTGACGGCCCACCTCGACCTCCATGACGCCGTCCATGTCGGGCACTCCACCGGCGGCGGCGAAGTCGTGCACTACATCGCCCGGCACGGCCAGAGCCGCGTGGCCAAAACAGTACTGATCAGTGCGGTGCCACCGCTCATGGTGCAGACCGACGCCAACCCCGGCGGCCTGCCGAAGAGCGTCTTCGACGACCTGCAGGCCCAGCTTGCCGCCAACCGGTCGGAGTTCTACCGGGCCCTGCCGTCGGGACCCTTCTATGGCTTCAACCGCCCCGGCGCGCAACCCTCCGAAGCGATCATTCAGAACTGGTGGCGGCAGGGAATGATGGGCGGAGCGAAAGCACACTACGACGGCATCGTGGCCTTCTCCCAGACCGACTTCACCGAGGACCTCAAAAAGATCACCGTGCCGGCCCTGGTGATGCACGGCGACGACGACCAGATCGTCCCCTACGCCGACTCCGGGCCACTGTCGGCGCGGCTCCTGCAGAACGGGATGCTGAAGACCTACCACGGATTCCCGCACGGCATGCCGACCACCCAGGCCGCCACGATCAACGCGGACCTGCTGGCCTTCATCCAGTCCTGACCCACCCGGCAACTGCGCGCGCCCGCGAAGCAGCTCCCATACGCGAGGGAGTGGTCATCGCCGATGTGCGCTTTCCCGGTGAGCGGCCAGCCGCCAACGATCGTCTTCTGCGCTCAAGGCGCTACCCGCCGTACCCCGCAACAGCGCCTGGGCATGTAGCAACGTCCAGAGGCGCATGGTGAGGCGGCTCTTGCTGCTGCCGGCCGCGGTCGCACCGTCGCCGGCGGCAAGGGCATGCCGGGCTGGCCGAACCCCCGTCTCAATCATCTGTTTTCCTTTACGTGCCAATGGTGAAGATTTGCTGGCTGATTCAGCGGCACACAGCCGCTACGACAGGCGAGTTCTCATAGGGATGCGACGTGCGGCCAGGCACCCACAGGAGGGCAAGCGCGAAATCGGTGCTTCACGCCGGCCGGGATCTCCGAATCCAGGAAGCTGGGATCAGGCGCGCCAGAGAAACTGAACTACCGGCCGCGACAGATCACCGGGGGCAGCAGCCGAATGGTTCGCGACGCCCGGCTAGGAAGCCGATATCGCCGGGCCGTTCTGGGCCGTACTTAGTTGGCGCGTCCCAGGCGGTTGACAACTCCGGGCTCAAAGAGCGGGCACCTTGCCGCAGTCTTGCGCCAGACAGATTCGAGGCCTCGCATTGCCCTGCTCCAGTCGCTAGTGGGCGTCAACCAAGACCACATTCGCATGATCACGGGCATGCGGTCCACCCATTTATCGCGCAGCCCCGCACCACATGCCCACGCCAGGGCAGCGCGAGCCGCTGCCCTGGATGACCCCAGCCTGGCGTCGAGCGAGGGCCTGGCATGCCCGCCGCCCGCTCTGGGAAGTGATTTCTTACCCGAACGGACGTGGCTCACTTCCCCGTCAGCTTTAGCCGAGAAGGTCGCGGGCTTCCGAATCAAGCTCGATGTTCGCGACGGCCATGTTCTCCTCGAGATGGCTGATCGAGGACGTGCCGGGGATCAAAAGCACCTCTGGCCGCAAGTCCAGCAACCAGGCCAGTGCCACCTGGGCGGGCGTGCAGCGCAGGCGGGCGGCGGTGGCCACAACCGCCGGGCTGGCCTGGACCGGGTTGCCGCCGCGGGCGAAGCCGGAGCCGAGCGGGAAAAACGGCACGAAAGCGATGCCGCGGGCGTGGCACTCCTCGAGTACCGGCATGGACTGCCGGTCCGCCAGGTTCAGGAGGTTCTGTACGCAGGCGATGTCGGTGTTGGCCAGCGCGTGGCGGAGGTGGGCGGGCGTGATGTTGCTGAGGCCGATGCCGCCGATCAGGCCATCCTCACGCGCTGCCACCATGGCGGCGAGCTGGTCATCGAAGTACTGGCCAGGCTCGGCGCCGTCCATCAGGCGCAAATTGACGACCGTGAGATGGTCGACGGCCAGGCTCCGCAAGTTGTCCTCGATTCCCTGCCGGAGCTCGGCTGGCCGGTCGTATCGCAGCACACCGCCCGATGCATCCCGGCGCGCGCCGACCTTGCTGACCAGGGCCAGACCTGCGGGGTAGGGATGCAGTGCCGTGCGGATCAGTTCATTGGCGACGCCGGGGCCGTAGTACTGAGCGGTGTCGATGTGATCGACGCCGAGCGCCACCGCGCGGCGCAAGACGGCGATGGCCGCTGCGCGGTCGCGCGGCGGACCGAATACCCCCGGACCTGGCAGCTGCATCGCGCCGAAGCCAATGCGAGACACTGTGACCGGCCCGAGAACATGACGTCGTGGCTCCATGCCTCGATGGTCAGGCCACGGCAGGTGAGACGGCCTCACCGGAATCTGGTGACAATCCAGCGACATTCAGATGGCTGTCACACCTCACCAAGCAACGGCAGAGTGCGCGGTCAATGGACAGGCTGGCCGAAGTCGGGGTCGAAGGGGAGGCGGTCGGACGGGCAGACGGTCCCGGGTGGTGGGGTGGTGAGGTTGATGAGGTAGGAGCGGGTGGCCCGGACAACACAGGCGCTGGGGTCCCGCTGGCTGAGGTGGCCGTAGCCGTCGTGGGTCAGCAGGACCGCGTTGCCCAGCCGCTGCGCGGCCAGCCGGGCGTTGCGCAGCGGCGTGTTGGGGTCGAACCGGGTACCGATGACCAGGATCGGATTGCGGGTGGTGGCGTTCCAGGGGCCGGTGTAGCGGTTGGCGCTGGAGGTCGGCCAGGACGCGCACACGGCGAGCTGCCAGCCCACGACCGGTCCGCCGATGCGGCTGACGTCTTCCAGGCGATCCACGACCCGCAGCCAGGCGCGGGCGGGGTGGCGGGCGGGGCTGTCGGCGCACACCAGTGCCGCGCCCTGCTCCTGGACCAGCATTCGGACTTGGTCGGTGGTAGCCCCCCTGGCGATGGTCTCGGCCAAGGAGGCGTCGCCTTGGATGGCCTCCTCCAGCGCGGCTGCGGCCACGGGCCACAGACTCGGGTCGGGCAGGCCGGCGAGCTTGAGGGCGGTCAGCGCCTCGCCGTAGGTCAGCTCCCCGGGCGGGTCGGCCGAGGGGGCAGGGATTGGAGCTTGGCGCAGCCGGCTGAGCAGCCGGTTGACCCGCGGCGCCACAGGGCCGTGGCCGGCCAGCGCGCACCGGCCGGGGCCGGCCGCCTGGCACAACCGCAGGAACTGGTGGTACACGCGGTCGGTGTCGGCCAGGCCGCTGGCCGCCACCGCCTCAGTGCCGGCAGCGGAGGCGACCGGGTCGACGACGCTGTCCAGGGCCATGGCCCGCACCCGGCGCGGGAACAGGTTGGCGTAGGTCTGGCCGATCAGGGTCCCAAAGGACTCCCCGAAGTAGGTGAGCTGCTGGTCACCGACCAGCCGCCGCAGATAGTTCAGGTCGCGGGCGGTGTCGGCGGTGGAGATGTGGGCCAACAGCTCACCATTCTGCTCACCGCAGCGCCGGGCCAGCGCGATCGTCTTGGCCAGGTAGCGCCGCTGCTCGGCCCGGGTGGTCGGCACCGGCAGGTCCTGCCAGAAACCGGCTCGCTCGGAGGCGTCGGCAAAGCAGCGCACCGGTGCGCTGGCACCGGCGCCGCCGCGAAGGTCCCAGCCGACGATGTCGAAGCGACCGCCGGTCATCGCGTCCAGGGCCTGGCCGCGCTCGGCGGCAAAGCCCACCCCGGAGTCACCGGGGCCGCCGGAGTTAATGAACAGCGACCCGATCCGCTGCTTGGGGTGGCTGGCCAGGTGCCGGGCCACCGCCAGGGCGATGGTCGGCCCGTTGGGGTGTCCCCAGTCCAGCGGCACCGGCACGCTCGCGCACTCCAATTGCGGACCACACGCGGCCCAGGTGATCTGCGGCATGCCAGTCCGAGGGGCTGCCGATCCTCGCCCAGAGCCGACGTCGGCGGCGACGGGCACCACAAGCGCCAGGACCACCCAAATGGCCAGGACCACGATAACGAAGCGGCGCGAATGGCCTAAGAGCCCGCCACCGAACGGCGTCTTGGAAGACATTAGGGCCCCCTATCCGCTAGACCTGAACGCGCCACGGCCACCGTGGCACGAGGACCACCCGCGGTATTGCGACCCGGCGCCGCTGCCCCCGGCCGGATCAACCTCAACTGAGCCCGCCGGCGTGGAGGCGGGTCGCAGACCATGTGGAGTTCACGTGGAGGCCCGATATCAGCGCTCCGGCATGGCTCTGGCGCCACGCACACAGCAGCTAACCAACCCGACATTTACGGGATTCGATCGACGCGATCACAGCCGCAGTCGGCCTGCACGTGATTGCCCGCGGTCGCGAGGTATTGCGTTGGCCAGGACGGCAGTGGGCCAGTGAGAATCGGGTCATGGAGCATCTGTCGCGCCAGCGCCTGGAAGCTGGGCTTAGCCAGATCCGTGATTCGCCCCGCGATGGTGGCCGGATCGTCCTGATGGTCAGCCGCCCGGCGGTCGGTGTGCGGGAGTTGCCGGGCGAGGCGCTGCTCGACCCCGCGGCAGGGCTTGCCGGGGACAACTGGCTCGCCCGCGGCAGCAAGAGCATGCCGGACGGATCAGCTGACCCGCAGCGGCAGGTGACGGTGATGAACGCCCGGGTGGCCGAGCTGGTCGCGGGCGGGACGGACCGGATGGCGCTGGCCGGCGACCAGCTCTACATCGACCTCGATCTCAGCGTAGGCAATCTCCCAGCGGGCAGCCTGCTCGCGGTCGGCCGGGCCGTGTTGCAGGTCAGCGACGCCCCGCATCTGGGCTGTGCGAAATTCGTCGAGCGGTTCGGCGCCGAGGCCATGCGCTTCGTCAACTCCGGTCTGGGGCGGCAACTACGGCTGCGCGGGATGAACGCCCGGGTGGTGCAATCCGGTATCGTCCGCCCCGGTGACATCGCCACACGCCCCCCGGTGACCGCCCGCCAGCCCTGAGCGTGGCCCCCGAGTCCAGGGCTGGCGTCCCAAGATCACCGCCCCGGCTTGCCGCAATACGATGCGCTGGCCACGGCGCACAGCGCCCATGCTCTCATCGCTCGGGCGTCGTGCGGTTGGCCAGGCATGGAGTAGCCGCGGCCTGCGAGTGACGGGGCTCCAGCAGACTGGCCCACTGGGCCGGCCCAGGTCGGCCAAAGGCTGCTTCGATCGACCTATCACCCTGAGTAACCAGCGAAGGTCAGGAGAACGCGCGCCGCCCCGCCGTTCTGGGCGCAGGCTGATTCAGTACAGGTCATGACCCGGACACGCCAGATCCGGCTGATCTGAACGCTGTCTCCCCGAGCGCGGCTTGATCCCCCTGTTACTCAGTGACACGCAAATGGCACAAGGGTTAGCCTTGCCGCCATGACGACTGCCGTGCCGCCCACAAGATTCCTGCACCTGGTGGTCGGTTACGACGGGTCTCCGCCCGCCAGCCGGGCACTCGACGCCGCGGTCCGCCTGCTGCAGGGCCGGACCGGGCGCATCGAGGTCGTGTACGTGGCTCACCTGTCCAGCCTCGCCGCGCTGTCACCTGGCGCCATCGCCGAAATGGAAAACGACTTCGACGAGATCGAGCAGGAGCTTCGCGGCCAGGCCGCCGGACAGCTGGACGTTAGCGGGGCCGCCTGGGAGTTCGAACGGCGCCAGGGCATCATCGCCGATCAGCTGATCGCCGCAGCCACCGTCATCGCCGAAGCCCACCCGGATGAGAACGTGGTCATCATGGTGGGCAGTTCGTCGCACGCCACCCACCGCGCGGTTGGTTCGGTCGCGGTGGGCCTGGCCCGCCACTCGCCGGTGCCGCTCATCATCGTGCCCTAGAGGCCGCCGAGCCGGCTGACGCGAGATCCGGACGGGGCCAGGGTCTCTCCTGGTAGGGGTCGCGGGCCTGGGGCCGGTCAGGCCATGAAGGGCATGAGCTCGGCGGGCATGGTGACGAAGGGGCGCATCATGTCGCGGTCTTCGTGTTCGAGGATGTGGCAGTGGTACATGTAGCGGCCGCTGTAGGTGGTGAAGCGGACGGCGATTTCGGCGATCTCGCGGGGATTGACGCGGACGGTGTCCTTGAGGCCGCGTTCGTTGCCGTCGATTGTGTGGCCGAGTTCGTCGCCGGGGTCGCGTTCGAGCGTGACCGCGGCGGTGATGGAGCGGTCTTCGATGCCGTGTCTGGGGATCTGGTAGCGGATGGGGCGCCGGGAGAGGATCTGGAACGGGTCGAGGTGAACGTGGATGGGGTGGGTGTCGTCGGTGAGGTTGATCAGCTGCCAGACCTCATACCGGCCGAGGACGGGGAAGAATGTCGTGGCGTCCTCGAAGTGGGCGGCGGCGGCGCGGTAGCGGGTGGTCTGCTCACCGTCGGTGACGGCGACGGCGGGCCCGGTGTACTCGTCGCCGACGAGGACGAGCTCGCGCATGGTGAGCATGTTGGGCTGGCCGTCGAGTTCCCGCTCGACAAGCGCGATCGTGCGGCGTGGCGCGCCGGCCAGTGCGTCCGGTGAAGGTAGGTGGTAGTCGGTGGCGAGCTCGCCTGGGATCGTCTGGCGGGTCACCGGGCCTTCTACGACGCGGAAGCGCATGACGTGCGGATACGCCAGCATCCGGCCGGGATCTGCGGCGCCGTAGGCGTTGGCGGCGGGGAAGGGGGCGCCGTCGAAGGGAGCGGCGGCGGTGTTGAACAGCGTGAGCTCGCTGCCAGGCGCCAGGTCGGAGAAGTCGACGAGCAGGTCGGCGCGCTCGGCCGACGCGAGTACGAGCCCGTCCGGCGGCACGCTGGTAGGGGTGGCGAGCAGCCCGTGGTCGGTGCCGATCTGGGTGATCCGGTGGAGTTCGGGTTCACCGTCGTGCAGCAGCACCAGCCGGTAGGTGCGGGCGTTGGAGCCGTTGAGGACGCGGAAGCGGTAGGTGGCCGGCTGGACCTCCAGCCGCGGCCAGACCTTGCCGTTCACGGCTGTGAAGGGCGGAAATGCTTCCATCACCTCGGGGTCGGTCTTATGGACCAGCTGGCCGGTCAGCCGCCCGGAGTCGTCGAGGCCGAAGTTGCGGTCCTGGATCAGCAGCGGCACCTCGAACGGCGGCCCTTCGGGCAGGCTGAGTTCGCGCTCGCGCCGGTCGCGGATAATCCACAGCCCTGCCAGCCCGGCGTAGACGTCGAACCTGGTGACGCCCATCACGTGGTCGTGGTACCAGTGCAGCGCTGCCCGCTGGCCCATCGGGTAGTGGAAGACAGCCTGCTGGCCGGGCGCGAAGAGGTTTTCGGTCCAGCCGTCATACGGCGCCGGGACCAGCCCGCCGTGCAGATGCACGACCGTGTGACCGGCCAGTGCGGCCGCGTCCTGGTCGGGCGTGCCGCCGCTCAGGCCCGGGACACACTGCACCGGCACGCCGCTGGCATCGGCTGCCGTGGGAGCGGTCGTCACGACAACCGGCAACGCGCCATCCAGCTCGTTGCGCCACTCCACCGTGACCGGCTGCCCGCGCTCGGCCTCGATCGTCGGGCCCGGGACCGTCCCGTCGTAGCCCCAGATCGCCGACTCGGGCAGGTCACGGTGAAAGCGGTGCGCACCAGCGCGAATGGGCACGCTCAGCCGGCCGTCCTGCCGGGCCGCGACCAGCCGCTTGGGCACCGGAAGGGAATCGGCGAACGGGGCCAGCGGCGTGGCCAGCGTTGTGGTCATGCCGTGGCCCTACCCACTTTTGGCCGCGCTCTCCTGCTCACCCGAGTGGCAAACAAGGCCGGTAGCCGCATCGCTGCGTTGGCCTAGCGGTGGCGTCCATGTCCCTGCTCGACATGGACGACTTTGAGGGCGCGATCGCGGAGACCGCTCGCGTCCTGCGCCCGGGCGGAGTCTTCTGCTTCGCGATCGTGCATCCGTTCGACTCCGCCTGCGAAAGGGGCGCCGCTCGCGCCGCCCCTTTCGCAGTATCACAGCCCTACCTGACACCCAGGCGTTACGAAGATCGTTTCGACCGGGACGGCCTCGGCATCACCGTGGCCAGCGTGCACCGGCCACTCAGCGCGTACACCACGGCGCTGTGATTCACCCACCTCCTGGCCCGCGCGCCGACCCGCCGTTCTGTACGTGAGCGCACGCCCGGCCCTGGGTCAGATGCAGTGCCAGATCGGGCAATCTGAGCGCTCGCTACGTCTTGGCCGTGATGATCGGAGCTCGGCGGGGCCGGATGTCCGAGCGAAAGCTTCGTCGGAAGTCATTGCCGGTCGCCAACGGCGCGCGCGAGTCGTGCGCCGTCTCTCGCTTGATGGAGTCTTCGGTTCTATGCTCATCGAGGGATCTTCGCTTCGACTTCGCGACACTTGACGATCGACAAGACGCCCAGCGGACGCGGACGGGGAGGATACGGTCATGAGCGACACCACGACCGCGAGCGCGGAGAGCGCGGTCCGGCCGTTCCGAATCGAAGTACCTCAGGGCGAGATCGACGAGTTGCGCCGCCGCATCAATGCGACGCGCTGGCCGACCAGGGAACTCGTCATCGATCGGTCGCAGGGTGTGCAATTGGCGGCGATACAGAACCTCGCGCGCTACTGGACGGCCGAGTACGACTGGCGCCGGTGCGAGGCGCGATTGAACGCGCTGCCGCAGTTCAAGACCGAGATCGACGGGCTGGACATCCACTTCATCCACGTCGAGTCGGCACACAAGAACGCGTTGCCGTTGATCATGACGCACGGCTGGCCGGGCTCGGTCGTCGAGCTGCTCGAGACTATCGGTCCACTCACCGACCCGACCGCGCACGGCGGCCGCGCTGAGGACGCGTTCCACCTCGTGCTGCCGTCGATCCCCGGCTACGGGTTCTCCGATGAGCCGACCGAGCTCGGCTGGGGCCCCATCCGTATCGGACAGGCCTGGGCGGAGCTGATGCGGCGCCTGGGTTATACCCGGTACGTCGCGCAGGGGGGTGACGTGGGCTCCCAGGTCACCGACGCGATGGGCCGCCTGGCACTCGACGGGCTGATCGGCATCCACACCAACCTTCTCACGCCGGCGCTGGGCGATGCCGAGGCCCTGAGCGGGTCGCCGCCCTCGACAGAAGAACGTGCCGCCCTCGACGCGCTCGCCGAATTCCATGCGACCGGCGCTGGGTACTTCGTGGAGCAGGCGACGCGGCCGGAGACGATTGGCTACGCCCTCCTGGATTCACCCATCGCGCTGGCGGCGTGGATGATCGATCACGATACGGACAGCTACCAGAAGATCGCCCGCGCTTTTGTCGACGGACAACCTTCGGGCAATCTCACCCGGGAACACATCATCGACAACATCACCCTGTATTGGCTGACAGGCACCGGGGCGTCGGCTGCGCGCTCGTACTGGGAAGAAGGACAAGAAAATGCTCGTGCGGCCGGCCAGGCTCCCACGCCGGTCTCGATTCCGGTCGGCTTCACGACGTTCCCCGGGGAGATCTGGCGGACCCCGCGCAGCTGGGTCGAGAAGGCGTACCCCAACGTCATCTACTTCAACGAGGTGGACAAGGGCGGCCACTTCGCCGCTTGGGAGGAACCGCAACTCTTCTCAGAAGAGTTGCGCGCCGCCTTCCGCCCGCTGCGCTAGCCGACCCAGGCTTTACATCACTTTCTGTGATCAGTGCAGCTCTTGGTATACGCGCGCAGTCCCGCCGACCTGGTCGGCAGTCCGGGCCCCAGCGTGACCCTCCATGCGGCGTCAGATCGGGCACTATGTCGTGCTGGCGGTCGGATCATCACTATGGCCGAGTAGTCGCCGGAGTGGTGATCATCCAGGGTGGAACGCGGCCAAGGATCTTGGAATCCTGACGGCTGCGGGCCGAACCAGCACTCGATCTGTCACAGGGCTCCAAGGCGGTCGCCGAGGTTGAGTTCGAGCGGGCCACGAGTCTGCAGGCCCTGCGCGAACAGGGCGGCCGTGCGGCCCTTGGCCGTGTCCGAGACGACCAGCTGGTGGAACCGGCGGGCGTCGGCGCGGATCGCGTCCGCGCCGGGCAGGGTCAGCTCGTTGAGCACGCGCTTAGCAGATCGCACCGCGTCGGCGGGGAACGACGCGATGCGCCGCGCGAGCCGGGCCACGAACGCGTCCAGTTCAGCGTCCGGCAGGGCCCGGTTGATCCAGCCGTATCGTTCAGCCTGCTCGGCGTTGAAGTCGTCCGCGCCGAGAATCGCCTCCATGGCCCGGCCCCGTCCCAGCAGCCGGGCCAGATGCTGCACGCCGCCCGCGCCCGGGGTCGTGCCGGCGCCGACCTCGATCTGTCCCAGGATGGCGTTCTCCCGCGCGGCGAACCGCATGTCGCACGCCAGCGCCAGTTCGCTGCCCGCCCCGCGGGCCCGGCCGCGGATCTTCGCGATCGACACGACCGGCAGCTCGCTGAGCTTGTGCCACAACATGCCCAGGGACGCGTCATCCGGCCCGCCCGCCTTGGCCGCTTCGGCGGTGTATTCCGCGACCTTGGTGAGGTCGACGTGCGGGACGAAGTAGTCCGGGTCGGCGCTCTCCAGCACGATGACCCTGGTCTCCTGGCTGGATTCCAGCGCGCCGAGCAGTCCGACCAGGTCGCGCACCAGTTCCGGTCCGATCAGGTTCATCGGAGGCGCGTCAATCACCACGCCGAGCACTCCCTCATCGCGCGGGGCGACCCGCAGCGTGCGGTACACCTGAGTCATCACTAGCTCCTCTACGACTCGTGCTTGCGTCCTGCGAGACTGCTGTGCCCCGGCCGCTGGCGGGTTGGGGAGCCCGGCCAGGAATTGCGGCGCCTACATGCCGGTACCTCCGGCGGCGGTGCTGCCAAGCAGCTGCGGTATTCGCCGGGACCGGCCCTCTGCCGGGGACCCCGGCAGAGGTGAGTGCGACGCTGGCCAAGCCAGCAGCGCGGCGATCCCGGGCTCGACGGGGGCGCCCGGTCCCCATCGAAGCCCTGGTCTGGCAGGTACGCCGCCTGCCGCTCGTCCAAGACCGCGCTGAACGCGCTCACGGTGTTCTACGCCCACACCTTGGCCGACGATGGCATCAAGGTCAATGCGCTGGCACCTGGCCTGCGCCGGACCGATCTCAACGCCAGCGCCGGGCCGCCGGTCCAGCCGAGCAAGCTGACGCTATCCACCCGTAGCTCGTCGAGCCCGCGTGGGCCTGGGCCAATTGGCGAGGTGGCGCAACTCGCCGGCCATGGCAGGAGAGTGATCTTTCCTATCCAGAATGATCGCGTCCGTGATCCGGCCATCTGGGGTACTCCGGTGTGCCGGTCTGCCGTGTCAGTTTAGGTTGACAAATCAAGGATGTCAGTCTATACTGACAGGCATGGACATCGAAGAACTTAGCGTGAATCTCTCGTCGGATGACCCGGCAATTGGGCTTCGCGCCTCGTTGGCGCTACATCGCCTGGCTGAGAGGGTCGAAGCGAACCACGTCGCGTCGGCCCGGGAAAAGGGCTGGTCGTGGCAGCAGATCGGAGACGCTTTGGGCGTCACCCGCCAATCCGTGCACACCAAATACAACAAGGAGTCATCATGACCACCGAATCCGTTGTGCCACAGGTGCATCACGCGTGGGCCATCTATCTGCGGGCCAGTGAGGAGGCTCGTCGCCGAGGTGATCGCCGAACCGGCACCGATCACGTCTTGCTCGCCTTGTTGGAGGATCCCTCGATCGAAGTCGTGTTGGGCGTGAGCCTGCAGCAAGCTCGCCAGGCCCTTGAGTCGCTCGATCACGAAGCCCTGGGTGCCCTGGGCATGGTCCCCGGCACCGACGCTCCCCCACTGCCGATGCGCGCCGTGCCGAAGAAGCCGAGGCTCAGAGACGTCGCGAAAAAGGATCGCCTCCGCATGACGCCCGCGGCAAAGAAAGTGCTTGAGGAAGCGGTCAAGCCCAACCGCCGGAAGACCCAGGTCACGGCCCAGCAGGTGCTGGCCCAGATCCTCACTCTCCAACCACCCGATCCTGCGGCGGTGCTGCTGGGCGCTCTCGGCGTGAACACGTCGGAGGTTCGGCGCCGATTGGATGCGGTCACGCCCGACAGCTGAGTCCCCAGCGACATGCACGACTTCGAGCGAAGGTGTCCGGATCGGGCCGCCTGCGGGCAGGCAACAATCGCGAGCGCGGGCCTCTGCAGACCGCTCCTCAAGGGCCAAAATTCATCGCGGCGTCTGCCAGCTCGTGGTGGAGAAGTCCGCAGCCGTCCCACCCCTCGGGTAGCCCAAAACGTGCGCTTCTTCGGGCCCTCGGTTATGGCTGCTTGCCGTCGGCTGGTCTGCGATGCCATGTGCCAGGACACAAGCCGGCCCTCAGCTGCCGCTGCCATAGGGCCGGGTGATGATCTCCAGCAGGTGGCCGTCGGGGTCTTCGAAGTACACGCCGCGGCCGCCGTCACGGTAGTTGATCGCCCCGCGCTGGGCCTGGCCAGGATCGGCCCAGTAGGGCAGCTCCTGGTCGCGGATGCGGCCGAACGCGGCGTCGAACTCGTCCTCGCCGACCAGAAACGCATAGTGCTGGGACGCGATCTCCCGGCTTGTCTCGGCGAAATCCAGCGAGACGCCATTATCGGCCTCGACCACGAGGAAGTGCCCGAAGCGGGTAGCCGCTGGCAGGCCGAGGATCCCGGTCAGGAACGCTGCCGAGCGTTGCTGGTCACGGCACGAGACGATGGTGTGGTTCAGTTGCACGCTCACGCTCTCGATTCTGCCCGGCCTCCCCGCCCTCGAGACAGCCCAGAGCCGGGCATGCCTGCTGCCGGCCCGCATGCCTGCACCATCCGCCGCTGCCATGACCGGCGTGTGCTGGACGGCCGGGCCGGGTGGACGCGGGCACATGCTTGCCGGGTGCGCCGCGATGTGCGGATACTGCCCACATGGGTGATCGCAATGTGGTCGGTGGTGAGCTGGAGCCGTGTGGTACCGACCCGGTCACCGGCTTCTATCGTGATGGGTGCTGTCACACCGGGCCAGAAGACCGGGGTAGCCACACGATCTGCGCCGTGGTGACCGCTGAGTTCCTTGAACACCAGCGCCGCATCGGCAACGACCTGACGACGCCGGTTCCTCAGTTCCAGTTCCCTGGGCTGGTGCCGGGAGACCGCTGGTGCGTGACGGCAGGAAACTGGCTGCGAGCTCATAACGATGGCGCGGCCGCCCATGTGGTCCTGGCCTCCACTCATGAACGGGCGCTTGAGGTCGTGCCCCTCGCAGTGCTCACTGAGCACGCCGTCGACGTCCCCGCGGATCCGGGCGCACTGGGGAACTGAGCACCCCGCCTCAGCGCCGATGATGCATTCACCAGGACACCGAGCGGGCACACTCACAGCGCCCCAGCCGTCGGATACCCCTGCGAGGAGACTCATCACGGCGATGAGCAGTCGGCGCGGAGCATCTGGCCCATCGCTGCCGGATGGCGGCGTACCGCTCGCTGTAGCGCTTGGCCGCGGCATGCCGTACCAACGACCGCATGTCCCGGTGACAGCGCTGCGGTCTAGGTGGGCTCCTCGTTGTCTGGGTTACCTGCCAGTGCGCGAGCCGCTGCGGCCCGCTCGCTGTCCATGCTCTGGTGGCCGTAGGCGCTGCGCTGGGTTGCCTGCTGGTCGATCCACCGGCTGTGGGCCTCCCAGGCGGATTGCTTGGTGGTGCCCAGGGCAGCGCCGATTTGTGTCCACGAGGCACCCGCTGCGCGTGCCGACCGCACCGTGAGCTGGCGGCCGTAGGCGGCCTTGCGGGTGATCACCTCGCTGAGGGCGAGCAGTTCCAAGGCCTCCTGCCGTGACAGTGGCCCGGGCTCTGGCTGCTCGTCTGCGAGCAGGTCCTCAGCGCCGAGCGCGAGGAGGTCTCGCATGCGCAATTGGTCGTAGCGGGCGACGGCGGTGGCGAGGGTGTGCTGGCGCTCGAGGCTGGCCGGTGTCGTCATAGCCCCACCCTTGGCGTCAGGCTCTCCTGACGTCAAGGGGTCCTGGCGGGATTACGCTGCCAGCGTGACACCGCTGGGCCCATGGCGGGCGAGCAGACCACGCATCCTCGCTCACTCCGCCTCACATGACTACCAGCGCGCACTGCGCCGATCGGCGTATGCAGGTGCTGACCGGTATTCTCGGCTGTCAGGCGCCAGAACCGGGTCTTCGGCGCCGCGCGGCCGCCGTGGCGTACAGGCACCCGCGTCCTTATCTGCCCGGCGCGCTTCACGGGCTCTCGGGCGCCGACGCGAAGCGGCGAGCCCGCCGGGTGAGGGTGGCCAGGGTCCGGACTGTGCTGTGTGCGGTGTGTTGCCGCCGGGCGTGGCGGGCAGCGCGGGCCAGTGCGTCACGCCGGGCCTGGGCGTGCATTTCGGCGAGCCGGATCTGGCCCAGGGCCTGGACGGTGGTGGGATCGAACATCGTGGTCTCCTCGGATGCGCAGCGGAGCTATGTTCCGAGGATGCGGCTAAGGCCAGGTGGTGCGGATCGGGCGATTACCTCATATTGGAGCGGGCAGGTCCTTAGATTCTCGCGGATTGTGCCTTAGCCTCACCGGCCGAAAGCAGGCCGGCCCGTTCGGTGATGGTGGCGGCGTGCACCCGGCCGGAGACCCAATGGTTTAGGCCGGGTCTGGCCGCTCTGGTTCTGATCTGGGCTGATCTGTGCGTAATACTCGTCTCAGCTCCAAGCACAGCAAAGCGCGCAGAGTCGGCAGGCTCAGAACGGCGGCCCGGCGACCAGCGATTCTTGTCACTTTCTGTAATGGCTAATGTCCAGCATCGTGACCGTCACTGAGCGGATCCTGATGGCCATCCACAGAACCGCCAGGCGGTGGGCGCGAGGCAACGACCGCGACTTCCCGCGATCCAGCTCGCCAGCGGCGGGCCGTCTTCGGGGCCCTTCACGCATTCCCCTTGGCGAGTCACGAGGCCCATTATGGGAACCCGACCAAGGCTACTAGTCAGGCTTGCGGGCCAGGTGGCAGGCGAAGCTGACGGTTTCGGTGAAGGCGCCATCGTCGCTGTGGTGGCCGAGGCTGGCGGCGAGATCGGCATCGAATGCGGCGGCCTGGCCACCAAGTACCGCGGCCGGAAGAAAGGACGTCGACCTGATGAGCCCGGCCAGTTCTGGCAGAGTCCAGCGATGCTCGATGGCGAACTCATGACTTGCGCCCGGCTCGAATCCAGCGTCGGATAGCACCTGGGAGTCGGGCCTGCGCGGCCGCGCTTCTTCCCAGCCCGCTGGAATCCGCTGCTGTGCGCCAAGCGCCGCTTTCCACTTGTCCAAGGCGGCGGCCAGAGCCCGTTGCCAGCTTTGCTCACCGATCCAGGGCTGGGAAGACCAGCACAGCGCCAGGTGGCCGCCTGGCTGCAGCCAGCCGAGGATCCGGCTAGCGATCAGATCCCGGTCCAGCCGGTGGAAGGCGTTGCCGATGACGGCCAGCTCGAAGTACTCCGGCTGAGCGCCAAGCGCCTCGGCGCTGGACACCACCGGCCGGACATTCGGTGCGTCTGCGGTGGCGGCCTTGGCCCGGACGGCCTCGACCATGTCTGGCTCCTGGTCAACGGCCCACACCTCGGCGAACCAGCGGCGCAGCGCAAAGGCGAGCTGGCCGGTCCCGCAGGCCAGGTCCAGCAACCGGCCGTGCCCGCAGACCTGGGCGCTGCGGGCCAGGTCCGCGATCATCGCCGCTGGATAAGGCAGTCTGTACCGTTCGTAAGCCGCCGCGGTTCCCCGGTACAGGCCAGCCGCGAACTGCACCTCATCAGCCACCCAGGCTCAGCCCCTCCCTCTGTCACCATCCGCAAATACGGGAGGCGCCCCAGCCACTCTAAGGCCCGGAACTAGTGCGGAAGAAAGCTCGCCAGAAGCCGCGAACCCCACAGGTCAGCGAGCTGAGTCCGCCGAAAATCCATGATCGTGAGCCAAATCGGGTCATTCACAAGGCTGATGCGGCCTTCCATATGGGAGCAACGGTGTCCGGGTGTCCGGCCGGGGGGCACGCCAGCCCGATGCCGCCCGCCGGGCGGCTGCTCGGCATCATCCGCGGGCTCCGGTCGAGCGAGCGCGCCACCGTCGCGGACTCTGTCCATGACGGCCCCATCCAGGAGCTCGCCACCGCCTCCCTGGCCATGCAGATATCCGGCCGCAACGGGTCCGCGGACCTGGCGGGGCTAATCGGCGAAGTGCAGCGGGAGGTCGATGCGGCAGGCCGGTCGCTGTGTTACCTGACCGATGGTGACTGGCCGTTCCTGGACGACCGGCGGCACTGACCGGGCCTGTCAGCCGGTTGCCGACGTGCTCGCCGTCGGGGTGGGTGCCGGGGTGGTGGGCGCCGGGGACGCGGACGTCGGCGCGACGGTCGGCTGCGGCGTCACGGTCTGGTGCGGCGCGGCGGTCCGGTGCGGGGACGCCGTCGCCGACGGGCTCGGTGTGCGGTGCCGCGGCGTCGGCCTCGGGGAGGGAGTGCGCGTGCGAGCCGGCGCCGGTGAGGCACTCTGCTGCGCGGCTGCCGGACTGTCCCCTGCGGCGCTGGCGCCGGGCGTCGGTGGCTTGACCCACAGGTACAGCACGAGCGTGCCAAGGAAGATGGCCACCAGCACCCAGGTGGAGGTCCTTACTCTCCGCATCAGGTGCCGCTCCCGTTGGGCTCGGCACCCTCCAGCGTGGGCGGCAGATTGATGCCCTCACGCAGCAGGGCGGCCGCGATCCGGGCGCGCAGCGCCCGGCCGACGTCGAACTGCTTGCCGGGGAGCGTCCGGGCGACCACGCGGACCTGGAACTGGGTCACGTCGATGCTCTGCACACCCATCACGGCCGGCGGGTCGAGCAGCAACTGGCTCAACTCCGGCTCCTCGTAGGCCTCCTCGCCGATCCGCCGGAGCAGTTCGCTGACCTGGTGGACGTCCGCGGTGGCGGGCACCGGCACGTCGAGCACGGCCCGGGCCCAGCCGCGGGACATGTTGACTACCTGGCCGATCTGGCCGTTGGGGGTGATGACAACCTCGCCGTCGGCGGTCCGCACCGTGGTGACCCGCAGCGTGACGTCCTCGACCGTCCCCATCGCACCTTGCACGCTCGGCACGGAAAGGCGCACCAGATCGCCGAACCCGTACTGGCGCTCGGTGATGATGAAGAACCCCGCGAGGATGTCCTGCACGATGCGCTGCGCGCCGAACCCGAGCGCCACGGCGGCCACGGCGGCCGGGGCAACCAGGCTCGTCAGCGGGACGCCGAGGCGCTGGGCGACCGCGATCCCGGTGGCGCAGTAGATGACCACCAGGGTGGCCCAGGTGATCACCTGGGCCAGCGCGTGCCTGTGTTTCGCCGCCTCCGAGCGGACCAGGGCGTCGGTCTCCCTGGCGTTGGCGTCGATCCGTTTGGTGATCCTTTCGCCGAGCCAGGACACGAGCCTGGTCAGCAGGATCGTCCCGACCACCAGCAGCACGATCTCGAGCCCGCTGCCGCGCGCCCAGTGGCTGATCTGGTGCAGTGTCATCACAACCAGCCAACATAGCCGCCGGGTGGCACTCATTTGGTGGCGATGACGGGGCCGTGGCGGGGCCCGGGCCAAGGCTTGGGGTGCTATCGACTCGGCCGCAGCGCCCAGGACCGCAGATGGTGATAGCCCCGCACGGCAGCCGGGCGCCTGGCCTGTAGCCGGTAGTTCCCCGCCCCGCGCAGCGCCCCGGCGAGTTCCGCGTCCACCAGTGCCGTACCCGGCCTGGCCAGCGACGTCAGCCTGGCCGCCAGGTTGACTACCGGCCCGTACACGTCGCCGAACCTGGTCAGCACCCGGCCCGCCGCCATGCCGACGCGCAGCGCGGGCAGGCCCTGCTCCGGCCGGCCGGGGCTGGTCAGCCGCAGCGCGATTTCGGCCGCGTCGGCCGGCCGGTCTGTGACGAACAGCACCTCGTCGCCGACCATCTTCACCACCCGCCCGTGGTTGCTGACCACGGCCTCGGAGGTGTCCTCCTCGAAGGTTTCCAGCAGAGCCGTCAGATCCTCGACGGCCGCGTGCCTGGACGTCCTGGTGTACCCGACGATGTCGGCGAACCCGACCGTCATGGTCGCCGCGGACAGCTCACCGGGCGGCGCCAGCAGGATGCGCTCGTACGCCGCGGCGAGGTGCCGCCGCCACACATAGGACTGCAGGTGCTCGATGACCGGCAGCAGCGTGACGGCCAGGTCGGCGGCGCCGGCCGCCCGGCCCTCTCCCTCGGGGGACAGCACGCCGGTCCGGGCGATGACCTCACGTGCCTGCCATTCGGCGAGCCGGGACAGGGTCTGCCCCATCACCCGGGCGTGCGGCACCTCGTCCTCGATCGCTATCGTGCCGCTTTCCACCAGGGCGTTCCAGGTCCGCAGCGCCTCGATGTCCCCATCGGTGAACACGGCCTCGTCGTCGCCCACCTCCGCGAAACCCATGGCCATCCAGAGCCGGTGGGCCCGGTCCCTGTCCACGCCGGTGACCTCACTGACCTGGATCCGGGTGTACCGGCGCGGGCCGCCGAGCAATGTCTCCTCCGCCCGCCCTGCGAAGGTCTCCGTGTCCATCGGGTGTCCCGGCCGGGCAGGCTAGCGGACGGTGTGCACGATCAGCACATCGCAGGGCGAACGGCGGGACACGGCCGCTGGCACCGACCCGAGCAGCCGCCCGGCGAGCGTGTTCAGCCCGCGGTTGCCGACCACGAGAAGGTCAGCCTGATGTTCTTCCAGCGCGCTGACCAGTGATTTCACCGGCTCGCCCGCGACCGCTACGCGCTCGATCTTGCCCGCGCCGCGGGTAGCGGCGCGTTCCGCCGCGGTCCGCAGGGTCTCCTCCGCCGGGGCAGAGCCGACCACCGAGAAGGCCTCGTCCCCGAGCACGTCCCCGGCCGCCGCCACCTCACGCGGGGTGGCGGGCTCATAGGCGCACACGATGACGAGCCTCGCCGTGGTGTCCCGGGCGATCTCGGCGGCCCGGTCCACCGCGCGGTAGGAGGAGTCTGATCCGTCCGTGCCGACCAGCACGGTCTGGTAGGCGCCCATCCGGCCTCCCTCCGGCCCAGTGCCCAGCCGCGCCCAGCCTGGCGCGACCCC
This sequence comes from uncultured Actinomycetes bacterium, assembly GCA_963726415.1. Taxonomy (GTDB): domain Bacteria; phylum Actinomycetota; class Actinomycetes; order Streptosporangiales; family Streptosporangiaceae; genus DASXKD01. The sequence continues at coordinate 50,824 of CAVSCM010000006.1, forward strand.
TACCCGAGAGTAACGTGTCGCGGCGCCCGGCTACCGGCCAACCCCGGCGATGCACCGGGCGGCTCCTCAGCCGGCTGGATGCAGGGCGCGGGAGCGGCGGGCCCTGGGGAGATGTATCAGGCCGCACAGAGCGTCCTCCTCTCTAGATATGGGGGGTTTGGCCGATCGTGGGGTGGCTCATGCGCAATCCTCAGCGTGCACGTGATCTTGCAAAGTTCCTGGCACCGGCACTGGAGCACGCTGGATACAGCACCGCAGAATCCGGTTCGCCAGACGGTTGTTCGTGCCATGAGAAGGTAGCGGGCCCCACCGAGCCTGCCGTGGATTTCGCCATTGGCCTCGAACTGCGTGAAGTGCGAAAGAAGGTACCTTCGCCGCGGAACGGTGAAGGAGGGCAGGACGGGGGCGAGTTCAGCGACCGCCTGTCCAAGGTGCTTGAAGGCGACGACCACGCCGTGGATGTGCTGTGGGCACTGCTGGCGGGCCGCGGCGATCAGCTGCACGCCGATGCGCTGCCGGAATCACTCACCGGTCCGCCCGGTGGCGGCCGCACACCCGGCAGCGTGAGCGCGGCGGGCGGCCGCAAGGGATCCGGCGGCCGCAAGGGATCCGAAGGAGGCAGCCGGCCATCCGGCGTGCCGGGCAAGACGGCAGATGGCCTGCGGCGTGCCTGGGTCAACCTGTGCATGAACGCGATTGTGGGGCTCGTGCTCGTTCTCGCGTGGTGGCTGGCCTGGCCGCCGTTGCAGGTCCGGCCACAGGCCGGGGCGCTCTCACTGGAGGTGTTCGCGGTCTGGTCGCTGTCCTTCCTGCCCGGCTGGCTGTACATCAGGTTCCTTGGCCAGCGGGCGGGCGCGTTGTGGGACGAGTACGTCCTCAACCTGCACCGGTTGCGGTGGGACAAGCCTCGCCACTTGCCCAGGCCGCCGCTGAACTCGGATTTCTACGCCGAGTGGCTCGGCGACGGTGGCCCCCTGCTCGCCTACCAGCCGAACATCTACCAGCAGAAGTTCGACGCCTACTACGGCAAGTCCGTGTCGCGCACCGGCCACGGTGAAGGGCCACCGGTCAGGGTCGAGGCGCTGTTCCCGGTGTTTCTCACCACCGCGGCGCTGGCGGTGTGCTGGACGGCCGTGCTCTGGAGCCCCAGTTTCGCCAGCGCCCCCGCCAGCTTCTGGGACGTGCTGAAGTTCGGCTTCCTCGGCGCGTATTCGTTCATCTTGCAGATGCTCGTGCGGCGCTTCTTCCAAGGCGACCTGAGGCCCGCCGCTTACGCGAACGCACTGCTGCGTCTCATCGTGGTCCTGATACTCGTCGCCGCGCTGTACCAGATCCTGCCGCACAACAATCCCCGAGGCGCCGCGGCCGTCGCCTTCGTGATCGGGTTCTTCCCCTTGGCCGGCATGCAGGCGATCCAGCGGTTCGCCGCCACCGCGCTGCGCGTTATCGTGCCGTCGCTCAACCCGCCGTACCCGCTCAACCAGATCGATGGCTTGAGCGTGTGGTACGAGGCCCGCCTCCTCGAGGAGGGCATCGAGGACATGCAGAGCCTGGCCACGGCGAACTTCGTCGACGTGATCTTGCACACCCGGGTGCCGGTGGGCCGGCTCGTGGACTGGGTGGACCAGGCTCACCTGTACCTCCACCTGGACCGCCTCGAAGGCACATGGCGCGAACGCAGGCGCGCGAAGGCCGGCGCAAACCCGCACAACGGCGACGGCCAGTCGCCTGCCTCGCCCTCGATCGCGGAAGGCTCGGTGACCGACTCGATGCGGGCCGGCAGCAAGACACGCACCGCGCTGAGGCAACTCGGCATCAGAAAGGCGACCGACCTGCTCAAGGCCTTCCCGGCGGACTACCTCGACCCCGGGGAAGAACTGGCTCCCGGATCACCGTGGCAGAAACACCTGGCGGAGGTTGCCGTACAAGGCCTGGATCAAGCTCAGCTAAGAACGATCGTGCGGGTGCTGAACGCCGAGCCGTCGCTCGCACCCGTATGGAACTGGCAGGAACGCGGTGTCCACAAGTACGTGCCACCGACGCCGGAACTTCTCGTCGTGACCGCCCAGCCAGCGGGCGTCGGCTGACCGCCAGGACTGAGACGCCAGGTCTTGACCCTTGTCAGGGCACGCCTTACGGTGTCAGGCGTGCCCTGACAAGGAGGTTGTGTGATGCCTGCTGCGACAGAGCAGCCCGTGCTGGCCGCGTGCTCGTTCTGCCTGAAGCCAAGCACCGAGGTGAGGAGGCTGGTGGCCGGGCCCGGGGTGTACATCTGCGACGGCTGCGTGGCGTTGTGCGCGCAGTTGGTTGACGGCCCGCCGTCCCCGGCGCCCCACCTCGCGGCCTGGGATCATGCGGTCACCGTCGACGAAGCGCTGGCGAGCCTGCCCCGGATAGCGGCCGCCGGCGCGCAAGTGGAGCAGCATCTGACGGGGTGGGTCCGCCGAGCCCGGGCGCTGGGGGCCACGTGGGCGCGGATCGGAGAGGCGCTCGGGATGACCCGCCAGTCGGCGTGGGAGAGGTTCTCCGGCGAAGAGTAGGGCGGCGCGCGGCAGCCTGGCCTGCGGCGGCGTGACGAGCTGGGATGCCGCCAGCCGCGCGGCGAAGTGCCGCGTTTCCCGACTAGCCATATGTCACTAAGGTGGAATTACTGCTGTTGTTAACTAATCTTCACTATCACTGTCTATGCATGAATTGGCTCGGTGAGCCCTCAGGGGCCCGTCCGCCGAGCCGTACCGGGGGAGGGCGCGGTGGCGCTCGGGTTCGCCGCCGAGGCGGCCGGCGACCAGGCGGCCGCCGACCACTACTTCCGGCTGGTCTGGACCGTGGACCGCGCCTACATCGGCGCCGTGTTCGGGCTGGCCAGGACCCGGCTGGCGGCCGGTGACCCGGCCGCGGCGATTGCAGCGCTCGCCGCCGTGCCCGACACCTCCAGCAACTACCTGGCGGCGCAGGTGACCGCGGTGCGCATCCAGGTGTCGCCGCGTCCCGGCCAGCCCCAGGTGCTGCCCGACGACCTCGGCCAGGCCGGCGCTCCGGGTGGACCGGCTCAAGCTTGACGCCGTCCAGATGGAGTACCTCACCGCCGAGGTGCTCCGTGCCGCGCTCCCCTGCGCCCAAACCGGCGGGACGCTGCCTGGCGGGGCGGTGCCCGGCCGGTTGCTCGGCTGCGAGTTCACCGAGCGCGGGCTGCGGCTCGGCCTGGAGCGCAGCTATCGCGCCCAGGCCCGGCTGGCCACCGACCGGCACCGCCGGATCGAGCTGGTCGAGGCGGCCAACAGCGTCCGCCCGAGGACCCGGGTATGACCACAGGGCCCGGGACCGCCGTATGCCCGAACTGCGGCCGGGCGGTCGGCTCAGGAGACAATTTCTGCGAGGGCTGCCGTACCGAGCTTGCCCCCGCCGTGGTCAGCGGCGACGCGCCGGCCGCGGTGACCGAGTGCCCGGCCTGCCACTCGGCACAAATCAGCGCGGACGGCTACTGCGAGTCCTGCGGGCGAAAGATGCCCGCCGCCCGTGACCACATCGAGCTGGACCTCGGCTTGCTTGCCGGGGTCACCGACAAGGGCCTGCGGCACTCGCGGAACGAGGACGCCATGGCGCTCGCGACCGCGGAACAGGCCGGCCATCCGGTCGCGGTGGCGGTCGTCTGTGACGGGGTGTCCAGCTCGAGGCGCCCGGATGAGGCGTCGCTGGCCGCCGTCCAAACGGCGGTGCGGGTGCTGCTGGCCGGCGTGCGCGAGGACGCGGACCTGCTCGAAACCTCCCGGGCCGCGGTCGCCGCGGCGCAGCAGGCGCTGGCCGGCCTGAACGAGCCGGGGCCGGGGGACGCACCGTCGGCCACGTTCGTCTCCGCGGTGCTGACCCACCAGACCGCGACGCTGTGCTGGCTGGGTGACAGCCGCGCCTACTGGCTCGGGTCCGGGCCAGGTTCCGAGTCCAAGCGGCTGACCACCGACGACTCCCTGGCCGGCGAGATGGTCGCGGCCGGGCTGGTGTCCGAGGACGACGCGATGGCCCTGCCCGGCGCGCACGTGGTGACCGGCTGGATCGGCGCCGACGCGTCCGGCACGGAGCCGCACGTGACCACGTTCGCCCCGCCCGGCCCCGGTGTCCTGCTGCTGTGTTCCGACGGCCTGTGGAACTACCGGCCGGGTGCCGCGGAACTGGCCGAACTGGCCCTGCCCCGGGCGCTGACCGACCCGCTGGGCACGGCCGCGGCGCTAGTCAGCTTCGCCCTTGAGGCCGGTGGCATGGACAACATCACGGTGGTCCTGGTCCCCTGCCCGCCCACCGCACCTGCACCCGAGGAGACCCGATGAGTTCTGATTTCACCGTGGAGATATCGCAGAACGAGTACCTCGCCGAAGGTGCCGAGGACGTCAACGCCATCGTCACCGTGACCGCCCCGGACAGCGGGGTCGCGGCGCCCGTGGACGACCAGGGCAGCGCGGAGATCATCATCATCGACTGCTCCGGGTCGATGCGGTCACCGCGGACCAAGATCGAGCAGGCCCGGGCGGCCACCGCGGCCGCCGTGGACGTGATCAGGGACGGCGTGGCGTTCGCCGTGATCGCGGGCACCAACAAGGCCCAGCCGATCTTCCCGCTGGACTACGGCCTGACCATCGCCGACGATCAGACCAGGTTCCTGGCCAAGCAGGCCGTGGCAGGTTCGCTCCCCCGCGGCGGCACCGCGATCGGCCAGTGGCTGCGGCTGGCCCACTCCATGTTCTTGTCCCACCCGGCCACGCTGCGGCACGCGATCCTGCTGACCGACGGCCAGGACCAGCACGAGACCCCCGAGCAGCTCGGCGAGGCGATCAGCCTGTGCGAGGGCGTGTTCAGCTGTGACTGCCGGGGCGTCGGCACCGACTGGGAGGTCGGCGAACTGCGCCGGATCTCCTCCGCGCTGCTCGGCACCGTGGATATCGTGCCCGACCCGTCCGGGCTGGCCGCCGACTTCGCGGCCATGATGGAGACCGCCATGGGCAAGCAGGTCGCCGACGTGTCCCTGCGGGTCTGGACGCCACAGCACGCGACGTTCCGGTTCCTGAAGCAGGTCGCGCCCACGGTCGAGGACCTGACCAGCAGGCGCGTCCAGTCGGGTGCCCGGGCGGGCGACTACCCGACCGGCGCCTGGGGCGCCGGCGAAAGCCGCGACTACCACCTGTGCGTGCGGGTGACCCCGGCCGGGGTCGGGCAGGAGATGCTGGCCGCCCGGGTGAGCCTGGTCGCGGCCACGCCGTCGGGTCCCGACGTGCTTGGCCAGGGCCTGGTGCGGGCCATCTGGACCGATGACGAGGCCCTGTCCACCCGGATCAACGGCAGCGTCGCGCACTACACCGGCCAGGCCGAACTGGCCCAGGTGATCCAGGAGGGCCTGGAGGCGCGCATGCGCGGCGACGAGGACACGGCCACCGCCAAGCTGGGCAGGGCGGTGGCGCTGGCCGAGCAGTCCGGCAACGAGGGCACGGCCAAGCTGCTCGCCAAGGTGGTCGATGTGGTCGATGCCGCCTCGGGCACCGTGGCGCTGAAGAAGAGGGTCGACGACGCCGACGAGATGGCGCTGGACACCAGGTCGACCAAGACGGTCCGGACGAAGAAGTGAGGCGGCATGCCGACCTGCCCTAGCGGCCACGACTCTGCCAGCACCGATTTCTGTGACGTGTGCGGGATGCGGATGGACGCGCCCGCGGCGCCCGCGTCCACGCCCGGCCCTCCGTCCGCCGACGTTGCCGCCGCGCCCGCCGCGGGCCCGGGCGGCGAGCCCTGCCCGCAGTGCGGGGTGGCACGGACCGGGCAGTTCTGCGAGGTCTGTGGGTTCAACTTCGCCGCCGGTACGGCTCCGGCCGCCGCCGCGCCCGGTTCTCGCGGGCCCGGTTCTGGCTCCGGTGACGACGCGGCCGCACCGGCACCCGGGCCGGTCAGCTCTGGCCCGGGTGCCGGTGCGGCCGCCAGCTCGGGCCCGGCCGGCGTAGCGGGCACCGCAGCCGGATCAACCGCCGAGGCGGTACCTGACGCGGCGGCCGGATGGACCGCCGTGGTGACCGCGGACCGCGCGTACTACGACAGCGTGATCGCGGAGGGGGGCCCGGACGCCGCGTCGATCGAGTTCCCCGGCTACTGCCCGGAGCGCCGCTTCCGGCTCACCGGCAGGGAGATGCGCATCGGCCGGCGCAGCGTGTCGCGCGGGCTCGAGCCGGAGATCGACCTGACCGGCCCGCCCGCCGACCCCGGGGTTTCCCACCTGCACGCCGTGCTGATCGCCGAGCCGGACGGGACCTGGGCGGTACTCGACCCGGGGTCCGCGAACGGCACGATCGTCAACACCGGCGAGATCGTGGCCGGCGTCCGGGTCCCGCTCCACGACGGGGACCGGATCTGCGTCGGCGCGTGGACCGTGCTCACGATGCAGGCCCCGGCCGCATCCTGACGCGGCCCGCGCGTGGTTTCCCGGCCGTGACGTGAATCACTCCTGCCCGTGTCACAGGGCGCCATGGCGTGGTGTCAAGGGGGTGTCACCACTACGGCAAGGAGATCGCCATGGAAGCCCGGCTCGGCTACTTCGACAACGACATCGCGATGAAGTTCGCCAAGCACATCAACTCGGCGGGCGCGGTCCTGACCCACTCGGCCCTGCCAGCGGCCACGCAGGAGCTGGTGAAACTGCGGGCCAGCCAGATCAACGGCTGCGGCATGTGCACCGACATGCACACCAAGGACGCCCTGGCCGCGGGGGAGAGCCAGCAGCGGCTCAACCTGGTCGCGGCCTGGCGGGAGGCCACCGTCTTCACCGAGGCCGAGCGGGCCGCGCTGGAACTCACCGAGGAGGGCACGCGCATCGCCGACGCGGCCGGCGGCGTGAGCGACGACGTCTGGGCGAACGCGGCCAAGCACTACGACAACGACCAGCTCGCCGCGCTGACGTGCCTGATCGCCCTCATCAACACCTACAACCGGCTTAACATCATCACGAGGCAGCCCGCCGGCGACTACCAGCCCGGGCAGTGGGGCTGATCCTGCCGTAGCCACCTGACACACTCGCCTGACGGCCAGGGACGTGGCCGTCAGGCGAGGGGGTGCTCAGGTGCGAGCGGTGGTCCAGCGGGTCAGCCAGGCCAGCGTGGCCGTGGGCGAGCAGGTCGTGGGTGCCATCGGTGAGCCGGGCCTGCTGGTCTTCGTCGGCGCGAGCCACGAGGACACCGCCCAGAACGCGGCGAAGCTGGCCGCCAAGCTCTGGGGGCTCCGCATCTTGCGGGGCGAGCTTTCTTGTTCCGATACGGCGGCCCCGCTACTGGTCATCAGCCAGTTCACGCTCTATGCCGACACGCGCAAAGGCCGCCGCCCAAGCTGGCAGGGCGCCGCTCCTGGCCCGGCCGCCGAACCGCTCGTTGACGAGGTGGTTTCCGCCCTGCGGGCTCTTGGCGCCCACGTCGAGACCGGCGTCTTCGGCGCTGACATGCAGGTCAGCCTGGTCAACGACGGGCCGGTCACGCTCATCCTGGAGGTATGAAGCACCGGGCCGGCGCGGGCTAGGGGCTGCCCGCCGGGCGGAGCGTGAGCCGCACCGTGTGACCGTGGCTGGCGAAGTGGCCGCCGTCGGGAATGCCCATCACGACCTCGAAGATGACGCCGTCGCCGTCGGGGCGCTCGCGCACGCTGGCCGCTGGCTCGGCGATCGTCCCGATCAGCGCCCAGGCCTGCCGCCGCAGGTGGCCGCGGCTTTCCCCAGGCTGGTACTCGGCCACCGCCTCAAGCACGCCGTCTTCGCCGGTGTGCCAGCCGGACAGCCGGAGCCCGGCCACCTCGGCGCCGCGCAGGTGCGGCACCAGGTGGACCTCGGGCTCCTCGGCAACCCAGCCGGGGCGGCGGGCCAGGCCCGCAAGCTCCTCGACGGCCGCGGCGAAGGCGCTGGCGTCGGCTACCCCGGTGAACTGGTCGTCGGTATCCCATCTCTTGCGGGAATCCACGGTGCCTGCCATCGTCCTCGCTCCTGGCTCGTCAGCCTTCGCCCCGGGTTGCCGGTCTTCCGCCAGCGTAACCGGGCCGGGCGCGCCGTGCTCGCCCCTGTGCTGGGCATGGTACGCCGGGCCGGCCCTGGCGTTCAGGGCTGCTCGAGCTTGTGCTGTTCCCAGCTTCGACCGGTCCCGGCGCGGAAACTCATCGGTCCTTCGCCCGCAGCCAGGACTGTGTCAGATCAATCACACTACGTGACTGATCGGTGACGCTCGCGTAGTGCTTCGGTAGCAGGCCGGGGGAGGGTGGGCGCGTGCGCTAGAGTCGCGCCGTGACGGACAGCACCGACTGGCGCGTGACGATATCGCTGAGCGGCCAGGCAGACGTTGAACAGGCACGGCAATCCTTCTCCGAGAAGGAGGTGGAGCAGGACGTCCGCGGCAGGCTCGGGCACAACATCGTTGTCGGCGCCGGCGACTCGCAGATCTTCCTGTATGCGGGCACCGAGCTTGCCGCTCGCGAAGCTGAGCGCACCGCCCGCGAGGTGCTCGGCCAACTGGGCATCGAGGCAGAGTTCGCGCTGCACCGCTGGCATCCGATCGAGGAGGAATGGCAGAGCCCGGATGTCGCGATGCCGCAGACCGAGGCCGAACGCCAGGCCGAGCATCAGCGACTGGAAGCGGCGGAAACCGTGGAGTCCGTGGACTTCGGCAGCGCGCTGTTTGCAGGCACGGGCCGAACTGCCGTCGCACCGGGAAGCAGTCGCGCTGGCGGACAAGCTGCAGGGCGAGGGCTATCCCGTGGTGCGGCGATGGAAGTTCCTCATCGTCGGCGCAAACAACGACGACGACGCCAAGGCCCTCGCCGAGCACATCAGGCAGGAGGCACCGGCTGACGCCCAGGTGATCGCCGAACCCGCCGGCGTGCGCCTGCCGTTCATTCCGTTCTGACCACGGAACCTCGCCAGGCCCGGATTGCCGGCGTCCCGGGGTGGGCAGGACAGGTGAGCCGTGTCCGGCGATGGTGAGGTGAACCGACGTGGACTGGTCGGAACTGGAGCGCCGCCAGCCGGCGCTGGCAGGGCTGGGACGGCGGCGGCTGCTGGATCCCGGCGTGCTCCTGGTCGCCACGATCCGCGCCGACGGGACGCCGCGGGTCAGCCCGGTGGAGCCGTTCGTGCTCGACGGCACCCTGTGGCTGTCGATGCTCTGGCACTCCCGCAAGGCCGACGACCTGCTGCGCGATCCGCGGATCCTGGTGCACAGCGTCATCACCAGCCGCGACGGCGGCGAGGGCGAGTTCAAGATCCGCGGCACCGCCCGCGCGGAGGGCGACCCGGATGTCCAGGCCCGCTACGCGGCCGCGGTCGGTGCCAGCCTGGGCTGGACCCCGGAGCCAGGCCGGTTCCACCTGTTCGCCGTCGCCATCGGCCAGGTGACGTTCATCCGCTATGACGACGCCACCGGCGACCAGCACGTCGTCCGGTGGCCCCCGGCGCACGAGTTCATCCGCCGCGGGACCACCGCCACCAGCCTGGGCGAACCCGAGCCGGTCCATGACATCCTCGTCTCCGGCCCCTGACCCAGTGATCGCCCGGTGCGGCACCACCGACGGGGTGCGGCGCTGCCGGTAGGGATGCGCCTCGCGGTGTGAGCGGATCTGGCTGTGGTAGACAGGCCTGCATGGCGAGGATGCAGGTGTCTGCGGAACGCACGGTTGATGCGCCTGCCGACACGGTCTACCGCTATATCGCGGACATGCGCGAGCACCACCCACATTTCCTGCCCCCGGCGTTCTCGGACTTCCAGGTGGAGTCCGGCGGCGTGGGCGCGGGCACCGTCATGCGGTACAAGCTGACGCTGGGCGGCCAGACCCGCGAGCACCGGGTGACGGTGGCCGAGCCCGAGCCCGGCCGGGTGCTCACCGAGTCCGACGCAGGCTCGAACATGGTCACCACGTTCGCTGTGGCTCCGGCGGGCGGCGCGTCGCGGGTTCGTATCCACAGCGCCTGGGACGGCTCGGGCGGGATCGGTGGCGTGCTTGAACGCATGTTCGCGCCGCGGATGCTGCGCGCCATCATTACCGATGAACTCGGCCGGCTCGACGCGTACGCGCGCGAGCACCGGCCGGCGTAGCGCTCCGAATGAAGGTGCTGCTGGTTACGGGGCGGCAGCGGCGCTGCTGGCGGCCGGCTGCGGCGGGGCCCCGCAGGCGCCGGCCCAGCCGTCACCGGCCGGGCAGTCTACGGTCCGGCAGTCACCGGCCTTCCCCGATGCCACCGCGTCCGCGCCGTTCGAGCCTCACCAGGCTTCGAAGCCTGCCGGGAACTGCGCGACGACCTTGCCCGCAATCAGGGACTCCCGGACATCCCCATGCTCCGGCGCATCGCGGACCACGTCAGCGCCCCCCGGATGGCGGCGTACGCCCGGACCGCGGTCAGGGACATCGACCACACCGGCGTTGCGCCGATCGCCCTGGCCCTGCTCCGCGACGAGTGCGCCAGGGCCGGTGTGCGGATCCCGGCCGCTGAGATCCGCACCCCTGCCCGGCGGGGGCTCACACCGGCATGACCGGCGTGAGCCCCGGCCATGAGTCATCCGTGGCAGAGCGGGATCTCGCCGGAGCCTGGCACCGAAGTCAGCCCCGGAGCAGGAACCATGTGCAGTTGCGCGGGAGTCACCAGCCGGTCCGGAATCGTGTGGATGGGCGGCTGGCCAGGGACGAACGGGTCCGGAGGCTGGCGGTTCGCGTCCAGGTAGCAGGCCATGAGCGCGGCGAGCGTCTGCTGTCCCGCGGCGTTCGGGTGGAAGGAGCCGCCGTTCACCGGGTTGGGGAAGTTGAGGTACGGCTTGACCGAGTTCGTGTACTGACCGTTCGCTCCGCAGGGTTCGTGGCCGGTCCAGATCGCGGCGGGGGACACGAACTCGACACCGGAGACCACGGCCTCCTCGTAGCTGCGGTCGTTGAACTCGTCCTGCAGCGTCCGGATCCCGGCGCGCTCACCGGCGCTCAACCGGTTCAGGATGCTCGCGCACATCGGCGGCATGAACGGGAATCCGGCGCGGGCCGGCCGGGAACAGGTACGGGTAGCCGATGACGACGATGCGGGCGCGGGGGAAGTCGTGCCGCAAGGTGCGGAACAGCACGCCCTCCTCGTTGCCGATCTGCTCGATCGTGGCCGGACCCCAACTGTCGAGCAGGTCCCCGGGGGCGACATGCGTGGCCGTCTGCTCGGCGACCCCCGGCGGCGGGAACGTCTGGTGCAGGCAGTTACCGTCGGTCAGGCAGGTCACCACGACCTTGGAGAACAGCGCGTCGTTCCCGCCGATCGTCAGGGTCACGAGCCCGACCGACGGCTGGACCTTCCCGCTGATCTGCGGCGGGACGACTCCGCCCGACCGGTTGGTCGGACCGAGGATCTGGTTCAGCAGCGCTCCCGAGCAGGCGGTGTAGCTGAACGGCGCCCGGTGGTCCCGCGCCCGCAGCAACTTGATGAGCAGGTCCGGATAGGCCGAACCCTGCGAACGGTCGCAGTTCGTCTGCGCGGTACCTGGCGCGAACGGGGGCAGGCCCTCGCCCGCCGAATAGGAATCCCCCAGGGCCACGTAGCCGCCATGGATGCCGGTGATCGCGGCGGGCATCGGGTGGCCGGCGGGAACGTCCTGGCTCTCCAGCCAGGCCGAGACCCCCAGGTACGCGACGGCCACGACGACCCCGAGTGCGGCGCCAAGCAGGACGGTCAGCAGGGTGAAAAGGCGCCACGTCCCGGTCGGCCCGGCGTGCGGTTCATGCTGCGGCCACAGTGCGCGGGCAGACTTGCGGTCACCGCCGGCCCGGCGGAGCGCACGGGGCAGGGCGGGCCATGCCCACCACGCGCCCCCGGCCATGGCCCCGAGCGCGATCGGCAGAAAGAACCAGCGGACCAGCCCGCCGGAATCGGAGCTGAAAAGCCACCAGGCGGCCCCGGCGTCCGTTGCGGTCAGCCCGGCCAGCGCGACGTACATGAAAGCATGGTCAACGGTGCCGAATCGGCTCCAGTCCGGGTATGCGCGCTCGATGACGGCGCCGCTTGCCAGCGCGCCGATGCTGAGATTGACGAGTACCACAAAGGTGAAGCCGAGTACCGCGACGATCTTGGTCCCGGTCAGTGGCTGGCCTGCCGAGCGCCGCCCAGAACACGACGCAGAACATGATGCCTACCGCGAGCGCCAGCCAGACGAGATGCCGCGGGCGCCACTCGTGCCGCTGGATGATAGGCCCGCTGCCGGTCCCCTGGCGAGCGGGTGAAATGTCAACCATCGATAATCCCCCGGCCGTTAAATGGCAGCGCTGAATCCCCGGCGGTGCGCACATTGCCCGTAGCCAGGAAGATCGCCGGCCACGTCCCACTAATCCGTCACCGACGGCGCAACGGAGAGACCTTCCCTCCTGTCTTTACGGAGGGCCTCATAGCCGGTTTAGATACAGCCAAATTCCCGGGCCGGTAACCAGGTGGGCGCGCACGAAAAGCGGCGGCCCCAGCGTCACGTCGCCGGGGCCGCCGCGATGGCACGGATCGGGGTCAGGGGATGGGTATGGTCCGCCAGCTTGCGCCGGCGTTCGCGGTCTTCATCAGCCCCTTGCCGTTGGCGATGACCGGGCCAGCCGTTGATGTGGATCAGGTAGCCGGTCGTGGCGGAGACGTAGGCCAGGTCACGGAAGCCAAGGCCACCGTCGAAGTACGTGGCCATCCGCCAGGTCTTGCCGCTGTCGGCCGACCGGTACAGGTAGCTGGCGCCACTGGTGGCGGTCAGCGTGATCACCTGCGGACGCCCCGGCGGCATGGCTATCAGGCCCGTGTTACCGGGATGCGCCGGGGTGCCCGGTCAGGTGGAAGGTGCGCCCGCCGTTGGCGGAGGTGAAGACCTCCTTGGGGCTTTCACCGGGCTGCGGGGAACTCGGGTTGGTGCAGGCCAGCGCGACGTTGGCTGGTGACGCGGCCGCTACCGCCGTGGCGTCGGGGAGATTGGGCGGGCAGCCGAACGGCAGCTTGGACCAGTGCTTGCCGCCGTCGGTGGACGCCGACATCGCCGGAGCGACCCCGGCCCAGACGGAATGACCGGACACCGTCAGCGCGTTGGCCGGGGACACCCCGGCGACGCGCGTCCAGGTGCTGGTGCCGACCTGGCTCCGGTAGAGCCGGGCCTGGCCGAGGCCACCGTTGACCGGTTCTGCCACGGCGAACGCCACCCCGTCCGACGCGGCCAGTGCGATGACCTCGCCGGGTAGGGACACCCGGTGCCAGCGCGCGCCGCCGTCGGTGGTGGCCCACAGGCCGGGGCTGAACAGCCAGCCGTCGCTGGCGCTGGAGAACCGGACCGTGCTCACGTTCGACAGCGGCGGCGCGGTGAACGGCGGCACCAGCGACACCGCTGGCGCGGGCACGGATGTCCAGGTCTTGCCGCCGTCGATGGTCTTGCGCAGCAGTGCCTTGCACGGCAGTTTGCTGCAGTGGCGAGTACCCAGCACGAACCCTGTCTGCGCCGACACGAAGCTGGCCGAGTCCGCCTCGAACCCCTTCGGCGGCGGCGGATTCCCGCTCGCGGGCTGCGCCGCGGCGCTGCCCGCCGCCAGCACGACAAGCACCGTGGGAACGGCGGCGAGCACCGCCGCCCGGCCGGATGACAGCCTCATCTTCCAGTCCCCTCACCTTCGGGCCCGGCAGGCGGTAGTCCAGCCTGCTCACAGCTATGACGCCCGAGGCGGGCCGCTGGTTGGTCCGGAATTCGGTGCGGATCTGAACTCGTGCCTGGGAGCGGCTTCGCTGGGATGCCGAAATAACCTGGTCCCATGGCAGATCAGGCTCGGACGGCCGAGGAGTACATCGGTTCGTTTCCGGAAGACGTGCAGACGGTCCTGCGGGAGGTGCGGCGCAGGATTCTCGGCGTCGTTCCTGAGGCCGGCGAGACGATCAGCTACCAGATTCCCGCCGTGACGCTCAACGGCAAGACCCTGGTGCAGTTCGCGGCGTGGAAGCACCACATCTCGCTGTACCCGGTGCCGGACGCGGATCCCGCCTTCGCGGCCGAACTCGCGCCCTACCTGGCGGGCAAGGGCACGCTGCGGTTCCCGCTGGACGAGCCCATTCCCGGCGGCCTCATCGAGCGGGTGGTCACGCTGCTGGCCCAGCAGCGCCATGGCCGGCCGGGATAGCGCCGGGCAGGCCGAACATGGGGAACAGCCCGGCATCGTTGAACGAGACGATCCTGCCGATGCCCGTATCGCTGAACGTCAGCACCTGGATCGCGTGCGCCCGGCGCACGCCGTCGTCCCCGCGCAGGTAGGCGGCGAGCGCGGGCTGGCCGTTGGCCATGATTCCGGTCATGGCGAACCTGCCGGGCTCGGTGAGCACCCGTGAAGCGAGGAACCGGCCGACCTGCTCCCGGCCGGCGAACCAGGTCGTCTGCGGCGGCATCTCCAGCACGGCGTCCTCGCGGAGCAGTTTCGTGAGCGCGCCGACGTCGGCGTTGCTGAACCCCTCGGCGTAGGCGTCGAGCAGCGCCCGCTGCTGGGCCCGTTCCGGTTCGCGGATCTCGTCCATGCCGGGCGTCACCTGGCGCAGCCGTTCCCTGGCCCGCTGCAGCAGGCTGTTGGCGGCGGCCGGGGTGATCCCGAGCAGGTCGGCGACCTCGGCCGCGTGCCAGCCGAGCACGTCCCGCAGGATCAGCACGGCCCGCTGCCGGCCGGGCAGGTACTGCAGCGCGGCGATCAGCGCCAGCCGTACGCTCTCCCGGGACACCACGACCGCCGCCGGGTCGGCGGGCCCGGGACGGATCAGCGCGTCCGGGATCGGCTGCAGCCACCGGATCTCGGGCAGCACCGGGGCCAGCGCGCCGTCCGGGTCGTCGCCCGGAGCGCCCAGGCCCGAGGGCAGCGGCCGCCGAGCACGGTTCTCGATCGCCCGCAGGCAGGCGTTGGTCGCGATCCGGTACAGCCAGGTCCGCAGCGACGACCTGCCCTGGAAGTCGCTGTAGGACCGCCAGGCCCGGACCAGGGTCTCCTGCACCTGGTCCTCGGCGTCGTAGACCGAGCCGAGCATCCGGTAGCAGTGCGCCAGCAACTCGGGCCGGAACGGCTCGGTCAGCCGTGCGAACTCCTCGCTGCCCAGCATCACCCCTGCCTTCCACGCGCGGCCGCGCGGCCGTCGCTGGTACAGATCCGCGTGCGCGGCGGAACTCATCGGTCCGGCGGGCGGTGAATTCCGGCCACCGCCCGGATCGGTACCGGTAACCGCGGGGAATCCCGCTCCGAGCCAAGGATCAAGGAGTACCTGATGTCAGCGCAAGAACTGTCCGGGTCGACGGCGCTGGTCACCGGCGCCAGCCGTGGCTTCGGCCGCGGCGTCGCCATCGCGCTCGCCGGGCCGGCGCGAACGTAGTCGGGGTGGCCCGCGACCGGGCCAGCCTGGAGGAGTTGCATGCCCAGCTCGGCGACGGCTTCATCCCCGTCGCCGCCGACGCGGCCGATCCCGTCGTGGCCGGCGAACTCATCGACGCCTACCATCCGCGCGTCCTGGTGCTTGCCGCCGGCGCCGCCCCGCTGTCCCGGCCGCTGCACCGGCATACCTGGGAGACGTTCAGCAGCAACTGGCACACCGACGTGCGGCAGGTGTTCCACTGGTCCCGTGAGGCGCTGCTGCGCCCGCTGGCGGAGGGCAGCGTGGTCATCGCCTTCTCCAGCGGCGCCGCACTGCGCGGCTCACCGCTGTCCGGTGGGTACGCCGGGGCCAAGGCGACGATCAGGTTCGTCGCCGCCTACGCCGCGGACGAGTCACAGCGGGCCGGGCTCGGCATCCGGTTCGTGTCGGTGCTCCCGCAGCTCACCCCGGCCACCGGGCTGGGGGCGGCGGCGGTAGCGGCCTACGCGCGGCGGGCGGGCACGGACCTGGCCACCTTCACCGAGAACCTCGGCCCGGCGCTCACCCCCGAGCAGGCGGGCAAGGCGATCCTGGACCTGATCGAGGCGCCCGCGCCCGGCGAGGGCGCGGAAGCCTACCTGCTCACCTCCGGCGGGCTGCGCCCGGTTCCGTAGCGCGGCTGCGCGCGCTGGCCGGTCAGGCGACCCCCAGCGCGCGCAGCACCGCGGCGGTGGCGGCCGCGACGACCGGCGCCGACCACGATCACGACCCTGCTGTTCCTCTACGTCGCCCGGTCGCAATGGCACACACCACTGTGGATCCTCCTGCCCGGCGGCGGTGCCCTGCTCGCGATCGACCTGCTCTTCTTCGCCGCTAACCTGACCAAGCTCGTGCACGGAGCATGGCTTCCGCTGCTCATCGCCATCGTGGCGTTCACGATCCTCACCACCTGGCAGAAGGGCCGGCAACTGGTCACCCGTCAGCGCCAGCGCGACGAGGGGCCGCTGCGGGCCTTCATCGACCAGCTCCACGCGATGAAACCCCCGCTGCAACGGGTGCCCAGCACCGCCATCTTCCTCAACCGCGGCAAGGCCACCGCCCCGCTGGCGCTGCGCGCGAACGTCGAGTTCAACCAGATCCTGCACGAGCACACCCTCATCCTCGCCGTCGAAACCGTGCCCGTGCCGCACGTCCCGGCGGCCGAGCGGCTCACCATCGACGACCTCGGCTACAAGGACGACCGGATCACCCACGTCACCGCCCGCTTCGGCTACATGGACCCGGCCAACATCCCCGGCCTCCTGCCGCTGATCGCCAAAGCCAAGATCGAAAGCCCCCTCGACGACGGCCGGCTGTCCTACTTCCTGTCGCGCATCGAGCTGCACCCGGGCGACACACCCGGCATGAGCCGCTGGCGCAAACACCTGTTTCTCGCGACCTCACGGATCACCGCCGACGCCGCCGAGTACTTCCAGCTCCCGCGCGACCGCACCGTCATCATGGGCTCACGCATCGACCTGTAGCCGCGAGTTCACCAGCGGGGACGTCGGACTGGGCGGCCCGCGCCACTCCGTGGAGCGGGGACACGGCTCCCTACAAAGGGACGTGGCGCGGGCCGCGGCCTTATGTGAGCGGCGGCGCCGCCGGGCGGGCGGGCCCAGCGGGCCGGTGTCACCTACTCCCACGATAGCTCCGGCCACGTGACGCCGTCGTCCCCCCCGTGACTGGCCGGCCGGCCGCCCGGTCATGGCCGGTTCCAAGCGCAGCTGACGGCCGCGCAAAGCATCGGCCATGCTCCCGCCCTGGGCCTCCCGCAGGTCGTTCGGCCGTCGTATTGTCCTGCGCAGAAGCGGAGGGATCGTATGGCGACGGCAGATGCGTCTACCGAGCGAGCGGGCTCGCGTTCCCCGCGCGAGTGACCCGGGAACGGCGGAACGGCAGGCGCTCAGTGACCGGCTGCTGGCGCGGGGTTCTAGCCCGGCCAGCGGCGCAGCGCACGGATCGGGTCAGACGCCCATCGCGCCGGTGAGCAGGGCGATCTTCGCCGGTGTCCAGGGCCCGCTGGTGATGACCACCGCGTGGTCGAGGCCGAGCGCGGCGAGCCTGGCGCATTGCTCGGCGAAGGCGCCCGGCCCGGCGTCCGGGTCGAGCCGCGTGGAGACCGTCTTCTCGACGTCCGCGTAGGGCCGGCCGATCTGCTCGCAGTGGCCGGCCAGCACGTCCAGCTTGTGGCGGACCGTGCGGCCGCCGTCGGGGATGTCGAACAGGTTGCACGCGTCGCCGTACTGCGCCACGAGCCGCAGGGTGTGCTTCTCACCGGCGCCGCCGATGAGGATCGGCGGGTGGGGCCGGATGGCCGGCGGGGGGTAACAGGTCGGGTGCGTCAGCTGGTAATGCGCGCCGTGGATGGGCTGCTGGTCGCCGGCCCACATGGCCAGCGCGATGCGCAGCGTTTCGTCGAGTCGCTCGAACCGCTCGGCGGTCGGCGGCAGCGGCAGGCCCATGGCGGCGGCCTCGTCTTGCTGGTACCCGGCGCCGATGCCGAGCCAGGCGCGGCCGTGAGAGAGCACGTCGAGCGTGGTCACCGCCTTGACGAGCAGCGCCGGCTCGCGGAAGGTGACCGCGCTGACCATGGCGCCCAGGCGTACCCGCTCGCTGACGGCGGCGAGGTAGCCGAGGGTGGTGTAGGCCTCGAGCATCGCGCCATCGGGGGAGGCGTGGGGGTCGGCCTGGATGAGGTGATCGGCGACCCACAGCGTGTCCACCCCGGCCTCGTCGGCCGCGCGGGCGATGTCACCGAGGCCAGCGCCGTCATAGTTCGTGACGTTGATGCTGATGCGCATGCTCTCACCGCCTTCGGGTGCTACGCCGGGGGGTTCTGGACCGGGCTGAGGTGGATGCTGGCCAGCTGCCAGCGGCCGTCCCGGCGGACGGCGACATGGGTCGAGCGGAACGCGCCGTCGATGGGGCGTCCCCGGTAGTCCCCGGTCTGGGTGTGCGTGCCGATGGTGACAGCTGCGTCGCCGTAGACCCGGGCCGACTCGATGGCCCACTCCAGGGTGGTGGTGTGCAGGTCCCCGGAGCGGTAGCGCTGCGCCCACTGCTGCCTGTCCAGGACGAAGCCGAGCGGGCCGACCAGCTGGAAGTCGGGGACCGCCAGGGCGTCGAGAGTGACGGAGTCGCCCGCCTGCTCGGCGGCGGCCCAGGCGTTGTCCAGTTCGCGGATGTCGCTGGTGTCAGTGTCCATGCGGCCTAGTATTAGACCTCTGACCTTTCGATGTCAAATAGTTAGATGTCAGATCATTATCTGTCCGGAAGGCGGCCCGCAGGGGCACCGGCGATCGTCATCGCCGGCCGATGTCCAGGTGCGGGGCGACGATGCGGGTGATCTCCTCCGGGTCGTGGCCAAGCTGGCCGGGGAGGCTGCCGTTCAGCCACAGCGTGGCGATCCCGTGGACCAGCGACCACGCCGCCACCCCCGCGGCGAGCTGCCCGGTATCGGGGCTGGCGGTGCCGTACAGGAGCGCCGCAGTGACGGCCCGCGCCTGGCTGACCTCCGGGTCCCCCGGGTGGTAGAGCTCCGGCCGGTACATGACCTCGAAGTGGGCACGGTGGCTGACTGCGAAGCGCACGTAGGCGACGCCCATCTCAAGGAAGCCGCGGCGGCCCTCGGCCGCCTCCCGTAGTGCCTCCCCTAGCGCGCGGTATCCCTCCGCGGCAATCGCGGCGAACAGCCCGGCCTTGTCCCCGAAGTGATACGCGGCGGCCGCGTGGGTGACCCCGGCGCGGCGGGCGACCTCCCGCAGGCTCATCGCGGCGGGGCCGGCTTCGGTGATCGTTTCGACGGCCGCGCGCAGCAGCGCGGGCCGCAGATCGCCGTGGTGATACGGGCGGGTCGCAGGCCCCGCTCCGCAGCGAGCACCGGTAACGCCCCATCCGCCGGGCGACCCCGCACCCCGTGCCTAGCCGGTGCGGCGCCCACCCAGCTGTCCCCACCCCGGGGCGTGGTGCGGGCCCTCGCGGGCCGCGCCGGGCCCTTCGCCTTCGGGCTGGGCCAGCCGGGCTGGGTCCAGGTCCGCGACGAACACCTTCTGCAGCATGTGCCAGTCCTCTGGGTGCCGCGCGATGGCCGTTTCGAAGACGCCGGCCAGCCGCTGGGTCATCACGGCGGTCTTGTCCCCGTGGCTGCCTTCGCTGGGCACGGGGATCTCGGGGTGGATCCGGGCGCACCAGTACGGCCCGTCGTACCACAGCGTCACCGGCATCAGCGCTGCCCCGATATGGACGGCCAGCGCCGCCGGGCCGCCCATCATCCGGGCGGGCTCGCCGAAGAAGCTGACCTCGATCCCGCTCCCGGTGAGGTCACGCTCGCACAGCAGGCAGACCAGGCCACCGGCCCGCAGCCGCCGCGCGAGTACCCCGAACCTGTTGGCGCCGCCGGAATGCGGCAGCACCTCCATGCCCAGGCTCTCCCGGAACGCCACAAACCGGTCGTAGAGCGACTGCGGGCGCAGCCGCTCGGCCACCGTGGTGAACTTGCCCGCGCCGCGGAGCACGATCCAGGCGGGCGCCGCGAATACCTTCCGCCCGCGTCAGCACACCACGAACATGGGGCATTCCCCGGCCGCGCGGTCAGCTGACGCTGGCGCCGGCCGGCCCGCTTCGGGCCTCCGGTTGCCTGGTTCTCAGCGGTGCTGCACTTCCGCGAGGACGGGCTCGATGATCTGGTCGGCGAGCCATTGCACCGGGCGGCCGCCCAGGACCGCGGCCAGCACGATGTGGGTGACGCCGGCGCTGATCATCTCCAGCATCAGGGCGCGGGTGGCCGCCGGTGCCTGCGGGTCGTCGCAGCGGACGATCGTCTGCATGGAGCGGGCGATCTCACCCGGGTCGCGCCCGATGGCGGCACAGTGCTCGCCGAGGACCTTGTCCTTCTGCCGGAACTCCGGCGACGGCGGGCCCGGGTAGTTCCAGATGTCGGCATGCTCGGCGACGACGCGCAGGACGCGATCGCCTGCCCCGCCGATCAGGATCGGCGGATGCGGCTTCTGCCGGGGCTTCGGCTCGCATACGGCGCCCTTGAGACCGATCGAGTGGCCGTCGAAGTCGAACGGCTCGTCCTCCGTCCACAGCTGGCGGATGATGGCGCAGGACTCCGCGAGGTCGCGGACAGCCTCACCGGGGGAGACCAGGGGCACGCCGTAGGCCTCGAACTCCCGCACCGCGGGATTCGCGCCGGCGACCCGGCTGCCGCCCGCGCCGATCCCGAAATCGAGCCGGCCGCTGGCGATGATGTTCGACCGTCGCCGCCATCTTCGCCAGCAGCGCCGGGGAACGCAGGCGGTTGCTGGTCACGATGACGCCCAGCCGCAGCCGGGCGGTCTGGGCGGCCAGGGCGGCGAGGAGCGTCCAGGCCTCCAGGGC
>CAVSCM010000007.1:0-40787 GCA_963726415.1 uncultured Actinomycetes bacterium
GTACGCATCGCTCTGCGCGATCGCGCTCGCCGAGACGGAGGGCCCCGCCGGCCGGGCTGGCCCTGCTGTCCACGCTGGACGGCGACGGACGGATGGCCGGGCATCACCGGCTGCTGTCCGTACGGGCGCATCTGCTGGAGAAGACCGGCGACACGGCCGGAGCGTACGACCACCACTGCCGCGCCGCGAAGGCCACCGCCAGCATCGCCGAGCAGCGCTACCTGGAATCCCGCGCCAGCCGGGTAGGGCCGCAAACTCGTGCGGGTTGCGCGTCACAGGGACGTTGACCTGCGCCTGTGACGGGACTCGGGGCGGCACTACAACCTGGCTCGCCTCGCCATGCCGGGCGGGCAAGCCCCTTGCCTGGTTCGCAGCCGCAGAACAGACTTCTGCCATGCCGCTGAGAAGGAACAAGGACCAGCGCGAAGCCCGGCAGAGCTGAGCTCGAACGCCAAGACCGGGAGCACTCCGCGCGCCTGGCAGCGGTCAGCGCCCAGGCCACCCGCCCGCCGCCGCTGTTCTGCCAGCGGTGTGAGGCCAGACTGAAGTCCACGGCCACTGCTTGCCACTATTGCGGTTCACCGGACCTGGGCCCCGATCAACCGTCCTGTCCCCGCTTCAGCGAGGTCGCGGCGGACGGCAGGTGCCCGCGCTGTCATGGAATGTCCTTCACGGCGCCGGGACTGGCTACGCCGATGGTCGCGGGAGGATTTCTCATCGGAGACGCGGCAGGAGCGGTGATCGGCGCCGCGGCCGGGGCGACGTCATCTGGTTACATCATCCTCTGCGTCACCTGCGGCAAGCGGTTCCGCCGAGGCTAGCTGAAGACTGGCCCGAGGGTCACGTGCCCGCGGGCCAGCCTTCAGCTAGCGGTCAGATGTCGAAGTAGAGCTCGAACTCGCTCACCGTGCCCGCTCACCTGCCCGGATACGCCTGGCATGGCCGCTGACCTGCTCATTTACCGTTGGCTAGCGTTCGGTCACGTTGGCAAGAGACGGTCATTCTGCGGACTTTTTGCGGACCGCTGCGGACTTTCCGCGGACTAGCCCCGGGGCACAACGAAGTGACCGCGGCCCATCCGGCTGCGAATAAGGCCCTCCTCGCGCAGCACCGCGAGCGCCCGCTCGGCGGTGCCCTGGGCCACCCCGTACTGCTGCGTGAGCGTCTTCACCGAGGGGACGCGCGCCGTGATCTCCCCCGCGGCGATCTGGCCGCGCAGGATGGCCGCTAGCTGGAGATACAGCGGCTCCTCGGCGTCGTGGTCGATGCTCACAAGATCACTGTAGGAACACCTGCGCTCTTGTGTGTCTCTCGATGTCCCTCTATGGACATCTATGGACATAGGTGGACCCCGGGCGTAGCGTCACAAGTCCACTACGTAAGCGGCCCCGGACGGTGCTTGCACACCGCTACCCGGGGCCTGACCGGGACGGAGCCCTGGCTATGGCAAACCCTACTGACGCGATCATCGCCGCCCTAGAACGCGACTGGCCGAACCGGCAGATTTGGGCCGTCCCCACCTGGGACGGGCACAAGCGCGGCACCATCTGGTGCGGCCGCCGCTGGGACGATGAGCGCCGCGTGCTGAACGCGGGCAGCGCGGAAGAACTGGTGCAGCGCCTCGAAGCGCAGGCGTCCGAGTGAACGTCGCATAATCCCGGCGCACCCGGGTAGCGGCGGATTTCCCTCCGCGGGGGAGGGGAGCCTGGGGCGGGGCGTTACGGGGCGCGCCCCGCCCCATGGCCATTGCATGCCCGCCAGGCGGGCCCCGCGCCTGACAACTTGCCTAGCTCCCGGGGCGCGCGTCCGCCGCTGCCGCCCGTGCGCCCCGGGCCCCACCGCACGGCTCACCCGCCGGGCTCATGCCGCGGCGAGTTACCAACACCGACCGGCACCCCGGCCGTACCGCCGCCCCGGGCCGACGCCGTACAGGCCGCGCGTCCTGATGAAACTCCGCATAATCCCGGGCGTATCGGGTAGCGCGGGATGGCCCGGCCCGGGGGCGGCATTGCAGGGGCGTCCCCCGGGCCGGGCATGGTTGTGATGTAACGCGGCAGCGGCTTGCATCGCTTCAACTGCAGAACCCCCCGCCGGACGGGTCCCTCAGTCAGACGGTTGGGTCTAGGCCCGGGACCGCGGACCCCGCCGCGGGTCCCGGGCCGTTTCACTGCTGCTTGCCCGGCTCGTGCCGCGGCGAGTACCGCACCGACCGGGCCTTCCCGTTGTAGCGGCGCCGCATGGCGGTAAAACCAGGCTGGGCACGCAAAAAGGACAGGCTGCGGCGCCGCGAGGCGGACGCAGCGCGTACCGGCACGACAGGAACCCTCTGGGCGTTGTCGGCCGCAGAGTGGCGACTGCTGGTCATCACCTTCGTCGGCGGCCTCGGCTCGCTAATCGCCGCCGCATGCGTCATCGGCGGAGCAATCGCGCTAGCTCGGTATCAAGAAAGCTTCGGCCTGGGGTCGTTTGGCGTGGCCACGGCCATAGGGCTATTCGCGGGCGTGCTCGTGCTGGTGATATTCAGGTACATCTTGCCCATCCCCGGAGGCCAACCGGGTAGACATATGGTTTAAGCGGACCTCGTATGCGTTGGTCGGAGTCGGTCTAGCTTTTTCCTGCTGGTCTGGATCGGCGTGGCTGCGGGAATCAAGTAACTCCCGGGCCGCCTGCGCCCGTCTCGTGCGGCGGCGAATACCACTTGGAACGGCAACCAGTCACCCCGCACTCAACGGCGAGGTGCCCGCAGGAATGCCGGTCCGGGTGCGCGGCCCTGGCCGGGGCGCAGTGGCAGCGCTCCCACGACACCAGCACCCGGCCGGGCCCCCACTCATGCCCGTTAGCGCACCGCTCCGGGTAGTACCACCAGTCAGGCCGCCGCACTCCCACGATGCGATTAGAACACGTAGGCGATTCCTGCGCGGAACCGCCGGACGTCTCTTGTCAGCGGCGCCGCAGCTTGCCGAGCACTCTCCCGAGCAGTGACGGGCGCGGCGCGGCCTCCGGGGACACGACCGTCACGTCCGCCCGGCCCGGCGCGTCCTGCGCGGCGAACACCCGCTCGCCAAGCGCTCTCAGTGCCGTCTGCACGTCCCCCGGGCTGTGCCCAGCGCCACCCACGGCCGGGTCCGCGTACGCCGGGGACATCCGGGCCGTAGCTCTTGTGCTGAGCCACATACGGGACTGCGGCGAGGCCCTCGCCGACAGCGGGCAGGTCTAGGCCGGACTTCCCGACCGCAGGCCCGTAGGGGACTTGCGGGAGGTCCACCAAGGCACCGAGCCCCGGACTGGCTGAGGCAAGCTCGCGCCTGTGATTCTCGGCGGCCATCGCCTCGCCCATCGTGCCGGTGACGTGGACTTCATGCGTGGCGTTGTTCGCCCGCTCGTGCAGTGGCCAGCCGAAGATCTGAAGACTGAGATATCGCGTACTCCGGCGCCCATCCCGCGGTCGCTCGCGCTCGACCTGTGGGGGAGGGCCGGGGGAGACGGTGCTCACGGGCGCGAGGCGCCAGCTCCCCGTGGGCGCTGGAGCGCGCCATCCGCCGGCCGCGGCAAGGTGGACGGCCTCCGCCGGGTTCCGGTACCACGACGCGAGGCACTACTCGCGTCGCTCTGATCGCCCTGGCCGACGTAAGACCGTCCAGGCGCGGCTGCGGCCGCCTCGGCGAAGACCACCCGACGCTAGGGCCCTGGGGACGGACGAGCCACCGGCCGGGGCCGCGCGGCTGGCGAATTCTGCGGACTCTGACGGACTACGGCGGCCCGCGATGACGTATCCGCAGGCCAGCCGTACCGGGCGGCCTAGATGTCGTAGTACAGCTCGAACTCGTGCGGGTGCGGGCGGAGCCGGATCGGGTCAAGCTCGTTGGAGCGCTTGTAGTCGATCCAGATCTCGATCAGGTCCGGGGTGAACACCCCGCCGTCGAGCAGGTACTCGTGGTCGGCTTCCAGCGTGTCCAGGACCTTGTCCAGCGACCCGGGCACCTGCGGGATGGCCAGGGCCTCGTCCGGGGGCAGTTCGTAGAGGTCCTTGTCCACCGGCTCGGGCGGCTCGATCTTGTTCCGGATGCCGTCCACGCCGGCCATCATCATCGCCGCGAACGCCAGGTACGGGTTGGCCGATGGGTCCGGTACCCGGAACTCCAGCCGCTTGGCCTTGGGGTTGGCGCCGGTGATCGGGATCCGCACGCAGGCGGACCGGTTGCGCTGCGAGTAGACCAGGTTCACCGGTGCCTCGAACCCCGGCACCAGCCGGTGGTAGGAGTTCGCGGTCGGGTTGGTGAAGGCGAGCAGCGAAGGCGCGTGCTTGAGCAGCCCGCCGACGTAGTAGCGGCCGATGTCGGACAGCCCGGCGTAGCCGACCTCATCGTAGAACAGCGGGGCGCCGTCCTTCCACAGGCTCTGGTGGCAGTGCATGCCGGAGCCGTTGTCGCCGAACAGCGGCTTGGGCATGAACGTGACGGTCTTCCCGGCGGCCCGGGCGACGCTTTTGACCACGTACTTGTAGAGCATCAGATTGTCGGCCATCTGGAGCAGCGGGGCGAACCTGATGTCGATCTCCGCCTGGCCAGCGGTGCCCACCTCGTGGTGCTGCATCTCCACCTGGATGCCGCACCGGATCAGCATCCGTACCATTTCCGAGCGCAGGTCGGTGTAGTGGTCCATCGGCGGCACGGGGAAGTAACCACCCTTGTACCGCGGCTTGTAGCCGAGGTTGCCGCCCTCTTCCTCGCGGCCGGTGTTCCAGGCTCCCTCGATGGAGTCGATGTGGTAGTAGCCCTCGTTCGAGTTGGTCTCGAAGCGCGCGGAGTCGAAGATGTAGAACTCCGCCTCGGGGCCGAAGAACACCACGTCCGCGATGCCGGTGCCGCGCAGGAAGTCCTGCGCCTTGCGGGCGATGTTGCGCGGGTCCCTGGTGTACGGCTCGCCGGTCAGCGGGTCGTGCACGAAGAACGTCAGGTTCAGCGTCGGGTGCTGGCGGAACGGGTCGAGCACGGCCGTCGCAGGGTCGGGCAGGAGCAGCATGTCCGATTCGTGGATCTGCTGGAATCCGCGGATCGAGGAACCGTCGAACATCAGCCCGTCGGTGAAAACCTTCGCGTCGAAAGACTCGACCGGCACGGTGAAGTGCTGCACAGTTCCCGGCAGGTCACAGAACCTGACGTCGACGAACTCCACCTTGTTGTCGCCGATGAACTTCAGAACCTCGTCGGCGTTCGTGAACATCAACCCTCCCTGGAGGCTACGGCCATGTCCTGACCGCGCGGGTTTGCGCCTGCTTCAGGACCGTGGCTGCCACGCTAGGTGCCTGCCGTTTCCGAGTGGTGTCCCAAGTGTTTCACGCGTGTTACGCCTGGCGTTCAATCAGATCACGCTGAGTAACCGGACCGGTCGTACATCGCCGTGCACACAGGCGATACCGTGGAGTCGTGTCAGCTTCCCCGGTGGACGGGGCCAAGGCCCCCAGCGACCGTCCCGCATATCCCGGCGAGAGGTTCGGGCTGCCCGAAGACGGGCCGCGCTCGGTGGCCAGCATGGGGCGCCGGGTCGGCGCGCTGCTGATCGACTGGGTGGTCTGCACGCTGATCGCGGTGGCGTTGTTCCATGACCAGTACTGGACGCTGGTGGTCTTCGCGGTGCAGGACTACCTGCTCACCGCGCTGGCCGGGATGACACTCGGCAAGCGGCTGATCGGCATCCGGGTCGCGCGGCTGGACGGCAAGCCGGTCGGGCTGCTCTGGGGCCTGGTCCGTACGCTGCTGCTGCTGACCGTCATCCCGCCGTTGGTCACCGACCGCGACCTGCGCGGCCTGCATGACCGGGCTGCCAATACCATCGTCATCCGGCTGTAACCCGCCGGGCGTCATCCTGCCGTAGCCCGCCGGGCTAGCGGTAGCGGGGGCGCGGGGGCTTGGGCATGCGGCCGGTCTTGGGCATGGGGCCTTTGGGGGCCTGCAGATTGGCGGGCAGCGCCTTCAGCCGGAAGTTCAGTTCCGCGACCGCCTGGCCCTTCAGGTTGCGCGGCAGGCGCATCAGCTTGCGCTGCAGGCGCCGGATCGGCACCTGGCCCTCCTCGTCGCCGACCTGGAAGTCGTAGATCGGCACGTCATAGGCAACCCGGGAGACGCGCTTCTTCTCGGCCGCCAGCAGGCTCGGCAGCCGGCTGGGACTGCCCTCGCCGACCAGGACCACGCCGGGCTTGCCGACCGCGCGGTGCACCACGTCCAGGTTCCTGTTCGCCGCCACCGCGGGGGTCACCGTCCAGCCGCCGCGCATGCTCTGCAGGATCGCGGCGGCCGCACCGGGCTGGCCCTCGATCGCCGTGTACTGGGCGGACTGCGCGAACCGGCCGAACAGGATCAGTCCCGCCATCAGTCCAGAGAGCACGCCGAGCGGCGCGAGCAGGGCGACCAGGCCGGTGATCAGCCCGACGACCACGAACACGGCGATCACGCCCACCGCGACGAGGCCGACGATGGGCAGCGCCCAGCGGTTGGTCCGGTTGACCATCCCGGCCGCCATCCGGAGTTGCTTAATGCGGCCGAGACTCGCAGGATCGACCGCGTCCTGGCCCTTTGCCGCGCCCGCCGGCTTATTCACCATGGACGGCAGGATACGAGAGCCGGCGCTCAGCGTGAAACTGGCGCAGCTGAAGGCGCTTCACGACGGGCCAGAGCTTCCGAGTACAGACGGCCCGCGCGGTAGGAGGAACGCACCAGCGGACCGGACATCACCCCGGCGAAACCCATGCCGAGCGCTTTGGTGCGCCAGTGCTCGAACTCCTCGGGCGGCACCCACCGGGCCACCGGATGGTGCTTGGCCGACGGCCGCAGGTACTGGGTGACCGTCAGCAGTTCGCAGCCTGCCCCGCGCAGGTCGGCCATGGCCTGGCTGATCTCACGGTCCTCCTCGCCGAGGCCGAGGATCAGGTTGGACTTGGTCACCAGCCCGGCCTCCCTGGCCCTGGCAAGCACCTCCAGCGACCGCTCGTACCGGAACCCCGGCCGGATCTGGCGGAAGATCCGGGGCACCGTCTCGATATTGTGGGCCAGCACCTCCGGGCGGGCGCCGAACACCACGGCCAGCCGCTCGGCCTGGGCGTTGAAGTCGGGGATGAGCAGTTCGACGCCGCAGCCGGGCACTGCCGCGTGGATCTCCACGCAGGTCTGCCCGTACAGCCAGGCGCCGCCGTCTTCCAGATCGTCGCGGGCAACCCCGGTGACCGTCGCGTACCGCAGCCCCATCGCCGCCACCGACTCCGCCACCCGGCGCGGCTCCCCGGTGTCCAGCGGTTCCGGCTTGCCCGTGGCGATCTGGCAGAAGTCGCATCGCCTGGTGCACGCGTCCCCGCCGATCAGGAACGTGGCCTCGCGGTCCTCCCAGCATTCGAAGATGTTCGGGCAGCCCGCCTCTTCACAGACCGTGTGCAGTCCCTGGCTGCGGACCAGGTTCTTCAGGGCGGTGTATTCCGGCCCGGTCCGCAGCCGGGTCTTGATCCACGGCGGCTTGCGCTCGATCGGGATCTGGCTGTTGCGGGCTTCGATGCGGAGCAGCTTGCGCCCCTCGGGTGCGAGTACCACGGTTCCAGGGTACTTCTGGCGCGGGGGGGTATAACGCGAGGCCGCGATGGCCAACGGGGAAGGAATGTGATGATTCTCTCCACCATGAACGACCTGCCGGGATACGAGGTCACCGAGGTCCTCGGGGAGGTGTTCGGCATCACGGTGCGGTCCCGCCATGTGGGCTCGCAGCTCGGCGCCAGCTTCAAGTCGCTCGTCGGCGGTGAACTCCGCGGGATGACCAAGATGCTGGCCGACAGCCGGATGGAGGCGCAGGACCGGCTCACCGAGGCGGCCCAGGCCAAGGGCGGCGACGCGGTGCTGGCCATGCGGTTCGACGCCAGCGAATTCCAGGTCGGCCAGGAGATCTGCGCCTACGGCACGGCCGTCAAGATCCGCCGCGTCGACGTGTAGGCCCGCCCGGCGCCATAACCGATGTGCGCTCGCCGCGGAAGTCGGGGAGCATAGGCACATGCCAACGCAGTTCGATCCGCCGTCAGGTACCCGCGACTTCCTCGCTGCCGAGTGGGAGTTGCGGGAACATGCCTTTGCGCGGATCCGGGCGGTATTCGCCAGGTACGGGTTCGAGCCGCTCGTCACGCCCGCCTTCGAGCGGCTGGACGTGCTGCTCGGCAAGTACGGCGACGACGGCGACAAGCTGATCTTCAAGATCCTGCGCCGCGGCGAGCACGAGGCCACCGGCGAGGCCGACCTGGCGCTGCGTTACGACCACACGGTGCCGCTGGCGCGGGTGGCCGCCGCGTACGGGAGCCAGCTGCCGACCCCGTACAAGCGCTACGCGATCGGCCCGGTGTGGCGGGCGGACCGGCCCGGTCACGGCCGCTACCGCGAGTTCGACCCAGTGCGACGTGGACACGCTGGGCGCCACGTCGCGCGATGGCCGACGCGGAGGTCATCTGTGCGGTGCACGACGTGCTCGGCGAACTCGGCCTGCGCGGGTTCCGGTTCCTGCTCAACTCCAGGCGGGTGCTCGCCGGGCTGCTCGAGGCGTTCGGCGTGCCCGCGGAACTCGGCCCCGGCGTGCTGATCACCCTGGACAAGCTCGACAAGCTCGCGCCCGGCGAGGTGATCGCCGAACTGGCCGGCCGGGGCCTGCCCGAGAAGCAGGCGGCACCGCTGGTCGGCGCGCTGACGGCCGACGACGCGGCGGAGCAGATCAGGGACGCGCTGAAGGGCAGTGACGAGGGCGCGGCCGGGCTGGACGAGGTGGACTCGCTGCTGTCCCTGGTGTCCGGCCAGGTGCCGGATGACCGGGTGACGTTCACGCCCCGGCTGGTGCGCGGCCTGAGCTACTACACCGGGCCGATCTGGGAGGTCGCCGCCGAGGGCGGGGCCGGGTCGCTGGCCGGCGGCGGGCGCTACGACCACCTGATCGAGCAGCTCGGCGGGCCGGACGTGCCGGCCACCGGCGGGTCGCTCGGCATGGAGCGGATCCTGCTGCTGCTGCCGCGGCCGGAGGCCGGGCACACCCGGCTCGACGTGGCGGTGACGGTCATGGACGAGCGGCACGCCGCGCGCAGCTTCGGCTTCGCCGCGGCCGCCCGGGAGGCAGGCCTGCGGGCCAGCGTCTACCTGGGCAACTCGGGCAAGCTCGGCCGCCAGCTCAAATGGGCCAACGACGCCGGGGCCCGGTGGGCGGTGATCTACGGCAACGCCGAGGAGGAGGCGGGCACGGTCACGGTCCGTGACATGGCCACGGGGGAGCAGGCCTCGGTCCCGGCCGGCGGGCTGGCCGCGCACTTCGCGGAGCTGGCCGCCGGGTAGCCGGGCTACCGGCGCCCGCCGCGGGTCCAGCGTTGTGCGGTCAGGGCCACGGGTCCGCCGGTGAGCTGGTCCGCGAGCGGCTGAACGATACTGGCTGCCTCGCCCGGCAGCGCTCCGACGACCGAGATGATCCCGGTCGTGCGGGATTGGTCATCGTCAACGAGCAGGGCCACGAAGCTCAGCCGGCTGTCCGGATCTGCCACCCGCAGGTGCGGGCCGGCGTCGCCGGGGCGTGCCAGCCAGGGCCTCCATCTGAGCCAAGGCCCCTGGCCTGTCCTGGCCGTGAACGTAGAAAGGCATACCGGAGCGGCGGCTGGGGTCAGGGTGCCGCGGGGCTCAGCTCGGTGCCGCGGAGCAGGCTGGCCACGTCGGCCCGGCGCCAGGCAGGCGCGCCGAACACGTCGGCGAGGTGGTGCTCGGCCAGGCCGGTCACCTCGGCCACGGTTACCGGCCGGCCCGCTTCCACGGTCAGCGAGGTGACCCCGGCGTTCCTGATGCCGCAGGGCACGATCTTGTCGAACCAGCCGAGGTCGCAGTCGCAGTTGAGCGCGAAACCGTGCATGGTGACCCCGCGGGACACCCGGATGCCGATCGCGCCGACCTTGCGGTCCGGGCGGCCGTCCCCGGTGACCCACACGCCGCTGCGGCCCTCCACCCTGGTGGTGGCGACGCCCATTTCGGCGCAGCACCGGATCAGCGCTTCCTCCAGGGTGCGCACGTAGGCGACCACGTCCAGCGGCTCGCCCAGCGCCATGATCGGGTACCCGACGAGCTGCCCCGGCCCGTGCCAGGTGATCTTGCCGCCCCGGTCCACGTCGATCACCGGGATCCCAGGATCGGCCAGCGGCCGGTCCAGCGGCTCGGTCCGCCGGCCCGCGGTGTAGACCGCCTCGTGCTCAAGCAGCAGGCAGGTGTCCGGGATCTGCCCTGACGCCCGGCGATCGTGCAGCCGCCGCTGCAGTTCCCACCCCTCGGGATAGGGGACGGCGCCCGCGCCGAACCCAGCATGGGCAAAGACCAGTTCACCGTGCACCCTGCCAGCCTAATGCGGGTCCGCACCCCGGAACGAAAACGGGATGCGCCGCACCAGCGCATATTGGTGCCTGGTCGGGCATATCGGCCGGTCGGCTGAGGTTGTCAGGCGAAGAGGGTCATATCGCGGCAGAGGGGTGGATCTGCGTGGTCGACGAATCCGATCTGCAGCGGATGACTCCGGAGGAGCGGGCCCGGCTCGCCCGGGCGCTGGCGAGCCTGAACGCACGGACCCTCGTGCCCACGCCGCTCAGCCAGCGCCGGCGCCGTGTTCTCATCGCCACGTGCCTGGTCGGTGTCGTGCTGCTCTCGATCTGGATCGGGGTACTCGAGGTCAAGCTGCCGCGTGACTATCGCGCCGGTGGCTGGCGGGCGGCCTGGGTCGGGTTCGACATCGGGCTGCTCCTGGTGTTCGCGGCGACGGCCTGGGCCGCCTGGCGCCGCCGGCAGGTCCTGATCGTGTGCCTGATCGTGCTGGCGACGCTGTTGTGCTGCGACGCCTGGTTCGACATCACGCTGGACTGGGGCACCAGCGGCTTCATGGTCAGCGTGCTGTCCGCCGCCGTGATCGAACTGCCGGTGGCCGTGGTCGCGCTGGTCGGGGCGCGGCGGCTGCTGCGGCTCACCATTGGCCGGCTGGAACTGCTGGCCGGAGCCCCGGGCCCGGTGCCCTCGTTCTGGCAGGTACCCCTGTTCGGCGACTCCCCGGGCTCCTACCGCAGCCTGCTGCGCAAGCCGCCGGACCTGGCCTGCCGGGAGCCGGACCCGGCCACGGACGCCGAGTTCGCCGCGCGCGACACCGGCTAGCGCCGCCATCGGCGCCCCGGGGTTCCAGGGGGTCGTCCCCCAGGCCAGCACCGTCAGGACCGGCCGGCGCGGCCAAGGCCCCGTGACGGAGGAACGGGGCCTTGGGCCATCGGGGGGTTCCAGGGGGGTCGTCCCCCAGGCCAACACTAGAGTTCGGCGGCCAGCGCCCCGGCGATCCCCGCGTGCTGGAAGCCGAAGCCCTCGGCTAGCAGCCGCTTCGGCATCACCCGTGCGCTGGACAGGATGTCACTGCTCACCCCGCCGACCGCGAGCTTCAGCGCGGGCACCGGCACGGTCATCACGGCGGGCCGGTGCACGGCGTGGGCCAGGGCCGCGGTGAACTCCGCGTTGCTCACCGGGTTCGGTGAGGTCAGGTTCACCGGGCCGGTGATGCCGGCGCGGCCCAGCAGGAACCGCGCGGCCGCCACCCAGTCCGACAGCCCGATCCAGCTCATCATCTGGCGGCCGGACCCGAGCCTGCCGCCGAGCCCCAGCCGGAACAGCGGCAGCAGCCGGCCCAGCATCCCGCCGTGGCGGGACAGCACGATCCCCGACCGCAACGTGACCACCCGGATTCCCGCGGAGGCCGCCTGCCCGGCCGCCGCCTCCCAGTCGCGCACCACCTCGGGGAGGAAGCCACGACCGGCCGGGTCCGACTCGGTCACCTCTCGCCCGCCGGTGTCCCCGTACCAGCCGACGGCGGATCCGGACAGCAAAACGCCGGGCGGAGCAGTCATCGCCGCCAGCGCGCTCGCCAGCGCCCGGGTTCCCTGGACCCGGCTGTTGCGGATCTCGGCCCGGTACCCTTGCGTCCAGCGCTTGTCGGCGACCCCGGCCCCGGCCAGGTGCACCACGGCCCCGACGCCGTCCAGCGACCGCGGGTCCAGGCCGCCGCGCTCGGCGCGCGGATCCCACAGCAGCGTGTCCGGCGCGGCAGGCCCCGCGCGGACCAGCCTGGTCACCCGGTGGCCGTCCGCGCGCAGCGCGGCGACCAGGGCGGTGCCGATCAGCCCCGAGGACCCGGTGACCGCAATCTGCATCAGGACATGTCCTACAGCCCGAGTTCGGCTTCGAACGATCCCTCTTCCAGCCGCTCCTTCACCGTGGTCAGGAACCGGGCAGCGTCGGCGCCGTCGATCAGCCGGTGGTCGTAGGTGAGCGCCAGGTAGACCATGGACCGGACCGTGATCACCTCGCCCAGGGCGGGGTCCTCCATGACCACCGGGCGCTTGACGACCGTCCCGGTGCCCAGGATGGCCACCTGGGGCTGGTTGATGATCGGGGTGTCGAACAGGGCACCGCGGCTGCCGGTGTTGGTCAGCGTGAAGGTACCGCCGGCCAGTTCGTCCGGGCTCACCTGACCCGCCCTGGTCCGCCCCGCAAGGTCGGCGATCTTGCGGGCCAGGCCGCCGATGTTGAGATCACCCGCGTTGCGGATGACCGGCACCATCAGGCCGCGCTCGGTGTCCACGGCGATGCCGAGGTGCTCGGCGTCGTGGTAGATGATCTGGCCTGCCTCGGTGTTGAGCACCGCGTTCAGCTTGGGGTGCACCTTCAGCGCTTCGAGCGTGGCCAGCGCGAAGAACGGCAGGTAGGACAGCTTGACACCCTCGCGCGCCTCGAAGTCGGCCTTGGCCCGCTCCCGCAGCCTGGTGATCGCCGTGACGTCCGCCTCCACCACGGTGGTGAGCTGGGCGGAGGTCTGCAGCGACTCGACCATCCGGCGGGCGATGAGCTGCCTGGCCCGGGACAGCCGCTCGGTGGTGCCGCGCAGCGTGGACGGCTCGATCGCACGGGCCGGTGCAGCGGGGACGGGCGCCGGGGCCGGCGGGGCCTGCTGCCCGTCCGCGGCGGGTGCCGGGGCGGCGGGCGGCTGCTGCTCGCGGAGCACCCGGGCGGCTTCCAGCACGTCCTGCTTGCGGATCCGCCCGCCGACGCCGGTGCCGGCCACCGTGGCGAGGTTCACCCCGTGCTCGGCGGCGAGCTTGCGGACCAGCGGCGTGATGTACGGGCCATCGGCCGTGGCCGGCTGTTCGTCCGGCTCGGCGGCTTCGGTGGGCTCGGCGGGCGCCGCGTAGGCCGGCGCGGGCGCGGGCGGGGCGGCCGGGGCAGGGGCGGGCGCAGGCGGGGCGGCCGCCTCGGGCGCCGGTGCGGCCTGCTGGTAGGGCACGGCCTGCGGCGCGGGCGGTGCCTGCGGTTCCGGGGCCGCGGGCGGCGCGTACGCCTGCTGCGGCGCGTAGCCCTCGGCCGGGGGGGCGGCGTAGTCGGCGGCCGGTGCCGCGTACCCGGATTCGGGCGCCTGGCTGTACGGCGCGCTGTACTCGGGCGCCGCCGGCTGGTACTGCGGCTCGGCCGGTGCCTGGTAGGCCTGGGCCGGCTGGGCGTACTCCTGCGGCGCCGGTGCCTGCTCGGGCACGGCGTAGGGATAGCCGCCCGGTTCCGGGCCGCCCGGCGGCGCCTGCGATGGCGCTGGGACGGCAGCGGCGTCGGCCGCCTGGGCCTGCCCGTCGGGCGCCGCGCCCGCGCCGTCGCCCGCGTCGTCGATGATCGCGAGCTGCGCGCCAACGGCGACCGTCTCGTCCTCAGCGACAGTGATCCCGCGCAGGATGCCAGAAGCCGGGGAGGGTATCTCGGTGTCCACCTTGTCGGTGGAGACCTCGAGCAGCGGTTCGTCCGCCTCTACGCGCTCGCCTTCCTTCTTGAGCCAGCGCGTGACGGTGCCCTCGGTGACGCTCTCGCCGAGCTGGGGCATGGATACCGTGACCGTCATGGCTACTCGCGACTCCTTCGCTGCTCAGCCCTCGTGGGTGCCGGTGGTGGTGGCGTGGTGATCACGCGCGCTGTGGGTCAAGCGTGGACATGGAGGGGCTTTCCGGCGAGTGCGAGGTGCGCCTCGCCGATCACCTCGGATTGGGTCGGGTGCGGGTGGATGAGCTGCGCCACCTCGGTCGGCAGCGCCTCCCAGTTGTAGATGAGCTGGCCCTCGGCGATCAGCTCGCCGACCCGGGCGCCGACCAGGTGCACGCCGAGCACGGGCCCCGGCCTGCCTGGGGTGCTGCCGTTCGCCGCGTCGCCCTTGGTCGCGATGACCTTCGCCGCGCCCTGGGTCTGCAGGATCACGCTCTTGCCGTTCCCGCCCAGGTTGTAGGTGAACTCCACGGTCTCGATGCCGCGGGCGGCAGCGGTGGCCGACGTGATCCCGACGGAAGCCACCTCGGGGTCGCAATAGGCGATGCGCGGGACGCCGTCGTAGTCGATCGGGGTCACATCAAGCCCGGCCACTCGTTCTGCAACCAAAATGCCTTCGCCGAAGCCGACGTGCGCCAATTGCAGCCCGGGGGTCAGGTCGCCGACAGCGGAGATCGTCGGGACGTTGGTGCGGCAGTAGGAGTCGGCCAGCACGAAGCCACGGTCCATGGCCACGCCGGCCTCCTCGTAGCCGAACCCGGCCGACACCGGGCCGCGCCCGACGGCGACCAGCATCAGTTCGGCGTCCAGTGTCTTGCCGCCCTCCAGCGTGACGGTCACCCCGTCGGCCGAGTCCTTGACCCCTTCGAACCTGGCACCAAGCTGGTAGGCGATCCCGCGCCGCCGGAAGGCCCGCTCCAGCAGCTTGGAGCTGGACTCCTCCTCGGCGGGGAGCAGGTGCGGGAGCATCTCCACGATGGTCACCTCGGCGCCGAACGAGCGCCACACGCTGGCGAACTCCACGCCGATGACGCCACCGCCGAGGATCACGGCCGAGCCGGGCACCCGGTCAAGCTTGAGCGCGTCGTCGCTGGTGATCACGCGCTGGCCGTCGATGGCCAGGCCCGGCAGGCTCTTCGGCTCGGACCCGGTAGCCAGCACCACGTGCCCGCCCTCGAACACCGTGTCACCGACGCGCACCGCGGTCGGCGACACCAAGCGGCCGTCGCCTTCGACGATGTCGATCTTGCGGCTCAGGATCGTGCTGGTCAGGCCCTTCCACAGCCGGTCGACCACCTTGTCCTTGTAGGTGTTGACCCCGGCCATGTCGATGCCCTCGAACCGGGCCCGCACGCCGAACGACTCGGCCTCGTTCGCGTGGTCGGCGATCTCCGCCGCGTGCAGCAGCGCCTTGGTGGGAATGCAGCCCCGGTGCAGGCAGGTCCCGCCAACCCTGTCCCGCTCGATGAGCGCTGCCCGCATGCCTAGTTCGGCCGCCCTGAGCGCACACGCGTAGCCGCCGCTGCCGCCGCCGAGAATGACGATGTCGTATCGGCTGCTGTCCGCCACAGACCCGCTCCCTTGCCGTCCGTCAGTGTTGCCTTGACCCCTGCCCGCGACGGGCGGTTATAGCCGCCCGTCGGCCATGTCCTGCGCGATCTGGACCAGCGTCCGGGTCGCGGCGCCCGTGCCACCCTTCGGGGTATACCCATGCGGGCCGCTTTCGTTGAACGCCGGGCCAGCGATATCCAGGTGCGCCCAGCGGACGCCGCTAGGCACGAACTCCTTAAGGAACAGCCCGGCGACAAGCATCCCGCCGCCGCGGCCGTCCGAAGGCACGTTGGCCAGGTCGGCCACGGGCGACTCCAGGCCCTTGGCCAGTTCGGTGGGCAGCGGCATCGGCCACATCGCCTCACCGGCGCGGCGGGCGGCATCCACCACCGCGTCCCGCAGCCCGTCGTCGTTGGCCATCACCCCGCCGACCAGCGGCCCGAGGGCGACGACCTGTGCGCCGGTCAGGGTCGCGACGTCGATCAGGATGTCCGGGGAGTCGGCGGCGGACGCGGCGAGCACGTCGGCGAGCACCAGGCGCCCTTCCGCGTCGGTGTTCATCACCTCCACGGTGGTGCCGCCGAACATGGTCAGCACGTCCGAGGGCCGCTGCGCGGTGCCGCTCGGCATGTTCTCGGCGGTCGGCAGGTAGCCGACCACCCGCACGGCCAGCCCGAGCGCCGCGATCGCCTGCATCGCGCCGAGCACCGCGGCGGCGCCGCTCATGTCCGACTTCATCGACTCCATCGACTTGGCGGGCTTGAGCGACAGGCCGCCGGAGTCGAAGGTGATCCCCTTGCCGACCAGCACCAGCGTCCGGGCCGCTCCCTCGGGCGCGTGTTCCAGCCGGACCAGCCGCGGCGGGTTCGCCGAGCCCTGGCCCACACCGAGGATGCCGCCGTAGCCGCCCTTGGCCAGCGCGTCCTCGTCCAGGACGGTGACCGCGAGCCCGCTGTCCGCAGCGACCTGCTCGGCCCGGGTGGCGAACATGACCGGCACCAGGTCGGAGGGACCGGTGTTGACCAGATCGCGCACCAGGCCCACGGCGTCCGCGAGCACCGTTGCCCGCTCCGCCGCTGGCGCCGCGTCGCTGGCATGGGCCAGCACGGTCAGGCTGGCACCGGGGGCAGGCTCGGCGCGATAACGCCGGAACGCGTACCCGCCGAGCAGGCCGCCCAGGGCCACGGCGCCAACCTCGGCCGGATCGCGGGCCGGCAGGGCCAGCCCGATCCGCATGTCCGTGGTGTTGCCGGTGCGCCCGGCGAGCAGGGCGCGGACCGCGGCTCCGGCGGCCCGGCGCAGCGTCTCCGCATCGAAGGCCGCATCGCTGCCCCCGGCCGCATCGCCCATGCCCACCGCCGCGATCAGCGGCGCGGCGAGCCTGCCGCCCGACGGGATTCTGGTTACTTCCCCTGCCTCGCCGGTGGCTGCGAGCGTGGCCAGCGTCTGCGCCAGGGTTCCGCCCAGCGCCTCGTCCACGTCCTTGGTGCCCGGGACCGGAACCGCCCCGCCCGCTTCCTTGGTGACCCCGATAACAATGGCGTCCGCCTCGACCAGGTGGGGTGAGGCTTCACTAAGGTGCAACGTCATACCCACGGCCTCGACTCTAGTGCCTGGCAGAGCCCTCCTGGCCAGTACCCGGGGGGACCGGTGCGGGGATCGGCACCCCGTGGTACTGGCGCAGCGTCATGGCTGGTGGCACACGGTCATGAGAGGTGCCCCCGGCTGGCCCGGCCGGGGGCACCCTCGATGTGCGCGGTCAGCGCTGGGCGAAGACAACCGCCGGCGGGTGCGCCGTGGCCGACTGGAGCCAGGGGCGGACCGGCAGCTTGATCGTGCCGAAGTGCGGACTGCGGAAGTTGAACATGGTCATGAGGTCGCCGATCGCGGGCCGGACCTTCGGCACGTATGCCTGGGGGGTCGCGTTCGGCAGGTTGTCCTCGCTGTAGGAGGTCAGTGGCTTCAGGCCCCAGTTGGCCTCGATGAACTTCAGGATCGACACGTGGTCGTTGTAGGTGTGGTCCACGAAACCGCGCCGGGCGTACGGGGACACCACGATCATCGGAATCCGGGGACCGTCACCGAAGAAGCTCACCGGCTGGATGTAACCGGAGTCGTAGTAGCCGCCGCTCTCGTCCTCGGTGATGAAGATCGCCGTGTTGCGCCACAGCTTCGGGTTGTCCTGGATCGCGGCGACCGCGCGGGCGGCGAAGTTCTCCCACGCGTACATGGTCGAGTAGCCGGGGTGCCCGTCGTCGTCGGCAGGCTTGAGGAACGACACCTTCGGCAGCGTGCCGTTCGCCGCCTCCCTGACGAAGTCGGTGAGGCCGTGCTGGGTGTTCTTCCGCAGCGCCGGGTTGGTCATGATCGAGGACGCGTACTGCATCGGGTCGCAGATGCCGCAGTAGTCGAAGTTCGGGTGGCCGTTGTCGTAGCCCTCGCCGAAGTAGCCCCAGCTCACGTGGTGGGCGGACAGTTCGTTGCCGATCGTCACGTAGTCGGTCTTCTGCGGTGGCACGGTGAAGGGCGCCTTGTTGACGGTGCCGTCCACGTTGTAGCCGGGGTTGTAGTTGTTCAGCAGGTAGTAGCGGCCCGGCTGGCAATTCGCCAGCGGCTTGTACGGCAGGGTCGCCAGGTACGTGTCGATGGTGCTGACGCCGGGCGCCTTGGAGTTGGCGCACTCGGAGTAGCTGCCGCCGGCGTACCCGTCCTGGGCGTAGTTGTTGTTCGTGCCCGGCT
Source organism: uncultured Actinomycetes bacterium (assembly GCA_963726415.1). Lineage (GTDB taxonomy): Bacteria > Actinomycetota > Actinomycetes > Streptosporangiales > Streptosporangiaceae > DASXKD01. The sequence goes on from CAVSCM010000007.1 coordinate 18,159, forward strand.
TGGGATTGGGGTTTTCGATCTCGTTCGCTGGCGGTGCCGCAGCCTGGCCGGCTTTGTTCTGGTACGAGGCCGCGAAGCCGGTGCCGAGCGCGATGTGGTTCGCGCCGGTGCCGCCCATCACCGCCTGGTGGTAGTTGTCGCTGATCGCGTAGTTCAGGGCGAGGTCATGGATGATGGGCTCGTCGCCCGCGGCCATGTTGTAGAAGCCGGTCTGCAGGCCGCCCTGGAAGATGGGCGCAGGCGGGTTGGCGCCGTTGTCATCGCCGGAGGTGTTGGCGACCCAGGTGTTGAGCTGCCCGTTGTGCGATCCGTACTGCTGCCACATCTGGTAGAAGCGGTGGATCGGGTCGCCGGTGTAGGCGCCGTAGAACTCGCACTGCCCGTGGCTGGAGTACGCGACGTGGTCATCGAAGTAGGGCACGTACTTGGTGATCTGGTACGGCCCGGCCGGCAGGGTTGCGGGGAACCTCTTGTCCGGCGAGTTGCCGTTCTGCCCGTCGCAGGCGGCTGACACATAGGTGGTGTTGGGCTGGGGCAGCGTCTTGTAGGCGCCGGTGATCTTCGGGCTCAGGCTGTACGTCTTGGTGTTGGAGGCGGTGAGCTGGATTGCCTTCTTGTAGTCCGGGCCGGGGGCGCCGGTCTTGGTGACGATGCCCTCGGACAGCAGGTTCCAGATCTTCTGGCGACCTGGGGGCTGGTAGGTCGCGAACACGTTGTCGAAGCTGTGGTTCTCCCCGATGATCACGACCACGTGCTTGATCGGGGTGGTGGTGTGCGGCTGCCCGCTCGTGCGCGGGCTCGCGCCAGCCGCGGCTGCGGTCATCATGACAGTGACGGCGACGGCTGCGCCCGTCGCCACTGCCGGGTGGATGAGCTTTCTTGTCATGCGGATTCCTTTCCCCTCTCCCTGGGCAGGAGATCTCGCGCCGCGGTGCCCGGTGCCCGGGAGCGCGCGGCATTCCTCCCGAAGCGTGCCGAGTCGGTAATGCGTTAAGCAAGACCCAAGATGAACAGCGGATGAGGGATTCAGTAACGCCGGCCGGCTCGGCGCGCTCCTGCCGGTGTAACAGCCGTTAGATCTGCTATGGCATGATTGTTACCATTGCCAGGCGGGCGAAAGCCGCGCGAACCCGCGCGGCGCAGCCGCCTGAGGGAGGTGCGGGTCAGTGGCCGTCGGCTTCCTCGGCGTAGACCCTGGCCGCGTATTCCTCCAGCGACTCCGCGCACCGCACCAGGGCTTTCTCCACCGCCTGCCGGCCGTCAGCACCGAACACGTCGCGCTGCCGGATCCGGTCGAACCACTTCTGCAGTTTGTCCAGGTCGACCTCGTTCTCCTCCAGTTCCGCGAACGTGTAGTGGCCGGCCACATGCTCCTTCTTCACCTGCGCGAGGAAGTCCTCACAGCGGTCCACGATCTCCGCGTACTCGTCGTCCCTGGCCGCCTGGAACGCCGCGTGCACGTCCTGCGCCCCGGCGAGCACGGCGCACGACAGCAGCACCGCCGTGCCGCCCATGTCGAGGATCTCGCTGCGCAGCTTGCGCAGCGCACGCTCCGCGCCCAGGCCCGCCGGCAGGGCGGCCGCCGAGTTCTGCAGGTAGATGGCACCGAGGCTCTTCAGCCGCCGCCACACCGCCGAGCGGAGCCTGCTTGGCTCGGGCGGCACACGGTAGATGAGCAGCAGCCAGCCTTCGTCTGCGGGCCGGTCATCGTCAGGCACAGGCGTATTGTCCCAGGTTCCAGCGCGGGCCCGGTGCCCGCTGTCCCGCTGGAGGTCGCGTGAACTCCCTGGCCCTGTTCCTCACCGTCTTCGTCGCCTGCGCGGTGGAAGCGGTCGAGGCGCTCACCATCGTGCTCGCCGCGGGTGTGACCCGCGAGTGGCGTTCCACCCTGCAGGGAATGGCCGCCGCCCTGGCGGTGCTGGCCGTCGCGGTGGCGGTGATCGGCCCGGCGCTCACCCTGGTACCGCTGACCGGGCTGCGGCTGGTCGTCGGCGCGCTGCTTGCCGTGTTCGGCCTGCAGTGGCTGCGCAAGGCCATCCTGCGCGCGTCCGGGTACAAGGACCTGCACGACGAGGGCGCCATCTACGCGCGGCAGGTCGCCGCGGCGAACGCCGCTGGCCGGGAGGCGCGCCGCGGTGTACGGGACTGGTACGCGTTCACGCTGTCGTTCAAGGGCGTCCTGCTCGAAGGCCTCGAGGTGGTCTTCATCGCCATCACCTTCGGCGACAACCAGCAGAACCTGGGCCTTGCCGCGGCCGGCGCGGTGGCCGCGGTGCTGGTGGTGGCGGGCGTCGGGGTCGCGGTGCGGGCCCCGTTGTCGCGGGTGCCGGAGAACACCATGAAGTTCGCCGTGGGCGTCATGCTGACCTCGTTCGGCGTGTTCTGGGGTGCCGAGGGCGCCGGGGTGTCCTGGCCGGGCAATGACGCCGCGCTGCTGGCGGTCGTCCCGGCGACGGTGCTGGTCGCGCTCGGCTACGTGGCCCTGCTGCGCCGGACGGCCGCGGCCCGCCGGGCCACCACGGTCCCCGTGGAAAGGAGCGCCGCATGACCAGGTGGCTGCGCTCGTTCGGAGCGTTCTGGTACGACTTCATCATCGGCGACGACTGGCGCGGGGCCGCGGTGGTGGCGGCGGCCCTTGCCGGAACCGCCCTGCTGGTGCACGTGGCCTCGGTGAACGCCTGGTGGCTGCTGCCCGTCGCGGTGATCGCTGCTCTTGGCTGGTCGCTGCGGCGGGCCACCGCTGGCAAGCCCTGACCACGGCCGTCGTGGCGCCTCGGTGGTCGTTGTGGGTGGTGCCGGGATGCGCCGTTACGCGTGTCCGCGCGCCTTGACCAGGCCGGTCTCGTAGGCGAAGACCACCGCCTGCACCCGGTCGCGCAGGCCGAGCTTGGCCAGCACCCGGCCGACGTGGGTCTTCACCGTCGCCTCGGACACGAACAGCCGGCCGGCGATCTCGGCGTTGGACAGGCCCTGGGCGACGTGCGCGAGCACCTCACGCTCGCGGCTGGTCAGGCAGTCAAGGCCGGGCGGTGCCGGGCCGTCGTCGGCGGGGAACAGCGGGGCGAAGCGGTCGATGAGGCGCCGGGTGGTGGACGGGGCGACCACCGCGTCGCCGGAGTGCACCGCCCTGATGCCGAACAGCAGTTCCTCCGGCGGCACGTCCTTGAGCAAGAACCCGCTGGCGCCCGCCTTGAGCGCCGCGTAAGCGTACTCGTCGAGGTCGAACGTGGTCAGCATGAGCACCCGGGGCCGCTCGCCCGCCTGGCAGATGCGCCGGGTGGCCTCGATCCCGTCCAGGCGCGGCATCCGCACGTCCATCACCACCACATCGGCGGTCACCGCACGCAGCAACGCGAGCGCGGCGGCGCCGTCTCCGGCCTCGCCGACCACCGTCATGTCGTCCTGGGCGTCGAGCACCATGCGGAAGCCGGTGCGTACCAGTTCCTGGTCATCCACCAGCAGGATGCGGATGCTCATGCGGCACCCGCCCGCACCGGAGTCAGCGGCAGGGTGGCCACCACCTCGAAACCGCCCTCGGGCCGCGGCCCGGCGGTGACCGACCCGCCGTACATCGCCACCCGTTCGCGCATGCCGGTCAGGCCGTGCCCCGGTGCCCCGGCCGGTGCCGTGCCGCCCAGGTCGCCCAAGCCGTCGTCGCTGATCGTCAGGACCACCACGTCCGGCGAGTAGCGGAGCCGGACCGACGCAGAGGTGACCGGGCCCGCGTGCTTGCGGGTGTTGGTGAGTGACTCCTGCACGATCCGGTAGGCGGCCAGCGCGACGCCGCCTGGCACCGGCTGCGGATCCCCCTCGGTGGTAAACGACACCGGCAGCCCGGCGCCGCGCGCCTGGTCGAGCAGTTCGCCCAGTTCGCCGATGCCCGGCTGAGGTGCCCGCACGGAGCCGGCACCGTCACTCTCCCGGCGCAGCACGCCCAGCAGCCGGCGCATCTCGGCCAGGGCCTGGCGCCCGGTAGCGGAGATGGCAGCGAGCGCCTCCCTGGCCCGGGCCGGATCGGTGTCGAGCGTGTACGAGGCGCCGTCGGCCTGCACGACCATGACGCTGACGTTGTGCGCGATCACGTCGTGCAGTTCGCGGGCGATCCTGGCCCGTTCGGCCGCGGTGGCGATCTGCGCCTGGGCGTCCCGTTCGGCCTCCAGCCGGGCGGCCCGGTCCTCCAGGCTCGCGTAGTACGCGCGGCGGTAGCGCATCGAATCGCCAAGCACCCAGGCCAGCAGCGCCGGCCCGGCGAGCAGCATCGCGCCGGCCGTGAGCCATTGCAGCATGCTGTGATTGATCAGGCTGATCCAGCGGAATACGCCCACCGCCGAGCCGGCCAGGCAGACGGCCAGCCCCCAGACCGAGGTGCGCCGCGGCCGATAAGCCGCCAGCGTGTACAGCAGGATGAGGATGGCCACGTCGGTGGCGGACGGCCGGAGGTCCAGCGCGACCTGGAGCCCGCCAGCGGCGATGGCGGTGTAGTAGGCAACGACGGGCTGCTTGCGGCGGAACACCACCGGCACCGCGAGCCCGAGCGCCAGCGGGCCGCCGAGGAACATGCCCTTGGCGAACGTGGACCCCACGCCGCCGAACAGCAGCGCGGCCGCCAGCAGGCCGTCGACCAGCATCGGATGGCGGCGCAGCCAGGCGTACAGGGCGGACACGCCTCCAGCGTAGATCGGGGCGGCCACGGGAGCGTCATCCTCGCGGGTACGCTGCCCTCATCCTCGCGGGCGACGTCCCAGGCCTTCTGGCGAGCAGATAGAGGGGCATCTGTGACCGACTGTGTGTTCTGCCGGATCGTGGCGGGCGAGGTGCCCGCGCACATCGTGTTCGAGGATGCGGCCACGGTGGCGTTTCTCGATGCCCGGCCGGTGTTCAAGGGGCATGTCCTTGTCGTGCCGCGGCAGCACTACGTGACGCTGGGCGACGTGCCGCCCGGCGAGGTCGGGCCGCTGTTCGAGCGGGTGCGGCTGCTGTCAGTGGCGATCCCCGCCGGGCTCGGCGCGCAGGGAACGTTCGTGGCCCTGAACAACGTGGTCAGCCAGAGCGTGCCGCACCTGCATGTGCACGTGGTGCCGCGGACCAAGGGGGACGGGCTGCGCGGGTTCTTCTGGCCGCGGCACCGGTACGCCAGCGAGGAGGAGGCCGCCGAGTACGCCCGGCGCATCCGGGACGCCATGGCCAGCACGGCCGCGTAACCCCCGGCCCGAATCGGGGCGGGCGGGCGGCCTCGGGTTACCGGGTCAGCAGGGAGATCCGGCGCCGGTGCCTTTTATGCTTGCGGTGGCCGCCGGCCCCGGGGAACACGTAGGGCGGCGGCAGCGCGGTGCAGCCCACGCAGGGCGGCGCACCGTGGAAGAACGGCGGGACCGAGGGTGAGTCGTCCGGCGGGTTGGTGGGCAGCAGGAACGGCTTGCGTGGCGGCTGGCTGAAATCGAAGTCGCTGACCAGGTTGCCCAGTTGCGGTGCGTCCTCGCGGACGTCGGGGCGCCGGTCGGGGCGGCCGTCGGTCTTCGGATCTAGCCGGGCGCCGCCGAGGAAGTCGTCCTCGATGAACTTCAGGTAGGCGTCGCTGGACAGGGTCTGGTGGTCGATGTACCCCTTCCGCGCGTACGGGGAGATCACGATGCCGGGAACCCGCAGCCCGTAGCCGTTCTGGTCGACCGCCGGGGGCACCACGCCGTCGTAGAACCCGCCCCAGTCGTCCCAGCTCAGGAAGATCGCGGTGGACTTCCAGTCCGGGGCTCTTCATCGCGGCGTTGATCAGCGCCGTCACGTACGCCTGGCCCTGGTGGATGCTGGCCGGCGGGTGCTCGCTGTCGGGATCGGACGGGGTGATCCAGCTCACCGACGGCAGGCTGCCGCCCTTCGCCGCGCTGAAGTAGGAGTTCAGGCCCTGGACGTCGGCCACCTGGTGGTCGGTCTGCACGTCCCCGAACAGCGGCAGCGGGTTCCAGATCCCCGGTGTCGAGGCGCTCTGCCTGACCGGGGCACAGGTCTCGGCCGAGTCGCTGGAGCAGTCGGGCTGGGTGCCCTGCTGCACGTAGTAGGACCAGCTGACATGGTGCTCGTGCAGCAGGTAGGTGATGTCGGTCCAGGCCAGGTCGATCGAGGTGGTGCCGGTGGTCATCTCCTGCGCCACGGCCCGGTCGAACACCTTGCCCGGGTACGGCCCGGTGATGTCGTTGACGCAGCTCATCGGCGAGCGGTTCGCGCACCAGGCCGACCAGCCGGACACCAGGTACAGGTGGTCGGGCAGCGACCAGGACTTCACCGGCTCGAACATGTGGTCCTGCAGCACGAAGTTCTTCGCGTACGCCCAGTAGTTCGGCAGTTCCGCGCCGGTGTGGTAGCCCATCACGTCCGGCGCCGCGCCGAGGCTGCAGGCGGGGTCATTGGCGAACCGGCAGGTCCCGTGGGCGGCGTCGCGCTCCCGGATGAAGCCGTCCATCTTGCCGCCGTCGATGTCGGCGACCGCGTTGGCCTCGCCGTGCGGGCCGCCGCCGTTGATGTCGGCGGTGTCGTGGTAGGGGCGTGTGCACCCGCCGGAGGGGTTGGGCACGCAGACGGCGGGCACGCCGTCGTGCATCGGGATACCGTCGGCGCCCGGGTAGGTGCCGAAGTAGGTGTCGAACGACCGGTTCTCCTGCATGATGATGATCACGTGCCGGATCTTGTGGATGCCGGTCAGGCCGGCCGTGGACTGCTGCGGCGGGCCGCGGACTGATCCGGCTCCCTGCCCGGCCGGGGTGCAGGCGGCCAGCAGGCAGGCCGCGACGATCAGGCTGGCCGCGGCGAGCGGGCGCGGGACCAGCCGGTGGGTGCGCATGGCGCAAACCTAAGCAGCGCTCCTGGGTGCCCAGCCATGATCCGGTAAGGATTCAGCAGGGATCACCTCAAAGAAGCCTGGGAATCCTCCGGGTTCCGCCGAGGTGCTATTCAGCCGATAAGCGCCTATCGTCAAGGTATGGCCGGATGGTGGTCGATCGAGGTCTTCCACGGCGAGTTCTCCGCGCGGCGGTGGCAGGACACCTACTCAAGCGCCCTGATCGAATCGGCGATCTCCCACGGCGCGACCAACTGGGAATGGCACGAGCACAGGTGGGGCGTGGTGTTCGAGGCCGAGTTCGGCACGGACGCGGAGTGGGAGGCCTTCCGGACCCTGCCCCTGGTCCAGGCGGCGCTGGACGCGGTGCCCGATCCGGTCAACGGCCTGCTCGTCTACCGCGGTCGCGGCGGCGGGGCTGGTAGCGTGTCCCCCCGCAGACCGCGGCCGAGCGCCGGTGCGGGCGTGATGGCCCTGCCGGAGCCCGGCGATGAGCCCGTTGTCCGGTTGACCGGTGTGACGCCGCCCGGCGTGCCGCGAACCTGCGCAAGCCGGGGCACTGTAGGCGGCCGGGCCATCGCCACCGGCCGGACAGCCCGAGGGTTTTGCGCCGCGGTGCTGGCGCAGGGCAAGGAGCAGTGCAGGATGGAGGCATGAGGGATACCCGAGCCATGGCAGGCGGACTACGGTCAGCGATCGAGCGAAGCGGCTACTATCCAGGGCTGGTCGCCGACGCTGTGCTGTCCGCCCTCGGCTCCGAGAGCCGTCGTCTCCTACGTGGTGCACCATGACGCGGTCTTCGACCCGGGCATGGAAGTTCGCCGTCACATGACCGTCCTGGTGCTGACCCCGACCCGGCTGGTGCACTCGCATACCGACGAGCACCCGGCAGAGGAGCCGGGGGAGCGGCCGCAGGCGGAGACCACCACCGAGGCCGTCCGCTTCTCCCGCATCTCCTCGGTGGCCGTCACCAGGGTGGTGCCGGACCCGGCGTCCTACGTGCCGGGTGTGACCATGCCGAGCGAGGTGGTGCTGACCATCGGCTGGAACGTGCTGTCGCGGGTCGAGCTCGAGCCCGCCCAGTGCGTGGATGAGAACTGTGAGGCAGACCACGGCTACAGCGGCACCATCACCGCCGATGACCTGGCGATGCGGGTGAGCGAGGCCGCCGATGGCGAGGAGGCGGTGCGGCAGGTGCTGGACTTCTCGACCGCGCTGGCCGAGGCGACCGCTTACGCGCACCGCTGACAGGGGTGCGAATGCGAGCCGAGCCTGCCGTAGTCCCGGTCCTGCCGCGCTACGGCGAGAGCACCCTGTCGGATCTCGCCTCCTCCCTGCTGGCCTCCCTGGGGATCGCTGGCGAGGCTAACCCGCTTGGCCTGCCGGGCACCGCCCGCGCCTGCCTGCTGGTGGTGGACGGGCTGGGCTGGGAACTGCTGCGTGACCAGCCGGCCAGCGCCCCCTTCCTGTCCGAGCTCGCGGTCAACGGTGCCCCGCTGACCGCGGGCTTCCCGGCGACCACGGTCACCAGCCTCAGCTCGCTGGGCACCGGGCGCCCGCCCGGGCAGCACGGCATGCTCGGCTATCAGGTCGCCATTCCGGGCAAGAACAAGCTGCTGAACGGCCTGCGGTGGGATAACTCCGTCGACCCGCGCATCTGGCAGCCGGGCAGCACGGTGTATGAGCGGGCCGCCGCGGCGGGCGTGTGCACCTACCGCGTGGCGGCGTCCGCGCTGGAGCGGACCGGCCTGTCGGTCGCGGTCATGCGGGGCACCGAGTACCGGCCGGCGGACAGCATGGGCGCCCTGGTGGCGCAGGCCGCGGAGGCGCTGCGGGGCACCGACCGTGCCCTGGTCACCGTGTACCACGGCCAGCTCGACGGCACCGGGCACACCTTCGGGGCGACCTCCGATGCCTGGCGCTACCACCTGGGCCACGTGGACAAGCTGGCCGAGCAGCTCGCGTCGGCGCTGCCCGCCGGTACCCCGCTGTACGTGACCGCCGACCACGGCATGGTCGACGTGGGCCCGGATGACCGGATCGACGTGGACTCGCTGCCCGCGCTGCGCGAGGGGGTGGCCCTGCTCGGCGGGGAGCCGCGGGCCAGGCACGTGTACGCCGCGCCCGGCGCGGCCGCCGACGTCGCCGCGGCCTGGGCCGAGGTCATCGGCGACCGGGCCTGGGTGCTGCCCAGGGACCAGGCCATCGACGCAGGCTGGTTCGGCCCGGTGCCCGAGGCGCTCGCCGCGCGGATCGGCGACGTGGTGGCCGCACCGGTGGGCCCGTTCGCGATCGTGGCCACCAAGGCGGAGCCGCTGGAGTCCTCGCTGATCGGCATGCACGGATCGCTCACGTCCGCCGACCAGCTCGTGCCCCTGCTGCGCCTGCCTGGCTGTGACGGCTGGCAGCGCGGGCGCCGGCGGTCCCTCAGGACGGTACTTCTTCTCATTTGCAATCGCATGCAGTACGGTGTGCGCGCACTGCCTGCGTGGCCCGCAAGCGCGGGCGTGCAGTTCCGCCCACAACGGGCATGCCGGTTATCCACAGCATCATCCGGGGAGACGCAAGAGTATGCGGCGCCTCGTCCACAGAATCCTGGGACTTACCCACAGGGTGAACCTGGTGTGGTAACCGTCGTAGTGACGCCTCCCCGCGATTGCGGCGTTGCGGGGCAAGCCGGGACGGAGGGTGCCCGCCATGGAGCCGCTAGCACGGTCCGGCCGGCCCGTTGACCGACGTGGGCGCGGTCGCGCGGGCACTCGCCGGGCCCGCCCCGCCGGTGCTGCTTGACGTCCGCTGGCGGCTCGGCGGCCCGCCGGGCATCGAGGCCTACCGTGCCGGGCATCTGCCGCGCTCGGTGTTCGTGGACCTGGACGCCGATCTTGCCGCGGAGCCGGGCCCGGCAGGCCGGCATCCGCTGCCGTCGGCCGGCCGGTTCCAGGAGGCGATGCGCCGTGCCGGGGTCAGCACCGGCAGCACGGTGGTCGTCTACGACGAAGCGGACGCCACCGCGGCGGCGCGGGCCTGGTGGCTGCTGCGCTACTTCGGGCATCGCGACTCCCAGGTCCTTGACGGCGGGTTCCGGGCCTGGCGGACGGCGGGCGGGCAGGTGACCACCGGGGACGGCGCAGCGCCGCGCGGCGGGGACTTCACCGCGCGGCCGGGGCACATGCCGGTGCTCGACGCCGACGCCGCGGCCGGGCTGGCCCGCGAGGGCCACCTGCTGGACGCGCGCGCCAGGGATCGCTACCGGGGTGAGCAGGAGCCGATCGACCCGGTGGCCGGGCACATCCCCGGGGCTGTGAGCGCGCCCACCACGGCGAACGTCGGAGCGGACGGCCGGTTCCTGCCCGCGGCGGGACTGCGCGCCAGGTTCGCGACGCTGGGCGCGGCGGGCCGTGACGGAAAGGTGGGCGTCTACTGCGGCTCCGGGGTCACCGCGGCCCACGAGGTACTGGCGCTCGAACTGGCCGGCATCCGCGCGTCGCTCTATGTCGGCTCCTGGTCCAACTGGGTGGCCGACCCGGCGCGCCCGGTAGCGACCGGCACCGAGCGCGGCTAGCCGGGCCGCCATGGCGTCGCCCGGAGGGCCGGAGTTGAATGGGCGGCGTGACAGTAGGTGAGGCCTGGGTGCCGCCGCCTACCCACGAGGTGACCGTCGCGGACGGGCGGATGGTCCGTTACTGCTGCTACGGGCCGCAAGCTGGCCTGCCGGTGGTATCGCTGGCGGGCACACCGGGAACACGGTGGGAGCGGCCGGGTGTCGTCAGCGCCATCGGGCAGCAGGGCCTGCGGGTGGCGCTGCCCGACCGGCCTGGATATGGCGGCTCGGACCGGCAGCCAGGGCGCACCGTGGCGGATGTGGCCGCCGACGTAGCAGGCGGTCGCCCACGCGCAAGGCTGGGCGCGGTTCGCGGTCACTGGTTTCTCCGGCGGCGCCCCGCACGCGCTGGCCTGCGCTGCGCTGCTGACCGAGCGGGTGACCTGCTGCGCCGCGGTGGCCACCCCCGCGCCGCCCGGCTCACCCGGCGCGGATCTCTTCGTGGACCGCGTTCCCGGCGAGGCCGAGGACTTCCGTCTTGCCCGCCACGGCGAGCAGGCGTTGCGGCCCTACCTGCAGGACCGGGCCAGCAATGCTCTGGCCCAGTTCGAGACAGGTGACCCGGCCCGGCCCACGGGCCCGGACCAGGGCCTGGTAGCCGAGCCAGTCGCTGCCGACCAGGGGCGGGCGGCCCGGATCCGGGCCGCCTACCTCGGCCTGGATGGCTGGGTCGATGATGTCATCGCGCTTGCCCATCCCTGGGGATTCGACCTGGCCAGCATCGACGTTCCGGTGAGCATCTGGTCCGGCGCGACAGACACCCGTGTGCCCCGCGGCCACACCGATTGGCTGCTGGCGCACCTGCCGACTGCGCAGGGATACGAGCACCCGGGCGGGCACGATCCCAGCGACGCCAGCTTCCGCTCGATCCTCGGCTGGATCGCCGCCGCCTCCTCCGCGTGATCATGAAATGCTGTCCTTCGCTTGCCGGAACTGTCCTTCACGGATCACCGGGGTATCTGGCGGGAACGCGCCGGCCGCCATGATCGGCTGAAGGGGAGCAGAGCAGACGGAACCAGACCATGCCGTGGTCCGTCCAACTGTGTGCGGGTGGGTTTGGGGCAGCCAGGCCGGCCCGCACCAACACCGAACGGCGGGCACGGGCGCAGTTGGCCCGGCCCGCCCCGAGACCGCGGGGCCGGCTCCGGGCGGCCAGGCCGGCCCCGCGGATCCCGCCCGGCGGGGGGCCGTGGCGGGCGGAACGGCGGGGCGCGGCCCGGGTAGCGCCCCGGCCGGAAGGGAGTCGCGATGAGAACGCTGGGCAAGCCGGAGGGTGCGGCCAGGCGCGCGGCGCTGGGCGGCATCACCGCCGGGCTCATGGTCGGGCTAGCCGCCTGCGGCACCACCGTGGCCGGAACCGGAACCGCCGCGTCGGGACCCGCGTCGCATCCACCGGCTGTGGGGGCGGCCGCCCAGCCTTCGGCGAGCGGGGTGAACCCCGGCGGAGTGATGATCGGCGCCGGGTCCGCCAAGGACACCGCGCTGTGCCGGGCGGTTCCGCAGCTCACCAGGATGACGTTCATGCGATCGATGCTGCCACCGGGCCTGCACATGCGTGAGGTGCTGCCAGCCGGGTTCACCGTCAGGGACCGGGCCACCGTGCGGCAACTGGCTACGCTGCTGTGCGCGCTGCCGGCGATGCCGCCGGGCCAGATGGCGTGCCCGAACGACATGGGCGTCAGTTACCGGCTGTTCTTCGTCGCCGGCACTCGCGGCTTCCATGAGGTCACCGTCGAACTGACCGGCTGCCGCGTGGTCACCGGGCTGGGCCCGCCGCGGTCCTGGTCCACATCCACGGTGCTGCAGCAGGCACTGAGCCAGCACTTCGGCATCCACTTCCCGCTGGAACCCTAGCCCGGCATGATGCGGTCATCCCGGAGGAGCCAGGTCGTGGCGGGCGGTCACGGCCAGCCAGGTCACTGCGCCGGTGATGAGGGCAGGCGTGGCCGGCCGTGGGCCGGCGACAAGGGCAACCGCGATGCTGACGGCCGCCACGGCGGCGATCCGCAGCGCGAGCCTGGCCGGGCGGCCCCTCCGCACGCGCGACCACCAGCGCCCCGCTACTAGGCCGGCGGCCGGCCGCCGTCGCCGTCTCTCCCCATCGGCGGCCGGTCGCCAGCGGCGCGGGCCGGGCCCGGCGGCTTCCCGCCGCGCGGCCCGGTCCGGGCGGTGCCGGCGCAGTCCCGGGACCTGGGCCAGCAGCCGGCGGCGCACCCCCGTGGGGCCGGGCCAGATCGGCCAGTGCCTCGGACCGGCCGAAACCGGTGCGGATCGCCGTGTAGGCGGCGGCAGCGGCGGCGAACCGGGCGGCATCCCCGCCGTCGGCCCGGTCCGGGTGGGTCGCTGCGGCGATCCGCCGCCAGGCGGCCCGTACCTCGTCGTCCTTCAGCCCGGGCCGGGCCGGCAGCCCTAACACCGCGAACGGGTCCGCCTGCCGCGCTGGCCTCATGGGATTTCCCTGCCGTGTGGTTCCCCGGCCGAGTGTAGGCACATGGACAGCAGCGCCGGGCAGAAAGCAATGGGCCAGGGGCGAGGCACGTGCCGGGCCCGCGGGTCCCCCCCAAGGAACGCGCAGGGAGCGAACCCCCGTGTGCGCTCCTCAGCCCGCGCCCGCACCCGCGGCCCGGCTGACCCCGCCTTCCGCGCGACCGGAAGCCCCTCCAAGCAGGCCATGCCGTGCCTCGCCCCAGGCTTGCCTGTAGCCAACCGCTCCCGGCGGCCGCTGGCCATCCCCGGATTCCGGGATCTGCCGGGCACAGCGCCCGGATCTACACTTGCGCTACCACATCCGTGCCTGTTACCGCAGACAGGAAGGCGATGGCGTCCCCCCAGCCCAGCAACCCGGCCGCCGCGCGCGTCACCACGCCCTCGGGCCTGGTCGTGGGGATCCCCGAGGGGAGCAGGCTGGTGTTCGGCCGGGGGCCGGACGCGGATCTGACGATCGCCGCCGGGCGCGGGCTTTCGCGGCGTGCCGGGGTGATCAGCGCGATGGCCGCGGGCGCGTGGATCGCCAACATCAGCCGCACCCACGCGCTCTACGCCGAGGGGGACGGCTACCGGATCCGGCTGCCCCGGATGGAGGAGCGCGACGAGCCCTCCGGCGGCTGGTTCGTACGCGCGGGGACGGTGCTCGTCGGATCCCGGGCCATGCTCGACGAGGGGCGGCCGCTCGCGGTGATCGTCTCCGGCGGCGACGACCGCTGGGGCGTGCACGCGGACGGGGCCCGGGGCGACGCCGAGGCGACGCTGCTCCCGATCTACCTGGACCCGATGACCAAGCTGTTCCTGGTGGCGCTGATGTGGTGCCGCCCCTGGCTGCTCGACCCCGGCGCGGTCACCCCGCTGCCGCGGACCCCGGAGATCGCCAGGGCCGCGCTCCAGGTCACCGGTGCCTACCACGAACTGGAGCGGTTCGACAGCGATCCCGCGTTCCGCGACAGGCTGTCCGCACGGGTGGCCGAGCACATCAAGGTGCTCCGGCACAAGATCACCGACCGGGGCCTGGTCAGCGCGGACACCCGGCTCTCCGACGAGGTGGTGGTGCGGCTGCTCATCGAGCACGGCATCGTCACCGCGGCGGACCTGGGCAAGCTGAACGACCCGGCGTGGTGCTCCCGCCAGGAAGACCTGTGGTGGTCCAGGGACGGCTGACCGGTGCTGGCCTGGGAAGCACTCCACACTCCGGGGACACCCCGGACCCCGATGGCCCTGGAAGCCCCCGGGGCGCCGATGGCGCCTGGCCGGCAAGCCGCCAGGCCCATCGCGCGGTCAGGGGGTGGGGGAGGGTGCGCCGGGCGGAGGCCCTGACTGGACCACGAAGGACGTGCTGAGCCGGTGCCCGCCGGCTCCGGTGACCACGACCACGTGCCGTCCCAGGGGGATCGGCCCGTGATAGAACACATGCCCCTGGTCGATGGTGTAGTTGAACGCCCCCGCGCCGTCGACCGCCACGAGCACGCTCCGGCCGGCCATCGTCAGCGTGACCGTGCTGCGCGGCGGCCAGCCGGCGCCGTGCACCACGAAATCGCTGATCCCGTCGCCGACCGGCTGGACCAGCCCGATCCCCGGGTGCTTGCCGGACAGTGGCGGGAACGAACTGGGCGGTGGCCCGGTCGGCTGGAACGGCGGTAGACCTGCTGGGTTCTGCGAGGGAGACGGGGAAGGTTTGCCGATTCCGCCCTCCAGCGCCACCGCGATCAGCGCGCCCAGCGCCACCAGGGCGGCGGCCGTCCCGATACGCCCGGCCAGGCCGAGCGCGCTGCCGTGCCGTCTCTTGCGGGCCAGCCCGGCGGGGGAGCCCGGGCGGCGCGGGGCGGGGGCAGGCCTGCCCGGCGCCGCCGCCGCGGGCCGGCGGGTCAGCCAGCGGCGCAGGAGCGGCCCGCGCGGCGCCGACAGGGCGGTGCGTGACCCGAACGTCGCGTCGTCAGCGGCCCCGCCTTCGGTCCCGCCCTCGGTCGCCTCCCCGGCCGGGGGCTCGGCGGCAAGCTGCGGGCCGTGCTGGTAGTCGCCGATCAGCGCCATCGCCGGGGCGGTCAGGTAGGCATGGTGCCCGTTGTGCGCCGAGGGGCCGGCGACGAACGGCCCTAGCTGGCCGAGCAGGCCAGCCGAGCTGGGCCGCTTCCGTGGGCTGCGTTCCAGGCAGGAGGTGACCAGGTCGGTCAGTTCCCCGGGCAACCCGGCCAGATCCGGCGGCTCGGTGGCGAGCCGGACCAGCACGTCCATCACGGTCTCGCCCTGGTAGGGGGCATGCCCGGTGGCCGCGTAAACGAGGGTCGCGCCCAGGGAGAACATGTCGCTGGCGGCCGACGCCTGGCGGGTGTCACGTGCCTGTTCCGGCGCCATGTAGGCGGGGGTGCCCACGGCGCCGCGGGTCACCGTGAGCTGGATCCGCTCGGCGGCCCTGGCCACCCCGAAGTCGATCACCCGCGGTCCGTCCGGTGAGACCAGCACGTTGGACGGCTTGAGATCGCGGTGCACGAGCCCGGCGGTGTGGATCGACTCCAGCGCCTCGGCGCACCCGGCGGCCAGCCACCGGGGTGGCCGGTACGGGGAGCGGGCCGCAGGTCCGCACCAATTCGGTCAGCGACGGCGCGGGCACGTACGCGGTGGCCAGCCACGGCACGTCGGCGTCGGCGTCCGCGGCCACGACGGCGGCGGTGAACACCCCGCTGACGCGGCGTGCCGCGGCCACCTCGTGCGCGAACCGGGAACGGAACCCGGCCTCCTCGGCGAACTCGATCTTGATCGTCTTCACGGCCACCAGCCGGCCCGCGGTGGACCTGCCCAGGAACACCTGGCCCATCGCCCCGGCACCGAGGCGTCCCAGTAATACGTACGGGCCGATGCGCTCCGGGTCCCACCGGCGAAGCGGCTCCAGCGCCGGCCCTGCTTCCATGCTCCAGTCCTCCCCTGCACCTCCCGGCCAGTCCTATGATGCAGAGTCGCGGGGGCGTCGTGCCCGGTTTCTGCCGGTGTGCAGTAGGTCATGCCAGTCCGGTCACTTGAGTCCGCCGGGATCGGCCCGGTTCACCGTGGTTCTGGGCCGAATGCCTCGTCGAGCAACGCCGTGACCTCCGCGGCAGGCGCCGCGGGCGGAACGGGCGCGCCGGCCGCATCGGAGAGGTGTGGGCCGACCGGCCAGGATGCGCGCGGCGGTGCCGCCCGGTGGGCCACCTGCGCCGGAGGTGCCCCGTCGGCCAGCGGCGCGCCTGCCAGCGCGGCGGGCGCCGCGATCAGCCGTTTGACCTGCACGAAGGTGACCCCGCCCCGGTAAATGTAGGCGGCCTGGCCGACGTCGAGGCGGCGGATCAGCGCCGGGTCGGCCACCGGCTCCTCGCGGACCCGCGAGGAGCCCTCCCGCCCCCACCGGGGCACGCCGAGCAGCCGCCGGCTGGTGTCCAGCGCCGGCTGCTCGCCGGCCAGCGCGGTGACCGGCTCGGGATAGGGGGTGCGCAGCAGCCAGATGCCGCCGTCCGCGGTCGCGGCGAGCCGGTACCTGTCGTCATCGTCGGGGGCCAGCCCCTGCCAGGACTGCGCCGACACCTGTACCGCCAGGCCCAGCGACCGGGCCCGCTCGTACAACTGCCAGATCGGCAGCCGCCGCGACACCGCGCTGAACTCATCCACCGCGAGCAGGATCTCCCGCCCGGCGCCAGGGCCGTGCGCGGCGTAGTGGGCGAGCAGGTCCACCAGCGCGCGGGCCTGCGACTCGGCGCCCGCCACGTCGGCGGTCCCCTCCAGGATGCAATACCAGGCGTCGGCGTCACCGTAGCTGCCCGGCCCGTCAAGCCCCGGTCCCAGCCGCCGGAACAGGGTACGGAACCGCAGCGCGATGTCGGTGACGTGCCGGGAGGCCGACCTGAGCAGCGCGGCCTCGTCGCCGTGACCGGGCCCGGCGTAGGCGAGGCCGAGCCAGCCAGCGTCCAGCCTGCCGAGGAAATCCGCCGCGCTGGCGGGCGGCCCGCCGGGCGCGCCCACCGCGAGGGCGACGATCGCCTCCATCACGTCGGCGTAGTAGGCGGCGCTCCCGGTGCCGTGCTCGATCATGTCGAGCAGCGTGGTGGTCAGCTCCGCCGGAGGCAGATCCCAGAGCGACAGACGGGCCTCGTCGGGCCAGATGGCGGTGGACCGCGCACCGGCGCCGCGGAGCACCCGGCGGACCCGGTCCGCGACCCGCCGCGAATCGGCGCCGCCCTTGCAGTCCAGCACGACGAGCAGTGGCCAGCGGCCGGCCCCCGCGGCGTGCAGTTGCAGCCCGCGGGTGAGGAACCCGGCCCACAGCCGGAGCAGCAGGGTGGTCTTCCCCGTGCCGGTGGTCCCGATGACCA
Organism: uncultured Actinomycetes bacterium; assembly: GCA_963726415.1. GTDB lineage: Bacteria > Actinomycetota > Actinomycetes > Streptosporangiales > Streptosporangiaceae > DASXKD01. Next base: position 35,416 of record CAVSCM010000007.1, read on the forward strand.
CCTGATGCGAGCGCATCCGCTGGTAGGGGATCATCGCCAGGTCCGCGACGCGGTGCCCGGACGTGCGGATGACCGCGCCCGCCACGATGGCGCCGCGCCGGGAGACCAGCGGCACTGAGCCGGGTGCGGCGATCCGCGCGCGTGCCGTCCGCACCTGGCGCCGCCACTGCCGCGCCTGGAAGGCGGCGGGCGAGGTGGGAAAGATCCCGCCGGTCCCGGTTTCCATCGCGTAGATCCGCCGCGACCAGGCCAGCCCACCGACGGCCAGGCCGAGCGGGATCGCCACCGGGGCGATGGTCGTGGCGGCCAGCGCGGCCGATCCCGCCGCCACCTGGTGCCAGGAGGACAACCAGGCGTGGTACGGCGCGGCGGCGGCCAGCCACGCGGACCGGCTGGTGACGGCGACCGCCGCCAGCCAGACCGCCACCATGGGCAGGCAGCCCAGCGCCGCCCGGTACAGCCGCCGCGGTGGCCAGCCACCCCGCCAGGCCAGCGTCACCGCAACCGCGGCCACCAGCGACACCGGCGCGGCCGCGACCACCACCGCCGCCGCCAGGACGATCCGCGCCAGCCTGCCCGCCCCGCGGAGCACTGCCAGGACGGCCATCAGGCCCAGATAACGCCGGATCACGTGGGTCTCCTCCCGGCACGGCCCGGCGGCCCGTCCATGTCCGCCCCGGACGGCAGGCCACGGATCTCGACCCTGCCCGCCGCACCGGGCAGCGCTGCCCTGGCCCGGGTCACCGTCGGCCGGGCGGCGGGGGAGCACAGGTACACCACCCGCGCGTGCCGCGGCGGTGCCCCCAGCACCTGGGCCTGCCCGGCCGGGCAGCCGTAATCGCCGGTCCTGGCGAGGATCTCGTGCATGATGGCGGCGGTCCTGGCCACGGTCTTCGGCGTCAGCTCGGCCTCGATCGCCCAGCACTCCCCGGCGAAACCGACCGGGGCGCCGTCCGGCCAGTGCACCTCGCCGTCCGGGAGGTGCTCGCGTAACCCGGCCCGGCCCCCGGCCCGGGCGCGCAGGCGGCGCTCACCACGCCAGAACGCTCCCGCAGCGGCATACGTGGGCGTGGCCTCCAGCGCCAGCCGCACCGCGGTGACCGCGCGCAGGTGCGCAAGCCGCGATAAGGCGGGGGAGGAGGCCCGGTAGGGCAGCCCGCACGCGGACAGGCCGGACCGGGTCAGCCAGAACCACGGCAGGCCGGGCCCGAGCCTGGCCGTTTCCCCGTAGCCGGCCCTCCGCCAGCCCAGGGCGACGGCCCGGGCCCGCGGCTGCGTGACCCCGAGGACGCCCGCGAGCTGGTCAAGTTGCACGGCGTACATGTCGGCGACGAACAGCAGGGCGGCAATGTCGCGCTCGGTGAGGCGCCCGGAGGCGGCGGTGGCGTCGGTCGTGCCCGCGCTGGCATCCACCAGTCCACTACACCACGACGGCGTGACACGCGGTAAGTGGCAGGCGACACTGGGCATCGAGCGATACCGCCCGGAGGCAAGGAGCGTTGCGACACGCGGCAAGTGGGTAGCGCCGGGCGCCGGTCGTGAGGCACAATCCGAAGAGGAGTGCTAGCGGCAGCATGTCGTGAGCCGGGCAACTGGGCCGGCCGGCGGCGGAGCCGAGGTCGTTGGGGAAGACGCACCTCATCCGCACGCAGGGAGGCCAGGGTGACCGTTCGCGGCGTTCTGCATGTACATTCCGCGCCCCCGGCGCTCAGTCCCCATGTGGAGTGGGCGGTGGCCGGGGTTCTTGGTGTGCCTGTGAGCATGCCATGGGTAAGCCAGCCAGCGGCGCCCGGCATGCTCCGGGCTGAGCTTGACTGGCAGGGCCAGCCCGGCATGGCGGGGGAGATCACCTCCGCGCTGGCCGGCTGGAACCGGTTGCGTTTCGAGGTCACCGAGGAAGCCAGCCCGGGCTGTGACGCCATGCGGTACAGCTACACGCCAGCGCTCGGCGTGTTCTCGGCCGTCACGATGGCCAACGGCGACATCCTGGTGCCCGAGAACCGGCTCCGGGCGGCGATGACGGTGGCGGCCGCTACGGCCGGTGTGGCACGGCTGGGTCATGGTGGTGTCGAGAGCTGGGAGGCGCCAGGTGCGCTGGAAGAGGAGCTTTCCCGGCTGCTCGGCGAACCATGGGACTACGAGCTGGAACCGTTCCGGTGCGCCGCCGACGGTGCGCCGGTCCGCTGGCTGAACGCCACCGGCTGACCCACCCTGGCAGGCAGCGCGGCCCACGGAGCGGACCGCGGCCGGCGATAGAATCGCTGTGACCGGCCAATGTTTCCGTGCCGCTTGCGCGCGGGCAGTACCCGGCAGCCACGGCCCGGGCTGCGGCTGGGGATTGGGGCCGCAGGCGCCGCCGCCCCTCGCTGGGCCAACCAGGGCGGGTGGAGGGGTCGAGGCAAGCAGAGCCTGGAGGAGACATGACGATCGAGATCTCCGTCCCCGACGAATGGACACCAGGGCAAGCGGTTGCCGTCCGGGCGCTGTTGCAGCGGGCCATGCACGGCGGGCACCCGCTGATCGCGGCGATCAGGGCGGACGCCACCCCCGATCAGCTGCGGGATATCTACGGCCGGGTTGAGGCGCTCCTGCAGGATTCCGGCATGGCCGCGTGAACGCGCCGCCACCGTCGGAGGCGGCGCCACGGAAGGTAATACTCGACTGCGACCCCGGCATCGACGACGCGTTCGCGATCGCCTTCGGCTGCGGTCACCCCGGCCTGGAGCTTTGCGGCATCACCACGGTGACGGGCAACGTCGGCCTGGACAAGACCACACGTAACGCCCTGGCCGTGCTGGAGTTCCTCGGCCGGCCGGACGTGCCCGTGGCCGCGGGCAGCCCGGCGCCGCTGCTGCGCCCGTTCACCGAGTCGCACGACGTGCACGGCGAAACCGGCCTCGGCGCCGCCCGCCTGCCCGCGCCGCGTGGCCGGCCCGTGGCCGCCCACGCGGTCGACTTCCTCATCGACCGGATCGCGGCCGCGCCCGGTGAGGTGACCCTGGTCGCTACCGGCCCGCTGACCAATATCGCGCTCGCGGTCCGCCGTTATCCGCCGCTGGTCACCCAGGTCGCCGACTTCGTCATCATGGGCGGCTCGGCGGGCCGGGGGAACATGACCCCGGCGGCCGAGTTCAACATCTGGTGCGACCCCGAGGCCGCGGCGATCGTGTTCACCGCGGGCTGGCGGGTGACCATGGCCGGACTCGACGTGACCCACCAGGCCCTGGCCACCGCCGAGGTCCGGGACCGGCTGAGCGCGCTTGGCCCGCTGAGCGATGAGCTGCTGCTGCCGAGCCTGCGCGGCTATCACAGCGTCGCCGACGCGGCCGGGCAGCCGGTGCACGATGTCTGCGCGCTCGCCCTGGTCGCCGCGCCCGGCCTGTTCGGCTGCCAGCCGGCCCAGGTCGAGGTGGAGACGCAGGGCCGGCTGACCGCTGGCATGACCGTGACCGACTTCCGCGCCGATGCGCACAACGCCCTCGTGGCGATGTCCGTCGACGCGCCGGGGTTCTGGGACATGGTGCTCGGCGCACTGCACCGCACCGCTGCCCACATGAACGGAGCCTGACCGGCCGCCCGCGGCGCCTGGGTGAGGTTTTGTGCGCTACGCACCCCGGGGCTAGCGGGTGCGCCCGAGGAAGCCGTCCGCGGACAGGGTGTTGAGGACCCGTTCCGGGGGGATGTCCATGCTTTCGGCGCGCGCGCAGCCGTAGCCGAGCCAGTCCAGCTGGCCGGGCGCGTGCGCGTCACTGTCGATGGTGAACAAGCAGCCCATCTCGAAGGCCAGGCGCAGCAACCGGCTGGGCGGGTCCCGGCGTTCCGGCCGGCTGTTGATCTCCACCGCGACCCCGTGGTCGCGGCAGGCGGCGAACACGTGCTCCGGGTAGAACGCCGACTCGGGCCGGCCGCGGCCACCACGTCCGCCGAGCAGCCGGCCGGTGCAGTGCCCGAGCACGTCCACGTGCGGGTTGGACACCGCGGCGACCATCCGGGCGGTCATCGGCCCGGCCGGCATCCGGAGCTGGGAATGCACGCTGGCCACCACCACGTCGAGCCGGGCGAGCAGGTCTTCGGACTGGTCGAGTGAGCCGTCGTCGAGTATGTCCACCTCGATCCCGGTCAGGATGCGGAACGGTGCCATTTTTGTGTTGAGCCGTGCGACCAGTTCCAATTCCTCTTCCAGGCGCTCCGCGGACAGCCCGTTGGCCACGGTCAGCCGGGGCGAGTGGTCGGTCAGCGCGATCCACTCGTGCCCGAGGTCCCGGGCCGCCTCGGCCATCTCATCCGGCGGGCTGCCGCCGTCGGACCAGTCCGAATGGGTGTGGCAGTCACCGCGAAGCGCCGCCCGCAGCGCGCTGTGCTCCGTGGCCGGCGCCTCGGCGACCACCCTGGCCAGGTACCCGGGCTCCTGCCCGGCCGCCGCCTGGGTGATGACCTCGGCGGTGGTCTTGCCGATCCCGGGGAGCGCCTCCAGCGTCCCCTCGCGGATGCGCCGCTCCAGCTCACCCGCGTCCAGGCCGGCGACCACCTGGGCGGCCCGGCGGAACGCCCGCACCCGGTAGGTCGGCGCACCGGCCCGTTCGAGCTGGAACGCGATCTGCCGCAACGCCTGGACTGGTTCCACAGGGACCTCCTACCCCACAGATACCAGGCCCGCGCATCAGCACCGGCGGCAGGTGGCAAGGCTCGGCGGCAAAGGTCCGCATCGGCGCCGGGTTGATGTCCGACCCTCCCCGTACGCTGCAGGTATGGACTGGAAGATCGAGCTTGTTGCTATTCCCGTGACCGATGTGGACCGGGCGAAGTCGTTCTACGTGGACCAGGTGGGCTTCCATGCGGACCATGATCACCAGGTCAGCGAGAACCTGCGGTTCGTGCAGCTCACTCCGCCCGGGTCGGCGTGCTCGGTGGTGATGGGCACCGGGGTGACCGAGATGCCGCCCGGGTCGCAGAAGGGCGTCCAGATGGTGGTCGAGGATGCCGCCGCCGCCCGCAAGCACCTGATCGACCACGGTGTCGAGGCCAGCGAGGTCGACGAGCAGCCATGGGGCCGGTTTGTCTTCTTCAGCGATCCCGACGGCAACACCTGGTCCCTCCAGGAGCTACCGCCGCGGAGCTAGGGGTGAGGCCTGCCACTGGCCTGCGGCCAATTTCGCCGAAGGCTAGCTCCTCGCTGCTAACCCGGAGGCCGAGCCCCCCGGAACCCCAGCGATTGGTGGTGCAGGTCCGCCGTTCCGTCATCCCTTGGCTGCGCCCGCGCGTCCTAACTGTGGTGCCTGGTACCGGGCGGTGGCGTATGGCGCGACGGTGCCCGGCGGGACGGAGGGGCGTCGTGAGGGATCCACGGTTCAGCGGGGTCGGCCGTTTTCTGA
>CAVSCM010000008.1:0-85210 GCA_963726415.1 uncultured Actinomycetes bacterium
CGGCTGGTCGCGCCGAGGAACGTGATGGCGATCACCGTCCCGGTCAGCGGGCCCGCTTCGGCGGACTCGCCCGAGGCCACGGTCACCGCTTCGGGCCGCACCAGGGCCACCACCGGGCCGGCCGGCACTCCGCTTTCCACCAGCGGGAGCGTGATGCCACGGACGACGACCGTGCCGGAGCCGGTGACCTCGCCGGCCAACCGGTTGGACAGCCCGACGAACTCCGCGACGAAGGGCGTCTCCGGCCGGGTGTAGACATCGGTCGGCGAGCCGAGCTGCTCGATCCGGCCATTGCGCATCACGCCGACCCGGTCGGCGATGGCCAGCGCTTCTTCCTGGTCGTGGGTGACGAACAGGGTGGTCGTGCCGACCTCGAGCTGGATCCGGCGGATCTCGTCCCGCAGCTGCGCCCGGACCTTGGCGTCCAGCGCGGACAGGGGCTCGTCGAGCAGCAGCACCTGCGGCTGGATGGCCAGCGCACGGGCCAGCGCGACCCGCTGCTGCTGCCCGCCGGAGAGCTGATGGGCGTAGCGGCCCGCCTGGCCGGTCAGCCCGACCAGCTCGAGCATGTCCATGGCCCGCTTGTCCCGCTCAGCCCTGGCCTTATGGCGCAGCTTGAGCCCGAAGGCGACGTTGTCCTTGACTGTCATGTGCGGGAACAGCGAGTACGCCTGGAAGACCATGCCCATGTCGCGCTTGCTCGCCGGCAGGCCGGTCACATCCTGCCCGCCCACCATGACCCGCCCGGTATCGGCGTCCTCCAGCCCGGCGAGCAGCCGCAGCGTGGTGGTCTTCCCGCACCCGGACGGGCCGAGCAGCACCACGAGTTCGCCGGGGTGCAGGGTCAGGTCAAGCCCGTCGAGTGCCTTCACGTCCCCGTAGTTCCGGGACAGTCCCTCGAGCCGCACCTCGACCCCGGACCTCGTAGCGGCGGAACTGACACCGGTAGCTGGCACGCTCACAGTGCCCCTCTCATCTCCGGCCGCGCCGTGGGCGGCCGACGTAGGACAGGATCAGCAGCAACAGGAAGGTGAAGACCAGCACGGCGAACGAGGTGGAGAACAGCACGCTCGCGTTCGGCGTGTTCCGGCTGATGGAGTACATCTCCACCTGCAGGTTCACGTACAGCAGCAGGTAGGCGATGGGGAACTCGCCGAGCACCAGCGAAAACGCGAGCAGCGACGCGTTCAGGATGCCCTGCCGCATGTTCGGCGCGATGATCCGGAACATGACCGTGAACCAGCTTGCGCCGAGCCCTCGTGCGGCCTCGGACAGCGTCTTCACGTCGACACTGTTCAGCCCGGCGGCCAGCGCCCTGTAGGCGTAGGGCAGCACGAGGACGACGTAGACCCAGAACAGCATGAGCGTGGAGACGTTGCGCTGCTGGATCCAGTTGTAGACCGGCACCAGCCCGACGACCAGCACGATCGCCGGGATGGTCAGCGGCAGCAGGCACAGGAACTCCACCGTCCGGCTGATCCACGGCACCTTGAGCTTGATCCAGATCATCGTCGGCACGAGCAGCACAAGCATGGCCGCGGCCGTGAGCACGCCGAGTTCGAGGGTGACCACCACCCGGCTGATCAGCGACGGGGTGCCCACCACGCTGTAGGAGACGATCTGCTTCCACGCCGCGAGTGACCAGCCGCCTTCGCCAGCGGCGGGCTCGAACGACATCCGCAGCAGCGCCAGCAACGGCAGGATGAAGAAGACGCCGAAGACGGTGAAGGCGATGTACCGGAAGAGGTTCAGCCGCCGCCGGCGCCGGCCGTGCAGGCCGCGCCGTGTCCTGGCCGTCCCGGCTCCGGCCAGTTCGCTGGGGATGGCCGGGGCAACGGCCCCACCCGCGTCTACCGAAGCCATCGCGTGGCCCTCCGCTGCAGCAGGGCGTAACCGGTCATGACAATGGCCACCATGATGATCAGGCCGACGGCGAGCACCTGGGCCTGGTTGGCGTTGCTCAGGCCGACCTCGCTGGTCATCGCGGTGCCGATCAGCTGCGGCACGACGTAGGGGATCTGGTTCTCCCACGCCTGGATCGTCGCGTACGCCGACAGCGCGTTGGCGAACAGCAGCAGCAGCGACCCGAAGAACGCGGGCGCCAGCAGCGGGGCAGCGACGTGCCGCCAATACTGCCAGGCGGAGCCGCCGAGGTTCTCCGACGCCTCGCGCCACTGGACCTTCAGCCCGTCCAGTGCCGGGACGAACACCAGCACCATCAACGGCACCTGGAAGTACCCGTAGATCAGGCCGATGCCCCACGGAAAGCTGAGGTACCAGCTGGCGTGGAACAGCAGGCCGATCGGGCCGATGAGGACGAGGAAGGCGAAGGCCAGGACGACCCCGCCGAACTGGGCGAGCACACCCGACGCCGCCGTGTAGACGCGGCGCACCGCTCCGTCGGGGTTTCCGGTGGCGACGGCGTAGGCAAGCACCGCCCCGAACACCGCGCCGAATACGGCCGACCCCAGCGACAGCTCGAACGTGTTGACGAAGGCCGTGCGTACCTGTGACTGGCCGAGGAAGGAGAGGCTGGACAACTGCCAGCTGCCGCTGGTGTTGTGCAGCGCGGCCCAGACCACGATCCCGACCGGCCACAGCAGGAACACCGCGATATAGCCGAGGAAGGGTGTGACCCCGACCCAGGGGGGAATATCGAGGCCGGCGCCTGGCCCTGGCGGGCCGGACGCCGGCATCAGTGGTTGCTGCCACGGGTCCTCGCTAGCTGATGGCCTTGGTCCAGTTAGCAGCAAGGTAGTTGGCGGCGTCGGTGTTCTGGGTCCCGTTCAGGAACACCGGCGTCCCAGGGACCTTCGGCAGCTTCGCCGCGTTGGCCTGGTTGAGGCTGCCGTTGTTGGCCATGGCCAGCTGCTCGACCGGCCGGGCGCCACCGGCCAGCCACAGGTTCTGCCCGCCGCTGGACGCCTGCGAGTACAGGAACTCCTCCCACAGCCGGGCCGCCGCCGGGTGCGGCGCCTCCTTGTTGATGGCCTGGTTGTAGTAGCCGCCGAGCACCGCGCCGGAGGGGATGAACACCTTCCAGTTCGACACCCCGACGTAGCTGGGCAGGTTCAGGTAGTCCCAGTTGAACACGACCGGCGTGCTGCCGGCCTTGATGGTGGCGCCGGTGGCCGAGGTGGGCGAGAATTGCCGGCCGCCTTGAGCTTGTGGAAGAAGTTCACGCCAGCGGCGATGCTGCTGGCGCTGCCGCCCTCGGCCAGGCTCGCCATCATCACCCCGTTGAGCGCGGCGTTGGCCTCCGTCGGGCTCCCGTTCAGCGCGACCGCGTTCTTGAACTTCGAGCTCAGCAGCTGGTTCAGAGACGTGATCGTCCCGAACTTGGACGAGTAGCCGACCGACATGTAGCCGCCGTAGTCGTTGTACCAGAGGCCGTTCGGGTCCTTCTGCGCGGCCGGGATCGCCGACCAGGTCGCGACCTTGTACGGCGCGAAAAGCTTGGTGTTGGGCAGGGCCGCCGCCGAGCCGATGTCCAGCACATCGGGGGCGCTGGCCGTGCCGTGCTGCCGGTTGACGGCGTTGATCTCGTCCTGGCTGGTGCCGGCGGGGTTGGCAGAGTTGATCTTGATGCCGTACTTCTTGCTGAAGGTGTTGAGGATCGCGCCGTAGTTGGCCCAGGTCGGCGGGAGCGCGATGACGTTGAGTGTGCCCTCCGCCTTGGCCGCGGTGACCAGCTTGCTCATCCCGCCGCCCGCCGCGGCGGATGTGACCGTGGCCCAGTTGGTGCCGCCGCTTGAGGTGTTCGAGGAACTCGACGAGCACGCGGCCGCCAGCAACGCCAGGGCGGCGACACCTGCCAGGGCCAGCCGTGGTGTAGATCTCATGTGCATGCCTCCTGCTTGCTTCCCATCCCCATCGTGACCTGCGCTGCCGCAAGCCTCGGCCTTGCCCTTGTGAGGAGGTTGCCCCGGCTCCCCCCATGGTTGCCAGGGAGTGCCCGGCAAAGACCTTAAACGTTTAGTGGTGCGAATGCTTGCCCAGCTAGGGCGGGGTGTCAAGACCCGTTACCGAGTTGACGCCCGGTGATCACCCGGACGTCAACTTCCGGGTTCCTCGCCGGCGCTCAGGCGGGTACCCGGCGGCCGCAGCGAGGCCCGCTCGACCAGCTCGACCGGGGCCACGTAATCCCCGGGCGGGACCTGTTCGAGCAGTCGCCGCATCGCGGCGCGCCCCATCTCCCTGCGGTCCAGCCGGATGGTCGCCAGCGGCGGGTCGAGCAGCTCGGACGTGGGCAGGTCGTCGTGGCCGACCACCGAGATCGCGGAGCCGACCCGCAGGCGCAGTTCCCGCGCCGCCTTGTAGATCGCGTACGCGGTGTAGTCGGAGTTGGTGATGATCGCGGTCGGCGCGGCCGGCCCGGACAGCAGTGCCCGGGTGGCCAGCTGCACGTCGGCGATGGTGAGCGGGGTGTACATCACCTTGGCCCGCAGGCCGAGGGCGCGGGCGAGACGCCGGAAGTGGGCCAGCCGGTCCGGGTCGGCCATCAGGTCGCGCGGGGCCGACACGAACGCGACGGACGAATGGCCTAGTTCGGCCAGCCGGTGCATGGGCAGGCTCACCGCCGCGGCGTTGTCCGGGCCGACCCGGGACACACCCCTGATGTTGTCCGCGGTCGCGTTCAGCGCGATCACGGGCGCGCCGTCCCGCAGCTTCTGCCAGAGCCGGATCGACTCGCCGTTCCCCACCGGGGCGATGGCCAGGCCGGCCAGGCGCTGCGCGGACATCTCCCGCACGTGCATCGATTCGCGCTCCAGCGAGTAGCGCGAGTCCAGGATGAGCACGGTGGCGCCAGCCGCCTCGGCAACCTCCTCCGCGCCGCCGAGCACGTCAAGGAAGAAGGGGTTGGCGAAGTTCCTGACCACGAAGCCGTAGGTCGTGGTGCGCCCCCGGCGCAGGGCCTGGGCCTGCGCGTTGGCCCGGTAGCCAAGCTGCTCCGCCGCGGCCAGGATGCGCTGCCTGGTGTGCTCGGCCACCCCCGGCTGGCCGTTCAGCGCGAAGCTGGCCGAGGCCACCGAGACGCCCGCGAGCCTGGCGACCTCGCGAATCCCGCCAGGCTGCTGTGGCCCGCCGTTGTTACCCGCCATGATGTCCCCGGCCTCGGTGCGCTGCTCTGCTGCCCCGGATGAGGCGCGCTCGCGGTACGCGCAAGCCGCCGACGGTTCTCGTCCCGGTGACATGGCGGCGAGACAAGCATGCTGCCAGAGCAGGCCGGCGTCCACCCCGGCCATCTGGGGTAGTTCGGCTAGACCAGCCTGATCTTGTATTCGGTGAGCCACTCGTTGACGTCGAGGAGGAACGCGGCGCAGGCGTAGGGACTGGGCAGCAGGCCGATCATGCCGGGCAGCATCGGGTCGGCCGCGAACGCCGCCGCCCGCCCGCTGCCCGCGCCGGGGCCGGAGACAAAGCCGCCGGTACCTTGGGGCTTATGGACACAAAGCGCCCGCCGATCGTGGCCGACGAACGCACCCAGCTCGTCGGCTGGTACGACACGCAGCGAGCCATCGTGCACTACAAGTGCGAGGGCGTGTCCGAAGCGGACGCGCACCGCGCCGTGCTTCCCGCCTCGCCCCTGATGACCATGGCGGCCGTGGTGTCCCACCTGCGCTGGGCCGAGCATCTCTGGTTCAACGTGGTGTTTCTTGGCGAGCCCGCCACAGGCCCGATGTTCGACGCCGATCGCGAGGACGCCGACATGATGGTCGACGGCGTGCCGCTCGGTCAGCTTCTGGCGGACTACGAGCGGCAGTGCGCCGAGTCGAACGAGATCATCGCCGCTCATTCGCTGGATGAGCCGGGGAAGAACACCGACTACGACGAGGGCGCCGCGAGCCTGCGCTGGATGGTGCTGCACATGCTGGAGGAGACCGCCAGGCATGCCGGGCATCTGGACGCCATTCGCGAGCTGCTCGACCGGACGAAGGGCTATTACTGACCTTGCCGCAGGGGGGCTGGTCGGTGCGTTTTCCGGGCTTTCCAGACTTCTTCGCAGGGCCATTGCCTGGCCCATTCCAGGCTGGCGAGCGTGTGCCTGGTGGTGGCTCCCGGCGGCGGCTGGATCTCGATGAGGTCCTCGACCTCGAAGCCGCAGCGGCGCAACAGCCGGATCATGTCGCCGTGGCCGATGTGGAACTCCACCGAGTCGGTGCCCAGCCACTGGAACCTGTGCATGCCGAAGTAAGGCCGCTGCAGTGATTCGGTGGCGGGCAGGTCGTCTTCCTCCGGCAGGGCAAGGATGAGCTGGACCGAGCTGACCAGGAAGATCAACTGCCCGCCGGGCCGCAGCACCCGGGCCGCCTCGGGAATCCAGGCGTACGGGTCGCACCAGATGCTCGCGCCGTACTCGGAGATAACCAGATCGAACGCGGCATCGGCGAAAGGGACCTGTTCGGCGCTGGCGTGGATCAGCGGGAACCGCAGCCTGAAACGGTCTTGCAGGGCCGCTGCGGTGGCCAGTTGCGCTGCGGAGTTGTCCAGGCCGACCGGCCGTGCGCCGCGGCGGGCCAGCCACGCCGACACGTAACCGGTGCCGCAGCCCAGTTCCAGGCTGTCGGCCCCGGTCAGGACGGGCGGCAGAACCCCGGCCTGTTCCTCGGGCACGCCCCACACGCCCCAGCTTGGCTCGGCCGCCCAGTTGTGCAGCCCGGCCGCGGCGTAGTCCGCGGCCCGCTGGTCCCACTCCGCTCGGTTGCGCAGCACGTGCTCGGGTATCTCGCTCACGTCGGCCAGCGTCGTGGCCCGCGGTGCTCCCCGTCAATAACCCTGGCCGCCCGGGGTACCTTGCGGCGTTGCCGTGCTCCCGGCATGGCCGCCGGCCAGCGGGTACCTTTAGCCGGTGGTCCCGCTCAGCTTCCATGACTTCTTCACCGGCTGTGCCACCATCGCGGGCGCGCTCATCGGGCTGCTGTTCGTCGCCCTCTCGGTGTCCTCCGAGTACCTGACCGGGGAGAAAGCCCGCACCGACCATCAGGCCCGGGCGGCGGCGGCGTTCTCCGCTCTGGTCAACACGATGGTGATCGCCCTGTTCGCGCTATTGCCCGGCACCGACCTCGGGACCGTGGGGATCATCCTGGCCGCCGCCGGGCTTGGCACCACGCTCGCCCTGATCATCTCAGTGGCCCGGGAGGACAGGAGGATCGCCCGCAGCGACCTCTTCATGTTCCTCGTTCTGCTCGTGCTCTACGGCCTGCAACTGGCCAACGCCGTGCGACTGGAGCGGGCGCCGCGCGAGGTCGGCCTCGTCGTCAACCAGGGTGAGCTGGCCGTCTGCTTCTTCCTGTTCGGTATCGCCCGAGCCTGGCAGCTCGTCGGCGCGCGGGACTTCAGCCTGGTGACCGCGGTGGCCTCGATGATCCACCGGCCGGCGGACAATGGCCCGCACCACGCGGGCGGTGACCAGCCGGGGAATCACGGCGCCCCGTCCCCTGAGGATTCCGGGACCGGCCATGCCTCTGCTTGACCGGAACGACTCGGTGCTCGTGGTGATCGACCTGCAGCCGCGTTTCTGGGGCGACCGCCTGGACGCGGAGGACCGGCGCCGCGCGGCGGAGGCCGCGTCGCGGGCCGCCTGGCTCGCCGCGGCGGCCACCGCGTGGGGCATCCCCGCCGTGGTCACCGAGGAGGCGCCGGACCGGAAGGGGCCGACCGACGAGGCCATGCTGAGCGGCCTCCCGCCCGGTACCCCCGTCCTCACCAAACCGGTGTTCGGACTCGCCGCGTGCCCGGACATCATGGCGGCGATCTCCGCCACCGGCCGCCGCACCGCGGTGCTCGCCGGGTTCGAGACCGACGTGTGCGTGACGCACTCCGCGGTGGGCCTCGGCGAGGCCGGTTACCGGGTCGCCGTGGTCACCGACGCGGTGTACTCGCCGTTCGGGGCGCATCATCCGGGCCTGCAACGGCTGCGCGACCTGGGCGTCGAACTGGTGCACTGCAAGGGCGCCTACTACGACTGGGCCCGTACCCTGGCGGACGCGGTCGCCTTCGAGGCGGCCAACCCCCGGCTTGCCACGCCGCCCGGATTCTCACTGTGAGCGCTGGCGGCTCATCGGGCGGCTGCCCGGGCTCACAGGCGAAGCTTCATGCCTTCATGGGTCGCGACAAAGCCAAGCCTGCCGTAGAACCGGTGCGCGGCATGCCGGGACTTGTCGCTGGTGAGCTGCACGATCGCGCAGCCACGCCGGCGGGCTTCGTCGATCGCCCAGGCCATCATGGCCTCGCCGAGGCCACGGCCGCGATAGTCGTCGCGGACCCGGACGGCCTCGATCTGCGCCCGTAGTGCCCCGCGGCGGGCCAGGCCCGGCAGGAACGACAACTGGAAGGTGGCGACGATCTCCGCGTCCATCTCCGCCACCACGAGCAGGTGGGTGCTGTCGCCGTCGATGGCGGCGAACGCCTGCTGATAGGCCGCCAGGTCCTCCGCCGTCCGCACCCCGTCCCTGGTGGCGCCGAGCTGGTCGGCGGCGAGCAGGTCCACGATCGCGGGCACGTCCTGCGCTTCGGCCCGCCGTACGACGGCCACCGACGAGCCCAGGTCAACCGTTGCCAGTGCAGCCACACTCCCAGTCTGCCCGACCGGCCGCCGGCCGCCTCTCCAGCGGTTCGTGATCATGGGGATGTGGCCCATCGGTGGGTCACATCCCCATGATCATCAGCCGGGTGACGGGGTCGGGGCGCCTGCCCGCCCACGGGTCGGTGCAGGTTTCTACTTGTTCGATTATATGTTTGAATACTAGTCTGGTACAGCACTGACATGTGGACTTTGGTTTCCTGGTGAGTCCGCGGCCCCCATCCCTGGGAGTGGACATGTACGCAGCCCTCGCAGCTAACGCCGGTCATCCCGCGGTCGCCGCCCTGCTCGGCCTGGGCGCGGCCGCCCTCGCCGGGGCTGTCGTGGCCATGGCCTGGGTCGTGCACACACGCCAGATCCGGCTCGCCGAGCAACTGGCCCGCCGCCAGTTCCTGGTGATGACGGAGCCCGCCGCGCCGGAACAGCACGGCGCCGAGGTTCCCGCTGAGACCGCCGGGCGCGCCAACGGCGCCGGTCATCCCCCGGGCAACGGAGTGCCGCCGCCGTCCGGTGGTGCGGGACGCGCGGGCAGCGGGCACGCGAGCGGTACGAATGGGACCACGGGGCAAGCGGGCACCGTCCAGGCGGCCCCCGGTCATTCAGCCGCGGCGCAGCCAGGCGCCGGGCAGTCTGCGCCGGTCGTGATCGAGGGCCCGGACACCGTGGTCGCCGGCGAGCAGGTGCGTTATCGCGTGCGGCAGTCGGGCAACCGCAAGGTGGTGGCGTGGGCGGCCGGTGGCGGCGCGGTGGCACAGGCCCCGGACCCGGCTCACCCCGACGAACTGCTCCTGATCGCGGACCGGCCGGGCAACCTGACGATCATCGTGCGGGTACGCGACGGCATGACCGAGCGGCGCGGCACGAAGGCCGTCACGGCCGTACCCGAGGTGATCGCGCCGCCGCCGTTCACGCTGCGGCTGTTCCTGAACGGGTGGGGGCTGGTGGCGGTCACGATACTGATCGCGGGGTTCGCCGCGTCCCTCGACGCGCTGGGAAACCTGTCGTCTTCCGACTTCATCGCCCTGGTCTGCCCGCTGGCCGCGCTGCTCAGCGTGGTGGCCGTCGCCCGGGGCAGGGGAGAGCCTCCCGCCCCGCACAATCCCGGCAAGCCCACCGACCGGCTGTCGGCGTACGCCGGGCGGGCAGCGGAGCCACTCCTGCCCGGCCCGCCGCCGTCGGCCGACGCCCCGGTCCACAACCAGCCCGCGCTCTGACCCCGCCGCCACGGCCCCGGGCCGCCGGGGGCCGTGCCGGCGGCCGCATCTCAAGGCATCTGTTCCTCCCGGCGGATGTTCCGGGCAAGCTCGGCCGCGGTCCAGGCGGTGAGTAACATCCCGTCGCGGCTGGCTGTCAGGCGGCGGGCATCGGGTCCGCTGGCCGCCGTTGCCCAGACCGTCCCGATCTGCCACCCGGGATACTCGCGCTGCAACCTGGTCACGTCGTCCTCCAGCATGGCCTGAGTCTAGTCGGCTCGTCTCGGCTTATCTCGATACGTTTGAGGTGATCTTGATACGGCTAACCTGCTGGTCATGGGCCGAATCGACCCGACTGCCCGCAAGCCGCCCTACCGTCAGCTTGCCGACATCATCGCGGCCAAAATCGATTCCGGGGAGTATCCGCCGGATATGCGGCTGCCTAGTGAGTCCGAGTTGATGGAGGAGTACGAGCTGGGACGATCCACGGTCCGCCGCTCAATGGCCTGGTTGCGGGAGCAGGGCCTGGTGGAGACGGTCGCCACGCGCGGGACGTACGTGGCCAGCCGCAAGTAAAGACCAGGGGCTAGTGCGCCGTCATGACCATGATGGCCAGGCCGCTGGCGGCGTCAACGGGCCTCGTGGATGATCCAGATGTTCGGCTCCCAGTACTCGCCAAGATCCTTCTCCCGGTCGATGCGCACGGTGGCGAGACCCTCAGGAAACACGTAGTCGCCCGTCTCTGGGAACTGCATCCGCGTCCAGGATTCCCACTCCCCGGCGGTGCCGGTGATGCGCAGCGAGTGGGGGATGGCCGGCCCGATGCGCGCGCCCAGCCGCGTGTGCACCCGGACCCACGGGTCGAACGGCTCCCCGTCGGGACGAGTCCAGCGCGCGTAGCGCTCGATGGGGATCGTGGGGTACCGCCCCTTGAGGTTCGGCCGCACCGGTGCGATGAGGTGGCCGAGCCCCGCGTCGTGTGTCAGCGCCGACATCGCCTGCAGTATCACGCCGGACAGGCGCCGCCCCTGGTGCCTCGGCGGTATCTCGGCGGCCAGGGCGCTGGCCGCGGTGGGCTTCCCCCCGGCCTCCCGCAGCGCGAATCCCCCAGCAATGGCCGCGTCGATGCCCGGCCCGAGGCCGTCGTCGGTGCCGTCCCAGGCCAGCGGGATCGTATGACCCTCGGCCAGCACCAGTTTCTCGTCCGGGTCATACAACACGAACTGCCACTCGGGAAACACGTCGTAGAGCTGTCCCCAGTAATGGTTCAGCGTGTCACCGTGCTGGTTGTACTCGGGCCAGACCTCGCCCGACAGGTCTTCGATGGCGTCCCAGAGTTCCGGGCGCTCGCTATACCGGACAACCTGTGGTTCCACGCGGTCAGTTTCCCGCACCGGCGTGACTTGGGCCACCGAGTTTCCCGGCCGGTTCTCGGCTCCGCCGGTCGGTACGGTGGGCGGCATGTCTGTAGGCCCCGCGCACGATGGTGAGGAGCCTTGCGCCGGCTCGCTGCCCAACGCCGGGGAACACCCGCTGGCCGCGCTGATCGCCGCTGCCGCGGCCGGGCGGTTCCCCGACCCGGACGGCGGCTGGCACCGGGTGCCGCCCTGGCGGCCGGGCCTGGAAGCGGTCTTTTCCTTCACCGCCCATGCCGTCTTCGCGGTGACGCCGGATATTACCGACCACCTGCTCGCCTCACTCGGGGCGGACGGTTTCGGCGGTGCCCACGACCCGCGGCTGATTACGGCGCTGGCGGGCCCGGATGCCTGGATCGACGTCCTGGACATGCTGATGGCCGGCCGGGGCACCGGCGCGCCGTCACGGCTGGTCGACCGGCCCGATCTCGCCGACCACCATCGGGCGCGATTCGCCGCCACGATCCGGGACCACCCCCGGGTGCTCGGGTACCCCGGCCCCGAGCGGTCCGCCCTCGCGATCATCAGCGATGGCATCGCCGGGCTCACCGAGCTGAGTTTCGAGCTGGAACCGGGTCGGCGTCGGCAGGGCGGGGGAGCGGGGCTGGTCGCCGACGCCCTAAGCGCCGTCCCGGCCGGGCAGCTTGTCGTCGCCGCGGTGGCGCCGGGCAACGCGGCCAGCGTCCGGGCCCTGCTGTCCGCGGGGTTCGTGCCCCTCGGCTCCCTTCAGCTTTTCCGCCGCGCCGGCTGATGCGCCCGGTGCCCCATAGGGTGACCAACGCGGGCACGCGAGGCTGAGCCCGGGTGAGCGCAACCGCCTCTGATACAAAACGACGGCCGGTGACAGCCACATCCGCGAGCAGGGAAAGGTGATGTCAGCATGAGCGCACTGCGGTCCATAGGGCGGGGTGGCGGGGCCGGAGCTAGCAGAGCGCGGGGTGGCGGGGCCGGAGCTAGCAGAGCGCGGCCCGGAGCCGCCCGCCTCGCCGCGCGAGCCGCGCCGATAGCCCTCGGCCTTGTCCTCCTGGCCGGTACCACGGCCTCCGCCGCGGTGAACCTGACCAGGGTGAGCGTGGACATCTACACCGACGCGCAGGCACAGCACCGCACCGAGGTCGAGCCGGACGTGTTCGCGTCCGGTGCCACGATCGTCTCGGCCTTCCAGGTCGGCCGGGTGTTCGGCGGTGGCGCCTCCAACATCGGCTGGGCCACCTCCCGCAACAGCGGCACGACCTGGTCGCACGGCTACCTGCCCGGCATCACCGGCAACGGCGGCGGCCCGTTCGGGCAAGCCAGCGACGCCACCGTGGCCTACGACGCCAAGCACAAGGTGTGGCTGATCGCCTCGCTGGGCCTGGGCACCTCCTCGGTGGACGTGCTGGTCAACAGGTCCACCAAGGGCGGCGTGGCCTGGGGCAAGCCGGTCACCGTGGCGACCGGCTCCAACGACAAGGACTGGATCGTCTGCGACGACCACCCCGCCAGCCCGCACTACGGGAACTGTTACGTCGAATACGACATCACCAGCGCCAATAACTCGGTCGTGATGCGCACCTCCACCGACGGCGGCGCTACCTGGGGGCCGGCCCTGGGGCCGAACGGCGGCGCTCGCGGCCTCGGCGGGCAGCCCGTCGTCCTGCCCGGCGGCAATGTGGCCGTCCCGTACGAGTCGTTCGCCGGGGTCCAGGCGATCCGCTCGTTCCTCAGCAGCAACGGGGGCGCGTCCTGGGGGCCCTCCGTGCTGGTCTCGGATATCAGTCACCACACCGTGGCCGGCTCACTGCGTGAGTCCCCGCTGCCGTCGGCCGCCGTGGACGCGGGCGGCACGGTCTACGTCACATGGGCCGACTGCCGGTTCCGCACCGGGTGCGCCAGCAACGACATCGTCATGTCCAAGTCCACCGGGCCGGGCACCTGGTCGGCACCCATCCGGGTGCCCATCGACCCCGTATCAAGCACGGCGGACCACTTCGTCCCCGGCATAGCCGTGGACCCCGGCACCTCCGGCGCCAGCGCCCGCATCGGGCTGACGTATTACTACTATCCGAACGCATCCTGCTCCTCATCGACCTGCAAGCTCGACGCCGGGTTCATCTCCTCGGTCAACGGCGGCACGACGTGGAGCGCGCCGACCCAGATCGCTGGGCCGATGTCACTGTCCTGGCTGCCGAACACCTCGGAGGGGATCATGTTCGGTGACTACATCGCCACCGCGATCGTGGCGGGCGGCAACGCCTATCCGGTCATCCCCGTCTCGCGGGCGCCAGCGGGTCCGACATTCCACCAGGCCATGTACGTCCCGGCCGGCGGCCTGGCCGTCACCGGCGGCAGCCGTGCCGGCTCCGCGGCGCACAGCCATCGGCTCACCGCTCAGCCCGCGCCCAGCCTCCCGGTGACCGCCCGCTGACAAGGTGACCGAGCCACACGCGGCCGCGCCTCCAGACCACCCCGGGCCTGGGGGCCCCCAGCCTGCCGGGCTGCCCATCGCTGATGCGGAGGAGGCGGCCGGGGTAACGACGTTCTGGCGGGATCTGGGGCTACCGGGGCTTATGGACATCCACACCCACTTCATGCCGCCCAACGTGCTGGCCAAGGTCTGGGCGTTCTTCGAGGGCGGCCGCGTCGGCGTCGGGCGTGCCTGGCCCATCGCCTACCGGCGGCCCGAGGAGGAACGGGTTGCCCTGCTGCGCGCCTTCGGCGTGCGCAGGTTCGGCGCGCTGCTGTATCCGCACAAGCCGGACATGGCCGCGTGGCTCAACTCATGGGCAGCCGGCTTCGCGGCCAGGAC
Organism: uncultured Actinomycetes bacterium; assembly: GCA_963726415.1. GTDB lineage: Bacteria > Actinomycetota > Actinomycetes > Streptosporangiales > Streptosporangiaceae > DASXKD01. The sequence goes on from CAVSCM010000008.1 coordinate 13,981, forward strand.
TCCGGACGCCCTGCACAGCGCCACCTTCTTTCCCGAGCCGGGGGCCGCCGGCTACGTCGCGGAGGCGATCGGCGCGGGCGCCCGCTTGTTCAAGGCTCACCTGCAGGTCGGCGGCTACGATCCCCGGGACGAGATGCTGACCGCGGTATGGGGGATGCTGGCCGAGGCGCAGGTGCCGGTCGTCGTCCACTGCGGCTCCGGGCCCACCCCAGGGGTGTTCACCGGGCCGGAGCCGATCTCCGGTGTCCTTGCCCGCCATCCGAGGCTGACCATGATCGTCGCTCACCTCGGGGCTCCCGAGTACGGCGAGTTCCTCGATCTCGCCGACCGCTACCCGAGGGTCCATCTCGATACCACGATGGCCTTCACCGACTTCATGGAGCGGCTCGTGCCGTTCCCCGCCGCGCTGCTGCCGCGGCTGGCTGATGCCGGCGACCGGATCCTGCTGGGCAGTGACTTCCCCAACATCCCGTACCGCTACCTGCACCAGTTGGAGGCGCTGGCCGGGCTGGACCTCGGCGCACCATGGCTCCGCGCGGTCTGCCACGACAACGCCGTGCGGCTTCTTGGGCGGGGTGGTGGGGCCGGGGCTAGCACTGCGCGGGGTGGTGGGGCTGGGGCCAGCACTGCGCGGGGTGGTGGGGCTGGGGCCAGCACTGCGCGGGGTGGTGGGGCCGGGGCCAGCACTGCGCGGGATGGGGGGGCCGCGGCTGGCGGCGTGCCGTCAGCCGGCCAGGCGCCACGCCAATTGGCCATGCCCACAGTGTCCGAGGGCCGTGCCACAGTGGCTAGGTGCGGCAACCCTCAATCTTCGAGTTCGCGGGCGGTGAGCAGGCCTTTCTTGCGCTGGCGGCGGCGCACCACGAGCGCTGCCTGCAAGATCCGGTGCTCAGCCATCCGTTCTCACACCCCGGCAAGCACGACCATGTGCAGCGGCTGGCAAGGTACTGGGCCGAGGTTTTCGGCGGCCCGCCGCGGTATACGCAGTCCTACGGTGACCAGTCGGCGGTGCTGGGCATCCATGCCGGCATGGGCGCGGAGGGCGACCTGGGGGAGCGCTTCGTCAACTGCTTCGTCCGGGCCGCCGACGACGCGGGCCTGCCCGGCGACGCCGGGTTCCGCGCAGCCCTGCGGTCCTATATGGAGTGGGCCGTGGCCCAGGTAATGGCCTGCTCGCCGCAAGGCTCCCAGGTGCCCCCCGGCCTGAAGGTTCCGCACTGGTCCTGGGACGGCCTGCAAGCGGAGCCGGCCTGAGCGGGGTGGTGGGGCCGGCGCCAGCCTCGGGCGTGGTGGTGGGGTCCAGGTAACCAGCATGCCTTTCCATGTTCTATCCGCTGAAGCGCCTCTCTTAACCAGGTCAGCGCTCCATACGTAGTGGTCACAGGCTCAGGGCTGGCCGCGCTCAGCGGCTGGCGGCCGCCAGCGCCTCGCGGATCGTGTCGGCGCTCGCGGGTGACCCCTCCTCGTCGGCGAACGGCCCGTACGGCGCGCCGTAGACGGGAGTGCCGGGCTGCTGGCGCCAGCTCTCCCCGAGCGGCCCCGTGTCCACGGCCCCGTAACCGATCGAGTCGAGGAACGCGGTCACCGCCGCCTTCGCCTCCGGGTCGTTGCCCGCGATGGGGAGGTAGCTGCGATCGGGTGCCCCGGCGGCCGGCTCAGCGACTCCAGGTGCTTGTAGAAGATGTTGTTGAACGCCTTCACCAGCGCTGACAGGGCCAGGTGCCGCTGAATCAGCTCGCTGCTGGTCAGTGTCCCGCTGTCGAGTTCGGCAATCTGCCCGTCTCGCTGCGGATAGTAGTTGCAGGCGTCGATGACGATCTTGCCGGCCAGCGGCTCGGGCTCGACATTCCGGTAGGCGTGCAGCGGGATCGCGACCACGACCAGGTCGCCGCCCTCGGCCGCTTCCCGCCCGGTCCCGGCCCGGGCGAGCGGCCCGAGCCGCCGGCCAGCGCCGTCAGGGTGTCCGGGCCACGGGAGTTGCTGAGTATCACCGGATGCCCGGCCGCTACGGCGAGCTTCGCCACGGTGCCACCGATCCTGCCGCTTCCGATCAGTCCCACAGTTGTCATGGACGCGGTAACCCCCGGCCGGTTGGCGATCATTCCGAGTCGGCGCGCTGGCTGCCGGGGCCGCCCAGCGCGTGCAGCAGTGCCTTCATCCAGGGGCCCAGATCGGCGGGTGTCCAGGCGGAGATGAGGCTGCCGTGGTCATAGCCCTGACCCTACGCTCGGCGCCAGGCCACCGGCCTGGACGGGACGCGGATGCACACTGGGAGCATGGCCAGGCGGACGGCCCGGATGAAGGGATGGACGGTCCTGGCCGCCGCGGGGCAAGGTGGCCTAACCAGGGATATCCGCCAGGAGGACCCCGGGGCGCCAGTCCGCCAGCCGGGCGGTCACGTCGCCGTCCGGCCCGACCAGCGCCGCCAGGCCGGGGAAGTCCTCATCGACCGTGGAGCCGGCCTGGCCCGCCAGGGCGATCCACAGGCCCCGGCGGCGCGCGTGGCGGCGCGCGTCGCCCAGGGCCGAGCCCTGCCACCAGTCAAAACCCCGCTGCCATGAGTCTTCGTCGGTGCGCCGCCCGTACAAGCCCGGCGCCGCGGGGAACAGCACCAGGCGGGCGCCGGCCGCGGCGGCCGCGTCGAACGGCCCGTCGAACCCGCCCTCGGCGCAGATGGCCACCCCGAACCTGGTCCCCGCGTGGTCGAAGACCACCGGCTCGGTGGCCGGGGTGTACGCCCGCTCGTCCTCGCCCAGATGCCGTTTGCGCTGCACGCCGGCCACCTGCCCGCCCGCCGCGAACACCTGGGCGATATGCGGGGTGCCGTCCGGCGACCGCTCGGCCACGCCGAAACACGCGCCGACGCCGGTCTCGCCCGTCGCCTCGGCGAGCGCGGCGACGGCCGGGTGGTCCAGGCCGATCAGCCACTCCGGGCGCGCCGCCGGGTCGGCCGACCCGGTCAGCGACATCTCCGGGAACAGCGCGAGGTCGCAGCCCTCCGCCTTGGCCTCGGCCAGCAGCTTCAGGTGGGCCGCGAGGTTCTGCTCGACCTCCCCCTTGTGGCACACGACCGCCGCCAGCAGCACACGCATGTTCCCGCCTCAGCCCGCCACCGTGGTCAGCCGGCAGTAGCACGAGGACCTGATCGGCACGTCCGCTCTCGCGGCGGCGATCTTGAGTTGTTGCTCTACGATGCCCGCTTGCTCATGTTTTGCCCAGCCGGGTCAGGCATTCGTGGTACCCGTGCAGGCTCCAGACGTTGCCGGGGTGCTGGCACGCCCGGGCCAGCGTGCCGTCCAGGCCGAGATCGGCGCGGTACACCGCCTCCGCCTCGGCGAGCAGGCCCTGTTCGAGCAGCAGGGCGCCGTAGGCGTGCCGGGCGGGCTGCATCCAGCCCCATGGCTCGTCATAGGGCAGGCCGTCGTCGAGTTCGACGGCGCGGCGCAGCAGGCGGAAGGCCTCGCCGTAGTTGCCCCGCCGGTATTCAAGCTCGCCGTCCAGCATGGCCCCGGCCACGGCGAGGATGTCCAGGCAGGTGTTGTTGAAGATGGTCCGCGCCCCCGGCACCCGGGCGACCGTCGCGGCGAACCGCTCCCGCTCCCCGGCTGCCTCGGCGACCTGCCCGGAGGCCGCGTGCGCCACGCCCTTCGCATAGTGGGTCATGGCCGTGGTGACCAGATACAGGTCCGGGTCCGGCGGCAGCGGCGCAGCGAGGATCTCCGCCCAGCGCCCGAACCTGATCAGCACATGCAGCCGCATCGCCACGAAGCCTTCGAGCCAGTCCGCCATGGGCGGGTTCGGCACCCGGAGCAGGTCCTCGGGGATCGCCGCGGCAAGCTGGTCCGCCGCCTCCAGCGCGGTCCGCTCCTGGCCGAGGAACATCGCGCCGTAGACCTTGAAGTGGAGGTCGTGCGCCCGGTACAGCGTGTAGAAGTTCATCACGCCCCGCTGCGCGCGGAACTTCTCGTCGGCCACGATCGCGGCCGAGTTGCCGGCCACCACGCTGGCGTAGTCGCCGCACAGCACGTCGAGATGGGTGGGCATGTGCCGCAGGTGGCCCGCGTCGGGGACCAGGTCACGCAGCAGGTCACCGGCTGCCAGCGCGTCCTCGGGCCGGGGGGACATCTCCATCAGGTGTATGTACATATGCAGGACGCCGGGGTGCGCGCGGCCCTCCGGGCTGGCCAGGGCCTGCTCGAGCACGGCCTTGGCCTCCACAGTGGCCGCCCCCTGCGCCGGCTCCCCGGTGGCGATGTCCCACAGCGCCCACGGGGTCAGGTTCAGCAGCGCGTCGGCGAACAGCGCCGCCACGTCCAGGTCGCCGGGATGGGACCGGTACACCTCGCGCATGGCCGCGGCGTATCCGATGTTCCGCGCTTCGCCCGCCGCCGGGTCCCAGGCGTCGTCGCTGGCCGGCGCCGCCGCCGGGTAACGCGCGGCCATGGCCCGCAGCAGCGCCCGCTCCACGGGGGCCGCCGACCGGGCCGGGGCCGCCGCATCGCCAAGCGCGGCCAGCGCACGGGAGATCGCCGCGGGCGCCTCGCCGGCGCCGAACGCCTCCCACGGCTTGTTGTAGTTCGGGCCGAGCGCGTAGGCCAGGCCCCAGTACGCCATCGCGCAGCCGGGGTCGGCCGCGGCGGCCCGCTCGAAGCACGCCGCCGCCTCCTCGTGGTTGAACGCGTACGCCCACACCAGCCCGCGATCGAACCAGGTCCGTGCCGGGGCCGTGCCGGTCACGGGCAGGCCGTAGCGGCCGAGGTCGAAGTACTCAGACATCAGGGATACCGTACGCGCAGGCCGGGGCGGTGCGGCCCGGTGGCCCGAGCGGAAGGAGCCGGTCATGTCGGGCGACAGTGGCTACGTGAAAACCCCATCGGACCGGGCCATATTGCTGGCGGGCCGGTCGGCATGACGGCCGGGCCGGCCACGGCATGGGTGGTGGCTGGGGCGCCGGGAGCGGGCAAGAGCACGGTCGCCGGGCTGCTCCTGGCCCGCCTCCGGCTGGTTCCTGCGCTGCTGGACAAGGACACGATGTACGGCTCGTTCGTGGCCGCGACCCTGGCCGCGGCGGCCCGCGCGCCGGGGGAGCGCGAGGGCCCGTGGTACGACGAGCACGTCAAGGTGCACGAGTACGCCGGGATGACCGCGACGGCACGGGAGATCCGCGGGCACGGCTGCCCGGTGCTGCTGTGCGGGCCGTTCACCCAGCAGATCCACGACGCCGGCCGGTGGCGGGCGTGGACGGCGGGCCTGGGCGGCGGCACCGTGCACCTGGTCTGGGTGCGCACCGACGCGGCGACCTTGCACCGCCGGCTCACCGCCCGCGGCAGCGGCCGGGACACGGCGAAGCTCGCGGACTTCGCGGCGTTCACCGCGAGCATGCGGCTCGGCGCGGAGCCCGCGGCCCCGCACGCCACGATCGACAACCGCGCGGATCCGCCCGCGACGCTGGAAGCCCAGGTCACCGCCCTGGTACGGAGCCAGCCCGGGTGGTGAGGCCGGCCCGGCGGCCGGTCAGGGTGCCAGCGGCGACGGGTGGCGCGGCTGGTAGATCGGGAACTCCGTGCCGTCGGGCAGCCGGATCGCGGCCAGCAGGCCCCACCCCTGGTCGGCCACCTCCCGCGCGACCTCAACGCCCTTGGCGCGCAGCCCGGCGAGCGTCTCGTGGATGTCGTCGCACATCAGGTACAGCTCGTGACGGCCCTCGCCGGCGGGATGCACGGCAAGCTCGGCCGGTGGCATGGCGAAGATGAGCCAGCCACCGCCGGCGTCCACCGAGGACAGCCCGAGCGCGTCCGAGAAGAACGCCCTCACCTTGTCGGCGTCGGGGGAGAACACGATCGCATGCAGGCCGGTGATCATGCCCCGATGCTAGCCAGTGACCGGCGCGGCGCTAGGCCTGGCGCACCGAGGGCTTGTCGGCGGCCCACGCGGCGATCTGCGCGCGGGTGTTGAAGCCCAGCTTGGCCATGATGTTCGCGACGTGCCTGGCGGCGGTCGCCGGGCTGATGAACAATTCCTCGGCGATGGCCTTGTTGCTGCGGCCGCTCGCCACCAGCTCGACCACCTGGCGTTCCCTCGGGGTCAGCGCACCGGGCGGTGGCGTGGGCGCCTTGTCGGACCCCAGCGCGGTCAGCGCCACGGTGTCCCCGCCGCCGAAGCCGTGCGCTTCCTGGCTGGGCTCCAGCGCCAGCGCGACCGCCTCGTCGCTGCTCATCGCGAGGCCCTGCGCCCAGAGCCTGGTGATGGTGTTGTCGCCCAGGTGGCGCGCGGAGGCCAGGTAACGCTCGGTGCGGGCGCCCGACAGCGCGGGCAGCCCGGCCACCTCGCGCAGCGCCGCGGCCGAGGCGGTCAGCCGCACCGCCAGTTCCGGCCGGTCCTCGCGGGTGGCCAGCGCAGCGAAGGCCTCAAGCCCGCGGGCCACGCCGATACGCGAGCCGGTGGAATGGCTCAGCCGCAGGCTCTCACCCAGGTGCTGCCGCGCCAGCGCCAGCGCGCCCAGGTCCATCGCCACCCGGCCCAGGCCCGCCAGGCACCTGGCGATCTCCGGGCGGGCGTCGATCTCCCGCAGGATGACCAGGGCCTCCAGGTACTGACGGCGGGCGTCGCTGGGATCCTTGCGCACCCTGGCCAGGTCACCCAGGCCGAGCAGCGCCCGCGCGGTGCCCCATTCCTGGTCGATACGGCGCATCACCGCGATCGAGGATCTGGCCAGTTGCTGTGCCTCGCGCAGATTGCCCTTCACCCCGGCGATCGCGGCCCGGATGCCCAGCGCATACCCCTCGTTCCACCCGTCACCGGCCGCCTGGGCCACCGACAGCGCCTCGTCGGCCTGCGCCGCCGCCTCGTCGATGCGCCCGGTGTGCAGGGCGACCTCGGCCAGCAGGTTGAGCCCGGACGCGGTCCAGAACGCATCCCCCGCCTCCCGGCACAGCGCCAGCCCCTCCTGCGCCAGGGACCCGGACAGGGCCGGGTCGCTGGGCAGGGTGAGCTGTGCCCGCCCGATCAGGCCAGCGCCCCGCACCCCCGGCGACACGTCCGGCGCGTCGACGGCGAGGAAGGAGGCCAGCCATTCGCCGCCCTCGGCGAAGGTGCCACGGACGATCCAGCACGGCCGGACGGCGTTGCAGATACGCAGCCCGGTCTCCGCGTCACCGTCGGCCAGGCAGCTGCTCAGCACCATCCATACGTTGCCGATCTCCGCGTCATACCGGCGGAACACGTCCACCCGCGCCGACCAGGGCGCCTCGATCCAGGCCAGCCCGATCGCCAGGTTCCGCTCGGCCACCCCGACCGTGTAGTCGCGCAGCCGGAGCTGGAACGTTTTGGTCTCGCCGGCCTCCGCCAGGCGGGAGGCGGCGTATTCCCTGATGCTGTCGAGCAGCCGGTAGCGGGCCTGGCCGAGCACCTCGGACTCCACCACCACGAGCGACTTGTCCACCAGGGCGGCCATCAGGTCCAGAATCGCGGCCGCCGGGATGTCCTCGTCGATGCAGACCTGCTCGGCCATCTCCAGCGACCAGCCGGCGAACACCGAAAGCCGGCGCAGCAGCACCTGCTCGTGCGGCGTGAGCAGGTCGTGGCTCCAGTCGATGGTGGCGCGCAAGGTCCGGTGCCGCGGCGGGGCGGTCCGGTTGCCGGTGGTGAGCAGGGCGAACCGGTCGGCCAGCCGCTCGGCGATCTGCTCCACCGACAGCGCGCGCACCCGCGCGGCCGCCAGTTCGATCGCCAGCGGCACGCCATCGAGCGCCCGGCACAGCGCGGCGACCGCGGCGACGTTGGCCGGGCCGATGGTGAAACCGGGCAGGGACGCCGCCGCCCGGTCGGCGAACAGCCGGATCGCCTCGTAACGGTTCGCGTCCTCGGCCGACTCGATCGGGCCGGGCGGCGCGACCGACAGCGGCGGTACCTGCCAGACCGTTTCCGCGGCGACCCGCAGCGGCTCGCGGCTCGTGGTGATCAGGATCAGCCCGGGCGAGGCGTCGAGCAGGCGCTGGCACAGGGCGGCGCACGCATCGATCAGGTGCTCGCAGTTGTCCAGGACCAGCAGCAGCCGGCGCGGCGACACCGCGTCGGCGAGCGTGTCGAGCAGCGGCCGGCCCGGCTCCTCGCCGACGCCCAGCGCCGACGCCACCCGGGAGATCACCAGATCGGGCTGCCACAGGTCGCCCAGGTCGACGAAGCAGCCGCCGTCCGGGAATGCCCCTGCCACGGTGTGCAGCACGCGCTGGGCCAGTCTCGTCTTCCCGATGCCACCAGGACCGCACAGCGTGAGCGCCCTGGTCACGCCGAGCAGCTCACACAACTCCGTGACCTCGCGTTCGCGGCCCACAAAGTTGTTCGGTTCCTGGGGCACCTGGATCCGGATCTTGGTTACCTCGCTACCGTGTCGCCCGCCTGCCCCCGCCGGGTGGCCAGCCACTCTGGTGCCCGCGGGGAATGTGTACACATGCAGCCGGGTGAAACCAGAATAACCGCGGCCCGGCCCGTACGCAGGGTTACTTAGCGCTCTTTGACCGGGCATCTGGTGCTGTTCAGATACATATCCACATACATAGTTCAGTCGATGCCGCAGGCTGCCCGCCCGGCCTAATCTCCTGACATCAACGGGCGACCGGCCGGCGGGGAGAACGGCGGGAAGCCCCGGCAGCCTCGGGGCGGGCTGCCGATGTGTCTCCGGCTGCCGGGGCTCATCGTGTAGGGGGGCGGGACGGCTTGTGCTTCGATCCGCTCGGCGATGAGCCCAGGCGGCCGGCATTTTTGTCTGTTATCTCCTGCGGCCCACCGCGTGCGCGCGCCGCGTTGCCGGCTGCCGTACTGTAGGTGGCTACCCGCTGGCGCAATCCGGGCGGTTTGATCGTTGAGATACCGGGGGCGTGCTCAGGCCGCCCCCCGATCGCCGCCGGCGTCACGGGCGACGTCAGGTAAGTCCGCCGGTTCCGGTGCTTCCATCCGGAGGTCAGTTTGCGTGCCAGCAACGGTGCCTATCGCCGGGTGCCCGGCTTCTGGGATCGGGGGACCAGTAGGTGAGGGGAGCCAGGCGCGCCAGGCTCCGTGCGTATTGCATGTTGTGTGCCGGAGCACTCGGGATAGCGCTACTGGCCGCGTGCACCGATCCGGGGCCCGGCGAGACGGCGGCGGGCGGCGCCCTGGGCAGCTATGTGGTGCAGTCGGGCATCCACAAGATCAAGCACGTGATCATCATCATGCAGGAGAACCGGTCCTACGACTCCTACTTCGGCACCTACCCGGGGGCGGACGGCCTCCCGATGCGCCACGGGGTGCCCACGGTCTGCGTGCCGAACCCGGCCGGCGGCTGCGCCCGCCCCTACCATGACACCGCCGACGTCAACGGCGGCGGGCCGCACGGCGAGCCGAACGCGGTCGCCGACGTGAACCACGGCAAGATGGATGGCTTCATCCGGCAGCGGGACGCGGCCAAGGCGTCCTGCCGCATCCCCGACGACCCGGCTTGCGTCGGGGCAAGCGGCGTGCCCGACGTGATGGGCTATCACACCGCCGCGGAGATACCGAACTACTGGGACTACGCCAGGAACTACGTGCTGCAGGACCACATGTTCGAGCCGGTGAAATCGTGGTCGCTGCCCGACCACCTGTACATGGTCTCCGCCTGGTCGGCGCGGTGCAAGAACCGGTCGCCGATGAGCTGCGTCAACGACATCGTCGGCCCTTACGGGGTCAACATATTCGGTGAGGCGGTGCACAAGGAGCTGACCACCGGCAAGACCTCGATCGACCTGGCCTGGACCGACATCACCTGGCTGCTCTACGCCAGGCACGTGAGCTGGGCCTACTACGTGCAGTCCGGGTCGCAGCCGGACTGCGACAACGACTCGGACGAGACGTGCGAGGTGGTCAGGCAGAGCGCCGCCACGCCGGGTATCTGGAACCCGCTCCCGCTGTTCGGCGACGTGCAGGCCGACCATCAACTGCACAACGTCCAGCCGCTGGACTCCTACCTCCACGCCGCGGCCACGGGCACGCTGCCGGCGGTGAGCTGGGTCGTGCCGTCCGGCCCGGACAGTGAGCACCCGCCGGCCAGCGTGCACCGCGGCCAGGCCTACGTCACCGCGCTGATCAACGCCGCCATGAAGAGCCCGGACTGGAACTCCACCGCGATCTTCCTGAGCTGGGACGACTGGGGCGGGTTCTACGACCATGTGATCCCCCCGGCGGTCGACCAGAACGGCTACGGCCTGCGGGTTCCCGGCATCGTGATCTCCCCGTACGCCAAGAAGGGCTATATCGACCCGCAGACGCTCAGCAGCGACGCCTACCTCAAGTTCATCGAGGACGACTTCCTCGGCGGCGCCCGGCTCAACCCGAAGACCGACAAGCGGCCCGACCGGCGCCCGGACGTGCGCGAGGACCTGCCGATCCTCGGCAACGTGGCACAGGACTTCAACTTCAGCCAGGCCCCGCGCCCGCCGTTGCTGCTGCCCACCAACCCGCCGACGGACTCACCGTCGATCCCGCTCTACTTCATCGGCAAGCCCGCCTGCTGGGGATGCACCGCGCCGCCGCCGGCCGGCTTCAGCAAGCGCGCGCCCGGGCCGTTCCGCCCCAAAGCGCACGCGAAGACCGCCAGGAAGCACTGAGCGCGCGGGATCAGGCCCGGTAGAGCTCGGCGACCCGGAAGGCCAGGTCGAGCGACTGGCCGCGGTTCAGCCGCGGGTCGCATGCGGTCTCGTACCTGCCGGTGAGGTCGTCCTCGGTGAGGCCGTGGCTCCCGCCCAGGCACTCCGTCACGTCGTCACCGGTGAACTCGATGTGGATCCCCCCGGGGTGGGTGCCCAGCGCGTGGTGGACCTCGAAGAAGCCGGTCACCTCCGCGAGGATGTCCTCCACATGCCGTGTCTTGCGCCCGCCCGGCGTCTCGACCGTGTTCCCGTGCATGGGATCGCATACCCAGGCCACCTGGGCGCCGCTGGCCGTGACCTTTTCCACGACCGGCGGCAGCGCGGAGCGAATCGCCGACGCACCCATCCGGGTGATGAAGGTGAGCCGTCCCGGCTCGTTGCCCGGGTTGAGCCGGTCCACCAGCGCCAGCGCCTCCTGCGCGGTGGTCGACGGGCCGAGCTTGACCCCAACGGGGTTGCGGACATGGCGGAAGAACTCGACGTGCGCCCCGTCCAGCGCCCTGGTGCGCTCGCCGATCCACGGGAAGTGGGCCGAGGTGTCGTAGGGGAGCCCGGTGCGCGAGTCGATCCTGGTCATGGCCCGCTCGTACGCGAGCAGCAGGGCCTCGTGGCTGGAGTAGAACTCGACTGTGCGGAACTCGGCCGGGTCGGTCCCGCTGGCCAGCATGAACGTCAGTGCGCGGTCGATCTCGCCGGCCAGTGCCTCATACCGCTGCCCCGCGGGGCTGGCCGCCACGAAGTCGGTGTTCCAGGTGTGCACCTGGCGCAGGTCGGCATAGCCGCCCTGGGTGAACGCCCGGCACAGGTTGAGGGTGGCCGCCGAGTAGTGCAAGGCGCGCAGCATCCGCCGCGGGTCCGGCGTCCGCGCCTCCGCGGTGAACTCGAGCCCGTTGACCGCGTCGCCACGGTAGGTGGGCAGCGCGGTGCCGTCGCGGGTCTCGGTGTCCGACGAGCGCGGCTTGGCGAACTGGCCCGCCAGCCGGCCGATCTTGACCACCGGCACGCTGCCGGCGTAGGTGAGGATGACCGCCATCTGCAGCAGGGTCCGCAGTTTCCCGCGGATCGCGTCGGCCGTGGAGCCCTCGAAGGTCTCCGCGCAGTCGCCCCCCTGCAGCACGAAGGCCTCGCCGCGGGCCACGGCCGCCAGCCGCTCCTTCAGGCTGTCGCACTCGCCGGCGAACACCAGCGGCGGGATCCTGGCGATCTCACGGGTGACCGCCTCGACCGCCGCAGCGTCTGGCCAGTCGGGCTGCTGCGCCACGGGCCGGTCCCGCCAGGCGTCGAGCGGTGCGGTGCCCATGTCCTACCTGGCCTTCCTGGCCAGCCGCACCGGATCAAGCGGTGGCGCGGCCAGCGGCGCGCCGTGGTACCCGGACACCGTCCCGAACCGCTGCCCGGTGGCCCAGTCGCGCGCCGCCGTGGCGATATCGTCCGGGGTCCGCCCCACGAAGTTCCACCACATCAACAGGGTCTCCCCCAGGGGCTCGCCGCCGAGCAGGAACAGCCGCGCGCCCTGCCGTGCGGCGATGCCCACCGACTCGCGCCCCGGCGGCAGGTAGAGCAGGCTGCCGGGCGCGAGATCGGTGCCGTCGGCGGCGGCCGTGCCGAATGCCGTGAAGATCACGTGCTCGTGGTGCGGCGCCAGCGGCACGGTGCCGCGCGCGTCCACCCGGGCGCCGATCTCCGCGCCGACGAGGCTGGAGAACACCCGCGCGGGGGAGGTGACGTCGGCGAGCGAGCCCGCGAAGACCGTCGCGTCGAGCCCGCCGAGCCGTACCGCGGGCAGTTCCGCGTGGTGCTCGAAGTCCGGTGCCACCTGACGGTGCGCGTCGGGCAGGGCCAGCCAGAGCTGGACCCCGTGCAGCCACGGGTCGTGGTCCTGCGGGGATTCCTCCGAGTGGGCGATGCCGCGCCCCGCGGTCATCAGGTTGAGCTGGCCGGGCTGGATGAGCTGCTCGCTGCCCAGGCTGTCGCGGTGCAGTACGGTGCCCGCGATGAGCCAGGTCACCGTCTGCAGCCCGATGTGCGGGTGCGGCGGGACCTGCATGCCGGCCACCCCGTCGACGGACGCCGGGCCATAGTGGTCCACGAAGCACCACGCGCCCACGCTGCGCCGCTGCCGCAGCGGCAGCAGGCGGCGCACGTCAAGGTCGCCGACGCGTGCGGGGCGGGCGGCGGTAACCTCAGTGCCTGGTATCTCCGCGTCCTGCGCGGCGCCCGATACGTCCAGATCTGAATCGACGGTGCTCACCGCTGCTGCTTTCGTTGGCCGTTGGCGCGGGTCGTGGCGTTCAATGATCCCCGGAACCGACCATAACTCAGCGAGGGTTCACCACTGCCAGCGAGGAGGCCCGGGGTGAGCACAGCCCGCGAGATCCAGAACGAGCTGAAGGCGCCCGGCCGCCGCCTGCGCGCCGCGATCCCCGAGGTATACGCGGGGTACGCGGCGCTGCACGGGGCGGCCATGGGCGACGGCGCGCTGCCGGCCAGGGTCAAGGAACTGATCGCGCTGGCCATCTCGGCCACCAGGGAATGTGACGGCTGCGTGGTCGCCCACGCCAGGTCGGCCGTCCGGCAGGGCGTCACCGCCGCCGAGGTGGCCGAGGCCATGGGCGTGGTGATCCTGATGAACGGCGGTCCCGGTACGGTCTGGGGCCCGCGGGCCCTCGCCGCGTTCGAGGAGTTCGCCGCGTCCGCCGCCCCCCCGCCTGCGAGCGCCGAGCCCGGTGAGGTCAGGCCACCAGGGTCTTGACCGAGGCGATCAGGCCGGTCAGCGCCGACTTGGCGTCGGCGAACAGCATGCTGGTCTTCGGGTTCACGTACAGCTCGTTGTCGATGCCCGCGTAACCGTGGCCCATCGACCGCTTGATCACGATGATGCTCTTGGCCTGGTCCACGTCGAGGATGGGCATGCCCGAGATCGCGGTGCCCGGCCGGCGCGCGGCCGGGTTGGTCACATCGTTGGCCCCGATGACCAGGGCCACGTCGGCCCGGGGGAATTCGGGGTTGATCTCTTCCATCTCCTTGAGCTGCGGGTAGGGCACGTTGGCCTCGGCAAGCAGCACGTTCATGTGCCCCGGCATCCGGCCCGCGACCGGGTGGATGGCGTAGCTCACCTCGGCGCCGCGCTCCTCGAGCAGCGCGGCCAGCTCGGCGACCTGGTGCTGCGCCTGGGCCGCGGCCAGGCCGTATCCCGGCACGATGATGACCTTCTGCGCGTAGGCGAGCTGGATGGCCGCGTCGTCCACCTGCACCGACCGCACGTCCCCGCCGGGCCGGCCACCGCCGGGGCGCTGTCCCCGGTGCCGAAGCCGCCGATCATGATGTTGCTCAGCGAGCGGTTCATCGCGTCGGCCATGAGCTTGGTCAGGATGCTGCCGGACGCGCCGACCAGCGCGCCGGCGATGATCAGCGCCCAGTTCCCGATGACGAACCCGGCCATCGCCACCGCGGTGCCGGTGAACGCGTTGAGCAGCGAGATCACCACCGGCATGTCCGCGCCGCCGATCGGCATCACCATGGTCACGCCGAACGTCAGGGCCGCCAGGATGATGATGATCATGACGGGCACGCTGGGCGTGGCGATCATGTAGATGCCGCCGCCCACGCCGATCACGGCCGCGGCGATGTTGACGGCCCGCGAGCCGGGGAAGGTCACCGGCGCCCCGTTGATCAGGCCCTGCAGCTTGCCGGCCGCGATGATCGACCCGGAGAACGTGACCGCGCCGATGAGCACGTCAAGGACCGTGGTGATCGTGATCGCCTCGGGCACGCCGGTGGTGGCACCGGCCAGCCTGACGTAGTCGTTGATCCCCACCAGCGCCGCCGCGCCGCCGCCCACCGCGTTGAACAGGCTGACAAGCTGGGGCATCGCGGTCATCTGCACGGTGCGCGCCGAGTAGAGCCCCGCCCCGGCGCCGACCAGCGAGCCCGCGATCATCACGGCCCAGCCGGTGGCGGTGACCGTGCCCGCGTGCACCACCAGGGCGAACGTGGTCGCGATCGCGAGGGTCATGCCGGCCGTGGAGACCTGGTTGCCGCGCCGTGCCGAGGCGGGGGAGTTCATCAGGTGCAGGCCGAGCACGAAGCAGACCGCGGCGGTGACGTAGAGAAGCTGGGTGACCCAGTCGAAGGCGTTCACGCCTGGCCGCCCTTGCGCTGGCCGTTGACCGACGCCGGGGTGTCCGCCGCGGCGACCGGTGCGCGGCTGCGGCGGAACATCTTGAGCATCCGGCCGGTGACCACGTACCCGCCGACCACGTTCATGGCGGCGAACGCGCACGCCACGAACGCCAGGATGTAACCCAGCGCGTTGTTCGCGGTCACCGCGATGAGCATGGCCCCGGCCAGGACGATGCCGTGGATCGAGTTCGCCGCGGACATCAGCGGGGTGTGCAGGGTCGCGGGCACCTTGCTGATCACCTCGAACCCGACGAGCAGGGCGAGCACGAAGATGGTGATGTCGGTGAGCAGCGCCGTACTCACTGCGCGGTACCTCCGGTGGGATTCTCGGCGAGCAGGGCCGCGGTGGCCGGCTGGACCACGGTCCCGTCGTGCGTGATGACGACTCCGGCCTGGATCTCGTCGGTCAGGTCGATGGCAAGCCCGCCGTCGGCGACCATGTGCAGCAGCAGCGCGCTGACGTTGCGCGCGAAGGCGTTCGACGACGCCGTCGGCACGCTGGCGGCCAGCGCGCCGGCGCCGATCACCGTCACGCCGTTCTCCGTCACCGTCTGCGCGTCGGGGACCGAGCCCGCGACGTTGCCGCCGAGCGGGCCCGCCCCCATGTCCACGATCACCGAGCCGGCCGCCATCGCCTTGATCGCGTCCTCGGTGACCAGCAGCGGCGGGCGGCGGCCGGGCACCTGGGCGGTGGTGATGATCACATCGTGCCGGGCGATGTGCCCGGTCAGCTCGGCCTGCTGTGCCTGCCGCTCGTCCTCGGTGAGCGCCCGGGCGTACCCGCCCTCGCCGGCCGCCGCCCCCACCGAGGCCAGCTCGATGAAGGTGGCGCCCAGCGACTCGACCTCGGTCTTGGTCTGCGGGCGCACGTCGTAGGCGGAGACCACCGCGCCGAGCCGCTTGGCCGTGCCGATGGCCTGCAGGCCCGCCACCCCGGTGCCGAGCACGAGCACCTTGGCCGGCCGTGCGGTGCCCGCCGCGGTGATCAGCAGCGGGAAGAACCT
This sequence comes from uncultured Actinomycetes bacterium, assembly GCA_963726415.1. Taxonomy (GTDB): domain Bacteria; phylum Actinomycetota; class Actinomycetes; order Streptosporangiales; family Streptosporangiaceae; genus DASXKD01. The sequence continues at coordinate 29,828 of CAVSCM010000008.1, forward strand.
GCCGAACGCCGCCGCCCCGACCAGCGCTGCCTTGTAGCCAGCCACGTTCGCCTGGGACGTCAGCGCGTCCATCCCCTGGGCCCTGGGCAGCGTGCGGGGGAGCCCGTCCAGGCTGATCGCCGTCACGCCCCTGGCGGCCAGTGCGGCGGCGAAGGCGGGGTCGACCAGCGGGTTCAGCATGCCGACCAGCGCCTGCCCCGGCCGCAGCGCGGCGACGACGGGCTCGTCCGGCCGGCTGATGCCCACCACGATGTCCGCGTCGGACAGCAACTCGCCGCGCGACACGATGGCGGCGCCGGCCTCGGCGTAGGCGCTGTCGGCGAACCAGGCGCCGTCACCGGCGCCGGACTGGACCAGGACGTCGAGCCCGGCCCCACGCAGCCGCGCGACCATCTCGGGGACGAGTGCCACCCGGTGCTCGCCGGGCGCGGTCTCCTTGAGTACCCCTACCTTCATGCGCGTGACCTCATGGTCTCAGGGTTGGCGGACGTGCCGGGCCGGCCGGCCTACGGCAGGAGGGCACCCCGGGCCCTCCCTCATGCGGTGGCGTCCGGACATGATGGCACAGCTCCAGTATGGCCGCCAGGCGAGGCTGACTCGTCCAGGGCCGCCGGTGGCCCGGATCCGCCCAGGTCATGGGCACCAGCCGAGCAGGCCCGCGCCCCGCTGCCATCCCCTGGCGGGTGGCCCCGCGGGTGAGCCGGGCGCCGGGCGGCCCGGCGGCGCACGTCGGCTCCGGGCTGCGCCGGCCCCGGGGTGCGTACCGCAGCGAATCAGGCGCTGCGGCGGAGGGTCGCGCTGATCTTGTCGCCGGCCGCGACCACGGCGGCGGCGTGCAGCCTGCCCGGCGAGCGGGTCAGCCGCTCGATCGGCCCGGACACCGACGCCGCGGCGATCACCTTCCCGCCCTGCCCGCGCACCGGGGCCGACACCGAGGCCACACCCGGCTCGCGCTCGGCCACGCTGGCGGCCCAGCCGCGCCGCCGGACCTGGGCGAGGGCGGTGGCAGAGAACTTCGCGCCGCGCAGCCCGCGGTGCATCCGCTCGGGCTCCGCCCAGGCGAGCAGGATCTGCGCGGCCGAGCCCGCGGTCATCGGCAGCACCGCCCCGACCGGGACCGTGTCCCGCAGCCCGCTGGCCCGCTCCGCCGCGGCCACGCAGATCCGCGCGTCACCCTGCCGCCGGTAGAGCTGTGCGCTTTCCCCGGTCATGTCGCGCAACTGGGCAAGCACCGGCTGCGCCACCGCAAGCAGGCGGTCCTCCCCGGCCGCGGCGGCCAGTTCGGTGATCCTCGGCCCGAGGACGAACCGGCCCTGGCCGTCGCGGGTGAGCACGCGATGCCGCTCCAGGGCGACCGCGATCCGGTGCGCAGTGGGCCGCGCCAGGCCGGTGGCGGAGACGAGCTGGGCGAGGGAGGCGGGGCCGGCCTCGAGGGCGTTGAGGACGGCAACCGTCTTGTCCAGGACGCCGACTCCGCTAGAGTTGTCCATGGTCCGATACTGCCGTCTCGGATTGCGAGACGCAAGTGGGGGGACCACGGCCGCCACCGCCCAGGCACAGGAGGAACTACCAATGGGGCGCACGCTCGCCCAGAAGATCTGGGATTCCCACGTGGTCAGGAGCGCAGCCGGCGAACCTGACCTGCTCTACATCGACCTGCACCTGGTGCACGAGGTGACCAGCCCGCAAGCGTTCGACGGGCTGCGCGTGGCCGGGCGGTCGGTCCGCAGGCCGGACCTCACCGTGGCGACCGAGGACCACAACGTCCCCACCACCGGGGTGACCGGCCCCGGCCTGCCGTTGCGCGGGCCGGGCAGCCCGGTGACCGACCCGGTGTCCCAGGTGCAGGTCGAGGCGCTGCGCAAGAACTGCGCCGAGTTCGGCATCACGCTGCACCCGATGGGCGACCCGGGCCAGGGGATCGTCCACGTGATCGGGCCGCAGCAGGGCCTCACCCTGCCCGGCATGACGATCGTCTGCGGCGACTCGCACACCAGCACACACGGCGCGTTCGGCGCGCTGGCGTTCGGCATCGGCACCAGCGAGGTCGAGCACGTGCTGGCCACCCAGACCCTGCCCCAGGCGCGGCCGGCCGACATGGCGGTCACCGTGACCGGGCGCCTGCCCTACGGCGTGACCGCCAAGGACCTGATCCTGGCCGTGATCGCGCAGATCAGCACCGGGGGCGGCGCCGGCCATGTGATCGAGTACCGCGGCGAGGCCGTCAGGAAGCTGTCCATGGAAGGGCGGATGACGGTCTGCAACATGTCCATCGAGGCCGGGGCCAGGGCCGGGCTGGTCGCTCCCGACGAGACCACCTTCGGGTACCTGCGCGGCCGCCCGCGCGCGCCGCACGGCGAGGCCTGGGAGGCGGCCCTGGACTACTGGCGCACGCTGCCGACCGATGCGGACGCGGCGTTCGGCCGTGAGGTGACGATCGACGGCTCCGCGCTCACCCCGTTCGTGACCTGGGGCACCAACCCCGGCCACGCGGTGCCGCTGAATTCGGCGGTGCCCGACCCCGCCTCGCTGTCCGACGCGACCGCGCGCGCCTCGGCGGAGCGGGCGCTCGCCTACATGGGCCTGGAGCCGGGCACCCGGCTCACCCAGATCGGCGTGGACACCGTCTTCCTCGGGTCGTGCACGAACGGGCGCCTGGAGGACCTGCGCGCCGCCGCCGAGGTGCTGCGCGGCCGCGCGGTCGCCCCGGGCGTGCGCATGCTGGTGGTGCCCGGATCGATGGAGGTCAAGGCCGCGGCCGAGCGCGAGGGCCTGGCCGCGGTGTTCACCGCAGCGGGAGCCGAATGGCGCTCCGCCGGGTGCTCGATGTGCCTGGGCATGAACCCGGACAAGCTGGCGCCCGGCCAGCGCAGCGCGTCCACGTCCAACCGCAACTTCGAGGGCCGCCAGGGCAAGGGTGCGCGTACCCACCTGGTCTCGCCGCAGGTCGCCGCCGCCACCGCGGTGACCGGCAGGCTGACCGCCCCCGCCGACCTGTGATTCAGGGAGAAAGAGCCTTGCAGCCATTCAATACGCATACGGGCCGGGCCGTCTCATTGCGCCGCGGCAACGTGGACACCGATCAGATCATTCCCGCCGAATACCTGAAGCGGGTCACCCGGACTGGTTTCGCTGACGGCCTCTTCGCGGCCTGGCGCGCGGACCCCGAATTCGTGCTCAACCAGCCGCACGCGGCGGGCGCCACTGTTCTCGTCGCCGGGCCCGATTTCGGTATCGGGTCATCCCGCGAGCACGCCGTATGGGCGCTTCTCGATTACGGGTTCCGTGCGGTGATCTCGGGACGGTTCGGGGATATCTTCCGCAACAATTCGGTTCAGGCCGGCCTGCTTCCCGTCCGTTTGCCTGAGCAGCAGGTGACCGCCCTGGCCGACCTCGTCGAGGCCGACCCGCGGACCCAGGTGACCGTTGACCTGGCCGGGCGTGAGGTCCGTGCCGAGCCAGCGGGTGGCGGTCAGGTCCTTTTCCGCGCGCCGATCGAGATCGACGATTACACCCGGTGGCGGCTGATGGAAGGCCTGGACGACATTTCGCTGACCCTGCGCCAGGCCGAGGAAATTGCCCGGTACGAGCGGGACCGCCCCGAGTGGCTGCCGGTCGCCGGATAGCCCGATAGCGCCGCAAACTACCGGGCGGCGGCGCTTCAGCGTTCCGGCCTGCTGCGGGCCGGCCCGGGCTCCTCCGGCGGCAGCGGCAGCGTGGCCAGCGCCAGCGCGGTGATCGCGCCGCTGGGCCCGCGCCGTACACCCACCCGCTGCCCGCGCCGCAGCAGGCGCAGCCCGGAGGCGGCGAAAACCTCCGTCCCGAACGGGCACACGGTGCCGTCATCGAGGAACACGCTCCCGGCCCCGCTGGCCGGGTCGAACTCCCGCACGGTCGCCTGCATCCGCCGACCCTACGCGCCTGGCCGGATCTGCGGGGCACCGGAGCCGCTTGGCCTACCCTTTAAGATGGCTTTACCACGGGGAGGGTTGATCGTGGTTCCAGGCGCGCACGAGGGACCGGCCGGGGCCGCCGGATGAGCGAGCTTCCCAGCGGCGTGGTCACCTTCCTGTTCAGCGATATCGAGGGTTCGACGCGGCTGGTCAAGACGCTGCGCGAGCGCTACCCGCGGATCCTGGCCGAGCACCGGCGCCTGGTCCGCGCCGCCGTCGGCCACCACGGCGGTCATGAGGTGGATACCCAGGGAGATGCCTTCTTCGTCGCGTTCGCCGGGGCAAAGCAGGCCGTGCTGTGCGCGGTGGAAATTCAGCGGGCGCTGGCCGGCCATGAGTGGCCCGCCGGTGCGCAGGTCCGCGTCCGGATGGGCATTCACACGGGCAATGCCGTCCCCACCGGGGGCGGGTACACGGGACTGGCCGTGCATCGCACCGCACGGATCTGCGCCGCCGCGCACGGCGGCCAGGTGCTCGTCTCCCAGGCGACGCAAACGATCATTGAAGATGACGAGGAAGCGCCCGGGTTCACGCTGGTCGACGTGGGCGAACGCAAGCTGAAGGACCTCGACCGGTCGGTTCGCCTGTTCCGGCTTGCCGCGCCGGGGCTGGGCCCGCCGGATTCCGCCGGCCGCGTGGCCGCCCGGCCGCGGCACGGCCGGCGACGTGCCGGCGGCCCCGGCCTTGCCGGGAGATATCGCCGGCTTCGCGCCGGCCGCCCGGCCGAACCCGGTGCGCTGCTGGCGGGCGCCCTTCCGGTGCCGGCCACGCCACTGGTGGGCCGGGAGCGGGAGGCTGCCGCCGTCGAAGACCTCGTGCTCGGGGAGGGCGTGCGGCTGGTGACGCTGACCGGCCCCGGCGGGGTGGGGAAGAGCCGGCTGGTCGTGGAGGTGGCGCGGCGGCTCGGCCCGGCGTTCGCCGATGGTGTGCGGTTCGTCGAGCTTGCCGCGGTCCCGGCGGCCGATCTGGTGCCGGCCGCGGTCGCCGCGGGGCTGGGGCTGACCACCTCGGCCGGCCGACTTAGCGCCGACTTGGTGTCCTATCTGCGGGGGCGGAGGTTGCTGTTGGTGCTGGACAACTTCGAGCATGTGGTGAGCGCGGCCGGGCTGCTCGCCGAGTTGCTCGCGGCGGCTCCCGGCGTGGTGGTGCTGGTGACCAGCCGGGTGGTGCTGCGCTTGCGCGGTGAGCATGAGTTCGCGGTGCCCCCGCTGCCGGTTCCGCCGGCCGGTACCGGCCCGGGCCCGGGCGACGTGCGGGACTATGCGGCGGTCGGCTTGTTCGTGGAGCGGGCGCACGCCGCCGCCCCGGGCTTTGCGATGACCGGGGAGAACGCGGAGGCGATCGCGGAGATCTGCCGCCGGCTGGACGGGCTGCCGCTGGCCATCGAACTGGCTGCGGCCAGGGTCCGGTTGCTCCCGCCACAGGCGCTGACCTCGCTGCTGGGCCAGCGGTTCACCCTCCTGACGGGCGGGGCCAGGGACCTGCCGGAGCGGCAGCGGACGCTGCGCAACACCCTGGACTGGAGCTACGGGCTGCTGTCCGCCGGCGAGCAGGCGATGCTCGCCCGGCTGGGTGTGTTCGCGGGCACGTTCGGCCTGCCGGCCGCCGGGGCAGTCTGCGGGGAGCCCGGCCGCGGGGAGGCCAGCGCCGCTTCGCCGGACCCGGGCCGCGCCGGGCAGGTGATGGACACGCTGGGTGCCCTGGTGGACAACAGCCTGGTCAGGGCGGAGACCCGCGGCGGCGAGCCGCGGTTCATCCTGCTGGAGACGATCCGGGAGTACGCGCTGGAACGCCTTCGTGACGGCGGTGGCCAGCCTGCAGGACGACCCCGAGCGCGCCGTCCGGCTGCTCACGGCCGCCGGCTCCATGCTGGAAAGCAGTGGCAGCGGCTGGCTGCACGCCTACATACCGCGCGTCCCGCACGGCGATGCCGTCCTGGCCGGGCTGCGCTCCCGTACCGGGGACGCGGCATTCGGCAGGGCCCAGGCGTGGGGCCGGTCCACCGGGCACGGGCGCGCCGTGGCGTACGCGCTGGCGTAACCGGCCTCACACGCCGTAGCGCTCTGGTTTGGCCGACCGCGAGGCGAGCAGCACGGCGGCCTGCCCGATGTCGATCTGGCCGCTGGTCACCCCGGCCACCACCTCGGTGATCGGCATTTCCACGCCGTGGGCACGGGCCAGTTCCAGCACCGGGCCCGCCGACTTCACCCCTTCGGTCACACCCGAGGTGCTGGCCGCGGCGTCGGCCAGCGGCAGGCCGCGGCCCAGGTTCTCCCCGTAGGTGCGGTTGCGCGACAGAGGGGAGCTGCACGTGGCCACCAGGTCACCCATGCCCGCAAGGCCGGCGAACGTGTGCGGGTCCGCGCCGAGCACCTCCCCGAGCCTGGAGATCTCGGCGAGCCCGCGGGTGATCAGCATCGCGGTGGTGTTGACGCCGAGGCCCATGCCGATGGCGATGCCGACCGCGATCGCGATCACGTTCTTGACGGCCCCGCCTAGCTCGCAGCCGAGGACGTCCGGGTTGGTGTACGGGCGGAAGTACGGGGTGTGGCACGCCTGCTGCAGCGTCTTGCCCAGGGTCTCCTCGGCGCAGGCCACCACGGTCGCGGCGTACTGGCGCTGGGCGATCTCGCGGGCCAGGTTCGGCCCGGACACGACCGCGATCCGGTCCGCGCCCGCGCCGGTGACCTCCGCGATCACCTCGCTCATCCGCTGGTGGGTGCCGTTCTCGATGCCCTTCATCAGGCTGACGAGTGCCGTCTCGGGGGGCAGCAGCGCGAGCCAGGCGGTGAGGTTGCCCCGCAGCGTTTGTGCGGGCACGGCGAGGAACACCAGGTCCGCGCCGTCCAGCGCGGCCGCGGCGTCCGTGGTCGCGTGCAGATCCGGGGTGAGCGTGATGCCCGGCAGGGAGCCGGGATTCTCGTGGCTGGTGTTGATCGCCTCGGTCAGTTCGGCGCGCCTGGCCCACACTTCGGTGTGGGTTCCGGCGTCGCACAGCACCTGCGCGAACGTCGTCCCCCACATGCCGGCCCCCATGACGGCTGCCTTCACGCCGGCGTCGCCTCCTGCGGCTCGTCCCCGCCCTGCGCGCCCGGCGCGGGATCCCGGTGCGCGGTGGCATCCCCGTCCTGCCCGGTCGTATCGTTCTGCATCGATTCCTTGGCCGCCTGCCGGGCGGCCCGCCGTGCCGCCGCCGGATCGTAGGGGGCCGCGGGTGGCGCCTGTTCGCGCAGCCCGGCAAGCAGGCCGGTGATGTCGGCCATGATCTTGGCCGAGGCGGCGCGCAGCACATCCCTGCTCATCGGCTCGCCCTCGAAGCCGGACAGGTCCACCGGCGGGCCGGCCTGCATCTTCACCAGGTGCCTGGGGATCGCGCTGAGCTTCTTGGTCCCGTAAGGGAGGATGTCCTGGGTACCCCACTGGGCGACCGGGATCACCGGCACGCCGGTGGTCAGTGCCAGCCGGGCGACGCCGGTCTTGGGGACCATCGGCCACAGGTCGGGGTCGCGGGTGGCGGTGCCCTCCGGGTAGAAGATCAGGCATTCGCCCTGGGCCAGGCCGCGCTCGGCGTCGTTGAGGACGAGCGCGGCGTCCGCGGCGCCCCGGTTCACCGGGAACTGGCCGGCCGCGCGCAGGAATGGCCCGACTCCCTTGACGTTGAACGCTGATGACTTGATGAGGAAGGCCGGGTAGCGGCCCGCCTCGTGGATGAACAGGGCCATCGCGGCCCAGTCCGCATAGGAGAGGTGGTTGGCGGCCACGATTACGCCACCGGAGCGGGGGATGTGCTCATGACCGTGCCAGTCACGCTTCATGATCGACTTGATCGGCGCGGGGAGGACGATCTTGGTGAAGCGGCGGACGGCCGGAGAGTAGTCCTGATTCCCGCGATCGCTCATCTGCGCCGCCTCCTGAGTCTTCGTCAGGCCAGTCTCCCGGTTCGCCCGCCACGGTGTCGAGGCAGGATCGCGGTATGACCGCGCAGCCGGCCGACTCGCCACTCACCTGGTCACTGGTGGTTCCCGTCAAGGTACTTGCCCGTGCCAAATCCCGCCTCGCCGTCCTCGCCGGGCCGCACCGGGAGGCGCTGGCACTCGCCATGGCCGCGGACACCGTCGCCGCCGCGCTGGCCTGCCCCGTGGTGGGCCGGGTGATCGCGGTGACCGACGACGCGGCGGCGGCACAGGTGCTGGCCGGCCTCGGCGCCGTGGTGACCGGGGACGAGCCGGCCAGGGGGCTCAACCCGGCGCTGCGGCACGGCGCGGCCCTGGCGGCGGCCCGCTGGCCGGACTCGGGCATCGGGGCGCTGGCGGCCGACCTGCCCGCGTTGCGGCCCGCCGAACTTGACCTGGGGCTGCGCGAGGCGGCGCGCTGGGAGCACGCGTTCGTGCCCGACGCGTCCGGCACCGGGACCACGCTGTACGCGGCCCGCCCGGGCGCGCGGTTCTGGCCGCGGTTCGGGCCGCGGTCCGCCGAGCAGCACCGGGCCGCCGGGGCGGCCGAACTGAGCCTGCCAGGGCTGGCCAGCCTGCGCCGGGACGTGGACCGGCCGCCCGACCTGAGCGCGGCGTCCGACCTTGGCGTGGGCCCCCGCACCGCGGCGGTAGCGGCGCTGCTTGCCTGAGCGCGGCGTCCGACCTTGGCGTGGGCCCCCACTGCGTACTGCGGCGGTAGCGGCGCTGCTTGCCTGAGCGCGGCGTCCGACCTTGGCGTGGGCCCCCACTGCGTACTGCGGCGGTAGCGGCGCTGCTTGCCTGAGCGCGGCGTCCGACCTTGGCGTGGGCCCCCACTGCGTACTGCGGCGGTAGCGGCGCTGCTTGCCTGAGCGCGGCGTCCGACCTTGGCGTGGGCCCCCACTGCGTACTGCGGCGGTAGCGGCGCTGCTTGCCTAGACGTCCACGCAGACCAGGCCCCAGGGCCGGTCGCTCACCCGGGTCATCACCACGGTGGCCCGCCGCGACCCGGAGAGCTTGAGCTGGCGGTGCAGGCTGGCGACGTCGCCCGCCAGCCCGCGGCGGCGGATGTCGGCCGCGCCGATGTCGAGCGCGCGGAGCCGCGCGGGCAGCCTGCGCTGGTCCCACGGGGCGGAGTCGATGATCCGCAGGGTACGGGCGAACGGCGTGCGCACCGGGGCGTCGGCGGACAGGAACGCGATCTTGTCGTCGATCTTCCAGGCGCCCGCCGAGCGGGCCAGGTCCGCCACCAGCCCGGCCCTGGTGACCGCCGGACTCGGGTCGAGCAGGAAGCCGCCGGGCGGCCGCACCGGCACCGGCCCGCCGGGTCCCGGCGCGAGTGTGTGCCCGCCGGGCAGTATGGTCGCCCTGGTGGTGGCGGTGGCCAGCGCGGGGGACCAGGTGACCGCTTCCTTCAGGTCCCGGCCGACCGCGATGAACTCAAGTTCCCAGCCCGGTGGCACGGCGTCATGCGGCAGGCCGGGCGCGGCCTTGATCCCCACCCGGGGGACCTGCCCGGCCAGTGCAAGGCACCAGCCCAGCGGCGGTTCGCTGTCCCCGGCGCGCAGCCGCCGGCCGCCGGCCCGCCTGGCCGGGTCGATGAACACCGCGTCCACTCCGCGCAGGCTCACCTCGCGCACGTCCGCAGCCACGGCGGTGAGCCCGGCCGCCACGCCGTAGACGTCCGCGTTCGCTTGTGCCATGCGCAGGTGCAACCGGTCGCGGTCCACGGCGAGCGCGCGGCGCCCCGCGGCCAGGGCCACCAGATCCCCGCCGATGCCGCAGCACAGGTCGGCGACCAGGCCGGCGCGCGCATACCTGGCACTACGATGTCCCGCGATCACCTCGGCCGACGCCTGCTCTAGCCCGGGGCGGGTGAAGTACATGTCGAGCGCGCGGCTGAACTTCGCCCGGGCGCGCAGCCTGAGTTCCTGCTGGGCCAGCGCGGCGGTGACGAGTTCCACCGGGTATCTGGCCCGCAGCTCCGTGCCGAGCCGCAGCCCGGCCGGGTCGTCCTCGTGACGCAGCCGGCGCAGCAGTTCCTGCCCTTCGGGCGTGAGCATTGCCTCGAACGCCGGCACCGCCTCCGCCGGTTCAGCCATGGGCGGCGGCATCGCTGGTCCCGGTCATGCGCCCTAGCATCCCCTGTATGCCGTCCCGGCAGCGCGGTATGCCGTGCCGGGGCAGCGCGCGCCGGCGGCCTGCCCGGGGTCGCCGGTTTAGGGGAAAGATTACCCAGAAGATGCTAAGATACGCTCTTGTGCATTTTACAATGCGAATTTGACAGGCGTATACATTTCTGCTAATAGTGTACCCCGAATCCGTATATAACGTACCCCGAGAAACAGTTTGAACGGGAGGCGCAAGATTGCGGCGGATTAATTCGGCGGTAGTGGCCGTAGGGGCGGCTGGCGCCGTACTTAGCGTAGTGGCTGCTGGTGTGGCGGGTGCGGCGGCAACACAGGCCACCGACCCCATTCAGCATGTCGTTGTGATTATGGAAGAGAACCATACCTTCGATAATTACTTCGGCGATTTCCCCGGCGTCGGATCGCAATACGCGCTTACCGAGCCGGCGGCCTCGAACCCGGCCCCGCACGACATCGACCACAGCGGCCCGCGGACCAGGTTCGCGATCGACGGCGGCGCCATGGACGGCTTCGACCCGCTCGGCGCTGTCCAGTACAAGAAGAGCGACATCCCCGTCTACTGGGCGTACGCACAGAATTTCGGGCTTGGTGAGAACTTCTACACCGACGCCGCCTCCAGCAGCACGCCGAACCACATCGCGATGATCGCGGGGCAGACCGGCAGCAATGACCAGACGATCCATGTGCACGGCTGCCTGTCGCCCGCCAATGACGTGGTCCTGCAGCGCGACGCCGGCAGCAACGAGACTTACGGCCAGCCGTGCTACAACATTCCGTCCATTCCCCAGGAGGCGAATACGGCGGGCCTGACCTGGAAGTATTACGGCACCGCGCCGGTATGGGACGCGCCGCAGTACGTCAACAGCATCAAGAACAGCCCGCAGTATTCCTCCACCCAGATCATCACCGACGCGAAGGCCAACAACCTGCCCAACATCAGCTTCGTCACCCCGGGCGAGGACTCCCAGTCCGACCACCCGCCGCAGCCGACGCAGCCGGCCCAGAACTTCGTGTCCTCGATCGTGAACGCGATCATGCACAGTTCGGAGTGGAACTCCACGGCGATCTTCGTCACCTGGGACGACTTCGGCGGCTGGTACGACCACGTGCCGCCGCCGCAGGTCGACGGCATCGGCCTGGGCCCGCGGGTGCCGCTGCTGGTCATCTCGCCGTGGGCCAAGCCCGGCTACATCAGCTCCCAGCAGGGCGAGTTCGCCTCGTTCGACAAGTTCATCGAGGAAGTCTTCAACCTGCCGAGCCTGGGCGCCCGGGACAGCCTGGCCAGCACGTCGGACCTGATGGACTACTTCAACTTCGCACAGGCACCTGATCCGAAGCTGATCGAGGCCAAGCTGCCCTACTCCGCCGTGCTCTCGGTGCCCAACACGGGCAGCGCGGCCGTCGGCAGCTCCCACGTGGGCACGGTGTCACCTCCCTCGGGCGGCCCGAGTACGGTCTTCACTTTCGCGGTCATGTACCAGAACGCTACGACGCCGACGACCAAGAACCTGGTCGTCGACGGCACGAACACGATCCCGATGTCGTTCGCCAAGAAAGTCGGCAAATTCGACGAGTACACGACGACCACGACGCTGACACCGGGGCCGCATACCTACACGTTCCAATTCGGTGACGGCACCAATTCCTGGCAGTTGCCGCTGAACAACGTTCCCTTTAGCGGCCCGCAGGTGCTGCCGTACAACATCACCGGGTTCAAGGTGACCCCTAGCAGCGGCGCGCAGCAGCTTGGCCAGCCGGTAACTTTCAGTTGCACCTACAAGTCACCCGCTGGCAAAACTCCGGTCACCGCGCAGATTGACATTGACAACAACGTTCACGCGCTGAACGCGGTCAGTGGCACGGCCACAAAGGGCATCCACTACCAGTACACGACGTCGCATCTGACCCAGGGGACGCACTACTTCCAGTTGCAGTTCGACGATGGCAGCGGGCTGCAGACGATCCAGAAGTACAGTGTCGACATCACGCCGATCTTCCTGCAGAATTCCTCGGTCTCCCCGACGTCGGGTACCACGTCCACCAACTTCACCTTCTCCACGACCTACACCGGCCCGGACCCGGCGACCGAGGTGGACGTGGTGGTGAACGGGACCTCCCACCCGATGACCCTGGTCTCCGGTGACCCGACCAACGGTGCGCTGTACCAGGCGACGCTCAACCTGTCTTCGGGCAAGAACGACTTCGCCTTCTACGCCACCGACGGCACCAACGAGTGGAGCGACCCGGTGACCCCGGGTACCTACACCGGGCTCACGGTCTCCGCCAAGGGCGCGGCCGTGGTGCACTCGAAGATCAGGGCGCCGAAGCCGGACGACCAGCCGTACGCCTACGATCCCGGGTGATCGTCGCTGGTTCTGGCTGACCCGGGTCCGGGTCAGCCAGAACCAAGCCGGGCACGATGACCCGGTCCAGGGCCAGGCCCTGGACCGGGTCGCTTGCTTTCTGCCTGCCGCCTCGTCCCTAGATATGCACGATGGGACAGGTCAGTGTTCTAGTAATACCGGGCACGGACTGAATTCTGGCCACCACAAGGCGGCCCAGATCATCGACATTCTCCGCCTCGGCCCGGACGATCACGTCGTATGGCCCGGTGACGTCCTCCGCCTGGGTGACACCCGCGAGCTCACCGATGCGAATAGCGACCTCAGCAGCCTTGCCGACTTCTGTCTGAACGAGAATGTACGCCTGCACCATGCCGTCCTCCCGGGGCTCGCGCCTGGGTTCGGAATGGCCAACGCTACCCTAAGAGCCGAGTGCCAAGCCCGGGTTCTTTTCCGCCGGGGCGGAGAAAAGCCGGCACCCGGCATCGCGGGCAGACCGGACATGCGCACGCGCCGCCCCGGGGGGTTCTCATGACCATCTCCGACCTCGGTGAGTTCGGCTTGATCGAGGCGATCGCGGCAGGGCTGCCGCGCGGCGACCGGACGATCGTCGGGATCGGGGACGACGCCGCGGTGCTGGCGGCGCCGGATGCCCGGGTGGTGGCCACCACCGACCTGCTGATCGAGGGACGGCACTTCCGCCGCGACTGGTCCGGCCCGGCGGACATCGGCGCCAAGGCCGCCGCGCAGAACCTCGCCGACGTCGCCGCCATGGGCGCGGTTCCCGTGGCCCTGCTCGTAGGCTTCGCCGCGCCGGGGGACGTGGCCGTGGCCTGGGCGCGCGACCTGATGGCGGGCCTTGCCGGGGAGTGTGCCAGGGCCGGTGCCACCGTGGTGGGAGGGGACACCTCCAGCGCCGATACGGTCGTGCTTGCCATCACCGCCCTTGGTGACCTGGGCGGCCGCGATCCGGTGACCCGCTCTGGCGCCCGGCCGGGTGATGTGCTCGCCTACGCGGGCGTGCTTGGCGAGTCCGCGGCGGGACTGGCCCTGCTTGAAGCGGGACTGACCGAGCCGGCGGCGCTGATCGCCGCGCACCGCCGGCCCGCCCCGCGCTATGCGGCCGGGCCAGAGGCCGCCGCGCTCGGGGCCACGGCGATGATCGACGTGAGCGACGGGCTGCTCGCCGACGCCGGGCATCTGGCCCGGGCCAGCGGCGTCCAGATCGACATCGACACCGCCCGGCTGCCCGGCCATCCCGGCCTGGCCGCCGCGGCCGCCGCGCTGGGCCGCGACGGGGTGCTGGACTGGATGCTCACCGGTGGTGAGGACCACGCGCTCGCCGCCACCTTCCCGCCGGGCCGGGCGCTGCCGCCCTACTGGACCGTAATCGGGCAGGTTAGGGCGGGTCAGGGGGTGCTGGTGGACGGGAACCAGATGACCGGTCGGGCCGGATGGAAACACTTCGGCGACTAAATGTCCATACCTATCTCACACGCCGCGTGATGGTTTAGATTTAACCCCTCAACGATGCGGCGATGCTTGGTAGCGACCCCCTCATGGCACGACACCGTAAGAGGCCGGTTTCCCGGCATCAGGCGCTGGCGCCCGATGGCAGCCCGGCGGCGCGTCAGGCACCGAACGGGCGGTTGGGCTCGGCCATGCGCCGCGTGGTCGTGACGCCAACCTTTGCGGCCGGGCTCGGGGTCGTGGTCGCGGCGGTGCTCGCGTACCCGATACAGACGGTGTTCAGCTACGTCGCCCCCGGGGCGCTGGGCCAGGGCGGTTTGCGGTGTGGTCAGGATGGCTGCAGCCACCAGCCCGCGCATACCGGCAAGCCTGAGCCGTTCGGTGCCGCCGGCGGCGCGCTCAACCCGTCTTCGCCGGCGTCCGCCAAGCCTGCGGACGCGGGCGACGGCTCGCCCGCCCCGTCCGGGCAGCAGACGGGCACCGGAGGCACCCCGGCCGTCCAGCCGCACCTGAGCTACAAGATCACCAGCAAGTGGCAGGGCGGCTTCTGGGGCCAGATCACCATCACGTTTCCCGGGGCCGTGCCCGCGGACTGGCACCTGCGGTTCGGCTATCCGGGCGGCCACATCCTGGGCATGAACCCGGACAGCCACCTCGCGCCGAACGGGCACGCCGCGGTGGTGCGCTCCAGCGACTACGCCACCGGCACGGGGCCGGACGGGCGGACCTTCGCGATCGGCGTCGGCGTCCAGGGAGTGCCGACCCACCCGGCCAGGTGCTCGTTCGACGGCAGGCCGTGCCACATCGGTTAGTGCCCTGGCCCGGCCCCGTGTGTCTTACGCCTGCCTCGCGTGCGGACGGGTCAGCGAGTGACCTTGCCCGCCTTGATGCACGAGGTGCACACGTGCAGGCGGCGCGGCGTGCCGTCCACCTTGGCCCGCACGGCCTGGATGTTGGGGTTGAAGCGGCGCGGGGTGCGGCGATGCGAGCGCGAGACCCTGTTACCGAATCCCGGCCCCTTGCCACATATGTCGCAGACGGAAGCCACGCCGGACGCTCCCTTTGTGAGATCGAGGAAAGAAAACAGCGGCCGGGCATTGCCCAGGCCAGTGCTGAAGGATAGCCGACCAGGTGCCTCCAGCGCGAACCGAAGCCTCCGATCGCCCCGCCTGGCCGGCCCGCCGCCCGCGTGGCCGGCCCGGCGTGGTCGTGCCCGCCCCCTATCCTGAGGGGCCATGGCGGGCCTGGAGGAATCGCTGCGAGTCACCCTCGGCGGGAAGGCCGCGGCCAAGCTGGACACGGCGTTCGGCCTGGCCACCACGGGGGATCTGCTGCGGCACTATCCGCGCAGGTACGCCCGCCGCGGCGAGCTCACCGACCTCGCCTCGTTGCGGGACGGCGACCAGGTCACGGTATTCGCGCAGGTGGAAAAGGTCAGCATCAGGCGTATGCGGGCCCGGCGTGGCCAGTTGCTCGAGGTCACGGTCACCGACGGGCGGGCGCGGCTGGCGCTCACGTTCTTCAACAAGGTGCAGTACTGGGAGCGCCAGCTTGCCCCCGGGCGGCACGCGATGTTCGCCGGGCGGGTGTCTACCTTCAAGGGCAAGCGCCAGCTCGCGCACCCGGAGTTCAAGCTGCTCGGCGCCGACGACGCGGCCAAGGCGGCCGAGTTCGCCGCGGAGCTGATCCCGGTCTACCCAGCCACGAAAGACGTCTCCACCTGGGATATCGAGAAGTGCGTGCAGATCGTCCTGGACACACTGGGGGAACTGGAGGATCCGCTGCCTGGGCCGCTGCGGGAACGGCACGACCTGGTGGGGCTCGCGGACGCTCTGCGCGGTATCCACCGGCCCGCCGATGACGCGCAGTGGCACACCGCCCAGCAGCGGCTGAAGTGGGACGAGGCGCTCGTGCTCCAGGCCGTGCTGGCCCAGCGCCGCCGCGCTGCGGCCGAACTGCCCGCTACCGCCCGCCCGGCGGGCGCGGGCGGGCTGGCCGACGCCTTCGACGCCAGGCTGCCGTTCTCGCTCACCGCGGGCCAGCGCGACGTTGGTGCCGTCGTCTCCGCCGACCTGGCCCGCGAGCACCCCATGCACCGGCTGCTGCAAGGCGAGGTCGGCTCGGGCAAGACCGTGATCGCGGTCCGGGCCATGCTCCAGGTGATCGACGCCGGCGGGCAGGCCGCGCTGCTCGCCCCCACCGAGGTGCTCGCGCAGCAGCACTACCGGTCGGTGTCGGACCTGCTCGGCCCGCTGGGCCAGGCGGGCAGGCTCGGCGGGGCGGAGGTGGCGACCAGGGTGGCCCTGCTCACCGGCTCCCAGCCTGTCGCCGCCCGCCGGGAGGCGCTGCTTGACGCGGCGTCGGGCGCGGCGGGCATCGTCATCGGCACCCACGCGCTGCTCGCCGAGCAGGTGCAGTTCGCCGACCTCGGCCTGGTCGTGGTCGACGAGCAGCACAGGTTCGGCGTGGAGCAGCGCGACGCGCTGCGCGGCAAGGCGCAGGGCACCAGGCCGCACGTGCTGGTGATGACCGCCACCCCGATCCCGCGCACGGTCGCCATGACGGTCTACGGCGACCTGGACGTCTCGACCCTGGCGGAATTGCCCGGTGGCCGGTCGCCGATCGCCACCCACGTGGTGCCCGCGGCGGAGAAGCCCAGATTCCTTGAGCGGGCCTGGGAGCGGGTGCGGGAAGAGGCGGAGAAGGGCCGTCAGGCCTACGTGGTCTGCCCGCGCATCGGCGGTGACGACGGCGCGTCGCCGGCGGCTCCCGCCGACTTCGACGCGCTCGTCGGGCCCGACGACGAGGACGAGGCCCCGGGCCGGCCGCCGCTCGCAGTGCTGGACGTGGCGCCCGCGCTGGAACAGGGCCCGCTGGCCGGACTGCGGCTGCGGGTCATGCACGGGCGGCTGCCCACCGACGACAAGGACAGCGCGATGCGGGCCTTCGCCGACGGGTCGGCCGACGTGCTCGTGTCGACCACGGTCGTCGAGGTAGGCGTGGACGTGCCGAACGCCACCGTCATGGTGATCATGGATGCCGACCGGTTCGGGGTGTCCCAGTTGCACCAGTTGCGCGGCCGGGTCGGCCGGGGCACCGAGCCGGGACTGTGCCTGCTGGTCACCGAGGTGCCCGAGGGGAGCAAAGCCAGGCAACGGCTGGCCGACGTGGCCGCGACGCTGGACGGCTTCCGGCTGGCCGAGATCGACCTGGAGCAGCGCAGGGAGGGCGATGTGCTCGGCGCCGCCCAGGCGGGGCGGAAGAAGAGCCTGAAGCTGCTCAGCGTCCTGCACGACAGGGACCTGATCGTGGCGGCGCGCGAGGAGGCCACCAGCCTCGTGGATGCCGACCCGGGCCTGGCGGCCTATCCGGCGCTGGCCGCCGAGATGAGCGCCCTGCTGGACGAGGAGCAGGCCGGCTTCCTGGAGAAAACGTGACCTCCGGCCCACCGGCCCCGGGCAGATGACGCGGATCATCGCCGGGGCGGCCAGGGGGCGGCGGCTGGCCGTGCCGGCCGGCACCAGGACCCGGCCGACCAGCGACCGCGCCCGCGAGGGGCTGTTCGCGACGGTCACCGCCGTGCACGGGCCGCTTACCGGTGCCGGTGTGCTCGACCTGTACGCCGGGTCCGGCGCCATGGGCCTGGAGGCACTGTCGCGCGGGGCCACCCGGGTGGTGCTCGTCGAGTCGGATCCCGCGGCGGCCAGGGTGATCCGGGACAACATGGCCGTGGTGGGCCTGCCCGGCGCCCGGCTGGTCATCGGCCGCGTGGCCGCGGTGCTCGGCCGGGGGCCTGCCGGGGCGGCGTTCGACGTGGTGCTGGCCGATCCGCCGTACGCTGCGGGGGAACAGGAGATCACGCAGATGCTGACCGCGCTGCAGGCCGGCGGCTGGCTGGCCGGTGGCGCGCTCGTGGCGGTGGAGCGGGCCAGCCGTTCCGGCCCGGTTGCCTGGCCTGCCGGTTACGCGCCGGACCGGTCCCGCCGTTACGGCGAAGCGACCTTCTGGTACGGTCTCGCCGCAGGCACATAGGCCCATCGGGGCTGGTACCCAGGTGGCCGGCACGGAAGGACGGGATGCGCGTGCACCGCGTCGTCTGCCCCGGCTCGTTCGACCCGGTGACCAACGGTCACCTGGACATCATCCGCCGCGCCGCCCTGCTGCACGATGAGGTCATCGTGGTGGTCGGGGCCAACCGGGCCAAGCACGGCATGTTCACCGTGGACGAGCGCGTGGCAATGCTCGAAGAGGTCACCAAGGACCTGGCCAACGTGTCGGTGGCCACGTTCCGCGGGCTGCTGGTCGAGTACTGCCGAACCCACGGTGTGTCGGCGATCGTCAAGGGCCTCCGCGCGGTCAGCGACTTCGAGTACGAGATGGAGATGGCCCAGATGAACTACCGTCTCGCCGGGATCGAGACGCTGTTCATGACGGCGAACCCGCTCTACTCGTTCCTGCGGTCCAGCCTGGTGCGGGAGATCGCGGCGTACGGCGGCAACGTGGCATCGCTGGTGCCACCCGCGGTGGACGCGCAACTGCGGGTCAAGCTGGGCCCGCCGGGCCCGGGCTGACCGGGAACCGCGGCGGCCACGGTCGATTCGGCGGCGCCCGCGATCGATTCGGATTCGGGCCGGCGCACCGGTAGAAATAAAATAAGTTCCAGAACTGCTCGCTACCTGAATTTGCTATGCCTTCATTCCGCAGGACTGCCGGCGCCCGCACCGACCCCCGTGGGCTGTTGGTCTTCGACACCCGGGCGCTTGACCGCCGCCCGGGGTCCGCGCGCGCCGAAACCCGGGCCGTGCCCGCTCCTGCGCATCTCCACACCGGCATGGCCTGGATCCCGCAGGGCGCCGAACTGGATGTTGAGGTCCGGTTTGAGTCCGTCACCGAGGGCGTGCTCGTCACCGCCACGGCCACCGCGCCGGTGGCGGGGGAGTGTGCCCGGTGCCTGGAACCGGTGTCCCAGACCATCAAGGTCCGATGCCAGGAACTGTTCGGTTATGAGCAAAACGGCGGGGACACCGGTGAGGACGGGTACTCTCTGGACGGGGACTTGCTCGATCTCGAGCCGGTCCTCCGAGATGCTCTGGTTCTCGCGCTGCCGCTCGCGCCGCGGTGCCAGGAAGACTGCCCCGGGCTGTGCGCCGAATGCGGTGTGCGGCTTGCCCAAGCGGGCCCCGGCCACCACCATGGCCCGGTCCTGGACCCCCGGTGGGCAGCTCTGCGTCAGATCACGATGCAGCCAAGCCCGGACGGCTCGCCCGTACCGGAGACAGGTGAGGAGAACGGACGTGGCCGTCCCTAAGCGGAGGATGTCGCGCAGCAACACGAGATCCCGGCGCGCACAGTGGAAGGCCTCGGCGCCGGCCCTGGTGCGCTGCCCGCAGTGCCGGGATCCCAAGCTGCCGCACACCGCGTGCCCGACCTGCGGCACCTACAACCGCCGCCAGGTCATCACGCCCTCCTGAAGACGCGGCGTGGTAGTACCCGAGCGGTGTTGACCCGCCAGGTGGCGCCCCTGCGGGGCGCTGCCATGCAGGTGCCCCAGGGGCCCTGGGGAGGAGGACACCCATGAAGGTCGCAGCCGACCACCAGCCAGGTGCCGGCCAGCCCGACACCACTGAGCTGCTACGAGTCCTCGACGCCGGCCTGTCTCCGAGGCTGCTTGAGCGTGCCCTCACGCATCGCTCCTACGCCTACGAAAATGGTGGCCTGCCCACCAACGAGCGCCTTGAGTTCCTCGGCGACTCCGTTCTCGGCCTGGTCGTCACCGACGCGCTGTTCCGCGGTTACCCGGACCTGCCCGAAGGGCACCTGGCCAAGCTGCGTGCGGCCGTGGTCAACATGCGGGCGCTGGCCGGCGTCGCCCGCGGTCTGCGGCTCGGCGACTACGTGCGGCTCGGCCGCGGCGAGGACGGCACCGGCGGCCGCGATAAGTCCTCGATTCTCGCCGACACGCTGGAAGCCGTGATCGGCGCGGTCTACATCGAGCGCGGCCTGGATGCGGCGTCCGAGCTGGTGCACCGGCTCTTCGACCCGGTCATCGCGAAGTCCGCGGGGCTGGGCGCGGGCCTGGACTGGAAGACGTCCCTGCAGGAACTGACTGCTTCCGGGGTTCTCGGCGTGCCGGAGTACCACGTCGAGGAGAGCGGGCCCGACCACCAGAAGTCCTTCCGCGCCATGGTCAGGGTCGGCGGCCACGTATACGGCACCGGGGAGGGGCGCTCCAAGAAGGAAGCCGAGCAGCAGGCCGCCCAGGCCGCCTGGAACGCCATCAGCGACGGTGAGCCGCCGCTGCACGCCAGCTACGACGGCGACGCCGCCGGGGAATCCGGTATGGGCGGCGGCACCGGCGGGACTTCCGGGGCCAGCGGCCCGGCGGGGTGAGGCGTGCCGGAGCTACCTGAGGTCGAGGTCGTCCGCGGGGGGCTGGAGCGGCACGTCGTCGGCCGGACGATCGGCTCGGTCGAGGTGCTGCACCCGCGGGCCGTCCGGCGGCACATCGCGGGCCGGGAGGACTTCGAGGCGGCCACCCGCGGGATGATGGTCACCGCCGCCCTCCGGCGGGGCAAGTACCTGTGGCTGCCCGTGGCACCGGAGCAGGCCGGCTCGGTGGCCGAGGACGCGCTGCTGGCTCACCTCGGGATGAGCGGGCAGTTGCTGCTCAGCGAGCTGGAGGAGCCGGTGTCGCCACACGTCCGGATCCGGTTCACGTTCACCGACTCGGGCCCGGAACTGAGGTTCACCGACCAGCGCACGTTCGGCCACATGCTGTTCGACCGCGGCGGGGCGGCGCTGCCCGCGCCCATCGCGCACATCGCGCCCGACCCGATGGAGGCCGCGTTCGACCAGGACGTGGTGCTCGCCAGGCTGCGCACCAGGCATAGCGACGTCAAGCGCGCCCTGCTGGACCAGTCGCTGATGAGCGGCGTCGGCAACATCTACGCGGACGAGGCATTGTGGCGGGCCAGGACGCACTGGGCCAGGGAGGCCTCCAGCCTGCGCCGGGCCGACGCCAGCCGGCTTCTCGCGGCGGTGCGCGAGGTCCTGGGGGAGGCCCTGCAGGCCGGTGGCACCTCGTTCGACAGCCTGTACGTGAACGTCAACGGCGAGAGCGGTTACTTCAGCCGGTCACTCGCGGTATACGGGCGCGAAGGAGAGCCCTGCCCGCGTTGCGGCGCCCCCGTTCGGCGCGATCCGTTCATGAATCGGTCGTCCTACAGCTGCCCGGTCTGCCAGCCGCGGCCGAGGGCCCGGAGAGGCACCCGTGACCTGCGGAGTCGCTCAACTTGACCGGATAGCCGTGAGGGTGAGATCCTTGAGGCGTTACCTTGCGCGCACTCATGCAGGTCTTCGTATGTGCGCCCACTCTGGTCACTCAGTGTGGAGGACCCACTACAATGGCGAAGGCTCTACTCGGCCACGTCGGCGGGCCTGACCCCCGCATCGTTTCTGAAATGCGCCGCCTTCAGCGGCGGGTGCGGGATCTGGAGGCTGAACTAGCCAGGCTCCAGGAGGAGAAGGACGTGCTCGCCGCAGAAGTCGGCAGTGAGCTACTCGTGGTCAGCCGCGAGCGCGAGCCCGCGCTCACCTGACCTGTCGATCTAGCTTCGACGGTACGAGGGACGCCGCCAGGCGGCGTCCCTCTTTAGTTTGCCCAGGCTCGGGCGCCCCTTGCGCGTGGGTTATGCCCTTCGCCGCGCGGCACGGCCGCCCTACAGTGCGCGAATCGCCGGAACCGTCGTCCACTCGCGGTAAGGTGCGGGAAAGCTGGCCGACCCGAGCGCGTGGCAGCCGAGGCGGCTGAGGTTACTCACCGCCTACAGCGGCTTCGCCGGGGCCCGCGGTGTTAGCCCGGGGGCCGACCCCCGGACCCCGCTGCGGCTGCGCCGCCGGGGCTATGAGCGGGAGGGGAGGAGAACCAGCGGGTGTATGTGAAAAGCCTCACCCTGCGTGGGTTCAAGTCCTTCGCCTCGGCCACCACACTCCGGTTCGAGCCGGGTATCACCTGTGTCGTCGGGCCGAACGGATCCGGCAAATCGAACATCGTGGACGCGTTCGCCTGGGTGATGGGCGAGCAGGGCGCCAAGAGCCTGCGCGGCGGCAAGATGGACGACGTCGTCTTCGCCGGTACCGCCTCCCGGCCGCCGCTCGGCCGGGCTGAGGTCACCCTCACCATCGATAACACCGACGGCGCGCTCCCGATCGACTACACCGAAGTGACCATCAGCCGCCTGCTCTTCCGGTCCGGCCAGAGCGAGTACGCCATCAACGGGAACCAGTGCCGGCTCCTCGATGTCACCGAACTGCTCTCCGACTCGGGCCTGGGCCGGGAAATGCACGTGATCGTCGGCCAGGGCCAGCTCGACGAGGTGCTGCACGCCGGGCCCGAGGCGCGCCGTGCGCTGATCGAGGAGGCCGCGGGCGTCCTGAAGCACCGGCGGCGCAAGGAGAAAGCCCTCCGCAAGCTGGAGGCCATGCAGGTCAACCTGACCAGGCTGGTGGACCTCACCGGCGAACTGCGCCGCCGCCTCGGCCCGCTGGGACGGCAGGCGGCAATCGCGCGCCGGGCCGCGACGATCCAGGCGGACCTGCGCGACGCCAAGCTGCGGCTGCTGGCCGACGACTTCGCCGGCGCCGCGGCGGCTCTTGAGCGCGGCGAGGCGAACGAGGCGGCCGCGCTGGCCCGCCGGGCCGAGCTGGAAGACCTGCTGGCTCAGGCGCACCGCCAGGAGGCGGCGCTTGACGCCGACGAGCAGCAGCACGCGCCCAGGCTTGCGGCGGCGCTCAACACCTGGTTCGAGCTCTCTTCTTTGGCCGAACGACTGCGCGGGGTGGCCAACCTCGCCCGCGAGCGTCATTCCCTGATGGCTGCCGACGAGGCCCCGGCCAGGCCCGGCCGGGATCCTGGCGAACTGGACGCCGAGGCGGCCTCGCTGCGCGAGCAGGAGGCGGTGCTCGGCGAGGCGCTGGAGGCGGCCAGGGCGGCGCTCGGCATGGCCGCCGAGGACCGCACCGTCGCAGAGGCGGACCTGGCCGCGGCCGAACGGCTGCTCGCCGACCAGGCCCGCGCCGCCGCGGCCCGTGCCGACCAGCTGGCCAGGCTGCGCGGCCAGGTGGGCGCCGCCCGCAGCCGCGTCGCGGCCAGCGAGGAGGAGTCGGCCCGGCTGGCGGACGCCATCGAGCAGGCCAGGTCCCGTGCCGAGTTCGCCCAGCGGGAACTGCAAGAGGCACAGGAGACGGCCGCCGACGGGACCGATGACCGGGCAGGCCTGGCCGCCGCGCACGAGGAGACGGCCGCCGCGCTCGCAGAAAGCTCCGCCCGCGTGGCCGAGTGCCGCGCTGCCGAGCGGGTGGCCAGCGCCGAACGTGCCGCCCTGATTGCCCGCCGCCAGGCGCTGGACGAAGGCCTGCGGGCCGTACAGGACGGCACCGCCGCCTCGGCGGCCCTGCTCGCGGACCCGCAGTGGGCCGGGCATGTCCTCGGCGGGGTCGCTGCCCTGCTGACCGTGGCCGACGGCGCCCAGGACGCCATCACGGCGGCGCTCGGCGGTGCCGCCGACGCGGTGGCCGTGGCCGGCCTGGATGCCGCCGTGGCGATCCTGCACGGCCTCAAGGGCGCGGACGCGGGAACGGCCGGGCTGGTCATCGCCGACGCCGGTGCCCGGACCGGGGAACTGCCGCCAGGAGGCGTGGCGACCGGAGAACTCCCGCAGGGCGTGGTGCCCGCGGTCGATCTGGTGAAGGCGCCGGGGGAACTTACCGCGGCGCTGGCCGGGCTGCTGGCGGGAGTGGTGGTCGCCGACGACCTCGCCGCGGCGCGGGACGTGGTTCGCGGCCGTCCCGAGCTGAGGGTGGTCACCAGGGACGGCGACCTGCTCGGGGCGCACTGGGCGCACGGCGGCTCGGCCAAGCCGCCGAGCATGCTGGCCATGCGCGCGGCGGCCGAGGAAGCGTCGGCCGCGCTGGCCGGAGCCGAGCGGGCCGCCCAGGAGGCGGCCGCCGCGCTGACGGGCGCGCTGGCCGAGGAGGAGCGCGACCGCGAGGCTGCCGGCCGGGCGCTGGCGGGGGTGCGGGCCGCCGACAAGGCCGCGGCGGAGTCGTCCGGGCGGCTTGGCCGGCTCGCGGGCGCCGCACGGGCGGCTCAGGAGGAGGCCACGCGACTGGAGGCGGCGGTCGCCTCGGTCGCCGGGCAGCGGGAGCGGGATGCCGCGGCCCTGGCCGGGGTGGTTGCCAAGCTTGCGGAGGCCGAGGCGGGCGACGCCGGTGGCGGTGAGACCGGCCGGGCGCCGGACGCGCCGGAGGCCCCAGACCGCGATTCCCTGATCGCCCGGGCCAGCGCGGCCAGGGAGACGGAGACCGACGCGCGGCTTGAGGTCAGGACGGCCGAGGAGCGGCTGCGGGCGATCGCCGGCCGCGCCGATGCCCTGGCCGCGGCGGCCGTGCGGGAACGGCGGGCCGCCGAGGCCGCGGTGGCCAGGCGCCGGCTGCGGGCGCAGCAGGCGGACGTCGCCGGGGCGGTCGCTACGGGCGCGGACGCGGCCCTGGCCAAGATCGCGCAGTCGCTGGCCACCGCCCAGCAGGACCGCGAAGCCGCCGAGCAGGCGACCAGGGGCCGCGC
This sequence comes from uncultured Actinomycetes bacterium, assembly GCA_963726415.1. Taxonomy (GTDB): domain Bacteria; phylum Actinomycetota; class Actinomycetes; order Streptosporangiales; family Streptosporangiaceae; genus DASXKD01. The sequence goes on from CAVSCM010000008.1 coordinate 54,320, forward strand.
AGAGGCGCTCAAGGACGTACGGTCGCGGGTCCGGGCCGTGACCACGGACCTGGACCGGGTGGTGGACACCGCGCACGGCGCGGAGGTCAGCCGGGCAAAGCAGCGGATGCGGGTCGAGCAGATGGTGGCGCGGGCCGCCGAGGAGTTCGGCGTGGACACCGAGACGCTGCTTGCCGAGTACGGGCCGGACGTCCCCGTGCCGGTTTTCGAAGAGCCCGAGCCGGCTGCTTCCCGCCGCCGGCGGCTGGGATCTGCTGCCCAGGCCGGTCCGGCTCAGGCCACGCTGGCCCCGGGCGGCCTGGTCCAGCATGGCGGCGCGCAGAAGCCCGGCGCGCAGAACGGCACCGCGCAGAACGGCGGCGGGCAACACGGGTCAGGCCAGAACGGTTCCGGCCAGTACGCCGGGGAGCCGTTCGCGGCCGGCCACGGTGTGTCCGGGAACCACGGTGTGTCCGGGAACCACGGTGTGTCCGGGAACCACGGTGTGTCCGGGAACGGGACGTCCGCGAACGGCGCGGACACCTCGGCGGCCGGCCAGGACGGGCGGCACCGGGACCCGGCGGAACCGGGCGTGGTGCGGATTCCGGCGGCTCGCGGCGTTCCGGGCGCCGCGGCGGAAGCTGCGGGAGAGGCGGGGGGCGCTGCCGAAGCCGGGGCCACCGCGCACAGCCCGGCCCAGGAGGCTCCGGCCGCGGGCATGGTGGACCGGCCCGCGCAGCCGATTCGGACGATCCCCTACGTACGGGCGGAGCAGGAGAAGCGCGCCGCCACCGCGCAGCGTCAGCTCGACCAGCTTGGCAAGGTGAACCCGCTGGCCCTGGAGGAGTACGCGGCGCTGGAGGAGCGGCACCAGTTCCTCGCCAACCAGCTCGAGGACCTCAAGAAGACCCGCCGCGACCTGCTCACGGTCGTCAAGGAGGTCGACGACCGGGTCCAGCAGGTGTTCACCTCGGCCTTCGCGGACACCGCCACCGAGTTCGAGCAGATCTTCGCGCGACTGTTCCCCGGCGGCGAGGGCAGGCTGGTGCTGACCGAGCCCGATGACATGCTGGCGACCGGCATCGACGTCGAGGCCCGCCCGCCCGGCAAGAAGGTCAAGCGGCTCTCGCTGCTGTCCGGCGGTGAGCGCTCGCTGACCGCGATCGCCTTCCTGCTGGCCATCTTCAAGGCCCGCCCGTCGCCGTTCTACGTGCTTGACGAGGTCGAGGCGGCGCTGGACGACACCAACCTGCAGCGGCTGCTCGGCATCTTCGATGAACTGCGCAGCGTCTCCCAGCTGATCGTCATCACGCACCAGAAGCGGACCATGGAGGTCGCCGACGCGCTGTACGGGACCAGCATGCAGGGCGACGGGGTGTCCGCGGTGGTGAGCCAGCGACTGCGCGAGCGGGAGCGGGCATAGCGGAGCCGGAGCGGGAATCGCACTGCCGCATCGCAGCGACCGGACGAGCCGGCGTGACCGCGCCACGGGGTTCTTCGTCTGTCAGACTGGGGCCGTTATGGAGTACTTGATCATTGTCATTGTCCTCGTCGTCCTGGCCCTGATCGCTGGCGGCGCCATGCTGGTCCGCGGCCGTCGGCGGCCGCACGACACGGCAGCGCCGCCGCGGCCACCCGCCGCCCCCTCCGCGCCGGCCCGCGCCGGCCAGGATGCAGCCACCACCACCGCGCCGGCGGCACCGGATGCCCCGGTCGCCGAGGCCCCCGCCGCCGAGGTGGCGGAGGCGCCGCAACCGCTCGCGGGCCGGATGACCCGCCTGCGTGGCCGGCTCGCGCGCTCGCAGACCGGGTTCGGCGCGGTCCTGCTCGGCCTGCTCTCCCGTGACGGGCTCGACGAACAGGGCTGGGAGGAGATCGAGGACACCCTGGTCGGGGCCGATCTGGGGGCCGGCCCGGCGACGTACATCGTCAACGAACTGCGCACGCAGGTCAGGGTGGGCGGCGCCCGGGGCACCACCGAGGTGCGCGCGCTGCTGAGGAAGGACCTGATCGAGCAGGTCGGCCCCGACATGGACCGGTCGCTGCGGGTGGCCAGGCACGGCGACCGGCCCGCCGTGGTGCTCATGGTGGGGGTCAACGGCACCGGCAAGACGTCCACCTGCGGCAAGCTGGCCCGAGCGCTCATCGGGGAGGGATACACGGTCCTGCTCGGCGCCGCCGACACGTTCCGCGCCGCCGCCGCCGACCAACTGCAGACCTGGGGACAGCGGGTGGGCGCTCAGGTGATCCGTTCGGACCGGGAGGGCGCCGATCCGGCGAGCGTCGCGTTCGACGCCGTGAAACAGGGCATCGAGGAACGCGCGGACACCGTCATCGTGGACACCGCGGGGCGGCTGCACACCAAGACAGGCCTGATGGATGAGCTTGGCAAGATCAAGCGCGTCATCGAACGGCAGGCGACCGTGGATGAGGTCCTGCTGGTACTCGACGCCACCACGGGCCAGAACGGCATGCGCCAGGCCAGGGTGTTCGCGGAGGCCGTGGACATCACCGGGATCGTGCTGACCAAGCTGGACGGGACCGCCAAGGGCGGCATCGTGGTGGCGGTGCAGCGGGAACTCGGGGTGCCGGTCAAGCTGGTCGGCCTCGGCGAGGGGCTCGACGACCTCGCTCCGTTCGAGCCCGCTGACGTTCGTCGACGCGATACTCGGCTAGCCGTGCCCGCCATCTGGCGGCTGACCCCGCGCCAGAGTGTCGCGGCCGAGTGCGAACGGCGGGGCAGGCCGGCCGTCGTCGCCGGGTGCATCGACCTGCTCCAGGGCCGTCAGCACACCGACGACGCGCTCCTGATCGCGCTGGCCGGGCCCGCCGCCGAGGCCGTGCTGGACGGCTCGGCGGGCGGCAAGGAAGGCTACTGGCCGCGGGTATGGGCCGCCCGCGGCCTGCTGCATGCCTGGGACGACCGTGCCACTGCGGTGATCATCCAGGCAACGGCGGATGACGCGTGGCGGGTGCGGGAGATGGCGGCCAAAGTCATCGCCCGCCACCGGGTCGGCGACGCGTTGCCCGCCGTGTCGCAGTTGCGCACCGACCCGGTGCAAAGGGTGCGGGCCGCAGCCGAGCGGGCGGTTGTGCTCCTCACCGCAAGCAGCACCTGAACGAGAGGCAACGGCATAGTGCGGGCCGGTCCAGGGCAGTCCATTACGAGCACTATTCGTAATTGCGGAAGATTTCGGCTGGAGTGAGGTACGAGCGTGATTGCCCGCGCTGATCAGCGCGGGAGGCTCACCGGTTCAGCACTGGTCCCGGCTGCTCTCCGCGATGGCACCGGCCGCCGCGATGTCGGGCTCGGCCGCCCCGAGTTCGCGCAGCGTGGCGCCCAGATAGCCGATCACACGGTCGAAATGCCAGTCGTTCAGCCCCGGCCAGCCCGGCATGCGCGGTGCGGAGTTCGGCGCCGGCATAGCTGTTCGGCCCGCCTAGCGTCATGGTAAGGAAAGCTGCCTGTTTCGTGATCTGCCGGCCCGTATCGCCATCCCCGAAATAACGCGCGAGCGCTGGATCCGCGAGGACTTTACCGCAGAACAGTTCGGCTGCAGCATCGATGGCTGGAGCGCCGCCTAAGCGGTCATAGAGGCACGCTTGCTTCATCGCTGGGTTATAGCTTTGGGAGAAGGGCGTGGCAAGCGGCTCGGGGCAACCTGATTGTATCCATTTCAAGATGATCCGAATTGCCGTTAATGCGAGCCATCTGGCCGGGGTCCAGTGGCGGCTGGCGGGCGTGCCGCGCGGGTTCGCCGGGCCCCGGGCCGGGCGCGAAACATCTGCGTAACATGACGGCCGGCCGTTTCACCCGGCGGAAACAGTCCGTAACCATCGGCGAAACGCCCCCGGGGGACGCTGAGGCGCAGCGCAGGTTCCGAGAGGTGGTCGCATGAAGCTCATCACCGCCGTGATCAAGCCCTTCAAGCTGGACGAGGTCAAGTCCGCTCTGCAGGCGTTCGGCGTGCACGGCATGACGGTCAGTGAGGCGAGCGGCTATGGCAGGCAGCGTGGCCACACCGAGGTGTACCGCGGCGCGGAGTACCAGGTCGACCTGGTGCCGAAGGTGCGGCTTGAGGTGCTCTGCGACGACGAGGACGCCGACGACCTGATCGGCGTCGTGGTCAAGGCCGCGCAGACGGGGCGGATCGGCGATGGCAAGGTCTGGTGCGCCCCGGTGGACACGGTGGTGCGGGTCCGCACCGGCGAGCGCGGGCCTGGGGCCCTTTGAGGCTGTGGAGACCGGTGCACGGCCGTCCGGGGCACGGCGCCTGGCCTCGTTCGCGGCCGATCGCGCCCGGCGCAGCACGACCGCCGACCGCTGGCTCGCCTCGCTGCTCGGTGCGGAGCCAGGGGTGGCACTGGTGGCGGTCGGCGGCTACGGCCGGCGCGAACTGCTGCCGGGCAGCGACCTCGACGTGCTGCTGCTCCACTCCGGGCGGCCGGGAATCGCCGCGCTGGCCGACCGGGTCTGGTACCCCATCTGGGACTCGGGTACCCGGCTTGACCACGCCGTGCGACGCCCGGCCGAAGCACGTGAGGTGGCTCGCCAGGACGTGCGGGTGGCGCTCGGCCTGCTGCACGCCAGGCATGTCGCCGGGGATCCGGGGCTGACCAGCGACCTGCACAGCGGCGTCCTGGCGGACTGGCGTACCGGCGCCCGCACCCGGCTGGCCGAGCTGCAGGTGCTGCACGAGGAGCGGACAGCGCGCAGCGGCGAGCTCGCGTTCCTGCTCGAACCCGATCTCAAGGAGGCCAGGGGCGGCCTGCGCGACGCGGAGGCCATCTACGCGGTGGCCGCGGCCTGGGTAGCTCCCGGGCCGGGGCCGCGCGCCCGCGCCGCGCAGGAGGCCATCCTGGACGCACGGCATGCCCTGCACGAGGTGACCGGCCGTTCCAGCGACCGGCTGGTGCTCCAGGAACAGGACGAGGTGGCGAGGGTCCTTGGGCTGGCCGACGCCGATGCGCTGCTGTGCCATCTGGCCGGGGCCGGGCGGACCATCGCCTATTCGCTCGATCAGTCGCTGCGACAGGCACAGCGCAGCCGTGGCGGAGGCGGGCGCGGCGTGGCCCGGGCCGGCCGCCTGCGCGGGAGCCGGGTCAGGAGCGGCCCGCAGCGGCGGCCACTGGCCGACGGCCTGGTCGAGCAGGACAGCGAGGTCGTGCTTGCGCGGTCCGCGGAGCCCTCCGCGGACCCGGTGCTCGTGCTGCGCGCCGCGGCCGCCGCGGCCACGGCCGGGCTTCCGCTGGCGCCACGCACGCTGGCCCGGCTCAAGGAATGCCCGCCGCTGCCCGTGCCGTGGCCGGCCGCTGCGCGCGACGCCCTCGCCATGCTGCTGGGTACCGGGCGGGACGGCATCGCCGTCTGGGAAGCGCTCGACCAGGAGGAGATGCTGCCCGGCCTGATCCCCGACTGGGAGCGGGTAAGAAACCGGCCGCAGCGCAACCCGTTGCACACCTTCACCGTGGACCGGCACCTGGTCGAAACGGCCGCCCGGGCCGCCGCGCTGACCAGGGATGTGGCCCGCCCCGACCTGCTGCTGCTGGCCGCGCTGCTGCACGACATAGGCAAAGGCTGGCCTGGTGACCACCGGGTCACCGGAGAGGTGGTGACCCGGGACACCGCCCGCCGGATGGGCCTGCCCGAGGCAGACACCGAACTGGTCGCCAGCGCCGTCCGGCACCACCTGCTGCTCCCCCACACGGCGACCAGGCGCGATCTCGACGACCCGCAGACCGCGGCCCAGGTCGCGGCCACCGTCGGCAGCCGCTCCTTGCTTGAGCTGCTGCATGCCCTGGCGGTGGCGGACGGCCAGGCGACCGGCCCGGCCGCGTGGAACGACTGGAAGGCGGGCCTGGTCGCCGACCTGGTGCGCCGCGTCGAGGCCGTTCTCGGTGGCCAGCCTGCGCCCGCGCCGCTGCCGCTGCGCCCCGGCCAGGTCGCGCTCGCCGAGGCGGGCCAGCCCGCGGCGATGGTGACCGGCCCGGAGGTGACTGTCGTGGCACCCGACCGCCCCGGCCTGCTGTGGCAGGCCGCCGGGGTGCTCGCGTCCCACCGGCTGGCGGTGCGGTCGGCCAACGCTACGTCGCACGGCGCGATGGCGGTGACCTCGTTCATCGTCGCCCACCCCTACGGCGAGCCACCGGACGCCGCGCTGGTTACCTCGGAGTTGCGGCGGGTGCTGGCGGGCGAACTGAACGTCGCGGACCAGTTGCGGCGCCGGGGAATGCTCGGTGCGTCGGCCTCCCGCGCGGACCGGCCGGGCCCAGGCCCCGTGCCGAAGGAGCAGACGGGGGGCTCCGGGGGGTCGTCCCCCCGGAGCAGCACTGGCCTCAGGCCATCGGGGCCCAGGGGGGTCGTCCCCCCGGGCCGCCCCGGGCTCGCGCCGCCCAAGGTCACCCTGGTCGACGATGCCTCGCGGACCGCCACCGTGGTGGAGGTGCGCGCGCGCGACGCCCCGGGCCTGTTGTGGCGGATCGGCCGCGCCCTCGGCGAATGCGGCCTGGACGTGCGCGCGGCCCGGGTGGAGACGCTCGGCGCCGCGGCCGTGGACGTCTTCTACGTGGTCGGTGCAGATGGCCGCCCGGTCACCGACCCTCCCACCCGCGGCCAGATCGCCGCTCAGGTTCTCTCCGCGCTGACCGGATAGGACATGCCCCAGGGTGTGCCGGAAGACGCCCTGGGCCGTGCCCCGCGGATCCGTGCCAGGCTGAGATCTCCGGGGGATGCCCTAGCCTTGAGCATGTGTTCGAGACTCTCTCCGACCGGCTGACTCAGGTCCTTTCCTCGTTGCGGGGCAAGGGCAAGCTGTCGGCAGCCGACATCGACGCGACCTGCCGGGAGATCCGCCTTGTCCTGCTCGAGGCGGATGTGGCCCTGCCAGTGGCCAGGGAGTTCATCGCCCGGGTGAAGGAACGGGCCTCTCTCGGAAGAGGTCTCCGAGGCGCTCAACCCGACCCAGCAGATCATCAAGATCGTCCATGAGGAACTCATCGCGATCCTGGGCGGCGAGGCCCGCAGGCTGCGTTTTGCCAAGAACCCGCCGACCGTGATCATGCTGGCGGGCCTGCAGGGCTCCGGTAAGACCACGCTCGCGGCGAAGCTTGCGCTCTGGCTGAAGTCGCAGGGCAACACCCCGCTGATGGTCGCGGCCGACCTGCAGCGGCCGAACGCCGTGCAGCAGTTGCAGGTGCTCGGTGAGCAGGCGGGCGTGCCGGTGTACGCACCCGAGCCGGGCAATGGCGTCGGAGACCCGGTGGCGGTGGCCAGGCAGTCGATCGACGAGGCCAGGCACCACCTGCACAACGTCGTCGTGATTGACACCGCGGGCCGGCTGGGCATCGACGAGGAGATGATGGCCCAGGCGGCCGCCATCGCCGATGCCACCGACCCGGACGAGATTCTGTTCGTGGTCGACGCCATGATCGGCCAGGACGCGGTGACCACGGCCCAGGCGTTCCTCGACGGCGTCGGTTATGACGGGGTGGTCCTGACCAAGCTGGACGGCGACGCCAGGGGCGGTGCGGCGCTCTCGATCGCCCAGCTCACCGGGCGGCCGGTGATGTTCGCCTCGACCGGCGAGAAGCTCGAGGACTTCGACGTCTTCCACCCCGACCGGATGGCGTCCCGGATCCTCGACATGGGCGACATGCTCACGCTGATCGAGCAGGCCGAGCGCACGTTCGACGCGGAGCAGACCGCGGCCATGGCGGGCAAGCTGGTCTCGGGCGAGGGCTTCACCCTGGAAGACTTCGTCGAGCAACTGGCCATGGTGCGCAAGATGGGGCCGATCAGCAACCTGCTCGGGATGCTGCCCGGCGCCGCGCAGAACAAGGAACTGCTCAGCCAGGTCACCGACGCGGACCTGGACCATGCCGCGGCGATCGTGAACTCGATGACCCCCGCCGAGCGGCGCAACCCGAAGATCCTCAACGGGTCCCGGCGGGCGCGCATCGCCAAGGGCTCAGGCACCACCGTCGGCGAGGTCAACAACCTGGTCGTCCGGTTCCTCGAAGGCCAGAAGATGATGCGCCAGATGCTGGGCGGCGGTGGCATCCCCGGTATGCCGGGCATCCCCGGGATGCGCCGGGCGGCCACCAAGGCCGCCAAGGGCAAGAAGGGATCGGGCAAGAAGAAGCCCAAGGGCGGGCGCCCCGGAGGGGCACCTGGACGGTCCTCCGGCGGTGCCGGAACGGCCCCGAGCCGGTCCGCGGGCAGGCCGGCCTGGGCGGTGCCGGGCTTCCCGGCCTCGGCGGGGCTGGCGGGCCAGGCGGCCTGAGTGGCCCCAGTGGCCTGCGGAACCTGCCCGGCGCCCTGAGCGGCCTTCCGCCCGGCCTGGGCGGCGGTCCGGGCGCGCTGCCGCCTGGCCTGGGCAGCAAGGGCCGTTCCGGCGGCGGCGCACCAGGGGCTCCAGACGGTCAGCGCTCGGGTGGGACATCGGACCGGCAGCGTTCAGGCGGAGCACAGGACGGCCGGCGCGCCGACCGTGCGCCGGAGAACCCGGCCACAGGCGGGACGTCAGACGGCAGGCCCGCGAGCGGGGCGCCGGACAACCGGCCTGCCACCGGCGGGGCGCCGGACAACCGGCCTGCCACCGGCGGGGCGCCGGACAACCGGCCTGCCACCGGCGGGGCGCCGGACGATCGGCCCGCCACCGGCGGGGCGCCGGACGATCGGCCCGCCACCGGCGGGGCGCCGGACGATCGGCCCGGCACCGGCGGGGCGCCGGACGATCGGCCCGGCACCGGCGGGGCGCCCGACGGTCAGCGCGACGGCAATGTGGCTCCCGGCAGCACGGCGAACGGCGATTCGAAGAGCGGCGGCGCCGACGAAGGCCCGCCCGGGGTCGCCGCCAGCGACCTGCCCGCCGGACTCACTCCTCCGTCCGGCGGCCGGGGCCGGCTGCTGGGCCGGAGGAACAAGAAGCGCTAGCCGTTTGTCGTCGTTGCGGCAACCACGACCGAAGAGGGTCTTGCGAAGAATGGCACAACCCGGCCGCAGCCTCTGACCGGGGCCGGTGCGGTGCTATGTGGCCTCGGCGAGCGTCCTGCCCTGCGCAGAGGATCCGGCAAACCACCCGGTCACGGTGCAGCTTCCCGGCGAGGCGCACGAGACCCCGTCCAGGTAACTGAAGGTCGCGCCCGCCGGGTCGGGGGTGGCCTGGACCGCCCACATGCTGCCGTTCCAGTGCTCGGCCAGTAGCCGGGTATTCCCGGAGGCGGTCGCATACCATCCAGCCGCGGTGCAGTTGGTGAGCGAGGCGCATGAGACGCTGTCCAGCTGGCTGTTGCCTGCGGCGTGAGCCGGGTTGGGTGTGTCCTGGATCGTCCACGTGCTGCCGTTCCAGTGCTCGGCCAGCGTCACTGTGGCCCCGGTGCTGCTGACATAGTGCCCGGTCGCGGTGCAGCTCACGTCCGAGTGGCAGGAGACACCCTGCAGGTCACTGCTGGTCGAGCCGGCCGGGTTGGGCGTGGCCTGGACCGCCCACGTGCTGCCCTTCCGGTATTCGGCCAGCGTCATCTCCACTCCCGCGGAGCTGCGGTACTGCCCCACCGCGGTGCAGCGGGTGGCCGAGGTGCACCAGACGCTATTCAGCTGGCTGAAGGCCGAGCCGGGCGGGCTGGGTGTGGCCTGGACCGTCCACGCGGTGCCGTTCCAGTGCTCGGCCACCGTCCCTATGGCCCCCGTGCTGTTCGTGTACTGCCCGACCGCGATACAACTAGTGGCCGTGCGGCACGACACACCTCCGAGGGAGGTATGTGAGGAGTGGCCCGGGCGGGGGTGGCCTGGATCGCCCAGGCGGTGCCGTCCCAGTGCTCGGCCAGCGGGAACCCGGCATTCCCGGCAGGGCTTGCGTAGTGCCCGACCGCGGTGCAGCTGGTGGCCGAGGCGCATGAGACGGCCCCCAGGTAGACGGGGCCCACGTTAGTGCCCACCGGGTTGGGGGTGGCCTGGATCGCCCAGCCGACGCCGTCCCGGTGCTCGGCCAGCGTCAACAGGGCTCCCGCCGAGCTGCGGTAATAACCGACCGCGGTGCAGCTGGCGGCCGAGACACACGACACCCCCTGCAGGTAGCTTTCAGTTGCGCCCGCCGGGCTAGGGGTGGCCTGGATCGCCCAGGTAGAAGCGGCATTCGCCACGCTGGCACCCCACACTGCCAGGGCCGTCGTCGCAGCCATGATCATGAAAACTCGTCGCATGACCGTCATCCTCTAGCGCGTAGCACCCGTCATGACACGGCCGGATCCGCTATGTGACGCACGGCACGGCCGCGGAGTTTACCGGCAACACGTCAAAGGGTCTGGGTGATGGTGCCGTCAGCGCCCACAGAGTTCTGTCGTTGTGGCAACTCACGACAAACGCCGCTGGACGATCGGTCCCTGGTGCGCTGGGAGTCGGCACGTGGGGTGGTGAGTACGTTCTGGTCCGTGGTGTCTGGCACAATGGCGGGGTTACATCGTCCGTCAGTCAGTGACGCCCTCTCACGCTCGCTGGCCCGGGCCCATCCGGGGCATGCCGCCGGTCCCCACCTGGCGCGTTCGTCTCCGCAGCAGAGCCTCATGGGAGAAGAGCTTCAGCCGTGGCTGTCAAGATCAAGCTAAAGCGCATGGGCAAGATCCGTGCGCCGTATTACCGGATCATCGTCGCTGACGCCCGCACCAAGCGGGACGGTCGGGCGATCGAAGAGATAGGCAAGTATCACCCCAAGGTCGACCCGTCGCTCATCGAGGTTGACTCCGACCGGGCCCAGTACTGGCTGTCGGTGGGAGCGCAGCCGACCGACCCGGTGCGCAAGCTTCTCGAGATCACCGGCGACTGGCAGAAGTTCAAGGGCCTGCCCGGTGCTGAGGGCACCCTGAAGACGGCCGCGCCGAGGCCGGACAGGAAGGAAGCGTTCGCCGCGGCGGTCGCCGAGACCGTCAAGGACCTCAAGGTCAAGGGCGGCGACGCCAAGGCAGGTGCCAAGGCCGGCGACGGCAAGGCCGCGGAGGCCAGGACCGACAGGGGTAAGGCGCGCAAGCCGGCCGGTTCGGCCGACAAGCCCGCCGGTGGCAAGGCCGCCAAGGACAACGCTTCCGCCAAGGACGCCACGGCCAAGGACGGCGGCTCCGCCGCCCGGGACAGCACCGCCAAGGACGGCGCTGCCAAGGACTCGACTGTCAAGGACGGTGGGGCCAAGAGCGGCGCTGCCGCCAAGGACAGCGCGGCCAAGGACAGCGCGGCCAAGGACGACGCGGCCAAGGACAGCGCGGCCAAGGACGACGCGGCCAAGGACGGCGCGGCCAAGGACGACGCCGCCAAGGACGACGCGGCCAAGGACAGCGCGGCCAAGGACAGCGCGGCCAAGGACAGCGCGGCCAAGGACAGCGCGGCCAAGGACAGCGCGGCCAAGGACAGCGCGGCCAAGGACAGCGCGGCCAAGGACAGCGCGGCCAAGGACGCGCGGCCAAGGACAGCGCGGCCAAGGACAGCGCGGCCAAGGACAGCGCGGCCAAGGACAGCGCGCGGCCAAGGACGAGGCAGCCAAGAGCGACGCCGCGGACTCCGCCAGCGAGGAGGCCGCTGCCGAGAGCGAGCCCGCCGTTGAGAGCGAGCCCACCGCCGCGGCAGCGTCGGCCGCCGGGCAGGACGGAGAGGCCTGAGGTGCTCCAAGAGGCGCTCGAGCACCTGGTCAAGGGCATCGTGGATCACCCTGACGACGTCAGCGTCGCCAGCCACGGGCTCCGCAGAGGCCGGGTCCTTGAGGTCCGCGTTCACCCGGACGACCTGGGCAAGGTGATCGGCCGGGGCGGGCGCACCGCGCGGGCGCTGCGCACCGTCATCGGCTCACTGGCGGGCGGCCGCTACGTGCGGGTCGATCTGCTGGACGTGGACGAGGTCAGGTAGCAGAGCACGCCGTGATGACGTGCGCTGCTCGCCGCCGGCGGGCCGCTTCGCCGTGGCCGTGGTGTTCGTCCGGGGGGCCCCGGGAGCACGGTGTCGGCTGCCCGCAGTCGGCAGGAGGCTTCGCGCTGGCCCGTCCTTTTACCCGGAGGGTGACCCTCCGGGCTCCCGCTAGGGCGGCTGCGGGGCAGGCTGGAGAGCTATGGAAGAGTCCCTCGTAGTCGGCCGGATTCTCCGGCCGCATGGGCTCCGCGGGGAGCTGTCGGTTGAGGTCCGTACCGACGATCCCGCCGAGCGCTTCGCGGCCGGTTCCGTGCTCGCCACCGACCCGCCGGAGGTGGGCCCGCTGACCGTGACGGCTTCGCGGTGGCACTCCGGGCGGCTGCTGGTCAGTTTCGCGGAGATCGAGGACCGCACGGACGCCGAGACGCTGCGCGGCATCTGGCTGACGATCGACGCCACCAACGTCCCCCTGCCGCAGGACCCGGACGAGTTTCATGATCACCAGCTCACCGGGCTGACCGTGGTCACCGTGTCCGGGGAGCTGGTCGGCACCGTCACCGACGTCCTGCACACCGGCCAGGACCTGCTTGCGGTTACCCCGGAGCCGGGTACGTCGCGGCAGGCCGAAGTGCTGGTGCCCTTCGTGGCGGCGATCGCCGTTGAGGTGGACCTGGCCGGCGGGCGGCTTGTCATCGACCCGCCACCCGGGCTGCTCGACCTCGGGCAGGCCGGTGCCAACGGCGGTGAGGCGGGCGGAAGCCGTGAAGATTGACGTCATCACGATCTTTCCGGAGTACTTCAGCCCGCTGCGGGTCTCCGTGCTCGGCAAGGCGGCCGAGCGCGGCCTGATCGAGTTTGCCGTCCACGACCTGCGAGCCTGGACCCACGACGTGCACAAGAGCGTGGACGACACGCCGTTCGGCGGGGGACCGGGCATGGTGATGAGCCCGGCCCCGTGGGGTGAGGCGCTCGATGCGCTGGTAGGACCACAGGCACCCGGCACCAGGCTGGTCGTGCCCACTCCGGCGGGCGTGCCGTTCCGGCAGGAGACGGCAGCCACGTACTCGCGTATGGCACATCTTGTGTTTGCCTGCGGGCGATACGAGGGGATCGACGCGCGCTTCGCCGAGGACGCGAGCACCCGCGTGCCGGTCGACGAGATCAGCGTCGGGGACTATGTGCTTTCGGGGGGCGAGCCGGCGGTCCTTGTGATGATCGACGCAATCTGCCGGCTGCTGCCCGGGGTGCTTGGCAACGCCGCCTCCGCGCCGGACGACTCGTTCGGCGGCGGGGCCGGGCCAATGGCCGGCCTGCTGGAGGGCCCGGTTTTCACCAGGCCACGGGTGTGGCGGGAGCGTGAGGTGCCCGCGGTCCTGCTCTCCGGAGACCATGCCGCCATCGCCCGGTGGCGGCGCGACGAGGCCCTGCGCCGCACCGCGGCCCTGCGGCCCGATCTCGTGGCGGCGCTGCCCGCGGGTACTCTGAATAGCCGCGATCGGGAGGTGCTCCATGAGGCTGGCTTTCCGGTCCCGGGCGAAGATATGGCACACTGAAACCGCCGCCTCGCGGAATTCTCACCGGGCGGGGATGCTTTTCGCGCCAAGCGACCACGACAGACCGTAACCACGCATCGCCTCGTGCCGAACAGGCGCGTGCGCGAGGACCATTGAGGAACGCCAGCCATGCACACCGCCATCGCCGACCTGGAACAGGCGCAGATTCGCCCCGACATCCCGGGGTTCCGCCCTGGAGACACGCTGAAGGTGCACGTCCGGGTCGTTGAGGGAAACCGGACCCGGATTCAGGTCTTCCAGGGTGTGGTGATCCGGCGCCAGGGCGGCGGGGCCAGGGAGACGTTCACCGTCCGCAAGATCAGCTATGGCGTCGGGGTGGAGCGGACGTTTCCGGTCCATAGCCCGTCCATCGAAAAGATCGAGGTCGTCAGCCGGGGCCGGGTACGCCGGGCCAAGCTGTACTACCTCCGGTCGCTGCGCGGCAAGCGTGCCCGGATCCGGGAGCGCCGCGAGACGCCCGCGCAGTAGCGGGCCGTGCAATCGCTCGTAAGGGGGAACGCGGCGCCGGGCACCGGCGAGAGGCTGCCCGCAGGGCAGCGGGATCGCCGCTGTGAGAACCCGGCGCTAGGCTCGATGCGATGAATAACGACCGGGACACTCGGGGCGAAGACTTGTCCACAAGTGACGGACGCACGCGCCCGGGCCAGGTCGATGGCCGGCAGTATGGCGGCGTACCTGGTGACGGCGCCACCGCGGGCCCGGAGGGCGGAGGGTTCGGCGGCCAGCCCCAAGCGCCCTGGCCAGGGAGTTCCGGGGGGACGTTCGGCGACGGCGGGCGCCGGCAACGGCGCGCCGTTCGGCGGCGCGGCCACCGATGCGCCCGGGACCGTGGCCGGGGACGGCGCGGCCGGTGGCTTCGGGAGTGACCCGCCGGGGGCAGGTGCCGGCGGAGCGCCGGGACAGGCTCCGCCGCGCGGCAACGCCGTAGGCGAGCCCCGGCGGGAGCGGCGCCGGAGCAAGCGGCGGCCGAACATGTCCTGGTGGGTGGAGTTGCCCATCCTGCTCGTCTTCGCGCTCGTGCTGGCCCTGCTCATCAAGAGCTTCGTGGTACAGGCGTTCTACATCCCATCGTCGTCGATGGAGAACACCCTGGAAATCGGCGACAAGGTCCTGGTCAACAAGCTTGTCTACGACTTCAGGTCGATCCACCGCGGCGACGTCGTCGTGTTCAACGGCGACGGATCCTGGGATCCCGTGCCCGCGCAGCCCGCGCCGCTGCTCGGCCGGCTCTGGGCCTCGGTCTCCGGGCTTTTCGGCACCGCGCCGGGAGTGCACGACTACATCAAGCGGGTCATCGGGGTGCCCGGAGACCACGTGGCCTGCTGCAACCGCCAGGGCCAGGTCACGGTCAACGGCGTGCCGCTCCACGAGCTGCCCTATCTCTACCCCGGCGATCAGCCGTCCGAGCAGCGGTTCAGCATCACCGTTCCGCCGGGGCGGTTGTGGGTGATGGGTGATCACCGCAGCGTGTCCTGGGACTCCCGCGGCCACATGAATGACCCGGGCGACGGCACCATCCCGGAGAACCACGTGGTGGGCCGGGCGTTCGTGATCGTCGCGCCCATCAGCCGGTGGCGGATCCTGCCGATTCCCGCCACCTTCCAGCAGCCGAAACTGACGGCTTCCGGCGCGGCCGCGCTGCCGGCGCTGGGCGGATTCCATGCCCTGCGAACCTCCGGCGCTTCCGTGCTCGGCGCGCTGGCGCTGCCTGGCGCGCCCGCGGCGGCAGGAGTGGTCGCCGCCCTGCCGCTCACGCTGCTGCAGCGCCGCGTTCGCCGCCGGGTCCGCGGGCGGTTCCGCCGCTCCGCTGGACCGGGACGTGAGCCCGGGGGACCGGGACGTGGGCCCGGGTGACGCCATGGCCGTGCTCCCGGCGCGCCATCCCGGCTATACCCCACGGAGTGCGGCTGGCCTCACCGGCTACGAGCGGGTGCTGGCACGAGCCGGATTGTCCCCGGTGGCCGGGATCGACGAAGCAGGACGGGGAGCGTGCGCAGGCCCCCTGGTGGTAGCGGCCGCCGCGTTCGAGCCTCGTGGCCTCGCGAGGCTTCGAGGTGTCGCCGACTCCAAGGCGCTCACCGCGAAGGCGCGGGATAAGGCCTACGACGAGGTAGTGGCGACCGCGTTGGCCTGGCATGCGGTGGTCATACCGTCCACGGAGATCGATGAGCTGGGCCTGCACGTGTGTAACATCGCCGGCATGCGGCGGGCGCTGGCCGGGCTGGCCTGCCAGCCCGCCTACGTGCTCACCGACGGATTCGCGGTGCGCGGGCTCGGCGTCCCGGCCCTGGCGATGTGGAAGGGCGACGAGGTCGCGGCCTGTGTGGCCGCCGCGTCGGTGGTGGCCAAGGTGACCAGGGACCGCATCATGCGCGACCTGCACCTGCGGTACCCGGAGTACGGATTCGCCCGGCACAAGGGATATTCCACGCCAGCTCACATGAGGGCGCTCGGCGCGCACGGGCCGTGTCCCGAGCACCGGCGCTCGTTCGTGAATGTGAGCAGTGTGACCTGTGGTGACGAGGATCCGCAGACGGCATGCGGTGACCCGGGTGGCGACGCGGTCGGCGACGTGAACAGTGTCGTGGACGGTGGCCTGGACCACGAAGCCGCCTGGAGTGATGCTGGCCAGGAGAATTGACCTATGGTTGATTTCACCTGGGCTGTAGCTCCCGTCGTTGCCTGATCGGAGGGGAGATCATGAGCGCGGAAGATCTCGAGAAGTACGAGACCGAGATGGAGCTGCAGCTCTATCGCGAGTACCGGGATGTCGTGGGCCTGTTCACCCACGTAGTCGAGACTGAGCGCCGGTTCTACCTCACCAATCAAGTGGATCTGAACGTCCGCACCGCCGACAACGGCGAGGTCTACTTCGAAGTCACGATGCAGGACGCCTGGGTCTGGGACATGTACCGGCCCGCCCGTTTCGTGAAGAACGTTAAGGTCGTGACGTTCAAGGACGTCAACATCGAGGAGCTTGCGCAGAGCGACTTCGAGGTCCCCGACCCGAAGTAGCCCAAGACTCCTGACCCGGAACTTCCTGGCCCGGGGCTCCTGGCCATGACTCTGGCCGGGGCGTTCCCGTCTGGACGGTGCCCGCGTCCTGCTGGGGCGTTTCTGGGCGGACGGTCCCCGCTCAGTGGAGCACCCGGTACCGACAAACCCGCATGTTCTGTCCACAGACGCGCTGGCCGTCCACAGCCAGCAAAGCCGTTCAGCGATCACCTGCCGCCTCCGGCACTGTCGGGTTGTGGAGGTGGTGCCGAGTGAATGCCAAGGACGCACTGGGCCGCGAGGGTGAGCAGGTGGCCGTGGAGTACCTGGAACGGGCCGGGCTGCGGGTGTTAGACCGCAACTGGCGATGCACGGACGGCGAGATCGACATCGTGGCCGCCGAGCGGCAGGTGATGGTGGTCTGCGAGGTGAAGACCCGTTCGGGCACCTCGTTCGGTACCCCGATCGAGCAGATCACCCGGGCCAAGCTAGCCAGGCTCAGGCGGCTGGCCTCCCGGTGGCTCGTGGCGCACGGGGTGCTCTTCGACGAGGTCCGCATCGACGTGGTCGGCCTTCTCCGGAAACCGTCAGGCGACTACGAGATCGAGCACGTCCGGGGGGTGGGCTAGGTGCCGGTTGCCCGGACGCACTCGATCGCTCTGGTCGGGGTGGAGGGGCATCCGGTGGAGATAGAGACCGATATTGCGAACGGGCTGCCCTGCCTGCTCCTGGTGGGGCTGCCGGATACCGCGCTGCGCGAGGCGCGCGACCGGATTCGCGCCGCGATCATCAACAGTCACGAGCAATGGCCGCAGCGCCGGGTCACGGTGGGCCTGTCCCCGGCGAGCCTGCCCAAGCGGGGCAGCGGTTTCGACCTCGGCATCGCGCTGTCGATCCTGGCGGCCGCGGGGGCCATACCGGGAGCGGCCATCGACGGCGTGGCCTTTCTCGGGGAACTCGGCCTGGACGGGCGGTTGCGCCCGGTCCGCGGGGTCCTGCCGGCGATGGCGGCCGCCGCGGGCGCGGGCTTCGCCAAGGTGGTGGTGGCCCAGGCGAACGCCGCGGAGGCGGCACTGGTGCCGGGGCTGCGGGTGGTCGGGGCCCGCACCCTTGCCGGGTTACTGGCTTGGCTGCGCGGCGAACCGGCCAGCGGGGACGAGGCGGTCGCCTGCGTCGTGCCGGGCCAGCCCGGGCAGTCGGGTCAGCCCGGGCAGTCGGGTCAGCCAGGGCAGTCGGGTCAGCCAGGGCAGCCATCAGAACCGGCCCTGGCCGGGGCACCGGGACCGGATAGGGAGGTCCCGGCCCGGGCGTCCGCCGCCCGGGCCGGGAGACCGCGTCCCCGCCCCGACCTGTCTGAGGTGCTCGGCCAGCCCGCCGCCCGCAGGGCCGCAGAGATCTGTGCGGCCGGTGGCCACCACCTGTCCCTGCTGGGACCGCCGGGCGCGGGCAAGACTATGCTCGCCGAACGGCTTCCCACGGTCATGCCTGCGCTTGACCGCACCGCCGCGCTGGAGGTCACCTCCATCCACTCGGTGGCCGGGACACTTCCGGCGGGGAGCCCGCTCATGACCGAGCCGCCGTTCTGCGCCCCCCATCACACCGCCACCAAGGCCGCCATCGTCGGCGGAGGCACCGGAGTTCTCCACCCCGGAGCCGCATCCCTGGCGCATCGCGGATGCCTGTTCCTCGACGAGGCGCCCGAGTTCGCCAGGGACGTACTTGACGCCCTCCGGCAGCCGCTGGAGTCGGGCGAGGTCGTGGTGGCCCGCTGCGGGCTCACGGCCCGGTTTCCGGCCCGGTTCACCCTGGTGCTCGCGGCCAACCCGTGCCCGTGCGC
Source organism: uncultured Actinomycetes bacterium (assembly GCA_963726415.1). GTDB lineage: Bacteria > Actinomycetota > Actinomycetes > Streptosporangiales > Streptosporangiaceae > DASXKD01. Next base: position 72,594 of record CAVSCM010000008.1, read on the forward strand.
CAAGGGGACCGCGACCGGCGCGACATGCAGCTGCACGCCCGCTACCAAACGGCGTTACCTGGCCCGGCTGTCCGGCCCACTGCTCGACCGGGTGGACGTCAAGGTGGAGTTGCTTCCGGTCGGCCGCGCCGAACTCCTGAGCGACCGCCACTTCGCCGAAACCAGTCCCGTGGTTGCGGCCCGCGTCGCGGCGGCGCGGGAACGGACGGCGGCCAGACTCAAAGAAACCCCCTGGCGGCTCAACGCCGAGATCCCCGGCAGCGAACTCCGCCGGTCGTTCCGGCCCTCGCCGGGGTCGCTCGCCCCGCTGGAGCGCGCCATGGACCTGGGGCAGATCAGTGCGCGCGGCGTCGATCGGGTGATCCGGGTGGCATGGACACTGGCCGACCTCGCGGGAATCGCACGGCCGACGGTCGGCGAGACTAGTTATGCCCTCGGATTGTGGCTGGGGGCGGGATCATGAGCGCTCCGGCCGAGGCGGAACGGATTGCCCGTGCCGCTCTCACCTGGATCGTTGAGCCCGGAGACCCGGCTATGGGCGCCCTGTTGAGCATCTGTTCCCCGGCCGAGATCGTGGCTGCCCTGACCGAGGGCCGGGTGCCGCGGATGACTGTGCCGGAAGACAGCGACGTCCCCGGACTGGGCGGCATGCCTGGGGGAACGGGCCCGGGTGCGGCCGACGGAGGTAGGACGCCCAGCGGCAGCGGAGGCCCCGGCGACGGTAGGCCACGAACGGGCGTGCCCGGCGTCGGCAAGGCCGGCGATGACATGCCCGGCGGCGGTCGTGAGTGCGGGGGGAGCGAGGGGCCGATGGATAGCGGCATGCTCTGGGCGGGAAGGACCGGGCTGGGCGGAGCGGGGTCAGCCGGGACCGAGCCGGCCGAGACTGGGCAGGCCGGAGCCGGGTCGGCTGGGATAGCCGGCCTGGAGCGCGCGCTGCCCCGCTGGGCGGCCAGGCTGGGCGAGGTGCCACTGGAGTCCGAACTGGCCGCCTGGTGGGGCGACGGCATCCGGCTGGTCATCCCCGGTGACGCGGAATGGCCAAGTCAGCTCGACGTGCTCGGCCAGGCCCGTCCTTGGGGGCTGTGGGTACGCGGGCACGCAGACCTGCGTTACGCCTGCCTGAGGTCGGTCTCGGTGGTGGGGACCAGGGCGGCGACCGGATACGGCACCTACGTTTGCGGCGAGATGGCCGTGTCGCTCGCCGACGCGGGCTGGACGATCGTGTCCGGGGGCGCGTTCGGGATCGACGGCTGCGCGCACCGCGGCGCGATCGCCGTGGCCGGTGTCACCGTCGCGGTCCTGCCCTGCGGGGTGGACCTTGCCTATCCCCGGGCCCATGAGGGGCTCTTCCGGTCGATCAGGGAGCAGGGCGCGCTCGTCAGCGAGTGGCCGCCGGGCCGGATGCCGACCAGGCACGGTTTCCTGGCCCGCAACCGGGTGATCGCCGCACTGAGCCGCGGCACCGTGGTGGTGGAGGCGGCGCTGCGCAGTGGGGCGCTCAACACCGCGCGTCATGCCTACGACCAGGGCCGGCCGCTGATGGCCGTGCCCGGTCCCGTGACGTCACCGCAGTCGGCCGGCTGCCACGAGGTGATCAGGGAATGGGGCGCGGTGTGCGTCACCGGCGCGCGGCACGTGATGGAGTTGCTGGAGTTCTCGGGGGACGAGCCGCCGCCCGGGCAGCGGCGCGGCCCGGTGCTCGCCCGTGACCTGCTTGGCCCCGTGGACGCCCGGGTGCTGGAGGCGGTCCCGGCCCGGATCGGGCGGGGGCCCGCGCGGATCGCGATCGCCGCCGGGGTGGATTTCGACACGGTCATGCGCTGCCTGGGCGGGCTGGCGGCCGCCGGGTTCGTGGAGCGCTGCGAGCGCGGCTGGCGGCTGCGGCGGCCGCAACCCCAGGAACATGTCGGACCAAACGCATAAATGCCAGATTCCTGCCCGATAGCGGGCAGGAATCTTGCGTTTCCGCACAGCAATGAGCCATCCTGCTAGGGTGACGAGCGCAGTACAGGCGCATGAGGACCTCGTGGCCCACCTGGCTCGTACCAGCCCGCTCAGCCAGGGCGAGGCGGCACGGGTGGTGGCCGAGGTACTTGGCTACTTCGGCGAGACCGTAGAGGAGTACGTGCGCCGGCGCCATCGTGAGCTGAAAACAGGGGGGCTCACGAACGAGCAGGTTTTCGCGCGGATCGCGGCCGAACTGCCGGCCAGGCGAGTGGCTCCGCCGCAGTTGTCGCTGCGGCAGCTTCGCCGTGTCGTCTATGGCTGAGCGATCGCGCCGCCTGCGCCAGAGAGAGGGAGCGGTACGTGTGCGGGATCGTTGCGCATGTGGGGAGCCGGGATTGTGTGCCCATCCTGCTGGAGGGGCTGGCTCAGCTGGAATACCGCGGGTATGACTCCGCCGGGCTTGCCGTGGTGTCCCGGTCCGGCGGCATGCGCGTGCACAAGGCCAAGAGCCGGGTCGCGGGCCTGGGATCGACCCTCCCGGCGCGGTTCAAGGGCGGCCCCGGCATCGGCCATACCCGGTGGGCGACCCACGGCGAGCCGAACGACATCAACGCCCACCCGCACGTCGTCGGGCCGGTTGCCGTGGTCCACAACGGGATCATCGAGAACGCCGACGAACTGCGGGCCAAGCTGATCGCCGAGGGGGCGGAGTTCGTCTCGGACACCGACAGCGAGGTCCTGGCGCACCTGATCGCGCGGGCGGGCGGGTACCGGCCGGGGGCCGGTGTGGCGGCGGACGGTGCCGAGCCCGCCGGCACCCCGGAGCACAACGGTCCGGCGAACGGCACCGCGGCAGGCGGCAGCGCGGCAAGCGGCAGCGCGGCAAGCGGCAGCGCGGCAAGCGGCAGCGGGGCTACGGCAAAGGCCAGCGGTGCGAGGAGCGCGGCGAAGGCCGGCCGTGCCAACGGCACCGTGGCCGCGCCCGAGCCGGGCGTGGACCTGGAGGAGGCGGTGCGCGAGGCACTCACCTCCGTGGTCGGCACCTACGGCATTGCGGTGCTCGACGCGCGCTACCCCGACCGTGTCGTGGCCGCGCGCAACGGCAGCCCGGTCGTCCTCGGCATCGGCGACAAGGAGATGTTCGTCGCCTCGGATGTCGCCGCGCTGGTTCGCTACACCCGCCAGGTGGTGCACCTGGACGACGGCGAGGTGGCGACGGTCCGGGCGGACGGCTTCCACACCTCCACGCTGGACGCCCGCACCACCACCCACGAGCCCTTGCTCATCGAGGCCGACCTGCGTTCCTACACGGCCGACGGCTACACGCATTTCATGCGCAAGGAGATCCACGAGCAGCCGAGGACCGTGGAGCGGGCGCTGCGGGGCCGGATCGAGGAGCGGTTCTCCACCGCCCACCTCGGCGGGCTGAACATCGACGCCCGGGAGGCGCGGGCCATCAGGCGGGTGAAAATCCTGGGCTGCGGCTCGGCCTTCTACGCCGGGCTGGTCGGCGCGCAGCTCATCGAGGAACTTGCGCGGATCCCGGCGGACGCCGAGGCGGCTTCTGAGTTCCGGTACCGCAACCCGGTGGTCGAGGCGGACACGCTCTACATCGCGGCGAGCCAGTCCGGCGAGACTCACGACACCCTGGCCGCGGTCAGGGAACTGAAGCGCAAGGGCGGCAGGGTGATCGGCGTGGTCAACGCGGTCGGCAGTGCCATCGCCCGGGAGTGCGAGGGCGGCGTGTACCTGCACGCCGGCCCGGAGATCTCGGTCACCTCCACCAAGACCTTCACCGCGACGTGCGTGGTGTTCTCGCTGCTCGCCTTGCACCTCGGGCGAATCCACGACCTGTCCCCGGCGGACGGTGCCCGCGTCATCGCCGGGCTGCACGCGCTGCCCGGGCAGGTCAGCCAGGTCCTCGCCGAGGAGGAGCGGATCGCGGCGCTGGCCAAGGACCTCACCGGCTACCACGGCATGTTCTTCGTCGGCCGGGTCCGGGGCTGGCCGATCGCCCGGGAGGGCGCGCAGAAGCTCAAGGAGGTCTCCTACCTGCATGCGGAGGCCTACCCGGCGAGCGAGCTCAAGCACGGGCCGCTGGCGCTGGTCGGCCCCGACCTGCCGACCGTCGCGGTGGTGCCCGACGACGAGCTCCGTGACAAGAACATCTCTACGCTGGGCGAGATCAAGGCGCGCCGTGGCCGGATACTCGTGGTCGGCCATGGCACGCTGGATGCAAGGCTCGCCGACGACATGGTGGAGGTGCCCAAGAACGAGCCCGAGCTGGACCCGATCCTGCTGTCGGTGCCGCTGCAACTGCTCGCCTACCACGCGGCGGTCACGCTCGGGAATGACGTCGACAAGCCCCGCAACCTGGCCAAGAGCGTGACCGTGGAGTGAACTGACCGGTGGCATCCGCCGATCCCGTCCCCCTGCCCGCAGGGCTGGATGCCGCCCTGGAGGCGTTCCGGCATCACATCGAGGCCGAACGGGGACTGTCCCGGCACACCGTCCGTGCCTACCTCGGTGACGTCGCGGCGCTGCTGGAGCATGCCGCCGCCGCGGGCGCCACGGGCCCGGCGGACCTGGGCGTCGGGCCCCTGCGGGCCTGGCTGGCCGAGCAGCACGGCCGCGGCCAGGCCCGGGCCAGCCTGGCCCGCCGCGCCGCCGCGGCCAGGGCGTTCACCGCCTTCGCCCACGCCCGCGGCCTGATGCCCGCCGACCCCGGGCCGCTGCTCGGCATGCCGCGGATCCCCCGCCGGCTTCCCGAGGTGCTCAGGCAGGACCAGGTGGCCGCGGTGCTGGCAGCCGGGGCCACCGGTGCACCCCCGGGCTCCGGGCAGGATGCGGCGCTGGCGCTGCGCGACACCGCGATCGTCGAACTGCTGTACGCGACGGGCATCCGGGTCGGCGAGCTGTGCGGCATGGACGTCGGTGACCTGGATGAGGGCCGGCGCACGGTGCGGGTGCTCGGCAAGGGCAACAGGGAACGGACGGTGCCCGCCGGGGTGCCGGCGGTCAAGGCCGTGGCCGCCTGGGCGCGGTCCGGGCGGCCCATCCTGGTCACGCCGGGCAGCGGGCATGCGCTGTTCCTGGGGGCGCGGGGGCGGCGCCTCGACCCGCGGACCGCGCGCCGCGTGGTGCACGCCTGCCTGGCCGCGGTGCCTGGCACGCCCGACTCGGGCCCGCACGGCCTGCGCCACGCGGCCGCGACGCACCTGCTGGAAGGCGGGGCCGACCTGCGCAGCGTGCAGGAGATCCTCGGCCACAGTTCGCTGACCAGCACACAGATCTACACGCACGTCTCCATCGAGCGGCTGCAGTCGGCGTACCGGCAGGCGCACCCGCGGGCTTGAGTCAGTTATGCGCTACGACGGCCGGCCAGACGGCGGGCTCCTTCACGCGCAGCGCGATCGGGCCCGGACCGGGTAGACTACTGGGCGGTCGGCGAGTCCGCTTCCCTTGCGGCAGAGGTCTTCCGGCCAAATTCGCGCGCCCGCTCGCCGCCGGGGTCTCCCTGCGGTGCGCACACTTCGGTCCGCGGTGTTGTCCGCCGCGGTGTGTGCGCACGGGCGCCAGGACCAACCGAACGTGCCGCTCCACGAGGACCGGCGCACGAGCAGGAAGGGGACACCGGTATGGCACCGGTCGTCACCATGCGGCAGCTGCTGGAGAGCGGCGTTCACTTCGGCCATCAGACCCGGCGCTGGAACCCGAAGATGAAGCGGTTCATTCTCGCTGAGCGCAATGGGATCTACATCATCGATCTCCAGCAGTCCCTCGACTACATCGACAAGGCTTACGAGTTCATCAGGGAGACCGTGGCGCACGGCGGCACGGTCCTGTACGTCGGCACCAAGAAGCAGGCGCAGGAGGCCATCGCGGACCAGGCGCGCCGGGTCGGCATGCCGTTCGTCAACCAGCGCTGGCTCGGCGGGATGCTGACCAACTTCCAGACGGTGCACAAGCGCCTGCAGCGGCTGAAGGAACTCGAAGAGATCGACTTCGAGGACGTGCCCGGCTCCGGCATGACCAAGAAGGAACTGCTGCACCTGCGCCGCGAGCGGGACAAGCTTGACCGCTCGCTCGGCGGCATCAAGGACATGGCCCGGGTGCCAAGCGCGCTGTGGGTGGTGGACACCAAGAAGGAGCACATCGCGGTCAGCGAGGCGCGCAAGCTCGGCATCCCCGTGATCGCCGTCCTGGACACCAACTGCGACCCCGACGAGGTGGACTTCCCGATCCCCGGTAACGACGATGCGATCCGCAGCGTGTCGCTGCTCACGCGGGTCGTCGCCGACGCGGTCGCCGACGGGCTGATGGCCCGGGGCGGCGAGGCCGACACCGACGACAAGCCGTCGCCCGCGGGCGAGCTGGGCGCCGAGGAGCCGCTGGCCGAGTGGGAGCGCGAGCTGCTCGAGCGCAAGAGCGCGGACGCGGCCGCTGAGCCGGCCCCAGCCGTCGCGGATGCCCCCGCTGAGCCGGCCCCGGCTGTGGCGGAAGCGGCGGCTGAGCCGGCCCCGGCTGTGGCGGAAGCGGCGGCTGAGCCGGCCCGGCCGTGGCGGAAGCGGCCGTTGAGCCGGCCGCAGCTGTGGCGGATGCCGCCGTTGAGCCGGCGCCAGCTGTGGCGGATGCCGCCGTTGAGCCGGCGCCAGCCGTGGCGGAAGCGGCCGCTGAATCGGCCCCGCCCGCTGCGGATGCCGCGGCGAACGCGACCGCCCAGGCCGCGGACGCCACGCCAGCTGATGGCGCGGTGGTGGCCGATGGCGCGGCGCCAGCCGATGGCGCGGCGGCGCAGGCCAGCGCGGAGGACGGCGCGTCCCCGGCCGCCGATGGTGCCGCGGACGAGGCCACGGCTGGTAACGCGGTCACCGCGAACTGAGCAACGGCTGAGCCGGGCTGCCTGCGGCACCGGTTGCGCCAGCAGGAACTGATCGTGCATCAGATCAGACAGTGAGAGATGAGGACATGGCGAACTACACCACCGCGGATGTGAAGCGGCTTCGCGACGCTACCGGCGCGGGGATGATGGACTGCAAGAACGCGCTGACGGAGGCGGACGGCGAGTTCGACAAGGCGGTGGAACTGTTGCGCCTCAAGGGTGCCAAGGACGTGGCCAGGCGGGCCACGCGCACCGCGGCCAACGGGCTCATCGCGGCGGCTCTCGACGGCACCAGCGCCGGAGTCCTGGTCGAGCTGAACTGCGAGACCGACTTCGTTGCCAAGACCGACCTGTTCCAGGGGGTGGCGGCGGACATCACCGCCGCCGCGCTGGCGCAGCGGGCCGCCGACCGGCTCGCCGTGCTGGCACTGGAGGTGCGCCCGGGGGTCACCGCGCAGCAGCTCATCGACGAGGCGGGTGCCTCGCTCAAGGAGAAGCTGGAACTCGGCAGGTACGCGTTGCTCGAGGGCGGTTATGTCACCAGCTACCTGCACCGTTCCGACCGGGCACTGCCGCCGACCGTGGGCGTGCTCGTCCAGTTGGACGCGCCGAACGAGCAGGCGGGCAAGGACGTCGCCCAGCAGGTCGCGGCGATGCGGCCGCAGTATGTGACCCGGGACCAGGTGCCGGCCGACATCGTCGAGAACGAGCGCCGCATCGCCGAGCAGATCACCCGGGACGAGGGCAAGCCGGAGCAGGCAATCCCCAAGATCGTCGAGGGCCGGCTGGGCTCGTTCTTCAAGGACGTCACGCTCGTCGAGCAGCCGTTCGTCAAAGAGCCGAAGAAGACGATCAAGCAGATGCTCAGCGAGCAGGGCGCCACGGTACGGGCGTTCGCACGCTTCCAGATCGGCCAGGCAGGCTGAGGGCGGCTGGCAACCAGACAACCAAGGAGGCGGCCTCGTGGAGAACAGCGCCGACAGGGGGGACGGCGCGCCACGCGTGCTCGGCTCTGCCGTGCGGGACGCCGATGACTGGATGCACCGCCCCTGGCGGCGCGTCGTGGTCAAGCTGTCCGGCGAGGCGTTCTCCGGCGACGAACCACTGGGCATCTCCCCGAGCGTGGTCCAGCGCATCGCCAGGGAGATCGTCGCCGTTGTCAAAGACGGGGTACAGGTCGCCGCGGTTGTCGGCGGCGGGAACATGTTCCGCGGGCGGGAACTGGCCGAGAGCGGTATCGACCGGGCCAGGGCCGACTACATGGGCATGCTCGGCACGGTGATCAACTGCCTCGCGCTGCAGGATGTGCTCGAGAAACTCGGCGTGGACACCCGGGTCCAGACCTCGATCACGATGGGGCAGGTGGCCGAGCCGTACATTCCCCGCCGGGCGATCCGGCACCTGGAAAAAGGGCGGATAGTCATCTTCGGGGCCGGCCTTGGTGCCCCCTTCTTCTCCACCGACACGTGTGCGGCCCAGCGCGCGCTGGAGATAGGCGCCGAGGCGCTCCTCAAGGGGACGCAGGTGGACGGGGTTTACGATGCGGATCCGCGCATCATTCCCGATGCCGTGCGCTTCCATCAGCTTGACTACAGCGAGGTGCTCCGCCTGGAACTGAAGGTCATGGACACCACGGCGGTGAGCCTGTGCATGGACAACGGCCTGCCCATTGTCGTCTTCGACCTGATGGAAAAGGGTAACGTCGGGCGAGCAGTGCGGGGGGAGAAGATCGGCACGCTGGTCAGCAGGCCGGAGGATGCTGACGTCCGCGGTTAGCAGCCGCGGCGGGCAAGCGATGGGACAGGAGCCGCTGTGATAGACGAGACGCTCTTCGAAGCCGAAGAGAAGATGGAGAAGGCCGTCGCCGTCGCCAAGGAGGAGTTCGCGGTCATTCGCACCGGGCGGGCGCACCCGGCCATGTTCGCCAAGATCACGGCCGAGTACTACGGCACGCAGACGCCGGTTAACCAGCTTGCCTCGTTCCATATCCCCGAGCCGCGGATGGTCGTCATCCAGCCCTTCGACAAGTCATCGCTGGCAGCCATCGAAAAGGCGATCCGCAACAGCGACCTGGGCGTGAACCCGGCCAACGACGGCACGATCATCCGGGTCGTGTTCCCCGAACTGTCCGAGGAGCGGCGCCGGGAGTACATCAAGGTCGCCCACCGCAAGGCGGAGGACAGCAAGGTCTCGATCCGCAACATCCGGCGGCACGGGAAGGACTCGCTGGACAAGCTGGTCAAGGCCGGCGACGCGGGCGAGGACGACGTGCGCCGGGCGGAGCGGGAACTCGACGACCTCACGCACACCTACGTCGCGCAGGTGGACGAACTGCTCAAGCATAAAGAAGCAGAACTGCTTGAAGTCTGATCTGCCTGCGGACAGTCCAGCGGAGCCCGCACAGCCGGAGAAGCGGGAGCGGCGCACCGGGCGCAACCTGCCTGCGGCGGTCGGTGTCGGCCTCGGCCTGGGCGGGCTCGCCATTCTCACGCTATTCACGGTAAAGGCCACGTTCCTCGCCCTTGTCGGCGTCATGGTGGGCATCGCCCTGTGGGAACTCACCCGCGCCGTGGCCGGGCAGCAGATCCGGGTACCGGTGATCCCGGTGGCCGCGGGTGGTGCCGTGGCGTTCGTCCTGTCCTACTGGCAGGGGGAGCGCGCCGCGCTGGCCTGCGTCGCGATCACCATGACGGCGGTCCTCGCCTGGCGGCTGACCGGCGGAGTCGGCGGCTACCTGCGCGACGTCACCGCGGGGGCCTTCGCCCTCGCCTACCTGCCGCTGCCGGCCTGTTTCGTCGGCCTGATGCTGGCCCCGGCCGACGGCCCGAGGCGCACGCTGTTGTTCCTGATCCTGGTGGTGTGCAGCGACGTGGGCGGTTACGCCGCCGGCGTCACCGTCGGGCGCCATCTGATGGCCCCGGCGATCAGTCCCAAGAAGACCTGGGAGGGGTTCGGCGGATCGGCGCTGTTCTGCCTCCTGGGCGGGGCGATCGGCCTGTCCCTCCTGCTGCACGGTGCCATCTGGCAGGGCCTGGTGATCGGCGCGGCGACCCTCGCCTGTGCCACGCTCGGCGACCTGGTCGAATCGATGATCAAGCGCGACCTGGGCATCAAGGACATGGGCTCCGTGCTGCCCGGTCACGGCGGAATCCTGGACCGGATCGACGCGATGCTCATCGCGGGGCCGGTGGTCTGGCTCCTCCTGCTGGCCTTTGTTCCGGTGCCTCACTAGCCCTGACATTCATGGCTGCCTGACCCGTGTTTGCTTCCCGGTTACGCGGGGAGTTGGTCGGGGCGTCTCGGACTCAATCCACCAGTGGACGGGAGCGGACCAGCCATGTTGAGGCGACCGATCGGCATTATCTTTCTCGTTTACCTGATCATCGGCGTGATCGTTGCATGGTCGCGGGGCTACCTGCACCTCAGCCTGCTCAAGGCCATAGGTTCGGCCGTTCTCGCCATCCTGCTGTGGTGGCTCCCGCTGCTCGGCATCAGCCTGCATATCCACTAGCCGCGGGCCCCAGCCCGCGCCGAGGCTACACGCTCGTGACCCAGCTGCGGCGCTGCGCGGCTAGCTGGGTGACCAGGCTGGCGGCGCCGCGTTCCTTGGCGATCAGCCGCTCCCGCTCGGTGATCGGGATGATCCACAGCCACCGCGTCGGGTCGCCGCCCACCGAGAACCCGCCCAGGTCGGGCACTTCCGGGCCGAGCAGGTGGGAGGGGTCGTCGAGCAGGAGCACGGCCTCCCTCCCGCCGCCGAGCGGGAAGGTTCCCGGCTCGTGGTACCAGCGCACGGTGTGCCCGGTGCCGAACCAGGTCACGGCCCGCCACGGATACTGGGCCAGCCACAGGAACACGCGGGCGGCGTCCCGGCTGGGCATGGTCGTGGCGATGGCAAGCTCGATCCGCGCGCAGGCGCTCGGGTCCTCCATCGCCTGCTCCACCACGGGCATCCGCTGGCAGCTCATGCCGATCGTGGACAGCACCGTGTACTGCCGCTGCTGGGTTGGCGGCCGCTCCGACACGCCGACCATCGGCTGCTTGCCGCCGCTGACATCCCAGTACCTGGCGCCGGGCCCGAGCCGCGCCAGCAGGTGGCCGAGCATGGACCGCTGGAATGACGCCCAGGAGTCGTCCCGCTGCCGCCAGCGCCAGAACGCCGTCGCCCGGTCGGCCCGGGGGCCGAGCCCTTCCATCGCGTCATCGAGTGACCAGGCGAACGGTGTCTGCCCGATCACGTCCCTGCTGTAGCCGGGCATGCCACGGGCCATGTCGGACCAGCCGGGGATGACCGTGAGCAGTTGACCGCCCTCGATGACCGCGACCCCGTCGCCTTCTTCGAACCACAGCGCCCGCAGCGTCCTGGCGTCCAGCGGTGGCCGGCCCGCCGGGTGCTTGGTGTGCGCGGCGGGCATCAACGGTGCCTGGCCCGCGTTCAGCCGGGACAGATCCGCGCTCTGCGGTGCCTGCTCGTGGTTGGCGATCCACGCCGCCCCCAGCACCGCACCGGCGTCGTGCAGGTACGCGGCGGTGGTCGCGCCGTCGTACTCGACCACGAGCCGGCGGCTGCCGTACGGGCTCTCGCTTTCGAGCACCGTTCCGGGCTGGCCGCCGATCGAGGCTGACCGAGGGCCCCTTGACCGGTTGCGCATCGAAGACATGCCAGAAATCTACAGATTCCTAACTATCATTCAGTGGATTCCCCCGGAAGTTGCGGCAGGCTGCCGCAATGTCCTCCAACGTCACAGCGCAGGTCATGATGGCGGGCCGGGACAACTGGAACACTGGAAAGGCCATGTCTTCGCTGCCCCTCGTCTTCGCGGCGCCGCGCCGCGGCCAGCCGCCGCGCCATCTGGCCGACCTGTCGGTGCAGCAGCGCGCGGAGGCGGTCGCCGCACTCGGCGAAAAACCGCTGCGAGCCAGGCAATTGTCCAGGCACTATTTCGCCCGGCTGAGCGTGGACGCGCCCAGCATGACCGACATCCCGCATCGCTCCCGTGCCGCCCTGGTGGGCGAACTGCTGCCGCCGCTGCTGACCGAGGCCCGCGCGGTGAGCTGCGATGACGGTGCCACCAGGAAGTCATTGTGGCGGGCGCACGACGGCACGCTGCTGGAAAGCGTCCTCATGCGGTACCCGGACCGTGCCACGGTCTGCGTGTCCAGCCAGGCGGGCTGCGGGATGGCTTGCCCGTTCTGCGCCACCGGCCAGGGCGGCCTGCGGCGCAACCTGTCCACGGCGGAGATCGTCGAGCAGGTCCGGGCGGCGGCGGCGACCGTCAGGGACGGTGGCCTCGGACCGCCGGGCCGGCTGTCCAACGTGGTGTTCATGGGCATGGGCGAGCCGCTGGCGAACTACCGGCGCACTGTGGACGCGGTCCGCCGGATCTGCGACCCGGTCCCCGGCGGCTTCGGTATCTCGCAGCGGTCCGTCACCGTCTCGACCGTGGGCTTGGTACCTGCGATACGCCGGCTCGCTGCCGAGGGTCTTTCTGTGACGCTGGCCGTTTCCCTGCATGCCCCCGACGACGAACTGCGCGACGAACTGGTGCCGGTGAACACCCGGTGGAAGGTGGCCGAGGTGCTCGCCGCCGCCCGCCTCTACGCCGACCGGACCGGGCGGCGGGTGTCGGTCGAGTACGCCCTGATCCGGGATGTGAACGACCAGCCGTGGCGAGCCGACCTGCTCGGCAGCGTGCTGCACCAGGCCCTGGGGCCACTGGTCCACGTGAACGCGATCCCGCTGAACCCGACACCAGGCAGCAAATGGGATGCCTCACCCAAGCGG
>CAVSCM010000009.1:0-13448 GCA_963726415.1 uncultured Actinomycetes bacterium
GCGGCCGGCCATCGGCGGCCGGGGTGCTCACGCGCAGCCCGCGCCGCTGGCCGACGGTAAACCCGTAGGCACCGTCGTGGCTGCCGAGCACCGCCCCGCCGGCGTCCACGATGGGACCGGGAGCCCGGCCCAGGGCGCCGGCCAGGAACGCGCGCATGTCACCGTCGGGGATGAAGCAGACGTCGTGACTGTCCGGCTTGGCGGCCACCGCCAGCCCGCGCGCCGCCGCCTCGGCCCGCACCTGCGCCTTGGTGGAGTCACCAAGCGGGAACAGTGCCCGGTCAAGCTGGTCGCGAGTGAGCACAGCGAGCACGTAGGACTGGTCCTTGGCCAGGTCCGGGCTGCGGTGCAGGCGCCCGCCGGCCAGCCGCGCATGGTGACCGGTGCAGACCGCGTCGAAGCCCAGGGCCACCGCCCGGTCCAGCACCGCCGCGAACTTGATCTTCTCGTTGCAGCGCAGGCACGGGTTGGGGGTGCGCCCGCGCGCGTATTCGGCCACGAAGTCTTCCACCACGTCGTGGTGGAACCGCTCCGCCATGTCCCACACGTAGAACGGGATCCCGATCACGTCCGCCGCGCGCCTGGCGTCCCTGGCGTCCTCCAGCGTGCAGCAGCCCCGCGCCCCGGTGCGGTACGACTGCGGGTTCAGCGACAGCGCGAGATGGACGCCGGTCACCTCGTGACCGGCGTCCGCCGCTCGCGCCGCGGCCACGGCCGAGTCCACCCCGCCCGACATGGCCGCCAGCACCCGCATCCCGCTCATAACCCCCTCAGCCTATGGCCCCCCACCAGCCCCGAAACCACCTCTCGCTTTCAGTCCCACATCGGGAGACCGTCGCCCAAACCCGGAACGGACACCACAGCAGCCGCGGCGTGCGGCGAGTGACCCGCGGGCGTAGCGTGGCCCACGCCAGCCGCCCGCCCACGCGCCTCGGGCCAACGCCTGGCCAAGCGTCAGCACACGACAAGCCAGCCCGCGGGTTGCCGGGGCACGACGCGGCCCCGGCTCACAGTTCCCGCTAGGGACGACGTCAGCGGGGGCCGGCGTAACGCATCATGACCGTCCGGCCCGGCGGGCACGTTCGACCGCCTCGCCGATCACCGCCCCCACGGCTTCGCAATCGGCCTGGGTCGAGCACTGGCCGAACGAGAAACGCAGCGAGCCCCTGGCCCTGGCCTCGCCGGCGCCCATGGCGAGCAGCACGTGGCTGGGCCTGGCCACCCCGGCGGTGCACGCGGACCCGGTGGAGCAAGCGATGCCCCTGGCGTCCAGCAGCATGAGCAGCGCGTCGCCCTCGCACCCGGGGAAGGAGAAATGGGCGTTGCCCGGCAGCCGGGCCGGGCCGGGCGGCGCGCCGTTGAGTATCGCGTCGGGCACCGCCGCGCGCACCCTGGCGACCAGGTCGTCCCGCAGCGCGGCCAGCCGGACCGCCTCAAAGTCCCTGGTCTTGGCCACGACCTGGGCAGCGGCCGCGAAGGCGCGGATCGCGGGCGCGTCCAGGGTGCCGGACCTGATGTCGCTCTCCTGGCCCCCGCCGTGCAGCACCGGCACCGGCTGGGCCCCCCGGGCCAGCAGCAGCGCTCCCGCGCCCACCGGCCCGCCGAGCTTGTGCCCGGTGATCGTGAGCGCGTCCGCCCCGCTCTCGGCGAAATGCACGGGCACCTGCGCGGCCGCCTGCACCGCGTCGGTGTGCAGCGGGATCCGGTGCTCGGCGCAGACCGCGGCCAGTTCCGCGATCGGCGCGATCGTGCCGACCTCGTTGTTCGCCCACATCACGCTGACCAGCGCTACGCCGTCCGGGTCCGGGCCGATCGCCGCCCGCAGGCTGTCCGCGGACACCATCCCGGTGCCGTCCACGCCGATCCAGCCGATCTCCGCGCCTTCGTGGCTGGCCAGCCAGCCCACCGAGTCCAGCACCGCGTGGTGCTCGGTAGCCGGTACCAGCACCCTGCGGCGGTGCGGCCCGCTGTCCCGGCGGGCCCAGAACAGGCCCTTCACCGCCAGGTTGTCCGCCTCGGTCCCGCCGCTTGTGAAGATCACCTCGCTGGGCCGGGCGCCGAACGCCTCGGCGATCTGCTCCCGGGACTCCTCGACCACCCGCCGGGCCCGGCGGCCGGCGTTGTGCAGTGAGGAAGGGTTGCCGAGGCGGGCGAGTTCGTCCGTCATGGCCGCGATGGCCTCGGGGAGCATCGGCGCGGTCGCCGCGTTGTCCAGATAGATCAGTGGGTGCGGGTTCTGCTCGGCTGCGCCGGCGGCCCCCGGCTGGCCTGCCCCGTCGGAGTAGTCCATGATAAATCAAGCCTAGCTGGACTTCCGGCCGCGCGCCTGGGCCGCCGACGGCGCCTGGCTCAGGATCCCTGGCGGCGGGCGATCTCCTCGGTGAGCTGCGGCACGACCTTGAACAGGTCGCCCACCACACCGAAGTCGGCAAGCTCGAAGATCGGCGCCTCGGGGTCCTTGTTGATCACCATGATGGTCTTGGACGTCTGCATGCCGGCCCGGTGCTGGATCGCGCCCGAGATGCCGACCGCGAGATACAACTGCGGCGACACGGTCTTGCCGGTCTGGCCCACCTGGAACTGGTGCGGATACCAGCCGGCGTCGGTGGCGGCGCGGGACGCGCCCACCGCCGCGCCCAGCCGGTCCGCCAGGCCCTCGATCAGGGCGAAGTTCTCCGCGTTGCCGACCCCGCGGCCGCCGGACACCACGATGGACGCCTCGGTCAGTTCCGGGCGCTCGCTGCGCTCCTGGGCGACGCGCTCGGTGATGTGCGCGCCCTTGGCCGCGTCGCTCAGTTCGACGCCGACCGGTTCCAGCGCCGCGGCCCCGGGCGATGCCTCCGGCGGCACCGCGTTCGGCCGCACCGCCACTATGGGGATGCCCGTGGTGACCTTGGACTTCACGATGATGGCGCCGCCGAAGATGGACTGTTCCGCGACCGGGCCGCCGTCAGCGGGGGTGAGGTCGACCGCGTCGGTCAGCACGCCGGAACCGATCTTGACCGCGAGCCGGCCGGCCACTTCCTTGCCCTCGGCCGTGGCCGGGACCAGCACGGCCGCGGGAGAGGCCTGCGCGACGAGCGCCGCCAGCACCTCGGCGGCGGGCGCGGCCACGTAGTCCGTCATGTCGTCGCCGCCGGTGACGTAGACCTTGGCGGCGCCGTATTCGGCAAGGCGTTCCCTGGCCGCGTCGGCCCCTGAGCCCAGCCAGACCGCGGCGGGCTCGCCGAACCTGCGGGCCAGGGTCAGCAGTTCGAGCGTGACCTTCTTGACCGACTCACCGTCGTGCGCGGCGAGGACGAGGATCTCAGACATAGGAGTTTGCTGGCCTTCCGGTCAGATGAACTTCTGCGCGGCGAGGAACTCGGCCGCCTTGACGCCGCCGTCGCCCTCATCCTTGACGATCGTGCCGACCTCGCGGGGCGGGCGCTTGCTGAAGCTGACCACCTCGGTCGCGGCGGCGCCCTGGCCGACCTGTGCGGGGTCGATCCCGGCGTCGGCGATGCTCAGCACCTCGACCGGCTTCTTCTTGGCCGCCATGATCCCCTTGAACGACGGGTACCGCGGCTCGTTGATCTTCTCCACCACGCTGACCACCGCGGGCAGGGTGGCCTCGACCTTGTCGTAGCCGTAGTCCGCCTGCCGGTGGATGGTGATGGCGTTCCCGTCGACCTCGACCTTGCTGGCCAGGCTGAGCTGGGGGCAGCCGAGCCGCTCGGCCAGCATCGCGGCGAGCAGGCCGGTCCGCGCGTCGGTCGACTCCGAGCCCAGGATGACCAGGTCGAACCCGGTGCGCTGGAGCACGGTCGCCAGCGCCAGCGAGGTGGCGAGCGCGTCGGAGCCCGCCAGCGCGTCGTCCACCAGGTGCACCGCCTTGTCGGCACCCATGGACAGCGCCTTGCGGATCGACTCGCTGGCCTTGTCCGGGCCCATGGTCAGGATGGTCACCTCGCCGCCGTGCGCCTCGGCCAGGCGGAGCCCTTCTTCGATCGCGTACTCATCGAGTTCGTTGATGACCCCATCGACGGACGCACGGTCGAGCCGCGAATCCTCCGGCCGCAGCGTGCGCTCCGCCCACGTGTCGGGGACCTGCTTGACGCAGACGACGATGTTCATGACCGGTGGCCGACCTCCTGCCCCTGTCCGTGTTCGGCCCGGCGCTGGTATCCGGGCTGGGTCAAGACTGCCAAACGCGGCCGTCCGTCCCCGCCGCGGGGTGGTTCCCGCGCGCGGCGTGACTATGTTACTCGCTAGTAGCTTCCCGGTCGAATCGCGTACTCCGCGGCCTCGACCACATTGGTGAGCAGCATGGCCCTGGTCATCGGCCCGACACCGCCCGGCATCGGCGCCAGGTAGCCGGCCACCTCGGCGACTTCCGGCGCGACGTCTCCGATCAGCCCGGCGTCGGTCCTGGTGATGCCCACGTCCACCACCGCGGCGCCGGGCCTGACCATGTCCGCGGTGAGCAGGCCCGGGCGGCCGGCCGCCACCACCACGATGTCCGCGCCGCGGGTGTGCGCGGCCAGGTCCCTGGTCCCGGTGTGGCACAAGGTGACGGTCGCGTTCTCGGTGCGCCGGGTGAGCAGCAGGCCGAGCGAGCGGCCCACGGTGATGCCGCGCCCGATCACGGTGACTTCCGCCCCGGCGATCGGGACGTCGTAGCGCCGCAGCAGTTCCACGATGCCCCTCGGTGTGCCGGGCAGCGGGCCCGGCTCCCCCAGCACCAGCTTGCCCAGGTTGACCGGGTGCAGGCCGTCGGCGTCCTTGGCCGGGTCCACCCGGTGCAGGATGGCCAGCGGGTCCAGGCCTGCGGGCAGCGGGAGCTGGACCAGGTACCCGGTGCACTCGGGGTTGGCGTTCAGCTCGTCGACGACCGCCTCGACCTGCTCCTGGCTGGCGTCGGCGGGCAGGTCACGGCGGATGCTGGTGATGCCGACCGCCACGCTGTCGCGGTGCTTGCCGTTGACGTAGGCGCGGCTGCCAGCGTCGTCGCCAACAAGTACCGTGGCCAGCCCGGGCACCCGGCCTGCCGCGGCCAGATCGGCCACCCGTTTCCTGAGGTCCTCTTTGATCGCTGCGGCGGTGGCGCGGCCGTCGAGAATACGTGCGGTCAACGCGTGCCCCCTTTCAGTGGTAGAAGTGCCTGGTCCCGGTGAAGTAGAGGCTGACCCCGGCGGACTGGGCGGCGGCGATGACCTCCCCGTCGCGGATCGAGCCGCCGGGTTCGGCGATGGCACGTATCCCGGCGTCGGCCAGGACCTGGAGGCCGTCCGGGAACGGGAAGTAGGCGTCGCTCGCGGCGACCGCGCCCCGGCACCGCTGCCCGCTGCGGGCGATCGCGATCCGGGCCGCGTCGACCCGGTTGACCTGGCCCATCCCCACCCCGACCGTGGCGCCGCCAGCGGCGAGCACGATGGCGTTGGACTTGGCCGCACGGCAGGCCCGCCACGCGAAGGCCAGGTCGGCAAGGGTCCGCGGCGATGCGGCCGGGCCCGCCTTCAGCTCCCAGGCGGCCGGGTCGTCCCCGGGTGCGTCGAGCCGGTCGGCCGTCTGCAGGAGCACGCCCCCGTCCACCGGCCGCCACTCGATCTGCGGGCCTGCCATTGCCGTCCCGGCCGGGGCGGGGCATTGCAGCAGCCGCAGGTTCTTCTTGGCCTTGAGCGTCTCCAGCGCGGCGTCCTCGAAGCCGGGCGCGACGAGCACCTCGGTGAAGATGTCCGCGACCTGGGCCGCCATCGCCGCGGTGACGACACCGTTGGCCGCGATCACCCCGCCGTAGGCCGACACCGGGTCGCACGCGTTCGCCTTGCGGTGCGCCTCGGCCAGGTCGGCGCCGATGGCGATGCCGCACGGGTTCGCGTGCTTGACGATCGCCACGCACGGCTCGGCGAAGTCGAACGCGGTCCGCCACGCCGCGGCGGCGTCACCGTAGTTGTTGTAGGACATCGCCTTGCCGTGCAACTGGGTGGCCGTGGCCAGGCCGGGCGGTGCGCCGGGGCGCACGTAGAGCGCCGCGCCCTGATGCGGGTTCTCCCCGTACCGCAGCACCTCGCGGCGGGTCCACACGGCGGACACCAGGTCCGGCCAGCCGGTCTCGCGGGCAACGTCGTCGGGGGCGTAGGTGGCGGCGAACCAGGACGCCACGGCGGCGTCGTAGCGGGCGGTGGCCGCGTACGCCGCGGCGGCCAGCCGTCGCCGCTGCTCGCCGGTGAAGCCGCCGGCCTTGACCGCCTCGGCGGCCGCCCGGTACTGCTCCGGGCCGGTGATCACGGCCACCCTGGCGTGGTTCTTCGCGGCCGCCCGGACCATGGCCGGGCCGCCGATGTCGATCTGCTCGACGCACTCGGCCGCCGGGGCGCCGCTGGCGACCGTGGCCTCGAACGGGTACAGGTTGGACACGAGCAGCTCGAACGTGCCGATGCCCAGTGCGGCGAGTTGCTCGGCGTGCCCGGCCCGGCCGGGGTCGGCCAGCAGCCCGGCGTGGACGGCGGGATGCAGGGTCTTCACCCGGCCTTCCAGGCACTCGGGAAACCCGGTCACGTCCTCCACACCGGTCACCGGAACGCCCGCCGCGGCGATGGCCGCCGCCGTGCTGCCGGTGCTGACGATCTGCACGCCGGCAGCCGCCAGCGCGCCGGCCAGTTCGGCAAGACCGGTCTTGTCGTAGACGCTGACCAGCGCCCGCCTGATCGGAACCTTCGTCACTTCGTAAGACCCTCTTCATCCCTGGCGGGTCTGGTTCGCCGCCGCTTCACGGTGACCGGCCAGCACGGTCCTGCCGTGCACCGACCATCCGTCCCGGACCATCCTGCCGACCGTATCCACCAGCAGGGCGCGCTCGGTCCTCTTGATCCGCTCATGCAGCGAGGCGACGTCGTCATCCTCGCTGACCGGCACCGCTGCCTGGGCGATCACGGGACCGGTGTCGGTGCCCGCGTCCACGAGAAACACCGTGCACCCGGTCACCTTCACGCCGTAGGCGAGCGCGTCCCCCACCGCGTGCATGCCGGGGAAGGCGGGCAGCAAGGAGGGGTGGGTGTTGACGAAGCGCCCGGCGAACCTGTCGAGGAAGTCCTGGCCGACCAGCTTCATGAACCCGGCAGAGACGACCAGGTCCGGCTGGTAGCGCGCGCAGGACTGGGCCAGGGCACGGTCCCATCCGGCACGGGAGGCGTGCTCGCGGACCTGGTGGGTGAAGACGGGAATCGCCGCCCGTTGCGCCCGCGCGAGGCCCTCGATTCCGGCGCGGTCCGCGCCGACCGCCACGACCTTCGCGCCGTACGAAGGGCCCGCGCAGGCGTCGAGCAGCGCCTGAAGGTTGGTGCCCGCCCCGGAGACGAGGACCACGAGGCGTGCCGTCATGCGAGCCACCTTAACGGCCCGGTGGCGGCCGCAGGCTCGCTCCGGCGCCCGCAGTGACACGTGCCACATGGCCGAAGCGCACAGGTCAGCGACCGGAGCCGGGCACAATAGGGGTGCGATGCCCCCCTTCGACCAGCGTACGGACACACCTCAGGCCACGATGCCCGCCGAGCCGGCCGCGCAGCGGCGCGCCACGGCGGGCCTGCTGGTGGCGCTGCTGAGCCTGACCAGCCTGCTGGCGCTCGGCGACCCGCAGCGCGGGGTCTATCTGGTGGCCTACGCGCTGCTCGCCGGCGTCGTCGCGATGTGGCTGGCGGTGACCTCGCTGGCGCGGGCCAGGAGAGGCAGGACCGCGCGGCCGCACGGGTCGGCCGCCGCGACCGCGATCGCGGCCATCGGCATCCTGCTGAGCGCGATCCTGCTGCTTGGCTTCATCGTGTTCGGACGGCAGATGTCGGCGTACGGCCAATGCCTGAGCGAGGCGGGCACGACCGCGGACCAGCAGTCCTGCCAGGTGCAGTTCACCCACGCGGTGAACCGGGAGATCTCCTCGCTGCGCGCCGCGGAACGGGGCTAGGCGCCGACCGCCGCCTCACCTGCGCCGCGGCGGCTGCCGCGCGGGTCAGGGGAGCATGGCGGGACCGAGCGGGGGACGGTCATCGGGCGGCCCGTCCTCCTCCTCACCGGCCCACTGGTCCAGATAGATCCTGTGCCCGCCGTCCGCGGCCTCGTCCGGCGACATGCTCGCCGGCATGACCGGCCGGGACGGCGCGGCCGCGCGGCGGGCCCGGGCAGCCGCGAGCTCCGGGTCCCTGCGGACCCTCAGCCAGTTGGCGATGCCGGTGGCCACGGCCGCCGAGACGCCGATCTCCAGAATGGCCACCACGGTCGCCTGCCAGCCGGAAGGGCCGACCGCGGCGAGCCGGCCACTGCCCAGTGGCCCGCCGGAGAACGCCGCGAGCACGCCGATCACGCACCCGGTCGCCACCCCGCAGGCGAATCCCCACAGCGGGGCAAGCTCGGCCGCGGGCGTGGGCGCGGCGCGCGCCACGAGGATGCCGCCCACCACGCCGGCCAGGTAGGGCAGGGCGAGCACAACGATGGAGACCCAGCCGACGACTCCATGGGTGCTGGTGGGCAGCCCGGCCAGCATGGGGAACAGCGGGAGCGGCCCGAGCGCCGCCCCGGTGGGGGCCACCACGGTCGAGGCACCGAACGCGAACCCCGGCCCGAGCGAGTAGCAGATGGCCCAGCCGACGGCGTTGGGCACGTAGGCGAGCTGGGCGAGGACGAGCAGCGCCCCACCGACGACTCCCGGTGCGAGCGAGGCGTCCATCGCCCGGTACTCCCCCAGGTGCGCGGCGAGCGAACCGCCCGCGAGCAGCGCCCCGCCCGTGGTCAGCACGGCGAGCGCCCCGGCCGTGCCAAGGACGACCGAGCGGGACCGGGGCGGCATGAGCCGGAACAGCCGGGGCCACGGCGCCAGCGCCCGCGCGCCACCCAGGCCGCCGGCACACAGGGCGAGCAGGAACCCGGCGATGACCGCGTCGAACAGGGACGGCGCCGCCAGCCGGGAACGGCTGGCGAGGGCGAGCGCCCCGCACAGCGCCGCGTACGGAGCGGCCAGCGCGAGCGCCGCGTACCCGACATCGCTGAGCCGCGTCAGCTCGGCGGTACGGACCATCCAGCGCCCGGCCCGCCACAACAGCGCGCCCGGGACCAGGACCAGGCCGAGCGGGAGCATGCCGATCCGGCCCGCGCCGGACACGGTGATCTCCACGTGGTGAGCGGCCAGCCACAGGCAGGTCGCCGTCCGCACCACCCCGGGCAGGCCCAGGCCGGAATGCGGGGCGGCGATCCATCCGGCCAGCACCAGCGGCGTGAGAATGACCAGCCCGGTGACCATGACCACGGACGCCGCGAGCGCACCGGAGACCACCAGGGGCCGGGTTCCGCCGCGCACCTGCGGCGGCGTGGCACGGCCCGGCCGGGTCCCGGCCTCGGGGCGGGTGGGGGCGGTCACGTCTCCATCCTGGCAACCGCGGGTGGTTCACCTGATCCGCCACGCCGGCCCCGAACACGCGACTGGGACCGGGGTTTGCCCGGTCCCAGTCGCCCGCTGCCCGCGCAAGCCGTTAGCAGGTGGTGTCGGGTGTCTTCAGGTAGCCCTTGTAGGAGTACAGGCCGTTCTGCTGGAGCGACGGGCTGACGTGGGAGAACCACGAAATGCCGGCGATGTCGCTCGGGTGGTAGGTGACCGTGCCGACCTTGATGGTGTACCAGGGCTTGGGCATCGCCTCGACCGGGTCACCGACCTCGAGCAGGTTGTTGAAGCAGGTGGAGCCGTCCGGCTGGTTCCAGGTCGGAACGACGTTGTTGACGAACGGGTCGGCCGCCCACTCCGACACCTCGTGGCTCATCGTGTAAACGTCCGCGTTGCCGTTGGAGACCAGCCCCGCGGCGATCCAGTTGGCGAAGGCGTACGTGTTGTGGCCCGACGCCGAGGTGTAGGCGCCGTGATACCCGTACACGCAGCAGTCCGAGGTGGTGCCGATATAGAGGAACGTGCTGCCGGACACAATCAGCGGCAGCGTGGTGGCGGAGAAATTGTGCGCGTTGATAATGCTCTGCAGCTTGTTGCCCCACCAGTTGTAGCTGATATTCGCGTAGGGAATCCCGTTGAAGGTCTGGCCGGTGCCGTCGGCGGCGGGAACCTTGATGGTCACCGTCGGCAGGACCTTCGGCGTGCCGAGCAGCAGGTGCCAGTTCGGCGACGAGGCCTGGATGGTCTTCCAGAAGCCCGAGCGCAGCATGGCGTCCCCGAGCTGGGTGGTCCCGCTGGTGAACGCGGCGTTGCTGAAAATCGGCGAGGCCTTGAGCTTGCTGGCCGACCCGGTCACCGTGACGCCGTTGGACATGACGACCTTGAGCGGCAGGATCTCGGTGGGGACGGTCGTGGTCTTGGACCCGCCGGCCGGGTTCGTGCCGGCCATCTTGTAGTTGTAGGTGGTCGAGTTGATCGTGAACGACCCGCTCCAGGTCGGAATCGTGGTCGCTGCCGTCCGCGCGGCGGGCCCGCCCCAGGAACGCACGGTGAACATGGCATGCCCGCCCGGCCGGGGGCCGTGCGTGCTCGTCGAGGCGTCCGCTGGCGCGAGACCAGCCCCCGCCAGCGCAGCCACTGCAGCCACACAGGCCACACCAGTTGACGTGATTCGTACTTTACGCCACATAATCCCCCCCTATTCAGGTAAATCCTGATTCCGGGAATACTAAACCAGGATCAATGAATAAAGAGGACATTCGGCTGGCTTGCTGGCTGCTATTCAGTGGCCGGGCACAACCTCGCGGACAAGGCGCGCCGTCTCGCTGGGCGTGCGGCCCACCCGGACACCGACCTTCTCCAGGGCTTCCTTCTTGGCCTGGGCGGTGCCCGACGATCCCGACACGATGGCTCCGGCGTGGCCCATCGTCTTGCCCTCGGGCGCGGTGAACCCGGCCACGTAGGCGACCACCGGCTTGGCGACGTTCTGCTCGATGAACGCGGCGGCACGCTCCTCCGCGTCCCCGCCGATCTCGCCGATCATCACGATCGCGTCGGTTTCCGGGTCATCGGCGAAGGCGCGCAGGCAGTCGATGTGCGTGGTCCCGATCACCGGGTCGCCGCCGATGCCGACGGCGGTGGAGAAGCCGATGTCGCGCAGTTCGTACATCATCTGGTAGGTCAGCGTGCCCGACTTGGACACCAGGCCGATCCGGCCTTCCGACGTGATGTCCGCCGGGATGATGCCCGCGTTGGACTTGCCGGGTGAGGCGACGCCGGGGCAGTTCGGGCCGACTATGCGGGTGACGTTGCCCTTGGCGTTCGCGTAGGCCCAGAACTCGGTCGAGTCGTGCACCGGGATGCCCTCGGTGATGACGATGCACAGCGGGATCTGCGCGTCGATCGCCTCGAGCACCGCGCTCTTGGCACCGGCCGGCGGGACGAAGACCACCGACACGTCCGCGCCGGTCGCCGCCATCGTCTCGGCGACCGTGCCGAACACCGGCACGGCGGTGCCGCCAAGGTCCACGGTCTGGCCCGCCTTGCGCGGGTTGGTGCCGCCGACCACGGTGGCGCCGGCGGCGAGCATCCGGCGCCCGTGCTTGGTGCCCTCGGACCCGGTGATGCCCTGGATCATGATCCGGCTCTCGCCGGTAAGGAAGATCGCCATCTCATGCTCCCGTGGGGGTCTGGGCGCTGGCAGCCAGCTCGGCGGCGCGGCGGGCGGCACCGTCCATGGTGTCGTTCCGCTCGACCACGGCGAGCCCGGCCCCGTCGAGGATCGCCCGCCCGGCGGCGGCGTTGTTGCCGTCCAGCCGGACCACGATCGGGCGGGTCACCTGCTCGCCGCGCGCAGTGAGCATGCCCAGCGCGGACACGATGCCGTTCGCCACCTCGTCGCACGAGGTGATGCCGCCGAACACGTTGACGAGCACGCTGCGGACACTCGGGTCCGACAGGACGATTTCCAGGCCGTTCGCCATCACCTCGGCCGAGGCGCCGCCGCCGATGTCGAGGAAGTTCGCGGGGCGGATGCCGCCGAAGGCCTCGCCGGCCTGCGCGACCACGTCCAGCGTGGACATCACCAGGCCCGCGCCGTTGCCGATGATGCCGACCTCGCCCTCGAGCTTGACGTAGTTGAGGTGCTTCTCCCTGGCCCTGGCCTCGATCGGGTCCGCGTCCCCCGGGTCGGCGAAGCGCTCGTGGTCCTGCCGGAACGCCGCGTTGTCGTCGAGCGTGACCTTCCCGTCCAGGGCCACGACCCGGCCGTCATTGGTCATGATCAGCGGGTTGACCTCGACCAGCGTCGCGTCCTCGTCGTCGAACACCGCCCACAGCCGCTCGGCGGCCGCGGCGGCGCCGTCCTGGGCTTCCGGGGGCAGGCCGCCGGCGGACACGATCTCGGCTGCCTTCTCCCTGTCGACCCCCGACAGCGGATCGACTACCACCTGGGCGACCGCGCCGGGACTGGTGTGGGCCACTTCCTCGATCTCCATGCCGCCCTGCACCGAGCAGATCGACGTGAACGTGCGCGCGGCCCGGTCCACGAGGAAGGAAAGGTAGAACTCCCTGGCGATGTCGCTGGCCTCTTCGACAAGGACCGCGTGCACCGTGTGGCCCTTGATGTCCATGCCGAGGATCTCCTGCGCCCTGGCCTGCGCCTCGTCCGGGCCATCGGCCAGCTTGACCCCGCCCGCCTTGCCCCGGCCACCGGTCTTGACCTGGGCCTTCACCACCACGCGTGGGCTGCCGGCGGCCGCGAAGTCCGCGGCGATCACGCGGGCCTCCTCAGGCGTGCGAGCCACGCGTCCTTGCGGCACGGGAACGCCGTACTCCCCGAACAGCTCTTTCGCCTGAAACTCAAACAGGTCCACTGTTGTCCGTCCTCGGTCCGGCTGGATTCCGCACGGAAGCCTATCCGCTCCTTCTTCCACCCCGCGCACCAACAGCGCGGGGTGCCGCAGGCCAGAGATCAGGCGGGGTGGGGCTGTCCCAGGGAGGACTTGACCCAGTCGACGATCTCGTGGGTGGCGGCGCCCGGGGTGAAGATCTTCGCCACGCCCATCCGCTCAAGCTCGGCGATGTCGGCGTCGGGGATGATGCCGCCGCCGAAGACCGTGATGTCGGTGGCATCGCGCTCGGCCAGCAGTTCCAGGACCTTGGCGAACTGGGTCATGTGCGCACCGGACAGGATGGACAGGCCGATCGCGTCGGCGTCCTCCTGGAGGGCGGTGGCCACGATCTGCTCCGGGGTCTGGTGCAGGCCGGTGTAGATCACCTCGACCCCAGCATCGCGCAGGGCTCTGGCCACGACCTTGGCACCGCGGTCATGCCCGTCCAGGCCGGGCTTGGCGATGACGACCCGGATCGTTCCCATGAGTGCCTCCCGCGGGGCTGCGCGACCGGATGGCCACCACCCGCAACGTACCCATGCTACGAAGGCTGGCCCGCCAGCGGGAGGCGGTGGCAGGCCCCGAGGTGGCGGACCGGAGGGGTGGCGGGGAGGCGGTGGCCGGGGCCCGGAGGCAGCGAGCCCGGCCGC
>CAVSCM010000010.1:0-73681 GCA_963726415.1 uncultured Actinomycetes bacterium
ACAAAGGTTTGTTCTCCTGAGGGTGCCCTGACCTGCCCTGTCGATTCCCAGCGGGAGTGACCGTGACATACCGAACCACCGCAGCGCTGGCCCTGATCGCGGCCGGTGCCATGACGCTCGTGGCCGCCTGTGGCGGCTCAAGCTCCAGCGGGTCAAGTTCCGGCGGCACCAGCACCGGGGGACCGGTGCAGGGTGGCAATCTGGTGATCGCCCGCACCGCCGACTCGCAGTCGATGAACAACACGACCGTGTTCGACAACGAGTCGATCTGGATCTTCGAGCAGATCATGCAGCCGCTGTACACGGTGACGCCGAACGGCAAGGGCGTGATGCCGTGGCTGGCCACCAGCTACACCGTCTCGCCGAACAAGAAGGCCTACACGTTCACCCTGCGCAAGGGCGTGAAGTTCTCCAACGGTCAGCCGATGACGTCGGCCGACGTGAAGTTCTCCATCGACCAGGCGAGCGCCGCGTCCAAGGGCTGGGGCTACATCAACACGGCCATCAAGTCGGTCGACGCGCCCTCGCCCGGCACCGTGGTGGTCAACCTCAAGTACCCGTGGGCGCCGCTGCTCGCCGACCTGTCGCTGTTCTCCAACGCCATCGTCCCGAACAACTACGGCGGCCAGACCGAGAACCAGTTCTACCAGCATCCGGTCGGGACCGGCCCGTTCAAGTGGGACTACTGGCACAAGGGCTCGGCGCTCAAGCTGGTCCGCAACCCGTACTTCTGGCAGAAGGGCAAGCCCTACCTGAACAGCGTCACCTGGACCGACGTGCCCAGTGACAACACCAGGGAGCTGCAGCTCAAGGGCGGGCAGGCCCAGGTGGATGAGTTCCCGGCCTGGTCCACGGTGGCCAGCCTGAAGGCCACCTCGGGCATCACGATGAACCTGTTCAACTCGACCAGGACCGACTACCTGGCCTTCAACGAGACGGTCAAGCCGTTCCAGGACGTGCACGTACGCCGGGCCATCTCGTACGCGATCAACCGGGCCGCGCTGGTCAAGGCGGTGCTGTTCGGCAACGGCAAGCCGGCCAACTCGATCTTCCCGCCGCAGGTGCCCTACTACCAGCCGGCCACCAAGGGCCTCCAGTACAACCTGGCCGCGGCCAAGGCCGAGATGGCCAAGTCCTCCGTGCCGCACGGGTTCACCACGACGATCCTGGTGTCCAACGGCTTCTCCGACGACCTCACGATCGCCACGATCTTGCAGTCCGAACTGAAGCCGCTCGGCATCAACCTGAAGATCCAGCAGCTGGACCCGAACACGGCCAACCTCAACCAGCAGAACCTCAAGTACGACATGACGCTGACCTACTGGACCATGGACATCCCCGACCCGGACGAGCTGGCCACGTTCGCGGTGGACCCGAACTCGGGCGCCCGGTCCTTCTTCACCGACTACAACAACCCCACGGTGGTCAAGGCCACCCACGACGCGGAGCAGACCCTGACCACCGCGACCCGGCAGGCCCTGTACAACACCGTCCAGTCCGACTCGGCCGCGGACGCGTTCATGGCGTTCCTCTACTACTCGCCCTACGCCTACGCCACCACCTCCAACGTCCACGGTTTCTTCGTCACTCCGCTCGGCAACTACCACCTTGAGAACGTCTGGATGAGCAAGTAGGCCGCGGCCGGGGCCCGGGCGTGATGCAGCCCGGGCCCCGGCGCACGGCCGGCCGCGTCGGCGAACCTGGCGGTCCAGCGTGAGGGAGGTGAGCGGCGCCCATGGGGCGGATGACGTTTGTGCTGCGGCGCCTGCTGCAATTGGTGCCGGTGGCCATCGGATGCACGATCGTCGTCTTCTTCATGATCCACCTGATCCCCGGTGACCCGGCGCGGACCATCCTGGGGATCCACGCCACCCCGAAGGCGGTGGCCCTGCTGCACAAGGAGTGGGGCCTGAACCGGCCGCTGATCAGCCAGTACTGGCTGTTCATGGACCGGCTGCTGCACGGCAATCTCGGGGTGAGCCTGTACTACGGCGGCTCGGCGCTCAGCCTGATCCTGACCCACCTGCCGCCGACGCTGTGGCTGATCACCTACTCGTCCGTCCTCGCCGTGCTGATCAGCGTGCCGCTGGCGATGATCGCAGCCAGCCGCAAGGACGGTGCCCGCGACCACGCCGTGCGCGTGGTCCCGCTGATCGGCCTCGGCATGCCTCAGTTCTGGCTGGCGTTCCTGCTGATCTACGCGTTCGCGATCAAGTTCCACTTCTTCCCGGTCAGCGGGTGGGGGACCGGGTTCTTCGGTCATCTGCGGTCGATGTTCCTGCCCAGCCTGACCGTGGCGCTGGCGCTCGCGCCGGTGGTCATTCGCAGCCTGCGCGCCAGCATGCTCAACGTGCTCGGCGCCGAGTTCGTCACCACCGCCAGGTCCAAGGGGATCGCGGGGAAGCGGCTCTTCCTGCGGCACGTGCTGCGCAACGCGGTCATCCCGGCGGTCACGGTGCTCGGCATCAACATCGGGTTCCTGATCGGCGGTACGGTGATCATCGAGAACGTGTTCGCGATCCCCGGCCTCGGCCAGCTCATGATCAACTCGATCTTTCAGCGGGACTTCACCGTGGTCCAGGGCATCACCCTGGTCTTCGCCATCATGGTCATCCTGCTCAACCTGGCGGCCGACGTGGCCTACGCGGCCCTTGACCCGAGAGTGCGGTTCTCCCGGTGAGCGCCATCCCGCTGACGCCCGAGCCGGGCCTGCCCGGGGCGCCGCCCTCACCGGCCGCCGCGCCGAGTGCACGGGCCGAACGGGGCGAGGCCCGGCGAGCCCGGCGCTGGTACACCCAGCCCGCGCTGATGACCGGGATCGTGATCATGGCCGTCATCCTGATCATGTCGATCGGCGCGCCGCTGTTCACCTCCTACAACCCGAACGCGCAGAACCTCAACGCGACGCTGCTCGGGCCGAGCGCCCACCACCTGCTCGGCACCGACCAGCTCGGCCGGGACACCTGGACCCGGCTGCTCTACGGGACGTGGCTGGACGTGCGGATCGCGTTCCTCGCGGTGCTCTTCCCCTTCACCCTTGGCACCATCCTCGGCAGCGTGGCCGGCTACTCCGGCGGATGGGTCGACACCGTGATCATGCGCGTGGTGGACGTCGTGGTGGCGTTCCCGTTCTACGTGCTGGTCATCGCGCTGGTGTTCGTGCTCGGCCCGGGCGTGCGCAGCATCATCATCACGATCACGCTGGTGGGCTGGGTCTCCTACGCCCGGATCATCCGCGGCGAGATCCTGGTGGCCAAACGGCAGGAATATATCCTCGCCGCGCAGTCGGGCGGCCTGGGCAGCGTCCGCATCATGCGCCGCCATCTGCTGCCCAACGTCATCACCCAGGCGATCATCTATTCCATGTCCGACATCGTCCAGGACATCGTGGCGATCGTCACGCTCGGCTACTTCGGCCTTGGCGTGCCGCCACCGACCGCCGACCTTGGCTCCATGATCAACGACGGCCAGAATTTCCTGTCCACCCACTGGCAGCTCACCACCTTCCCCGGCCTCGCGGTGGTGCTCGTGGGCCTGGGGCTCTCGCTCATCGGCGACGGCCTCGCCGACATCCTCCGGCCGGGCCAGGCATGACCGCGCCTGAGGAAATCCAGCCCGCGGGGATCCAGCCAGCGGCGACCGGGCAGGCCCGGGCCGGCGGCGGGCCGGCCGGGACCGTGCTGGAGGTCCGCGACCTGCACGTGCGGATCGCCAGCCGGCAGGGCACCGTGCGCGCCGTGGACGGCGTGTCGTTCGACGTCAGCCCGGGCGAGGCACTCGGCCTGGTGGGGGAGTCGGGGTCCGGCAAGAGCATGACGCTGCGCGCCGTGCTCGGCGTGCTGCCCCCCGAGGCCCGGGTCACCTCCGGCGAGATCCTGCTGGACGGCGTGAACCTGGTGGCCCAGACGCAGAACCAGCTGAACCGGATCCGCGGCACGAAGATGTCGATGATCTTCCAGGAGCCGATGAGCGCGCTCAACCCGGTGATGCGCGTGGGCTGGCAGATCGCCGAGGGGCCGCAGGTGAACCTGGGCTTCAGCCGGGCCAAGGCCGCGGAGCGGGCCCTGGAACTGATGCGCCGGGTGGGCATCCCTGACCCGGAGCGCCGGTTCCGCGCCTACCCGCACGAGTTCTCCGGCGGCATGCGCCAGCGGGTGATGATCGCGATCGCGCTGTCCTGCGACCCGGAGGTCATCCTATGCGACGAGCCGACCACCGCGCTTGACGTCACGATCCAGGACCAGATCCTCCGGCTGCTGGCCCGGCTGTGCAGCGAGTCCGGCGTCAGCCTGGTGTTCGTCACCCATGACCTGCCGGTGGTCGCGCAGATCTGCCAGCGGGTGTCGGTGATGTACGGCGGCCAGCTCGTCGAGAGCGGCGCAGTCAGCGACGTGCTGCTGGACCCCCGGCACCCGTACACCCTCGGGCTGGTCCGGTCCGCGCCGGACTTCGACTACGTCCGCGAGTCGCTGATTCCGATCCCCGGGGCGCCGCCGAGCCTGATCAGCCCGCCGTCGGGGTGCCGGTTCCATCCCAGGTGCGAGTTCGCCGAGGAGGACTGCCGGGTGAGCGAGACGCCGTTGCGGTTGCTGCCCGGCGGCCGCGCCACCGCCTGCCTGCACTATGAGCGCGTTCTCGACGCCGTGGCCGCGGATCGGGCCCAGTCGTGACCACGGCGGACGGCGCGGCCTCCCAGCCGGCGGCGGCCCCGCTCTCGGCGCGCGGGGTGTCGGTGTACTTCCCGGTCGGATCGCAGGTCGTGGCGCGCGTGCAGGGCGAGGAACGGCGGCTGCGCGCGGTCGACGGCGTGGACCTGGAAATCGGCCGCGGTGAGGCGCTCGCCCTGGTGGGCGAGTCAGGCTCAGGCAAGTCGACGCTTGCTCTTGCGCTGTCCGGCTTGCAGCCCGTCAACAGTGGTGAGATCAAGCTGAACGGAACGACCGTGGGCGCCCGCCGCTCGCAGGCGGACCGGCGCCGGGTCCAGATGGTGTTCCAGGATCCCTATTCGTCGCTGAACCCCCGCCTGACCGTCGGAGGGGTGCTGCGGGAACTGCTGCGGGTGCACCATGTGGTGCCCAGGGGGGAGGTGGCTGCCGAAAGCAAGCGGCTGCTCACCCTGGTCGGGCTGCCCGAGGAGGCGGTGGATGCCTACCCCCGCCAGTTCTCCGGCGGCCAGCGCCAGCGCATCGCCATCGCCCGCGCCCTGTCACTGCGGCCCGAGGTGCTGATCGCCGACGAGCCGGTGTCCGCGCTGGATGTCAGCGTCCAGGCCACGATCCTCAACCTGCTCGCCAGCCTGCGCGCGGAACTGGGGCTCTCGCTGCTGCTGATCTCGCACAACCTGGCCGTGGTGCGGCATCTGTGCGACCGGGTCGCGGTGATGTACCTGGGCCGCATCGTCGAGGTGGCGCCCACCGAGCAGTTGTTCAGCGACCCCAGGCATCCCTACACCCGTGCCCTGCTCGCCGCCATCCCCCGGCTGGCGGCGGGTGCGCTCGACGCAGCGGCGCCCGCGATCTCCGGCGATCCGCCCAGCCCGCTGAACATCCCGGCCGGGTGCCGGTTCCGCACCAGGTGCCCGATGGCCCAGCAGCGGTGCGAGGAGGAGGACCCGGAGCTGACCGGTGCCGCGGAGGTTCCGGGGCACCTGGCGGCGTGCCACTTCGCCTTCGCGCCCGCACCGCCCGCGGGGACCGGCCTGGCGCGGGCCGGGGAGCAGGCATGACGCCGGGAAAGGAGCGGCCATGAAGGTCTTCCTGTCCAGCGACATGGAGGGCACGGCGGGCGTCGTCGACTGGGAGCAGTGCGTCGGCGACGGGCCGGAGGCCGCCGCCGGGCGCGTGCTGCTGCTGGCGGAGGTGAACGCCGCCATCGAGGGTGCCGTGGCCGGTGGCGCGAGCGAGATCGTGGTCAACGACTCGCACTCGACCATGCGCAACCTCCCGCCCGCCGCGCTGGCCGGCGGGGCGTCCTACATCTCCGGCAGCCACAAGCCGCTGTACATGATGCAGGGCCTGGACGGCAGCTTCGACGCGGTGCTGTTCGTGTCCTACCACGGGTCGATGGGAGCGCCGGCCGGGCTGTCACACACCTACAACCCGCGCGCGGTCATCGAGGCCAGGCTCGGCGGCGTGGTGACCGGGGAGGCGGGCATCAACGCGCTGGTGGCCGCGCACTACGGGGTGCCGGTCGTGCTGGTCACCGGGGACAGGTGCGCGTGCGAGGAAACCGCCGCGCTGATTCCCGGCGTGCACGCCGCGGTGGTGAAGGAGCACGTCAGCCGGCTCGCCGCGCACAGCCTGCACCCGGCCCGCGCCTGCGCGCTGATCCGGGAGACCGCGCAGCGGGCGATCGAGGGCGCGGCGAGCGCCAGTCCTCCGCCGGTGGGCGCGGCCCCGCTGGAGATCTCCGTCCGCACCACCGATATCGCCGAGGCGGCGTCCTGGGTCCGCGGCGTGGAGCGCACCGGGCCCCGCGAGCTGCGCTTCACCGGCGAGGATCCGCTAGCCGTGTACCGCAGTTTTTGCGCGGCGATCCTGCTGACCCGCGCAGTTGCGGAGGTGATGTGACCGGGGGTACGCCCGGCAGCCAGCGCCGCGCGTCCCGCCTGGTCGATATCGCCGAGGCAGTCGGTGTCCACGTGTCCACCGTGTCCCGCGTGCTCAACGGAGATCCCGCCCAGTCGATCCGCCCCGAGGTCTACGACCTGATACTCAAGACCGCCCGGCAGCAGGGCTACCGGCCGAACGCGCTGGCCCGGGCGCTCAAGCGCCGCCGCACCGGTGCCCTGGCGTTCGTCATCCCGCTGCTGCGCAACCCGATCTGGGTCCGGCTGCAGCGCGGCGCCCTGCAGCGCGCCGGGGAGCGCGGCTACGTCGTCATGATCATGGAGGAGCCGGGCGAGCATGCCAAACCCCCTGACGACCACAGGTACCTGGTGGAGGAGAGCCGGGTCGACGGGCTGCTCCTGGCCACCGCGCTGCGGATTCCCGAACATGCCGGGGGGGTGCCCGCGGTCCCGCACGTGTACGTGAACCGCCGGGGGCCCGACCGGGGCAACGACGTGGTGATGGACGAGCCGGGTGCGGTCCGGCTGTTCCTCGACTACGTGACCGGCCTCGGCCACCGCAGCGTCGTGCTGATCGATGGGCCGCCCGAGGTGGACACCGTGCACCGCCGGGTGAGTGCGGCCCGGCGGATCTGCGCCGCGCGGGGGATCCGGCTCACCGTGCGCCACGAGGCGCCCACCGAGGAGGGTGGCTGGCGTGCGGTGACCCGGTTGCCGGGGCCAGGGGGCCTGCCCACCGCCTGCGGGGTCGGCAGCCTGAACCAGTTGTTCGGGGTGCTCGCCGCGCTCCGACAGTCGGGCATCGGGGTACCGTCCCAGATGTCGGTGGTGAGCTTCGACGAGGACGAGTGCCTGGCCTTCCTCGAC
This sequence comes from uncultured Actinomycetes bacterium, assembly GCA_963726415.1. Lineage (GTDB taxonomy): Bacteria > Actinomycetota > Actinomycetes > Streptosporangiales > Streptosporangiaceae > DASXKD01. The sequence continues at coordinate 7,436 of CAVSCM010000010.1, forward strand.
GTCCCGGTCACCAGCGTGGCCATGCCCCTGGCTGACCTGGGCAGCGCCGCCGTGGACGCGCTGATCGCGCGCATCGAACGCGAGCCCGCCATCGACGTGATGGTCCGCCAGCCGATGAGCCTGGTCCGGCGCGCCTCGGTAACCGACCCGCCCCGGTAAACCACCCGCCCCGGTAGCCGACCCGCCTACCTCGGGCAGCGGCACCTTCACCCGTGCGAACCACGTCGGGCACGGAGAGCGTACCGCAAATATCAACTTGCTCTTATATAAGCTGTTCATAATATAGTAGCTGTCATGCACGCGTTCGACGTACTCGGTGACCCGGTGCGGCGGCGGATCCTGGAACTGCTCGCCGACGGGGAGCGGACTTCGGGTGCGGTCTGCGCGGTCATACAGCGGGAGTTCGGCATCTCCCAGCCCGCGGTCTCCCAGCATCTGCGGGTGCTGCGTGAAACCGGATTCGCGACGGTGCGGCCGGAGGGGACGCGGCGGCTCTACGCGGTCAACGGCCAGCCGCTGCGTGAGGTCGACCTGTGGCTCGGCCACTTCCGGCGGTTCTGGACGCCGCCGCTGGAGGCCCTTGCCACCGAACTCGCCCGGGGGCGGCGGCAGCGGCGCCTGATGCCGCCCGGCGATGAGAGGAGCAGTGAAGAAGCATGATCGATGTCAAGCACCAGATCAGCGAGGTACGCCGGGAAGTCGGCAGCACGGTGCTGGCGGCCGGCGAGGCCCGGGTGATCACCATCAGCCAGGCCTACGAGGGCAGCCTGGATGACGTGTGGGACGCCTGCACCAACCCCGAGCGCATCGCACGGTGGTTCCTGCCGGTCTCCGGCGACCTGCGGCTTGGCGGCCGCTACCAGCTCGAGGGCAACGCCGGCGGCACGATCGAGCGCTGCGACCCGCCGCACAGCTTCGCCGCCACCTGGGAGTTCGGCGGGCAGCAGAGCTGGATCGAAGTATCCCTGGCCGAGCAGCCGGATGGGCGGATCCGGCTGGAGCTTGAGCATGTCGCCCACGTCACCGCCGAACTCTGGGCGCAGTTCGGGCCGGGCGCGGTGGGGGTCGGCTGGGATGGGGCGCTGATGGGCCTGGCGCTGCATCTGTCCGGCGACGGGCCGCTCGATCCGCAGCAGGCCGCCGCCTGGATGGCCTCGGACGATGGCCGCCAGTTCTTCACGCTCAGCAGCGAGCTTTGGGGCCAGGCCAGCATCGCCGCTGGCACCCTCGCCACCGAGGCCCTGGCTGCCGCCGAGCGGACCACCGCGTTCTACACCGGCGCTGAGCCTCCGCCCGAGTCCTGACGGCCTGGCAAATCCGGAATCGTCTGGCCGGCAGCGGGGTCTGGCTCGGCCTCACCGACTCCGGGCGGGCCGCCTATCGCGACCACGTCGCCGCCCTGCACCGAATCGTCGGCCACCCGTAGCGCGGGCCGCCGGCGGCCCATCGGTGAGCGGGATCCGCGGCATCGGGCGATAGCAGGTGAAGGCGTAGACTTGGAACCTGGACTGTGCCTGTGCGCTGACGTTGGCGGGCATCGCGAGCCCGGGGATCCGCAGGCGGAGCAGCGAAGCGGCCAGCCTGGCCTGCCATGGCTCTTCCACGAAACAGGGGAAGGTGAGCATGGTGAAGACCAGGCTTGCCCGGTGGGTTAGCCGATGGCGTGAGCGCCGTCTGGCCCGCGAGCAGACACGGCAGACATCGGCAGCACGGCAGGCGACACGTGCGGCCGAGGGGGAGCGGTACCACTCCACCGGTCACGGCGCGTAATAGGTCTGGCGTCTTCCATCCCGGCGCCTTCACGCCGCCTTGGCGCGCGGATCCAGGCACAAGACCCGCTGGGCTTCGGGACCGGCGTATTAGCCACCATGGAGCGACGGCACGGCCGTGATCATGGTCCGAGGAGGCGGGAGGTGAACGTCACGCCGGGGCTGAGCCGGGCCAGGGACTCGGTCAGTTCCGCCTCGGCGGCGCGCAGGCCGTCGACGCCGAGGGCGCCGAGCCCGTCAAGGACGAACATCGCCGTGGTGGTCGAGTGGGTGATCCGGGTGCGCACGCACTGGCGCCAGTTCCAGCGCCGGCAGGTCACCCCGCGGTCGTCCCGCCAGACCACCTCGCCCGGCTCGGGGTGCTCGATGGCCGGCTGCCCGTCGGCGGTGGTGTCGAAGTCCTCATCCCCGGTGGCCCGGACGAGCCTGGCCGGCCCTGCGTAGCGGGCCAGGTCCTCGCCGCCGACCGGGAGCAGGCAGGCGATGGACACGGCGTTGTAGGCGTCGGTGATCCGGTCGATGCGCGGCAGGCCGGTCTCCACCCGGCGCAGCAGGGCCTCGACGCTGGGCCTCGTCCGCTGCGGCTTGGCCCCGAAGGCGCGGAACGCCTCCCGCCACTGCGCCACCTGCGGCAGTTCCTCGGGCCTCGCTCCGCCCAGGTGCTTGCGGGCCCGGTCCTCGGCGTCGGCCAGGAGAGCCTCGCTGGCCTGGTCGCTGGGCCCGGGAAGCAGCCCCTCGGCGACGATCAGCAGCGCGGCGTAGTCCGGCCGCAGCGCCCGCACCTCGGCGGCCACCTCAGCCCCGTCAAGCCACATCCCTGCCTCGCCTCCCCGCGATTTCGTCCCCGCGGTCGCGCCGAAGTCTCCTCGCGAACCAGCCAGCGCATCCTACTGCCGCGACCGGTAACGTTTGGGCGCACCGGCCGGCGGAGGGAGGCCCCGGTGCGCACCAGGCATTGGCGCTGGTCGCTCCTGGCGCGGCGGCCCTGGCGGTCGACTGGCGGCGCTCCCGCCGCGGCGGCGACCTGACCGCGGCCGCGCCTGCGTCGCGGCCGCCGCGAAGACCTGGACGTCCGCCCGGGCGGGAAGATCACGGCGACGGCGGGCAAGACCACGCTGGCCGATACCCCCACCGGCGCGCATGATTCCCTGCCAGTCCTCGCGCATGTCCGGCACCCTCAAGGCGGGCAGCGGGCTGCCCGGTGCCGGCATCGGATCGCTCACCACGGCGGTGTACTCGCAGCTGCTCAGCGGGGCCGTTCGCGGCGACGGTGACCGTCCGCGGCCTGCCATGGCGGCTGAACCTCACCTCCTATGACCGGCGTACCGGCGTGGCCCGGGGCACGATCAGCCACCTCCAGATCAGTGTCGCCCCCTCCGATCATCCCGTGCACCGCGGTGATCAAGGGCACCAGCGGCACCGCGCCCGACGGGGTGGTACCGGTCAGCTACACCAGCAAGACCGGCATCCTGAAGGTCCTCCCCACGGGCGGCGACCTGCACTGGTACCACGTCCACAATTGCGCCGGCATCATCAGAAACGGCGACGCCGCCACGCTGTCCGCCAGCTACACGATCTCCCCGCAGCAGGTCATCACCAGCCCGTAACGGCAGGCCGCCGGGTCCAGCCTGGGCGGCGATGCGGTACCCGACACCCGGGGTGGTGGTGATCACCGGCGGATCCCCCAGCTTGCGCCGCAGGCGGCCGATGGTCACCGTGACGGTGTTGGTGAACGGGTCGGCCTGCTCGTCCCAGACCTGTTCGAGCAGGTCCTCGGCGGACAGGAAGGCCGGCGTGGCGCGCAGCAGCGCCTCGAGGACGGCGAACTCCTTGACCGACAGGTCAAGCTGCCGCCCGTCCCTGGTGACCGTGCGCCGCAGCGGGTCCAGCTCGATCCCGGCCGCGCGCAGGGTCCGGCCCCGGGCCGCGGGCTGGCGCCGGGCCAGCGCGCGGATGCGCAGCACCAGCTCGGGGAAGTGGAACGGCTTGGCGAGGTAGTCGTCGGCGCCCAGGCCCAGGCCGCTGACCCGGTCGCCGGGGGAGTCCGCCGCGGTCAGCATCAGCACCATGACCCGGTCGTCCTGCCCGGTGATCATCTGGCAGAGCGTGTCGCCGTGGATACCGGGCAGGTCCCGGTCCAGCACCACGACGTCGTAGGAGTTGACGTCGAGCTTGGCCGCGGCCTCCAGCCCGTCCCCGGCGGCGTCCACCGCCATGCCCTGATCGCGCAGGCCCTCGACCAGCACCTCGGCCAGCGACCGGGAGTCCTCCACCACCAGCACCCTCATCCCGGCACACCGGCCCCGGCCAGGCGGCCGGCCGGCGCCAGCGGCAGCGCGATGCTGACCCGCAGGCCGCCCTCGGGCCTGGCCCGCAGGCCGAGGGTGCCGCCGTGGGCCGCGGCGATGGCCTCGACGATGGACAGGCCGAGCCCGGAACCGTGGTCGGAACCGGTCCGGTCCGCGCCGAGCCGCCGGAACGGCTGGGCGAGCTGGGACACCTGATCGGCGTCCAGGACATCCCCGCCGGTCTCCACCACCAGGCGGGCCAGGTGCCCGTCCGCCCCGGTGGTGACGCTGATCCAGCCGCCGTCCCTGTTGTGCCCGATCGCGTTGTCGAGCACGTTGTCCACCATCCGGCACAGCAGCGCCTGGCTGCCCGTCACCCAGGTGCCGTCCTGGCCGGTGACGTGGTGCACGGTCAGATGCCTGGCGGCGATCGGGCCGGCCCGCACCGCGAGGGCCGCGGCGGCGAGGTACTCCAGCGAGAGCGTGGCCTGGCCGGGCAGGTCGCCGTGCTGCGCCCGGGCGAGCGCCAGGAACCCGTCGAGCAGCCCGTCGACCCGGTCGAGTTCGCCGCGCAGCCGGTCCGCCAGGGCGATCGTCGGCGCGGGCACCGGCCCCGGCTTGGCCACCGCGACATCGACGCTGGCCCGCATGGTGGTCAGCGGGGTGCGCAGTTCGTGCGAGGCGTTGGCGACGAACCGCCGCTGCGCCGCGAAGGCTCCCTCCAGCCGCTCCAGCAGCCCGTCGATGGTGTCCGCGAGGTCCTTCAGCTCGTCCCCCGGGCCGGCCACGGCCAGCCGCTCGTGCAGGCTGTCCGCGGAGATCCGCCGGGTGGCCGCGGTCATCGCCCGCAGCGGGCGCAGCACCCGGCCGGCCACGAGCCAGCCCACCACCAGCGACACCACGGTCATGATGGCCAGCGCGATCGCCGACCCGACCAGCAGATCGTGCGAGACGCCCGAATGGATCTTGGATTCTGCGGTCGCGAGCTGGTCCTGAAGCTGGTGGATCCGGACCTGTGCCTGGGCCAGCGCGGTCGAGGGGACTCGCCTGGTTCACCGCGGTGACCGACACCGTGGACGACGACACGACCACGCCGCTGGCGATGGCCAGCAGCACCGCCCCGGACACCACGAACAGGGCGCCATACAGGGCGGTCAGCCGCATCCGCACGGTGCGCCGCGGCAGCACGCCCGCCAGCAGCATTCTCATTCCTCGCCTCCCCGCTGGTCTGCAGCCCAGGCAGGTCGCAGCTCCGGGTGGCAGCCGCCATCCCGGACTCCAGGATGCCCGGCCGGGCCTAACAACGGAATAACAGCCCGTGTTCGGCCGGTGTTAGCGCCGTTGCCCTACAACCGGCCATGGATGTGACCATCGAAGTACGCGGCCTGCGCAAGAGCTTCGGCCCGACCCTGGCCCTGGACGGCATGACGTTCACCGTCCGGCCAGGTCAGGTCACCGGTTTCGTCGGCCCCAACGGGGCCGGCAAGACCACCACGATGCGGGTGATCCTCGGCCTGGACGCCCCCGACGAGGGCGCCGCCCTGGTCGGCGGGCAGCCGGTACGCCAGCCTGCGGCACCCGCTGCGGCACGTCGGCTCCCTGCTGGACGCGGCGCGCTGCAGCCCAGCCGCACCGCCCGCAACCACCTGCTGTGGCTGGCCCACTCCCAGGGCCTGGACGCCCGCCGGGCCGACGCGGTGATCGAGCAGGCCGGGCTGGGCAAGGTGGCCCGGCGCCGGGCCGGCGGGTTCTCGCTGGGCATGCGGCAGCGGCTGGGCATCGCCGCCGCGATGCTCGGCGACCCGCCGGCGCTGATGATGGACGAGCCGTTCAACGGCATGGACCCCGAGGGCATCGTCTGGATGCGCGGCTTCCTGCGGTCGCTGGCCGCCGCTGGCCGGGCCGTGCTGGTGTCCAGCCACCTGATGAGCGAACTGGAGGACACCGCCGACCACCTGGTGATCGCCGGCCGGGGCAAGGTCATCGCCGACACCAGCGTGGCCGGGCTGCTCGCCGCCGCCTCCGGCGACCGGGCGCTGCTGCGCACCACGGATCCGGAGCCGGGCGGCGATGGTGCTGGAGCGCGCGGGGGCCTCCGTCACCGTCACCGGGCCCGGCGCTGCTGACCGTCACCGGGCTGGGCACCGGGCAGATCTCGGCGCTGCTCGGCCAGCAGGTGGTCCCGTTCTCCGAACTGTCCGCACACCGCGCCACGCTGGAAGAGGCCTACCTGGGCCTGACCCAGGACGCGGTCGAGTATCGCGCGGCAGCGAGGCCGCAGGGGGTCGTCCGCGATGACCGCCGACACAGGCGCCGCCCCGGGCCGAAGGCCTCCGCCACGACAGGACAGCTTCGCCGAGACCCTCCGCGCCGAGTGGACCAAGTTCCGCACCGTGCGCGGCTGGGTGATCGGCATCACCGTCGCCGCGCTGGTGACCGTGCTGGTCGGGTTGCTGTCCGCGTCGGGCAGCATGAGCTCGTGCAGCATCAACGGCAAGCCGTGCCACATCCTGCACCCGGTGGGCCCCGGCGGCGAGGCGGTGACCGACACCTTCTACTTCGTGCACCGGCCGCTGCCAGCACACGGCAGCATCACCGCGCGGGTGACCTCGCTGACCGGCGAGCTGCCCACCGCGACGGGCGGCCGGGTCCAGGCCGGGCAGGGCCCGGGGTCCGGCCTGCACCCCGGCCTCGAACCCTGGTCCAAGGGCGGCCTGATCATCAAGGCGAGCACCACCCAGGGCTCCGCCTACGCGGCGATCATGGTCACCGGCGGCCACGGGGTCCGGATGCAGTACGACTACACCCAGGACATCGCCGGGCCGCCGGGCCGGCCCACCGCGGCGTCCCCGCGGTGGCTGCGGCTCACCCGGGCCGGCGACACGATCACCGGCTACGCGTCCGCCGACGGGACGCACTGGACGCAGGTCGGCACCGCCACCCTGCCCGGGCTGCCGGCCACCGTCCAGGCGGGCATGTTCGCCACCTCCCCGCCCTACAACGTGACCACGGCCCAGGGCCTGCTCGGCATGAGCGGCACCGGCGGGCCCACCCTGGCCACGCGCCGTCCTCGACCACGTCAGCCTGCGCGGCGGCACCCGGCGACCTGGACCGGCACCCAGCTCGGCGCGGCCCCAGCGACGCCTCCCCGGCCATGCCCGGCAGATACCACCAGGCCCGGGGCACGTTCACGGTGACCGGGTCCGGGGACATCGCACCGGACGACGCCCGGCGGCGCGGGCCCCGGCCAGACCCTCGACCACACCCTCGTCGGCGCGCTCGCCGGGCTGATCGCCGTGGTCGTGGTGGCGACGATGTTCATCACCGCCGAGTACCGGCGCGGCCTGATCCGCACCACGTTCGCGGCCAGCCCGCGGCGCGGCCGGGTGCTGGCCGCCAAGGCCATCGTGATCGCCGCGGTCAGCTTCGCCGCCGGGCTGGTGGCCGCCGCCATCGCGATCCCGCTGAACAGCCACGTGCTGCGCGCCAACGGCAACTACCTGTACCCGGTGAACCTGCTGACGCGAGGTGCGCCTGGTGGCCGGCACCGCGGCGCATGCTCGCCGTCGCCGCGGTGCTCGCCCTCGCCCTCGGGGCCATGCTGCGCCGCAGCGCGATCGCGGTCACCGTGGTCATCGCGGCGATCATCCTGCCGTTCCTCGTCGCGGTCACCAACGTGCTGCCCGCCGGCGCGGACAACTGGCTGATGCGGCTGGCCCCGGCCGCGGGCTTCGCGGTCCAGCAGACCATCCCGAACTACCCGCAGGTCGAGCAACGCCTGCACGGTGGCGCAGGGCTGCTACCCGCTGGCCCCCTGGGCCGGGTTCGCCGTGCTCTGCGCCTGGGCCGCGGCCGCCCTGGCCGTCGCGCGTGTTCCTGCTGCGCCGGAGGGACGCGTGAGCGCGGCGCTGCGCGCCGAGTGGACCAAGCTGCGCACCTCTCCGGGCACGGCCTGGCTGCTGCTCGCCGTCGTCGCGGTGACCGTGGCGGTCAGCGCCGCGGCCGCGGCGTCGGCCCGGTGCCCGGCCGCCGGCTGCGGCCAGGACCCCGGCAAGATCAGCCTCACCGGGGTCGACCTGGGCCAGGCGGCCGTGGCCATCGTGGCCGTGCTGGCGGTCAGCACCGAGTACAGCACCGGCATGATCCGCACCACGCTGGCGGCGATGCCGGGCCGGGTCACCGTGCTGGCCGCCAAGGCAGCCGTGGTCACCGCGCTCATCCTGGCCGCCGGGGCGCTCGCCGCGGCGGGCAGCCTGCTCGACCGGGTGGCTCATCCTGCCCGGGCACGGCTTCACCCGCGCGCACGGGTTCGCCCCGCTGACCCTGGCCGACGGGCCGGTGCTGCGCGCCACCGCCGGCTCTGTCCTCTATCTCGCCCTGATCGGCCTGCTCAGCCTCGGTGCCGCCGCCGCGGTGCGGGACTCGGCCGTGGCCATCGGGCTCGTGCTCGGCCTGCTCTACCTGGCTCCCGATCGTCGCCGCCGTGGTCACCAACGCGACCGTGCAGCGCCACCTGCTGCAGGCCGCGCCGATGACCTCGGGGCTGGACATCCAGGCCACCACCGGCCTGCGCAGCCTGCCGCTGAGCCCCGTGGCAGGGCCTGGCCGTGCTGGCCGCCTGGGCGGCCGGCGCGCTGCTGGCCGGCGGTCTGCTGCTGCGGGCCCGCGACGCCTGAGGTGGCGATCATGCGTTACGCACCCCGGGGACCGCCCTGGGCCGCACCGCGCGCGGTCACCCGCGGTCTAGCCGCCCGGAGTAGCGTCTGAGGCATGACGATGCAGACCCGCCGCCTGGGGCGGACCGGAGCGGACGTGACCATCCTCGGCTACGGCGCCATGGAGCTGCGCGGCGAGCCGCACGCCTCGGCGATCGTGGACGCCGCCGCGGGACGGCTGCTCAACGAGGTGCTGGACGGCGGCATCAACCTGATCGACACGTCCATCGACTACGGCCGCAGCGAGGAGCTGATCGGGCGTTACCTGAGCCACCGGCGCGACGAGTACTTCCTGGCTTCCAAGTGCGGCTGCCTGCTCGGACCCTCGCCGGCCGGGGCCCGGCCGCCGTTCCCGCACGACTGGAGCGCCGCCAACGTCCGGGCCGGGATCGAGCAGAGCCTGCGCAGGCTGGACACCGACCACCTGGACCTGGTGCAGGTGCACATGTCGCCCAGCCGGGCCCAGATGGAGGCCGGGCAGACGATCGAGACCCTGATGGCCATGCGCGAGGAGGGGAAGACCCGGTTCGTCGGCATGTCGGGCATCCTGCCGAACCTGCCCGATCACATCGCCATGGGCGTGTTCGACGTGTTCCAGATCCCGTACTCGGTGGTGCAGCGCGAGCACGAGGACCTCATCACCGCCGCGGCGCAGGCCGGCGCCGGGACGCTGATCCGGGGCGGGGTGGCCCGCGGTGGCGCCGCCGAGGACAAGAACTGGGCCCAGGGGCCGCTCGGGCTGCCCCCGGGTGAGGGCCAGCGCCGCTGGGACGCCGCAGGCATGGACGACCTGCTCGGCGGCATGCCGCGGCATGAGTTCGTGCTGCGCTTCACGCTCAGCCATCCGGACCTGTCGAGCACGATCGTGGGCACGTCCAACCCGGAGCACCTGCGGGCCAACCTGGCCATCGCGGCCAAGGGACCACTGCCGGCCGACCTCTACGAACGGGTCAGGAAGCAGCTTGGGTAACCGGCCGGGCTACCATGCGGGCTGTGAAGTTCGCGATCGCGATACCTCAGTTCTTCGCGGACGGTGAGTTCGACCCGGCCGCGTACCGCAGCTATTTCGCCCGCGCCGAGGAACTCGGCTTCGACAGCGCATGGGCGCAGGAGAACATGCTCGGAGCGGCGCCGCAGCTCAGCCCGCTCGAATCGATGACCTACGCGGCCGCGTGCACCGAGCGGATGCGGCTGGGCTGCGTGGTGTTCGTGTCCACCCTGCACAGCCCGGTGCACTTGGCCAAGAGCCTGTCCTCGCTGGACCAGCTCAGCCGCGGCCGGATCGACGTCGGGGTCGGCACCGGCGGGAAGATGCGGCCGTTCGCCGCCTTCGGGGTGGACCCGGACCGGTACGTCGCGCGGTTCACCGAGGGGATCGCGCTGATGAAGGCGCTGTGGACGCAGCCCCGCGTCACCTTCGACGGGGAGTTCTGGCAGTTGCGGGACGCGCCGATGGAACCCAAGCCGTTCCAGAAGCCGTACCCGCCGCTGTGGTTCGGCGCGAACGGCCCGGTCGCGCTGCGCCGGGCCGTCCGGCTGGGCCACGGCTTCTTCGGCGCGGGCTCCACGCCCACCGCGAGGTTCGCCGAGCAGGTACAGCTCGTCCGGGAGACGCTCGCCGCGGCGGACCGCCCGGCCGCGGACTTCGCCATCGCCAAGCGCGTGTACATCGCGATCGACGAAAACGCCGCGCGGGCGCGCCGCCGGATGAACGAAGCAATGGAGCACCTTTACGGGCGTCGGGTGGCCGACATCGAGGCCGCGGCGATCGCCGGTACGCCGGACGAGTGCGTCGCCGCGGTGCGTGAGGTCGCCGCGGCCGGCGCGGAGCTGATCCTGTTCACGGCCATGTTCGAGCAGGCCGAGCACGCCGAGCGGCTGGCTGCGGAGATCATCCCCCGGCTCGGCTAGGACCCGCCCGGCCGGCCCGTGGCCCGTGACGAAGGAACGGGGCCCGAGCCAGCGGGGACAGTACCTACTTGGTGAAGACGATCTCGATGCGGTTGAACCCCGTGTAGGCGTGCGGGTAGCCGTCACCGGGGCCGTTCTGGCTGTCGTCGCCGGCGGCCGCGATCTTCTGCAGCACCTTCATGCCGCCGATTACCATCCCGAACGGGGTGTAGTCCGGCGGGATCTTGCTGCTGTTCTTCCAGTTGAAGAAGAACTGGCTGCCGTTGGTGTTGGGCCCGGCGTTCGCCATGGCCACGATGCCCTTCGCGTAGGTGGCGCCGGTCAGGTTCTCGTCGTTGAACCGGTAGCCTGGGGCGCCGGATCCGGTGCCGGTCGGGTCACCGCACTGGAGCACATAGATCACCTTGACGGTGAGCCGGTGGCAGTGGGTGCCGTTGAAGTAGCCGCGCTGGGCCAGGAACCGGAACGAGTACGCGGTGCACGGTGCCTTGGCGACCAGCATCCGGACCGTGATGACGCCCTGTGTGGTGTGCATGACCGCGACGTAGGGGCGCGCCGCCTTCTTCTTGGTGAAGTTGGGCAGGCCCTTGAAGCTGTCGAACGGTATCGCCTTGGTGTAGCCACAGCCGGGTCCGGCGGGATCCCCGCGCCAGGTACTGGTCGCCTGCACTGTCGGGCCCGCCGGTCTGGCCTGCGTGGCCGGGGCTTGTCCGGCCGTCGGCACTGCGCTGGCCGAGACGGCGCCGCCCAGCGTGGCGACGGCGAGTACGGCGGCGGCGAGGGCTATGACCTGGCGCTTTGGCATGACCTGTACCTTTCTGCCGGGTGGTGGGGGTGGCTCTGCCGGACGAAACGGCGGCGCCAGCCTAGGCCGGGCAGCACGGAGGTAACAGGTACGCGGCCGCTAGATGATCGTCGCCCGCCCCCCGGGTGCGGGGGACGGGCGGCTATGTGGGCGGGATGCAGGCTCGCATGGGCCCGGGCGGGTTAGCGCCGCTCGTCCAGGCCCAGGAAAAGCTCCACGCTCCGCCGCTGTGCGTAGTTCATCTCTCCCACGACGCTGGCCACACGGTGCACGATCCGGCCGAAGCGCGTCCTGGTCTTGATCGCAGTCATCTGAGGTGCTCCTCTCTCCACGGACCCCTGTCCGTTCGTGCCTTCAGCATCGCCGTAAGGCCCCCGCCGCAGGATCGTACGAACGCCCTAATTCCGCCCTCTGGCTAGGCCTTAGTGACTCCGTGCGGGGACTAAGCCGCCCAGGCCCGGGCCCGGGCGGGCGTGGCATAGTCCAGGAATGACCATCTTTGACGACCTTGAGGCCGAGCAGGACCGGCTGGAGGAGATCCTCGCCGGCCTCGACGGCGACCAGTGGGCGGCGCCATCGGCGGCCGAGGGCTGGAGCGTCGCCGACGTCGTGCTGCACCTCGCGCAGACCGAGGAAGCGGTGGTCGCCAGCGCCGGCGGCGCCGCGCTGCGTCCCGTCCGCGGACTCCGGGACCACGGTGGACCAGCTCGCGGACGACATGGTCAGGGCGCAGCGCGCGGAGCCGGCCGTGGTCTTCGAGCGGTGGCGCGAGGCACGGCGCGCGGCGGTGCGCGCGCTGCGCGCGGCCGGCCCGGGGCAGCCGCTGTCGTGGGTGGAGGCACCGATGAAGCCGGCCACCCTGGCCACCACCCGGCTGGCCGAGCACTGGGCCCACGGCCTGGACATCACCGGGCCGCTGGAGCATCGTCTTTCCCGACACCGACCGGCTGCGGCACATCGCCTGGCTGGCGCACCGCACGCTGCCGTACGCGTTCGCCCTGGCCGGCGAGGGAGCCCAGGACGTGCGGTGTGATCTGACCGCCCCGGACGGTGCGATGTCCTGGGAGTTCGGGCCGGACACCGCGGCGATCGGCGATCAGTGGCCCGGCGGGCGATTTCTGCCGGGTGGCCGCCCAGCGGCTGGCCCCCGAGCGGTCGGGGCTGACGGCCAGCGGCCCGCACGGCGCCGCCGCGCTCCGCCTGCTGCGCACCTACGCGGCCTGATGCCGGGTTGCAGGGGATCGCCCCCCGACCAGCGGGGCCAAGGCGCCGTGACGAAGGAACGGGGGCTTGAGCCATCGGGGGGTTCCAGGGGGGTCGCCCCCCAGATAAGCACTGTCACACCTGGGCGGTTTCGCGTGTCGAAGGTGGGTGAGAACGCACGCTGGCAAGGAAAGGGCTCCGGACATGGCGCGAATCTCGCTCGACCCGCCCAAGACGCTGAGCTACCGGATCGCCACGCGATTCGCCCGCCGCAGATACGGCATGATGGTCGACCCCGGCGCCGCTATGGGCCACAACCTGAAGGTCGGCCGCTCGTACGCGCTCTTCGAACTGGGCGTGGAGCGGTGGCGGGCGCTGGATCACGGCCTGAAGGACCTCGCGGTCATGGCGGCGGCCGCGTCGATCGGCTGCGCCTGGTGCCTGGACTTCGGCTACTGGGAAGCCACGATGAACCACAAGGTGCCCGCGGAGAAGATCCGCGCCGTGCCGAACTGGCGCGACAGCGACGTGTTCACCGAACTGGAGCGGCTCGTGCTCGAGTACGCCGAGGCGATGACGGACACGCCGCCGAGCGTCACCGACGAGATGGTGGCCCGGCTGAGTACCCACCTCAGCGAGGCGGAACTGGTGGAACTCACCGCGATCGTGGCCGTGGAGAACCTGCGGTCGCGGATCAACTCGGCGCTCGGGCTGACCGCGCAGGGGTTCAAGGACAGGTGCGAGATACCAGCGGCGGGCAGCGTGGCCGGGCACTGAAGGGATAGTGAAGAGGGAAGGGGAGGCGGGCGGGGGGTGGGGTGACCGACGCGGAGGTGTTCGAGGCGCACCGCGGGCTCATGTTCGCCATCGCCTACCGGATGCTCGGCACGATCGCGGACGCCGAGGACGCGGTCCAGGACGCATGGCTGCGCTGGTCGGCGGCGCCGCGCGCGGACGTCGCCGACCAGCGTGCCTATCTGGCCAGGGTCGTCACGACCACCGCGCTGAACCGGCTCCGCTCGGCCCGTTCCCGGCGGGAAGCCTATGTCGGGCCCTGGCTGCCCGAGCCGCTGCTCACCGAGGCGGGCCCGGACGCCGCGGAACGTGCCGAGCTTGCCGAGTCCGTGTCCGTGGCCATGCTGGTGGTCCTGGAGTCGCTGACGCCGGAGGAGCGGGCGGTCTTCGTGCTCCGTGAGGTGTTCGGGTTCGAGCATGCGGAGATCGGCGCCGCCCTCGGCCGGTCCGCTCCCGCGGTGCGGCAGCTTGCGCATCGGGCGCGGGAGCATGTCCAGGCGCGCAGGCCGCGCTTCGACGTGGATTGGAACCAGCAGCGTGAGGTGACCGAGCGGTTCCTCGCCGCTGCCGCGGGCGGCGATATCGAGGGCCTGATGACCGTGCTCGCGCCGGACGTGACGCTGCTCACCGACGGCGGCGGCAAGGCGCGCGCCGCGCTGCGCCCGATCGTCGGGGCTGCCAAGGCGGCGCGGTTCCTCGCGGCCATCGCCCAGCGGCCCTACATGGGCATGGACAGCTCCGACCTGACGCTGGCAGCAGCCGAGATCAACGGAAGCCCGGGCACGCTGATCACGGCGGGCGGCCGGGCTATCGCGGCCCTGACGCTGACGGTCTCGGCTGGCCGGATCACCGCGATCCAGTTGCTGGCCAACCCGGACAAGCTGGCCGCGGTCTCGGCCGGCCGGACGCTGCCCCGGTGCTGACCAGGCGGTCCGGGGCCGGCGGCGAGCCCGCGCCTCACGAGCGTGCCTTGCTCAGAAGCTGGCGGATGAGCCCGATGAGCAGCCGCATCGGGTGGAGGTGGGGTCGCCTCCGGAAGTCGTAGGGCTCGGTCTCAATGTCAAGATGAGCCCAGGCGGTCGGTTGTTCGAACTCGGGATCCATCCGCTACCTCCTGGTTGCCCTCCTCTCGGCTTCACGCCGATCGTGGTGCTGGTAACTCCGTAATCCTGCGCCCTAAATGTAAGGATAGCAGCTTTTCACTGCAAGTTGCGCTACAATTAGCAGGTAATAGTAGGGCCGGTCGCATAGGAGCGCTGGTCAACGGGGGATCGGGTCCGGGGCTACCGTACCCAGTAAGGAGAAGGGGATGAGGGTGTCGTGGCGGCCACAGGGCTGACGTGCAATGCCGTCGTGCTGAGGATCAGCATCGGGCTGATCGCCAAGGCCGCAAGGGATCTGCGGCGGACCCAGGAACGCTCAGGCTTGAGCGTCGCGGATATCGTCAACCGAGCGTTGACCCTCTATGAGTTCGTGGACAGTTGCCGGGCAGCAGGAGACCAGATACTGGTCCGCCGCAACGGCGGGCAGCACCTTGAACTGGTCCGGTTTACCTAGCGGATCAGCCGGTCACGGTGAACGTGGCGCTCGTCCCGGCGAAGCTGCGCCGGCCCTGCGCGGCGATCACGTGCGCCCCGGCCGTGGCCGTGGGGATCGTGATCGTCGTGCTGAAGCTGCCGGTGGCGGTGGTCTTGGCCTGGCCGAGCACGGTGACGCTGTCCCAGAACAGCGTCACCGTCTCGCCGGCGTAGAAGCCGCTGCCGGTGACGGTGACCTTGGTGCCTGCTGCGCCGCTGGACGGGTTCAGCGACATCAGGACCGGCGTGAACACCTCGGCGCTGCTGGCCGCCGCGGCGTAATAGGTCGGGCCACCGCCGGCGACAAGCACGCTGCCGCCGGGCAGCGCCGTGGCCGTCTGGAACACCCGCGGCTGGGTCATCGAGTGCACCGGGAACCAGAAGCCGTTGTTGTATACCTCGGCGGTCGACAGCGCGGGCTGGTTGCCGCACGTGCTGCACCCGCCAGCGGCCAGCACCGTGCCATCGGGCAGCGCCGTGGCGGTCGCGCCAAACCTGGCGTCGTTCATCGACCCGGTGGTGCTCCACTTCCCGGTGGCCGGGTCGTACAGCTCCGCGCTGGCCAGTGAGGCGCCGCCGGCGGGCGTGGCCCCGCCGGTGACCAGTACGTCCCCGTCGGGCAGCAGTGCCGCGACCGCGTCCTGCCTGGCGGTGCTCATCGAGCCGGTCGCCGTCCAGGCGTTCGTGGCCGGGTTGTACAGCTGAGCGGCCGGGGTGTCACCGCCGGCCACCAGCACCTGGCCGCTGCGCAGCAGCGTGGCGGTGACGAAGCCGCCCTGTGAGACCGCGGGCGGGCCGGTGTTGGTCCAGGTCGCCTTGGCCGGGTTGTACACCTCGGCGGGAGTCGTCCCGCCGAACCCGGCCACCAGGACGCTGCCGTTACGCAGCAGCGTCGCGGTGAGGCCGGTGCCGGCCGTGTTCATCGGCGTGGTGTTCGCCCAGGTGCCGGTCGCCGGGTTGTACAGTTCCGCGCTGGACAGCGCGGCGAAGTTCTCGTCTATGCCGCCGGTGATGAGGACCTTGCCGTCGGGCAGCAGCGCCGCGGCCGGGTCGGACCGTGCGGCGTGCAGCGACCCGGTGGCGGAGAACGAGCGGGTCGCCGGGTTGTACAGCTCGGCGCTGGCCAGGCTGCCGCCGGTCACCGTCTGGCCGCCGGCCATCAGCACCTTGCCGCTGGGCAGCAGGGTCGCGGTGAAGTGCTCGCGGGCGGTGGTCATCGGACCGACGGGGGTCCACGCGTCCGGCCCGCCGCCGAACCCGGTGACCGGCACGCCCTGCGGGCTGAGCGGCGCGTTGTCCGAGACCGCGACCGTCGCCGAGCGCAACGAGGTGGACGACGGGACGAAGCGCACCGCCACGGAGCACGTGCCGCCGGGCGGCACCGGGGCGCCCGCGCAGCCGGTGTGCACCCGGAAGTCGCCCGGGTTCTTGCCGGCCACCGTCGCCCCGGTGACCACAAGGTTCGCCGTGCCAACGTTGGTGACCTTGTAGAACTGCGCGGCGCTGACCGTGCCGACTAGTTGCCCGCCGAACGCGATCGAGCCGGGCGTGACGGTGACCAGCGGGCCGTTGCCGGTCAGGAACTCCTCGGCGGTCGACACCGGCTGGCCGTCCGGGCCGTCACCGCCGGCCACGAGCACCCGCCCATTGGCCAGCAGCGTCGCGGTCTGGTGGGTGCGGGCCGTGCTCATCGCCCCCGGTGCCACCCAGAGGCCGCGCCCCGGCTCATAGATCTCGGCCACCGAAGTGCCGCCGCCCGCGACCACCACCCAGCCGTTGGGCAGCAGCGTGGCGGTCTGGCCCGCGTGCCTGGCCGCCATGGAGGCCGTGGGGGCCCACGTCCCTGTGCCCGGGTTGTACAGCTCGGCGGTGGAGTACTCGAACTGTGAGCAGCAGAAGCCGCCCTCGTTCAGTCCGCCAGCGACCAGCACCTCGCCGTTGTTCAGCAGCGTGGCGCTTTGCTGCTCGCGCGCGCCCTGCATCGACCCGGTCAACGTCCACGTCCCGGTTGCCGGGTTGAACAGTTCCGCGGTGTTGATGTCGCTGCAGAAGTCGTCGTCGCAGTTGTTGAAGCCACCCGGCGGCCAGCACCTGGCCGTTCTTCAACAGGGTGGCCGTGAAGTCCTCGCGGCCATCCTTCATCGACCCGGTCTTCGTCCACGTCCCGGTGGCCGGGTTGTACAGCTCGGCGCTGGACAGGGCGGCCTCGAAGCTGCCGGCGTCGCAGCCGTACCCGCTGCCGTTGCAGCCGCCGCCGGCGACGAGCACCTGACCGTCGGGCAGCAGGGTGGCGGTCTGCCCGGACCGCGCCACGTTCATCGCGCCGGTCGCGGCCCAGGTGCCGGTCGCGGGGTTGTAAAGCTCCGCGTTGGTCACCTGATGGAAGCCGTGCACCCCGCCTGCCACCAGCACCTTCCCGTTGGGGAGCAGCGTGGCCGTGGCACCGCTGACCGCCAGCGGCATCTTCGCGGTGGGGGCGAAGCTCCGGGTGGCCGGGTTGTACAGCTCCGCGTTCGTGGTGCCTCCGGCGGCGACCAGCACCTTCCCGTTGGGCAGCAGCGTGGCGGTCTGCCCGGACTGGGCGACGCCAAGCGGCCCGGTGGCGACAAACGTGTTCGGCGGGCCCAGCCCGCCCGCGATAGCCGCATTCGCTGTGGTGGCGAGCACGGGCAAAATCAGGCCGGAGACAAGAGCTCCGGTGCACGTAATTACCGCCATGCGGTGGCGGGCCAAGCGCGACCGCTTCATCACGAAGCCAATGCCATCACGCCGGTCAACCCAAGACAATCCCATTCATGTCAAACATTTGGTTCTATCCCCGGTCACTATTTATTCACGTCACCCTTGGCAAATGACCGGCACCGGCTGTCGCTCTCGGCCACCAAGGCGCGAGCCCGCGCGGCGAAGTCGGGCGGGCTCGCGCCAGCGGGGGGGTCCGGGGGTCGTCCCCCCGGGCCAGCACGGCTACTTGTGCAGGAAGGTGAGGATCGCCGCGAGGAGCGCCGCGGCGAACTGCCGCTGGAACAGGGGCGAGGTCAGCAGCGCGTCGTCGGTCGCGTTGACCATGTTGCCGCTCTCGATCAGTATTTTCGGCACCGTCGTGAGGTTGAGCCCGGCGAGGTCGTTGCGGAACTCGATGCCGTGGCTGCCGTAATAGTCGCTCTCCGGCATGCCGGTATGCGCCAGCAGGGCCGCGCGCACATCCGCGCCGAACCGCTCCGAGGCGCGAATCACGTGGTCGTTGGGGCCGTCGGCCACCGGTTCGAGCACGGTGAAGCCGCGGCCCCAGGCCGGGCCGCCATCGGCGTGTATGTCGATCGCCACCCGCGCGCCCGAACGGTTGAGTATCTGCGCCCTGCGGTCTACGCACGGCCCGACGCCATGGTCGTTTGGCCGGGTCATCACCACGTGCGCGCCATCGGCGCGCAAGGCGGCCCGCAAATACCGCGCGACGTTGAAGTTGTACCGCGCCTCGGTGTACCCACCGGCGGTCTGAGTGCCGGTGGTGTCACATGTCTCGGATTCCCGGCCGTTCCAAATGAGGTGATTGATGTAACCGGGGTCGGTGCCATTGAGGCCGTTATGGCCGGGGTCGATGCCGACGGTTATCCCGGCGAGCGGTTTGGGCGCGGCGGTTGGCTGCGGGCTGGGAGTCGCCGGATCGGGCGACCGGACGGCGGCGGGGGAGGCCACGGCGTCACCGGCGGACCTGGTCCCACTGGTGGCGGGCTGCGGGCTGCCGCACGCCGCCAGCAGGCAGGCAAGGACCGCCGGGCACACGGCCGCGGGAAGCAAGCGTCTGCGGCCGGTCCGCAGTGCTGGCCCGGGGGAGCACTCCGCCTCCCCGGGGGCAAGCCCCCGGACCCCACGGCCCTGAACCCCCCGGTGCGCGATGGCGCCTGGCCGGTAAGCCGACAGACCCCATCGCGCGCGCCCGATACCGGTCACGGGAGACTCGCTCTCCTCAGCTGCCGAACGTGTCGATGTTCTCAATCTTCCACCGGCCACCCTGGCGCAGGGCGGTGACCGCGAACATCGCTCCGGCGTAGCTGGTCTGGCCGGTGCCGGCCCTGGTGTCCTGCTGGTTGGCGAACACGAGCAGCCGGGCCCTGCTGCCGTTGAGCAGTTCCACCCCGGTGTTGGTGACCTTGGTGGTGACGACCAGTTTCTGGGTCGGCGCGTTCTTGGTCACCAGCGCGAACAGGGTGTTGTACTGGCGCACCGCCGGGCCGGTGAGCACGCTTTGCGCGGCCCGCCTGGTCGCCGCGGTGTTGGCGTAGTTGTAGGAGAAGATCGTGTTGACCGCGGCGGAGATCTCCCGGCGGACCGTAGCGGTGGCCGCCCCGTCGGTGAGCGCCGTGTTGGCCTGTGCGGCGGAATCGCTGCGCAGGCTGCTTGCGTGCAGCGTCGCCCACACCCCGAACCCGGCGAGCACGACCGTTACGGCGCCGAGCGCGGCGGCGATCCGCCATGACCGGCGCCTATCTGGCGTAGTCTCCGCGGATTCCGCGCCCGCTTCGGGCAGTCCCTCCTCGGGCTGCGCGGCCTCGGGCTCGCCGGTCTCGGGCTCGCCGGTCTCGGGCTCGCCGGTCTCGGGCTCGCCGGTTTCGGCCTGCCCATCCTCGGGTTGTGCGATCTCGGATCTTACGAGATCGGAATTTCCGGCCCCGGGCTGCTGCGCGTCCTCGGACCGGTCTTCCCCGGGCTGCTGTCCGTCCTTGGGTTCTGCGATGTCGGGCTGTACGAGATCGGAATTTCCGGCCTGTGCCGTGTCCGTGGGCCTGACCCGCTCTGCGATCGCGCCTCCCACCAGGTCGGCATCCTCGTCCCGCGCCGCCTCGGTGACCTTGACGTCCTTGTCAGCCACCGCCGGAGCCCTTCCCGCTGCCCGGTGATGCCGCACCCACCGGGACCTGGCCGAGCGCGCTCAGCTTCCATCCGGACGACGTCCTGGTCAGCGTGCCGAGCAGGCGGCTCTGCTTGGTGACCGGTGACCCACTGGCCGGGGTCACGGTGATCTGCACGGCCACCATGATGCTCGCCGTGCCGGCCTTTGGGTTCAGCGCGGTGAGCGCGCCGTCAAGGATCCGGGCGGTGGTGACCGTCTTGGTTGTCTCGATCTGCGTGGTGAACTGGCTGCGGCCAGCGCTGATCTCGGCGTGCAGCGGCCCGGTCGAGGACTGCTCCCACAGCGCCGAGGCCCGCGGCGACCTTGCGGTAGTCGAGCGTGTTGAAGTTCTGCACCGCCTGCTCACCCGCCTGGAGCACCTGGTCGCGGAGTTGCGCGGCGGGGGGCGGCGCGGCGTTCGACGCCTGGTACAGCGACCAGCCCGACCAGGCCGCGAACCCGGCGGCCAGGACGGCCAGCACCAGGGCGGTGGCCACGAGCGGCTCGGCCAGCCACCCGCGGGTGCCCGGTTTCGTGGTCGCGCTTGCCGTCGTCATGCGCACAAACCCTAGGCGATGACCTGGAGCGCTCGGACCAGGCTCATGGTGACAGCCCCAGCAGTCCGGCCATCGGGGACGAGGCCGCGGGGCCCGGCGCGTGCGCCGAGCCCCGCACGTTGATCCCGCTGCTGACAGGTGAGGTACACCGGGCATTGGTGTTCAGCGGCGGGCCCGGCGAGGTGTCCAGCCCGTTGCGGACCTTCGTGCCCTGGTACCCGGCGGTGCAGGGCAGCGGGTTGAAGAAGGTCAGCGCCACGCCGAACCGCGCGCCCTTGGTGGTGATCACCGTGGACCCGGCGGCGATCGCGGCGGGCAGGGCGGAGAACGTCTCCTGCAGCGCTGGCCCGCGGGTGAGGGTGATCTGTGCGGTGGTCAGCAGGTTCGCGATCAGCGCGCCAAGCGTCGGGGTGTTGTCGGTGATCAGGCCGGAGACCTGAACCGCCGCCGGGGCGCCGTTCGCGAACAGCCGGCGCAGGTCGGCGTCGGAGGCGACGAGCTGTCCCGCGAACAGCCGCGAGCTGGCGGCGAACGAGCGGAACGCCGCCGCCTCGGCGTTCTGGGTGGCCAGCACCGTCTGGCCGTCATCGATCAGCGTGGTGGTCTGCGTCAGGGCGGAGCCGGACGCGCTGATGAACTTGCTCTGCCCGTGGATCAGCGCCTGCAGGCTGGTGCTCGTGCCGCCGAACCCGATGGCCAGGTTGTTCAGCACGATGCGCAGCTCGCGCAGCGGTATCGAGGTGGCCAGCTCGTTGACGCTGGTCAGCAGGCTGGTCACCGGCAGCGGGAGCGTGGTGTCGCGGCGCGGGATCACGCTGCCCTGGGTGAGGTAGGGCGCGCTGCTCGTGGCCGGCCGCAGGTCGACGTACTGCTCCCCGACGGCGGACAGGTTGGCCACGCCGGCATGCAGGTCCGCCGGGATCGGCGGCGCGGTGTTGCTGATGTTCAGGTCCGCCTCGACCCCGGTCGGGGTGAGCCGCACCGCGCCGACCCGACCCACCGAGACGCCGCGGTAGGTCACGTCGGCCTGCGGGAAGATCCCGCCCGCGCTGGCGAGCTCGATCTGCACCGTGTAGTAGCCGCGCAGGCCGAAGAGCCGGCCGAGGCTGGCGTAGTGGAACCCGGTGTAGCCGATCACCAGGACGGCGATCACCCCGAACACCACGAGCTTGATCCTGGTGGCGCGGGTCAGCATCAGCGCCCACCTCCCTGCGGAGTCGGCGTGGGGGTGGGGGCAGGGTGCGGCACGACCGGCGCGATAACGGTCGTGCCCGGGGCGGCCTGGATGGACAGGTAGGCGTTGATGTAATCGCCCTTGATGTCCTTGAGCACCTGGTCGGTGAACGGATAGGTGAGCAGCACCTGCAGGGCCAGCGGGAGGTTCTGCCCGGCATCGGCCAGCTCGCGCAGGGTTGGCGCGAGCGCGCGCAGGTTGGCGGCGAAGTTGGCCTCGCTGGCATTGATCGTGTGCACCGCGATGCCGCTGAGCCGGTGCAGCGCGTTGAGCATGGTGACCAGTTGCGTGCGCTGCTCGGACAGCACCTCGAGGCCAGGGTTGATGTGGTCGAGCACATGGCCGATTTGCCGGTTGCGGGCGGCCAGGGTGGCCGACAGCGCGTCCAGCCCGTCCAGCGCGCTGACGATGTCCTTGCGGTGGTCGTTGAGGTTGCCGATCAGCGTGCCGAGCCGGCCGAGCAGCGCGCGGATCTCCGGCTCGTTGCCCGCCAGCGCGGCGTTGAGCTCGGTGGTGATCACGTGTAGCTGGGCGAGCCCGCCGTCGTTGAGCAGCAGCGACAGCGCGCCGAAAACTTCCTCCACGGTGGCGTTGGTGGTGGTGCTGCCCAGCGGGATCAGTGAGCCGTTGTGCAGTCGGCCCACCGGCGGCCTGCCCGGCGGCGCGGACAGCCCCACGTACTGCTCGCCGAGCAGGCTGGCCTGCTGCACCTGAGCAATCGCATTGCCGGGCAGGCGCACGCTGCCGTTGATCTCCATGGTCACCCGCGCGGTCCAGCCGTGCGGCGGCAGGTAGATCCGGGTCACCCGGCCGACCGAGACGTCGTTCACCTTCACCGAGGACTGCGGCACCAGGTCGACCACGTTGCTGAACTCCGCGGTCACCTGGTACGGGTGCGGGCCCAGGTCGGCGCCGCCGGGCAGCGGGATGCTGTAGATCCCGTTGAACCCCCCCGAACTGCACCCCGCGACGCACACCGCGGTCACGGCGGCGATCACCCCGGCGGCCAGCCCCGTGACCCTTGCGTACCGCGGGGACCGGCCAGCCCCGGGGTTGCGTATGGCAGCGAAAAGCATCAGCGGCCTCCCGCCTGCACAGCCTCGGGCGTGCCGTACAAGCCCACGGCCGGCAGTGGCAGCGGCGGGACCACGCGCAGCGCCGAGGGGGTCAGCGGCACCGCGCCGGTCGGCCCGCTGCCGCCCGTGCCCGTGCCGCCCGCCGTGATCGCGGTCAGGGCGTGCGCGCCTGGTCCCATGCTCAGCTCGTTCAGGTCGCCGCGGCCGTCCAGCGTGTGGTTCGTGGCGTCGTAGGCGTTGACCACGTTGTCTACCGCCAGCGGGATGGTGTTCACGGCCTCCGACAGTGATGCCTTCTCGTCGACGAGGATCTTGGTGATGGCCGCCAGCTTGGCGACGTTGGTCTTGATCAGCCCCCGGTTGTTCGCGATGAAGCCCTGCACCTGGCCAAGCGCGATGGACAACTCGTGCAGGGCGCCGCCCAGATCCTGCCGGTCGCTGGCCAGGAAGCCGAACACGCTGGCGAGCTGCTGCTCGGCCAGCCGCACCTGCCCGTCATTGGCCTTCAGCATTGAGGTGAACCGCTGCAGGTAGGTGATGGTGGCGAACAGGTTGCCCGAGTTGTCGCCCAGCGTCTTGGACAGCGCGCCGAACTGCGTGATCATCGCGTGCAGGTTGGCCCCGTTGCCGTTCAGGTTGGCCGCACCGGTCTTGACCAGCTCGGACAGTGCGCCGTTCTTGTTCAGCGCGTTCGGCCCGAGCGCCTGGGTGAGCCGGTTGATGCTGGTGTAGATCTGGTCCACCTCGACCGGCACCGCGGTGCGGCTCACCGGGATCACCGCGTTGTCGGTGAGCTGCGGGCCGCTGGTATAGGCGGGGGTGAGCTGGACGTACCGGTCGGCCACCACGCTGGGCTCGATCACCACGGCCGTCGCGTCGGCGGGCACCGCCACGCCGGAGTTCACCGTCATCGTGACCTTGACCTCGGTGCCCTGGGGCTGGACCGAGTCGACCGTGCCGACCGGGACGCCGAGCACCCGGACCGTGGAGCCGGGGTACACGCCGATCGTCTCGCTGAAGTACGCCGTGACCTGCGTGCTCTTGTGGCCCGCGCGGTACACGAGGACGCCGCCGGCCACCAGCGCTGCGGCCACGATGACCGCGCCGGCGCCGAGCACCAGCCGGTCCCGCCGCGTCCGTAGCAGGCCGCCGATCCGCATTGTCATCATTATCGGGACCTCAGGGTTTCGGGGGCTCGCACCCGGTCGAGGGGCCCGTGCCGGGCGGCAGGTAGGACTTGGGGACGATGCCGCACAGGTAGGTGTCGAACCAGCGGCCGTTGCCCAGTGCGTTGCCGAGCAGCCGGTAGTAGGGCCCGGCCAGCGCCAGTGCCTTCTTGAGGTTCGCCTGGTTGGCCTCCAGCACGGTGGTCACCTGGTTGAGTTCGGCCAGCGTCGGGCCGAGCTTGGCCTGGTTGTCGGCGACCAGGCCGGACAGCTGGATGGCCAGCGCCTGCGTGCCGGTCAGCAGCGCGTGGATCGCGGTCTGGCGCTGGCGCAGTTCGGCCAGCAGCAGGTTGCCGTCCCCGAGCAGCTTGGCGAACTTGGCATTCTGGCCGGCCAGCGCCCCGGTGACGTTCCTGGCCCCCCGCAGCAGGCCAGCCAGCTGGACGTCACGGGAGGCGATCGACCGGGACACCGAGGCGAGCCCGCGCAGCGCCGAGCGGGTGTAGGGCGGCGTGCCGGAGAACGCCTCGGCGAGCGTCTGCAGGCTCTTCCCGAGCTGGACGGTGTTGATCTGGGTGACCTCCTGGCCGAGCCCGTTGAACGCCTGGGTCACGTCGTAAGGCGCGGTCGTCCGGGACAGCGGGATCGGCGTGCCCGGGTTCTGCGCCTGGGTGCCCAGGGGGTCGAGCGCCAGGAACTTGTCGCCGAGCAGTGTCTTGATCTTGATGGCGGCCCTGGTTTCGTCGCCGACCCAGGCGCCCTTCACCTTGAAGGTCACCGCTACCTTGTTGCCGGCCAGCGAGATGCCGGTCACCCGGCCGACGATCACCCCGGCGACCCGCACCTCGTTCCCGGCCTGCAGCCCGGCGGCCTCGGCGAAGTACGCGGTGTACCCGGTGCCGCCGCCGATGATCGGCAGGTTGGCCGAGTCGAAGACGGCGAATGCGAGCAGGCCCATCAGCACCAGGCCGGCGATGGCGATGGCGATGGGGTTGCGCTCGGACAGGGGCTTCATCCCTTGCACCTCGCGGCGGTGACGGGGACCCCGGTGGGGTCGGGGCCGAACTTCTCCTTGACCCCGCTGACCAGGGCGTCGCACATGAAGAAGTTCAGCCACGAACCGTAGGAGGCGAGCCTGGCGATCTGCGACATCTTCACCGGAAGGTTCTTCAGGAAGGTGTTGACCGTCGGCGTGTTGTTCGCCAGGTTGCCGGCCACCCGCCCGAGTTGGGTGATGGTTGCGCTCAGCGGCGGCCGGGAGACCTGGAGCAGGCCCGCGGTGGCGGTGGACAGGCTGGCGATCGCGGAGATGGCGCTGCCGATCGGCTGCCGGTCGGCTGCCAGCCCGGACACCAGTTCCTGCAGCGTGCTCACGAAATTGGACAGCTCGCCGCTGCGGGTCCCGACGGTGTGCAGCACGGTGTTGAGGTTGTCGATCACCGCGCCGATGACCTGGTCCCTGGTGGCCAGGGCGGTGGTCAGCGACCCCACGCTGGCGACAAGCGCGGTGATGTTGGGACTCTCGCCCTGGAAGACCTGGATGATCTCGGCGGAAAGCTGGTTGACGTCATGGGGGGACAGCGCCTGGAACAGCGGCTGGAACCCGTTGAACAGCTCGGTCAGGTCCAGCGCCGCGGTGGTGTGCGCCTCCGGGATGGTGCCCCCCTGCGGGAGCGTCCGGCCCACCGGACCGGTGCCCTGGCCGAGTTCGACGTAACGCTGCCCGACCAGGTTGAGGTACTTGATCGTGGCGGTCACCGAGACCGGCAGCGTCCGGCCCGACTGCACGGCGAAGCCGATGAGCGCCTTGTTGTGCCCGTAAACGGTGATCGAGGTGACGTCACCGACCCGCACCCCGGCGATGTCCACGTCGTCGCCGACGTTCAGCCCGGTCACGTCGGAGAACACCGCCTGGTAGCCAACCGTGGCGGAGACTCCGCTGTGGGCGATGCTGATGCCGAGGAGCGCGGTGACCGTGGCCGTGACCACGATGAAGATCAGCGACTTGACGACCGGGCCGGCCAGGCTCTTGCGCTTCATGCCGCTTTCCTCAGGTCCACCGTGGTGCCGCGGAACAGCGGCGCGGTGAGCAGGCTGCCCCAGGCCGGGACCAGGGCGGGGGAGCGGCCAAGCTCCATCCCGGTCAGTTCCCTGACCAGCTCACCCTCTGCCGGGGAGCCCGCGATCTGCGCCGCGGTGGTGTGCGCCTGCCGGGCCGTGTGCTGCGCGCGCCCGGTCTTGCCGCTCGGGCCCGCGGGAACGGACGTCGCGGCGGCGTTGGACGGGGCGGCGCCGTCGTTGAGGGTGATCCCCTTGAACGGGATCGAGTAGCAGTGCGGCCCCAGGTTGTCGCCGAACTTCGGGGTGTCCTGGCCGGCCACGTAGCGGCCGATGTTGTGCGGCCCGAGCGGCGGGACCACGACCGCCTGGACGTGTATGCCGGGCTGGTTGGTGCCCTTGCCGAGCAGCTTGTCGACCGCGGGCTCGAAGTTGACCAGGTCCCTGAGCGAGCAAGGGAACTCGGGGGAGTAGCGGGCCAGGATCTGCAGCGTGCCCACGCTGGCCGCGTTGAGCTGAATGATGTTGGACGAGTTGGCGTCGAGGAAGGCCTGCAGGTCACCGGAGGCCGTTGTCACCGTGCTGTACAGCGCGGAGATGTTGGCCCGCTCGGCCGCGACCGTCTGGCTGGTGACGGTGAAGTCGGACAGGGCCTGAACCAGGTCGGGCGCCGCCTGGTTGAGGTTCCTGGAGAACGTTGCCAGCGCTTTGATGTCGTTGTCCAGGGCGGGCAGGTGCTGGTTGTACTTGGCCAGGTAGGCGTTGAGCGCCACCAGGGTCTGGCCCAGTTCCTTGCCGTTGCCCCGCAGGCCATCGGCGAGCGCGGTCAGCGTGATGTCGAGCTTGTCCGGCTCGGAGGCCCGCAACAGCGGGAGCAGGTTGTTCAGCACCTTCTCCAGTTCCACCGCGTCGGCCGCGTGGTCCTGCGTGATCACGGTGCCCGCGGTGAGCCGGGCCTGTGTGGGCTGGGCCGGCGAGACCAGGTCCACGTACCGCTCGCCGAACAGTGTGGTCGGCAGCATCTCCGCGGTCACGTTCGCCGGGATCTGATTGACCATGCCCGGCTGGATGGCAAGCTCCAGCTTGGCCCCGGTGCCGTCGGCGGAGATCTGCCGCACCTCGCCGACCTGCACGCCGCGGATCTTCACTTCGGCCCCGGGGTGCATCTCGTTGCCGACGCTGTCGGTGTACAGGGTGACCATGGCTACCGGGGTGAACTGCTTGTTGTACAGGGCCACCGACAGCCACACCAGCAGGGCGAAGACCAGCAGGAACACCACGCCGACCAGCCGGCGCCTGGTCTTGTCCTGTGCCGCGGTCAGTCTCATCCGGCGACCCGCACGGTCGTCGTGGCGCCCCAGATCGCCAGGCTCATGAAGAAGTCGATGATGTTGATCATGACGATCGCGGTTCGCACCGCCCGGCCCACGGCGACGCCCACGCCCGCCGGGCCGCCGCTGGCGCGGTACCCGTAGTAGGTGTGGATAAGGATGACCACGACGCTGAACAGCATCACCTTGAGGAAGGACCAGAGCACGTCCACCGGTGAGAGGAACAGCCCGAAGTAGTGGTCGTAGGTCCCCGCGGACTGCCCGTTGAACACCACGGTGACCACGCGGGAGCCGAGGTAGGAGCTGACCAGGCCGAGGGCGTACAGCGGGATGACGGCGATGAAGCCGGCCACGATCCGGGTGGTCACCAGGTACGGGAGGCTGGGCACGCCCATCACCTCCAGGGCGTCCACCTCCTCGTTGATCCGCATGGCGCCCAGTTGCGCGGTGAAGCCCGCGCCCACGGTGGCCGACAGCGCCAGCCCGGCCACCAGCGGCGCGATCTCCCTGGTGTTGAAGTACGCGGAGACGAAGCCGGTGAACGCGGCGGCGCCGATCTGGTTCAGCGCGGCATAGCCCTGCAGGCCGACGACGGTCCCGGTGAACAGCGTCAGGGCGATCATCACGCCGACGGAGCCGCCGATCAGCGCCAGCGCGCCGCTGCCGAAGCTGACCTCGGACAGCAGGCGCAGCACCTCCTTGAAGTAGCGCCGGATGGCGCGGGGGGTCCAGGCCAGCGCGCGTGCGTAGAAGACAAGCTGGTCGCCCAGCATGTCCAGCCAGGACATGCTCCGGTCGCCGAACGCAGCGAGCCGGGCGGGCCACCTGCCCGCGCCAGTGCCGGTCACCACGCCCATCGGTCACGATCCCTTCGGCGGCACGATCTGCAGGTAGATCGCGGTGAGGACCAGGTTGACGAAGAACGTCAGCAGGAACGTGATCACCACGGACTGGTTGACCGCGTCACCGACGCCCTTAGGGCCGGGCTTGGGGTTCAGGCCGCGGTGCGCGGCGACCACGCCCGCGATGAACCCGAAGATCAGCGCCTTGATCTCGCTGATGAACAGGTCCGGAGTCTGCGCGAGCGCGGAGAAGCTGGCCAGGAACGAGCCGGGTGTGCCGTGCTGGAGGTAGACGAAGAAGAAGTAGCCGCCGAGCACGCCGACCACGGAGACCAGGCCGTTGAGCAGGATGGCGACGAACATCGCGGCCAGCACCCGGGGCACGATCAGGCGCTGGATGGGCGAGACGCCCATCACCTCCATGGCCTGTATCTCTTCGCGGATCGTGCGGGAGCCGATGTCGGCGCAGATCGCCGAGCCGCCCGCACCGGAGATCAGCAGTGCCACGATGATCGGGCTGGCCTGCTGGACCACCGCGAGCACGCTGGCCGCACCGGTGAACGACTCCGCGCCGAGTTGCTGGGTTAGCGAGCCCACCTGCAGCGTGATCACCGCGCCGAACGGGATCGCCACCAGCGCGGTCGGCAGGATCGTCACGCTGGCGATGAACCAGAACTGCTCGATCAGCTCGCGGGACTGGAACGGGCGCTTGAACGTCAGCCGGATCACGCTCGCGGCGAGCGCGAACAGGTTGCCGGTCTGCCGCAGCGCACCGGCGCCGAAGAAGCTCGTCTCCGGCTTGGTGACCGGCTCCGCGGGCTGTGGCGTGGTCGCCGGATCCTGTTGAGTGGTCACCCGCCACCTCCTGGCCAGTCGGGCGGCCAGCGGTCGGGCTTTTCCCACTCCACGGACTCCTGCCCGGCGGTGTCCTGCTCGGCCTCGCGCTGCGCCGCCTCACGCTCCCGGGCAAGCTTCCAGGCCTCGGCGCGCGCCTGGGCCTGGGCCCGCTCCCGCTCCGGATCCCGGGCCGTGCCGCCGGCCGGGGCCGGCCTGGCCTGCTGGCCGGTCTCGACGGCGAGGTCGGCCAGGATCGCCTCCTGCGCCGCGGTGGGCAGCGTGGGCAGGATGGACATCACCCGGTCCATGCGCCGGTGTACGGCCTGCCGCTCGGGCAGCCCGGGACTGGGCACCAGCTGCGGCATGAGCGCGGGGCTGCCCGGCTCGGCTTCGCCGTTGCCGAGCGCGGCCCGCTCCTGGGCCAGCGTGGCCTCGTCCTTCTCCTCCGACATGCCGATCGGCCCGATCCTGCGCCCGTTCACGAACTGGGTGATGACCGGGTTGTCGCTGGTGAGCAGCACCTCGCGCGGGCCGAACATGACCAGGTTGCCGCGGAACAGCATGCCGATGTTGTCCGGCACGGTCCGGGCGATCTGGATGTCGTGCGTGACGATCAGGATGGTGGCGTCGATCTCGGCGTTGAGGTCGATCAGCAGCTGCGACAGGTAGGCGGTGCGCACCGGGTCGAGCCCGGAGTCCGGCTCGTCGCACAGGATGATCTCGGGGTCGAGCACCAGGGCGCGGGCCAGCCCGGCGCGCTTGCGCATGCCGCCGGAGATCTCGCCGGGGAACTTGTGCTCCTCCCCGGCCAGGCCGACCATCTCCATCTTGGCCAGCACGATCTGCCGGATCTCGGCCTCGGTCTTCTTGGTGTGCTCGCGCAGCGGGAAGGCGATGTTGTCGTAGAGGTTCAGCGAGCCGAACAGCGCGCCGTCCTGGAACATCACGCCGAACAGCTTGCGCACCTGGTAGAGCTGGCGCTCCGAGCAGTGGACGGTGTCGATGCCGTCGACCACCACCTGCCCGCGGTCCGGCCTGATCAGGCCGACCAGCGACTTCAGGAACACCGTCTTGCCGGTGCCGGAGGGCCCGAGCATGACGCTCACCTCGCCGGCCGGCAGGGACAGCGAGATATCACGCCACACGACATGGCGCCCGAAGGACTTGGTCAGCCCTTCCACGACCACCTCGGTGCCCATCTCACCTCCCTGATCGGCGGCGGCCACTGCTGCCGCCATCTCAGCCAATAACCTTGCGTATCGGCTTCACCGGCATCGGCGTAAAGCTCTTCGGTACGCAGCCAAAGGCACCCTGTACGGTGCACAGGGCGCCCTGCGTGAGAATGGTGAAGTTCCGGGGGCCCGAGATCGCCGCGTTGAAAATCGGGTCCAGGTTCTCCCCGACCCCGCAGTTCTTGAAGTGCGGAATCGTGGCCATGCCGGTGAGCGGGCCGCCGAACTGGATGCTGTAAGGGGGGTTCGTTGCGTTGCTTCCCGTCAATATGACGTCGAACGCCGGGGTCTCGCAGTGGGATCCCACGTCGAGCGGCACGCCGTTGACCGTGACGCTGCCCGGGGCGATCAGCGCCTTGAGTTGCGAGTACGCCGTGGCCACGTTGTTGCAACTCCGGAACTTGTTGGGATGGCATGGCACACCGGGTATGGCCGGCCCGACGACGAAGATGTTGATCGTCCCCTGCTCCATCAGTTCCAACGTGGCGGTGGTCGGCACGAAACCGAAGGTCAGGAACGTTGCCGTCGATGGCGGGAATTGGTGCAGCCCGTGAAACTCCAGCTCCGCGGCATTGTCGAGCTCGAGGTAATTCACCTGTGTGGTGAGATTCGCCAGTGTGTTGATCGATTCCCACACATTCGTGATCACAGGCTGGAGCAGGGTGGCGCCCTTCAGCTTGCGCACGTCGGCATACCCGGTTGCGAAGGCACACCCCTGCGACGGTGCATGGGCTTGGAGCGTGAGTTTCGGGTGGGGGGGTGGCGGGAAGCGCGGGTTCAGTTTCAGCCCGTTCGGCGGGAGCTTGGGGCACTTCCCCGTGGGGTCGGCGGCGTGCCTCGGCCCGGCCTGGCGCGCCTTGCCGACGACCAGCACGGTCCCCAGCGCGGCGTGCTGGCCCGGAGCCAGTGTGCAGGTCACCAGGAGCGGGGGGTGGGCGTTGGCCGACGGTGACGGGACGGTGGCCCCGCCGCCCGTGGCGGCCGTGGCGTGGCCTGGGACGTCGGCGGTGCCCGCGGTCGGCGCCGTCGGCCGGGCCGGGCCGGGCGCGGGGGCGGGCGCCGCGGCGGCGCGGCCCGCGGTGAACGAGACCGAGAGGCCAGCGGCGGTGAGCGCGACGTTCCCGGGCGAGGACGCGGTCACCGAGGGCACCGCGCCCGCGGCGGTCAATGTCAGGCTGCCGCGGGCCGGCCGGTGGACCGGGTGCGCGGTGACCCCTGGCCACACAGCCATGGTGCCGACGGAGCCTTCGGACTCGCTGACGGTGAGCCTGGTGGCCGCGCTCACGGTCGCGGAGTGCAAACCGGCCAGCGCGGCGGCGGCCGCTGGTGGCAAGCTCATGGTCAGGCTGACGCCGGTCGGCTGAATGGGTTTGCCCACCTTCGCCACAGCGGGAACGTGCGCCGCAACCCCGACGGTCACCGGGTGCTGTCCCGAGGGAAATCGGCACTGGTAGGTCAGGGAGACCGTCGCGGTCTGCGGCGCGGTGGCGTGGCTCCCGGAGGCTGATGCGGCGCCGGCGGCGAGGCCGGTGACCGCCACCATCCCGGCCAGGGCCGCGACCTGGGCCACAGCCCTGGGGGCACGCCGTGCAGTCCTCCGCGTCCACTTCATGCGTGGCCGACGCTCCCCACGGGACACTCGCCGTGACTCGTGGGCCCGGGCGTGCCTGCGGGGACGAGCCCGATCTCAGAGATGGCGAGAGCCACGCATCCGCCTCCGTCCATTGACCGGCCTGACCTCCACGTCACCCATGCAGCGGTGCGCTGGAGGCCACAAGCGGCCGCGCACAGCAACCAGCGCGCCCCGGCCTCGTCGTCGGCCCTGCCACAGCCCCGCCCGTGCAAGCTCTGACTGGCCGTTCTTTGTTACCGGCCAGTATCCTAGGTATTACGGATATCAGGGTCAAGGGCACGTTAACAGATACCGAACCAAGACAAGCCCCGATTCGCCCAGGTCTCCGCAGGTCACGGGCATGTCACAAGAGACGCCGGGTGCACCGCCGAAGGCATGCCCGCGCCTGCCAGCAAACCGGTCATGAGCTTTGATCCGTCCGAATGATGTGGCGCTGGGCCGCCCGGTGATCCGGGCGGCCCAGCGACGTTGCTAGTGATCCTGATGGGTCAGGGGCTGGTGATGGTCTGCTTGGGGGTGACGGTGTAGGAGCCCTTGAACGAGGTGCCATCGCCGGAGTTGATCAGGCCGGCGCAGCCGACGACCTTGTAGATGTGCAGGTTGCCCGCGCCGGTCGTGGCCAGCTTGCCGGTGCTGTTGGTGTAGGTGGCCGTCACCATGCCGTTGTTGGCGGTCGCTCCGGTGCCGTCCACGACGGCGCTGCAGCTAGGGCCGGTCAGCGTGGCGTGGATGCCGGTGATGGAGCCGGTAGTGACGCCGCTCTTAAAGCTCTTGGCGTTCAGGTGCCACGGGAAGTGCGTGGTCTTCACCGTGAAGGTCAGGCCCAGCGGGCCCGTGCAGGTGTTGAACGACAGCGCGGTGATCGAGCCGATGTTGGTGCCCGACAGACCGCTGCCCTTCTTGACCGTGCCCTTACCGCTTGAGGTCTTGCAGGTCAGGGTGCTGCCCGTACTGCTGTCCTTCAGCGTCGTCACCCCGGCCTTGGCCGTGATGGCCCCGCCGGGCTTGACGGTCCAGGTCGCCGCGACCCGCGCGTTGGTCGCCGCGCCCGCGGCGCTGGCGGACAGGGCCAGCATCCCGGCCAGTGCGACGCCGGTCACCAGAGCGCTGCCAGCACGTTTGAGGATTGTCATGGGTGTCCCTCTCCCTGATCGGCTTGCCCGCTCATCCCATGGGCGGGCTTGCTGTGATCGACCCCATCGCCACTGCCCCGCACCGGGGAGGGCGAAACGTACTCATCAGTAATATTCATCGGAAGCACGGCTGAAGCGGGGCGATCGCCACACAGCGTGTGCGGCGGTCGCCCCGCGTGAGTTCCTCAGCCGATGACGTGGGCCTTGCCGAGGGTGAGCGAGATGGTGTTGCCCGGGCCGGTGATGGTCAGGTTGAGCACCGGGGTGAC
Source organism: uncultured Actinomycetes bacterium (assembly GCA_963726415.1). Classification (GTDB taxonomy): domain Bacteria; phylum Actinomycetota; class Actinomycetes; order Streptosporangiales; family Streptosporangiaceae; genus DASXKD01. The sequence continues at coordinate 40,755 of CAVSCM010000010.1, forward strand.
CAGTCCGCAGTGAGCGAATGGCGGAATCGTGTAGGTGCCGCTGACGGTACCGCCGTTGACGATGCTGAAGCCCGGCTGACTGGCCAGTGAGACCGAGGCGGGGGTGGCGCTCTCGCACGCCGGGCCGACCGGGACCGGCAGCCCCGACACCGACAGGCTGGTGATCTGCAGGGTGATGCTGGACATGGTCGTGACCGCGCCGGTGCTCAGGTCGACCTTCCCTGTGGTCGGCCCGTTCTGGATGAACGCGACCGTCGCGGTCACGGGGACCACGCCGAGTTCCTTGAAGGACCCGGTGGCCGGCGGCAGGTTGAGGCTGGCCGTCACGTTGCCGTTGCCGAGGTTCACCCTGGACCGCAACGCGCCGGGGCCGAGCGTGACGGTCGCGTTGGCGGCCTTGATGAACGTGCTGCCGTTCACCGGGTACCTAACCTTGAGCGCCGTGGCCGCCGACGCGGCCGCCGGGGTGGCGGCGATCGTCGCGAGCGCGAGCAGTCCGGCGATGGCCGTGGCCGCCATGCCGCGGCCTGGCATCCGCACGAGCCGGTTCATCAGATCTCCTTGGTCTCGAGTTACGGGTGGGGTGAATGGGGATTCATTTATTGGAAAACAGTGGGGCAGCCACCGGTGGAGTGCCGGGCAGTGCCGGCAGTCCGGTGGCTGCCCCTCAGGCCGCTAGCGGCGGCCTTTCGTGCTAGTTACGGGGAAGTGATCTTCTGCTTCGGCGTCACCGTGTAGACACCGCTGAACTGGGTGGCATCGCCGCTGTTGATCAGGCCGGCGCAACCGACCACATTGAAGACGTGCAGGTTGCCACCGGCGGCGAGCACCGTGAGCTTGCCGGTGCTGTTCTTATAGGTGACCTTCACCTTGCCCTTGGTGGTGGCGGTGGTGCCGGCCACGTTCGCGCTGCAGCTCGGTCCGGACAGCTTGGACTTGATGCCGTTGATGAAGCCGGTCGTGGTGCCGGTGGTGGCGTTGTAGGAGGTGCCACTCAGTATCCACGGGAAGGCGCTGTTGGTGACCGTGAAGGTCAGGCCCAGCGGGCCGGTGCAGTTACTGAAGGACAGCTTGGTGATGGAGCCGAGGTTGGACCCGGCGACACCGCTGCCCCTCTTCAGCGTGCCAGACGAAGTCGACGACGCGCACGTGAGCACGCTGCCGGTGTTGGTGTCCTTGAGGGTCGTAGTGCCAGCCTTGGCGGTGATAGCGCCGCCCGGGCTGATCGTGAACGTGATTGCCACCGCGAGGGCGACACCGGCGCTCGCGCCGACCGCCACGGCCGTCGCTACACCTGTGAACAGGACCCTACGGGTAAGCCTCTTACGAATCGCCATTCGTCCTTCTCTCCTTGATCGGTCTACCTGACCCCGCCCGGCGATCAGGCCGCCTATCGTGTACCCCGGTCTACCGACAGGCTACCGGCGAGTACGTTACCGGGACGTAACATTGCGCGCAAGGGGTCAGGCATGGACAAACATGGGCGATATTACATTCGCCAAGCGCAAGGTCACCACTACTGTCTAGTATTCCGATATGTTTAATAGCATATCTGCCGAGGGCCCTGGAGCAGCGCTGCTGCCGCGCCCCGATGAGTCCACAGTCGTGATCGCCCCGCCCGCTCCCGGCCTGGGCTACTGGGCCGGTGCCCCTAGCGCGGCACTGGGCGACGATGGGATCTACCTCGCCTATCGGCTACGCCGGCCGATCGGGGCGGGCCGGGGCTACGCCATCGCGGTGGCACGGTCCGCCGACGGCGTGCACTTCGAGACGCTCTGCACCATCGGGCGTGACGAGGTCGGTGCGGAATCGCTGGAACGGCCGGAACTAGTGCGCGACCGGTCGGGCCGGTGGCGGCTGTACCTGAGCTGCGCCACGCCCGGCACCAAGCACTGGCGGATCGAGTTGCTCAAGGCCGCGCACCCGGCCGAGTTCGACGCCGCCAAGCGCCTGGTCGTGATCCCCGGGGATGCGCAGACCGGCGTCAAGGACCCGGTGATCCGGCTGAACGGCAGCTGGCAGCTCTGGGCGTGCTGTCACCCGCTGGCCGATCCCGCCGAGGCCGACCAGATGGTGACCGACTACGCGACAAGCCCGGACGGGCTCGACTGGACCTGGCACGGCACCGCGCTGAGCGGCCGGCCCGGGCACTGGGACGCGCGGGGCACCCGGATCAGCGCGGTGTGGCAGGACGGCGACTCGGTGGTGGCGTTCTATGACGGGCGGGCCAGCGCGGCGGAGAACTATGAGGAGCGCACCGGCATCGCGATCGGCAGCGAGCCCGTCTCGCTCGCGGCGCTCGGCGCGGACCCGGCGGCCGAGTCGCCCTACGCCGGCAGGGGGCTGCGTTACCTCGACTTCGTCGAGCTTCCCGGCGGTGGGCGCCGGCTCTACTACGAGATGACCCGGCCCGACGGCGCGCACGAACTGCGCACCGAATTGCGGCAGAACGGCTAGCCCGGGGGAGCACTCCGCCCTCCCCGGGGGCGAGCCCCCGGACCCCACGGCCCGGAACCCCGATGGCCTGCGGCCCCGTTCCCCCGTCACGGGGCCTTGGCCGGGTAAGCCCCCTCCGGCACCGGGCCGCGCTGCCCGGTGCCGGAAGCCGTCAGAGGCGGGGCCGGCCGTTGCGGGCCTGCGACTGCCCGGCCGGCCTGGCGCCGACCAGCCCGCCGGAACGCTCCCTTGGCTGTAGCCAGTCGCCGAAGAAGGCGCCGGTGAGGCGTTCGAGCTGCCTGATGTCGTTCTCGAAGTAGGGCAGCACGGCCTGGCGCTGCTCCCAGGACAGCGGCTGGCGCCGGCCCGCATTCTGCTGCAGGAAGCCCTCCATGGACCGGGACAGGGAAATGCCCGCCGCGCCCGGCACATGCCGTCCGACCGCAGCGGCGCCCCGGGCCAGCTTGGACGCGGCCCGGTAGGTGAGCGAGCCGGCGCTGCGCGGTGACGTTCTCCCTGGGCACGTGCCCGACGATGCCCTGGTGGACGCCGAGGAACTCGCAGATGTCGTCGAGGGCCAGCGCCGGTGTGTCCAGGAGGGCGCGGTAGCGCAGGATGAACACCTGTTCCCTGGGGAACCTGAGAAACAGGTGCTCAAGCTGCTCGGCGTACCGGCCGAGCCTGGTGTAGTGCCAGAACGGCGCCCAGCCGGCCGCCACGCGGCCGTCCTCCTCGTCGCACGCGCGGACGAAGTCGCCGACCGGCTCCAGCCCGGCCGACCACAGGTGGGTCCAGTTCGAGTGGGCGCGCTCGACCGGGTCGCGCAGGATCACGATCATCTTGGCGTGCGGGATCAGCTCACCGATGCGGCGCTGTGCGGCGCGGTCATAGAGATAAAAAGGTGTCGACTCGCCGCGCAGGGTGCCGGACGGGGCACCGGCGAACAGTGCCTCGTAGTCCGTGCGCCGCCAGACATGCTCGCGATAGGTCTGCACGTCGCCCGGCCCGCCGCCGCGGGTCGGCGGAGGCCCGTCGGTGAGGAAGAACTTGGGCTCCTTGATCGGCGACATGAACAGGCCCGGATGCGCGGCCAGGGCCGCATGCAGCGCCGTGGTGCCCGCTTTGGGGGCACCGATGATGAAGAAGTCCGGCAAGGCCACGGGGCAGACCTCCTGGGCGTAGCCGTCCAACCGGCTAAAGCGACTATTCCGATTCGCTTAGTAGACTAAGCGAGGGTCCAGATAAGCGTCAACGCCTGCCCAGCTCAGGGAAATCCAATCCGGTCCGGACAGTGACGGGCATCACGTTGCTGGTCGGGAGACCTTGCTTCGCGGCCGGGTCCGGCCGGTCACAGCCGGGCGGGCAGCTCCGCGGTCCACATCACCAGGCGGGTGCGGTCGCCGCGGAACAGGTCGCGGGCGAACTCGACCGGCGTGCCCTCATCGGTGTAGGCGGTCCGTTCCACCAGCATGAGCGCCGCCCCTTCCTTCACCTCCAGCGCTTCCGCCTCCCGGACGCCGGCGCTGACCGGCTCCAGGCTCTCCCTGGCCCGGCAAGGGCGCCGCCCGTAGTTGGCCTCGAGCAGTTCATACAGCGAGCCGTCGAGCCGGCAGCCGAGCATGCCGGGGAAGATGGCGGCGGGGAACAGCGAGTGCTCCAGCGCGATGGGCCTGCCGTCGCCGAGGCGGACCCGCCGTACCTCATACAGGGCCGCCCCCTCCGGCACCTCCAGCGCGGCGGCTGCGACCGGGCCGGCCGGGCGCTCGGTGGCGGACAGCACCCTGGCGCCCGCCACCATCCCGTGCCGGCGTAGCTGCTCGGAGAACCCGGCCAGCGTGGTGAGGTCCTGCTCCAGCTTGGACTCGGCCACGAACGTGCCGCCCCGGCGCCCGACGGTGCGGGTGACCAGCCCGCGCCGGGCGAGGTTGGCCAGCGCGTGGCGCAGGGTCATCCGGCTGACCCCGAGCCACGCGGCAAGCTCCTGCTCGGTGGGCATCCGGTCGCCGGGGGCGAGGCGGCCCACCGAGATCAGCTCCGCCAGCCAGTCCTCGATCTGGGCGTGCACGGTGGTGCCCGGGCCCCGGTTGATCGGCGGTGGCGCCGGGCCGAGGAGCTGTGATGCCGCGGGCGCTGGCCCGGGCCATGGCGGGGAAGACATGCTCAGTCCAGCATCGCTCATCCCTCTGGCGGGGTGGCCGCCTGGGTGGGGGGCGTGGCCGAGACCAGCGGCGGGTCGTCGCCGGCGGGCGAGATCACCGGGGCGATCTCCTTGCGCCGCCCCACCGCGAGGTAGTAGATGACGCCGATCACCACGATGAACACGAACACGGTCCACAAGATCGGGATCTTGTTCAGGAAGTCGATGTGGAAGTCGGTCAGCCCGGCCGTCTGGTTGGGCCTGGGGTTGCTCGCCGCGCGCGGCCACGCGAAGTTGATCAGCATGGCGCCGCCGTAGATCAGGCCGACGATGTTGACCACCATGCCCCAGCCGCCGAGATGGAACGGTGCCTTCGTCCTCGGCCAGCCGCCGGCGCGGGCTCGCAGGATGACGATGTTGCCGAGGAAGTAGCTCATGTAAATCATGCCCGTGGCCGCGATCGCGATGATCGCGACCCCGGAGTACTGGATGAACGGCACCGCCGCGAGCACCGCGATCACGATGCAGGTCCAGACCGGCGTGTGCAGCTTCGGCGCCACCCGGGACAGCGGCTTGGAGAACGGCAGCACCTTGTCCCGCGACATGCCGAAGCACAGCCGGATGGTTGACGCCATGATCGACAGGCAGCAGACAAAGATGGCGGCGGAGACCACGAACAGGTAGAGCGTGGCGAACCCGGTGGAGAAGTTCGCCTCGATGATCTGCGCCGGGCCAATGCCCAGGCCGCCGTTCGCCGCCATCGCGCCGTGCAGGCTTCCCGGGATCGCCACCAGGGTGCCCAGCAGGAACACGCCGCCGATGATGAACGCGCCGATGACCGAGTACAGGACCCCCTTGGGCGCCGCCCGGCGCGGATCCTTGGTTTCCTCGGACAGCGTGGACGCGGTGTCGAAGCCGTAGATGACGAACAGGCTCATGAACATCGCGGCAAGGAACGTGCTGCCGTTGACCGGAATGCCGCCGCTGTTGGTCACGACCTTGATGCCCTGGTGGTTGTGGAAGGCCAGCAGGACAAGCGCGAACACGAACATGCCGAGGATCTCGAAGACGACGCCGGTGTTGTTGATCAGCGCCACCAGCCGTACCCCGTAGATGTTCAGCACGGTGATCACGGCCAGGGTGATCAGCGCCAAGACGAGCTGGGTGTGCAACAGGGTGTCCGGGCTGCCCTGGCCCAGGCTGTGCCAGCCGAGCCCGTTCAGCGCCGGGATGAGCGCCAGCGGCAGCGTGGCGACCACCGCGGCCACCGTCAGGATTCCGGCGAACAGGTAGATCCAGCCGGTAAACCACGAATAGGACCGGTTCGCCAGGTACTTGGTCCACTGGAACACCGAGCCGGCCACCGGATAGTGGCTGGTCACCTCGGCGAAGTTCAGCGCGATGATGAATTGGCCGAGCGCCACCACCGGCCAGGTCCAGATGAAAACCCCGCCGAGGGTGGTCAGGCCGAGCGCGAACAGCGTGAAGATGCCGGTCGAGGGCGAGATATAGCTGAACGCGACCGCCCACGAGCTGAACAGCCCCAGCCCGCGCTTCAATTCTTGTTTGTAGCCGAAGCGCGCCAAATCGGCCGCATCGGTCTGATGATCGCTTGTCGTGCCGGGACTGGCGCTCATCCGCTGGTCCTTCCGTTGCGGTCCTGCGCAGAATGAGGCGTAGCGTAGGCTTCTCAAGGCCTAACTGTCTAGACCTTTGACGACTCAGAATTAGGCGTTGCTTTTCGTCTAGACCTTATTGGGTCTACTCTCATCTCGTGCCCGATGTCACGGATCTGTTTGACCGCGTTCCGGCGCTGGCCCATACCCCCCGGTCGGTGACCGCCCTGCCGGGCGGGCTCACCAACCGGAATTACAAGGTGACCACGCCCGAAGGCGCCTACGTGGCCCGGGTCTGGTCCCAGGGCGACATGCTGGCGATCAACCGGGACCACGAGCACCATAACTCGGTGGCCGCCGCGCAGGCCGGCGTCGGCGCCCCGGTAGTGGCCTACCGCCCCGAGGACAGCCTGCTGGTGCTCGGCTACATCGACGGGCGTACCTTCGGCAACGCCGACGTGGCAGAGCCCGCGAACATCGGCCGGATCGCCCGCGCCTGCCGACTGCTGCACGCTGGCCCGAGGTTCCTCGGCGACTTCGACATGTTCGCCATCCAGCAGCGCTACCGGGCCGTAGCGCGCGAACACGGGTTCGCCATCCCGGACGGCTACGACGACCTGATGGGGCACGTCGACTCCGCCCGCGCTGCGCTCGCTGTCCGGCCGGACCCCACGGTGCCGTGCAACAACGATCTGCTCGCCGCCAACTTCATCGACGACGGGGAGCGGATCTGGCTGATCGACTATGAGTACTCGGGCAACAACGACGCCTGCTTCGAGCTGGGCAACATCTGGGGCGAGTGCCAGTTGTCCCTGGAAGCGCTGGCCGAACTGATCTCCGCTTACTACGGGGCGCCGCTGCGGAACAAGATCGCACGTGCCCGGCTCCTCGGGGTGATGGGCAAATACGGCTGGACGCTGTGGGGAGCGATCCAGCACGCGACGAGCCCGCTCGACTTCGATTTCTGGTCCTGGGCGATGGAACGCTTCGAAGGTGCAGCGCAAGGCCTGACCAGCAAAGACTTCGCCCGGCTCCTGGAGGACGTACAACGTGAGGACTAACGGCGGGGAGCCGGGCAGCGGGGGTTCCGGGGGTCGTCCCCCGGGCCAGCACTTGCTGCCGCAGCGGGCCCGCATCGTAATCATCGGCGGGGGCGTGATCGGGACCAGCGTTGCCTACCACCTGGCGATAGCCGGCTGCCGCGACGTGCTGCTGCTGGAACAGGGGCGGCTGTCCTGCGGGACCACCTGGCACGCGGCGGGGCTCGTCGGCCAGTTGCGCGCCTCCGAAAGCGGCACCCGGCTGGTCCAGTACTCCACCGAGCTGTACTCGAGGCTGGCCACGGAGGTGGGTCAGGACACGGGGTTCGTCCGGTGCGGCGGTGTCATCGTCGCGCGCACCCCGGAGCGCATGGTTCAACTGCGCAGGACGGCCGCGGCCGCAGCAGCGTATGGCCTGTCCTGTGAGATCATCACCCCGGAGCAGGCCGGCGAGCTGTGGCCGGTCATGGACACGGCCGGCCTATGCGGCGCGATCTGGCTGCCCGACGACGGCAAGGCCAACCCCGCCGACCTCACCTATGCGCTGGCCAAGGGGGCCAGGGACGCGGGCGTGGTGATCGCCGAGCGCACCAGGGTCACCGGCATCGCCGTGGCCGGCGGCGCGGTGACCGGGGTCCGCACCGCGAGCGGGGACATCGAGGCCGAGATCGTGGTGAACTGCGCCGGCCAGTGGGCCAAGCAGGTCGGCGCGTGGTGCGGGGTGACCGTCCCGCTGCATTCGTGCGAGCACTTCTACGTGGTGACCGAGCAGATCGAGGGGGTGCATCGCGACCTGCCCATCCTGCGCGACCCGGACGGCTACACCTATTTCAAGGAGGAGGTGGGCGGCCTGGTGGTGGGCGGGTTCGAGCCCAACGCCAAACCGTGGGTGGCGCCTGACTCGCTGCCGTTCCCGTTCGAGTTCCAGTTGCTGCCCGAAGACTGGGACCACTTCTCACTGCTGGCCGACGAGGCCCAGTTGCGGGTCCCCGCGCTGCGCACCACGGGGATCAAGAAGATGTACAACGGCCCGGAGAGCTTCACCCCGGACAACCAGTTCCTCATCGGCGAGGCGCCGGAGTGCCGCAATTTCTTCGTCGCGGCCGGGTTCAACTCGGTCGGCATCGCGTCCGCGGGCGGCGCTGGCCAGGCGCTGGCCCAGTGGATCCTCACCGGGGACCCCGGCATCGACCTGACCGCCTCCGACATCCGGCGGTTCTCGCCGTTCCACGGGAACAACCGGTGGCTGCGCGACCGGGTCGGCGAGATCCTCGGCCTGCACTACGCGCTGCCCTGGCCGAACCGGGAGCTGACCACGGCACGCCCGTTCCGCCGCTCACCGGTCCACCACCTGGTGGCGGCGGCCGGGGCGGTGTTCGGCAGCCGGAACGGCTGGGAGCGGCCCAATTTCTTCGCACGGCGCGGGGAAGATCCCGTCATCGAGTACGCCTGGGGGGCGCAGAACTGGCTGCCCGCCTGCGCGGCCGAGCAGCGGGCCGCCCGCCGTGACGTAGCGCTGTTCGACCAGACCTCGTTCTCCAAGTACCTGCTCACCGGGCCCGACGCGGAACAGGCACTGCAGTGGCTGTGCACCGCGGACGTGTCCGTGGAGCCTGGCTGGGCCGTCTACACCGGCATGCTGAACGAGCGCGGCACTTACGAGTCCGACCTCACCGTGACCCGGGTTTCCGAGTCGGAGTTCCTGCTGGTCAGCAGCGCGGCGACCACCGAGCGGGACAAGCACCACATCCGCTCCCGCATGCCCGCCGGTGCCGGGGCCGCGGTCGTGGACATGACCTCGGCGTATGCGGTGTTCGGCGTGATGGGGCCGCGGTCGCGCGATCTGCTCGCCTCGCTTTCCGACGCCGACCTGTCCGACGAGGCCTTCCCGTTCCGGGCCAGCAGGCAGATCAGCCTCGGCTACTTCACCGTCCGTGCCACCCGGATCACCTACGTCGGCGAGCTGGGCTGGGAACTCTACGTCCCCTGCGACTTCGCGGCCGGCGTGTTCGAACTGCTGACCCGCGCCGGAGGCGAGTTCGGGCTGGTCAACGCGGGCTACTACGCCATAGAGTCGATGCGGCTGGAGAAGGGCTACCGTGCCTACGGCCGGGAGCTGACCCCGGACTACGGGCCGGTGGAGGCCGGGCTCGGGTTCGCCTGCAAGCTGCGCACCGACATCAGCTTCCTGGGCAGGGAAGCGGTGGAGAAGGCCAGGGCCGAGGGCCCACGGCGGCGGCTGGTGTCGCTGGTCGCCACCGATCCGGGCACCATGATGTGGGGCGGCGAACTTGTGCTGCGCGACGGCGTGCCCGTGGGCCAGGTCACCTCGGCGGCATGGGGCGCCGCGCTCGGCGCCACGGCCGGCCTGGCCTACATCAGGGATCCGGCGGGCGACCCGGTGACACCCGAGTTCGTGCGTACCGGTTCCTACGAGGTGAACGTGGGCGGTGAGATCCGGGCCGTGACGATATCGCTGCGCCCGCCGTTCGACCCATCAGGGGAGCGGGTACGGGGCAGCGCCGCATAGCTTGGCAGTACCGCATGGCCGGCCGCACACCGCGTCGGGTGGCGAAGGCGTGGTACCGCAACGGCGCGGTGCCGCAGAAGGGAGCCGGACCATGACGATCAGCGCGTTCGAGCTGTTCAGGATTGGGATCGGCCCGTCGAGTTCGCATACCGTCGGCCCGATGCGGGCCGCGGGCATGTTCACGCAGGCCCTGGCCACCGAGGGCCTGCTGCCGCGCGTGGCCGGGCTGCGGGTGGAACTGTTCGGCTCGCTCGGCGCGACCGGGCACGGTCACGGCAGTGTGAAGGCGATCGTGCTCGGGCTCAGCGGCGAGCGCCCGGAGGCGGTGGACCCGGTGGCCGCCGAGTCGCTGGTCGCCCGGGTACGGCAGACCGGCCGGCTGGCCCTGCCAGGTGGCCGCGAGATCTCCTTCGACCCGGACAACGACATCGTCCTGCACCGGCGCAAGCGCCTGCCGTTCCACTCCAACGCGATGCTCTTCGCCGCCGACGGACGACCAGGGCGGCATGCTTCTCGAACGCACCTACTACTCGATCGGCGGCGGCTTCGTCCTCGGCGAGGATGCCCACGGCGCGCCCCGGATCGAGGCGGACTCGACGCCGGTGCCTTATCCCTTCGACACCGGCGCGGAACTGCTCGGCCACACCGAGAAAACGGGCCTGCCCATCAGCGGCGTGATGATGGCCAACGAGAACGTCCGCAGGGACGAGGCGGAGGTCCGGGCCGGCCTGCTGCGGATCTGGCAGGTCATGCAGGAGTGCGTCGAGGCGGGCTGCCGGGCGGAGGGGGTACTGCCCGGCGGGCTCAAGGTACGCCGCCGGGCGGCCGGCCTGCGCGACACGCTGGAACGTACCGGCGACCGGGCCGACCCGCTGTACGCGATGGAGTGGGTGACGCTCTACGCGCTGGCCGTCAACGAGCAGAACGCATCGGGCGGTCGGGTGGTCACCGCGCCCACCAACGGCGCGGCGGGGATCATCCCCGCGGTGCTGCACTACTACACCACGTTCGTGCCCGGCGCCGACGACGACGGCGTGGTCGCCTTCCTGCTCACCGCTGCCGCGATCGGAGTGCTGTTCAAGCAGGGCGCCTCCATCTCCGGCGCCGAGGTCGGCTGCCAGGGGGAGGTCGGCTCGGCCTGCTCGATGGCCGCGGGCGGCCTCGCCGAGGTGCTGGGCGGGACGCCCGAGCAGGTGGAGAACGCGGCTGAGATCGGCATCGAGCACAACCTTGGCCTCACCTGTGACCCGGTGGGCGGGTTGGTCCAGATCCCGTGTATCGAGCGCAACGCCATCGCTTCGGTCAAGGCCATCACCGCGGCCCGGATGGCGGTGCGTGGTGACGGCGTGCACCATGTGTCGCTGGACAAAGCGATCAAGACCCTGCGCGAGACCGGCGCGGATATGAAGGACAAGTACAAGGAGACCGCCCGCGGTGGGCTGGCCGTCAACGTCATCGAATGCTGAGCAGGGGGATCCATGACCGCGCTGCTGCGCATGATCGGCTCTCAAGCTGACGCCATCGAGCGCATGGGCGGGCTGGATCTGGCCGGGCCCGCGGAGGTACTCGACCAGGCCCGCCGGATCCTCCTGGTGGGGACGGGGACGAGCCTGCACGCGGCGGAACTCGGGGCGATGATGCTCACGCAGGCGGGCCGTGACGCCTACGCCTATCCCGCGGCCACCTGGGCACGCTGGGGCGCCGGGCCGCGCGCGACGGACGTCGTCTGCGTGATCACGCACACGGCGGAGACGGCGTACGCGGCCAGGGCCCGCGCGGACGCGCTGGCCGCGGGTGTGCCCGGTGGTCTCGATCACCGGGACCGGCCGCGGCTGGCCCGAGGCGATCGAGACCGTCGCCCCGGACGAGTCGCACACCTACACGGTGAGCTACACCACCGTGCTGGCGGTGCTCGCCCGGCTCGCCCACGCGCTGGGCTGGCCGGACGGTTCCCCCGGGCAACTGGCCCTGGCCGTCGCGCAGGTCCGCCGTGCCTGCGCGGATCCAGCCCCGGACGCCGCGGCCGTCGCCATGCCCGCGCGCAGCCTGGCGATCGTCGGCTGCGGGCCGTGGGCGGTCACCGCGCGGGAGGGCGCGCTGAAGATCAGGGAAGCGGCCCGGGTGCTCGCGGAGGGCTTCGACTCCGACCGGCTTCTCCATGGCGGTGCGGTGCCCTACACCGCGGCGGACAGCCTCGTGGTGCTGGAACCCGCGGCCGACCGGGACGGCGTCACCGGCGGGGTTGCCGCTGCGGCCCGCTCGGAGAACATACCCGTCGCCGAGCTTGCGGCCACGGACGGCGGTCTCGCGCCGCTGCTGGCGCAGATCCCGATGACCGTGCGGCTCCAACTTCTCGCCGAGAACTTCGCCCGGCTCCGCCACCAGAACCCGGACACGGCGATCGTCGGCGCCTGGGACGAGCCGGAACTGTGGCGGATGGGCTCGCCCGCGGCACGGTGACCGGCGTCGGGCCCGCTCGCCCCGGCTGAGCCACCTTGCCGAACCGCGCCGCCGGCCGGGTGCATCTGCCATAGCATTTTCAACCGGTGACACGGTGAGTGAGGGCTGGATACGGTGTCGAGTTGCACGCTGGGCCATTCCGTTTCCCACGGAACGGAGTCCTGCGAGACTTGCGGCGATGACCTGAGGCGCTATTGCAGCCAGGGTCATCCGAGCGGAGCAGGCGAGCTCTTTTGCGATACCTGCGGTGAGCTGCTGCCGTTCTCCGCGGAGCAGCCCGCGATGACTCCCGCCGCGGCGCTCACGATGGATTACAGCAGCGGCTCGTTCGCCGATTTCATCACCGGAAGCGAAGACACGAGCGGGACGTACGGCTCCTGGCCGGCCGTGGCCGAACCAGATATGCCGGTGGCCCCGGTGGACTTCGTCCCCGAGCCCAGGACCGCAGAGCCCCGGGATTACGCGGCGGCGGAACAGCCGGAACCTGAGGCCGGGCCGGAGCCGGAACCGCTCCCCGAGCCCGAGGCCCTGCTTGAGCCCGAGGTGCTCCCCGAGCCCGAGGCCCTGCTTGAGCCCGAGGTGCTCCCCGAGCCGGAGGCGCCTGGCGAGCCGGAGGCGCTCCCCGAACCCGAGGCCCTCCCAGAGCCGGAATCGGTGGCCGGCCCGGCACCCGAACCGGAGCCCACGCCGGCCCCGGAGCCAGAGCCGGCCCCGGAGCCAGAGCGCGCCCCCGGCCCGCCTGGTCCCTTCTCCGTCTGGGAGCGGCGGACCGCGGACCCGCCCGGGCCGTCGGCGCCGGCTCCGCCGCCGTGGAGCCCGGCCCCGCCCCCGGCGCCCGCAGCGCCAGCGGCACCGGTGCCGTCGGCCTCGGTGTCCTTGGCACAGGCCATCACCCCGGTGCGCACCGCTCCGCCCACGCCGAAGGCAGCCCCGCCCACGCCGAAGGCAGCCCCGCCCACGCCGAAGGCAGCCCCGCCCACGCCGAAGGCAGCCCCGCCCACGCCGAAGGCAGCCCCGCCCGCGCCGAAGGCAGCCCCGCCCGCGCCGAAGGAGGGTCCGTCCGCACCCACAGCGGCGCCATCGGTGCCGCCCCCGACGCCGAAGACCGCGCCGCCCGTCACGAACAGCGGCCCGGCGCCCGCCCTGCGGCCTGACCTGCGGTTCCCGGCAGCCCCCAGGGATCCGGCCCGCACATGGCGAAGCAGCACGAAGCCACGCGACGCACCCGGCCCGGACGGGGGCGTCCACCACGATGACGGGCCCCGCCTCGCGGGAGAACCCGAGCCGGAAGCGGAACTCCAGCCCTGGCGAACCAGCCGCACCCGGGTGATCGCCGTCGCACTGCTGGTGCTGGCGGTCGGCGCGGGCGGCACGGCAGGCGCCCTGGCGCTGCACCGGCACTACGCGGCTCGCCTCACCGCGCCGCTCGGCCCGGCCCAGCCTGCCGCCAAGACGGGTTCCCGGGCCAGCCCGAGCGCCTCGGCAGGTGCCACGTCACCGGCTGCGGCATCCGCGACCCAGTCGGCCGGTTCGCCGGGCTGGACCAGCCCGTTCCCGGTGCAGCCATTGCACGGCGATGCCCGCATTACCGGGGTGTCCTGCCCGAGCACCTCGGCGTGCTTCGCGGTAGACAGCAGCGGGGATGTGCTGTCGTCCACCCCGCCGGCGCTGGCGCAACGCGTTCGCCGACCCCTCCGGCGGGCTGGTGGCTATCTCCTGCGGGAGCCCGGTCACCTGTGTCGCGCTGGACCATTCCGGCCACGCGGTCACGCTCGGCAATGGGACCTGGACCGCCCCGGCCATGGTGGACACCGGCACCGGGACGTTCTCCGGGCTGTCCTGTGCCAAGGCGACGTTCTGCGTGGCCACCGACAGCAGCGGCATCGCGTTCGCCAGCACCGCGGCCGGCTGGCAGCAGTACAACGTGGACACCGTCGGCGGCCTGACCGGCGTGTCCTGCGCGAACGCCGGCTTCTGCGTGGCCGTCGACAACGGCGGCGGGGTGTATGAGTTCAACGGCGCCTCGTGGACCGCCGTCTCAGCGATCGACGTGGGCCATTCGTTCACCGCGGTGTCGTGCGCGACCGCGTCGTTCTGCGTGGCCGTCGACAACGCCGGCAACGCGGCGGTGCTCAACCACGGCACTTGGAGCGTGAACCCCATCGGAAGCACCATGGTCACCGTCTCCTGCCCGGCCCGGGGATTCTGCGTGGCCACCAATACCGCAGGCGGGACGGTGGCCTACAGTGGCGGCAGGTGGTCGCCGGTGTCGGTGGTGGACGGTTCCACCGCCATCAACACCTTGAGCTGTGCGAGCACCACGTTCTGCGTGGCCACCGACCACCGCGGCAACGTCCTGTACTACCGGCCGACCTAAGGCATGTCCACACCTGATACCCGTCCCGGCCCGCTCGACGGCTTGCTGGTGGCTGACTTCTCCCGGGTCCTGGCCGGCCCGTACTGCACGATGCTGCTCGCCGACCTCGGCGCGGATGTGATCAAGGTAGAGAGCCCGGCCGGGGACGACACCCGCCGCTGGGTCCCGCCGACCAGGGACGGGGTCGCCACCTACTACCTCGCGATCAACCGGAACAAGCGCTCGGTCGTGCTGGACCTGAAGGACAGCGCGGGCCGGGCGGCCGCCGCCGAACTTGGCCGGCGTGCCGACATCATGGTGGAGAACTTCAAGCCCGGTGGGCTGGCACAGTACGGGCTCGACTACGACTTGGTCGCGTTGGGCAACCCGGGGATCATCTACGCCTCGATCAGCGGCTTCGGCACCACCGGCGGGGCGCACCTGCCCGGTTACGACCTGATGGCGCAGGCCGTTTCCGGCCTGATGAGCCTGACCGGCGAGGCGGACGGCCCACCGCAGCGGGCGGGCATCTCCGTCATCGACGTGATGACGGGCCTGCACACGGCCATCGCGATCCTGGCCGCGCTGCACCACCGGACGGCCACCGGCGAAGGACAGCACCTCGAGTCGTCGCTGCTCGGCTCGGCCATGTCGGGGATGGTGAACCAGACGAGCGCCTACGTCGCCGGGGGAGTGGTCCCGTTCCGGATGGGCAACTCCCATCCCAGCCTCACGCCTTACGAGCCGCTGCCCACGGCGGACGGCGACCTGATCGTCACCGCAGGAAACGACGGGCAGTTCCGCCGCCTGTGCGAGGCGATCGGAGCGCCGCACCTCGCCGACGACCCGCGGTTCGCCACCACCGGGGAGCGCACCGCCCACCGGCAGGAATTGCGGCCGCTGCTTGAGGAGCGGCTGGCGACCAGGCCCTCGGCGGAATGGTTCGACCTGCTGATCGCCGCCGGCGTGCCCTGCGGCCCGATCAACACGGTGGACGCCGGGGTCGGCTTCGCCGACCGCGTCGGGCTGCGCCCGGTCGCGACCGCCGGAACCGGGCCGGACGCCATGCCGACCGTCCGGCACCCGGTCGACTTCTCCGCGACCCCGCCGCGCTACCCGCTGCCGCCGCCAGCCCTGGACCAGCACGGCGATGAGATCCGCACCTGGCTCGCCGCCCCACCAGGACCGGCGCCGTGGCGCGAACCAGGCGCACCCTAGAGAGGGACCAGCCGATGACCGAACCCGCCCAGGCGCCCCGTTTCCCCACCTCGCTCGGCACTTCGGACGCCAACAGCATCACCCTGCTCGGCCACGACCTCGCCGCCGACCTGATGGGCAAGGTCGGTTTCGGGGAACTGGCCCTGTGGCTGGTGACCCAGCAGCGCCCGACCCCGGCCCAGGTCCGGGTGTTCGAGGCCGTCCTGGTGGCGCTGGCCGACCACGGCTTCACCCCGACGGCCATCGCCGCACGGCTCACCTACCTCAGCGCGCCCGACTCGGTCCAGGGTGCCCTGGCCGCGGGCCTGCTCGGCGGCGGCTCCCGGTTCCTCGGCGTCACCGAGGACGCTGGGCGCTTTTTGGCCGATACGCTGGCCGGGGCCGCCGAACTGCCCAGTGACGACGCCGCCTTCGATGCCCTCGCGCTGGCCGCGGTCCGTGCGGCGCGCGAGCAGCGGCGCCTGGTTCCCGGCCTGGGCCACCCGGTGCACAAGGTCACCGACCCGCGCACCCCGGTACTGATCCGGATCGCCGAGGAAGAAGGCACCTACGGCCCGCACCTGCGCCTGTTCGAGGCGATCGGCCGGGTTCACCCGCAGGTACTCGGGCGCACCCTCCCCCTGAACGGCGCCGGAACCTGCGGCGCGGCCCTGGCCGACCTCGGCCTGCCGCCCGAACTGCTGCGCGGCTTCGCGCTGCTGGCAAGGACGGCCGGCCTGCTCGGCCACCTGGCCGAAGAACGCCGCCGCCCCATCGCCATGGACATCTACCAAACCGTCGAGCACGACGCCGTCTACCTGCCGCCGCCCGGCGCATGACGGTCCGGCCGAGGCCGGCGCGATAGGCGGGGAAGGCGTCAGCCGACCATCTGACCGGCGTCGAAGTTCTGTTTGAGCATGTTGTAGTCCAACATGAGGTCGGAGACCCGCTGCAGCTCGACCGCCGGCATCGTCAGTGGGTAGTTGGGCAGCGTGATGAGTTCGGCGACGCCCGCCGGTATCTTCGCGTAGGCCTCCACGCCGTGCCACACCGCGCTGACGCTCTGCGTGGCGATTTCCTGGCCCTCGCGGATGGCACGCCGGAAGGCTGCTGCGGTCCCCGGGTACTTCGGCCGGCCCAGTAGATCTTCGCCGTCATGCGGGGGACGCCGTTGACCACCGGCCGCGGGATGCTCCGGGTAACGGGTGTTGACACGGTATTGGGTTGTTAACTCGATATCCAGGAAAAAATGGGGTGCCGCCCTGCCTTGTGGGGCGCCATCACCTCAGGGCAGGTCCGCACCGGTGAACAGCCGGGTACCGGCCACGTACAACTGGTCAGCGGGGAACCGGGTCAGCAGTTCGCAGCCGCCCGGGGTAACCACCACCTCTTCCTCGATCCGGGCCGCCGAGGTCCCGTCCGGGGCCGGCCAGTACGTCTCGATCGCGAACACCATGCCCTCCTTGAGTTCGACCGGATGCTCGAAGGAGTGGTAGCGGCTCATCAGCGGCCGTTCCCAGTTCGACAGGCCCAGCCCGTGGCAGTACTGCAGGCCGAACGCCTCTTCCTCGTCGGCGAAACCGAACTCCGTCGCCGCGGGAAAATGGCGCACCACGTCGGCCGAGGTGGCTCCGGGCCGGATCGCGGCGATCGCGTTGTCCATGAACTCACGGGCCCGCCGGTACGCGGCGCGCTGCTGGCCGTCCGCGCTTCCCACGTTCAGCGTCCGGTAATAGCAGGTCCGGTACCCGTTGAACGAGTGAATAATGTCGAAGTACGCGGTGTCGCCCGGCCGGATCAGCCGGTCGGAAAACACGTGCGGATGCGGGCTGCAACGCTCACCGGAAATCGAGTTGACCGCCTCGACCTCCTCCGAGCCGTTCTCGTAGAGATAGCGGGTCACCAGCGCGACGCAGGCGTTCTCCCTGATACCCGCCCTTAGATACCGGTACAGCTCGTCGTAGGCCCCGTCCACGAGGGCGGCGGAATGGTCGAGCAGCGCGATCTCGTCGGCGGTCTTGATGGCCCGGATATCCTGCATGAACCCATGCCCGTCGGTGATGTTCAGGCCCTCCGCTTCCAGCGCCCGCAGCACCGGCAGTTCCACCACATCCACCCCGACTGGCTCACCGTCCAGCCCATGATCCCGCAGGATACCGGCCAGCCTCCGGGCGTTCCCCCGCTCCACACCCACCTCCTCAGGAATGGAACCCCGCCAGCTGGAAATCCCCGCCCTCCAGTTCTGCTTGGCGTTCCACGGCGCGAACATCTGATGCGTCCTCGCGGCCGATCCAATATCCCAAAGAATCGGCTCCTCCCCCCGCATCACCAAACAGCACCGGAACAACTTGTCCCGCGCCCAGTTCCCAATATGAGTCGAAGTCGTATACCGGATGTTGTTCATGTCGAACAAAATCAGTGAGCCGAGTTCAGAAGTTGCCAGCGCCTCCTGAACCTTCCTCGCCCGATCGGACCTGAGCCGGGCAAAGTCAGCCCGCTGCTCCCAATCGGTCCCCAGCGTGGCCCCCGGCGAAGCGATAGCCACGGACTGCGCGGTAGCGTCGTAATTCTGGACCATGATTACCTCCTTGGAACCCATCACCACGGATCACTTCTCGCTTTTTTACTCACCCCGCTGGGGCGCGGTCGGGGTGGGACTACGCGCGCTCCGCTCCGCTGGCGCTCCGCTCTTATACGCGCGCTGCGCCCCACCCCGCCCACGCCTGGGTCTGCTTCACAGGTGCCCGCACCTACTCCCGCTAGGGCCTTCGAGTTGCCCGGCAATGTGGGGCCTCAGCCGCGGAAGGCGGACGGGGGAGGGTGCCAGGCAGCGTATAAGAGCGAAGCGAAGCGCCTGGCGCCCTGCCCCGGCCGCCCTACACGGGCGCGTACTCGCCGGCATCAACTGAGAGAGGGGGAGAGCGAGGGGTGGGCCCGGGGCGACCGAGTACGGACCAGGCCGTGTCGACTATGTGCTGTGTAGTCAGGCCGTACTTGGTGAACAAGTACGCGGAATCTTTGGCTCCTTCGGCGAAGGTGTCTTGCAGGCCGATTCGGCGCAATGGCCGGCCTAGGCCAGGCTTCGGCCAGGGTCTCGGCCACCGCTGAGCCCAGGCCGCCGATGATCGTGTGGTTCTCGGCTGTGACTACCGCCGTGGATCTCCCAGCAATGGCCAGGACGGTGGCCGTGTCGAGGGGCTTGATGACGGGAACATTCACTACTACGGTGACGGCACCGGCGGCCTGCAAGACGCGGGCCGCGGCGAGCGCAGGGGCGACCATCATGCCGCTGACTAGCAGAGCGACGTCGGAGGATGGGGCTGCGCCGGAACATGAGGTCCACCCCCCATCGCGCATACCGGCCCCGCCGCTGCTGACGCCGCCCCCGGTGCTGACTCCTCCGCCGCTGGTGTCGGCTCGGCCGGCGATCTGCGCGCCGCCCAAGGTGTGTGCGCCGCCCGCCCTGTCCCCGCCACCGCTGGTGTCGGCCAGGCCAGCGATCTGCGCGCCACCAGAGGTGTCCGCGCCGCCGGAGGTGTCGGCGCCGCCGGAGGTCGGCCCGCCGCCGTCGGTGCCTGCGCCACCCGTCGTCTCCGCGCCGCCGCCCGTCGCCGCGGGGCGCCACTCAAGCACCTGGGCACGGTCAACCGACAGCCGGTGATCGCCGGGGAAGATCACCGGGATCTCGCCGCGCTTGAGCCGCAGGTAGACCGGGCCCGGGACGTCGGCCATGGCGGCGACCACCTGCGCCGTCTCGGTCGCGTCGGCCACGTCGATGACCGTCATGCCGGGGATGGCGCGCATCAGGGCCATGTCCTCGATGGCCTGGTGGCTCGGGCCGCCGGGGCTGGACACGCCGGGCATGAAGCCGACGATCCGCACCGGCAGCCGTGGGTAGGCCACGGCGTTGACGATCTGGTCCAGCGGGCGGCGCGTGGTGAACACGCCAAACGAGTGCACGAACGGCATGAGCCCCTGCCGGGCCAGGGCGCCGGCGACCCCGATCATGTTGGCCTCGGCCATGCCCGCGTGGATGAACCGCTCGGGGAACTGATCCTGGAACAGGTCAACCTCGCACTGGCGGGTCAGGTCACCGGACAGGCACACGACCTCAGGCCGGGCGCGAGCGAGCTCGACCAGGGCCCGCCCGTAGGGCCTGAGCACCGTCCGGTACGGCGGGGCGAGCACGGCCTGGAGGGTGAGGTCAGTCATGGCCGGCCGCCAGTTCGGCGCGGAGTTCGGCGGCGGCGGCCCCGGCGAGGTCCGCGGGCAGCTTGATGAAGTGCCCATCGGCGTCGGGCGGCAGGCAGGTCAGCCCATGCCGGGTCGAGGTCCGGCAGATGAGCACGTGAGGCCGGGAGGTCTCAGCCGCAAGCGCGGCGGCGATCGCCGCGACGTCGTGGCCGTCCAGGTCAACGGCGTCCCAGCCGAACGCCTGCCATTTCGCAGCCACCGGCTCGATCGTGGTGATGCTGTCCACCGGACCGTCGACCTGCGAATTGTTCGCATCCAGGAGGACGGTGAGCCGGGACAGCCGGTGATGACCGGCGAACATCGCCGCCTCCCAGACCTGGCCCTCCTGCAGTTCGCCGTCGCTGACGAATACGAACGTGCGGACGCCGTCGTGGCCGGTCAGCCTGTCCCCCAGCGCGAAGCCCGCAGCCGCCGACAGGCCCTGGCCGAGCGAGCCACACGTGTACTCCGGCACCGGGCTGCGCTCGGTGCCGATGGCTTCCAGCGATGAACCGTTCTGCCCGTAGCTGGCCAGAGCCCCCTCGTCGATCAGGCCGGTCTCCGCGGCGGCGGCGTAGGCGGCGATGACGTAGTGGCCGGGGGAGCAGACCACCCGGTCGGTCCCGGGCCGGTAGGCCGCGCCGTAGACGGCGGCGTACTGCTCGGCCGCCGACAGCGCCTGCCCCAGGTAGCCGAAGCCCTGCGGCGCCACCATAGCCACGGCGCGCAACCGGATCGCCGTGGCCAGCCGCCGCAGCGCGGCCTGATCGAGGGGCTCCACGGCAGCCTCCTTTGGTAAAGTGGCTATGCCAATTTTGCCTCAGATCGGCCGCGTGGCGGAAGTGCAGAGGGCGGGCGGTCCTCGCGCCCAGCACCGTTTGTCGTGGTTGTGGCAACGGCGACAAAAGAATGCCGCCGTTGTGGCAACGGGGACAAACCCGCGCTCGGGGCAGGAGGTCATCACCATGGGGGAGCGCCGCTCGGCCGCCGACCTGGCCGGGATCCGGCCGGTGTCCTCGCGGCGGGTCTCGGAGCAGGTGGCCGACCAGATCCGGGGCCTGATCACCCGCGACCGGCTGGCCGAGGGGGACCGGCTTCCTCCCGAGCGCGACCTTGCCGAGCGGTTCGGCGTGAGCCTGCCGATGATCAGCCAGGCGCTGCGCATGCTGTCACTCATGGGCCTGGTCGAGATCCGGCAGGGTTCGGGTGCGTATGTGCTGCGCCGGCCGCAGGACATGGTCGCCGCGTCGGTGAGCCTCATGCTCGATCTCGACCAGGGCCCGCTCGACGACCTCGCGGAACTGCGGCTATGGCTGGAAACGCTGGGCGCGGCGCACGCGGCGCACGCGGCGCAGGGCGACGAGCCCGCCGACCTGTCCGGCAGCCTGCGGCGGCTGGCCGAGGCCACGGGCAGCGCGGCCGCCTGGATCGCGGCGGACACGGTGTTCCACGCGAACGTCGTCCGCGCCGCGGGCAACGCATACCTGACCGCCCTGTACGAGGGCGTGCACACGGCCGTGCTTAGCCAGGAACATGAGCTCTGGGTCCGGACGGAGGCCGAGCCGGGGTGGCTGGCCGGCCCGGTCGTTCCGTTTTGCTTGATATTCATCAGGCGATCTACGACGCGGTCGCGGCCGGGGACGCCGGCCGGGCGCAAACGGCGGTGCTGCGGCACCACGAGGTCATGCTTGAGCATCTCGGCCGGCGACCGGGGGCCGGCCGTAGGTAAAAGTTTGGCTATGCCAACTACCTGGTGACACGTATCCGAGAAGTAACGGTCCGATTGTCCGATTTTCGGACACGCGCTGCGACCAGGCAGTTCCCGCTTGTGCGCTTATGGCCGAGTCCCGCAAAGATGGCCCTTGACGGCCTGCGGCAGCGGTGTACTGATGAATCTGCCGCATCTGGGGCACCGAACGGCACGTGCCGGTGCTCGGCTTTCACCTCATGCAGAGCGACGGCGTCTACCGGACACCGCCGTGGACGACGCCAAGCGATGACGCAGTCGATGTCCCTCACGCCCCAGCCGGGGTTCTTGTCCGGGTGGCTGTTCGCGTTCGGCACCTTCGACGAGGCACATGGGTTCGCGGTCAACGTGGTGGCCGTGGTCGCGCCCGCGCTGGTGGGTGGCGCGTTTCTCAGCGGCCGGCCGCGGCTGATCCGGCTGGCGTTCCCCGCGTTCGTGCTGCTGTGCCTGGCCGACTGGGTGCTGGTACAGGATCTGGGGTTCCTCGGCGGCCTCGGCACGGACCCCAACAGCATGATCCCGCTGCTCCTGCTGGCGGGCGCGGGCTACCTGGCCCTGCTGCACGTGCCACGGACCGTGCCGGCCGCCGCCATGCCAGTACGAACGCTCAGCCGTTCGGCGGCCGCCGTCGGCGGCGCCGCGCTGATCGTCCTCGGTGCCGCACCGATGGCGGTCGCGCAGGCCAGCCCGAACGCCGATCCGATCCTGGCCCGGTCCATCGCGGGCCCGGCCGTGCCGCTGGACTATCCCGCCCCGGCGTTCGCCCTGACCGACCAGTACGGCCGGACGATGACGCTCGCGAGCCTGCGCGGCAAGGTGGTCCTGCTCAGCTTCTTCGACCCGGTCTGCAACGCCGGGTGCCCGCCGATCGGGCCGGAGTTCCGCAAGGCCACCGCGATGCTCGGCGGCGACCAGGTGGAACTGGTCGGGGTCGTGCTCAGCCCGGTGTACCGCCCGGTGAGCACGCTGCGGGCATTCGACCGCCGGGAGGGCCTGGACCGGGTGCCGGGCTGGCTGTACCTGACCGGGACGCTGTCTCAGCTCCGCCAGGTATGGCACGGTTATGGGATCACCGCGCAGGACCTCACCGGTGCGGCGGCGCTGCACACCCAGGAGGCGTACGTGATCGACGCCGCCGGGCGTGTCCGGCAGAAGTTCAGCACCAGCCCGGGACCGGGAACCGCTGCAATCAGGTCCTCGTTCGCGGTGTTGTTCGCGAACGCGGCGAGACAGGCGCTGACCGGTTCGGGCAGGTGAGGGTGCATCCGCGGACACCGGGGTAGCTACCTGGCATGTCGGTCAACACTGGGGAACAAGATGGTTGATGGTGAGCCTGAACCGGACGAGCCTGAGCAGAACTACATGGCGCTGATCACCAGCACCGGTGATTTTTCCGCCTACCCGCCGATCGCGGACTACGGCTTCCTGTCCGACTGCGAGGTAACCGCGCTGGTAGCGCCGAGCGGTGCCGTCGAATGGATGTGCCTGCCCAGAATGGACTGCCCGAGCGTATTCGGCGCCATCCTCGACCGGCGGGCGGGCAGTTTCCGGTTCGGCCCGGAGAACGTGGACGTGCCGGCCGACCGGCGTTACCTGCCCGGGACCATGGTGCTCGAGACCAGCTGGGACTGCGGCGAGGGCTGGATTGTCGTGCGTGACTGCCTGGTGATGGGGGAGTGGCGGCACGAGCATCCCGGCCGTACCCAGCACATCAGGCCGCCAACCGACTACGACGCCGAGCACATACTGCTGCGGACGGTGCGCTGCGTGCAGGGTTCCGTGCAGCTCGCGCTGGACTGCGAGCCGGTGTTCAACTACGGCATGCAGCGGGCCCGCTGGACCCGGCCCGAGTCGGGTTACCACCAGGCGGTCGCCGCCACGGAGGACAGCCTGCCGATCACCCTCACCTCGGACATCCGGTTCGGAATCGAGGGATCGACCGCCCGCGGCAGGAGCCTGCTGCGGGAGGGCGACACCCGGTTTTGCGCGTTGTCCTGGGGCCGGCGCACTCCGCCCAAGACCTACAAGGAAGCCGAGAAGCGCCTGCGGTGGACGGCGCACCACTGGCAGCACTGGCTGGCCCGGGGCAACTTCCCCGACCACCGCTGGCGCAGCCACCTCACCAGGAGCGCGCTGACGCTCAAGGGCCTGGCGTTCGCCCCGACCGGCGCCATCGCCGCGGCGGCCACCACATCCCTGCCAGAGACCCCCCGGGGCGAGAGGAACTGGGACTACCGCTACAGCTGGATCCGCGATGCCACCTTCGCGCTATGGGGCCTGTACACGCTGGGCTTCGACTGGGAGGCCAACGACTACTTCGCGTTCGTCGCCGACCTGGCCGAACGCGACGGCGGCAACCTCCAGATCGTCTACGGCATCGACGGTGCCGCGGATCTTACCGAGCGGGTGCTCGACCACCTGCAGGGCTACCAGGACGCACGTCCGGTCCGGATCGGAAACGCCGCCTACCAGCAGCAGCAGAACGACGTCTGGGGCACCGTGCTGGAATCGGTCTACCTGCATACCAGGTCGCGCGACCGGCTGGACGAACGGGTCTGGCAGGTCGCCCGCCGGCAGGTCGAGCACGCACTCGAACACTGGCGCGAGGCGGACCGCGGCATCTGGGAGATCCGGGGGGAGCCGAAGCACTTCACGTCCTCGAAGGTGATGTGCTGGGTGGCCGCGGACCGTGGCGCGCGGCTGGCCAGGCTCCGCGACGAGCACGACACCGCCAGGTTGTGGCAGAAGGCCGCGAACGAGATCCACGCCGACATCTGCGCCAACGCTCTCGATGACCGTGGCGTGTTTTGCCAGCATTACGGCACCACGGCGCTGGACGCATCCTTGTTGCTGATGCCCCTGCTGCGATTCCTTCCCCCGGAAGATCCGCGAATCCGGGCCACCGTGCTGGCGATCGCCGACGAGCTGACCAGGGACGGACTGGTGCTGCGCTACCGGATTGCCGAGACCGACGACGGGCTGCCGGGCGAGGAGGGAACCTTCACCATCTGCACGTTCTGGCTCGTCTCCGCCCTGGCCGAGATCGGCGAGCAACGCCGGGCCCGGGACCTCTGCGAAAAGGTACTGTCCTACGCCAGCCCGCTGTTGCTGTACGCGGAGGAGATCGACCCGCGGTCCGGCCGGCACCTGGGCAACTTCCCCCAGGCGTTCACCCACCTGGCCCTCATCAACGCGGTCATGCACGTGATCAGGGACGAGCAGGCCGCCCGCAGCCAGTTGCTCGCCGGAGAAGCGGCCGTCATCCCCTGGTCGTCCTGACCAGGCCCTAGGCGGCGGGCCCGGCTGCGGCGCGGGTATGCATCTCTTCCCCGTTACGCAGCGTTGCGTCCTCCCGCCTCACGGCCCCGGGCCATCCGGCATTAATGGGAACCGGATGGACGGTCCGCACGTCTGATAACTGTTCGGCCCGGGGTGCATCCATCTGCTCATGACGCGCGCCCCGGGCCGCCTACGCCTAGTGTGTCGCGACTACACCAGGCTGGCCGGGTCTCGAGACCGGGCAGGGGCGGTGGTCGGAGTTCGCCGTGGGATTGGCGAAGGTCAGCAGCAGCGGCGGCGGCGCGTGCCTGGGAGGCACGCAGGTGCGTTAAGCGGCCTGTTGTCCGATAAGTTGGCTTGCGGAGGCCTGTTGCTGGCCAGTGGCGCACCATCTTTAGTCAGGGCAGGTGTTAATTTCTGCCAAAGGCTCCCATTGTCCGATCGCCCCGGGATCGCTAGGCTCCTCGCAGCGCCATGAGCAGTTTCTTACTTCCCGGATGGACTCACACCGGGTCGCCGCGCGGACGCGATTCATCCCGCGCGGCTCGCTGGCATGGGGAAAGGCGCACAGCGCCTGGCTTCCCGGGGGGTGGAACTCTCCCATGGCGGCCCGTAGGTGGCCGATTAGGGAGGAAACCGCTTTATGAAAGCCATCCGTTACAAGATCGCGCTGCTGTCGCTCTTGTCCCTCCTGGCGATGCTCGTGGTCGCCACCGGGGAGGGGCCGGCGGCGGCTGCTCCGCACACGAGCGCCGCAGCTGTTACCTCATCGAGCATGGGGCCATTCAAGCCAACCTTTGTCGGCTCAGCCGCGACCGGCTGCGCTTCCCGCGGTTGTCAGCTGCTCACCGGCCCGTTCCGTGTCCCGTCTGTGGCACACCTGTCCAGTAAGTCCATAGGGAGCCGCGCAAACTCGCCGGACCGGTTCAGGGCGTTGCCATCGCTGCCGCTGCACCCTGGTGCCGCTAGGCAGGTCAGCGGTCCCCGCGTCCAGATCCCCACGGTGAGCTGCCAGCCGCTGCGCGCTGGTTGCGACAACATCAGTTCGTTCGCGGGCGGTGCGACAAGCGTCAAGGGCATCAATGCGGTCGACAGCGCCTCGCAGCCCACCAACTTCGTCGGTGACGTCGAGCCCCCCGACCAGGGCCTGTGCGCCGGCAACGGGAAGGTCGAGGAGACCAACAACAAGGGGGAGATCCTGGTCTTCAACAAGGCCCTGAAGCGGGTGTCACCGGTCATCTCCCTGAACACGGTGATGGGCCTCACGCAGCGGGGCTGGAGCAGCGGCGGAGACCCCTCGTGTATCTTTGACGCCGCCAACGGCGGGCACTGGATCACCACCCAGATCGTTTCGAAGAGCCCGGAGAACAAGGGCGGCCCGTTCGTGGGCTGCTTCGTCGGCAAGCCCGACACCTGCCTCGAGGGCATCGCGGTGACCACGGGCTCGGACCCGTTGGGCCCGTTCAACGTCTACTTCCTCAACGCCAACTACGACCCGAACGAGCCGGGCTTCCCCTCCCTGCTCAACGACTTCGCGAAGATCGGGGTCACCCGGGACGCGTTCCAGCTGTTCTACGACGAGTTCCCGCTGAACGGGGCCATACCCGGCTTGGGCGGCGGCTTCTTCAACGGCGCGCAGGAATTCGCGTTCAGCAAGAACGCGCTCGAAAACGGCATGCCCGCCGCTAAGGTCACCGTGGCCAGGGAGAACATGGGCCTGCTGAAACACCGGACGGCACCTGTTTCAGTGACAACAGGTTCTTCCAACCCGGCATCGCGTGCTGGATCGCAGCGATCCCCGCCGTGGCGGCCAACCCGGGCCAGTTCGACAACAGTCACGGTGGTTCCGGGTTCATGGTCAGCAACATCGACTTCTACGGCCTGGGCGGCAACCAGCTGGCGGTGTGGGACTGGACCGGTCTGAAGAACCTGAACAGCTCCGGCTGCTCGGCCTGCTCCGGCATCCGCTTCGGCGGCCAGCTGTTCTCCGGCGTCAAGCCCTACTACGACCCGTCGTTCTTGGGAGCAACGTCTCCCACGCCATTCCCCGCCCCGCAGAAGTCCGGGCCGATACCGCTGGGCGACGAGTGTGGCACGGCCGGGCTCAGCACGGTCGCTCACTGCCCTCTGGGCCCTATCACCACCAACGGCGATAATGTCGTGCAGGCCGCGCAGGGGAATGGCCAGCTGTCGGGCCGGCGCGACTACCGAGGTCGTGCAGACGTACCAGTCCAGCAACACTCCCGAAAACACACGCGGGTGCCGCCTACTGGGTGGTCGGCACGCGCAGTTTCGACCAGACCGGGCGGTTCAGCCTGACCAGCCAGTCGTACATCTCGGCAATGCACGAGGAGCTGGAATTCCCGACCTTCGCGGCCGAGGGCAACGGCCGGCCATCGTGTCCTTCACGCTGAACGGCAATGGCGGGACGGCCGGGGCCGACAACGGAGGCTTCTTCCCCAGCTCCGCATTCGGCCGCCTGACCAGCACGTCGGGCACGCTACTGCAGTCCACCATCAACATCGCCGCCCTGGGCAGTCGCGCAGGACGGGTTCAGCGAGTACCTGAACTATCCGAGCGCTACCCCCGCCTTCAGGCCGCGCTGGGGCGACTACGGTAGCGCGGTCACCTGGGCGGCAGGTACTACTTCGCCAGCGAGTACATCCAGTCGCCGAACTGCGCACCGCCGCAGTTCACCCTGACCATCGGCACCTGCGGTGGGACCAGGAACGGTTTCGCGAACTGGGGGACATCGGTCAACTTCGTCACCCCATAACACAACCCGCGCCAAATAAGGGATGCCGCACCTCGCAAGCCACGCGAGGTGCGGCATCCCCCCGCGCCGGGGGCCCGAGCCGCCCAGCGCCATAACCACCCCTTCGGGACGCAGCGGAAGCGGTTACCTGACAGCCAAGCAGCCGATCGGCGGCTACGGCGCGGGTTCACAACTGCGGTGGGCCGTACCACATAGACCGCGCCCTCCCTGCCGGGACGGCTGTGGCCGCCGTGAGCCCGGCGTCACGCCGGGGCCAGCACCACCTCGCCGGTCGCGCCGTTGATCGTGGCGAACCAGGCCCCCGGCGCCGGGCTGGGACCAGTCACCGTCTCGGCCCGGCACCCGGTCACCATGGGCACGCCTAGGCTGCGGGCTACCTCGGCGAGGTGCGAACTGGCCGCGCCGGCCTGGGAGATCGACCCCCCGGGCGCCGAACAGCAGCGGCGCCAGTGCCGGAACCGGCCGGTCCACCAGCACGATGGCCCCCCGGCAGTCGCTCGCCATGGTCTGGTGCGGTCGGCCTGCCACCAGTGGTCCGGCGGCCATCCCCGGCACCCCGGGCCTGCCCGCGACCCGTAGGCCACCGACAGGCATCGGCATGGCCGGCTCCTCGCGATTCTCCGGCGAACTCTGCCCCGCCTGAAGCAGCCAAACCTCCCCATCGCACGCCGCCCACTCGATCAGTTCGTCCCCAAGCTCCGCGTAAACCCGCCCCGCGAGCGCCTCCACATCGGCCACGACGCCAGCATCGAGCGCCTCAGCTTCAGCCCACCCAGCCAGCAACGCCCCCGGATGCCCCAGAACCCCCTCGACGGTCACCCCGTCCGCCCGCACCCACGCCACCCCGCCCGCCTCCGGGACGATCTCCGGCTGCACCAGCACCGCCAGTTCCAGTGCCTCCAGTTCCAGCCCGCACTCCTCCGCCCGCCGCAAGGGATCGATGGCAAACGCTGAAGCCCAGCAACTCCTAACCGCAGATGCCACATCGTCCGGTCCGACTCCGGTCACCGAGGAGAACGCCCCCGCCCACCGAGCATCCCCCTCCAGCTGGCTGGAAGACCGCACAATCACCCGCCCACCCAGCACATCCACCACGCCCCGCAGTTCCGCAGCGAGGGCGGTATCAAGCGACTGCCCCAGCACCGCCACCCGCCCCGCTCCCAGCCCATTCGCGCGAATCGCATCCACCCCGGCCCCCATCGCGCTCTTCCCCAACCCAACCGGTACGACCCACCCCGGCAACACCGGCAGCCCCGCCCGCGCCGCGGCCCCCAGCCGGGCGGCCTTGAACCCGATGCCGGGAACGTGGGTATCCGTATCGAGCCGGGCATGCGGTGCTGTGGCAAATGGCGTTTTGTCGCCAGTTGCCGCAGCATCCTTGCCCGGCATCCCACCAGCCACGAAAGGCCCCGCCAACGGCACCAGCAAGTTCATCCGACCGAGATGATCGAGTCAGACGCGTACGTGGACAAAGCTCGTGCCCGGAATCCGTCACCAGGAGCATCTCCTCGAGCCGGACCCCGAACTCGTGCACCTTCCCGTGCTGCGTCTCCAGCGCGAACACCATGCCCGGCCAGATCTCCTCCGGGTAGTCCAGCGACCAGATCCGCGATATCACCGGCCGGTCGTACTGGGCCAGCCCGAGCCCGTGCCCCCACAGGTTCGCCGCGGCCTGGTCCTCCTGGTCGACCCCCCAGGCCTCCCGGGCGGACGGCCACTTCAGCGCGATGTCCCGGGTCGTCACCCCCGGCCGGACCACTGTCGATCGCGTCCCACAGCCACTTGTGCGCCGTCTCGGTAGTCCGCTTCATCTCCGCGGTCGGCGTCCCGCCCACGCAGTACGTCCGGTACACGCACGACTTGAACCCGTTCCAGGTCAGCGCGGCCAGGTCGATGATCACCAGCTCGCCCGGGCGGATGATCCGGTCGGAGAAGTTGCGCCAGTTGGGCCAGGCGTTCGGCCCGGACGACACGATGATGTCCTCGACGTCCTCCATGCCCGGGATGTTGTACAGGTAGGAGAAGCCGAACGCCGCGACCTCGTTCTCGGTCAGCCCGGGCCGCAGGAACTGCGTGCTGTCGTAGTGCAGCGCGTCGCAGATCGCGCCGACGATGCGCAGTGCCTTCTGCTCGTCGATGCTCTTGATCGCGCGGGCCTCCATCGTCGGCGTCATCCGTCCGCCCAGGCGATGCCCGCCTCACCGAACGCGGCGATCATGTTCAGGTCGATGAAGTCCACGCCGAGCGGCCGGTCCCGCACGCCCGCGTCTTCCAGGTCGGCGGCCAGCGCGCGGGTGAACTTGGCCACCTGGCTGCGCGACGCGGGCCCGGCCGCGCCCTTGATCCAGGAATAGGAGTGCCGGACGTTGCCCGGCGGGATCCACGGGTTGTGCGTCTTCAGGTGGATGCCGATGTCGCCCTGCTCGTAGACGATCGGCTCGCGGCCCTCGCACAGCACCACGTAACGCAGCCCCGGCTTGAGCCGGTTCCAGCCCGGCGTGTACGTCGCGGAGACGTACCGCATGTTCTCGTCGTACATCAGCAGCATCGCGCCGAGCCCGTGCCGCGCCATCGCCTCTCTGGCACGCGTGAGGCGCCACTCCCGCACGGCGGGCCAGTTGATGCCCTCTTTCCAGTCCGTACTCAGGCCGCCGAACGCTTCTCTCACAGCATCTCTTCCTTTCGCGCGCGCCCGGCCGTGGCCGGTCAGGGGCCGCCGTCGGCGGGGATGACCGGCAGCAGCAGGAACGACTCGCGCCGGGGGCCGGCCCACAGGGTCTGGGAGCCGCCGGTCACCTCCGGCGGGCGGTCATCGGGGTCGTCGTGCAGGAACGGCCCCACAGCCGGTCATCTCGTTCTTGAACGAGCCGAGCCGGGGCGAGTCCGGGTAGTGGACCTCCCAGTCCCTGCCCCGGACGGTGAGCGCGATCCGGTACCCGGCGGGGACGACCAGGCTGGTGGGCCAGATCTCCACGTCGGCCCGGTAGATCCCGCCCGGGACCAGCGGCTGGACCTCGTCGTGGACGTGGTAGGGCCGGTACTCGGTGGACAGTTCCAGATCCAGCTTGCGGTGGGAGACCCGCAGCCAGCCCTGGGCGACCGGGGTGTGCGGGTCGATCGCCTGG
This sequence comes from uncultured Actinomycetes bacterium, assembly GCA_963726415.1. Lineage (GTDB taxonomy): Bacteria > Actinomycetota > Actinomycetes > Streptosporangiales > Streptosporangiaceae > DASXKD01. The sequence continues at coordinate 71,687 of CAVSCM010000010.1, forward strand.
GGAACGTGACGTCGGATTCCGTCCGGTGCCAGCACCCGCAGCACGCAGAACAGGTCCGCGTCGGCCATGGTGGACGATACGAACAGCCGGGCCGCCGCCGGCCCGGTGATCTCGGTCTCGGCCGCCAGCGGCGGCCCGGTGAACGTGACCCCGGCCGAGTCCGCCCGGTACGCCACCCTGCTCGCGGCGCCCGGCGGCGCGGTACCCAGCCGGCTCCTGTCCGGCCACAGATACAGCTTGGTCCAGCGGGTCCCGGCCAGCGGCCACCGTCGTTCGGCACGTTGCATGAAACCGCCGAGGGTGCGGACCTGTGGGCTGGACGCGCGGGCTGGTCCCGCCACCCGGAGTCGTCCCCGGCAGGAAGCAGGCGAAGAACCGCTTCTGCAGGTCGACGCCGTAGTCGGTGTAGAAGTGCGTCCAGTGCTCGAGGCCGTGCACCTCCAGCCACTTGTGCGCCGAGGCGGCGCGGGTGAAGCCCTCGAAGTTGCCCCGGGTGTGCAGGCCCTGGCCGCCCCAGTTGGCGGCGGTCAGCAGCGGCACGGTGATCCGGTCCCAGCGCGCGGACCGGTCGCGGTAGAACTCGCCGTCCAGCGGGTGCGCGGCGATCTGCTCACCGAACGGCACCCGCGCGGCCGCCAGTTCGGCCTCGGTGCGGCTTTCCGGGCGGGCCACCGGCTCCCCGGTGACCGCGCTGCGCGGGCCGCCGGTCCCGTGCTGGACCACGGTGACCTGCTTGTCGTACCAGTGGCGGAAGAACGTGGACAGGATGCCGCCGTGGTGGGTGGCGTCCCGGTAGAAGTCCGCGGCGCTCTCCAGACGCAGATCGCGGCCAGGTGCGGCGGCTGCAGGTTGCCACGTGCCAGGCGTTCATCGCGTAGTAGGAGATGCCGTTGATGCCGACCTTGCCGGTGCTCCACGGCCGGGCAGCGGCCCACTCGACGCACTCGTAGAGGTCGCGGGCCTCGCGCGGGGAGAACGGGTCGAGGAAAGTCTCGGGGGAGCGGCCCGCGCCGCGGGAGTCGACCCGCACGCAGGCGTACCCGTCGGGGACCCACTTCTCGGGTCCACGGTCTCCCAGTTCTGGTACCGGTTGCTCGACCCGCGCGCGCGACGTCGGGGTGCCCGGTGACCATGTGCCGCCACTGGTCGGCGTAGCCCTCCTGGAACGCCAGGCCCTTGGCGTACGGGCCGTAGGTGAGGATCACCGGATGCTGCCCGGGCCCGTCGGGACGGAACACGTCGGCGCGGAGCACCAGCCCGTCGTCCGTTGTGATCGGAACGTCCCATTCGATCACCATGGCCGGACCATAGCAGCGCCCGGATGGCCGGAGCGGCGACAGGCACAAACGTTTGTCATTGCTTCAGCCGGACCCGCCGGGCTCATTTCAGGCCCGCCCGGCGGATGAGCAGGGGACCTATCGCGATAGCGATCACGGCGGCCGAGACGGCCATGACGAGATAGGCGGCGCGGATGCCAGCCTTGCCCGCCAGCGCGGTGGCACAGGCCGAGCCGGCCGCCACCGCGCCGAGCAGGAGCATCCGGCCAGCGATGCCGACGCGCGCCTGGAGGTCCGCGGCGCGCGACGCTGGCGCTCGCTGATGAACATCGTGGACAACGGCCAGTTCAGCCCGCTGTAGGCCATGAAGGTGAGGACGACGGCCGGCAGTGCGGTGGCCGTTGCCAGGCCAGCGAGGGCGGCCGCTGCCAGCACCATGCCGGCCACGCAGAGAATCGACGGCCGGATCCGCTGGGCCAGCTTGCTGGTGGCCAGGGAAGTGGCCGTGCCGGTGAGCGCGCCAAGCGCCAGAGTCCACCCGGTGGCGGTGGACGTCAGGCCGATGGCGTTGCGGAGCAACGGAACTTCCAGGCCCACGGCACCGGCGGTGACAAGCGCGAAACAGAAGCTGGTCGCGGTGAAGATCCGTACCGCGGGGTCACGGCGGATGAAACGCAGCCCAGCCACGACGTCCTGAGGCTCGTCCGGGCTGGTGACG
>CAVSCM010000011.1:0-25767 GCA_963726415.1 uncultured Actinomycetes bacterium
GCGACCTCGGCGATGAGGCCCGGTTCGGGCTCGCCGAAGAAGAACTCCAGTTTGCCGCCGGTGCCCTCCTCGCCGTCGGCGCGGGTCCACCAGCGGGCGAAGCCGTCCTTCGTGGTCAGGTCCGGGTACACCCGCTCCGGCGGTGCCGCGATCCGCACCCGGTGCCTGATGTCTGGCATGGCTGTGCTCCCTCCAGCGACTCTGCTAATAGGCAGCCATCTGGCTGCATGTCAACAATAGGCAGCCGTTCGGCTGCATTTCAAGCGAGGCGCCGGACCGGCCGCGCTGCGCGCTCGTGGCGGATCCCGGTAAGCTAGGTGCGCTCCCGGTGCTCCGAGCCGCTTCGCGGCGGCCCGTTGATGACCGGTCAGGGCGGCGGAGTAGCTCAGTCAGGCAGAGCAAGCGGCTCATAATCGCTGTGTCGCCGGTTCAAGTCCGGCCTCCGCTACGGGGCGGGTCACCCTGCTTGCCGCGTTCGCGGCTGCGCCAAAGCCCGCACAGTGTTGGCCCAGGGGGGCGACCCCCTGGAACTCCCGACACTGCCCAGGGGGGCGACCCCCTGGAACCCCCGGCCCGACCTTCGGTCGGGGGACCATCGCAAGAGAAAGGCACTCCCTCGTGGCTGCCACCGATGTGAGGCCCAAGATCACCCTGGCCTGCCAGGAGTGCAAGCACCGCAACTACATCACCAGGAAGAACCGGCGCAACGACCCGGACCGGATGGAACTGATGAAGTACTGCCCGAACTGCCGTTGCCACCGGCCGCACCGCGAGACACGCTGACCACGGTGGGCGTCAACGCCGACTACCTCGGCCGCGCCTTCCCTGCCACCGAGCCCTACGAGGTGAGCCGGGTCAAGATAGCGGACTTCGCCGACGCGATCGGGGACCGCAATCCCCTGTACACCGATGCCGCCGCCGCGAAGGCGGCCGGCTACCCCGATGTGATCGCCCCGCCCACGTTCCCGATCGTGATCACCATGGCCGCGAGCCGGGCCGCGATCGGCGACCCGGGCCTCGGCATCAACTACGCCATGGTCGTCCACGGGGAGCAGCGGTTCACCTACTCCCGGCCGCTGCACGCCGGTGACGTGGTGGTCGCGCAGTCCACGATCTCGGGGATCCGCGAGGTCGGCAGCATGACCATGGTGACCACCCAGACCGAGATCAAGACCCTGGACGGCGAATTGGTCTGCACCGGTTACGGCACCCTGGTGGAACGGGGGAGCGCATGACCAAGTTCGCGGACGTCACCGTCGGCGCGGAACTGCCGCCGGTGTCCTACCCGGTCAACCGGCTCAGCCTGGTGAAGTACTGCGGCGCATCCGGCGACTTCAACTTCATCCACTGGAACGAGCGGATCGCCCGCTCGGTCGGCCTGCCCAACGTGATCGCGCACGGCATGTTCACCATGGCGCAGGCGGGCCGGTACGTGACCGACTGGGCCGGCGACGGCGGCGCCATGGTCGAGTTCGGGGTCAGGTTCTCCGCCATGGTGGTTGTCCCCGATGACGACGCCGGGGCCTCCATCGAGGTCAGCGGCACGGTCGAGGAGAAGCTTGACGGCAACCTGGTGGCGGTGGCGCTGACCGCCCGGTCCGGCGACGCTAAGGTGCTGACCCGGGCGCGCGCGGTCGTGCGCCTGCCCTAGCCGCGATGGCGCAGCAGCCCGGCTCCGCTCCGTTCGTGGCGCAGGTCCCGCTCGCCGGGTACACCACGCTGTGCCTGGGCGGCCCGTCGCGGCACTTCGCGGAGGCGGCCGACGATACCGAGCTCGTCGCCCAGGTCTGGGCCGCGGACGAGCGCGGCGAGCCGCTGCTTGTCCTCGGCGGCGGCAGCAACCTGGTGGTCGCCGACGAGGGCTTCCCCGGCACCGTGGTGCACGTCGCCACGCGGGGCATCCGCCACGAGACGGACGGGGACCGCGTCCTGCTGACCGTGGCCGCCGGCGAGGACTGGGACACGGTCGTCGCCGGGACGGTGGCGGACGGCCTGGCCGGCCTGGAATGCCTGTCCGGTATCCCGGGGCTGGCAGGCGCGACGCCGATCCAGAACGTGGGCGCCTACGGCCAGGAGGTGGCCCAGACGCTGGTAGCGGTCCGCGGCTACGACCGGGAACGGGGCGAGGTGGTGGACCTGACCGCCGCCGACTGCGGGTTCGGCTACCGGACCAGCGCGTTCAAGCGGTCACTGCGCTCCTGGGCCGGGGCCGGGCCCGGCGCGCACGGTGTGACCGGCCGCTTCGTGGTCCTCGGCGTGACCTTCCGGCTGGCACGGTCGGCGCGGTCCGCGCCGGTGCGCTACGCGGAACTGGCCCGCGCCCTCGGGGTATCCGAGGGCGGCCGCGCGCCGCTCGGCGAGGTCAGGTCCGCGGTGCTGGCACTGCGCCGGGGCAAGGGCATGGTGCTGGACGCCACCGACCCTGACACGCGTAGCGCAGGATCTTTCTTCACCAATCCGATGCTTGGTCTCGCCGCATACGCGGAACTGGAGCGGACCGTGGCCGCCAGCCTCGGCCCCGGCGTCCGGGTGCCGACGTTCCCGGCCGGCCCCGGCCAGGTCAAGGTGCCCGCGGCCTGGCTCATCGAGCGGGCCGGCTTCACCAAGGGCTACCCGGGCGGAGACGGCGCCCGGATATCCACCAAGCACACCCTGGCCCTGGTCAACCCCGGCCGGGCAACCACCGCCAGCCTGCTCGCCTTGGCCGGGGAAATCGCCGACGGCGTGCACAAGGCGTTCGGCGTGGACCTGGCCCCCGAGCCAGTCCTGGTAGCCACGGATCTCTGACGGCCGGCCTGGCCTCGGCCTGAGACCGGCGCCCCCGCGGCCCGAACGGGATCTGCATCTGCGGCTGGCCCGGTGCGCCCGCACCTCCGCAAAAACCGTTGGCGGACCACCGCGACCACTGCTAGCTTTCCGGAAGCCGTGCCGGAGAACGAGGAGGTGGTACCCGTGAACGTATCGACATGGGTGCTCCCCTCCGGGGTCACGGTCGGGCGATAGGTCGTCCGGGAGCGCGGTTCAAGAGCACTCCCGGAAGGCACGGCCATGCGATTCACTTCTGACCAGCGCCTCGACGACGGCGTCCTAGAACGCGAATTCACCCTCGGCGAGATCCCCGGTGTCCTGTGGACGCCTGGGTCCGCACCGGCCCCGCTGATCCTGATCGGCCACAACGGCGGTTTGCACAAGCGGCTCCCCCGGCTGGTGGCCCGGGCCCGGCACTACGTGGCGGAGTACGGCTTCGCGGCGGCCGCCATCGACGCCCCCGGGCACGGTGACCGGCCCCGTTCCGCCGTCGATGAGCAGCACCGCGCCGACCTCCGCCGGGCGATGGAGGCCGGCGAACCGGTCGGCGAGATCGTCGACGCCTTCATCCTCCCGCTGGTCGAAAGGGCGGTCCCGGAGTGGCGGACCACCCTGGACGCCCTCCTTTCGCTGCCCGAGATCGGCGGCCCGGTCGGGTACGACGGGATGACCGCCATCGGCATTCGGCTGGCGGTGGTCGAGCCGCGCATCTTGGCCGCCGTTTTCTTCGGCGGCGGTTTCGTGCCCGGCACCCTGGCCGGGGAGGCCCGGCAGGTCACCATTCCGCTGCAGTTCCTGCTGCAGTGGGACGACGAAGGGGTGGCACGGCAGCCGACCCTGGACCTGTTCGACACCTTCGGCACCAGCGAGAAGACGCTGCACGCCAATCTGGGCGGGCACGCCGGTGTCCCGTGGTTCGAGGTGGACGACGCGGCCCGGTTCTTCGCCCGGCACCTGAAGTGAGGCCGGGCCGTCGGGCCCGCTGCTAGGGGGTGAGCAAGACGAGCAGGAGTGCGCCTGCGAACAGGAACGGGCCGAAGGGGATGTGGCTGCGGCGGGTTGCCGCGTGCCTGGCGATGAGCCAGACGCCATAAGCACTCCCGAGCAGGAATGCGGCCAGCGTGCCGGTGAGCAACTGGTTCCACCCGTACCAGGCGAGCAGGGTTCCGGTGACCGCGGCTGCCTTGCCGTCGCCGATCCCGATCTGGCCTTTGCTGAGGAGGGCCAGGAGCAGGAAGCCGGCGGCCAGGATGACGCCGCCTAGCGCCGCGCGGCCGAACCGTGCCCAGCTGTCGGTTTCTGCGGCCGCGATGGCCAGGAACACCACGACGCCGGCGTAAGCGGAGCCGGTCAGGACGTTGGGGAGCCGGTGCACTCTGAGGTCGATGACCGACAGCGGCACGGCGAGAACGATCAGCCAAGCTGTGGCCGCGAGCACCGGCCAGGGGTGGACCCGGTAGGCGGCCGCTGCCAGCAGGAGCGCGGTGGCCAGCCCGGCGGCCAGCGCGGGCGGGCTGGGCCGCCGACCGCAGCCAGGGCAGGGCTCCGGCCGCCGCAGCCGCGGCCAGGGTAACGGGCTTGTGGGGTGGCCGCAGCCCGGGCAACTGGGTTCCTGCTGTTCGGCGGGGATGGCCAGGAAGGCGACCATGGCTCGCTGCGGCCAGCCGGCGGCCAGGCCGGCGGCGGCCAGCGCGCAGAACGCCGGGGCCTGCGGGCTCGGCCCGAACCGCACCGCGACCGCGGCCACTGTGGCGGCTGTGACCAGTGTGGCTGTTAGGACCCAGGTCCGGTTTCCAACCTGGGAAAAGGCCATGAATAGTCCCGGTTTGGTCTTGGCGCACGGGCTGCGAACGGTAGATATCGTTCTGTAGCTTATTAGGTGGATCTGGGTGGGCGCCGTCCGGTGAACGAGCCGGCGGCGGGAGCGCCAGGGCTGGACTGAGCGCGTCACCCCCGATCCGGGCGGGCAGGGAGGCACCATGCGGGGCCGGCGCAGCTTAGCGGTGTTATCAGCCGCGGGCACCCTTGCGGGCGCGGTCGCATGCGGCAGCGGGAACGCCGCCGTTTTCCATCCGGCCGGTGCTGTGTCGCCGGCGCCGGTCCAGGCGACGTTACCGGGGCCCGGGGGACAGCACCTGGGCGGTTTCCGGTTCCCCAGTGACGTGTCCATCGACTTCGCCGACCCGCCGCCGGCGAGCGCGCTCCAGCGGGCGGTCATCGCCGGCTACCAGGACTACGTCCTCTCGCTGTGGGCCGCCGTGCTCACCCACGGCAAGAACACCACGTACCTGCGGCACGCCGGCGGCAACGCCGCGGGATTCGTGCGCCGCGAGGCGGCGCGGTACGCATCGGCCGCGGTGACCGTCAAGGGAACGATCTCCTACACCGGCACCAAGATCTCCGGGGTCTACTTCGGCACCGGCGCGAACGTGCTCTCCTGCGTGGACGCATCGGCGTTCCACCAGGTGAACGCGCAGACGGGGGCCACGAAGGGCCCGGCGCTGCCGGCCAGGCTGACCCGCTACCTGGAAAACGTGTCCGAGGGGCGCAACAGCGACGGCACCTGGTCTGTCACCCGCCTGGCCATCTACCCGGCAACCAGCACGCAGGGAGCAATGTGCCGATGAGAACCCGCCTTCTCACCAGCATGGCGCTGCTCGCGGCGTTCGCCGCGCTGGCCACACAGGGCCAGGGCACCCCGGCGCTCGCCCTGGGCGCCGCTCCGGCGGTGGGCGCCGCGCGCGCCGGCGGCGGCCCGGTGTACTCCCACTTCGCGTACTCGCAAGTGAGCGTCACCGGCAACACCAACCCCGGTGCCTTAGCCAGCCCCACCGCGTACACACCCGCGCCCTGCTGGGTGGAACCGCGGTTCACCGGCGCTGACTCCTACCACAAGGGCGACCCGCAGCCGAGCGCCACCGGGGACGCCGACTCCTACTGGTGGTGGTTCGTCGGCCAGGAACCGGCCCTGGCCGGGGTGCTCGGCCGGATCTCGGGCCTCAAGCAGGCCGTCAACAAGGTGTTCAAGGCCCGCCAGGGCGGCAGTGGCTGGTGGTGGGTGCCCGGCTGGATCAACGGCGGCCTGAACGGTTACTCGTGCGCCTGGGGCCTGGTGCACATGCTCAACTTCAGCGCGCAGTACCTGGAGTACCTGCCGCCGCAGACCGGCGGCCCCGCCACCCCGGGCCACCCGATCGACGGGCGGATCCTGGCCGCGCTCGCCCGCGCGGAACTCGCCCTGCCCGCGATCAAGGTCTTCACCAACCCGGCGGTGGGCAGGCCCAGCGACGTCAACCTGCCCCTGTGGGTCTGGGTCGGCTACGCGGGCCCGGAGCGGCCCACCGACACCGCCAGCGTGCCACTGCCCGGCGGGGGCGCCCTGTCGGCCACGGTGACCACCTCGCCGCCGCAGGTGTCGGTCTCGGTGAACACCGCCGCGGCACATGTCTACAACAACTGCGGCGCCACCGGGAGCAGGTACAACGGCGACCCGGCCGCGGTCCCGCCGTGCGGGGTGACCTTCCTCGCCCCCTCCACCCACGGCCCCTACAAGCTCACCGTCACCGCACGATGGACCGTCAGGTGGACCGACAGCGCCGGGGAAAGCGGCACGTTCCCCTCGCCGCCGTGGCCCGTTCCCGTGCAGGCCGGCAGCGCGACCGTGACCGTGCGGGAAATCCAGGCGATCAACTGAGATGGCACCGGCCAGCGCGGCTGCGGTAGCGCGAGTGCGCAGATGAGAGGCGATATGCGAGGCAGGGGAGACGCAGACCATGTCGGGTGACCGAGGCACGCTGACCCGCGGAGCGCGGCCCGCGCGGGACAAGGCGGCGCGGCGGCCAACCGCGCCGGGCGGCCGGCGCCCGCCGCAGGTGGCGCGGGAGCGCAGGCCCGCTCTCGCCGCCATCGCGTTACTCCTCATCGTCGGCGGGGCCCTCGGCGCGGCCTACCTGGTACTGCAGAACGGGCACCGGGTCGCGGCCATCGAGGTCACCCAGCAACTCGGCGCCGGGCAGCAGATACCGCTCGGCGCGCTGCGCGAGGTGGACATCGCGGCCAGCGGCGGCATCGGCTACGTGCCGTGGAGCGAGGCCGGCCAGGTCAGCCGGTTCTACGCGGCCAGCGCCATCCCGCCGGGCACCCTGCTCACCAGTGCGATGGTGGCCAAGGTCAATGGCCTGGCCAGCGGCAAGTCGGTGGTCGGGCTGGCGCTCAAGGACGGCCAGCTTCCCGACGGGCTGCAAGCAGGCGACCATGTGAACCTCTACCAGGTCAGTGACGCCTCGCAGTCGTGCCCGGGCACGCCGGGCAGCCTGCTCGCCTCGAACGCGGTGGTGCTCGGGATCGGTGCCCCGCCCGCGGCCGCGAGCGCCTCCGCCGTCGACGTGCGGGTGGCCCTCGACCCGGCCGCGGCCGGCGCCGTCACCTGCAACGCGGCCAACAGCAACGTGGCGGTCGCGGTCCTGCCGGGGTCGGCGACCGGCGGGACGGGCTAGCGATGGCCCTGATCGCGATCGCGGCCGGCAAGGGGGCACCCGGGGTCACCACCGCGTGCCTGGCCATGACCCTGGTCTGGCCGCGGCCGGTGCTGCTGGCCGAATGCGACCCGGCCGGCGGTGACCTGGTCTACCGCCTGCCCGCCGCGCACGGCGGGCAACTGGACCCCGGGCGCGGGCTGCTCAGCCTGGCCGTCGCCGCGCGCCGGGGGCTGACGCCCGACCAGGTGCTCGAGCACGCGCAGAAACTGCAAGGCGGCCTCGACGTACTGGTCGGCGTGGTCACCGCGGAGCAGGGCGCCGGGCTCGAGCAGCTGTGGGGCCCGGTCGGTGCGGCGCTGGCCCGGTTGCCCGACTGCGACGTCATCGCCGACTGCGGCCGGATCGGCGCCGACGGCCCGCATTACGATCTGCTCGCCTACGCGTCCTCGGTGGTACTGGTCACCCGTGCCTCGCTGGAAGAGGTGGTGCGGCTGCGGGAAAGGGTCGCGGCGGTGACAAGCGCGCTCGCGCTGCGGCACCGGCAGGGCATTCCGGTCGGCGTGATGGTGGTCGCCGACCACCGCCGGTTCCACGCGGCGCTGACCGAAACGGGGCAGGCGCTCGGCCCCGGCGGCGCGGCGCGGATACTCGGCGGCCTCGCCTACGAGCCGAAGGCCGCCGAGGCGCTCGGCGGCGAGCAGCGCGGCCACCTCGGCCGGTCACTGCTGCTGCGCACGGCCCGCGACCTGGCCGGGCGGCTGGCCCGCTCGCTCGCCCCGGACGTGGCCGCCCCGGCCGGACGGGGCTGACCACGTGGACCATGCCGTGGTCAAGCGGCTGCGCAGCCAGGTGGGGGACCGCCTGGCCGAGCAGCGCCGGCTCGACGGAGTGGCCGGCGTGCCGCCGATGTCCGCCGAGGACGAGCGGCAGTTCGCCCGGGCGCTGATCGTCGCGGCCCTGGAGGGTCACGCCCGCGCGGAGATCACCGCGGGCCGGGCGCCGCTCACCGCCCAGCAGGAGGAAGAACTCGCCACCGGCATCCACGCCGCGCTGTTCGGCGTCGGCAGGCTGCAGCCCCTGCTTGAGGACGACCGGGTCGAGAACATCGACGTCAACGGCTGCGACCGGGTGTTCCTCGGCTACGCGGACGGCCGCGAGGTGCTCGGTGAGCCGGTCGCCGACAGCGACGCGGAGCTGGTCGAACTGATCCAGGCGCTCGCCGCCTACTCCGGCCTGTCCAGCCGCCCGTTCGACGCGGCACACCCGCAACTGGACCTGCGGCTGCCGGACGGCTCCCGGCTGTCGGCGGTGATGGACGTGACGCTGCGGCCGGCCATCTCCATCCGCCGGGCCCGGCTGGGCAAGGTCCTCCTCGCCGACCTGGTCGGCAACGGGACGCTGCTGCCCGAGCTCGGCGGGTTCCTCACCGCGGCCGTGACCGCGCGGAAGAACATCATGATCGCCGGGGCGACCAACGCGGGCAAGACCACGCTGCTGCGGGCGCTGGCCAACCAGATACCGCCGGGCGAACGGCTCGTCACCGTGGAGCGCGCGCTCGAGCTTGGCCTCGACCAGTTCCCCGACCTGCACCCCAACGTGGTGGCCATGGAGGAACGGCTGCCGAACTCCGAGGGCCAGGGTGCCATCGCCATGGCCGAACTGGTCCGCCGCTCGCTGCGGATGAACCCGAGCCGGGTGATCGTCGGCGAGGTGCTCGGGGACGAGATCGTCACCATGCTGAACGCGATGACGCAGGGCAATGACGGCTCGCTGTCCACCATCCACGCCAACTCCTCGATGGAGGTGTTCAACCGCATCGCGACCTACGCCATCCAGGCGGCCGAGCGCCTCCCGGTGGAGGCCACGCACATGCTCATCGCCGGTGCCATCGACTTCGTGATCTTCATCGAGAAGCGCAACGACTACGGCAGGGGCGGGACCTTGCGCCGGTACGTCAGCAGCGTGCGGGAGATCACCGGCATCGACACCAGGGTGCTGTCCAGCGAGATCTTCACGGCGGGCCCGGACGGCCGTGCCGTGCCGCACGCGCCGCCGTCCTGCCTGCCGCAGATGGCCGAACACGGCTACCACCCGGTCGGGAGAGCCTGGTGAGCCCGGTCCTGGCCGGCCCCGGCCTGCTCGCCATCGTGGCCGGCGCGGTGGCCGGAACCGGGTTGTTCCTGTTCGTGGTGGCCGTGCGCGGGCTCCCGCCCAGGCCGCCGGGCGAGACCGGCCGGCTGCGCCGCTGGGCTCATGAGACCGGGCCCTCCCGCGCGGCCGCCGCCGTGCTGGCCGGCCTGGTGGTGCTGGTGGCGACCCGCTGGCTGGTGGCTGGCATCGGAGCGGCCCTGCTCGTGCTGAGCTGGCGCGGCCTGTCCGGGGTGGCCGGGGAGCGCGCCGCGATGGCCCGGCTCGAGGCGCTCGCCACCTGGACCGAGTCGCTGCGGGACACGATCGCCGGCGCGGTCGGCCTGGAGCAGGCCATCCCCGCCTCACTGCGCGCCGCGGCGCCCTCGCTGCGCGACCCGCTGGCGGCCCTGGTGGAGCGGCTGCACACCCGGGTGCCCATGCCTGAGGCGCTGCACAGGTTCGCCGACGACCTCGCGGACCCGAGCGCGGACCTGATCATCGCGGCGCTGATGATCAACGCCCGGCTGCGCGGCCCGGGGCTGCGGGACTTGCTCGGCGCACTGTCCCGGTCGGTGCGGGAAGAGCTTGACGTGCGCCGCAAGGTGAACGCACAGCGCCGGTCCACCCGGCGCGGTGCCCAGATCGTGGTGGGCATCTCGGTGGGCCTGGCCCTGGGGCTGGCCCTGTTCAACCACGCCTACGTGCAGGTCTACGACAGCGTCAGCGGCCAGCTCGTGCTGTGCATCGTGGTGGCGCTGTACGCGGCCGGGGTGCTGTGGATGCGGGCGCTGGCCCGGTTCCCGGTGCCGGAGCGGCTGCTGGCCGGCGGCGGGCCCGCGGCCACGCCGGAGCTCCCGGAAGCGGTCGCGGCCTGGCAGGGAGGTACCTCATGACAGCGGCTCTCCTCGTGGGCAGCCTGGCGGGCCTGGGCCTGTTCCTGCTCGGCCTGGCGCTCCATCCGCCGCGGGCGCGGCTGGCCCGCCGCCTGGCCGCCTTCGACGCGGCGCGGCGCGGCGCGAACGGGCACTGGACCGGCGGCCACGACGCCCCGGCCGCCGACCCCCGCTGGCGCCTCGGCTCGTGGCTCGCGCGGCTGTGCGCCGAACAGGGCTGGGAGTTCTCCTCGCTGCGCAAGAACCTGTCCCTGGCCGGGATCCCGTTCGAGATCTTCCTGGCCACCAAGGTGCTGCTCGCGGTGCTCGGCTTCGTCCTCGGCCCGACGCTCGGGCTGCTGGCCGGCCTGCTCGGGTTCCACATTTCCGTGTGGATCCAGGTCTGGCTCGGGCTGGTGTTCGGCGCCGCCTTCAGCTTCCTGCCCGACCTGGAGATCAAGCAGAAGGCCGCGAAGCGGCGGCGGGACTTCCGGCACGCGATCGGGTCGTTCCTCGACCTGTTCGCGATGAACCTGGCCGGCGGGCGCGGCGTGCCCGAGGCGCTGATGACAGCGGGCGACGTGGGCACCGGCTGGGCGTTCTGGCGGATCCGGGACGCGCTGGCCAGCGCGCGGATCACCGGCCAGACCCCCTGGCATGCGCTGGGCGCACTGGGTGAGGAGGTCGGCATCGACGAGCTCCGCGACCTGTCCGCGGCGCTCAGCCTGGTCGCCGAGGACGGGGCCAAGGTACGCGAGTCACTGGTGGCGCGGGCGGAGAGCCTGCGCCGCAGGGAGCTGACCGACCTGGAGGGGCAGGCGGGCGAGCGGTCCCAGTCGATGCTGGTCGCCCAGCTCATGCTGTGCGCCGGCTTCCTGCTGTTCCTGGTGTTCCCGGTGGTGGGGCTGCTGGGTGTCTGAGGCGGTGTGGCGAAGCGTGGTGGCGGAAAGAAAGTTGGGAGAAGGGCATGAACAACCCGGTGTCAGGCTACGTGCGGGCCTTCCTCGGCGTGCACCTGGCCGCGCTGCGCGCGGCGTGGCGGGAGCAGGACCGCGGCGCATCGGCGGTCGAACTCGCCGTGATCACCGCGATGATCCTCGTGGTGGCGGTCGTGCTGCTGGTGGCCATCCAGCACTTCGTCCGCGGCGCCGCGAAGCAGATCAAGGGCACGACCCCGTAGGGCGGGACCAGTTGACCGCCCAGCGCCTGCAGCGCTGGTGGCGCGCGGCACTGGCCGACCGTGGCTCAAGCGCGGTCGAACTGGCCGTGCTGGCCCCCGCGCTGATGATGATCTGCATGCTCATCCTCCAGTTCGGCCTGTGGTTCAACGCACGGCAGACCGCGCTGGCGGCGGCGCAGGCAGGGGCGGTGGTCGCCCGCCAGGAGGCGGCCAGCAAGCCGGGCGCCTGGCAGGCCGACGCGCAGAGCACCGCTAGGCACTACTACCAGAAGCTGAACAGCAAGCTGCTCAAGCAGGTCGACGCGACCACCGCCGCCGCGGCAGGGGGGAACGTCTACGTCACGGTGAGCGGCCGGGTCGCCGTCTCGGTGTTCCCGTTCTTCGGGCTGCACCTGACCGTGTCGGCGACAGCCGGCGGCCCGGTGGAGTGCTTCCGGCCCGCGGGCCAGGGCGGGGCGTGCTGATGCGCCGGAACGTGCCTGGCGCGCCGCGCCGCATCGGGCAGAGCGCACCGCGGCGCCGCGGCTGGCGAGCCCAGCGCGGCTCGATCTCGGTCGAGCTTGCGGTGCTCGCACCCGGGCTCGTCCTGCTGTTACTACTGGTCGCGGCCGGTGCCCGGGTGGTGGAGGTACAGGGCCACATCGACGGCGCGGCCAGGGACGCCGCCCGGGCGGCCAGCATCGCCCGGTCTTACGGCCAGGCCGTCACCTCGGCACAGCAGGCCGCCCAGGCCGACCTGGGCACCACCAGCCTGTGCGCACCCGGCACCGTCGCCGTCAAGGTGGCCGGTTACCCGGCGGTGCCGGTCCTCACCACGGCCGGTGCCACCGTGACGGTCACCGTCACCTGCCAGGTGGGCATGAGCCCGTTCAAGGCGCTCGGCTTCGGGGTGACCAAGGGCTTCACCGGGCAGGCGGTGGCGCCGCTCGACCCGTTCATGTGCCGGGACGTGTTCCCATGCTGACGCGCTTTGCTGTGCTGGCGCGTGCCCGCGGCGAGCGCGGCTCGGTCTCCGTCTTCACCGCGGTGTTCGCGATCGCGGTGATCTTCCTGCTCGCACTGATCCTCGACGGTGGCTCGGCGCTGAACGCGAAGGAGCGCGCCATGGACATAGCCGGCCAGGCGGCCCGCGCCGCTGCCGACACCATCGACCTCCAGACGCTGCGGACCAGCGGCAGGGCGGTCATCGGGCCCGGTGCCTGCATCGCGGCGGCCAGCCTGGTCCGCAGCTACGGGCAAGTGCTCTCCAACGGGCTGGACAAGGTCACCAGCACCGGCATGGTGCGCTGCAACGCACCGCCGGGCGCCGGGCGGGCGACCGTCCTGGTCACCGTGTCCACCCGGCCCTTGATCCCCGGCGTCTTCGCCGGCTTCGACGAGTCCGCGCAGGCGACCGCCACTCCCGAGTGCGGGATCAACCAAGGAGCGTTGTGCTGATGGCCAGGCAAGACAGCAAGCCCCGCCGGGCACGTTCCGGGTGGGATGTGCTCACCGGCCTGGGCGCCATGGTGGTGCTGCTCGTGCTCGTGGCCGGGCCCCCGGTAGCCCTGATCACCGTCTTCGGCCTGCCGATACCGCACACCATGCCCTCGCCGTCCATGCTCACCCACCGGCTGCAGTCCGCGACCGTGCTGCGGGCCTGTTCCGTCGTGGTGTGGCTGGCCTGGCTGCAACTGGTGTGGTGCGTCATCGCCGAGGTGTCCGCCGCCGTGCGCAACGTCGGCATGCCGCGGCGGGTGCCGCTGGCCGGCGGAATCCAGGCGCTGGTGCACCGCCTGGTCACCACCGCGCTGCTGGTGTCCACGGCCGCCGCGGCGGCGCCCGCGCTGGCACCGGCCGCCGCCCTGGCGGCCACCCCGCCCGCGGCGACCGCCGCGGCCGCCCGGACCGCCACGCCGGGCAGCGCCATTCGCGGCCAGCCGCTGCCACCGTCGCTGCTGGTCGCCCCGGCGGCCAACGGGGGTGCGCACCGGCTGCTTGGCCCCTCGGACGTGAGCCGGGAGTTCCGGCCGGTCAACGGTTCCACCGGCGGCAACGGAACGCAGGCCACCGCCGCGAGCCCGGACGGCGAGCAGGAACGGTGGGCGCACCGCACAGAGAAGATCTATGTGGTGAAGCCGCCGGTGGGCCGGTTCCACGAAAGCCTGTGGGAGATCGCCGAGAACCACCTGGGTGACGGCAGGCGCTACCGGGAGATCTTCGAGCTGAACAAGGACCTGCCGCAGCCGGACGGTTCCACGCTCACGATCGCCAGCCTCATCCGTCCCGGCTGGGTGCTGCGCATGCCGCACGACGCCCACGGCCCGGGCATCGAGGAAGTTAAGGCCAGCCCACCGGCCAGGCATTCCGGCCGGCCTGCGCGAGCCGCGGCCCGCCGCGCACCCGCCCGCGCCCGGCAAGCACGCCTCCTCGCCCGCCGCGGTGCCGCCGGCCGAGGTGCCCCCGGCGGTGACCCCACCCGCGCAGACCGCGCCGGCCGCGCGCACGCCCAGCGCATCTGCCCCGGCCACGTCCGCCCCCGCGCCCAGCGGCCCGGCGCACGCCACGCCGCCGAACTCCGCCGCCGCCCCGGCGCCCGCCGTCAATGGCCGGGCGGCGACCAGCCAGCCCACATCCGGCCAGCCCGGCGCGGGCCGCTCCGCCCCCGCCCGGCCCGCCCCGGGCCAGTCCGCGCCGGGCCAGTCCGCGCCGGGCCAGTCCGCGCCGGGCCAGTCCGCGCCGGGCCAGTCCGCGCCGGGCCAGTCCGCGCCGGGCCAGTCCGCGCCTGGCCAGTCCGCGCCTGGCCAGTCCGCGCCGGGGCAGTCCGCGCCCGCTCATGCCGCGCCGCGGTCCTACCCGCTGGAACTCGCCGCCGCGGGGCTGCTTGCCGCGGGCGTGCTGGCCGCGCTGGAACGCCGCCGCCGCAAGCAGGCACGGCGCAGGCCACCCGGCCGGCGGGTGGTCGGCGCCGCCGCCGGACGCCGCATGGGCGGAGGCGGCGCTGCGCCTGGGCGAGGACGAGGACTCCTCCCGCACGCTGGACGCGGGCCTGCGTTACCTCAGCCGCGCGCTACAACGGCAGGGCCAGATGCCGCCGACCGTGTTCGCCGCGCACATCGGCGATGACAACCTGGACCTGTGGGTCACCCCGCCCAGCGAGGACGTGCCCGCGCCCTGGTACGCGGTGGGCGATGGGCAGGTGTGGCGGCTGCCGCTGGCCGAAGTGCCGAACCTCGACGGCTACGGCACCGCCCTGTACCCGGGCCTGGTGACCATCGGCACCGATGCCACCGGCCGGGTACTGGTGGACCTGGAGGCCGCACGTGGCCCGATCGCGGTCACCGGCCCGGAGGACCTGGTCGCCGACGCGCTGTGCACGATAGCCGCCGAACTGGCCACCAGCTCCTGGGCCGACACGATGCACCTGACGCTCGTCGGAGCCGGTGAGGACCTGGCCGCGCTCTCGCCCGACCGGGTGCACGTGGCAAGCTCCCTGGCCAAGGCGCTGCCGCTGCTGGAGGCGCACGCCGCGGGCGTGGCGGATGCCCTGGCCGCCTCCGGGGTGCGATCGGTGCTGGCCGGCCGGGCGGAGGGGCTTATCCCCGAGGCCTGGACCCCGCACTACCTGATCTCGCTGATTCCGCCGACGCGGCAGGAGGCCGGGCGGCTGGCCGCGCTCGCCCGGGCGGGCTCCTTCGCCGCCGGGTACCTGATCGCGGGCGAGGCCCCCGCCGCCACCTGGACCTGGGAGGTCACCCCGGACGGACAGTTGCGGGCGCCGGAGCTTGGCCTGGACGTCGCGGCTCAGCTCATCCCGGCGCAGCAGCAGGCCGCGATGGCGGCCCTGTTCGACGCCGCGGACGACACCACGGGAGCGCTGATGTCCGCGCCGCCGGTGGACGCGGCACCGGCCCCGCACCTGGCCCCCGACGCCACGATGCCGGTCGAGGTCACCCTGCTTGGCCCGGTGTCCGTGCACGCCACCGGCGAGATCGAGCCAGACATGCTGCCCCTTGCCACGGAGATCGTGGTCTACCTGGCGACCCACCCCGCGGGGGTACATCCGAACGTGCTGGCCAGGGCGATCTGGCCGCAGGGGGTGGCCGACGAGGCCAGGGACGACGTGCTGGACGAGGTCGCGTACTGGCTCGGCACCGACGGCATCGGCCGTCCGCACCTGGCCGCCGATGCCAGCGGCCGGCTGCGCCTCGGCTCCGGGGTCAAAGTGGACTGGCACGTGTTCCTCACCCTGGTGGCCCAGGCCGGCCAGGCGTCCGGGCCGGGCGGCAAGAGCGGGCACTCGCCGGAGGAGGCCAAGCTGGCACAGGCGCTGAGCCTGGTCGAGGGCCATTTCCTGGCCGACTGTGGGCCAGGCGGCTACTCCTGGATCGTCACCGATGGGCTGGCGTACGAGGTGTCCGCCCGGGTCGCCGACGCCGCGCACCGCCTGTGCGAGCTGCGGCTGAACGACGGAGACTCCCGCGGCGCGATGGACGCGGTGCGCACCGGGCTGCGTATCGCGCCGGACGACGAACTGCTCTGGCGGGACCTGCTGACCGCCGCGCACGCCACCGGCCAGGAGAACCTGCTCTATGCCGCGGCGGGCGAGATCTGGACCCGCGCGTCCATCGACGGGCCGCCAGAGCTGACCACGGAGACCGAGGCGCTCCTGGACGAACTGCTCCCGACCTGGCGCTGGACGCTCGCCTGACCTGCCGCATTGGAGGCATATGAGGGAAGGGTCCGGTGAGCCCGCCATGCCGCCTACCGTTGTCCCATGACAATGCCTGCGCCACCGGCCGCGGCCGGGCAGCCTGCGGGCAAGACCAGGACGAGCGTGCTGGTCGTGGAGGACGACCTGGGGATCGCCACCCAGCTCGTCCGCGGGTTGCGCCGCGGCGGGTACGACGTGGATCACGTCACCACGGGGAGCGCGGCGCTGCACCGGGGCGAGCCGGACGTGGTCCTGCTCGACCTTGGCCTGCCCGACACCGACGGGGTGGAGGTCTGCCGGCAGATGCGAGAGCGGTCGCGGGTGGCGATCATAGTGGTCACCGCGCGAGGCGAGGAGCCCGAGCGGGTGCTCGCCCTCGACGCCGGGGCGGATGACTACCTGGTCAAACCGTTTGGCCTGGCCGAGTTGCTGGCCCGGATCCGGGCCGTGCTGCGCCGCGTGCACCCCGGTGGTGAACTGCTGAAGCACGGCCCGCTGACCGTGGACCTGCGGACCCGCAAGGTCACCGTGTCCGGCCAGGAGGTGGCGCTGACCCCCAAGGAGTTCGACATCCTGGAGTGCCTGGCCGCCGACCCGGGCCGGGTGCTCAGCCGCCAGCAGATCCTGGAGAGCGCGTGGGACGCCCACTGGTACGGGCCCACCAAGGTGCTTGACGTGCATGTGGGAGCGCTGCGCCGCAAGCTCGCGGTGCCCGGCCTGATCGAGACCGTTTACGGCAGGGGCTTCCGCCTCGGCGGTGCGTGATGGCCCGCCGGATAGCGCTCACCATGCTGTCCCTGGTCGGCGCCCTGCTGCTGGGCGCCGTCGTCCCGCTCGGCCTGATTACCACCGCCCGGGAGCGGGCCTCGTTCCGGCAGGACACGGTGCTGACCGCCCGCACGTTCGCGGCCATCGCGGAAGACGGCCTCACCGAGCCGGGCCCCAGCCCGGCCATCGCCGCCTTCCTCGCCAAGGCCAGCAACTCGGGTGAGGCCGGCTGGGTGTACAACACGGCCGGGCGGCTGATCGCGCACAGCACCGAGGTGGCATCCCCCGGCGGGCTGCGCCTGCCCGCCGGGCCGGCCGCGCCGTTCCCGGCCATCATGCACGCGGTCCGGCACGGCGGCGGCATCTCCATCACCGGGCCGCCGGGCCGGCTGCA
Organism: uncultured Actinomycetes bacterium; assembly: GCA_963726415.1. Classification (GTDB taxonomy): domain Bacteria; phylum Actinomycetota; class Actinomycetes; order Streptosporangiales; family Streptosporangiaceae; genus DASXKD01. Next base: position 17,324 of record CAVSCM010000011.1, read on the forward strand.
GGTGGCCGTCGCGGTGGATACGGCCAACGGCCAGCCGCCGGTCGGGGTGGTGGTGCTCGCCCGGCCCACCGCCGAACTGGATGAGCGGCTCCGGGTGCTGTGGGCGGTGCTCGCCGCGATCGCGGCCGGCGGGCTGGTCGCCGGGGCGATCGCGGCCGCCTGGGTCGGCCGCTGGGCGGGCCGGCCGCTGTCGGCGCTGGACGCGGCCGCGCAGCGGCTGGGCGGCGGCGCGCTCGACACCAGGTCGGCCGCCCAGCAGGGGCCGCCCGAGGTACGCCGGCTGGCCAGCACGTTCAACACCATGGCCGGCCGGCTGGAGGCCCTGGTACACGGCAACCGGGCCATGATGGCCGATGTCTCGCACCAGTTGCGCACCCCGCTGGCCGCGCTGCGGCTGCGGCTCGACCTGCTCGCGGCAGACGCCGACGAGGCCACCGCGGCGGAACTGGCCGGCGCGCAAGGCGAGATCGCCCGGCTGTCCCGGCTGGTGGACGGGCTGCTTGAGGTCGCCAGGGCGGAGAGCGCCGTGACCGTGCCGGTGCCGGTGCAGGTGGCCGAGGTGGTCCGCGACCGGGTCGCGGCCTGGAGCCCGGTGGCGGAGGAGCGTGCGGTCGGCCTGTCCGCCTCGGGGCCCGGCCAGATTCACGCCAGCCTGGGCGAGGGCCACCTGGAGCAGATCCTGGACAACCTGATCGCCAACGCCCTGGACGCGGTCCCTGCGGGCGGCCATGTCCGGGTCAGCGCCCATCCCGGCGGGCGGGGCGCCCGGGTCGTGGTGGCCGACGACGGACCGGGCATGAGCCGCGCACAGCAGGAGTCAGCGTTCCGCAGGTTCGCCAGCAACACCTCCGGTGGGACCGGGCTTGGCCTGGCCATCGTGCACCGGCTCGTCACCGCCAACGGCGGGTCCGCCGAACTGTCGGACACCCGGGGCGGCGGCCTCACGGTCATAGTCGACCTGCCCGCCACACCGGCCGACCCGGCCGTCCTGGCGGCTGACGGGACGGGCCGGAAGGGCGACAATTCCTTACCAGTTCTGAACCATTGCTGAACAAGTTCCCGGCAAGCCATGGCGCAGGCTGGAGTCCATGCGACGGTTTCGCGGTCCCGGGCGTCCGCCAGATGCTCACCCTGCACTTCTTCCCCCGGCATGCTGTTCGTCGGCCCCGCGCTGGTCAGGCTCGCCGTGATCACCGTCCATCTTGCCGGCCCGTGGACCGCCGTCCCCGGCCCGGGCCGGTAAAGGACCGGTTCCGGCCGCCCGCCAGCGGCCGGGACCGGCCCACCGTTCTTGATCGCTTGTTGCCGCCAATTGCGGCGCCTTAACTCGCTGCTTGGCATACGTTGTCGTGCAATACGATGCGGCGTGCCCGGACTGGTCCCATAGCGGCGGGCGTTCCCATCGGGGCAACCCACGGGGCAGGACGGTGCCATGGCTGTACCCAAGGATGCGGCCACCGTTGTGGCGATGCTGCGGCTGGGCTGGTGCATGGCCGAGGTGCGGGGACGCAACCGGCCCGATGCCCCGGCCGGCGCGGGGGTGGAACCGCCCCGCACCGGCCACGCGCTGCCGCTCCAGACCGAGCGCACCCCGGCCGAACTGCGTATCGAGGCCCAGGCACTGCTCATCGTGCTGTCCGCCGAGTACAAGCTGGACGGCGACGGCAAGGCGCATGCCAGCTACGCGCGCACGGTGGACAGTGATGCCCACCTGCTCGCCACGGCGCGGGCAAACGGCGATGCCACCGCCGCCGCGCAGCGGTGGGACGCGCTGGCCGAACTGATCTACAAGTTCGACGCGCACATCCAGGACACGCTGGCCGCGACGTCGGACACGCAGTTGAGCGGCTACCAGTTGGGCCGTGCCATGGCCGAGGCCTACTGGGCGCTGAACCCGGCGGTGCCCGCCGGGACCGACGACTCCTCCGCCTGGTGGTTCCTGCTGAGCATGGCACGCTGCCGCGAGATCGGCCGGCTCGCGGGCCGCCTGTCCCGCTACTTCCATCCGTACACCTCGGCGGCCATCGCAGGCTCGGCGATGGTCTGGCAGAACGTCGCCGACGACCAGAACTGGCGCGAGAAGGCTATCCCAGCCCTGTACCAGCAGATCCGCCGCTGGTATGAACTCACGATCGTCGCCGAGGATCCGACGACGCTGATCGGTCCCTACGCGCTGCTGCGGAACTTCCGCATGGTGGCCCGGGTCCTGCGGGCCTTCTGGATCCAGTTCGTTCTCATCGGCCTCGGGGCCGCCGCCCTGATCGCGTTCGCGGACCTGCTGACCAGCCCGCAGGGCAGCACGTGGGCCAAGGGCCTGCTGGCGACCGCCGGGATTACCGGGTTCTCCATCGCCGGGGTGTCGGCCAAGCTGAAGAACGAGGCGCAGGCCCTGCTGAAGCGGCTTCGCCAGGACGCCTACACCGACCTGATCACCGTCGACATCACCACCGCGCCGCCGCCACCCAGGACGCCCCGCGCCAGGCGCCGGTCAAAGATAGCCAAGATGGCGCGCCAACGCTCAATCACCCCCGTCACACCCAACTGAGCCCACCGGCCGGGGTCCGGACCTCAGCCACCAGGGCCGCAGCCCTCGTGACGGAGTCACAAGGGCTGCTAGGCCAGCGGGGGTTCCGGGGTCGCCCCCCGGGCAGCACAGCTAGCACCCCAACCATGTGTCGATGCCTGCGAGCAGGCGCGCCGCGATAGCGGCGGGGGCGGCCGAGCCGCGCACCGACATCACGGCAAGCCCGGCCAGTTCCGCGTCGCTCAGCCCATGCACGAGCCTGGCCAGTTCGTACTGCGCGGTCAGCCGCGAGCCGAACAGCAGCGGATCGTCAGCGCCAAGCGCCACCGGCACCCCGGCGTCGAGCAGCACGGGCAGCGGGACGTCGGCGGGCCGGGCGGCGACCCCGAGCGCGACGTTGGAGGCGGGACAGACCTCGCAGGTGATCCCGCCGGCTGCCAGGCGCTTGGTGAGATCGGGGTCTGCTGCGGCGGCCACGCCATGGCCGATGCGGTGCGCACCGAGCGCGTCCAGGCAGGCGCGGACGCTGTCCGGGCCGGCCAGTTCGCCACCGTGCGGGGCCAGCAGCAGGCCCGCGCGGCCAGCGATGCGGAACGCGGGCGCGAAGTCGGCGGCCGCGCCGCGCCGCTCGTCGTTGCTCAGGCCGAACCCGGTCACGCCACGGCCGGCGTACTGCGCGGCGAGCCGGGCGAGCGTGCGTGCTTCCAGCGGGTGCTTGGTGCGGTTCGCCGCGATGATCACGCCGATTCCCACGCCGGTCGCCGCCTGCGCGGCCGCCGCCGCCTCGAGCACGAGCTCCACGGTGGGGGTGAGGCCGCCGAAGCGCGCCGCATACCCGGAGGGGTCCACCTGGATCTCCAGCCAGCCCGACCCCTCCGCGCGCTCGTCCGCCGCGGTCTCGGCCAGCAGGCGGAACACGTCGGCGGGCTCGCGGAGTACCGAGCGGGCGATGTCGTAGAGCCGCTGGAACCTGAACCAGCCCCGCTCGTCGGTGCCGCTCAACTGCGGCGGCCAACCGGCGGCCAGGGCACCCGGCAGGTGCACCCGGCGCTCACGGGCCAGCTCGACGAGCGTGGCGTGCCGCATGGCGCCGGTGAAGTGCAGGTGCAGGTGCGCCTTGGGCAGTGCGGCGAGCGGCCGTGCCATCCCAGAAGGGGTTACTTCGCCTGCGCGAGCAGCTTGTGCATCCTGGTGAGCCCTTCCTCCAGGTCGGCGTCACCGAGCGCGCAGGACAGCCGGAAGTAACCCGGGGTCCCGAAGGCCTCGCCCGGCACCACGGCCACGTCGGCGTGCTCGAGGATGACCTCGGCCAGCTCCGTGGTACTGCCTGGCCTGGCGCCGGCCAGTTCCTTGCCGAGCACGCCCTTGACCGAGGGGTAGCAGTAGAACGCACCTTCTGGCAGGGGGCACATCACCCCTGGCATTTCGTTCAGCAGCGTTGTCATCGTCAGCCGCCGCCGGTCGAATGCCTGGCGCATCGCCTCAGCCGCCGACAGGTCCCCGCTGACCGCGGCGAGCGCGGCGGCCTGGGCGACGTTGCAGACGTTGGAGGTGGCGTGCGACTGGAGGTTCGCGGCCGCCTTGACGACGTCGGCCGGGCCGATCATCCAGCCGACCCGCCATCCGGTCATCGCGTAGGTCTTGGCCACCCCATTGAGCACCACGCACGTGTCCGCCAGTTCCGGCGCCACGACCGGCATGGAGACGAACCTGGCGGTGCCGTAGACGAGGTGCTCGTAGATCTCGTCGGTGAGCACCCACAGGCCCCGGCCCGCCGCCCACCGGCCGATCTCGGCGACCTGGTCCGGCGGGTACACCGCGCCGGTCGGGTTGGACGGGGACACGAAGAGCAGCGCCTTGGTGCGCGGCGTGCAGGCCGCCTCCAGGTCGGCGACCGACACGCAGTACCCGGACCGCTCGTCGGTCAGCACCGGCACCGCGACGCCCCCGGCCAGCGAGATGGCCTCGGGGTAGGTGGTCCAGTACGGGGTGGGCAGCAGCACCTCGTCACCGGGGTCGAGCAGGGTCGCGAAGGCTTCGAACACGGCCTGTTTGCCGCCGTTGGTGATCAGCACCTGGCTCGCGGCGACCCGGTAACCGGAGTCGCGCGCCGTCTTGGCGGCGACCGCCTCGCGCAGCTCGGGCAGCCCCGGCGTGGGGGAGTACTTGTGGAACCGGGGCTCCGCGCAGGCACGCTGCGCCGCCGCCACGATGTATTCGGGGGTGGGGAAGTCCGGTTCCCCCGCGCCGAAGCCGATCACCGGCCGCCCCGCCGCCTTGAGGGCCTTCGCCTTGGCATCCACGGCGAGGGTGGCGGATTCGGTAATGGCGCTGACACGTTCGGAAATACGGCGGTGGGCGGCAGTCATGGTGCCATCCTGTCATCATCGCGACCGTGTCCGGGCCGGCATGCCACCGGCGGGTTCGACGGCAGCGCTCCGGGCAACTACACTTCTCGCATTGGTGGCGGTTCAGCTGCGGACCTCGTGCGCCCGAAAGGGGTTTACGGGGATCGTTTGCGGGGCCCTCGCCAGCGGTGGCACGGCCGGTTCACGGCCGCGATCATCACAGGGCAGTAGCTCAATTGGCTAGAGTCCCGGTCTCCAAAACCGGTGGTTGGGGGTTCGAGTCCCTCCTGCCCTGCGAGCACGGACCGCGACTTGCGGGCCTGCTGCATGAGCGAGTGACGTTGTTCAGGTGAGGACATGGCGACTCAGCTGCAAGGAGAAGCGGGACAAGCCCGGCCCGGCGAAACGGGACCGGACGACTCCCGCGCTCTTCCTGCGGCAGATCATGTCGGAACTGCGCAAGGTCATCTGGCCGACCCGCCGGGAACTGCGCACGTACACGATCGTGGCCATGATGTTCATACTCGTGATGGTCGTCATCGTGACCAGCCTGGACTACGCGTTCACCAAGCTGGTGTTCTGGGCCTTCGGCTCAGCCGGCGCCGGCGCGGGCGCGCCGGAGGGCTGGCCTGGCTGGAGGGTCACGTACCGGCGGCTGGTGGCCTGCGCACCTGGCTCTATGGCGGTGCCGGGGGAAGAACAAGGCCTGGATAACGGTGCCGCGCAGCGCTAGGGCGCTGGCGCCGTCAGGAGAGCGGAGAAGAGGGATCGTGTCCGAGTCCCGGGTCCGTGTCGATCACGAGACGGAAGAAGCCCCGGTCAACGACGGCGAGGTTGGTGAGGCCGACGTGGTCGGTGAGTTCGACGAGCCCGAAGAGCCCGGCGCGTCCGGTGAGCTCGGCGAGGCCGGCGACGGTGCTGCCGACGCCGCTGCCACCGCTGACGACCCGAGCGCCGTGGCCGGCGACGAGGAGGCCGTGGCTGACGACGCGGACGCCGTGGCCGGCGACCGGAGGCTGTGGCGGAGGCCGTGGCCGGCGACGACGAGCAGGCTGCCGACGGTGCGGACGAGCTGGACCCGGTCGCCCTGTATACCGAAGAGCTGAGGCGGCTGCCCGGTGAGTGGTACGTGGTCCACTCCTACGCCGGCTATGAGAACCGGGTGAAGGCCAACCTGGAGAGCCGCACGCAGTCGCTGAACATGGAGGACTACATCTTCCAGATCGAGGTCCCCGTGCACCAGGTGATCGAGATCAAGGGCGGCAAGCGGCAGCAGGTCTCGGAGAAGGTGCTGCCCGGCTACATCCTGGTCCGGATGGAGCTCACCGACGAATCCTGGGCCGTGGTCCGCAACACTCCGGGGGTCACCGGCTTCGTCGGCCTGTCGCCGGCCCTCGCCGCTGTCCCTCGGCGAGGTCGCGTCACTGCTCGCGCCCGAGCCGGAGGAGACTGCGGCCAAGGCCGAAGTCACCCGGGCCGCCGTGGAATTTGCTGTCGGCGAATCCGTTACCGTAATGGACGGCCCGTTCGCGACGCTCCCGGCTACCGTGAACGAGATCAACGCCGACACCCAGAAGCTCAAGGTGCTGGTGTCGATCTTCGGCCGGGAGACGCCGGTCGAGCTTTCCTTCGACCAGGTCTCGAAGATCTAACCCAGGCAGGAATGAGTAGGACATAGCTGATGGCGGCTCCGAGGAAGAAGAAGATCGCTGCGGTGGTCAAGGTGCAGCTCAACGCGGGCGCGGCTACCCCAGCCCCGCCGGTGGGCACGGCACTGGGCCCGCACGGCGTCAACATCATGGACTTCTGCAAGCAGTACAACGCGGCGACGGAATCCCAGCGCGGCAATGTGATCCCGGTGGAGATCACGATCTACGAGGACAGGTCGTTTTCTTTCATAACGAAGACCCCGCCTGCCCCCGAACTGATCAAGAAGGCCGCCGGGGTGCCCAAGGGCAGCGCTACCCCGCACACCGCCAAGGTCGGCTCGATCACCGCCGCGCAGGTGCGGGAGATCGCGCAGACCAAGATGCCCGACCTCAACGCGACCTCGATGGAAGCAGCAGAGAAGATCATCGCCGGGACCGCCCGGTCGATGGGGATCACCGTTCAGGGGTAATCAGCCCGCTGTGGCAGGGCCTGCGCTGGCCCACCGACCACAACCTCCGTTTCGTGAAGGAGACACCATGCAGCGCAGCAAGGCATACCGCGCCGCCGCCGAGAAGATCGACCGCGACAAGCTCTACAGCCCCGCTGAGGCGGTGGCACTGGCCAGGGAGACCTCGCCGGCCAAGTTCGACCCCACCGTGGAGGTCGCGCTGCGGCTCGGCGTGGACCCGCGCAAGGCCGACCAGATGGTCCGCGGTACGGTCAACCTCCCCCACGGCACCGGCAAGACCGCCCGGGTGCTTGCGTTCGCCACCGGCGACCGCGCCGAGGAGGCACGGGCGGCAGGCGCCGACTACGTCGGGTCCGATGACCTGATCGAGCGGATCCAGGGCGGCTTCCTCGACTTCGACGCCGTGGTGGCCACGCCGGACCTGATGGGCAAGGTCGGCCGGCTCGGCCGCATCCTCGGCCCGCGTGGTCTCATGCCCAACCCCAAGACCGGCACGGTCACCCCCGACGTGGGCAAGGCCGTCACCGACATCAAGGGCGGCAAGATCGAGTTCCGCGTGGACCGGCACGGCAACCTGCACTTCATCATCGGCAAGGCCTCGTTCCCCGACACCGCGCTGCTGGAAAACTACGCGGCCGCGGTCGACGAAATCATGCGGCTCAAGCCGTCTGCGGCCAAGGGCCGGTACCTCAGGAAGGCCGCCATCACCACCACGATGGGCCCGAGCATTCCGGTCGACCCGGCCAAGACCCGCGGCCTGACCGAGGAACTGGAAGCGGCCGCCGGCTAGCAGTGCTAGCCCGGGGGAGCACTCCGCCTTCCCGGGGCAAGCCCCCGGACCCCACGGCCCGGAACCTCCCGCTGGCCTGGAGGCCCCGCGACTCCGTCGCGGGGCCTCGGTCCTGTCGGCTGGGCCAGCCCGCCCCGGGCTGGCCCCAACCCGGCCCCGCCCGCCCCGGGCTGGCCCAGACCCGGCCCCGCCCATGTCCGCCCCGCCCGATCGTTCATGATCGTTGGAAGATTGCCCACATAAGAATGTGGTCGTTGGCGCAATCGCCCACAAACGCCCCGGGCCAGCCGCCGTCTCAGCAGTCACCACCGCATCGGCCGTCGCGTGAGCCCCGCGCTGCGCCGGGCCCGAACGTGATGGCCCGAACGTGATGGTTGGCGCAACCATGACAGAAGAATGTTGTGGTCGTGCCAACCATGACAACCGCAACGCGATTTGGACGGGCGGGCCCGCGCCGCTACCCTTGAGCCAAGCCAAAGACCGTCGGCCGTTGCCGTGTGCCCAGCGCGCGGCAACCGAAGGACCCGCGAGAGCGGGCGGCCCGCGCAGGTGACCGAGCTGATCTGCCGCTCCGGTGCATGCACCGGGCGGTGTTCACGCCCTGGTGCGCCCGCGCCGGGGCGTTCGCCTTGATGAGCCCCTTCACCGGCGGAACGCAAGCCG
>CAVSCM010000012.1:0-55168 GCA_963726415.1 uncultured Actinomycetes bacterium
GTGCCCGAACCCCCTCATGATCACGGACGATCCCTTGCGATTTTCGCGGGGTGATCGTCCGTGATTATGGGTGCGTCGGCGATGGGAAGGGGACGGACGCTCCTGCTGCTGCGGCACGCCAAGGCGGCGGGCGAGCCAGGGGTCAACGACATCGAGCGCCCGCTGACCGGTGGTGGCCGCCGCGATGCCAGCGCGGCCGGGCGGTGGCTGCTGTCTCGCGGCATTACGCCGGACTGGGTGCTGTGCTCCCCGGCGCGGCGCACCCGCCAGACCTGGGAACAGATACGTGCCGCGCTCGGGGAAGCGGCACCCGGCAGTGACGCGGTGTGCTTCGAGCAACGGCTCTACGACGCGGGTGCCCAGGACCTGCTTGACCTGGTCAACGAGCAGCCGGACGACGCGCAGACGCTGCTCACAGTGGGCCACAACCCGGCCTCCGGGCAACTGGTCGCCTGGCTCACCGGGCGCTCCGGCATCGCCTTCCCCGCCTGCGCGCTCGCGGTCGTCCGGCTCGGCGGAAGCTGGGCCGCCGCGGCACCCGGCGGCGGGGAACTGGCCGGCCTGTGGACCCCGCACGCAGCGGAGTTAATGAGGGCCGGGCATCCCTGATACCCGGCGGCGGTCAGCCGTCGGGGCCGTGCCGCCCCGGGGGCGGCAAGCCGCCCCGGAACCCCCCCAGTGCTGGCCCAGGGGGGACCCCGGGAACCCCCCGATGGCTCAAGGCCCCGTTCCTCCGTCACGGGCCTTGGCCTCGTTGGCCTCCACCTCGTCCCTGGATACCCCGAGCAGGTAGAGCACGGTGTCCAGATACGGCACGCTCACCGACGCGTCGGCGGCGTCCCGGACGGCCTGTTTGGCGTTGAAGGCGATCCCCATGCCCGCGGCGGCGATCATGTCGAGGTCGTTGGCGCCGTCCCCCACCGCGACGGTCTGGCTGAGCGGCACCCCGGCCTGATCCGCGAACCGCCGCAGCGCCGCCGCCTTGCCCGCGCGGTCGATCACCGGCCCGGTCAGCTTGCCGGTCAGCTTCCCCGCGGCGATCTCCAGGGTGTTGGCCGCCGCGAAGTCCAGCCCGAGGTCGGCCGCGAGGCCCTCGGTGAGCTGCGTGAATCCCCCGCTCACGATGCCGCAGCAGAATCCCAGGTGCTGCAGGGTCCTGATCAGGGTGCGGGCGCCCGGGGCAAGCTGGACCTCCTCGCGCACCTCGTCGAGCACGCTGGCGTCCAGGCCGGCCAGCAGCGCCACCCGCTCGCGCAACGAGGTCGCGAAGTCGGCCTCTCCGCGCATCGCCGCGGCGGTGATCTTGGCGACCTGTTCCGCGCAGCCGGCCCGGGCCGCCAGCAGGTCGATCACCTCGGCAGAGATCAGCGTGGAGTCGACGTCCATGACGATGAGCCGCATCGCGCGCCGGTGCAGCCCGCCGTGCTGGACCGCGACGTCGACGCACTGCTCGGCCGCCTCACGCGTGAGCGCCGTCCGCAGGCCCTCCGGGTCGGCCCCGGACACGTCGAGTTCGATGCAGGTCACCGGGCGGTCAGCGAGCCGGTCGATCCGGTCGATGTTCGCCCCGCTCGCGGCGATCCGGCCGGCGATCGCGGCGACCGCGCTCGGCAGCAGCGGGCTGCCCATGACCGTGACGTGCAGCCGCCCGCGGCGCCTGGGCGGCTCACCCCACCCGGTGGTGATCTCCGCTTCCAGGTCCAGATCGGCGGCGAGGGCCCGGACGGCCCGGTGGATCCCGGTGAGGTCGGGGTCGCCCTCGCAGGCCAGCAGCACGCCGAGGACCAGGCGGCCGCGGATGACCACCTGCTCGATGTCCGCGACGGCCAGCTCGTGGGCGGCCAGTTCGGAGAACAGCCGGGAGGTGACCCCGGGCCGGTCACGGCCGGTCAGGGTCACCAGGACGGTGGTTCGGCCAGCAGTCATCGCGCGTAACGCTACCGCCACCGGGCCCCTGTTCCTGACGAGGGCGGGCGCTGCCGCTCCCGGGGGCGCCGGAGGAGTCAAGGCAGGAGCAGGTGCACGTCGCCGAACTCGTGCCAGAGATAGGAATGTTCCACCGCGGCGGCGTAACACCTGCGGAGCAGGCCGGCCCGGCGAAAGCGTTCAGCATCAAAAGATGAGTGGAGCGCGGTTCGTGCAGCCCCGTGAACAGCGCATCCACCACCCTGGGCGGGGTTTGCGGCGTCACCAGGTGGTGTGTCCAGCCGGCCGATGCGGGCAGCGGGCCGCCCGTCCCCGGCTCCCTCGCGGCGGCTGCCGTCTCCAGCGCGCGCACGACCGTGGTGCCGACCGCGACCACCCGGCCACCGGCCCGCCGGGTCGCGTCGACCAGCCTGGCCGTGGCCGGCGGGATGTCGTAGGGCTCGGGATACGGTTCCTCGTCGCCCTCCAGCGAGGACACGCCGGTGTGCAGGGTGAGCGGCGCGATCGCCACGCCCCGCACCACAAGCCGGGCGAGCAGCTCCGCGGTGAACGGCCGGCTGGCGCTCGGCATCTCGGCGCTGCCCGGTGTGGCGGCGAACACGGTCTGGTACGCCTCCGCGGGCCAGTCCGAAGCCACATAGGAGTAGTGGATGAACGAGCCGTGCCGGAGCAGATAGGGCACCACCGCGGTGGACAGCCGCACCCGCCACAGCCGCCCGGTGACCCGCTCGGCCAGTGTGACCACCGCCCCGCCGGGCAGCGGCAGCGCCTGGCCCGGCGCGCCCCCGGGGAACGGCTGGGTGGCGTGGCCGCGCACGGCACGCAGTTCGGCCAGCCAGCTGCCGTCCGGCAGCGAGGTGGAGAAGTGCATGACCAGCCCCGGGCCGCAGCGGACCGCGGCAGGCAGCGTGGCCGAGGTGTTGACCACGAGCAGGTCCCCGGGCAGCAGCAGGCCGGGCAGGTCGGTGAACGGGTGGTGGGTGATCTCGCCGGTCCGGCGCCGGCTGACCATCATCCGGACCGCGTCCCTCGGCACGCCGCGCGCCTCCGGCGGCTCACTCGCCTCCAGGGCGGGCGGCAGTTCGAAGTCGGCCAGCACCGTCATGACAGCACCGTCATGACCGCACCGCGGGCGCGGCGACGGCCGCATCGGCCGCCGCCAGGTCGCCGGCGGGCACGAGGTCGGCGGCACGGTACCGGCCGCTCGGCATCCGCTCGCCGATCAGCCTGCGGAACGCGGGCACCACCGACTCCGGCAGCGGCCGGTCGGAGATGTCCTCGCCGGGAAACGCGTCCTGGTGCATCTGGGTACGCAGGTCTCCCGGGTCCACCCGCCATACCCGGACGGCGACCTCCTCGGCGGCCAGCACGTTGCAGGCCTGCTCGAGCGCGGCCTTGGCCGCGCCGTAGCCGCCCCACCCCGCGTACGCCTCGACCGCGGCGTCGGAGGTGACGCTGAGCACGGCGCCGCCGCGCTCACGCAGCGCGGGCAGCAGCATCTGGGTAAGGGCGACCGGGGCGATCACGTTCACCTCGAAGGCCGTGCGCAGTTCGTCGAGCGGGAAGTCGGAGACCGCGGGCAGCGGGCTCGGGCCCAGCGTGCCGGCGTTGTTGATAAGCAGGTCCGCGCCGCCCAGGGCCTCGGCCGCGCGGCGCAGGTCGCCGCGGTGGGCCGGGTCGGTGATGTCCCCCGCGATCGCGGTGACGACCGTTCCGGCCGGCAGCCCGGCCATGGCCGCGCCCAGGGCCGCCCCGTCCCTCGCGTCCACCACGAGGCGGTATCCGTCCTCGGCCAGGGCGCGCGCGAGCGCGCGGCCGAGGCCGCGGGAGGCGCCGGTTACCACGGCGACGCGGGCCGCCCGGGCGGTGCCCTGGGTGCGGGCCCGGCCGGCGCCGTTGTCAGCATGTGTGTCGGTCATGGCAGCCACGCTAGGCGGGGGCGCCAGCGATGGCATCGGCCGCGCGGTCCGGCTCGCCTGCGACGTTGGTCCTAGGACCGGTGCCCGATCCGCATGGCCGCCCGCGCCGGTAACGTCGTGTCATGGGCAAGTACCGCCCCGCGGCCAGCGGGAGTTCCGCTGGCCCGGCCACCGTGGGCTCGCGCGCCGCGGCGCCGGCAGGGGAGCGCGCCGCCGCCCCGGCCCCCGGTGATGCGCCAGGCCAGGACGAGGTCCTCCGCCGGGTCAGCGCGGCCGTGCTGGCCGTGACCAGGGAACTGTCGGTCGGCGACGTGCTCGAGGTCATCGTGCGCTCGGTCCGCTCGCTCGCGGGCGCCAGGTACGCGGCGCTCGGCGTGCCCGACGACCGCGGCTCGTTCGCGGAGTTCGTCGTGGACGGCATCTCGGAGCGGTGGCGCAAGGCGATCGGCCCGCTGCCGCGCCAGCACGGCATGCTGGGCGTCATTCTCCGCGAGGGCCAGCCGCTGCGGCTGGCCGACATCCGCGCCGATCCCCGGTTCGAGGGCTGGCCGTCGGCGCATCCCGAGCTTGCCGACATCCTCGCCGTGCCGATCAAGGACGGCGACCGGGTGCTCGGCTTCATCTTCGCGGCCAACAAGATGGCCAGCGCGGGCGGCGGATTCACCGCGCGCGACGAGGAGGTGCTCGCGCTGTTCGCCGGGCATGCCGCGATCGCGCTCACCAATGCCCGCCTCTACGAGCGTGCCCGGCAGCTTTCCGTGCTGGAGGAGCGCGCCCGGCTGGCCAGGGACCTGCACGACGCGGTCTCGCAGAAGCTGTTCAGCATCAGGGTCAAGGCGCGTGCGGCGTCGGTGCTCGCGAGCCGGGACCCGGCCAGCGGGGACACCGCCCGGGCGGCGGCCGAGATGGAGAGCGTCGCCGCCCTGGCCGGTGACGCACAGGCCGAACTGCGCGCGGTCATCGACGGGCTGGCGCCGCCGGATATCACCGAGGACGGCCTGGCCGGGTCGCTGCGCAGGTACGCGCTGCTGGCCGGGCGGGCACATGGGGTGAAGGTCAGCTTCACCGCCGACGACCTGCCGGCGCTGGGCGCGGACCGTGAGGCCGCGCTGTACCGGATCGCCCAGGAGGCGCTGCACAACGCGCTGCGCCATTCCGGCGCGGCCGAGGTCAGCATGTCGGTGTGCGCGGCGGCCAGGCGGGTCACCCTGGAGGTGAGCGACCGGGGCAAGGGCTTCGTACCGGAACTGGCCACCGGTGGCCGCGGCCTGCCGTCGCTGCGCGAAAGGGCCGCCGGGGCCGGTGCCTCGCTGGTGATCCGCTCCGCACCGGGGCAGGGCACCACGGTGCGGGTGGTCATGCCGGCGGACCGCGGCGGGCGTGCTAGCCCCGACCCCGCCACCCCGCCCAAGGGGGGCCCACGGTGAGCCCGGCCGGGGCGGGGAAGATCACCGTCCTGATCGCCGACGACCACCCGGTGGTGCGGCAGGGCCTCCGCGTGCTGCTCAGCCTGCACGCGGACATCGACGTGGTGGGCGAGGCCAGCGACGGCGCGGAGGCCGTCGAACTGACCGCGGCGGTCGCGCCGGACGTGGTGCTGCTCGACCTGAAGCTGCCCGGCCTGGACGGGCTGGGCGTGCTGGCCGAGCTCAGGGACCGGAGCCTGCCGGCCAGGGTGCTCGTGCTCACCAGCGTGGCCGACCCCGCGTCGGTGACCGTGGCGATGCGGGCCGGTGCCGCGGGTTTCCTGTACAAGGACGTGGACCCGGACGCGCTGGTCCGTGCGGTCCGCTCGGTACACGACGGGCACACGGTCCTGGCACCGGAGGCGGCTGGCACGCTGGTGCGTTCCCGGAGCAGGCCGGCCGCGGCCGGCGGCCTCGACGCGCTGACCCCGCGGGAGCGGGAGGTGCTCGCGCAGATCGCCGAGGGCCGGTCCAACAGGGAGATCGCACGCCTGCTGAACATGTCGGAGAAGACGGTGAAAACCCACGTCAGCTCGGTACTGGCCAAGCTCGGCGTGGCCGACCGCACGCAGGCCGCGCTGCATGCGGTGCGCCATTCACCGGCCTGAGAAAGGCATGAAAACGCCGGCCCCCGCAGAGCGCCATTGTGCCCTGCCATATGACGTAGGTTCATCCTGACGAGTGCGCTGGAAGGAGCCGGATGTCCGACGAGGTGGTGCGGCTGCGGGGTGTCGGTGTCCGGCGCGGCGGCTCGATGCTTCTCCGCGACATCACCTGGACCGTCCACGCCGACGAGCGCTGGGTGGTCATCGGCCCGAACGGCGCGGGCAAGACAACGCTGCTCCAGGTGGCCGCGGCCCAGTTGCACCCGACCGAGGGCACCGCCCGGATTCTCGGCGAACGGATCGGCACGACCGACGTGTTCGAACTGCGGCCGAGGATCGGCCTGGCCAGCGCGTCGCTCGCGGACCGGGTACCGCCCGGGGAAAAGGTGATCGACCTGGTCCTCACCGCCGCCTACGCGATCGTCGGGCGGTGGAAGGAGGAGTACGACTCCACCGACGTCACCCGGGCGGTGGAACTGCTCGACGCGCTCGGCTGCGCGCACCTGATCCGCCGCAAGTTCGGGACGCTGTCGGAGGGGGAGCGCAAACGGGTCCAGATCGCCCGCGCGCTGATGCCCGACCCGGAACTGCTGTTCCTCGACGAGCCCGCGGCGGGCCTGGACCTCGGCGGCCGGGAAGACCTGGTGCGCAGGATCGCCCGCCTGGCCGCGGACGGGACCGCGCCCACCATGGTGCTGGTGACCCACCACGTCGAGGAGGTGCCTGCCGGGTTCACCCATGCGCTGCTGATGCGCCGCGGGTCCGTGCTCGCGTCGGGCCGGCTGGAGCGGGTGTTCACCGAGGAGAACCTGTCCAAGTGCTTCGGTGTGCCGCTGGCCATCGAGCACCGCAACTCCCGCTGGTCCGCCCGCACCCTGCTGTAGCTCCCCGCCGGGCGGCTGGCGCACACATGCGCATCGAGGCGGCCTGTCGCCCGGAGATTTACGGAGGGCGCGCCAGGGGCACAAGAGAAGTATGTGCCGTATGACCATCACCTGGGCCGCCCGGCGTCCGTGGGAGCAGCGATGAAGGGCGACCGGGTCGAGATCGTGGTCGATACCGGAGGCGGCACCAAGACCTACGAGGTCGCCGCCACCCGCGCCGGCCGCCGGGTCGAGGTGATCAACCGGCGCGGGGTGTTCGAGGTCACCGAGGTCACCCGCAGTGGCGTGGCGGTGCGGACGGCCCGCTTCATGGCCAGCCGGGTGCTCGCCCTGGTCGAGCACCCCGCGGCGCGGCGCCCCGAGCGGTACCGGCGGCCCGCGGCCGGGGACAGCCCGGCGGAGTAGCCCTGGGCGACCCTCTAGGCGCGACGCATTGATCCCAGGATTGGGAACGTTAATAGTGGGTGCTCCAGCCGCGCATGGCCAACCCGCCCCGCGCGGGGCGCAGCCGCCGGATCCTCGGCTATGTCCTGCTTCCCGGTACCGATCCGGTGTCCCCGTGAGCCGGGCGCAGTGAGCCGGGCGCACAATAGCGGCCGTCGCCCATTGTGAGCATTGGCCCGCCATCTGGCATGATCAGAGGCGATGAGCAGCCCCAGGACCCGCCGTTTTCCCGTGACCGTCACCCGCCTTCCGGTCATTCGCTGTCAGATCTGCCCGGCGCACTTTGGCGTCCAGGCCAGGCGAAGCGAGCACCGTGATGACGGAGCACTACCGCCGGGAACATCCCGAAGTGCTTGACGCCGCGGCCCAGCGGCCACACTGAAAGAATCTGGTCAGGCGCCCGGTTGTGCCGGCCTGACCTGAACAATGCCGCCTTCGGCGATTCTGCTGTCGAAGGCGGGCTGGCGCGCGGTGGCCGGACCGTGGACGACCGCGCCGTCACTGAGCCGGTAGGTACTGCCATGCCAGGGGCAGGTGAGGCACGGTTCCCCGGCGGTCCCGCCGAGCGTGCCCTGGTGCAGCGGGCCACCCAGATGCGCGCACCGGTCGGCGAGGACCAGCACGTCTGACCCCTGGCGGACCACCGCGAGGCTCAGGTAGCCGAGCTGGCGCCGGGTCACCCGGCCGTCCGGCAGGTCGTAGATCCGGCACAGGTCGTGCCAGCCGAGCGGGGCCAGGTGCGACACGGACTCGGCGTGGCTGGCTCCCGCTCCCAGCGGGAACGCGAGGTGCCTGCCCAGATAGGCGCCCGCGGTCAAGGTGGCGAGGCCGCCGAGCGCAAGCGCCCGGCCGCTCGCCTCCCGGCCGGCCGCGCGGGCCAGCAGCGATCCCGCGAACAGTGCCCACGCGCCGGCGCTGGCGGCCCCGTGCGCCAGGCCCACGCGCTGCTGCTCCCGGTGCAGTGCGGACCAGTCGGCCAGGCCGGCCGCTGCTGCCGGGATCGACCCGGCGAGGCCGAGCGCGATCAGCGCCCGGGCGGCCCGCTCCGAGCCTGGCACGAAGTCGAGCACGGCCGCCGAGGTCCAAAAGCCCATGGGAAGCCCGGTCAGCGCGGGGTGCACCGGCTGCCCTAGCCACACCCCGTGCAGCGCATCGGCCCGTGGCCCCGTGCCGACCCGGTGCTGGACTACGGCGGTGAGGGTGCGGGCGGCGGGGTCCAGGCGCTGGGCATGACCGACCCGGCGGGCGGCCTCGGCAGGCCCGGGCACGCGTCTGCGGCGTGTGGCGGAATGGCGGGCCGGGCGGGCACGCGGAAAGAGCCTGGGAAAGGTTCGGCTCATATCCAGAGTCCTACCCGCCGGGCGGGCCCGCTACCGCCCGGCGGGTTCCGGCGGTCCGCCCGGCCCGAAGAAGCCCTGGGCCACGGCCGTGGCGATCATCGCCCGCGCGTAACGGCCAAGCGACGCCGACCCGTCCTCGATCAAACTCACCTTGGCGAGCACCTGATCGACGGTGACGCCGTGCGCCACCCAGGTGCCGCCGCCGGTCCGCATGTTCAGCAGCATCGGCTGCAGCCGGTCCAGGGCGCGGGCGAACCGTGCCTCTTGTGTGCGCCGTTCCTCGAACTCGTCCCACAGCGCACGCACCGCCACGGCCTGGGGATCGGGCAGGATGGCGAAGATCCGGTCGGCGGCCGCGCGCTCGGCCTCCTCCTGCCTGGCCAGCGCCGCGCTGTCGGCGTAGACGAAAAGATCGCCAGCGTCGATCTCCACCATGTCGTGCACCACGAGCATGGCCATCACCCGGGCGAGGTCGGTGCCCGGCGGCGCATGTCCGGCCAGCGTCAGTGCCATCAACGCCAGGTGCCAGGAGTGCTCGGCGGAATTCTCGTGCCTGGATCCGTTGGTGATCCGGCTCTGCCTGGCCACGGTCTTCAGCCGGTCGGCCTCGAGCACAAACCGGATCTGCCGCTCCAGCGGTTCTTCGGGCCCCATCCTCCCAGCATCCCGCGTGCCAGTGGCGTGCGCGCCGCAAGCCCTGCGGCACTGGGCTTGCGCGCACCTGGTCACCCCGCTGCAACCCCTCTGACCAGGCATGTCATCATGATCGTGGGGACCCAATTGATGAATCGGGGGACCGGCTTCATCACGCTCACCCTGGCGGGACATCTGCCCGCCAGGGTGGGCCTAACCGTCGCGGTCCTCGGTCCGCAGCCGGACCAGGTGATTGCGGAACACCTGCTCCATCCGCCCATAGAAGTCGACGATCAGCCGTAGCTCGTCGTCGGAGTACCTGGTCGACAGCTCCCGCCAGTCCCGCAGTACCGGCAGGAACACGCTTGCCACGTTCCGCATGGCCTTGTCCAGGGCCAGGGTGACCACCACGCGCCTGCGGTCGTGCGGGTCCCGCTCCCGGCTGACGTAGCCGGCCTCTTCCAGCCGGTCGATCACCCCGGTGATCGAGGCGGTGGTCAGGCCGGTGGCCCTGGCCAGTTCGCCGGCCGTCATGTGCCCGCTGAAGCTGAGGATGTTCAGGCAGTTCAGGTCCGTAGCGTTGATGCCGATCCGGTCGGCGGCCGCCTGCCCCATGAGCTGCATCAGGGAGCCGGTCCGGCGCATCGCCGTGGCGAAGGCCAGTTCAAGGTCGGCTCGCCCGGGTGCACCGGTGCCAGCGGCCGGCGGTTCCGCCCACGGCACATCCCAGCCACCCGGGCCTCGCTGCCCGGCGCCTGCCTGCCAGGACCGCTCCTGGACCGCAGCCATATCGACGGCGTCCCCCTGCCCAGCGTCCCCTCTCCCGGCGTCCGCCTGGTCGGCATCCGCCTGCCCGGTATCCGCCTGCCCGGCATCCCGTCTCCCGGCGTCTCCCTGCCCGGAGTCTTCAGGCATGTTTCACCTCCTTATTATCTAATTAAACTAGATATCTGACTAACAAGATGATAGCTTCCCTAGCGTAGTTCAGATACCTCCTCGTAAGTGGAGAACAACGATGACTTCGGACGCTCAGATCCTGGCACCTCCTGCGGCTGCGGGCGAGGGTGCCGACCCACGCCGCTGGCTGACACTCACGATCCTGCTGCTGGCCGCGTTCATGAACCTGCTCGATGTTTCCATCGTGAACATCGCGATCCCATCCATACAGCGGGATCTTCACGCCAGCTACGCGGACGTGCAGTGGGCGCTGGCCGGGTACACGCTGGCCTACGCCCTGGTCCTGATCACCGGCGGCCGGCTCGGAGACACCTTCGGGCGCAAACGGCTGTTCCTGATCGGCGTATCGGGCTTCACGATCATGTCGGCGCTGTGCGGGGCCGCGCAGAGCCCCGGTCAGCTCATCGCCTTCCGGGTGCTCCAGGGCGCCATGGGGGCGATCATGGTCCCGCAGGTGCTGGCGGTGATCCAGGTCATCTTCCCGCCCCGCGAGCGGATCAAGGCGCTGGCGGGCTTCGGGATCACCGCGGGCCTCGGCACGGTGAGCGGGCCCCTGCTCGGCGGGCTGCTCATCCAGCACAACCTGTTCGGCCTGAGCTGGCGGCCCATCTTCCTGATCAACGTCCCGGTCGGGATCCTGGCCGTCATCGCATCGGCGGTGCTGGTCCGCGAGTCGCGCTCCCCCCGGCCGCCGCGGCTGGACCCGGTCGGCGTCGTCCTGGTAAGCACGGCGCTGCTGCTCCTGCTGTACCCCCTGGTGGAAGGGCGTGAGCTCGGCTGGCCCGGCTGGACATTCGTGTCCATGGCCGCTTCCGTGCCGGTGTTCGCCCTGTTCGTCTGGTGGGAGCAGGTCAAGACGCGCCGGGACGGCTCCCCGCTGGTGCCACTGCGGCTGTTCAGCCAGCGTGAGTTCAGCGTGGGCATGGCCATCGCCATGACGTTCTTCCTGGGGATCGCCTCGTTCGGGCTGGTGCTGACCCTGTTCCTGCAGCTCGGCCTGGGCTTCACCGCACTGCACGCCGGGCTGACCTTCCTTCCGTTCTCCCTGGGCGTGCTGGCCTCCTCAGGTGCCGCCGCCCGGCTCGCCCCCCGGTTCGGCCGTGGCGTCACCATGGCCGGCGCCCTGGTCATGGCCGCGGCGATGACCAGCATCATCGTGGCCGTCCATCACTACGGTGCCGCGGTGACCACCTGGGAGCTGGTGCCCGGCCTGGTCGGTGCGGGGCTCGGCCTCGGTGCCGTGATCGCGCCGCTGGCCGACATCGTGCTTGACCGGGTGCCGCACCAGGACGCGGGCTCCGCATCGGGCGTGTTCAACACCGGCCTGCAGCTCGGCAACTCGATCGGCATCGCGCTGATCGGCGTGATCTTCTTCGCGCTGCTCGGCACCCAGTCCGGCGCGGCGGCGAACACGGTCGCACCGGCGCTGCGGTCCGGCGCGGTGGCCGCTGGGGTTCCGGCCCGGGACACGGGCGCGCTCGTGGGCCAGTTCCGCACCTGCCTGCACGACCGGCTGGTCGCCGCCGACCCGACGGTTACCCCGGCGTCCTGCCGGCCGCGCGCGGGTGAGGTGCTCCCGGCCGCGGTGCATCCCGTCCTTGCCCGGGCCGGGCAGGCCGCGGTCCGCACCGACTTCGCCGCGGCGACGGCCCGCACGCTGTGGTTCCAGGTCGGCGTCTTCGGCCTGTCGTTCCTGCTGATGCTGGCCTGGCCACGCGGGGCAGGCCGAAGGGCCCAGGTGCCGGGTGACGCTGGCGCGGCAGCGGGCCAGGCCGCGGCCAGCCCAGCGGTTGCCGGCCGCAGCGCGGCACACGTGGCTACGGTGGCGGCCGGGCCGGCCCTTCCGGCCGGGCGGGCCCTTCCGGCCGGGCCGGAGCAGGCCATCTGACCTGCGCGGACACAAAAGGGGCAGCCGGGGATTCCACCAGTCCCCGGCTGCCTTCGTGTACCCCTGCCCTAGATGCGCGCGATCACTCGTGCGTTTCCCAGCACGGGCCGCTACGGTTAGTCGCCGCCCTCGGCGATGGCCGAGTGCACCTCGTCGTGGCGGGCCGCCAGCTCGGCCTCGTACTTGCGCCGGTCCACGTCTTCGGCGATCCGCTCGTCGTCGGCCATCAGGGCTTCCAGGTCGGTGTTTGCCGCGTCGAGAACGCCCAGGTCGGCGTAGGCCTCCTGGACCTTGGGCCCCCACAGCCCGATGTCCTTGACACACGGCACGATCCGGCTGAACAGCAGCGTGCGGAAGGCCTGCTGGATCGGGGAGTGCTCGGTGAACTCCAGGCACTCGTCCACGTCGAAGCCCATCCGCTCCCACACCTCCTGCGCCCGGAACCTGTTGCGCATGAGGTAGCAGCCCTCGACCACGAATTCCTCGCGCTCGGCCCGCTCGCCGGCGGTCAGCTCGCGGTAGTAGTCACGCAGCGCGAGGCGGCCGAAGGCCACGTGCCGCGCCTCGTCCTGCATCACATAGGCAAGCAGTTGCTTGACCAGCGCGTTCTGGGCCATGTCCCGGTGCACGCCGAACGCGGCGAGCGCCAGCCCCTCGATGAGGACCTGCATGCCGAGGTAGGGGAGGTCCCAGCGGGAGTCGTTGAGCGACTCGGCCAGCAGCTTGCCCAGGTCGCTGTTCATCGGGTAGTAGAGGCCGACCTTCTCGCGCAGGAACCGCGAGTACAGCTCGACGTGCCGCGCCTCGTCCATGGTCTGGGTGGCGGCGTAGAACTTGGAATCCATGTCCGGCACGGACTCGACGATCCTTGCCGCCACGGTCATCGCGCCCTGCTCGCCGTGCAGGAACTGGCTGAACAGCCAGGCGCCCAGGTGATGCCCGAGTTCCTCGCGTTCCTTCTCGTTCAGGATCTCCCACTGCCGCGAGCCGTAGATCGGCACGAACTCGTCCGGGGTCTCCATGATGTTGGTCGGGTCCACCGGCAGATCCCATTCGATCCGCTTGGCGGCGTCCCACTGCTTGTCCTTGCCGCGCTGGTAGAGGTCGAGCAGCCGCTGCCGGCCGTCGTCGTACTCCCAGCTGAAGCGGGTGGCGCCGGCGGCGGGAACGTCCCAGGTGCCGGGCTCGACGGGGATTGTGTATGCGTCGTAGGTGCTCACGCTGGCTCCCTGGGTGGGCGTCTTGCCCACATATTACTGGTTGGTATAAAAGCGCTCCAGACCTCGCGTGCCCCACCTTGGCGCTCTGATTTGCGGCAATACGCTCTCCGGGGTCACAAGCACACCGACGGTTCATGTCCCGCGTGGCTGGCCGGCTCGAGCTGGAACGTGGAGTGGCCGACGTCGAAGTGGCCGTGCAGACACCCCTGGAGGGCGTCCAGCATGGCCGCGCTGCGGCCGTTCGCAAGCACGCCAGGGTCTACCACCACGTGCGCGGAGAGCACAGGCAGGCCGGAGGTGATGGTCCAGGCGTGCAGGTCGTGCACTCCCACGACGCCGTCCAGCGCGGTCAGGTGGGTGCGGACCTCGGTCAGGTCGATGCCCCGGGGGCTGGCCTCGAGCAGCACGTCCACGGCGTCCCGCAGCAGCCGCCAGGTGCGGGGCAGGATGAGCAGGGCCACCGCCAGCGAGGCGATCGGGTCCATCAGGGTGAATCCGGTAGCCGCGATCACGATCCCGGTGCCGATCACCGCGGTGGCGCCGAAGGTGTCCGACGCGACCTCAAGGAAGGCGCCGCGGACGTTGATGCTCTCCGCCTGCCCGTGCCGCAGCAGGAACAGGGACACGCCGTTGCCGGCCAGCGCGACCACCCCGAAGACGATCATCAGGCCGGGCTCGACGGCGGGCGGGCTGGCGAGCCTGCTGGCGGCCTCGACCCCGATGAAGACGGCCATGCCGAGCAGCAGCAGCGCGTTGGCCGTCGCGGCCAGGATCTCGGCGCGGGCGTACCCGAACGTGGCCCGGTCGGTGGCGGGCCTGGTGGCCACGTACGCGGCGAGCAGCGACAGGCCCACGCCCGCCGCGTCGGCGGCCATGTGCGCGGCATCCGCGAGCAGGACCAGGGAGCCGCTCACCAGCGCGCCGCACACCTCCGCGACGGCGATCCCCACGGTGATCGCCAGCACGGCGGTCAGCCTTCCCCGGTGCCGTCCCGTCGCCGTCAGCCCGCCGGGCGCGTGGTCATGCCCGGATCCCATCGCTGCCTTTCCCCTTCTGTCGCCGCCGAGGCTGCCCTCACTGCCAGGTTAACCAGGAAGCAGTTCCCCTAAGGAGGGGCCAGCCGGGGGAGGGCCCTGGCGCGGAGTTCTGCCCTCGCCGGGGCCCTCCAGTCCGCCCCTTGCCGCAGCCCGGACTGGCCGGGGAAAGGGCCTGCCGGAGCGCGGCAGCCGTGCTGCTTAGCCGGACTCTTCCGAGTTCGGCGGGGATTCGCCGGCGGCTAGCAGTTCGTAGGCGGGGTTGATCATGATGGGGCCGTCCGCGCGGATGCCGACCGAGCCGCGGAACCGGACCCGGGAGCCACAGACGATGCCCGGGATGTGGGAGCGCCCGTAGAACAGCGCGGTCAGATCCCCGGTGGAGTCGGAGATCTCGCAGGCCAGTACCGAACTCCTTTCCACGGGGCGGATCTCCACGGCGCGCACCCGGCCCTCCACGGTGGCGCGGCCTGGGGCCAGGATCGATCCGATCGGCTTGACCCCGGGGGAGGGCGCGGGCCGTTCGTAGCTGGCCTTTCCCGCGCTGGATCCATCCGACAGGTTCACACCGGGGCGTCGGCGGGACCGCCGCCCTGGCAGCAGGCCGCGCATGGCCGAGGGCGGCGGGGACGGCGCGGCCGGATGGCCATCCTCCCGGCCGGCATCGCCCGCGCCGGTGGCCACGGCTCCCGGCGAATAGTGCGCCGGCCCGGCGTGGCCATCGCCCGGCGTGACGATCGTCCCAGTTGCGGCGGCCTTGCCGTCCGTGGCCGTGGCGCCGTCCGGGGACGGCTGCCCGCCCGCCGGGGCGGTGGCCTTGCCGTTCATCCCGCTGGCCTGCCGGGTGCGCAGCACCTCAAGGCGGTTGCGGACGTCGAAGGGCACGATTGTGGCCGCGCAGTGCGGGATGCGGCTCACCACCGCCGCGATCTTGTCGGCGGTGCGGTCGTGCAGCAACCGGCCGAGCAGCGGTGAGTAGCTGCGCCTGGGCAGTACCGCGGTGACGTGCGTCCCGGGCACGGCGGCCTCCGCGCTGACCAGTTCGGCCGCTGCCCTGGCCAGCCGCCGGTCGGGGCAGTCGATGAAGTCGAGCACGATGCCCCGGTCGGCGCGGGTCCACTCCTCCCGCAGTGTCTCCGCCTCGGCGGTGTCGATGACGAAATGGACCGCGCGCAGCGTCGTCGGCCGCAGGCTCCGCGCGTAGCGGATGGCCGCGAGCGTCGCCAGGTCGAAGCTGTCCACCAGGATGTACACCGTGCGCCGTGGGTAGTTCGGCTGCTCCGGCGGCTTCTTCCGCTCGCCGATCCGCTCCAGGACCTCGGCCTCCATCCGGTACTCCTGGTTCAGCCGGATCAGCGCGAAGACCAGGATCGGGAACACCACCACGACGATCCAGGCACCCTCGGTGAACTTCACCACGGCGAAGATCGCGACGACGACGGCCGACAGGCCGCCGGCGGCGGCGTTGATGACCAGCTTGTGCCGCCAGCCGGGCTCCCTGCGCCTCTTGTGATATCTGGCCATGCCGAATCCGGCCATGGTGAACGCGGTGAACACGCCGATGGCGTACAGCGGGACCAGGTTGTTGACGTTCGATCCCCTTATGATCAGCAGGGCTATGGACACGATGGTCAGCCCGATGATGGCGTTGGAGAACACCAGCCGGTGCCCGCGCTTGAGCAGCCAGCGCGGCAGGAAGGCGTCCCCGGCCACGTAGCTGGCCAGGAACGGGAACCCGTTGAAGCTGGTGTTAGCGCCGGTGAAGAGGATCAGCGCCGTTGCCGCCTGCAGGACGTAGAACATGATGTGGCCGACGCCGCTGCCGAAGACCTGCTGCGCCTCCTGGGCCAGCACGGTGGGGTAGCCGCTCTTCCTGGGGGTCGCCAGGGTCGAGTGGGCCAGCCAGGAGATCCCCGCCACGAGGAAGCCGAGGATCAAGCCCTCCGCGACCAGTACCCGGCGGGCGTTGATCCCCTCCGGCGGCTTGAACGCACCCACCGCGTCGGAGACCGCCTCGATGCCGGTCAGCGACGCGCCGCCGTTCGCGAACGCCCGCAGCAGCGTCAGGATCATCGCAAAGGTGATCAGGCCGGCGGTACCGCTGCCGATGGTGTAGGTGTCGTGCAGCGTATGCGGGTCATATTTAGGCAGGTCCCCGGCGATCTCGCGGATCAGCCCGACCACGATCATCAGGATGACCGACCCGGAGAACAGGTACGTGGGCACCGCGAACGCCTTGCCCGCCTCCTTGAGCCCGCGCAGGTTGCCGTAACACATGACCACGATCACGGCGATCGTGATCTCAAGGCTGAACTTGCCGAGCGACGGGAAGGCGGACACCACCGCGGCGGTGCCCGCGGCGGTCTGCACGGCGACCGTGACGACGTAGTCGATGAGCAGCGCGACCGCGGCGATCTGCGCGATCTTGGGCCCGAAGTTCTCCCTGGCCACCACGTAGGAGCCGCCGGGCCTGATGTAGACCATCACCACCTCGCGGTAGGACAGCACCACGAGCGTCATCACCACGAGGATGACGAGAGTCATCGGCAGGATGATGGTGAAGGCTGCGAGCCCGAACAGCGGCAGCAGGGCGATGAGGATTTCCTCCGTACCGTAAGCGGAGGAGGAGATGCCGTCCGGGGATAGCACGCCCAGCGCAAGGAAGTTCGTCAGGCGCTGGTGACGCAGTTCCTCGTTGACCATCGGCGGCCCGAGCAGGCGGCGTTTTACCGAGTACCAGAAGCCCTCGGGCACGTCACCGCCGCCGCCCAGGAACTCGACTGCGTTGCGAATGGCCACGTCCCACTGTCCCGTCGATCGCAAGTGCTCTCGTGGCCTTCATACCACCGTTTGCCTGCGATTTGCCCACGGGGCATCGCCCTACTAACTCCGGTGCCTCCCTCGCAGGCATCATGGCCGGCGCGCCAGCTAACTCGGGGCTGGCATAGGAGGTGGCTGCGGCGTAATGCCGCCGCCGGTTAACCGAGCGTGTCTGATGACAGGAGCTCGTACGCGGGGTTCACCATGACCGTGCCTGTACCCTTCACCCCCACTCTGCCGCGAAGCTGGATCAGGGTCCCGGGCTCTACGCCCGGGATGTGGGTGCGCCCGTAGAACAGCGCGGTGATCTCGCCGGTGGCGTCGGTCACCTGGCAGGCGAGCACGCAACTGTGCTCCACCGGGCGGATCTCCAGGCTGTGTACCCGGCCCTCCACGGTGGCCCGGCCGTTCCTGGTCAGGGACGCGATCGGGGTGACACCCGGGCGCATCGCGGGCTGGTCGCGCGCGGAGGTCTTCGCCTCCGGCTTGGCGAGGTGCGCCGCGCTGCCCACCTGCCGCTCGTGCAGCACCTCGATGCGCGCCTCGACATCGAACGGGATGATGGTCGCGGCGGAGCGCGGGATCCGGCTCACCACCCGGGCGATCTTGTCGGCGGTCTGGTCGTGCAGCAGCCGGCCGAGCAGCGCCGGATAGCTGCGCCGGGGCAATACGACGGTCACGTGCGTGCCCGGCTCGCCGGCCTCCTTGGTGACAAGCTCGCCCGCGGCCCGGGGCACCCGCCGGTCCGGGCAGTCGATCAGGTCGAGCGGGATGCCACGGTCCGCGCGGAGCCACGCGTCGCGCAGTTCCTTGGCCCGGTCGGTGTCGATCACGAAGTGCACCGCCCGCAGCCCCGTGGGCCGCAGGCCGCGGGCGTAGCGCAACGCGGCGATCGTCGCCAGGTTGAACTCGTCGACGAGGACCAGGACCGTGCGGCGGGTGTAGTTCGGCGGGTCCGGGGCCTTGCGCCCGCCGATGTTCTCCAGTACCTCGGCTTCCATCCGGTACCGGTTGTTGAGCTGGATCAGCAGGTAGACCATGAGCGGGAAGATGATCACGATGAGCCAGGCACCCTCGGTGAACTTCACGATCGCGAAGATCACCACCACGATCGTGGTGAGCACGCCCGCCGAGAAGTTGATCACCAGCTTGTGCCGCCAGCCCGGCTCCTTGTGCGTGTGGTGGTACTTGGCCATGCCGAACCCGGCCATGGAGAAGGCGGTGAACACGCCGATCGCGTAGAACGGCACGAGCCGGTTGACGTTCGAGCCGACGAACACAAGCAGGGCGACCGCCGGGATGGTGAGTGCGATGATCCCGTTGGAGAAGACCAGGCGATGGCCGCGCTTGGTCATCCACCGGGGCAGGAACGAATCCTCGGCCACGAAGCTGGTCAGGAACGGGAACCCATTGAAGCTGGTGTTGCCGCCGGTATAGAGGATCAGTGCGGTCGCCGCCTGGACGACGAAGAACATGATGTGGCCGACGCCGCCGCCGAACACCAGGTTGGCTTCCTGGGAGATCACGGTGGGATAGCCGCTCACGTGCGGGATCGCGTGGGTTACGTGTGCCAGCCAGGAGATCCCGGCGACCAGGGTGCCGAGGATGATGCCCTCGATCACCAGCACCCGGCGGGCGTTGATCCCCTCCGGCGGCTTGAACGCGCTGACCGCGTTGGACACCGCTTCGATGCCGGTCAGCGAGGAGCCGCCGTTGGCGAACGAGCGCATCAGCGTGAAGATCACCGCAATGAGGGCTATGCCCTCGGTGCCCGAGCCGATGGGCACGGTGCCCGCGATGTTGTGCACGTCCTGGGGGTGCAGGTTGCCGGTGACCTCACGGACCAGCCCGATCACGATCATCAGAACGACGGCACCGGTGAACAGGTAGGTGGGCGCCGCGAACGCTTTGCCCGCCTCGCGGATGCCGCGCAGGTTGCCGTAGCACATGATGAGCACGACGCTCACCGAGATCGGCTTGGTATAGGGCCCGAGAACCGGGAACGCGGACACGACGGCCGCGGTACCGCCGGCCACCTGGACGGCCACGGTGACCACATAGTCGATGAGCAGCGCCACCGCCGCGACCTGGGCGATGCGCGGACCGAAGTTCTCCCTGGCCACGACGTAGGACCCGCCAGCCCGGGTGTAGACCGTCACTACCTCGCGGTAGGACAGCACTACCAGGATCATGACGAACAGGATCACCCCGGTCATCGGCAGGATCACCGCGAAAGCCGCGAGCCCGAACAGCGGCAGCAGTTCAATGAGCATTTCCTCGGTGCCGTAGGCAGAGGAGGAGATGCCGTCCGGGGAAAGCACGCCCAGGGCGAGGACCTTCGACAGCCGCTGATGGCGCAGTTCCTCGTTGACCATCGGCGGCCCGAGCAGGCGCCGCTTAAGGGAGTACCCGAAGCTCTCCGGAAGGTCGCCCCGCGACGTTCCGCTGAACAGGCTTGCCGCCTTGCGCAGCGCCAAGGGTCCTTCTTCTCCTGTCCTCAGGCCGCGGATCGGGGCAGGTGCCGCCCCGCATCCGGCCTCCGGTCCGCCGGGTTTTGATCACCTCCACAGACGCTAAGCGCCACCATCGCGGGCAGGTGCTAAGGCCGCGTCAAGAGTGCTGAGCTGCGCGTTAAGGAACTATCAAGATCATCAATTTTCCCTACATTCGGCGCTTGACTCCACATGAGATGAGTAGTTCAAGGCAGCGAGGATTCGCGGCGCCGTTCGCTCTGGTGATCGGCTTCGGGCTGCTTTTCGCGCTCGGCACGGTGACGGCAGCCCTGCACGGCCGGCTGTCACCGACCGCAGTGCTGGTCGTGAGCGCGGCCGTGGTGACCGTTTTGTCGTTTATCTCCGAGCCGCTCGCGCTGATACCGCTTGGCGTCGTCGGCTGGCTCAGCGCGGTCGGCTTCTCCCACCCGCCCTATGGGCAACTCCGGGTCACCGGCCCGTTCGCCGGGCGCTCCGCGATCGTCATGGGCGCCTGCGTGCTTGCCGCGGGCGGCCTTGGCCTGGTACTGCGCCAATCGGCGGACAGGCACATACTGGAAGGCGTGGGTAGTGACGCCGGGCTGCCGGGCACCGTACCTGGCCGGGATGGTCACGGCCTGGGCGCGGCTGCCCAGCCGGCGCCGGAGCCTGGCTCGGTGCTGGCCAGGGCGGCCTACGCGGTGGGCGCGCGGCGTGCGCTGACCGGGATGCTCGTCGCCGCGGCCGGCCTGCCCTTGCTGACCTTGCTGCTGGCGCTGGCCAGGAATCACCTGAGCCTGACCGACGACCTGCTCATCTACCTGGTGGCCGTGGTGGCGCTCGCGGTGATCGGCGGCTTCTGGCCCGCCGTGCTCGGCGCCGCCTCCGCCAGCCTCCTGCTCAACTGGTACTTCACCCCGCCGCTGCACACGTTCACCATCGACAAGCCGGACAATCTGCTCGCGCTGCTGCTGTTCGTCACGGTTGCGATGCTGGTCAGCAGCGTCGTGCACCTTGCCGCGAGCCGGGCATCTCAAGCCGCCCGCAGCCGCGAGGAGGCGAGGCTGCTGCTCACGCTGGCGCAGACCGTCCTCGGCGGTGCCGATACGCCTGCGGCGGTCCTGGACCATCTTGTGGCGACCCTGGGCGGCCAGACCGAACTGCTTGAACACGTCGGCGGCCGCTGGGTGCGGATCGCCGCCAGCGGCGGTGCCATGGACCAGGCAGCGCCCGCCACCCGCGTCGACGTGCGCACCGATCTGGCGCTCGAGGTGAGCGGCCAGCCCGCCCCGATCACACCAGGCCTGCTGGCCGGCTTCGCGGCCCAGGCCGCCGCGGCGCTGGACCGGGAACGGCTGCGGACCCAGGCCGCCCAGGCCGAGGCGCTGGCCGAGGGCAACAGGATGCGGACCGCGCTGCTCGCCGCGGTCAGCCACGACCTCCGTACCCCGCTGGCCTCGATCAAGGCCAGCGTCAGCAGCCTTCGCCAGACCGACGTGACCTGGACCGAATCCGACCAGCAGGTGCTGCTCGCCACAATCGAGGAGAACGCGGACCGGCTGGACGGACTTATTGGCAACTTGCTGGATATGAGCCGCCTGCACACCGGCTCGCTGCAGCCGTTCCTGCGGCCGATCACGATCGACGAGGTGGCGCCGGTCGCGCTGCGCGGCCTCGATGCCCCCGCCGACCTGCGGATTGAGGTGCCCGACGGGCTGGCGATGGTCCTCGCTGACCCCGGCCTGCTGGAGCGGGTGCTGGCCAACCTGTTCGCCAACGCGCTTGACCACTCGCCATCGGCGCTGCCACCGGTGCTGCAGGCCCACCGGGAGCAGGACACCGTCGTGATCGAGGTCGTTGACCACGGGCCGGGTGTGCCGGACAAGCTGAAGGCGCGGATCTTCGAGCCGTTCCAGCGGTTCGACGAGAAGAAGGTTGGCGTGGGCCTGGGCCTGGCGGTGGCCAAGGGCTTCACCGAGGCCATGGGCGGCGCCATCGTGGCGGCCGACACCCCGGGCGGCGGGCTCACCGTCAGGGTCACGCTGCCGGTCGCGACCGCGGGTGCCAAGTCCATGCAGGACGCCGGCTCTTGACCCGCGTACTTGTGGTCGACGATGAGCCGTCGATCCTTCGGGCGCTCCGGATCAACTTGTCCGCGCGCAACTACCAGGTCAGCACGGCCAGCGACGGCGCCTCCGGACTCGCCGCGATGGCCCGCGACCGTCCCGACGTGATGATTCTCGACCTCGGCCTGCCCGACATGGACGGCACCGAGGTCATCCGCGGGGTCCGGGGCTGGGCCACGACGCCGATCATCGTGCTGTCGGTCTGGGGCCACGAAAGCCAGAAGGTGGCGGCGCTCGACGCGGGCGCGGACGACTACGTGACCAAGCCGTTCGGCATGGACGAACTGCTCGCCCGGCTTCGCGCTGCCATCCGCCGCGCCTCGCCCGCGGCGGACGAGCCGGTGGTCAAGACGGAGGACTTCACCGTCGATCTCGGTGCCAAGCGCGTCACCCGCGCCGATGGCGGCGACGTGCGGCTGACCCCTACCGAGTGGCAGTTGCTCGAAGTCCTGGTGCGCAACCAGGGCCGCCTGATCACGCAGCGGCAGTTGCTCCAGGAGGTGTGGGGCCCGTCCTACCAGACGGAGAGCAACTACCTGCGGGTGTACGTTGCCCAGTTGCGGCGCAAGCTGGAGCCCGAGCCCTCACGCCCGCGTTACCTGCTCACCGAGTCCGGCATGGGCTACCGCTTCGTGGCCTGACAGTGCTGGCCCGGGGAGCGACCCAGTTGCGGATGGGACTGCCACGATGGGAGTGGAGTTCTTGCCCGTGACGGTAAAGACCCAGTGCGGCTGTCGCACCGGGCAGGAGGCATGCGTTTGCTGTCAAGCGGTTCGCCCTCATCGGGCGGGAGGTTAGGGATGGCGGGCGCCGGAGGCCGGCGAATCAGCCGATGCCGAAGAAGCCGAGGATCGTGCTGCCGAGCAGGAGCAGGCTCATCGCCGAGATGCCGATCACGCAGATTCCGGCCACGACACGGAACCACGCCTTGTTGGCGGCCTTGCCGAGCACGCTGCGCCGGTTGGTGAGGATCAGGATGTAGATCAGGATCACCGGGGTGACGATGCCCTGCAGCACCTGGGTGCCGATCAGCAGCGAGATCAGGTTGATGTGGGTCAGCGCGAGCGAGGCGCCGATGATGACCTGCACGGTGAACAGGCCGAGGAACAGCCTGGCCTCGGTGAACCGGCGGGACACCGAGCGTTCCACGCCGACCGCCTCGCTGATCGCGTAGGCGCTGGACAGCGGTACCACCGCCCCGGCGAGCGCGGACGCGCCGATCAGGCCGATCGCGAACAGCGCCTCCGCCCCCGACCCGGCGACCGGCTTGAGCGCCTCGGCGGCCTCGGACGCCGAAGTCAGCGGCCCCTTCCCGCCGATGGCGGCGGCCGTCGCGATGATGATCGTGATCGAGATGAAGCAGGCGAAGAGCGCGCCCGAGATTGCGTCGATCCTGGCCCGCGGGTAGTCCGCCGGGTCGGCGCCCTTGTCCACCACTCCCGCCGCGGCATAGAGCTGCATGTACGGGCTCACCGTGGTGCCGATCAGCGCCACGCCGAGCAGCAGGAAGGCCTTGCTGTACTCGAAGTGCGGTATCACCAGGTTCTGCCCGACCTGGGACCAGTCCGGATGGCCGAGGATCGCCGCGATCGGGTAGGCCAGGAAGGCCAGCGACATGATCAGGAAGATCCGCTCCGCGTACCGGTAGGAGCCGAACAGCACGAGTGCCCAGATGGCGACTGCCGCGATCGGGATGATGACGTACCGGCTGACGCCGAGCAGCCCGAACGCGGCGCCGATGCCGGCGAACTCCGAGACGACGAGACCGGTGTTGGCCAGCAGCACGCAGCCCAGCGCCAGCGCGGTGAACCGCAGGCTGAACTGCTCCCTGATCAGCGCCGCAAGGCCCTTGCCCGTGTAGGTGCCCAGCCGTACCGCCATCTCCTGCACCAGCACCAGTGCCACGGTGACCAGCACCATGAAGAACAGGGTCCGGTAGACGAACTGGGAACCCGCGGAGGAATAGGTGGCGATCCCGGCCGCGTCGTTTCCGGCGTTGGCGGCGACCACGCCGGGCCCGAGGATCGCCAGGAACAGGAAGATCCGGCTCTTGCGCACCCGGGTCAGCCGGACCCCGCCGAGGCGGATCCGGGGGAGCGTCGTCAGGCCAGCCCAGGACCGCGCCACCGCGCCGCCGGTCGCCCTGGAGCCCGCCGCCTGCTTGGCCCGTGCCGCCCGGGCGGCCGCCGCCTTGCGCTCCTGCCGCGCCGTGCGCTCCGGCGCCGCCTCGCTGGGCGCCTCCCGCTCCGGCGCCGTGGCGGGCCCTTGGGCCCGGGCCTCCTCCTTCCCGCTGGTCACTGCCACAGCCTCGGGAAGTGGAGCCTGCCGTGCCCGGGCACCAGCGCGTCCAGCACGTCATCGGACAGGATCCGGCCGAGCGGCTTGCCCTCGTCGTCCACCACCAGCAGCGACGATCGCCGCGACTCGACCATCTCGGTCGCGACCGTGTCGAGGTCCGCGTCGGGACGCAGGGTGACCGGCGGATTTTCGGGGTCGATGATGTCCGCAAGCTGTTTGCCGGATTTATTGACAAGTAGGTCGAAGGCGGACACGTCGCCGACGAGCCGCCCCTCGGCATCGAGCACGGCCACCGAGTCGATCTCCGTCTGGTGCTTGGCCAGCTTGACCAGCCTTTTCCGCACTTCCTCGACGGTCTCGTGCGGCTCGGCAAGGGCGAGCACCGTGGTCATCACACCGCCGGCCTCGTCGGGGGCGTAGCCGAGCAGCCGGGCAAGCTCCCGCTGGGTCGCGGGCGGCATCCGGGCGAGCAACTGCGCCTGCTCCTCCTCGCGCAACTCGCGCAGCGCCTCCGCGGCCTCGTCGGGCTCCATCGCGGCGATCAGGTCGGCGGCCTGCCCGGGCTCCATCTCTCGCAGCAGCGCGGTCAGCTCGTCCGGCTCCATCTCCTCCAGCGCGTCAGCCGCCAGGTCGTGATCCAGGCTGGCAAGCAGTTCCTTGCGCCCGGACCTGCCCAGCCCTTCCAGCACGTCGGCGAGTTCTGCGGGGCGCAGCCGGCGGAGCGTGGAGCTGGGGGTGCGGAGCTTCATCGCGGCGGGCTCCTCGGGCGAGTCCTCGCCGAACGACTCGACCGCGGCCCAGTCGATCACCCGGTCCGGGGTGGGATGCCAGCGGAAGCGCTTGGGACCGAGTCGCCGCAGCAAGGTCTGCAGGCTCACGTCCACACCGACCAGCCGGACCTGGTCACCCACCTGGGCCAGATACAGATCGGCGGCCCTGATCACCTGGATCTCGTCGGTGTCCACCAGTTGGTGGTCGAGGATGTCCCTGGCCAGCAGTACCTCGCCCTCACGGCGCTGGAACTCGCGCAGGTCCATCCGGGCGGTCCGCAGCGTGACCGAGCGCCGGTCCACGTGGTCGATGACCGAGGCGTCCAGGTAGGCGCGGCGGCGGCCGACCCGGACCACCATCCCGGTGACCGCCGGGTAGTCCTCGCCGTCGTGCACCCTGGCGACCAGGTCGACGAAGCGGCCAACTTCCTCGCCCGACTGGTTCAGCACCGGGGCGCCGTCCAGGCCGACGAGCGAGATGATGTTATGCCGCACCTGCCGGGACGTCGTCAGGCGCTGCGAATAGGCCTCGAACAGGTGGGCCGGGGCGCTGCGGTGGCCGGTAGGGCGCGGGGCAGGCTCCCGAGCGCGTGAGAGAAATCGCCGGTCGGGCACAGCAACCTCCTGGACCGCCGGCCGATCCGGGTGAGCTACCCGGGAGGGCCCGGCAGGCGTAGGGATGGGAACGGGCAGCATCTGGCGGCCCGGCCCCTGGTGGTAGCCGCGCCCGCCGTGGTTGTACTGCATGGATCGCCGAGCACGACCGCACCTCCCTCAGCTCCGGTTGCGAGATCAAGGCTAAACGCAGTGGGCGGGTAGCGAAAGCCAGGGGTCCGCGGTGGCGGTGGGCCCCGCTGGCTCTATGGCCTTCTCAGCTCACCGCGCCACGGTCCTGCAGGCCGGTGATCTCGTCCTGGGTCAGGCCGAGGCCGGTCAGTACCTCCCTGGTGTTGCTGCCGGGCCGTACCGGCGGTGACGGCGGGCCAGTGGGGGTGCGGCCGAAGCGAGGCGCCGG
The DNA here is from genome assembly GCA_963726415.1 of uncultured Actinomycetes bacterium. Classification (GTDB taxonomy): domain Bacteria; phylum Actinomycetota; class Actinomycetes; order Streptosporangiales; family Streptosporangiaceae; genus DASXKD01. The sequence continues at coordinate 25,817 of CAVSCM010000012.1, forward strand.
GGCCGGCTGAATGATCCCGCCCACGTCGACAAAGGTGCCGCGGGCCGCGTTGTGCGGGTGGGACGGCGCGTCCTGCGGGCTGACCACCGGCGCCACGCAGGCATCCGAGCCCGCGAACGCCTCGACCCACTGCGCCTGGGTGCGCCCGGCGAACGCCTCGGTGAACCGCGCCCGCAATTCCGGCCAGCCGGACCGGTCGTACTGGGCGGGCAGGCCCGCCTCGTCCAGGCCGAGGCCCGCCAGCAACTCGGCGTAGAACTTCGGCTCCAGCGCGCCCACCGCCACGTACCGCCCGTCGGCCGTGGCGTAGGTGTCGTAGAACGGCGCCCCGCCATCCAGCACGTTGGTGCCCCGGCCGTCCTGCCAGCCGCCCGCCGCACGCAGGCCGTAGAGGAACGACGCGAGCATCGCCGACCCGTCGACCATCGCCACGTCGATGGTCTGGCCCCGGCCGGACCGCTCACGTTCCAGGAGCGCGGCGAGCACCCCGATCACCAGCAGCATGCCGCCCCCGCCGAAATCCCCGATGAGGTTCAGCGGGGGGAGCGGGCGCTCGCCTTCGCGGCCGATGGGCTCCAGGGTGCCCGATACCGCGATGTAGTCGATGTCGTGCCCGGCCGTCGGTGCCAGCGGGCCGTCCTGCCCCCAGCCGGTCATCCTTGCGTAGATCAGCCGCGGATTCCGCTCCGCGCAGGCGTCCGGCCCGAAGCCGAGGCGCTCCGCCACCCCCGGCCGGAACGCCTCCACGAGCACGTCCGACTCGGCTGCCAGGCGGAGGAGGATGTCCACGCCGGCCGGGTTCTTCAGATCCAGCCGGATCGACCGGCGGCTGCGGCACAACGGATCGACCGGCGGCAACTGCTGTCGGCCCGAGCGATCCGGGCGGTCGATCCGCAGCACGTCCGCCCCGAGATCGGCCAGGACCATGCACCCGAACGGAGCCGGTGCCAGGCTCGCCACCTCGATGACCTTGAGCCCTTCCAGGGGGCCTGTCCGTCTGTCCACCCCGATAGCCTGCCATGCCGGGTAATGCCCGGCAGTGCTAGCCCGGGGAGCGACCCCCGGACGCCCCTGGTGGCCGGAATCCCTACCATTCGCGTAGGTAACGGGATGCGCGGTATCACCCGGCTAGTCCGTTCCTGACTGGTGGCTGGCGGGGCCGAACTGGGCGAAGGCCGCTAGGTTCGCGGTGCTCTCCCCGCGCTTGATCCGCCACGCCCACTCCCGGCGGATCGAGGACTCGAACCCGATGGCAAGCGCCGGGTTGAAGTTGTCGTCGGAGTAACTGAGCACGCAGCCGAGCACCCTGTCGATCTCCTCGGTGGAGATCGAAGCCAGCGGCAACCGCCCGGTCAGGTAGACGTCCCCGCGCTCGTCCACGGCGAAATGCACCCCGTACATCCGCCCGTTGCGCTCCAGCAGGAACCGGTAGAAGCGGGCGTGGTTCTCGTCCGGCTGACGGCAGAAGAACGCCTCCACATGCAGGCTGTGCGCGCCCACGATCAGCCAGGTCATGGTCGCGAGCTTGCGCTGGCCCTCGAGCCGGACCAGATAACTGCCCGGCTCCGGGCTCTCCGCCGTGAGCTCCAGCGCCTCCAGCGCCGCCGCCACCGCCGCCGTGGCAGCAGCCTGGCCGGTCGGCAGCTCAGCCACGGCCTTGAGCCCATCGGACGCTGCGGGGCCTTGAGCCATCAGGGGGTTCCGGGGGCCCGCTCTCCCGGGCCAGCGTGCGCGGTGGGGCCTGCCGGCTTGCCGGCCAGGCGCAGTGAAGGGGGAAGGGGAGGCGGGCGGGGCCCCGGGGGGTTCCAGGGGGGTCGCTCCCCCAGGCGAACACTGCCATGGGGTTATCCTGCCAGCGCCGGGCGCCCTTCAGCCGGTGCGGTCATGGCTCCGCGGTACACGCTGAGCAGACGGTCGACCGTGCTGCCCCAGCCGAACCGGCTCGCATGCTCGACCGCGCCCGCCGACAACCGGGCCCGCAGCGCCGGGGAGGCGAACAGCCAGCGCAGCGCATCGGCGTAACGAGCCGGGTCGTGCCCCGCCACCAGGATGCCGGACAGGCCGTCCTGGACCGCGGTACGCAGGCCGCCCACCGAGGCCGCGACCACCGGCGTGCCGCAGGCCTGCGCCTCGACGGCCACCAGCCCGAAGGACTCCGAGTAGGACGGGACCATGACCACCGTGGCGGCCCGGTACCAGTCGGCAAGTTCGGACTGCGGGCAGGGCGGCTCGATCCGGACCACGTCACACAGCCCCAGCGCCCGTGCGGCCTCGGTGAGCTGGTCGGGGTCGGCGCGGCCGGTCCCACTCGGGCCGCCCACGAAGGCAACCGTGAGCACCTGGGCCAGCGCTGGGTCGCCACGGACCAGGTCCGCGGCCGCGTGCAGCACCACGTCCGGCGCCTTCAGCGGCTGGATCCGGCCCGCGAACACGATGACCGGGCCGTTCTCGGGCAGGCCCAGCCGCCGCCGGGCGGCGCTGGCAGCCCCGGGCCGGAAGATCGACAGGTCCACTCCCGGGTTGACGGTCCAGATCTTCGCCGGATCCGCCCCGTAGAGCCTGGCGAGCTCGCGGGCCTCCTCGTCGGTGTTCGCCACCAGCCGGTCTGCCGAGGCGACCACGTCCGATTCGCCGCGCAACCGGATGTCCGGCTCCCGCATGTCCCCGCGGGCGAGCGCGGCGTTCTTGACCTTGCCGAGCGTGTGCATGGACTGCACGAACGGCACCCCCCACCGTTCCTTGGCGACCGCGCCCACGTGGCCGGAGAGCCAGTAGTGGCCGTGCACCAGGTCGTACCGGCCCGGCGCGTAGGCGGCCTCGGTGCGCAGCACTCCCAGGGTGAACTCGCAGAGCTGGGCGGGCAGGTCGGCCTTGTCCAGTTCCTCGAACGGGCCCGCCGGCACGTGCCGGACCAGCACCCCGGGCACTAGTTCGTGCACGGGCGCGGCGTCGCGGGAAACCGCGCGGGTGAAGATCTCCACCTCGACGCCACGGGCCGCCATCCGCTTGGCGACCTCGACGACGTAGACGTTGAGCCCCCCCGCGTCGCCGGTGCCCGGCTGCTCCAGCGGAGAGGTATGCACGCTGATGGTCGCGATCCGCCTTGGTACCCGTCCCGGCACAGGCATCCACCTCCGACAGGGCGGCCCGGAGGCCGCATCACGTGTACCCGCCAGGGCCAACCACGCAGCCGCATCACGTGTTCCCGTAGGCTCTCGGCATGTCCACACTGGTGCTGCTCAGGCACGGCGAGAGCACGTGGAACGCGGAGGGGCTGTTCACCGGCTGGGTGGACGTCGGGCTCTCCGGCGCCGGGACCCGGGAGGCGGTGGCGGGCGGCGCGCTGCTGCGCGAGCACGGCCTTCGCCCGGAAATCGTGCACACGTCGGTGCTGACCCGCGCCATCCAGACCGCCAACCTGGCGCTGGAGGAGGCGGGCCTGCTCTGGCTGCCGGTGGCCAGGTCCTGGCGGCTCAACGAGCGCCACTACGGCGCGCTGCAAGGGAAGAACAAGGCGCAGACCCGGGAAGAGTTCGGCGCCGAACAGTTCATGATCTGGCGCCGTTCCTACGACATCCCGCCGCCACCGCTGCCCGATGATCATCCGCTCTCCCAGGCGGCCGACCCCCGTTACGCCCATCTCCCGCCCGAGTTGCTGCCCCGCACCGAGTGCCTCGCGGACGTGCTCCACCGGATGCTCCCGTACTGGTACGACGCGATCGTGCCGGACCTGGCGGCGAACCGGACGGTTCTTGTGGTCGCCCACGGCAACTCGCTGCGCGCCCTGGTCAAGCACCTGGACGAGATCGGCGATGCCGAGATCACCGGGCTGAACATCCCTACCGGCATCCCGCTGGTGTACGAGCTGGACGGGAGCTTCCGGCCGAAGGTGCCCGGTGGCAGGTACCTGGACCCCGAGGCGGCGACGGCAGCGGCCGAGGCAGTGCGTAACCAGGGACGATGACCGGCCGGCGTTGACGATGTGGAAACAGCCGGAGACTGCTCGTTATGGGCGGAAGATACCGGTGTGACCAGTTGGTGACTGTTTTATGAATACCTGAGGAACACGCTCACCGTGGGGATACCGCCTGAGGCGCCCCAGACCTTCTTTGCATACCATCGAAGCGTGAGCGTGCACGTGACGGCCGGTGTTGGTGGTCTGGCGCCAGCATTCTGCCCCGCCACGGCAAAGGCCCGCTGGTGACCGCCCGCGGGCGCGTCGCTGACCTGGAGCCCGCCGCCGACCGGCCGCGCGCCACCAGGCTGCCGCCCGGTGTGGCGTCCGTCCTGTCCGTGCTTTCCTCCTCCGCGGTCGTGCTCGACCACGCCGACAAGGTGCTGATGGCCAGCCAGGCGGCCCGCACGTTCGGCTTGGTCAAAGACAGCCAGCTCATCGTCGGGGAACTGCTCGCTCTGGTGCGGCAGGTCCGGCGGGACGGGCAGACCCGCGAGGGTGAGGTGGACCTGTCCGGCAGTTCGTTCGGCGGCCGGCGGACCAGTTTCGCCGTGCGGGTCGCCCCGCTTGGTACCGAGGGCCTCATCCTGCTGCTCGCCGAGGACCAGACCGAGAGCCGGCGGGTCGAGGAGGTCCGGCGGGACTTCGTGGCCAACATCAGCCACGAACTGAAGACGCCCGTCGGTGCGCTCGCCCTGCTCGCCGAGACGATGGAGGAAGCGGCCGACGACCCGGAGGCCGTGCGCCGCTTCGCCGGCCGCATGCGCCAGGAGGCATCCCGGCTGACCTACCTGGTCCAGGACCTGATCACGCTGTCGCGGATCCAGGCCGCCGAGCCCATGCCCGACCCGATAACCGTGGACCTGAGCGCGATCGTCGCCGAGGCGGTGGACCGGGTCCGGATGAAGGCGAGCGCGGACGGCATCGAACTCGTCGCCGCCTGCGAGGAACGCATTTTCGTGCTCGGCGACGAGGACCTCCTGGTGACCGCGCTGCGCAACCTGCTGGAGAACGCGATCGCCTACAGCCCGGTGAAGACCAGGGTGGTGGTCTCGGCCTCCCGGGACGGCAGCCGCAACGCACAGATCAGCGTCGCAGACCAGGGGATCGGCATCCCCGAGCGTGATCTGGAGCGGATCTTCGAGCGGTTCTACCGGGTGGATCCGGCCCGGTCCAGGGCCACCGGGGGAACCGGCCTCGGGCTGGCGATCGTGAAGCACGTGATGGCCGCGCACCGTGGCAAGGTCACGGTGTGGAGCCAGGAGGGTGTCGGGTCCACCTTCACCCTGCAGATGCCTATCGTGAGCAAGCCCCCGACCGCGGGCACCAAATCGGCCGGCGGTCCCTCGCAGCATGTCAGGGAGGCGGTCAAGTGACCCGAGTGCTGGTGGTCGAAGACGAGGAGTCCTTCAGCGACGCGCTGTCCTACATGCTGCGCCGCGAGGGCTTCGAGGTGGCGGTCTGCCCGACCGGGCCCGACGCGATCGAGGCATTCGACCGGCACGGCGCGGACCTGGTGCTGCTCGACCTCATGCTGCCCGGCCTGCCCGGCAGTGAGGTGTGCCGGACGCTGCGCGAGCGCTCCAACGTTCCGGTGATCATGCTCACCGCCAAGGACAGCGAGATCGACAAGGTCGTCGGCCTGGAACTCGGCGCCGACGACTACGTCACCAAGCCCTTCTCGTCACGCGAACTGGTCGCCCGGATGCGCGCGGTGCTCCGGCGCCGTGGTGAGCCGGACGAGCCCGGTGGCTCGATCATGGAGTCGGGTCCGGTCCGGATGGACGTGGACCGGCACGTGGTGACCGTGCGCGGCCAGCAGGTCCAGGTGCCGCTCAAGGAGTTCGAACTGCTTGAGGTCCTGCTCCGCAACGTCGGCCGGGTGCTGGCCCGGATGCAGCTCATCGACCGGGTCTGGGGCGCGGACTACGTGGGCGACACCAAGACCCTGGATGTGCACATCAAGCGGCTCCGGGCCAAGATCGAGACCGACCCGGGCAACCCGCGGCACATCATCACGGTGCGCGGGCTCGGCTACAAGTTCGAGCCCGGCGACTGACCGCTGGCCCGGCCCTTCCCGGCCGGTGCACGGGCTGAGCGGCGGGGCAACCACGGGCCCGCATGCCGGCAGGATGTCCGGGCGGCACGGGGTGCGTAGGGCCCCGTTAAGAGCTTGGCGTCGGAGACGCAGAGGCCGCCACCGCCGAGGGCGTGGGGGTGGGGCGCACGATCAGCGGCGCGGGCGAGAAGGTGCCATAGGACTCGGTGCGCGGCATCACCGGGACCTTCATTGACACGAAGCCTGCGTTCTGGAACTGCAGGTTCAGCCGGATCCACTGGCCGCCGTTCAGGGTGCGGGTGAGGTGCTCGAGTACCACCCGGGGGGACGGGCCGGTGAGGAGCAGCGACTGCTCCCGGCCGAGCGCGATCCCGCCCGCGGGCACCAGGACCGAGAGAGCTTCGCCGGGTGCCCTGATGCTGATCAGCCGGTCCGGGGCACCGTCGTTGGCCAGGGCGAAGAACACGCCCGCCGAGGCGCCTCGGGGCAGCGTGAAACCGGGTGTCGGCCCGAGCACGAACATGTTATTGACCCGGAGCGTGTTGTCCACGATCGCCGACGCCCCGGGCGTGGGCTGATGCCACTGCTGGGTGGGCGCGTTGTTGCCGGCCTCACAGCCAGCGACGGCGGGAATCAGCCCCACGGCGGTTACCACCACGAGGTCGCGCAGCGACAGAAGGCCGCGCCTGCTGCGGATCACCGTGTGCTCTCCTCCGGCTCGAACGAGCACGTCTGCGTCGCGGGAAAGAGTATCGGCTCGGGGCCGAGGCGGTCACAGCAGCCCCTGGCAGACTCACCCCGACGGCGCGCCGCTCGCGGCCGGCGTCGGCCTCTCGCTCGCGCCGCCCGCGGCCGGCGAGGCGCTCGCTGGTACCAGCCGCGCCGGGCTCGCGGGGCTGCCGGCCGTGGCCAGCGCGCGCACGTCGTTGTCGAGCTGGAAACCGTGGCCGTGGTTCCGCACCAGCACAGGTGCCGCGGTGCCGTCAGGCCGCACCACGACGGCCGTCAGCGCACCCACCTGGTAGGGCGCGGGCAGCATGTCGTTGGCGTCCTCCAGGGCCAGGGTTTTCGCGAGCCCGAGGTGGGTGGTGAAGCTGGTCACCTGGGCACCGCGCACGCCCACCAGGTAGAGCGTCGCCTGTGCATGCGACGCCGCGACGCTGAGCTTTTTCAAGTCGGTCAGGCAGCCGCAGCCCGGCGGGATGAGCGCCAGCACCACCACTGGGCCGGGGAGGGCGCTCAGCGACGTCTCCCGGCCTGCCGCGAAAAGAAGGGTGCCGACCAGCGCCGCACCCGGCCGCGCGGGCGTACGGGTGCCGGTCGCCGGGCGTGGCGGCCGTAGCCCGGCCGTGGGCTGCCTGGCGGTGAACACGGTGAGCAGCGTCGCGGCGACCAGTGTCAGCGCCAGGCACCCGGCGAGCAGTGGCAGCACCATGCCGTCCCTGGTCAGCGGGCCGTAAAGGCGCTTGGCCAGGTGGCGCCTGCGCCGCGACCTCAGCTCGCGGTGATATGCCTGGACATCCCTGGCGAGTTCCCGGGCATCATCGGGAATCTCGATGTCGACCGGCGGCAGGCCGAAGTCGTCCCGCCCCTGGTCGCCGCCAGTATTCACGCACATCTCTCCTGCACGAGCGGCCTGATTCACCTCCAGTATGAGCCCGCCAGGCGGGTCGCGTCACCGGCAAGGCCCTCCCGGCCTGGCTTCGGCGGGCGGCTATCGGTGCCCAGGTCACGCAGGGTGGCACGGGCGATCACCACCCGGGGTATCGCCAAGGACACATTGAGCCAGCGTCCAGCCGGGAAGCAGCATGCGCCCATGCTGGCCTGCATCTCTTTCAGATCGGTTAATTGCCTCCTTGACCTGCATGTTTGCCGTCAAGGCAGGCCATTGGACAGCGGTCGTCGTGGTAGCATTGGCATAGCGGAAGGGGTATGTGCCACATGACTTTCAAGGTCGGCGACACGGTCGTCTACCCCCACCATGGGGCTGCTCGCATCGAGGAGATCGAAACCCGCACTATCAAGGGTGCGGAAATGACCTACCTGGTCCTCAAGGTTGATAAAGGGGACCTGACAGTGCGCGTGCCCGCGGACAACGCCGAACTGGTGGGCGTGCGCGATGTCGTCGGACAGGAAGGTCTTGAGCGGGTGTTTGAGGTGCTCCGCGCACCGCACACCGAAGAGCCGACCAACTGGTCACGGCGGTACAAGGCCAACCTGGAAAAGCTCGCCTCCGGTGACGTGAACAAGGTAGCCGAGGTCGTACGTGACCTGTGGCGAAGGGACAGGGAACGCGGGCTTTCCGCAGGCGAGAAGCGGATGCTGGCTAAGGCACGGCAGATTCTCGTAAGCGAGCTCGCTCTGGCCGAGAAGACGAACGAGGACAAGGCCGAAGCACTGCTCGACGAGATCCTCGCATCCTGACCCAGCGGCCTTTTCTGGTGCTGGTATCACGTGCCCGATGCTCTGTCATCCGATGATGGGCCCAGGGTAGGTGTCGGCGTTGACGTGCACCCACTCGCGGCGGGGCGGCCGCTCTACCTGGCGGGCCTGCTCTGGCCTGGTGAAGCCGGGCTGACCGGTCATTCCGATGGGGACGTGGCGGCGCACGCCGCCTGCGATGCCCTGCTGTCCGCGGCCGGGCTCGGTGACCTTGGTGCCAACTTCGGCACTGCCGAGCCGCAGTGGGCCGGGGCGTCCGGCCCCGCGCTGCTGCGCGCCACCGCCGCGCTGCTCGCCGGTGCCGGGTTCGCGGTGGGCAACGTCGCGATCCAGGTGATCGGGAACCGGCCGCGGATCGCGCTGCGGCGTGCTGAGGCGCAGAAGGTGCTGTCCGAGGCCCTCGGTGGCGCACCGGTCAGCGTGTCGGGGACCACCACGGACGGACTCGGCCTGACCGGCCGCGGCGAGGGCATCGCCGCGGTGGCCACCGCACTGGTGACGCGCGCCTGACGTGGCCCGCCTCATGCGGCCGGCCCGCGGTCACTCCTCGGGCCGGGTCGGGGTGCTCCGCACCCGTTCGAGGCCCGGACTCTGTGCGACGGCCGGTTCGCCGTCGGCGTCGTCCTTGGCCTGCTCCCCGGCCGGAACGCTGTCCGCCGCGGCATCCGCGTGGTTTTCCTGTGCCGCGGCATCCGCGTGGTTTTCCTGTGCCGCGGCATCCGCGTGGCTCTCCCGCGCCGCGGCATCCGCGTGGCTCTCCTGTGCGGTGGCATCCGCGTGGCTCTCCTGTGCCGCGGCATCCGCGGCGTCCTCCGGCGCCGCGCTTTCCGCCTGGCCAGCCTGGCCCGGCTGGGCCCCGGCATCCTGCTGCCCCGGCTGGCCCGCTCGGCCTGGCTGTGCCCCGGCGTCCCCCGGGCCATCGCCCGCACCGTTGTCCGCCGCGGTACCTCGTTGCGCCGCCGCGCCGCCGTCCCCGGCCGGCTCGTCCTGGCCCACGTACCCGGTGTACGTGCCGGGCCCGCCGGAATCGCCGTGTGGCGAGTACTCGCCCTCGTCCCGGTAGCTGTCCGGATGGACGTAGCCGGTCTCCTCGCCGTAGCTCACCGGGTCGCCCTGGCCGTCGTCGTCGCTCCCGGTGTCCCCGGCGCCGTAGGGTGCCTCGATGGCCGGCGCCTGGCCGGCTCTGGGTCCTAGCAGCATGTCCAGCGCGGAGAGGGGCTGCGGCAGCGCGCGGCCCTCCGCGCCGCCCGCCTTGCCAGCAGCGCGGTCGCGCCAGCCGCGCCGGTCGCGCCGGCCGCGGCCCAGGTCACCGCCGACCGCCTGGCCGCGGTGCCGTTGGCCTCAGCGGGCTGGCCGCCGATGCCCGCCTCTCCGGCCGCGGCGGCCCTTGCCTCCTGCCTGGCCACCACCGTCGCCCGGGCCTTGCGGAAGTGCCGGAGCATCGTCAGCAGCAGGCCGAACGCGAGCAGCAGCAGCACCCACGGGGTGATCGCCACGGCGGCGCGTGAGGCACGCTCCGGCAGCGCCGTGTTCGTGGCGTGCACGGCGTCCCCGATGGCCACGGCCGCGAGCAGCAGGATCAGGCAGGCCCACGCGTAGAAGCGGCTCCACCAGCCCGCTCCGCGCAGCGCCATGGCCGCCGCGCCCGCGACGACCAGCATGGCATCGAAGATGACCGGGTATAGCTTCGCGAGGCTGGGTGACACCCCGGCTTGGAGCGCGACCGCGTGTATTCCCGAGTAGGAGAGCACAAAGGCGGCGGCGGCCAGCAGCACGACGCCCGCGATGACCGCACTGAGCGCCGCGGCGCGGAGCTTGGACTGCGGGTCCGCGGAACGGGGGCGCCGGCCAACAGGGTAATTACTCATCGGAGGCTGGTGGTCCTTCCTGCGGCACTGCTCGGGTGCAAAGCACCCGCCTATAGTCGAAACTACAGCGCCTTTACCGGCTCGCAGGGGGCGCCGCGCCGCACGGAAAGCCTTACGGCACAGGCGCAGGCGTGCACGGCAGCGACCAGAAGGCGAGCGGCCGCCGGCCTTCCGGCCGTGCGATCTTGGCGTCAGAGGAGACGATATGCCGTACTACCGGGTGGCCGGGGAGATTCCCGGCAAGCGCCACGTGCGTTTCCGCCGCCCCGATGGCGGCTTGTACTCCGAGGAGCTGATGGGCGAAGAAGGCTTTGTCTCCGACTCCTCATTGCTCTACCACGTGCACCCGCCGACGGCGATCGTGAAGAGCGAGGGAATCTCCGGCGCGCAGGCGGGCCAGGCCGCGCCGAACCATCCGCTGATGCCGCGCCACGTGCGCACCACCGACCTGCCCCGGGGCGGGGATATGGTGCTCGGCCGGCAACTCCTGTTCGCCAATGACGACGTGCGGATTTCCTTTGCCGCTGCGGACGCCGCCGGTGAGCTGTACCGGAACTCCGCAGGCGACGAAGCCATTTATCTGCAATACGGCAGTGCGCGGCTGGAGTCCGTCTACGGCTCGATCGACGCCGTGGCCGGTGACTATGTGGTGATCCCGCGCGGGACGATTCACCGCTGGCTGCCTGGCGGGGACGGCGCGACCGCGCTCACCGTGGAGGCCGCCGGGCACATCAGGCCGCCCCGGCGCTACCTGTCCCAGTACGGGCAGTTCCTCGAACACGCCCCCTACAGCGAGCGTGACCTGCGCGGCCCGGACGGCCCGCTGCTCGCCGAAGGGGAGGACGTGCCGGTCGTGGTGCGGACCAGGGCTGGGCTGACCCGGCTCACCTACGCCAGGCACCCGTTCGACGTGGTGGGCTGGGACGGTTGCCTGTACCCGTTCGCGCTCAACATCGCCGACTTCGAGCCGGTGGTCAAGCGGACCCACGCACCGCCGCCGGTGCACCAGACGTTCGAGGGGCCGAACTTCGTGATCTGCTCGTTCTGCCCCCGGCCGCTGGACTTCGACCCCGAGGCCGTGCCGATCCCCTACAACCACCACAACGTGGACTCCGACGAGATGATGTTCTACGTCGGCGGGGACTACACCGCCCGGCAGGGCTCCGGGGTCGGGCTCGGCTCGATCACGCTGCACCCCGGCGGGTTCACCCACGGCCCGCAGCCGGGTGCCGTCGAGGCCGCGGTCGCGGGGCTGGCCGAGGGAAAGACCACCACCGACGAGACCGCCGTGATGATCGACACGTTCCGGCCGCTGGGCCTCGGCCCGGCCGCGCGCCGGGCCGAGGACCCCGAGTACGCCTGGTCCTGGGCCCGCGCCGCCCGCCGCTGACACGGCGCATGCCGGGGGCCCCGCCAGGTCCAGCGACCTGGGCGGCCGCGGGGCAGGGTGCGAGCGCGTCAGCGGCTAGAAGGACATCCCCGGGACCGGCAGGCCGCCGGAGTGCTCCTGGCGGAATCCGTGCGGCACCGTCACCCGCAGGTTCGCCAGGTTGGCCGCGGTCGGGCGGAGCCACCGGAAGTCGCCGGTCAGCGTTCCTGGCCCGGCGCCGCGCCGGTCGAGCCAGTGCCAGGTCAGCCGCATCGGGAGGTAGGTCGCCGGGCTCACCCAGAGGGTCTCCGAGTAGGGGCCGTTAGGTTTCACCGAGACGAGCTTGATCGCGCGGGCCGCGCCGAGTTGCTGTTGCCCGGCGATGCGGTAATGCCCGCAGGACAGTGCCGTGCGGATTTCCGCGGGCCAGTCGACCGTGCTCCCCACCGGCGGCGGAAGGTAGGCGCTGGCGCAGGCGGCGGGCTGCGCGCTGGCCGGCAGGTCTCAGCCGCAAGGCCGCGTGCCACCAGGTCTTCGCCCGGTAGTCGATGCCGGTGCCGCTGACTCGCATGAGCACCGACTTCGGTCCCGCCAGTGACCGGGCCGTGGTGCCGCTCGCATCGAAGACCGGCCTGCCCGCGGCGTCGAGTCCCTGTTCGCGCAGCTGCCCCCGGTAGGACCAGATCATTTCCTGCGCGGCTGTCGGGCCCGCCTGGCGTATCACCGTGCCCGTGCCGCCCCCGATGAAATGCACGGTGTTGACCTGGGTCAGGCCGAGGCCGTAGTGGTGGCCCACCGTGTGGATCTCCTCGACGAGGTTCTCCCGCTGCGCCACCGCCAGGGCACGTTCGGTATGGCGGAACACGTAGGAGGCGTCCCGCGCCGCCAGGCGGGGTGCCGCAGGCCGTGCCGCACCGCCCGGCATGGTCACGGCCGTGACGGCCACGCCAGCGGCGGCCAGTGCCGTGCCGGTGGCTACCGCGGCGCGCAGCGCGATCGACCGCTGGCGATGGCGATGGAACGCCCGGTCGGCCAGGCCGGCCGGGAGTCGTTCCCCCTCGGTGAGCCGGTCGATGCTCTCGTGCAGCAGGTCCGCGACGTCGGTGTTCATGTTCTTTCCTCCGTGAGCTGTTGCTGGGGGCCGGTCCATGAGGCGGTGAGTTCCCGCAGCCGGTACAGCCCGCGCGCGGTGGCCGATTTCACGGTTCCCTCGGCGCAGCCGAGCAGCTCCGCGGTTTCCGCCTGGGTCAGTTCCTCCCAGTACCGCAGGACGAGCACCGTGCGCTGCATGGGCGGCAACTGGGCCAGGGCCCGGCCGAGCGCGTCCCTCAGGTCCACTGTGTCCACCGCCTCGGTGCCGGTGACGCCGTCCAGGCCTGCCTCCAGCAGAGACCGCTTGCGCTGCCAGGCCCCCCGGCGCCGCCAGCCGTCGGCGGCCAGGTTGTACAACGTGCGGCGCAGGTAGCCCTCCGGGTCGGTGCGAACCGTGGGCCAGCGGCGCAGCAGCCGCTCCAGCGCGGCCTGGAGCAGGTCCTCGCCTTCCTGACGGCCACCGCCCAGTGCGATCGCGGCACGCATCAGATGGTCGCCACGCTCGGCCAGCAGCCGTGCCACGTCATCCCGGCCCAGCCGACGGGGAACGCCGGCGCGATCGTCCTCGCGTGCCACGCCACCACCTCCTCGCCCCCAAGGACGAAGGTGTGCCCGCCACCGTTCCGCCACACGGCCCGGAGCCTGGCTCACCCTACGGTGCGGAGCCTGACAACATCCGGCCCGGAACCTGGCCAACCTTCAAGATCATGGAACTCAGCAGCGGGGCGGGGGAGAGGCGGCTTGCAGGGTGGGATTATCGGTCGGCGGGCGGGGCGGGCGGCGGTAGCCTTGGCGGCGTGACGCTCCGCCTCCATGACACAGCGACGCGCTCCGAGCGCGAGTTCTCCCCGGTCGAGCCCGGGAAGGCTTCGCTGTACCTGTGTGGCGCCACGGTCCAGGCACCGCCGCACATCGGGCACATCAGGTCCGGGGTGAGCTTCGACATCCTGGTCCGCTGGCTGAGGGCCAGCGGCTACCAGGTCACGTTCTGCCGGAACGTCACCGACATCGATGACAAGATCCTGCGGGTGGCCGCCGACGAGGGCGTCCCCTGGTGGGCCGTTTCGCAGCGCAACGAGCGGGCGTTCAGCCGCGCCTACGACGTGCTCGGCTGCCTGCCGCCGGAGGTGGAACCACGCGCCACCGGCCACATCCCGGAGATGATCACGCTGATGCGGCGGCTCGTCGACGGCGGGCACGCCTACGCCTCGGGCGGCGACGTGTACTTCGACGTCCGCTCCTGGCCTGCCTACGGCGCCCTGTCCGGGCAGCGTCTTGACCACCTGCGGCCCGCCGAGGACACCGACACCGCCGAGAACAAGCGTGATCCGCGGGACTTCTCCCTCTGGAAGGGAGCCAAGCCCGGGGAACCCGCCTGGGACACGCCGTGGGGACCCGGCCGGCCCGGCTGGCACCTGGAATGCTCGGCCATGTCGACCAAGTACCTGGGCACGACGTTCGACATCCATGGCGGCGGCCTTGACCTGGTGTTCCCGCACCACGAGAACGAACTGGCCCAGTCCCGCGCCGCGGGCGACGGGTTCGCCCGGTACTGGATGCACAACGGGCTCGTCGGGGTGGCCGGGGAGAAGATGAGCAAGTCGCTCGGCAACTCGCTGCTCGTCGACGCGATGGTGACCCAGGTGCGCCCGGTGGAGTTGCGCTACTACCTCGGCCAGGTCCACTACCGGTCCAACATCGAGTACTCACCGGAAGCCCTGGACGAAGCGGTGACCGCATACCGGCGGATCGAGGGCTTCGTGGTCCGCGCCGCGGAACTGACCGGTGACACCCAGGACCCGGCCGGCGTGGGGCGGGACGCCCTCCCCCCGGCCTTCGCCGCCGCCCTCGACAACGACCTCGGCGTCCCCCAGGCGCTCGCCGTCGTGCACGAGACCATCCGCGACGGCCACAACGCGCTGGCCGCCGGGGACGACGTCGCAGTAGCGGCGGCGCTGGCACGGGTCCGGGCCATGCTCGACGTGCTCGGGCTCGACCCGCTGGCCGCCAACTGGGCCACCGCCGGCGCCGATGACGACCTGCGCGCCGTGGTCGGTGCGCTGGTCGGCGTGGCGCTGGACGAGCGGCAGGCGGCCAGGGACCGCAAGGACTGGGACGCGGCGGACGCGATCAAGGAGAGCCTGCGCGCCGCCGGAGTCCTCATCGAGGACACCCCGGACGGCCCACGGTGGACCATCAAGCGATGACCACGGGACGAGTGCCCCGGATCCCGGTTTCCTGGCGGGTGACGGCATGAGCGCAGGCGCCCAGCGGCGGCCCGGGCGGACCAAGTCCGGCAAGCCGCGCGCGGGCACCGGGGGCAAGGGCCGGGACAAGCTGGAGGGCAAGGGGCCGACCCCGCCGGCGCACCTGCGCCCCGGGCATCCCGCGCAGCGCCGTGCCGAGGCCGCCGCGCGCGGCGGGTCCAGGCGCGGCCGGGCGCCCCGGAGCGGGTGACGGGCCACGGAGCCCGTCCGGTGGCGGTGCCAGCCCGGGCAGCGGCCGTCGTTCGGCAGCAAAGACAACGGAACGTGGCGGCGAGGCGCGGCCCCGCGCAGAGGTGGCAGGCCGGGCGCGGGGTGCGGGCGACGCGGCGGAAGTGGTGGCCGGCCGCAACGCGGTGCTCGAGGCGCTGCGCGCGGGGGTGCCCGCGGCCGCGCTGTACGCCGGGCCGCGGCGCGACGCCGACGACCGGGTGCGCGAGGCGGTGGACCTGGCCGCCGCGGCGGGCGTACCCATGGTCGAGGCCGGCCGGGCGGAACTGGACCGGCTCACCGGCGGGTCCGTGCACCAGGGCCTGGCGCTGCGGGTCCGGCCCTACGCCTACGCCGCGGCCGAGGACCTGACCGAGCACGCGCGTGCCGCGGGGGTCCCGGCGCTGATAGCCGCGCTTGACGGGGTCACCGATCCACGGAACCTGGGCGCGGTGGCCCGCTCGGTCGCCGCGTTCGGCGGGCACGGCCTGCTTCTTCCGGCGCGCCGGTCGGCCAGGGTGACCGCCGGGGCGTGGAAGGCGTCGGCCGGCGCGCTTGCCCGGGTGCCCGTGGCCCAAGTGCCCAACCTGGCCCGCGCCCTCGCCGCCTACCAGCAAGCGGGCCTGTTCGTGGTGGGCCTGGACGCTGGCGGGGACACCCCGGTCACGGAACTGCCGGTCGCCGACGCGCCCCTGGTGCTCGTCGTCGGCTCGGAGGGCCGCGGGCTGTCCCGGCTGGTCGCGGAGCGCTGCGACGTGCTGGCCCGGATCCCGATGGCGGCGGACACGGAGTCGCTGAACGCAGCGGTCGCGGCGGGTATCGCGCTGCACGCGGTGGCGGCGACCCGCGCCGCCGGGTCCTGGTAGCCTGCCGGGCGTGCAGGACGTGACCACGGCGCGGGCCTCGCGGGCCGACCTCCTGCGGCGGCTGCGCGAGGAGTACCCGGTGTTCCGGATCTCCGGCGCCCGTGCCGTCCCCGGCCCCACCGGAGTGCGGCTGGAGTTCGCGTTCGCCGCGGGGGCGCTGCGCTTCCGGCCCGTCGTCGAGTTCACCGGGCTGCTCCCGGACGAGGCCGGGCGAGTGGCCACGGTCACGGCGCAGCGGATGATCCGCGCCCTGGCCATCATCGAGGCGTTCTCCTACTGGAAGGCGCTGTGCAGCCCGGTCATCGAGGTCGCGCTCCCGGCGCCCGACGCCGCCGAACTGGACTGGTGGCAGGAGTTCTGGCCGGGGGCGATGGGGGAGTACTTCTACCGCAACCAGATCGACTACACCGCGCCGGGGTTCCTGGTCATCCGTGGCCCGGTGGGCGCCGATGGTCCGGGCAGGGACGCGCCGGGCGGGGACGCGGCGGCAGGGGGCGCGCCAGGAGGGGACGTGTCCGCGCCGGTGGGGCCTCCGCTCGTGCTGTTCAGCGGTGGCAAGGACTCGCTCGCGCTGGCCCGCGTCGTCTCCACCAGCACCGGTGCCGCGCCCGTCGATTTCTTCCTGTACAACCCGGGCGAGCGGCTGCGCGGCCTGGCCGGATCGCTGGCGTCGGGCGGGCGCCTGGTGGAGGCGCGCCGCGCGATCCTGCCCGAGTTGCTGGCGCTGAACGCGGCGGGCCACCCCAACGGGCACACGCCGTTCTCCGCCTACCTGGCGTTCGCCGCGATGCTTGCCGGCTATCTGCGCGGCAACGGGCCCGTCATGGCGGGCAACTCGCGCAGCGACGACGAGCCGAATGTGCGGTCCTACCTCGGCCGCCCGGTGAACCATCAGTGGACCAAGAGCTACGAGTTCGAGGCTGCGGCCAGGTCCTACCGCGACCGCTGGCTGCCCGGCGCACCTGGCTACAGCAGCCCGCTCCGGCCGCTGTATGAGGTGCAGATCATCGCGTCGCTGGCCGGCGACGTGGACGCCTACCTGCGCACGGTGAGCTGCAATCAGGCGCGCGGCGGTGGCTGGTGCCGGTCCTGCGCCAAGTGCGCGTGGGTGTTCCTTGCGACTGCCGCATTGTTTGGCCACGATCTTGCAATACGCAAGACCGGCGGTGACATGTTCGCCGATCCAGCGTTGTCCGGGGTGTACCAGGAGATGGCGGGCCTCACCGGGGTCAAGCCCTTTGAGTGCACGGGCTCGGAGGATGAGGTCAGGGCGGCCATCCAGGCGGTGGGCCACGGCCAGCCGCCGGACGCCTACCCGGCGCTGGCCGCGTGCCTGCGCGATCCCGCGGTCGCTGGTGCCCGCCCGCTGGCCGCGCTGCTGGCCGGCTGGGGCCACGACGAACTGGTTCCCGCCGCCCTGCGCGGCCAGGTCGCCGTGGCCCGCGCCGAGGCCGCCGCGCGCGGCTAGCCGGGACCCGCCCTGTGTAGCTGGGCCGGGGCTGGCGTGCATGGCTGGCGCGGAACCAGCCAGATGTGTCTGGCCGCGCGGGTGGTCCGGGCAGTATCGTTCGCTATGTGAACGTTCGGGAGGATTCGGCTGGGTCGGCGCGCCGCGCCCGGGAGGATAGTGCGGTGGACGGCCGCCGCGAGGCCGGCCCGGCCCGGGCCGCGCCGGGCCGCCGGACCGACTTTGTCCAGTCGCTGGACCGCGGCCTTGCCGTGATCCGGTGCTTCTCCTCCGAGCACCCTTCGCTGACGCTGTCCGAGGTCGCCGAGCGCACCGGGCTCACCCGGGCCGCTGCCCGGCGGTTCCTGCTCACCCTGCAGGAACTGGGCTACGTAGGCAGTTCCGGGCGGCAGTTCTCGCTGCGGCCCCGGGTGCTGGCACTCGGTTATGCCTACCTGTCGTCGTTCAGCGTGTCCCAGATCGCCCAGCCGCACCTGGAGGACCTGGCCGAGGAGTTGCACGAGTCGTGCTCGGTGAGCGTGCTCGATGGCGACGACCTGGTCTACGTGGCTCGCGCGTCCGCGAACCGGATCATGACCATCGCGCTCACCGTGGGTACCCGGCTGCCGGCGTACCCCACCTCCATGGGCAGGATCCTGCTGGCCCACCTGCCCGAGCACGAACTCGACGCGTACCTGCGCCGCACCACGATGCGCAAGCTCACCGAGCAAACCATCACCGACGAGGGCAAGCTGCGAGAGGTGCTCGCGGAGGCGCGCAGCCGTGGCTGGGCCGCGGTGGACCAGGAGCTTGAGGCGGGCGTGCGCTCGATCGCGGTCCCCATCAGGGACAGTTCGCGCAAGGTCGTGGCGGCCATCAACGCCAGTGCCCACGCGGCCCGGGTCCCCATGCGGACGCTGGAGAAGCAGTTCCTGCCCCGGCTACAGGAGGCGGCGCGGCAGATCGACTCCGAACTCGCCGCCCGCATGTCCACCGGCGCCCGCGCGGTCCGTTAGCCGAGCCCTGGCTGGCTCACGCGGTTGACGCGGGCCGCCGGGCTATGAGCACCGCTGCCATGCCCAGCACGATCAGCGCAAGCGGGATCGGGCACCACCAGTGCTCCCAGAAGGCGGTAAGGCCGTGGCTGCTCTCCCGCCCGGCCCAGAACACGCCAAGGAGCAGGAGGATTGCCCCGGCGACCTGGCCAATCCGGCGCATGGCCACGAGACTACCCCTGGGTCCGGGGCTCGGCCGGGTGGCCGCCGCCGTGCCCGCGGATGTACCCAGCCAGCCCTGTCTCGGTGAACTGGGAATGTGCCGCGCCCGGTACGGCGCTCTGCCCCGCCGGGTACCGCCGCGAGATCAGATCCGCCTGGACCTCCTGGAGGTGGGCTGGCTGGCCCGCCGAAGGCCCGGCAGCGGGGGCGGTAGGCACGGTTACCCCGGCCAGTGCGTCGTCCGTGCGCGGGGCAGTAAGGCTGAGCACGTCGCCAAGGCCCGGGGCGACGGCATCCCGGGCGGACAGCGGTGGCAGGTTCCAGCGCTCTTCCACGGTTTTGAGGATCGAGGTGTGGTCAAACGGCACGGACCCGCCCGGCACGCGGAACACGGTCCCCGCCGTAATCAGCGGCGACACCAGCACGGTCGGGACCCGGACCCCGAACCTGGTGAAGTCGAAGCCGAACTCGCCCGCGTTGTTGTCCGGCGGAGTGGCGCCGGACGGCGGCGGCATGTGGTCGTAGCACCCGCCATGCTCGTCGTAGGTGATGATCAGGAGCGTCTGCTCCCACCCGGGACCGCCGCGCAGCGCCTCGTACACGTCGTGGATGAACTGCTCGCCGAGGGCGACGTTGTAGTTCGGGTGCTGGCTGTTCCCGGTGGCGCTCCAGTTCGGCTCGAGGAACGTGTACGGGGGCAGGGTCCCGGCCGCCGCGGCGCTGGTGAAGTCGCCGAACATGCCGAAGTGACTGGCGGGCGCCGAGGCGATGTCGGTAAAGCTGGACTTGGTGAGCGGTTCCGCGTCGTAGCCGTAGATTGCCCAGCCGAGCTGATGGGAGTCGAGCAGGCCGAAGATGGATGGCGAGGTGAACGTGCGCGTCTTGTCGTCCATGTGGCCCTGGCTGGTCGCGGCGCAGGCGAAGGCGCGGTTCGGCAGCGTCTCGGTGGGCACTGAGCAGTACCAGTAGTCGCAGACCGCGTACCCGCGGGCCAGCGCGGACAGCACCGGCAGCGCCTCGGGCGTGAAGCAGCCCATGATGTCACTGGCCGTGGTGCCCGGGACGATCGACCACCCCGACGTTCCCTCCCACTTGAGCGTGTACTCGAAGTCCTTGACGAAACCCTGGTTGGCGGGAACCTGGCCGCTCGGCGGGGTGGCGATGCTGCCGTACAACTGGCTGTTCGTGGCCATGTAGCCCTCGCCGGGGTCCGCGCCCGGCATGAAGTAGGCGTTCGCCGTGGTCGGGTCGATCTTGAAGACGGTGACCGGGTTGCCCGAGCCGTCAGGGTTGGACTCGGTGCCTGTCAGCCCTTCGAACGGCTGCCCCGTCGGCGACACGTTCCCCTCGGCGCTGTACAGAAAGCCGAGCATGTGGTCGAACGACCGGTTTTCCAGCATGAGGACCACGACGTGCTCGATCGCGGACAAGCCACTCCCTGGCATGATTTGCCTCCTCGCGGGGCTCACCCGGCAGCGCTTCCCCGCCGCCCCGCGCCAAGTATGACCGTGCGACCGGCCGTTCGTGCCTTCAGTTACCCCGCGAACACGCTTTCTTGGGCCGTGCGTGTGCGTGCCTTCCCCGCGGGTTCTTGGCCGTGCGTGTGCGTGCCTTCCCCGCGGGTTCTTGGGCCGTGCGTACGCGTGCCTTCCCCGCGGGCCACCGTCGCGGCGGGCAGGCTCAGCGGACGCCGCGCGGCCGGAACTGCACGCTGATCCGCGGCCCGGTGACCCGTGTGCTCTTGGGCACCGCGTGCTCCCAGGTCCGCTGGCAGCTTCCGCCCATGACGAGCAGGTCGCCGTGGCCGACGTCATGGCGCAGCACCGGCCCATTGCCGTCGCGCGGCCGGAGCAACAGCGGCCGTGGCGTGCCGAGCGACACGATCGCCACCACCGTGTCCTCGGTGCTGCCCCGCCCGATCGTGTCGCCGTGCCACGCGACGCTGTCCCGCCCGTCCCGGTACAGGCACAGTCCCGCGGTGCGCAGCGGTTCGCCGAGTTCGGCCTGGTAGTGCTCGCTGAGCGCATCCCTGGCCAGGGTGAGCATCGGGTCGGGCAGGCCCTGTCCCTCGGCGTAGAAGCACAGCAGCCTCGGCACGTCGACCATCCGGTCGTACATCATGCGCCGCTCCGCGCGCCATGGCACCGCTTCGGCCAGTCGCTCGAACAGGGCGTCAGCCCCGGTGACCCAGCTGGGCCGGAAATCCACCCAGGCGCCGTGGGAAAGCCGCGTCCGCCGCATGGCCGGGCCCAGCAGCCCCAGGCCCGCCTCGCCCGGCTCGTCCAGTAGGGAGCCCTGAAGTGCGGTCTTCACCCCACCGAGTATAGTCATTATCGAATCCATATTCGAGATCTATCGTGTGCTTGCTGAGCCCGGCGCGATGTACCCGGGCGGCAGCAATGCCGCGGTGCGCGTGACCCGCCGTCGTGCACCGGGCTGCGTCGTGCACCAGGCTGCGCCGTCGTGCTCCGGGCCCGCCGTCGTGCTCCGGGCCCGCCGTCGTGCTCCGGGCCGCGTCGTGAGCTGAGCGCGTCGTGGGCGCGGTCCGGCCAGCGTCACAGTGCGGTGAGCGCGGCGCCGAGCACGCACAGCGCGCCACCGAGCCAGACCCGCTTCCCCGGCCGGTCCCCGGCTATGAGGATGCCCAGCAGGATGGACAGTTCTCTGATCGTCGCGACCGGTGACGCCGGAGCCCGCTGGTAGGCCAGCAGGACGAGCAGATACGCGGCGACCGAGCCGGCTCGATCCCGGTCCCGGCCCGGGCCGCGGCACGAAGCCGGCCCCAGTCGACTCTGGTGGCGGCGAGCAGGATCAGGGCCTGCACCGCGGTGACCACGCCCAGGTAGCCGACCGCGTTCGCAGACCGCACCGCGCCAGCATCGATGACGGAGTAGATGGCGATGGTGACGCCGGTCAGCGCCGCGAAGGCCAGCGCGGTGCCGCGACCGCGGGCCAGGCCCGCCTGTGAGATGACCGCGAGGCCGATGCCGAGTGCCAGTGACCCGCAGACCCGCGCCGCGTTCAGCGGCTGGCCGAGCACGGCCGCACCGCCCAGCGTGATGAGGAAGGGGGCGACGCCCCTAGCCACCGGGTAGGTGAAGGAAAGCTCGCCGCGCCTGTATGCGGCCGACAAGCAGGCGAAGTAGGCGGCCTCGGCCGCGCCGGAGGCGATGGCAGACGGCCAGACCTGCACCGGCGGGGCCACGATCGTGGCCGGCATCAGCAGGATGGCTCCCACCGCCGCGCCGACCGCGGCGGCAGCCAGGCGATCCTCGGCCCCGTGCAGTACGCGATTCCAGGTCGCATGGAGCAGGGCCGCCGCGAGCACCAGGGCGAGCGCGGTACCGCTCACTGCGGACCGGGCGACCCGGCCGCATGGTCGGTGGTCATCCCCTCACCCTAGGACGGCATAGCAGGTCAGCAGGATTCACCGGTGTGTGCCGGGCGGAGCCGTATCAGCCGGGAGAGCCTGCGAAGTGCGCCGCCGCATCGACGCCGGTGCCCACGGCATGCTCGGGCAGACGGATAGCCGGGCCGCTGTAGCGCATCCCGCCGCGGACGAACCGCTTGGGCATAAGCATCGGGGTATCGAGGTCAATGTAGGAGAAGAAGGGATGGCTCGCCGCCGCCACCGCGGCCGAGAACGTCATGGACACTGCCGTTTCCACCATGCCGCCGATCATTCCGGTCATCCCTGCCGACCGGGCGATCGTTATTATGTCGAGCGCGTCGGCGACACCGCACTTCATCAGTTTGACATTGATCGAGCTGATGCCGCCGGTCTCGGCAACGCGAATGGCGTCCTGAGGACACCGGACGGACTCGTCAGCGCAGACAGGAATGCCATGCTCCCTTTCCAGCTCTGCCAGGCCGGTGATGTCAGGCGCGGCAACTGGTTGTTCAACAAGGATGACTGCGGCGCTCGCTCCGGTCACACCTCCCAGGAATCTATGAGCCTGTGGGCGGGAAAATCCCGCATTTCCGTCTACTATGATGGAAAGCTTGGGTGTTGCCCTGGAAATAGCCACGATACGCGCGACATCCAGTTCCCAGTCATCGGCGCCAACCTTTACCTTCACGGTCTTGAATCCAGCAGCCTCGGCGTGACGCGCGGATTCCACGCTGTGGCTGACGTCGCCCACCCCGATAGTGATGTCAGTCATGAGCTCGTGCGGGAATCCCCCGAGAAAAGCAGGCAGCGACAGGCCGAGGTGGCGGGCCAGCGCATCGACGACCGCCTGCTCGACGGCGCACCTCGCCGCGGCCGCCTCGGGGAGGAGGCTGCGCAGGTCAGCCGCGAGCACCCGCCAGCCGGCCGCGTCGCGCCCTGTGACGGTCGCGATCATCGCTTGCAATGCGGCGCGCGCGCTGGCTTGAGTTTCGCCGGTAACTACTTCGAACGGGGCGGCCTCGCCGTACCCGGCCGAGCCATCCTGCAATACCACCCGTACCAGCACGTTCTGTGCTGTGGCGACGGCACCCTTGGAGATGGCGAAGCTTTCGGTAAGTCGCACGGCGATAGGGGCTATGTCCAGTCTCGCGATCATGCGTGCACGCTCTGCTGCCGCGCTGCCGTCCGGCCCGAACCCCTGCCGCAGTGCTGCCATGGCCGTGACCTCAGCTCCTACCTGGGATAATACCCCTTGCAGCGGATCGCCTATGCTACAACGCAGTCCAGGTGACGAGGTGCCGGCTGCCTCGCAGGCCGCCGCGGGGAATTGAGTTCTACGGGTATCCTTTAAAACTTGCCAAAAGATAAGTGGGACATTGATGGTATCGCTTGCGCTACTGCTCGGCGGCCCCTCGCGGGAGCGAGGTATCTCCCTCAACTCCGCGCGGTCCGTCGCTGACCATCTCGTGGGCACGGATGTAGAGCTCAAGGAGGTCATTTACTTCGATCGCCATCTGCGCGCGTACCCCATTTCGCGGAACCTCCTGTACTGCAACACCCCTTCGGATTTCGACTTCAAGCTGACGCTGGATGGCAGCGCACTCACCGAGGAAGAACTCGTCGCCCGTCTCCGGGGCGTGGATCTCATCTTTCCGGCCATCCACGGTGCCTTCGGCGAGGATGGGCAACTCCAGGCCCTGCTCGAGTCGGCCGAGGTCCCGTTCGTCGGAACAGGCGCCAGCGCCTGTCGGGTGGCGTTCGATAAGTTCCGGGCGACAGACACGCTGCGCGCCGCTGGCATCGGTGCCGTCCCCGGCACCTTGGTCACATCGCAGCAATCAGCCGCGATGAGAGCCCGGGCGCTCCTCGGCGCATTCCCCGAAGCCGCCAAGGTTGTCATCAAGCCCGCCCAGGGCGGTTCCAGCATCGATGTTCACGTCCTGGCCGACCGAAGCGCGGGCACCGACATCCTTGAGGGCATGGTCAGCCGGTACAGTCGCGTCGTCATCCAGCCGTGGATCACCGGCATCGAGATGACCACCATTGTCATGCAAGGGCCGACTGGGCCGGTTGCTTTGATTCCCCTGCAGATCGAGCTGAGGAATCGGTTGAGCGACAATGATATATTTGATTACCGGCGGAAGTATCTTGCCAGCAACGACTCGCATTATTATTGCCCGCCTGCACAGGACATAGCGGTTATCAAGGAGATTCAACGCGTCTCTGAGCAGGCGTTCTCATTGCTCGGCCTCAGGGACTTCGCCAGGATCGACAGCTGGCTGCGCCCCGACGGCGAAATTCTCGTCTCCGAGATAAATCCCATCAGCGGTATGGAGCAGAATAGCTTCCTCTTTATCTCTGCCGCGCAGCTGGGCATGAGCCATGCGGATATCCTGCGGTTTGTCGTTCAGACCGCGGCCAGGAGGATCGGAATCGCGGAGGTTGGCCGCAGACCGGTCAATGCCGCCGCGCCTGCGGCGCGCCAGCCCGTCCGGGTGCTGTTCGGCGGCAAGACGGCCGAGCGGCAGGTGTCGGTCCTGTCCGGTACCAACGTCTGGCTGAAACTGCTCGGCTCGCAGCGCTACCGGCCAGTGCCCTACCTGCTGGATCCCGATGGCTCTGTATGGCGGCTGTCGTACTCGGCAGCGCTCCGCCACTCGGTCGAGGAGATCGTGGAGTCCTGCCGGGATGCGCAACGACTCGACGACGTCCGCAGCAAGCTCACGTCCTCGATACTCCAGCGGCTGGTCCTGTCCGGGGATGACCTTAGCTCACCTGTGGTGCCGCCTGTCCGCCTCACCATGGAGGAGTTCCTCCGCCAGCATGACCTGGTGTTCATCGCGCTGCACGGCGGCGAGGGGGAGGACGGCACGCTGCAGGAAGTGCTCAACTCCCACGGCGTCCGTTACAACGGCTCGGACGTGGCCGCGTCACGTTTGTGCATGGACAAGTACGAGACCGGCAAGATCATTGCAGAGCTTTCCGCTGAGGGTATCTACACGGCGCGGCGGATCTGTGTGCCGCTGCCTGATGCCCTCGCGCGTGATCCGTCCGAGTTGTGGCAAGAGATCGCGGCGGCCTGCGGAGCGCCCCGTGTCGTGGTGAAACCCGTCGACGACGGTTGCTCGGCGGGCGTGGTGCCGCTTGGCCGCGCGGAGGATCTTGCGCAATACCTCCACCTGATCGACAGCGGCGCATCGCGGCTGCAGGGGGATTCGTTCTCCCTGCTCGCGGCCGGTCAGATCATCGAGTTGCCCACCCAGAGGCAGACCCGCCTGCTGTTCGAGGAGTACATCGATACCGATGACATCCGGGTCGATGACACCAGCCTTGATGCCTCGAGCGCGGCCAGCCTCATGTGGGGCCAGGAACGTGACACCGGCTGGGTCGAGGTAACCGTCGGAGTGCTCGGGAAGAAAGGCTCCATGATGGCCATGAATCCGAGCATCACCGTTGCAAGCAGCGGCATCCTTTCGCTGGAAGAGAAATTTATGGGCGGCACCGGTGTCAATATCACTCCGCCTCCCGCGCCGCCGCTTGGCCGGGTCCGCCCGGAATCCGTGCGCATGGCCAAAGAAAGAATAGCCCGCGCTGCGAATGCTCTCGGAATGGCTGGCTACGGGCGGATAGACGCGTTCATGCACCGGGAGACTGGAGAGATCATTGTCATAGAGGCCAACTCCTTGCCCGGGCTGACCCCTGCGACCGTGTTCTACCATCAGGGGCTCGCGGAGGAACCGCCGCTGTCACCGCGCGACATCCTGGAGACGATCGTCGACCTGGCTGATTCATCGCGGGCATAGCCGGCGGCCGCTGGGCCTGTGGTCCTGACCTGCGGCAGGCAGGCCGATCGCAGACCGCGCACTAGTAAGCTTGGTGGCCCGGCCGAGCGGCACCCGTCGTTGCCCTGCCTCGCAAACCGTTGCCCAGCAGCGTGGTAGCCGCGTGCCGCTCGAAGCTCGATGGCTCGGAGGACCCCCGTGGATGCAGTCAGCATCGCAGACCTGGCCGACATCCTTGGCGGCAGCGTGACCGGCTGGACACCCCAAGCCGATCTCGTCCGGCATGTGACCATCCACTCCAAGCACATCATGCAAGGAAGCGTCTTCTTCGCTTTGCCTGGCACCCGGACCGACGGTCATAAATTCGTGGGCGATGCGCTGGCAAACGGCGCCGTCGGGGTGGTACTCCCGGAGAACCAGGGGCAGGCACATGACTATGGCGGCCCCGTTATCCAGGTGCCGGATCCGCTGGAAGCATTGCAGGAACTGGCTAAATGGTGGCGCAATCAGCTGTCGGCGACAGTTGTCGCGGTCGTGGGCAGCAGCGGTAAGACGGTGACGAAGGATGCTCTCGTCCAGATCCTGGGTGCCGACCGGCGCGTTTTTGGCACACCCGGGAGCTTCAACAGCAAGGTGGGGGTTCCGCTTGCGCTCCTGGATTGCCCGGCCGACTGTGACGTCGCCATCCTCGAAGCGGCTGTGACCGAACCAGGTGAAATGTCTCTCCTGCGGGACATCATTCGTCCCGATCACGTGGTCTTCACCAACCTCGGTACGCGGCACGCCTCAAGCTTTCCCGGCCCCGAGGCGCAGGCACGGGAGCTGATGTCCATCACCGGGGACGGCCCGCACGGCTGGCTGGTCGTCGGCGATCCGCAGCCCGTGGTTCGCAGCGTGGCCGGGGGCCTGGCCACCCGCAGTTACTGCCGTGGCGATGCCACCGTGATACCTGCCTTTACGATTCTGGAAAGCGACCCAAGGAGCACGCTGGTCCGGGTCAGCTTCCCCGGTACGGCCGACGGGCACGTCGTCATCCAGACGCCGTTCGAGGAAATCCTCATGGATATAGAGGTCGCCCTGGCTGCCTCTTGGCTGCTCGGCGTGGAACCGGGCACCGCGCTCCAGGCTCTGAGCGACTACGTGCCGACCGAGACCCGGATGGAGGTCTGGCAATCACCCGAAGGCTGGACCGTGGTGCGCGACGTCGCGACAACGGATGCCGTCACGCTGGGCACCGCACTGCAGGTATCCCGTCGCCTGGCACGCCAGTCGAGCCGGTTCAGCGTCGTACTGTCCGACCCTCTGGGATCCTGCAAGACCGAAAGCGTGCACGCCCTGGGCCGCACCCTTGGCAGCTCAAAGGTGGACAGCCTGTGGGCGCTTGAGTGTGCCTCGCACCGGGGGATCGGGGAAACGCTCAGCGCGATGGGCTCCGACGTGGAAGTTCGCTACTTCGCCAGCCTCGAGGCGATGCGCCCTGTCCTTCGTGACAATCTCGGCAACGACGATATCGTCCTGATCGAGTCCCCCAGGGAACGCTCGCTCGCGGACGTGACCTCAACCCTGATTGAGCCGCTCGCCCCTACCAGGCTCTATATCGACAGGGCCGCGCTGGAGAGCAATGTCATCGCGTTCCGCAGGCTTGTCGGGCCTCAGGTTCAGCTTCTCGCGATGGTCAAGGGCCTGGCGTACGGGACGAACGCAATCCATGTCAGCAGGTCACTGCAAGCCGCAGGTATCGACCAGCTCGGCGTGGCAACGGTGGACGAGGGCGTTGCCTTGCGGCGCGCCGAGGTATCACTGCCGATTCTCGTCACCCTCGCCACATCAGCGGAGATGGACAAGGTCATCAGGAATGATCTGACTCCGCAGATCTATACGCCCAGCATGCTGGACTCGGTGATTTTTCACGCCCAGACGAGCACCCGCCGGCGGCCGCTCAGGATTCATCTGGAAGTTGAAACGGGCATGCACCGGACGGGGTTCCAGCCGGACGACGCTATCAAGGCGCTTGAGCGCCTTCGCGGTGAGCCATCAGTGAGCCTGGCCGGGCTCATGACGCACTTCGCCTGTGCGGATCAGCCTGACGAGGACGAATTTACGCTGGCACAGATCGCACGATTCACGGAGGTGGCACGCGCCGCGGAAGAGCTTGGATTCAAGGATTTCATCAAGCATGCGGCAAACACGGCCGGGGCCATTCGTTTTCCGGCGGCGCGGTTCGACATGGTGCGCGTTGGCATTGGCCTCTACGGAGTGTACCCATCACCCGGGACCGCGCAGCAGATCAACCTCACTCCTGTCGTGGCACTGGTCAGCCAGATCGTCGAAATCCAGGATCTTTCCGAGGGTGATCGCATTGGTTATGGGGGGACTTACCGGGTGCCGGCGGGAGGGCGGCGGGTCGCCGTAGTGGCCGCCGGTTACCATGATTGTGTTCCCCGGTGCCTGTCAAATTTCGGCTACGTTTCTGTCGATGGCCGGAAGTGCCGCATCCTGGGCAGGGTATCCATGGACTCGATGGTCGTGGATGTCAGCGACTGCCCGAGTGCCGCAGTCGGCAGCGATGTGCTGATTTACGGCCGGCACGGCGGGGCGAGTGTGTCCATCGAGGAAGTGGCAGCAGCAATGGACACAATTCCGTATGAACTCCTTTCCCGGGTGCAGCCACGGGTGCTGCGGGTGCTGACCCAGCATTGATCGGCCGTCGCGGCATGACCGTAAACCGGCGGTGCCGGGAAAGGCGTCACGGTAGGCTTGCCGGATGCGAGAGATCATTGACATCCTGCAAGCCGATGGGCGCGCCACCCCCGAGCGCATTGCGACCATGACGGGACTCGACGTCGATAGCGTGCGTGATCAGATCGCTACCTGGGAGCATGAGGGGATCATCAGGCGTTATAAGGCCGTGGTCGATCTGGACCGGATGCGCGAGATCACTGGTGTCGAGGTGATCACCGCGCTGATAGATGTGTCGGTCTCCCCGGAGCGTGGTGTTGGCTTCGACGACGTGGCCGCACGGATATCGCAGTTCCCCGAGGTCCGGTCCGTGTACCTGGTATCCGGCGCCCAGGACCTGCGGTGCGTCGTCACCGGCCGCAGCATGCATGATGTCGCCGATTTCGTTGCCCAGAAGCTTGCCACCATAAATCGGGTAACCGCCACCGCGACACATTTCGTGCTGAAGACGTACAAGGATGACGGCGAACTGCTTATCGGGGCCACCGAGGACCATCGCCTGAGAGTGGCACCATGAGGCCAATGAACCCGGCTGTCGTGGCCTGCCCGCCATCGGGGATACGACGTTTCTTCGATATAGCAGCCAGCATGGAGGACGTCATCTCGCTGGGAGTGGGCGAGCCTGACTATGCGACTCCCTGATCGTCACCG
>CAVSCM010000013.1:0-26065 GCA_963726415.1 uncultured Actinomycetes bacterium
GTTGGTGGACCAGGACGTCGTGCCGTTCGCGGCGGTGCCGCAGACATCAGCCAGTGCCGCGCTGCTCGTGCCGATGACCACGGCACACGTGGAGACACAGGCGCCTGCCGCGGCGAGGGCGGCGAGGCGGCGCCACCCGGTGGGGAATCGGAACATGTGTTCGCCTTTCATGACGGTGGTCAGTAGAGATCGTCCGGGGTAATCCCAGAGCAGCGATTGCGGCGGGACAAGCTAGTCGGCGCCGGCCACGCCACTGCCATTGAAGTCATGCGCTGCGCAATCGAGATGCGTATCTGAAATGCTCCCCTTTCGCCGTCGGCTTTCTCACTGCTGCGCCTATCGCATGCGGGATCCGCGGTTACCTGCACGATTACATGACGTGGTTGACTCTGGTCGGAGTCCTGGTTGAGGTAAGGGACTCCGACGGTGAGAACAGCAAGATCCGCACCGTAGTGATCATTGGACGATGATCACAACGGTGCAGGAGGTGCCGGGCAGATACCTCCCATGGCACAAACCTGTGAAGTTCATGGCACGCGCTTGCGAAATCGCTGCGTGCGGCCCAGGCGGCGGGCACTCCGGCGCTGCTCCGCGAGAATGTGTAACAATAGCCATCGGTCGCACATGACCGCACAAATGGTTCATTCCACGTGTCACACCAAGAACGGACGCAACCACAGCTCTCTGACGAGGGATAACAGCCATCGGCCGTTGTGATCAACGGCCGGCTAGATGCTATGAAAGGAACCTGTCGTGCGCTTCTGGAAGACCAGAGTGATGGTGCCACTGCTAGCCCTGCCGCTCGCCACGGGCGCGGCCGTCGCCCTTCCCGCCGCTGCTCCTGCGGCCGCCGCGTCGTGCCCGGAGATGTCCTTCACGAATCCGTACCTCGGCTTCGCCATGGAAGTGCCGGTGTCCAACTTGAGCCAGGGGTCCACCGGGCCCTGTGTCGTCATGCTTCAGCAGGACCTCAACTTCGTGATCCACTCAGGGCTGAAGGTGGACGGTGACTTCGGCCCGAAGACGCTCGGTGCGGTCGAGACTTTCCAGGGCAAAAACCTCGGCTGCACCCGCGGTGTCGATGGCATCGCTGGCCACTACACGATGAGTTGCCTGGCCGCGGGAAGCGGCTGAGGCGGGCGGGCCCGGTGGCCGCCGCGGTCACCGGGCAACGGTCGCAGGGCAGGCGCCGCCGGGCCATGGCAGCACGGTCAGGGACGGCCACTGCCCGCGCTACCTGGCCGTCTTGGCCTGGTAGACGTCGCGCGGCGCGAGCACCGGGTTTGGCCGTACGACGAGGTTGAACACGTCGGCCAGCCCGTGCGGGGCATACACGCGCCACCGCCCGCCGGGCAGCAGTCGCACGCCGAGGCAGGCGGTGGTTGCCTCGAAGGTGTCGATCGCCGCATCGGTGCTCGCGTGCGGCGGGCATGGGGCACCGAACTTCTGCCCGTACCACAGGTGCACGCGGGCCTGGTTGCGGATCTGCACCGGGGCGGGCAGATCGCCGAAGAGCCGGTGCCCGGCCTGGATGACGGCGTCCTCGGCCTGCCATGACAGGCCGGAGGCATCGAAGTAGGCCAGGTTGTAATCCAGGATGCCCGCCTCGGATGACTGCCCCGTCACGATGTTCCACACCGTCTGATAGAGGCAGCCGGCGACCAGGTACCAGCCCGGAAGGTCCAGGACGGCCGCGCGGGAGAGCACCTCGGTGAGCACCTGGTTGCGTCCCAGAGCCGCCCGGAACGCGGCCACCTGCTCGTCGATAGGCAGCCGGCCGTAGTCCATGGCAATAATTTTGCCGAAGGCGCCCGCGATCCCATCGGCCGCGACCGGCCGCGGTCGTGCGTATTGCACTGCCTGCCTTTTCAATTGGAAACGGCATCGCGATCGTGAACAGGTCGCCCGGCGCCGGCCGGGCCCGTCACCCCCGCCGCTGGCCGGGCGAGCGCCGCTGCCTGTTCCGTGCAGATCTCGGCCATGGCCTGCGGCGCGGCGCGGCAGATGCCGGGGAAGTTGAACGCCGACTTCAACTGCTCGTCGGGCCCGGGGCTGGTCTCCGACTACACCGGGACCCCGACCGGGTACGGCGCGGGCGTGAAGACGCACCTCCAATCCCTGGCCGGCGGCTGACCGCGAGTGGCCGACGGTCGGCCTGGCGGAGGCACCGCAGGCAATCCCGTCCGGCGGCGGGCCGCCGGACGGTAGGGTCGGGCACGCCGGCGGGCGGGCGTGATCCTCAGGAGGCATGCGTCGTGAGATTCCCTCGGTCGATCCCCGGAATCCGTGCAGCAGCGATGGTGTCGGCGGTGCTGCTGGCCGGTGCCGCGCTGGCGACGTCGGCAGCGACGGTGCCCGCCACGGCGGCCATCCGGCCCGCGACCGGCGCGGCCAGGGCCGTGCCCGGCAGTGCCGCGCCGCACGGCCGTCTGGCACCTGCCCCGGCGGCCGCGGCCCCGGGCGGGACCGCACCGCAGTTGCACGTGTCAGGGAACGAACTGGTGGACTCCACCGGCCAGCGGGTGGTGCTGCACGGGGTGGACCGGTCCGGCACCGAGTACATGTGCGTGCAGGGCAACGGGATCTTCGACGGGCCGCACCACCAGGCGGCCGTGTCGGCGATGCTCAAGTGGGACGTCAACGCGGTCCGGGTGCCGCTGAACGAGGCCTGCTGGAACGGCGAGTCCTACGTCAACCCGGCCTACGCCGGGCGCCAGCTACCAGAACGCGATCAAGTCGTACGTGCACCTGCTCAACGCCAACGGGATCGTGGCGATCCTGGACCTGCACTGGACCGACGGCGCCTACACCGGGCCGTCCGCGGGCTGCTCGTCGGCGCAGGCGGTGTGCCAGAAGCCGATGCCCGACGCGGCGCAGGCGATCCCGTTCTGGACCTCGGTGGCGAACACGTTCAAGGGCAACGACGCGGTCATCTTCGACCTGTTCAACGAGCCGTACGCGTCCCGCGCCACCGGCAGCACCGCCAGCGGCTGGCACTGCTGGCTGAACGGCGGCACCTGCCCGGGCATCTCCTACCAGGTGGCCGGGATGCAGAGCCTGGTCGACGCGGTCCGCTCCACCGGCGCCAGCAACGTGATCATGCTCGGCGGCGAGGAGTACTCCAACGACCTGCGGCAGTGGCTGTCCCACGAGCCGGCCGACCCCGACCACGACCTGGCCGCGTCGTGGCACTCCTACAACTTCAACACGTGCTCGCACCGGTCCTGCTGGAAGTACCAGGTGGCCCCGGTGATCGCCCAGGTGCCGGTCATCGCCGGCGAGATCGGCGAGAACGACTGCGCGTCGAGCTACATCCGCCCGCTGATGCGGTGGCTGGACTCGGAGTCCACCAGCTACCTGGGGTGGGCCTGGAACGCCGACTTCAACTGCTCCTCGGGCCCCGGGCTGATCACCGGCTACAGCGGCCGCCCCACGGCCTACGGTGCCGGCTACCGGGCGCACCTGCGCAGTCTGGCGGCTGGCTGACCGCACCGGCCTGGTGGCCCGGGCCTCAGCCCGGCGGCGCGGTTGCCCGGGTCACGTCGGCGATCTCGGCCGGCCAGAAGGCGCTCAGGGACTCGTCACGGTCAGCGCGCGATTCAGGTCGTAGCCGAAGAACAGCCGCACCAAGTCGCCGTTGTGCAGCATCTGGCGGCAGCCGGTCACCTGGTAGGCGTGCAGATTGCCGGAGCCGGGGCTGTACGCCGTCTGCAGCGTGTTGGCAGGCCCGTTGTTGTACTCGAAGGGTGCGGTGCCGTCGTTGGCCGTAGCGCTCGTGCCGTCGAGGACCGCGGCACAGTGCGGGCCGGACAGGGCCAGGTGCATATGGGTGAGCCTGGCCGCTGGTCACCTGGCCGGGCGAGTTGTAGCTGAGGGCGTTGATCCCCCAGGGAGTGCCGGCCGCGCTGAGGGTGACCGGGCCCATGCCGCCGGGCAGGCAGGGCTTGGGGAAGGACAGCGACCGCACCCAGCCGATGGGGTCGCTCAGCCCGGTGCCCTTCTTGAACCGCAGTCGCATGCTCCACGCCGACGCGTTGACCGTGCACCGCAGTTCCTGGTTGGTGCGGACGTCGAGGATTCCCCAGAAGTTGTCGTTGCGGACCTGCGCCCGGTATTGGCCGCCCGGGGTCACGGTCCAGGTAGCGGCGCTGGTGCTGGCCGACGCCACGGCGGGCGGGATGCCAGCGGCCAGGGTGCTGGTACCGACGGCCAGGGCGAGTGCCCCGGCGGTGAGCATGATCGAGCCGATGCGAGCGTGCAAGGAGACCTCCGAGGTTCGCGGGGGGGTGGCGGATCACGGGGGGCGATGCGGCCGGGCAGGAGACGAGGGGGCTAGGGCAGTGGATCACGGAGGGACGGGTCAGGGGAGCTTCCAGTCGATCGGCGGTGCGTCCTGCTGCTCCAGGAGACTGGTTGGCGCGGCTGAACGGGCGCGAGCCGAAGAAGCCCACGGTCGGCTGAGTTGGGACTGGGATGGGCGGACTCGATCAGCGGGACACCGTCGAGCAGCGGCGCGAGGCTGCGCGCGTCCCGGCCCCACAAGATCGCGACCAGCGGGGCATGTCCCGTGCCGTCCGGGCCCGGCCGTGCGGCCAGCGCCCGGATGGCCTGCTCGGTGACCTCCTCCCAGCCCTTCCCGCGATGCGAGGCGGGCTGGCCCGGCCGGACCGTCAGGACCCTGTTGAGCAGCAGTACCCCCCGCTCGCTCCAGGGCACCAGGTCGCCGTTGGAGGGTGCCGGGTAGCCAAGGTCGTCGGTGTACTCGCGGAAGATGTTGAGCAGGCTGGGCGGCAGCCGCCGGACGGTCGGCGCCACCGAGAAGCTCAGGCCCACGGCATGGCCGGGCGTGGGGTAGGGGTCCTGCCCGACGATGAGGACCCGGACCGCCCCGAACGGCTGGGTGAAGGCGCGTAGCACGTTCTCGCCCGCTGGCAGGTAGCGGCGGCCCGCGGCGAGTTCGGCGCGCAGGAAGTCCCCCATGGCGGTGATCCGCCCCGCGACCGGCTCCAGCGCCTGCGCCCACTCCGGATCGATGATCTCCCGCAGTTCGCGTCCCGCCATGGGCAGCACGATAGCCCAGCCGCCCGCGGCATGATCGGCCTGCGCAGGGGATCGGGCCGTGCCGAGCGGCTCGATCCCCTGCGCCCTGTGCGCAGGCCTCCCCGTGCGGCTTACTCCAGCCCGAGCTCCGAGTAGTTGTACACCCACCACCCCACCCACTACTTCGACCCACCACCCCACCCAAGCCTAAAGTTTCCGAAACGGCACCGCCTGCACCACCTGATCACTGCGGCCGCCTGACCCCGCGGGCGCAGAGCGGATTCCGTGGCAAGCGGGCGCAGCATGGCCCGCGATGGCCTACCTTTCCCGCATGGGGCGGTTTTGGCAGGGCTCGCACCGGCCCGCTGGCTGGCCGGCGCGCCGCGGCATCGGCAGGCTGCGCCGCGGCGCGCTGCTCTGCGTGGCGGCCGCGGCCGCGGTCGCGTGCGCCGTGCCGGCCTGTTCGTCGGGCGACTCCCCCCTCCCGGGGCCGGCCAGCCCGGAAAGTCACGGGCACCACCGGCACAACACCGCGCCCCGGCTGCACGTGGCGGGGAACCGGCTGGTCGACTCCCACGGCAGGCCGGTCGTGTTGCACGGGGTGAACAGGTCGGGCACCGAGTTCCTGTGCGTGCAGGACCATGGAATCTTCGACGGGCCGACCGATCAGGCGTCGATCTCGGCGATGAAGGCCTGGGGGATCAACGCGGTCCGGATCCCGCTGAACGAGGGCTGCTGGAACGGCGAGTCCTACGTCAACCCGGCCTACGCGGGCGCCAGCTACCAGAACGCGATCAAGGCGTACGTCCGCCTGCTGAACGAAAACGGCATGGACGTGATCCTGGACCTGCACTGGTCCGACGGCCGCTACCCGGTGCACTGCCGGTCGGCGGAGGCCAGGTGCCTCAAGCCGATGCCCGACGAGGCGCAGGCCATCCCGTTCTGGACGTCGGTGGCGAACACGTTCAAGGGCAACGGCGCGGTCATCCTGGACCTGTTCAACGAGCCGTTCCCGGAGCGGGCCGCGCACAGCGAGGCGGCCGGCTGGCAGTGCTGGCTGCACGGCGGGACCTGCCCGGGGATCGGCTATCCGGTGGCTGGGATGCAGACCCTGGTCGACACGGTCCGCGCCACCGGCGCCCGCAACGTGATCCTGGCCGGCGGCCTGGCCTACTCCAACGACCTCACCGGGTGGCTGGCCAACGAGCCCGCCGACCCCGATCACAACCTGGCCGCGTCCTGGCACTCCTACAACTTCAACGCGTGCTCGGACCTGTCCTGCTGGACCAGCGAGGTGGCCCCGGTGATGGCGCAGGTCCCCGTGGTCGCCGGGGAGATCGGCGAGAACACCTGCGCGTCCGGGTACATCACCGCGCTGATGAACTGGCTGGACTCGCAGGCATCCAGTTACCTGGCCTGGGCCTGGAACGCCGACTTCCCCTGCGCCTCGGGCCCCTCCCTGATCACCAGCTATGACGGCAGCCCGACCCCCTACGGCGCAGGCTACAAGGCGCACCTGCAATCGCTGCGCTAACCCGCCTGCCGTGAACAAACCGCCAGGACTGGCCCGGCCGCGGCGCGGCCGGGCCAGCCGTCACAGAGCCCGCGCTACCCGTGTCGATCGCGTGGCGAGCTCAGGACCAGAAGCCGCATACGCCTGATACGCCAACGAGCGGCCAGTCCATGTTGGAGCTGGTTTGCGGCCCGAAGATGCCATCGACGTGGATCCCGTCGGCCACGGGCCGGCGGCCTGCCAGCGGAACCGCCGCGCGGGCGGGTGCGTCTAAGGCGGGTAACGGTCGGCCGGCGCTGGCTCGTTAACCCGCTCGCGACGTCAGCGCCGGTCCCGTGCTTGCAGGAGGGTGCACATGGGAGCTTCGAGCCGCGCACGCTGCCCGCTGTAGCGGTGTACAGGCACCAGACACGAGGAGCCCGTGACAGGCGTGATTAGCGCACCGGGTCAGGAAAGTTTCATGCGGGAGGCCGCGCGGCGGCCGCTGAGGTGCTGACGATCCAGGCCAGGACGAGCGCTTCCTCATGCCAGGCGTCGTAGCGTCCGCTCCTGCCGCCGTGGCCCGCGGTCATCTCGGTCTTGAGCAGGAACGGGCCGCCGCGCGCGGTGGCGCGCAGCCGGGCGATCCACTTCGCGGGCTCACGGAACAGCACCCGGGTGTCATGCAGGCTGGTCACCGCGAGGATGGGCGGATACTCCTGGTCCCGGACGTTCTCGTACGGCGTGTAGCCCTTCATGTACGCGTAGACCGCCGGATCGTGCAGCGGATCTCCCCACTCTTCCCATTCGGGCACGGTCAGCGGCAGCGAGGGATCCAGGATCGAGGTCAGCGCGTCCACGAACGGGACCTGGGCCACGATCCCGCCGAAGTCCTGTGGGGCGATGTTGGCCACCGCCCCCATGAGCAGCCCGCCCGCCGAGCCGCCCCGCGCGATCAGCCGGTCGCGGGTGGTCCAGCCCTGCGCCACCAGGTGCTCGGCGCACGCCACGAAGTCGGTGAACGTGTTGGTCTTGTGCAGCATCTTGCCGTCGTCGTACCAGCGCCGCCCCATCTCGCCGCCGCCGCGGACATGCGCGATGGCATAGCCGAAGCCCCGGTCGAGCAGGGACAGCCGGGGGATCGAGAAGCCGGGATCCATCGACGCCTCGTAGCTGCCGTATCCGTAGAGCACCAGCGGCGCACTGCCATCCCGCGGCGTCCCGTTCCGGTAGATCAGCGAGATGGGAACGCGGGTGCCGTCCGCGGCGACCGCCCATTCGCGGCGCTGGGTGTAGTCCGCG
The DNA here is from genome assembly GCA_963726415.1 of uncultured Actinomycetes bacterium. Classification (GTDB taxonomy): domain Bacteria; phylum Actinomycetota; class Actinomycetes; order Streptosporangiales; family Streptosporangiaceae; genus DASXKD01. The sequence continues at coordinate 7,835 of CAVSCM010000013.1, forward strand.
GGATCGTAAGGGCCCGCGCCGGGCAGCGCGAGAACCGGGCGGCGCTTGCGCAGGGTCAGCGCGCCGGTCCTGGTGTCGGCGTCGAACACCGAGTCGGGGGTGGCCAGCGAGGCGTAGTGCAGCCGAAGCTGCTGGGTGGCGTACTCCGGGTTCGATCCGGGGGAGACCTGATAGAGCGGCTCGGGGAAGGCGATCTCCTGCTCACTGCCGTCGGTGCGGAGGATCCGCAGGCCGGTGAGGCCGTCGCGGCGGAAGTGCACCACGGCGTGGTCGGCGAAGGCGTCCACGCCGAGCAGCCTGGTGTCTGCCCGGTGCGCGATGACCGTGGTGAGGTCCGCCGGGCTGGCGATCGGGCCCCCAGTCGCCTCCCCTTCCCCCTTCACCGGGTCGGCCAGCGGCGCCTGTGCCAGTTCGAAGTTCAGCGCCCCGTCGTTGTGCAGGATCAGCAGGTGGCCGTCACCGTCCGGGCCGGCTTGATGCTCGACGGAGTACTCGACGCCCTGCCGCCGGGGCAGCACCACCCGCGGGGCGGCCGCCGGGTCAGCCGCGTCAAGGAGCCATACCTCGCTGGTCAGCGAACTGGAGATGCCGATGGTCACATAGCGCTGGCTGCGGCTCAGCCCGACGCCGACGGAGAACCGCTGGTCTTCTTCCTCGGTCACCACCTCGTCGTCGGCCGCCGGCGTGCCCACCCGGTGCCGCCACACCCGGTACGGCCGCCAGGCCGCGTCCACGGTGGTGTAGAACAGCGAGGATCCGTCCAGCGACCACGCGCAGCGGTAGAACGTGCCGGGGATCTCGTCCGCCGCGGTCTCCCCGGTGACCAGGTCCTTGATCCGCAGCGTGAAGCGCTCGTCGCCGGCGAAGTCGGTGGAGTAGGCGAGCAGCCTCCCGTCCGGGCTGACGCTGTAGGCGCCCAGCGAGAAGAACGGTGAGTCCCCGGCCACCTCGTTGCCGTCGAGCAGGATCTCCTCGCCCGGCAGCGGCGCACCGTCGTCGGTGCCCGGCGGCGCGTCCTCCCCTGGCCGGACGGCACACCGGCAGTGGACTGGATACTGCTTGCCCGCGATCGTGCGGGAGTAGTACCACCAGCCGTCCTTGCGCACCGGCACCGAGAGGTCGGTCTCCTGCGTGCGGCCCTTGATCTCGCCGAAGATGGTTTCCCGCAGCCCGGCCTGGCCCGCGGTCATCGCCGCGGTGTAGGCGTTCTCGGCCTCCAGGTAGCGCAGCGTCTCCGGGATCCTCGGCATCGGCCAGCCACGCGTACTCGTCGATGACCGTGTCACCGTGGTGCGTGCGCTCGCTCGGGATTCGCAGGGCCATCGGCGGCTCGGGGGGTGCCCCGGCGGGCTGGCCTGGCGGGGTGGCCGCCATCGTGGTGGAAGCGTCTGCGTGGGTCGGCTTTGTCACGAGAGAAGTCTATGGACGCCGCCTGGCCAGCCGGGCCCGCCGAGAAGCGCAGAAACGGCGATGATCATGGCGATGTGGCCCACCGATGGGCCACGTCGCCATGATCATCAACGAGTGAGGTCCGCGGTCAGAGGACGTCGTGGCCGGGGCGTGGCTCCTGCGGAATCGGCCGGGGCTGCGCCGGGATCTGGCCCAGCCTGCCGGCCTGGTAGTCCTCGAACGCCTTGACCAACTCGTCCCTGGTGTTCATCACGAACGGGCCGTACGCGGCGACCGGCTCCCTGATCGGCTCACCGCCCAGGATCAGCAGGTCGAAGTCCTTGCCGGGACCCTGCTGCCGCTCGGCCGCGCCGAACGTGATCGAGCCGCCGGGCCCGAACACGACAAGCTGCCCGGTGCGCACCGGGCGCCGCTCGGCGCCTACGGTGCCGTTCCCGGCCAGGACGTAGCCGAGCGCGTTGAAGTCTGGCCGCCAGGGCAGGCGGACCTGGGCACCGGGGGACACGGTCGCGTGCACCACGCTGATCGGCGTGTGGGTAATGCCGGGCCCCTTGTGGCCGTCCAGGTCCCCGGCGATGACGCGCAGCAGTGCCCCGCCGTCGGCGGACGAGAGCAGCGACACCTCGCCGGCCCGGATGTCCTGGTAGCGGGGGTTGGTCATCTTGAGCCGGGCGGGCAGGTTCACCCAGAGCTGGAAGCCGTGGAACAGCCCGCCGCTCATGACGAGTTCCTCCGGCGGCTCCTCGATATGCAGGATGCCGCCGCCCGCGGTCATCCACTGGGTGTCGCCGTTGGTGATCAGGCCACCACCGCCGTTGGAGTCCTGGTGGCGGAAGATGCCGTCGATGATGTAGGTCACCGTCTCGAAGCCCCGGTGCGGGTGCCACGCGGTGCCCTTGGGCTCACCGGGGGCGTAGTCGACCTCGCCCATCTGGTCCATGTGGATGAACGGGTCGAGGCGGGCCAGGTCAACCCCGGCGAACGCGCGCCGGACCGGGAACCCTTCGCCCTCGAAACCCGACGGCGCGGTCGTCACCGACAGCACGGGGCGGTCCGCGACCACGGTGGCGTCTGGCTCCTGGACGCGCGGCAGCACCAGGATGTCCTCGACAGTGACGGCGGGCATGTCATCTCCTCCGCTCGGGCGCGGGTGCGCTCACCCAACAGTAGCTTCGCCGCCTAGAACAGTTGTTGATAGTTCAACATTCCCGGCGGCGGGCTGGCCCCGGTGCCCGGTTTCGGCAGATGGCCGTCGTTAGCCCGGGACTTGGCGTAACGCACTAATATCGCGTCAGCGGCTCGTGGCGCGCAGGAGATGGGAGGCGGGGGCCGGTGAAGCCACAGATCAACACGGCTAAGCCGCATGCAGCCCGCGTGTACGACTTCTATCTGGGCGGCAAGGACCACTTCGCGGCGGACAGGGAAACCGGCCAGGCGCTCATGCGGGTGGTGCCGACCATCCGTGCCGCGGCGCGGGAGAACCGGGCGTTCCTGGGGCGGGCGGTGCGGTTCTTGGTGGCGGAGGCGGGGATCCGGCAGTTTCTGGATATCGGGACGGGGCTGCCGTCGGCGAACAATGTGCATGAGGTGGCGCAGGGGCTGGTGCCGTCGTGCCGGGTGGTGTATGTGGACAACGACCCGATCGTGCTGGCGCACGCCCGGGCGCTGCTGACCAGTTCCCCGGAGGGGAGGACCGCCTACATCCAGGCGGATCTGCGGGAGCCGGAGAAGATCCTGGACGACCCGGTGACCCGGCAGACGCTGGACTTCACCCAGCCGATCGCGCTGATGCTGGTCGCGGTGCTGCATTTCGTGCCGGACGAGGCGCAGCCGCGGCGGATCGTGGACACGCTGCTCGGCGCGCTGCCCTCCGGCAGCTACCTGGTCGCCTCGCACGCGACGTCGGAGTTCTACGCGGACCGGGGCGCGGCGGCGGCGCGGATCTATCACGAGCGGGGGATTCCGTTCCAGTTCCGGGTGGCGGACGAGCTCTCCGAACTGGCGTTCCGCGGCCTGGAGATGGTCGAACCCGGGGTGGTGTCGGTCTGCGAGTGGCGCCCGGACGGCGACGGCCCGCGGCCGCTGCCCGCCGAGGTCACTTGGGATGGCGGCGTGGCGCGCAAGCCGTAGTATTCCGGAAATGGCGGCTGAATGGCTGCCACGGCAACCGGGAGCACGGGCTTGATGGCGCCCGGACGCCGGGGGCGTGCGGCCGCAGGCGTCGGAGGTCAACTGGTACGGCGCGATCGCCCGCAAGCCCTGATGGCCGCGGGCCGGGGCGCGCTGCCACGGCCACGGTCATGCGACGCGGCGGCGTGGCCAGCTACGAACCAGTAGGATCGCGACCTGACATCATGAACGGGCGGTGATCGTGACAGGACAAGGCACCGGGCGTGCCGGGCTGGAAATCGACACCACAAAGCCGCATCCGGCTCGCATGTACGACTATTTCCTCGGCGGCAAGAACAACTTCGCCGTGGACCGGGAAACGGCGGAAAAGGCCCTGCAGAGCTGGGGCACCGTGCGGACCGCGGCGCGGGAGAACCGGGCGTTCTTGGGGCGGGCGGTGCGGTTCTTGGTGGCGGAGGCGGGGATCCGGCAGTTTCTGGATATCGGGACGGGGCTGCCGTCGGCGAACAACGTGCATGAGGTGGCGCAGGGGCTGGTGCCGTCGTGCCGGGTGGTGTATGTGGACAACGACCCGATCGTGCTGGCGCACGCCCGGGCGCTGCTGACGAGTTCCCCGGAGGGGAAGACCGACTATATTCATGCGGATCTGCGGGAGCCGGAGAAGATCCTGGACGACCCGGTGACCCGGCAGACGCTGGACTTCACCCAGCCGATCGCGCTGATGCTGGTCGCGGTGCTGCACTTCGTGCCGGACGAGGAACAGCCGCGGCGGATCGTGGACACGCTGCTCGGCGCGCTGCCCTCCGGCAGCTACCTCGCCGCCACCCACGTCACGGCCGAGCACGACCCGGACACACTGGCCGGGGCCGGCCGGGCCTACCAGGAGAGAGGGCTCACCGGCCAGATCCGGACCGCCGACGAGTTCGCCGAACTGGCGTTCCGGGACCTGGAAATGGTGGATCCAGGGCTGACCCTGGTGTCGGAGTGGCGGCCGCGCGGCCCCGGGCCCCGGCCGATGCCCTCGGAGGTCAACGCCTACGGCGGCGTCGCCCGCAAACCATAGCGGCGTGTTCGCACGGCGTCTCAGCCGTCCCTTGGGCCACTCCTGACTGCCTTGTTGACCTGCGCTCCGCTGCCCGGGCGGGCGGACGGAGCAAGCTGGCCAGCGGGCTTGAGTCCGTTGCCGGTGAGTGGTTGTGTAGAGGGTTATACCGAAACGGTTACCGCAGTTTGCAACGCCGCAGTTTGTAACACCGTAGTTTGCAGCCGCGTCTTGCAAGACTGCGCGTCCAGCGAGGAAGGAGCGCTGCCGTGTCCGGCGCACGTCGGGTCATCGTCGGCGCGAGCGGCTCGCCGGGCAGCCTCCGGGCGCTGCGTCACGCGGAGGACCTGGCCCGCCACAGTGTTGCCACCCTGACACCCGTTCTGGCCTGGGTACCGCCCGGCGGGGAGCTTGCCGCCCGGCAGCCCTGCCCGGCCCTGGTCCGCATCTGGCAAGATGCCGCCTGGCAGCGGCTATGGGCGGCGCTGGAGGCGGCCTGGGGCCATATCCCGGGCGACCTTTCCGTCCAGCCGGTCGTGCAGCGCGGCCAGCCGGGCCCGGTGCTGGTCGACTTCGCCTGCCACCCCGATGACCTGCTCATCGTGGGTGCGGGCCAGCGTGGCCTCATGGCCTGGCCGGGCCACGGCCGGGTGAGCCGGTACTGCGTGTCCCACGCGCTGTGCCCGGTGCTGGCCGTACCGCCCGCCATCCTTGCCAGGGAAGGCCGTGGCCTGCACGGCTGGGCGCTGCGCCGGCGGGGCCTGAACGTCGAGCAGATCCTGCGCAGCGACGGCGGCAGCATTCCTGCCTGACCGTCGCGGCCATCGGCCTGTGCCTCCGCGCATGACGTAGTGCGGCCCGGGGCAAGGCCCGCTGGGCTGCTCGGCCTCAGCTCGCCGCTTTCTGCACGAGCGCGCCGATCCTTGCCTCGTCGGCGGGGGTCAGCTCCGTCGTCAGGGCGTAGTAGGTCGGCCACATGGCGCCTTCGTCGAGGTTCGCCTTGTCGCTGAAGCCTGCGAGTCTTCGGGACGACCTCATCGTAGGAAGGGGGCCTGGTCGGCGGCTTCTTGAAACCTGACCAGTCGTTACCCGGGCAGACCCGTAGCGCCGGTCGCCGCCGTGCAGCCACCGGGCGGTGCCGCGGGGCAGCGGCGGCGCGCCCGGCCTAGGGCCGGCCCCATCAGCCCGGCTACCCTGTGCCTAGGGACGCCACCGGAACATGCCCGGCAACCGGGCCAGCCGCCATCACGCAGGGAGGCGATCCATGCCACCGCCTCAGGGCAAGGAACTCGAGGAGATCAGGGCGCGCAGGCAGAAGCTGCGCGAGAAGTACATGCACGGCCGCGGTGAGCGGCCGGCCACCACGGTGCAAGGCGTGCACCATCTTGCCCTGATCTGCAAGAACGTCGAAGAGACGATCCAGTTCTACCAGGAGTTCCTCGGCTTCCCGCTGGTGGAACTCGTGGAGAACCGGGACTATGCGGGCTCCAGCCACTTCTTCTTCGATATCGGCAACCGCAACATGCTCGGGTTCTTCGACTTCCCTGGCCACGAGCACCCGGCGTTCCCACGAGACCATCGGCGGGGTGCAGCACCTGGCCATCTCCATCTCCCCGGAGCAGTTCGACGTCGCGAAGAAGAAGCTTGACGAGTCCGGCGTGGAGTACCTCGGCCCGGATCGTGGCGTGGAGGAAAGCATGTACTTCCGCGACCCGAACGGGGTGAACATCGAGCTGTACCGCGAGGAACTCGGCATCTTCGACGGCCGGCGGCTGCTCGACTGATTCTGCGCCCGGCCGAGCCGGGCGGCTCAGGAACCGGTGGGCCGCAGTTCCCGTCTGATCACCAGGCGCAGGCCCGACCAGGTCTCGTCGATGGCGCAGACCTTGTTGTCCACCAGGCCGGTGGGCAGGGCGACCTCCCGCACCACGTGCTCGGTCATGTCGGTGGGTACCCGGGCCGCCCGCTTTGGCCAGGCGATCCACAGCCCGCAGGCCGGGGCCATGAGCCCGCGCAGCACGGGGAGCTGTGCCTCGAACTCCTCGCGCCAGCGCACGAAGGTCACGATCACATCCAGCGGGCCGGTGCCGGGCAGGCCGTCGGCCACGTCGGCGCCTGACAGCGCCGCCAGGCCGTCGGCGAACCCGGGTGGCCCGCCGGCAACCGCCACCGCGTGGCCGGGCTTGATGCCGAGCTTGCGCGGCAGCGGCGTGCCGGAGTAGCCGGCCGGCCTCGCGCCGCCGGTGGCGGAGGTCATTCCTGCGAGCGGGACTTGAGCGTGCCCAGGCCCTCGCCGGACAGGTCGGCGAGGGCGCCGGAACGCCCGGTCATGGCGAGGATCAGCGACAGGTGCGGGCCGGTCACCTCGGGACCACTGCCGCTGGACCAGCCGGTGTCCGTGGCGCGCAGGGTGAGCCCGTCGATGCGCTGCTTGGCGCCGACGATCAGGTTCGAGCCTTTGTAGAAGTCCGCGACCCGGTTCAGCGCCTCCTCCGGGTACTCGTGCGGGATGCCGAGCGGCTTGCGGATGTCCGCCGGGTGGATCACCGCCTCGCCGAGCATGGCCTCCACCGGGCCGGGCGGGTGGGTGGTGTCGTTGAGATGGCTGCGGAAGTTCGCCAGGCCGTCACCTGGTTTGGCGGTCGCCTCCGCGGCCACGCCCTTCGCGGTCATGTTGTTGAAGCGGAACCCCGCTGCCGCCATCGAGACGAAGAACCTGGGCGGTGTCATCTTCGCCGTCGCGATCATGTGACCGAGCACGTCGCGCACGGTCCAGCCGTCGCACAGCGACGCCGCCGCCCATTGATCGTCGGTGAGCGTGCCGAGGTCGGCTACGAGTGCTTCGCGTTCGGTGTGAATGAGCGGCCAAGGGCTTGTCGTGGCCATGGTGTGCTCCCCTGCAGGTCAACAGTGCCGGCCGCCGCCGTGGATCCGGCCGCACCAGGTTAGCGCCGCGCGGCACCCGCATCCTGGCTTTACCCCGTGCTGCCCGTGTCGCCGGCATCCCAGCACGTGCGGCGCCCGCGCCGGGCCGCCCCGTGCCCCGCGCCGGGCCGTTCCCGGTGGCCGCGCCCGGCCGCTCCTGATGACCGGTCGCGGGCGTGTCAGGATATGGCCCGGTGTCGCATGCCGAATCCGGGCAGCTCGCAGGGCGCCGGACAGGAGGGGCGAGATGGAGCGGATCGAGGCTGAACTGCTGATCCCTGGCAGCGGTGCGCCGGTCAGCGATGGAGTGCTGATCATCGATGACTCGGTGATCAGCTATGCCGGGCCGGCCAGCCAGGCGCCGGCGACGCCCGGGGCCGTGGTGCACCGGGCCGGGACCGTGATGCCGGGTATGTGGGACTGCCACGGCCATTTCCTCGGCATGCGCGTGCTCGACCTTGGCCGGCTTCCGCTCGACCCGGTGCCGTTGCGGGCGGCACGCTGCGCCCGCGACCTGAATGCCGCGCTGCGCGCCGGGATCACCTCGGTTCGCGAGGTCGGCGGGCTCGGTGTTCACCTCGCCAGGGCGGTCGCCGAGGGCGTGCTCGAGGGCCCGGCGATCTACGCCGCCGGTGCGATTCTGAGCATCACGGGCGGACATGCCGATCTGCACTCCTATCCGTTGCCGTGGATCGGCGACTTCGGTGTGCACTACGGCGAACTGCGGCTGGCCGACGGGGCCGCCGAATGCATGCGCGCGGTCAGGGAGCAGTTGCGGCAGAACGCCCGGGTGATCAAGGTCTGCGCCTCGGGCGGGGTGATGTCCGAGATAGACGACCCCGTCCACCAGCAGTTCACCGTCGCCGAGCTGCGGGCGATCGTGGAGGTGGCCGGCCTCGCCGAGCGCGTCGTGGCGGCGCACTGCCACGGCAAGCCCGGCATCATGGCCGCGGTCGAGGCCGGGGTCCGCACCATCGAGCATGGCACCTACCTCGACGACGAGGCCTGCGCCGCGATGCGCGAGGCGGGCGTCATCCTCGTCCCGACCAGAGCCATCTTCGAGGACATCCTCGCGAACCTGACGGCGGTGCCCGACTACGCGGCGGCCAAGCTCACCGCGCTGGCCGGGCGGCACGCCGAATCGGTGTCCCGCGCGATCGGCCACGGGGTCACCATCGCGATGGGCACCGATATCTCGCTGACCGGCCCCGACCGTCCCGAACTCCTGGGGAACCAACGGAGCCGAGCTTGGCCACCTGGTACGGCTCGGGATGACGCCGCTACAGGCGATTGAGGCGGCGACCGCCACGGCGCCGCTGACGCTCGGGCCGCAGGCGCCCAGGTCCGGCAGGCTGGAACCCGGCTACGACGCCGACGTACTCACCGTTGCCGCGAATCCGCTCGCCGACATCGCGGTGCTCGGCCGCCCGGACCAGATCACCGGAGTCTGGACCAACGGCCGTCGCGTGACCGGCTAGCTGCCGCTCAGGCGCCAAGGCCCGCGCGCCGGCCCCTAGGTGACTTGCGGGGCTGCCTCGCCATGGGGGTCATGTTGCTGGCTCCAGGCCTGCCGGGCAGCATCGCTGAGCCGGTGCGTGGCATCCGCGAACAACTGCCGCAGCGCGGCGCCGTGCCGGGCGGCCAGGGCGGCGTTGTGCCGGATCACGTCGAGTTCGTTGGCGGCGGTCAGCTCGGTGAACGCGTTGATGTCCCGCTCCGGCGGCGTGCTGGTGCGGCCGGTGAACCGGTCAAGGAAGGGCACGGGGCCTTGCTTCTTCAGTGCCGGATAGACCGCATCCCGATCGCAGCTGCCGTACAGGTAAACCAGCGACTCGGCCCGGTCCCCGGCCAGGGCGCTGAGGACGGGCCGCTCGTCGAGGCCGAGCAGCGCGTTGGGATAACCGTCCGTGCCGTAGCATGCGTGGCACAGCCCAGCCGCCTGCAGTTCCGCACTGGCGCCCCAGTCCGCGAGCAGTGCCGCCACGCGGACCAGATGCCCATACAGGGTCCCGCCGGGGTGGGGCAGCCTGCCCGCGCCGCGATCCAGCAGGAACTCCTGCATCTTCTGCGTTTCGAGCCTCACCTCATCAAGCTACACTCGGCGCCTTCCCGTCCGAGTGACTGGCACGGACCCCAGCCAGCCGTGACGCATGCCCGCAGACCGGCTCAGACCTGGACGAACTCGATTCCGGCCATGTTGCAGAAATCGCGCCAGGCGGCGGCGTGGTGGCCCAGGTTCATCACCTCGTGGTGCGGGCCGCCCGCGGCCAGCCAGCCGTTCAGGCAGTTCCGCACCCCGGACGCGGGGCGGAACTGGCCGTAGGGCATCTCCAGGGCGGGCAGTTCCTGGGTGTCCAGGTTCTCGCCCTCGGCGACGACCAGGCGGAACCGCTCGCCCTCCAGCGAGACCAGCGTGGCCAGGGTCGCCGGGCCCGGCTGGTACTGGAACAGGAACGTCGGCGGGTCGGCCAGCCGCCCGATGCCCAGCGGCCGCTTGATCAGCTTGACCGGCCGGTCGGACCGGGCGATCTTCCAGTTGCCCTCGCCCATGTGGCTCATCAGCACCGAGTCCGACGGGAAGTCCATCGCGTACATCTCGGTGAAGTGCGCGTCGCCGATCAGCACATGTCCCGCGGCGACCAGGCAGGCGGTCAGCACGTCGCCCTCGGCCGCGTAGCCGTACCCCTTGGCCATCAGCGTGGACGCCGCCGCCAGCGGCAGCCGGTGGAACCGCCCGTCCTCGCCGATCGCGTCGAAGTGCGCCGTGTACGCGCCGAACCCGCCCTCGACCAGGATGTTCTCGATCGCGACCTGCATCCGCGCGTGATCTTCCCGCTCCTCGGCCGACAGCCGGGGGTCGATCTCGAAGTGCGCGTCCTCGAAATCGATCACCTCGCGCACCGCGACATCACCGGCGGCCGCCATGCCGCGGTACAGGTCACCGGGCGCGACCGCGAGTATCTCCGGGCCGAGCGACCGGACCAGGGCGGACTCGTCCACCCTGATGTCGCCCATGTCGTTCATGGCATAGCCGAACAGCGCCACCTTGAGCCGCCGCCACGCGATCACCGCGGCCGCCGCCCGCGCCCACCGGTGCACGTCCGCGCGGAACGACTCGGCCCGCCAGTCGTCGGTGAGCACGCCGAACCGCCTCCCGGCCCGCACCATGGCGTTCGCCGTGTCCTGCGCCCCGTGCACGCCCTGGTTGTAGGTCATGTCGGCCATGTCCCAGGCTGGTGTCACGTTGGGCTCGGGCTGGATGTTGGCCAGGCAGATGGGCAGCCGGGACTCCGCGAGCAGCCGGGCCACCCGCATCGCCGGGCCGTAGGTGAGCATCACCACGAGCACCCCGTCGAGGTCGGCGACCTCGAACTCGCGCATCACCCGCTCGGCGTCCTCCCGGTACTTGATGGCCTTGGCCGGGATGAACTCGAACTCACCAGCCACGCTCAGGTGTGCGGCGAGTTCCGCGGCATACCCCTCCTGCCGCAGCGCGATGCCCGGGATCATGTCGTCATACAGATCTTGCATGATGCCGAGGATCCCGATGCGCGGAAAGCCGCGGGACTTGCTATTGGCCATTGCCTTCCTCCTGAACGGACGTTCGTGGTGGGCGTCCAGCCGTCAGCGCTGGCCGTATTCCGTGGTGTACCGGCGGTGCAGGGCCTCGACCTGATCGGCCGGCAGGCGCTTCGGCTCACCGAGCATCCGGGCCAGGTGGACCGTTCGGGCGGCATCCTCGCACATCACGGCGGCTTTGACCGCACTGGCGGCGGTCGCCCCGATGGTGAAGACGCCGTGGTTGCGCATGAGCACCGCGGGCGAGCGGTGCCCGGTCAGGGTGGCGACGATGCCCCGGCCGATCTCGTCCCCGCCGATGAGCGCGAACGGCCCGATCGGGATCTCCCCGCCGAACTCATCCGCCATCGCGGTGATCACGCAGGGGATCGCCTCGCCCAGCGCGGCCCAGGCGGTGGCGTAGCCGGAGTGGGTGTGCACCACGCCGCCGACGCCGGGCATGTGCCGGTACACGTAACAGTGCGCGGAGGTGTCGCTGGAGGGCAGGTAGGCCCCGTCCACCCGGGCGCCGCCGAGGTCGCAGACCACCATCGACTCCGGGGTGAGGTCGGCGTAGGCGATGCCGCTGGGCTTGATGACCACCAGGTCGGGATACCCGTCCGTACCACGGACCCGGGCCGACACGTTCCCCGACGTCCAGGCCACCAGGCCGTTGTCCACCAGGGCCGCGTGCAGGCGGCACACTTCCTCGCGGGCCGCCGCCACCGCCTCCCGCAGCGCCGCGGGGACACCGTTCACGGCCTCGCTCCCTCGCGGGGGAGCGCGGACCCCCGATGGCCTGCGGCCCCTGCGCCTGGCTCGCGGGGGCCTTGGCCGTTTCCCCGGCGGCAGCGCGGCTGGCCAGCACCCGGTCGCGCAGCGCCCGGAGCCGGTGCAGCACCTCGTTGGCGCCCCGGCCGAAGTAGTCGTGCAGGGTCACGTACTCCGCGTAGAGCTGGTCGTAGATGCCGGCGCTGGCCGGGTCCGGCGTGTAGACGCCGCGCGTGCACGAGCCCATGACCGCGGCCGCGGCGGGCACGTCCGGGTAGGCGCCCGCGGCGACCGCGGCGTGGATCGCGGATCCCTGCGCGGGCCCCTGCGCGGAGCCGATCAGGCTCAGCGGGCGGCGGGTCACGTCGGCGTAGATCTGCATGATCAGCTCGTTCCTGGTGAGCCCGCCCGCGATCACCAGTTCACCCGACGCTCACGCCGGCGTCCTCGAACGCGTCGATGATGACGCGGGTGCCGAACGCGGTGGACTCGATCAGCGCCCGGTAGATGTCCGGCGCGCGGGTGGCCAGCGTCAGGCCGGCCACGAGACCCGACAGGTGGTGGTCCACCAGTACCGAACGGTTGCCGTTCAGCCAATCAAGAGCGATCAGGCCGTGCGCGCCGGCTGGCTGCGCGGCCGCCTCAGCCGACAGCACGTCGTGCACCGAGACCCCGCGCCGGGCCGCCGCCGCAACGTAGCTCGGCGGTGTCGCGTGATCAGCGAACCAGGCGAAGATGTCGCCGACGCCGGTCTGGCCCGCCTCGTAGCCGTAGCGGCCCGCGACGATGCCGCCGTCCACCACCCCGCACATGCCGGGCACCTCGGCCAGCTTCCCCGCGTTCATCACGTGGCAGGTCGAGGTGCCCATGATCAGCACCATCTGGCCGTCGGAGATGGCGTTCCCGGCCGGCGGGGTCACGTGCGCGTCCACGTTGCCCACGGCGACCGCGATGCCCTCGGGCAGCCCGGTCCACGCGGCGGCGCGCGGGGTGAGCGAGCCGGCCCGCGCGCCAAGCGGCGAGATGGGGTGCTCCAGCTTGTCCACGGCGAACCCGGCGAACCCGGGGTTCAGCGCGGCGAGGTAGTCCCGCGACGGGTACCGGCCGTCCTGGCGGATCCCCTTGTACCCCGCGGTGCAGGCGTTGCGGGTCTCCGCGCCGCACAGCTGCCAGATGATCCAGTCGGCCGCCTCGATCCAGCGGTCGGCCTTCTGGTAGACCTCCGGGTCCTCCTCGAGCACCTGGAGCGCCTTCGCGTACTGCCACTCGGCGGAGATCTTCCCGCCGTACCTGGCCAGCCACGGCTCGGCGCGCTCGCGGGCCACGGCGTTGATCCGGTCCGCCTGCCCCTGCGCGGCGTGGTGCTTCCACAGCTTCACGTAGGCGTGCGGCCGGCGGTCGAGGCCGGGGAACTGGCAGAGCGGGGTCCCGTCCCGGGTCACCGGCAGCGGCGTGGACGCGGTGAAGTCGGTGGCGATGCCGATGACCCGCCGTGCGTCGATCCCTGCCTGCGCGAGCGCCACCGGTACCGCCTCGCGCAGCACGTCGAGGTAGTCCTCCGGGTCCTGCAGTGCCCAGTCCGGTGGCAGCGGCTCCCCGGTGGCGGCCAGTTCCGCGTCCATGACGCCGTGCCGGTAGTCGTGGACCGCCGCGCCGAGTTCGGCTCCGTCGCTCACCCGCACCACCACGGCGCGCCCGGAAAGCGTGCCGTAGTCCACCCCGACGACGCATGGGTCCGCGGTTGCTGCGTCAGCGGTCATGGGTGCTCCCCTCTTCTGCTTCGCCCACCGAGCGGGAGCCAGGGGCGGCCGCGCTGGCCCGGACGACCAGGTGCGGCGCGATCCGCAGGCAGGACACCGGCGGCGGGCGGCCGTCGATCATGTCGATCAGGGTGGCCAGCGCGCGCCGGCCCAGTTCGCCGAAGTCCTGGCGCACCGTGGTCAGCGGCGGCAGGAAGTACGCCGATTCCGGTATGTCGTCGAACCCCACCACGCTGACGTCGCCGGGCACCTGCCGCCCGTGCTCGGCGAGCGCACGGAGCAGCCCGAGCGCCATGTGGTCGTTGCCGCAGAACACCGCCGTGATCTCGGGGCTGGCGGCGATCCGCTGCCCGATCCGGTAGCCCGACGGGCAGCCCCAGTCGCCGGACAGCAGTTCCGGCTCGGGCGCACCGGCCCGCGCCAGGGCCTCCCGCCAGCCGGTGATCCGCTCCTGGGCGTCCACCCACGAGGCGGGCCCGGCGATGTGGTGCACCGTCGGGTGGCCGAGGTCAAGCAGGTAACGCGTGGCCAGCGCGGCGCCCGCGACGTTGTCCACCGCGGCGGAGGTGAGCGGCGTGTGGGTGCCGCAGCCCAGGGCGACGAGGGGCACGTGCGCGCGGACCCGGCTGCACGCGGCCACCGCTGAGGTCGTCGGCGCGATCACGATGATCCCCTCGACGCCCTGGTCGAGGAACCGGTCCACCGCGCCGAGCACGCTGCGCCGGTCCAGGGCGGGCAGGCTGGCGATGGACACGAAGTACGAGTGCGCGGCGGCCCGTTCGATGCCGTAGAGCATGGAGGCGGGCCCGTACAGGGTGGTATCGAAGCTGACCACGCCGAGCGTGCGGGTTCGCCGGGTGACCAGGGTGCGGGCGGCCGCGTTCGGCCGGTAGCCGAGTTCCGCGATCGCGGCGAGCACGCTGTCCCTGGTCTGCGGTTTGACGTTGGGGTGGGCGTTGAGTACCCGGGACACCGTCTGGTGCGACACCCCGGCCAGCCGTGCCACGTCGGCCATGACTGGCGGCCGTGACTTGCCCGCTCGTGCTGGCGCCATCTCGCGCCTCCCTGGTCTGCCTGAGCCGATGGGAGTGCCCAGGTAGCGCTGGCCGCGCGAGTCCCGATCGGGCGGCCCCCCTCCGGCCCGCTGCCCTCCGGCTAGCCAGAATTGTTACCGCTCACATCCCGCTGGGTCAACGGGGCAGCTCGGGTGGGGGAAAAGCGTTGCCCAGGAACCGCCCGCGCCCGCTGGGAAAACCGGTGCCGGGACGGGTCAGAATTCGAAGCCGCCGGGGCGCCCGTTGCGGTCGGCGATCAGCCCGGCCATGGTCGCCAGCGCGATCTCGGCCGGGGTCCGGGAGCCGATGTTCAGCCCGATCGGGCGGTGCACCCGGCCGATCTGCTCGTCGGGCACCCCCAGGGCCGCCAGCGCCGGGATGTGCGGCGCCGGGTGCCGTGGGTTGCCCAGGATGCCCACCCAGCGCGCCGGGCTGGCCAGCGCGTCGCGCAGCACCGCCCCCAGTTCGGGCCGGTGGTGGTCGGTCACCACGACGTCGGTGGCCTCGTCGGCCAGCCCGGCCAGCGCGGTAACGGTGGTGAGACCGTCCAGGGCCGTCAGCCCGTCCAGCACCTCCTGGCCGGGCCCGTGCTGATGGCCGTCGTGGTGATCGGTGCCGGGGTCCGCGCCGTTGCGGCCGGCCAGCAGACCGGCGTCGGGATCGACCAGGACCGGCCGGTAACCAGCGTCCCTGGCGTAGGACAGCAGGAAGCGGGCCACCGGGGAGACGAACACCGCCACCAGCGTGCGCGTGCCGGCCGGAAGTGGGGCCTTGCCATGCGCCACGTCACAGCCCGGGTCGGCGGAATCGGCGGCCGGGACGGAGACGGCGGTAGCGGAATCACTCATGCCTCCGAGCTTGCCACGCCCGTCCAAGCGCGGCCACCCAGCACCCGGCCGCCTCCCCAGTCCCCGGCCTGGCCACCCGGTGGCCGGCACCTCGCCCAGCCCTGGCGTGATGGCCACTCAGTGGCCTGCCTCAAGTCCTTTGTCCCCGTTGCGGTTGTTACCCCGCCCCCGCTTCGGCCGAGCGCACCAGGACCGCGACCGCCTCGCGGAGCGGCGCCAGGCGCGCGGCGGCGGTGGCACGCGCCCCGGCCAGGGACCCGCCGCCCGCCGGCCCGGTCACCTCCAGGTAGGCCTTGAGCTTGGGCTCGGTGCCGCTGGGCCGGATCACCACCCGCGCGCCGGGCAGGTGGTAGGTCAGCACGTCCGACGGCGGCAGGCCGCCAGCACCGGCCAGCAGGTCGGTGACGCCCGTCACCGGCAGGTCCGCCAGGCTGGCCGGAGGCCGCGCCCGCAGACCGGCCATGGCCTGGGCCGGTGCCCGGGTGGGGAGCGTGACCTGCGTGGTCAGGTGGACCCCGTGGGCCGTTTCGAGGGCATCCCAGCGGTCCGGCAGGGACCGCCCGGCCGCGTGGGCCGTGGCGGCCAGCGACAGCAGCACCAGGGCCGCGCTGATGCCGTCCTTGTCACGTACGACGGGCGTGACGGCATAGCCGAGCGCCTCCTCGTACCCGAACACAAACCGTGCGCCCGGCACGCCGTCCGCCGCCCGGACGATCCACTTGAAACCGGTGAGCGTCTCCGCGTACCTGACCCCGGCCGCTGCCGCGATCTTGGACAGCATGGTCGAGGAGACCACCGTCGTCGCGGCCAGCCGGGCGGCCGGGTCCGGCCCGGGATCCTGCTCAAGCAGGTACGCGCCGAGCAGCGCGCCCACCTGGTCGCCGGACAGGGCCCGCCAGCCGCCGGGGGCGGCCGGATCCGGTACCGCGACGGCCAGCCGGTCGCCGTCCGGGTCGTTCGCGATGACCAGGTCGGCGGCGGTCTCCCTGGCCAGCGCCAGGGCCAGGTCGAGCGCACCTGGCTCCTCCGGGTTGGGGAACGCGACGGTCGGGAACGCGGGGTCCGGCTCGGCCTGCGCGGCGACTACGTGCGGCCGCGGGAAACCCGCCCGCTCGAACGCCCGCAGCGCCAGGCCGGCCGCGACGCCGTGCAGCGGCGTGTACACCACCCGCAGGGCGGCACCCCCGGGCCCGCCCGGCTCACCCGGCCCCGTACGGCCCGCAGGCCACGCAGGGGCGGGGACCGCGCCGACGATGGCGTCCAGGTACGCCTGGGCCATCTCGCCGCCGAGCCTGCCGATCAGCGGGCTGTCCGCGGGCGCGACCGGGACCTCGGACAGGTCGCCAAGTGCCGCGATGGCGGCGCCGATCTGCTTGTCCACCGGCGGGATGATCTGCGCACCGTCGCCCAGGTAGAGCTTGTAGCCGTTGTCCGCGGGCGGGTTGTGGCTGGCCGTGATCATGATGCCGGCAGCGGCCCGCAGGTGCCTGACCGAGAACGCGAGCAGCGGGGTCGGGAGCTGCGGCGGCAGCAGGTGCGCCCGGATCCCGGCCCCGGCGAGTACCCGGGCGGCCTCGCCGGCGAAATCGCCGGACCGATGCCTGGCGTCGCAGCCGATGACCACGCCGGCCTGCGCCGCATCCGGCCCGCCATGCTCGGCCAGCCACCGCGCCAGCGCGGCCGTGGCCGCCCGCACCACCGCCCGGTTCATCCGGTTGGGGCCGGCCCGATCGCGCCGCGCAGGCCCGCGGTGCCGAACTCCAGCCGGGCGCCGAACCGGTCGGCCAGCTCCGCCGCCGCCGCCTCACCGCCGTCGTCGAGCAGCCCGCGCAGTTCGGCCCGGTCCCGCTCGTCGGGGTCGCCCGCGATCCAGCGCTCGGCCTGAGCGCGCAGATCGCCGCTGATCACGGCGTCACCGGCCCGCGACAAGAACGGGCAGCAGCCCGGCCAGCAGCGATCCCATCCGGCCGGCCGCTGCCTTCCCGGCGGCGACGACCTCAAGGTGGTCGAGCCCGTGCGGGGCCAGCCCGGCCGCCAGGTTGCTCACCAGCGAGATGGCGAGCACCTCCGCACCGAGATGGTGGGCGGCGATGGCCTCGAGCACGGTCGACATGCCGACCAGATCGGCGCCGAGGGTGCGGAGCGCCCGGATCTCGGCCGGCGTCTCGTAGTGCGGGCCGGGCAGTGCGGCGTAGACGCCCTCGGCCAGCCCCTCGTCGGCCCGGGTGGCCAGGGCGCGCAGCCGGGCCGAGTAGAGGTCGGTGAGGTCGGTGAAGCGCGGCGGGTAGCCGTCGGGCGGCGGTGGCCCGCCCAGCGGCGAGCGCCCGGTGAGGTTGAGATGGTCGCTGATCAGCACCGGCTGGCCTACCTGGTAGCCCTGCCTGATCCCGCCTGCCGCGTTGGTGAGCACCACGACCCGGCATCCGGCCGCCACCGCGGTACGCACGCCGTGCACCACGGTCGCCGGGTCGTGTCCCTCGTACAGGTGGACCCGGCCGAGGAACACCAGAGCGCGGACCGGCCCGGCCGACACCGACCGGACGACGGGGGAGTGACCGCCCACCGTCGGCGGCGGGAACCCGCCGAGATCGGAGAGCGGTACCTCCGCGTCGGCGAAGCCGAGGGCGTCGGCCGCCGGTGCCCACCCGGACCCGAGCACCACGGCCACGTCGTGCCGGGGCACGCGGGTCAGTTCCGCCAGCCGGGCGGCACTGGCCCGGGCCGCCTGATAA
>CAVSCM010000014.1:0-63350 GCA_963726415.1 uncultured Actinomycetes bacterium
TGTCACGCGCTGAAGTACCTCGCCTCGGGGTGATGCGCGATCAGCGCGTCGGTGGACTGCTCAGGGACGAGCTGGAACTCCTCCGACAGCACCACTCCGATCCGCTCCGGGCGCAGCAGCCGGACCAGCTTCGCCCGGTCGTCCAGGTCCGGGCAGGCCGGATAGCCGAACGAGTAGCGGCAGCCGCGGTAGCCGACCTTGAGGATGCCGTCAAGACCGGGCGGGTCAAAGGAGGCCAGGCCGAGCTCGTCCCGCACCCGGCCGTGCCAGTACTCCGCGAGGGCCTCGGTGAGCTGAACGGACAGCCCGTGCAGCTCCAGGTAGTCCCGGTAGGCGTCCTTGGCGAACAGCTCCGCGGTCGCCGCGCTGAGCTTCGTCCCGACGGTGACCAGCTGGAAGCCGACCACGTCCGGCTCCCCCGAGGCGGCAGGCCGGAAGAAGTCGGCCAGGCACAGGTGGCGGTCGTGGCGCTGCCGCGGGAAGGTGAACCGCTCCCGCTCGGCACCGCTCTCATCCAGCACTACCAGGTCGTTTCCCTCACTGACGGCCCGGAAGTACCCGTACACCACGGCGGCCTCGACCAGGCCCTCCGCCTGGATCCGGTCCAGCCACATCCGCAACCGGGGGCGGCCCTCGGTCTCCACCAGTTCCTCGTAGGAGGGCCCGGACCCGCCCCTGGCGGGCTTGAGTCCCCACTGGCCAAGGAAGGTGGCGCGCTCGTCGAGGAACGCCGCGTACTCGGCCAGGGCGATGCCCTTGACGATCCGGTCGCCGTAGAACGGCGGGACCGGCACGTCGTTGTCGGTCGCGACGTCGGAGCGGGCCGGCATCTCCGCGGGCTCGGTGAGCCGCAGCCGCGCCGCCGCCTTCACCCGTGCCTCCCGCAGCGGGGGCAGCTGGGCGCCCGCGTCGCCGCGTTTGACGGCCATGAACGCGTCCATCAGCCGCAGCCCCTCGAAGGCGTCCCTGGCGTAGCGGACCTCGCCCCCGAACAGGCCGGCCAGGTCCTGCTCCACGTAGGCACGGGTGAGCGCGGCACCGCCGAGCAGCACGGGCCAGGTACGGGCCAGGCCACGGGAGTTCAGCTCGGCCAGGTTGTCCCGCATCACCACGGTGGACTTGACCAGCAGGCCGGACATGCCGATGACGTCCGCACCATGCTCGGTTGCCGCGTCCACGATCGCGGACAGCGGCTGTTTGATACCGATGTTGACGACGTCGTAGCCATTGTTGGACAGGATGATGTCGACCAGGTTCTTGCCGATGTCGTGCACGTCACCGCGAACGGTCGCGAGCACGATGCGGCCCTTCCCCGACTCGGCGGACCGGTCCATATGCGGTTCGAGGTAACCAACGGCCAGCTTCATGACCTCTGCGGAGGTCAGCACGAAAGGCAGCTGCATCTGGCCGGAGCCGAACAGGTCACCGACCGTCTTCATGCCATCGAGCAGCACGTCGTTGACGATCTCCAGGGCCGGGCGCTGGCCCAGGGCCTCGTCCAGGTCTGCTTCCAGGCCGACCCGCTCCCCGTCGATGATCCGGCGCTTGAGCCGTTCCCAGAGCGGCAGCCCGGCCAGTTCGGCGGCCCTGCTGGCCTTCAGTTCGGTCGCGTCCACGCCCTCGAACAGCCCGAGCAGCCTGGCCAGCGGGTCGTAACCCGCTCTCCTGCGGTCATAGATCAGGTCGAGCGCGACCTGCAGCTCCTCGTTCCCGATCCGCGCGATCGGCATGATCCGCGACGGGTGCACGATGGCCGAGTCCAGCCCGGCGCGGACGCATTCGTCCAGGAAGACCGAGTTGAGCACGGCACGGGCCGCGGGGTTCAGGCCGAAGGAGACGTTGGAGATGCCCAGCGTGGTCTGCACGTCGGGGTAGCGCTGCTTGACCGCGCGGATCGCCTCGATGGTCTCCAGGGCATCCCGCCGCGTCTCCTCCTGGCCGGTCGCGATCGGGAAGGTCAGGCAGTCCACGATGATGTCGCTGACCCGCATGCCCCAGTTGCGGGTGAGGTCCTCGATCAGCCGGGTGGCCACGGCCAGCTTCCAGTCCGCGGTCCGTGCCTGGCCCTGCTCGTCGATGGTGAGCGCGATTACCGCGGCACCGTGCTCGGCGACCAGCGGCATCACCGTGGCGATACGCGACTGCGGGCCGTCGCCGTCCTCGTAGTTGACCGAGTTCACCACCACGCGGCCGCCGAGCATCTCCAGCCCGGCGCTGATCACGTCCGGCTCGGTGGAGTCGAGCACGAGCGGGAGGGTGGAGGCCGTGGCGAGCCTGCTGGCCAGTTCGGCCATGTCGGCCGCCCCGGCCGGCCCACGTAGTCGACGCACACGTCGAGCAGGTGCGCGCCGTCCCTGGTCTGCTGGCGGGCGATTTCCACGCAGTCTTCGAGGCGGCCGGCCAGCAGCGCCTCGCGGAACGCCTTGGACCCGTTGGCGTTGGTCCGCTCCCCGATCGCCAGGAACGCCGTGTCCTGGCGGAACGGGATGTGCTGATAGAGGGAGGAGACTCCGGGCTCGGCCCTCGGCCTGCGCCGGGCCAGTGGCCTGGCCCTGACCCGGTCCACCACGGCGGCCAGGTGATCGGGGGTGGTCCCGCAGCACCCGCCGACCAGGGCAAGCCCGAACTCCGCGGTGAAGGAGTCGTGCGCGTCGGCCAGGCCGCCCGGTCCCAGCGGGTAGCGGGCCCCGTCGGCGGTGAGTTCCGGCAGGCCGGCGTTGGGCATGCAGGACAGCGGGATGGGCGAGTGACCGGCCAGGTAGCGCAGGTGCTCGCTCATCTCGGCGGGCCCGGTCGCGCAGTTCAGCCCGATCAGGTCGATGCCGAGCGGCTCAAGCGCGGCCAGGGCCGCGCCGATCTCGGTGCCGAGCAGCATCGCGCCCGTGGTCTCGATCGTCACCGACGCGATCAGCGCCACGCTGGCCCCGGCCTCCGCGATGGCCCGCTTCACTCCGATGATGGCCGCCTTGGCCTGCAGCAGGTCCTGGCATGTCTCGACGACGATCGCGTCCACCCCGCCGCGCAGCAGGCCCGCGGCGTTGCCCTGGTAGGTGTCGCGCAGTGCGGCGAACCGCACGTGCCCCAGGGTGGGCAGCTTGGTGCCGGGCCCGACCGAGCCGAGCACCCACCGCGGGCGCTCCGGGGACGCCCATGCGTCCGCGGCCTCCCGCGCGATCCGCGCGCCCGCCTCCGACAGCTCCCCGATCCGGTCCTGGAGACCGTATTCGCCGAGGTTGCCCAGGTTCGCGCCGAAGGTGTTGGTGGTGACGCAGTCCACCCCGGCCTCGAGGTATCCGTCGTGGACCGAGCGGACGATGTCGGGCCTGGTGATGTTGAGTATCTCGTTGCAGCCCTCGTGGCCGTCGAAGTCGCTGAGGGTTGCCGAACTGGCCTGGAGCATGGTGCCCATGGCCCCGTCGGCTACCACCACGCGCTGTGCCAGGGCGGCCCGGAGCGATTCCGCCGGCCCCCGGCCCCCGGGTTCGAGCTGCGGGCCTCACGGTCGTTCCTCGTCATAGGGTTCCAGTCTAGACGCCGGGCCGGTCTGCCGCCCGGGCCAGCACCGGGCCCCCGGGGGGCGGATTGCTGCCCGCGGCAGGAGACGAGGTGCCGTCCCGCCCCGGGCCGGGCAGGATAACCAGTGATCATGTTGGACCACGTAGGCTGAGAGCCGGCATCACCAGCAGGCGGCCCCGAAGCGGGGAAGGAGGTGACGTGCGATCGAGCTCAACGGCACCGGCAAGCTCACGGCACCCATCGTTATCGCAGCTTTCGAAGGCTGGAACGATGCCGGTGAAGCGGCCAGCGGGGTGATCACCCACCTGACGACCGCGTGGCAGGCAGAGCCGGTCGGCTCCATCGACCCGGAGGATTTCTACGACTTCCAGGTGACCCGCCCGGTCACCGAGGTGACCGATGGGAACACCCACAGCCTGGTCTGGCCGACGACACGGCTGCTGATCCCCGCCAAGAATCCGGCCGACCGCGATGTGCTGCTTGTCCACGGGATCGAGCCGAACATGCGCTGGCGCCGGTTTTGCACCGAACTGGTGGAAGCGTTCACCGAGCTTGACGCCGAAATGGTGGTGCTGCTCGGCGCGCTGCTGGCTGACTCGCCGCACACCCGTCCGGTGCCGGTGACCACGAGCGCCTCCGACCCGGCACTGGCCGCGGGCCTGCGCGCCTCCCCGTCCGACTACAAGGGCCCGACCGGGATCACCGGCGTGCTCCAGCACGAGTGCGCCGAGGCGGGCATCGCGGCGGTATCGCTGTGGGCCGCCGTGCCGCACTACGTAGCGCAGCCGCCGAGCCCCAAGGCGACGCTGGCCCTGATCAGGGCGGTGGAGGACCTGCTGGATCTCTCGCTGCCGCTGGCCGACCTCGCCGAGGAGGCCCGCGCCTGGGAGCGTGGCGTGGACGAACTCGCCGAGCAGGACAGCGAGGTCGCCGACTACGTGCGCACGCTGGAGGAGGCCAAGGACGCGACCGAACTGCCCGAGGCCAGCGGGGACGCCATCGCGGCCGAGTTCGAGCGTTACCTGAGGCGCCGCCGCGACCGCGGCGACCGCGGCGGGAGAAGCTAGACCGGCGGCCAGGGGACCGCGGGCCAGTTCTCCGGCGGGTAGGGGTGCACCCGGTGCTCGATCAGCAGTTCGATCCTGGACCGCGTCGCGGCCACCTCGGCGGGTGACAGCAATTCCTCCAGCGTGGTGGCCAGCGCCCCGCCGTCCAGTTCGGCCTTGAGCTGGCCCAGCGCGGTCAGCGCCCGGCCGGGGAGCTTCTGCCCGCGCCACTGCCACAGCACGGTCCGCAGCTTGTATTCCTCGCCGAAACAGACCCCGTGGTCGCAGCCATAGAGCCGGCCGTCGGCCACCGGCAGCAGGTGCCCGATCTTCCGGTCCGCGTTGTTGACCACGGCGTCGAAGACCGCCATGTCACGCAGCTTGGGCTGGTCGCGGCTGCGGGCCAGGGCGACCAGGTCGGTACTGGCGTCGGCGTCGATCCACAGCTGGCACATGCCAGGGCCGAACGGGCCGTCCCGCATCACCGTCGGAGGCACCAGGTGCCAGCCCGCGGCCTGGGACACCGCGTAGGCGCCCACCTCACGGCCGGCCAGCGTGCCGAGCGGGAAGTCCCACAGCGGCCGCTCCCCCGCCACCGGCTTGTACACGCACGCCGCGGTCTGCTCGCGCCGCCTGACCGTGCAGTACATGGTCGCGTTGGAGGCGGCCACCAGCCGTCCCTCGATCTTCAGGCTGCCCTCGGACAACAGTTCGAGGGCAGCCCCATCGTCACACGAGCCGGATTCCGGCGGGTAATGAAAGGTCACCGGCCTGCCCCGGCGCCGGTTGCGGGACGGCCGCTGAGCCGGCTTATCGTCGGGCTCTTCAGGCATTACTCACCCGGTGGCCATTCTGGCGCGGGCAGATGTGCCCCTCTTCGTCCAGCGGCAGCCCGCACAGCGGGCACGGCGGCCGGCCCTGGCCCACGATCTGGATCGCGCGGCGGGAGAACGCCCGCGCCGCGGCCGGTGACAGCCGCACCCGCAGCACGGCGGGCCCGTTCTCCGGCACGTCCTCCGCCAGCGGCTCGATCGGGTTCTCCGTCTCCTCCTGGGCCTCGATGACCACGCGCTCCTCTTCGCCGTCCCAGCCAAGAGCGATGGCGCCGACCCGGAAGTCCTCGGTGAGCGGCAGGTCGAGCGGGCCGTCGTCGGCGGGCGCGGCGGCGCCGGGGGCGCCCCCGGGGCCGCTGAGCACCTCGTCGAGCAGTTCGTCGATCCGCTCTGCCAGCAGGCTGACCTGGAACTTCTCCACGACTACGCTGGTCACCCGGCCGGCCGCGCTGGCCTGCAAGTAGAAGGTGCGCTGCCCAGGCTGTCCAACCGTTCCGGCCACGAAACGCTCTGGAGCGTCGTAGGTGTAGACCGCCATGTCCCTATCCTCCCGCCCCGCCACCAATAACGGCATCGCCCTCACCCAGCCCGGACCGCCCGGCGGCCACGCCGCCCGGCTGGCCGGGCCCGCCGGCGGCGGGCTCTGCCTTTGCCAGCCCGCTCTCTGCTGGCCTCGACCCCGCCACCCCACCCAGGCCCGCGCCGGTGTCGTTCATTCGGAGCACGAACGGGCGCAACGGCGTGTAACGGATCAGGCTGACCGAACATGGATCCACCTGGATCCGCTGGAACATGTCCAGGTGCAGGCCAAGACCGTCGGCGATGATCGACTTGATCACGTCGCCGTGCGAGCAGACCAGGTAGACCGCCTTCGGGCCGAGCCTTGTGTTCCAGTCCCTGATCGCGGCGACGGCGCGTTCCTGCACGCCCGGCAGGGACTCGCCGTCGGGGCCGGGGAACCGCACCGCGCTCGGGTGCGCCTGTACCACCCGCCACAGCGGTTCCTTGGCCAGCCGCTTGAGCGGCTTCCCCGTCCAGTCGCCGTAGGCCACCTCGGCGAACCGGTCGTCCTCGGTGACCGCCACCTGGTGGCCGTTGCGTGCCGCGGCGATCGCAGCCGCCGTTTCCCGGCAGCGCTGCAGTGGGCTGCTGATGATCGCATCCAGCGGCACATCGGCCAGCCGGGCACCCGCCGCCGCTGCCTGGTCCCTGCCGCGGTCGTCGAGCCCGATGCCCGGCAGGCGGCCGGTAAGCACGCTTCCCGTACCCGCCGTCAGGCCATGGCGCACCAGAAGAACCAACGTCACGCCCCCGACTCTAGAGGGTGATCAGTGGCCCCTGCGCCGCGCGCCCGGGGTCGCTCCCGCGCGGGCCGGGCCGCTCCCCATACACCGCGGCGCGAGTCCGTGTGACGGAGTCACGCGGACTCGATGCCGGCGGGGGTTCCAGGCCATGGGGTCCGGGGGCTTGGCCCCCGGGGAGGCGGAGTGCCCCCCTGGGCCAGCACTAGCCACCGACCGCGTGGACTCCCCCGTCGGCGTGCACGATCTCACCGGTGGTCGCGGGGAACCAGTCCGACAGCAGCGCCACACAGGCCCGGGCGGCCGGCTCCGGGTCGGAAATCCGCCAGCCCAGCGGCGCCCGCGCAGGCCAGACGTCCTCGAAGGCGGCGAAGCCGGGGATCGACTTGGCGGCCATGGTGCGCAGCGGGCCCGCGGCCACCAGGTTCACCCGGATCCCGCGCGGGCCCAGGTCACGGGCCAGGTAGCGGGCACACGACTCCAGGCCGGCCTTGGCCACGCCCATCCAGTCGTAGGCGGGCCAGGCCACGGACGCGTCGAAGTCAAGGCCGACCACGGCCCCGCCGCCGTCCATCAGTGGCAGCGCCGCCATGGCCAGGGCCTTGAGCGAGTACGTGGACACCTGCACGGCGGTGGCCACGTCCTCCCATTCGGTGTCAAGGAAGTTGCCGCCAAGCGCCGACTGCGGCGCGAACGCGATTCCGTGCAGCACCCCGTCAAGCCGCGGCACATGCTCGGCGACCCGGTCGGCAAGCGAGGCCAGCTGCCCGGCGTCGGTCACGTCGAGTTCGAGCACCGGCGGGGGCTGCGGCAGCCGTTTTGCGATACGTTCCACCAGGCTCAGCCGGCCGAAACCGGTGAGCACAACGGTGGCGCCCTCCTGCTGGGCGATGCGCGCCACGTGAAACGCGATCGAGGCGTCGGTGAGCACGCCGGTCACCAGCAGCCGCTTGCCCTCCAGGATCCCCATCAGCCGCTCCGTCCTTAGGTCAGTGCCCCATACCGAGACCGCCGTCGACCGGTATCACCGCGCCGGTGATGTAACCGGCCTCGTCGGAGGCCAGGAACGCCACCACTCCCGCGACCTCCTCTGCCGAGGCCAGCCGGCCCAGTGGCACGCTGGCCAGGATGGCCGCCTTGCGCTCCTCGGGCAGCGACGCGGTCATGTCGGTGTCCACGAAGCCAGGCGCGACCACGTTCGCGGTGATGTTCCGGGAGGCCAGTTCCCTGGCCAGAGACCGGGCCAGCCCGACCAGGCCGGCCTTGGCCGAGGCGTAGTTGGCCTGGCCGGCCGAGCCGAGCAGGCCGACCACCGAGGAAATGAAGATCATCCGCCCGTACCGGCCCCGCATCATGGTACGCACCGCTCGCTTGGCCACCCGGTAGGCACCGGTGAGGTTGGTGTCGAGCACCGCGGTGAAAGCGTCCTCGCTCAGCAGCGCGAGCAACTGGTCCTGGGTGATCCCGGCGTTGGCGACCAGGATCTCCACGGGCCCCTGCTCGGCCTCGACCTTCTTGAACGCCTCGTCCACCGACGCCGCGTCCCTGACGTCGCACTGCACCGTGGCGAGCCCTTCGACGGGCTCACCCGAGCGGGACGTCACGGTGACCCGGTCGCCGCCGACCGCCAGCCGCCGCGCGATCGCCAGGCCGATGCCCCGGTTGCCGCCGGTAACGAGCGCGGACCTGGCCATAGGCGTGCTACCTCCTGGGCTGACAGGGCGATCCCCGCGAGCGTACCGCCTCTCAGAGGGTGAGATAGGTTGCCTTTCGTGGCTGATACCGCTGGTAGTCCGAACGGCCGGATCGACCCCGAGTTCACCGCCTACCCGCTGCGGGCGCTGGCGGACAACGCACTGCAGCGCGCGGCCGAACTCGGCGCTCAGCACGCGGACTTCCGCGCCGAGCGGATTCTCGGACAGCGGATCGTGCTGTCCGATGGCATACCGGAGACCCTGGTCGACAGGGACGTGCTGGGCCTCGCGGTGCGGGTGGTCGTCGACGGCACCTGGGGGTTCGCGGCCACCGTGGACATGACCCCCGACGCGGCGGCGCGGGCGGCCGCCGAAGCGGTGCAGGTCGCGCGGGTTGCGGCCGCGATCAATTCAGAACGAATCGCCTTGGCTGACGAGCCCCGGCACGGCGATGTGGTCTGGGTGTCGGCGTATGAGAAGGACCCGTTCGAGGCGAGCCTGACCGACAAGGTCGAACTGCTGAAGCAGTGGAGTTCGGGGCTGCTGGCGCACGAGCGGATCGCCCACGTGGACGCCACGCTGTTCCAGGCCCGCGAATGCAAGTTCTACTGCGACGGGGCCACCACCTCCCTCCAGCAGCGGGTCAGGATCGCCCCGGAGGTCGAATGCGTCGCAATCGAGCCGGACGGGCGCTTTGAGACCATGCGCACGCTTGCCCCGCCAGCCGGCCGTGGCCTTGAATACCTGGGCGGCAGCCGGTGGAGCGGCACGGGTGCCTGGGATTTCCCTGCCGAACTGGCCGCACTGCCCGGCCTGCTGACCGACAAGCTCGCCGCGCCGAGCGTCACGCCGGGCCGCTACGACCTCGTCATCGACCCCAGCAACCTGTGGCTCACCATTCACGAGTCGATCGGCCACGCCACCGAACTGGACCGGGCACTGGGGTATGAGGCCGCCTACGCCGGCACCTCGTTCGCCACCCCGGACAAGCTCGGGAGCCTGCGCTACGGCTCCCCGATCATGCACGTGACCGGGGACCGGACCGCCGAGCACGGCCTGGCCAGCGTCGGCTATGACGACGAGGGGGTCGCCGCCCAGTCGTGGGACCTGATCACCGGCGGCATCTTCACCGGGTACCAGGTGGACCGGCGGATGGCGCTGATGCGCGGCATGGACCGGTCCCTCGGCTGCGCCTTCGCCGACTCCCCGCAGCACATGCCGATCCAGCGGATGGCCAACGTCTCGCTGCAGCCCGCGGCCGGTGGCCCGGCCACCGAGGAGCTGATCGCCGGCGTGGACGAGGGCATCTACATCGTCGGCGACAAGAGCTGGTCCATCGACATGCAGCGGTACAACTTCCAGTTCACCGGGCAGCGCTTCTACCGGATCACCCGCGGCCGGCTGGCCGGGCAGCTACGCGATGCCGCGTACCAGTCGGTCACCACCGACTTCTGGAACAGCATGGAGGCGGTCGGCGGGCCGCAGACCTACGTCCTCGGCGGCGCGTTCAACTGCGGCAAGGGGCAGCCCAGCCAGGTCGCGCCGGTCAGTCACGGCTGCCCCGCGGCCGTGTTCCGCGGCATCAGGATCCTCAACACGGCGCAGGAGGGAGCATGACCCCGCAGGAGACCGTGGAGCGCGCGCTGGCCGCGGCCCGGTGCGACGACTGCATCGTGATCGCCGACGAGACCTCCCAGGCGAACCTGCGCTGGGCGGCAAACTCGCTGACCACCGACGGGGTGGCCCGGTCCCGCAGGCTGACCGTCATCGCGATCACCCGCGGCGCTGGCGGCCCGCGGGCCGGCGTGGTGTCCCGGGCCGGCGTGCGCGCGGGCCAGGTGGCGGACGTCGTTGCCGCGGCCGAGTCGGCCGCGAGCCAGAACTCCCCGGCCGAGGATGCGCAGCAGTTGCTCGGGCCCGGCGACCCGGAGGCGTTCGGCGCCAAGAACGGCCCGGAGGCCGGCCAGCCCGGCTGGGACGACGAGCCGGGCAGCACCGGCATCGGCGTGTTCACGAACTTCTCGCCAGCGCTCGGCGAGGCGTTCGGGGCGGCGGCAGCGGCCGGGCGGAAGCTATACGGGTATGCCGAGCATTCCGTGACCGCTACCTTCCTCGGCACCTCCACCGGGCTGCGGCTGCGCCATGACCAGCCCACCGGTAAGGCCGAGCTCAACGCCAAGTCTGCCGACCCCGGTGGCTCGGTCTGGGCAGGCCAGGCCACCCGCGACTTCACCGACGTGGACGTCGCGGCGATCACCGCCGGCCTGGGCCAGCGGCTCGACTGGGCCGCGCGCCAGATCGACCTGCCCGCGGGCAGGTACCAGACCCTGCTGTCCCCAAGCGCCATGGCCGACCTGTTCATCTACCTCTACTGGTCCGCCGGGGCGAAGGACGCGCTGGACGGCAGGACGGTGTTCAGCAAGCCCGGCGGCGGGACCCGGGTCGGCGAGCGGCTGGCCAGCCTGCCGGTGACGCTGCGCAGCGACCCGCGCGACGCGGGGCTGCGGTGCGCCCCGTTCGTGGTCGCGCGTACCTCCAGCCGGGAGGTGTCGGTGTTCGACAACGGCCTGGCGATCCCCCCGGTCACCTGGATGGACAAGGGCGTGCTCCGCGCTCTCGCGCAGACCAGGTGGACCGCCGGGCTGTCCGGGCTGCCGTCCACACCAGAAACCGACAACCTGATCCTCGAGGGCGCAGGGGCCGGCGGGGCGTCACTGGACGACCTGATCGCCGGGACCGGGCGGGCCCTGCTGGTGAACTGCCTGTGGTACGTCCGTGAGGTCGACCCGCAGACGCTCCTGCTCACCGGCCTCACCAGGGACGGGGTCTACCTTGTGGAGAACGGCGAGGTCACCGGCGCGGTCAACAACTTCAGATTCAACGAGAGCCCGGTCGGCCTGCTCGGGCGCCTCGCCGAAGTGGGCAGCACCGTTCCGGCCCTGCCGCGTGAGTGGAGTGACTACTTCACCCGGTCGGCGATGCCGGCCGCACGCTTCGAGGACTTCAACATGTCCTCGGTCAGCCAGGCGAGCTAGCCGTGCCGGGCCGGAGGGGCGGCCCCCCGGCCCGGCACGGTGGCAGCCCTCAGGTGTCTTCCAGCCGGAAACCCACCTTGATGCCCACCTGGTAGTGCGCCACCTCGCCGTCCTTGATCTGGCCGCGAATCTCGGTGACCTCGAACCAGTCGAGATGCCGCAGGGTCTGGGCGGCCCGCCGCACGCCGTTGCCGATCGCGGCTTCGATACCGTCTGGCGAGGTGCCGACGATTTCGGTCACCCGGTACGTTCGGTCAGTCATGATCCCTCCAGGCTTGGGGAGCGCCCGTGGCCGTGGACATCGCGGAACTGGAAGAGCGAGCCAGGCGCCTGCTCACCCCCGACGTCTACGACTACTATGCGGGCGGCTCGGGAAGCGAGCAGACACTGCGGGCCAGCGTGTCCGCGTGGCAGCGGCACTGGCTGATGCCCCGGGTGCTGCGCGATGTGTCCACGATCGACACTAGTGTGCGCCTGCCCGGCCTGCCGGAGACCGCGCCCGCCACGCCGATCGCGGTGGCGCCGACCGGGTTCCAGGGCCTCGCGCATTCCGAAGGCGAGGTAGCGACCGCCCGGGGGGCCGCGCGCGCCGGCGCGCTGATGGTCCTGTCCACCCGGTCCAGCATGAAAATCGAGGACGTCGCCGAGGCGGTGGCGGGCGACGGCGGCGCATGGTGGTTCCAGGTCTACGTGATGCGCGACCGCACCCTCACCGCGCGCCTGGTGGAGCGCGCCGTCGCGGCCGGGGCACGCGCCCTCGTACTCACCGGGGACACTCCGGTAGTCGGGCGCAAGCGGCGTGACCGCGCGGAAGGCGTGGTGAGCGACGCCCAGGTGCTGGCCAACATCGGGCCGCTCGCGGACCTGAGCCTGACCGGGCAGGCGGCCGAC
Source organism: uncultured Actinomycetes bacterium (assembly GCA_963726415.1). Taxonomy (GTDB): domain Bacteria; phylum Actinomycetota; class Actinomycetes; order Streptosporangiales; family Streptosporangiaceae; genus DASXKD01. The sequence goes on from CAVSCM010000014.1 coordinate 12,317, forward strand.
CTGACCTTCGCCGATATTGACTGGCTGGCCCGGCTGGGCGGTGTGCCCGTGCTCGTCAAGGGAGTGCTCCGGGCGGACGACGCGCGCGCGTGCGTGGCCGCGGGCGCGGCCGGGGTGATCGTGTCCAACCATGGCGGGCGCCAGCTCGACCGGGCGGTACCGACCGCGCTGGCGCTGCCCGCGGTGGCCGCCGAACTGGGCACTTCCGTCCCGGTGTTCGTGGACGGCGGGCTGCGCACCGGTGCGGACGTGCTGACCGCCCTGGGCCTCGGGGCGCGGGCGGTGTTCCTTGGCCGCCCGGTGCTGTGGGCGCTGGCGTGCGATGGCGCCGACGGTGTCCGGGATCTGCTCACCGGGCTCACCGGCGACCTGGCCTACGCGATGGCGCTCGCCGGGGCGTCGGCACTGACGGACGTCGCTGGGGTTACGCAGAGCCCGGGCAGCGCATAGTTTGTAAGGCGTGAGGGTGCTGCCCAAGAGCCGACGCGACACCGCGGTCCTGGTGACCGAGGCGGCCAAGCCGCGCTCGGAGGACATCGCGTACCGGGAGCGCCGCTACCTGATCATGATGGCCTTCAGGGTGGCTTGTTTCGCGCTGACGATCGTGCTGTTCGCTTCGGGCGCGGGCTGGTTCGCGGCCATTCCCGGGGTTGGCGCCATCGTGATTCCATACTTCGCCGTCGTGTTCGCCAACGGAGGACGCGAGCCGACGAGCACGCGGGGTTTCCGTGCTTACGAACCGAAACTACCGGAGCGATACTCCGGTACCGGCAGCGGCGCTCCGGGTGGCCCCTCCGTCCCAGGTCAGCCGGGTGACGGCGGTGTGCCCGGCCCCGGCCAAGAATGAAACTGGAAAAGCCGACCCGGCCGCGCTGTTACGGTGCGCACACATCGGGCGTTCCGGTTACGTTCAGCAACACGGCAGACCAAGCGCGCGCGACTCGATTGTGTTCCGGGATTGATGCATCGTGGGGGGAATCGTAGTAGCATTCAAACCGGTGCTCTGGTCCCCCGTCGGAGCACCTGCCGGCGTTCCGGGCCCCCGTCGGAACGCCGATGATTGCGACGCCGGGTGGTTTGCCCCCGTAGCCACCCGGCGTCGCTTTATCTTCGGCGCCCGTCAGGCGCCTTCGCCATGGCTCGCAGTTCCCCCGGGGGGACGACCCCCCGGAGCCCCCCGATGGGACGTCGGCTCCGGTCGGCCTCCAGTTACGGCCCAGGCTCTGGGCGGGTCCCCTTTGCGGCCCGGAGGGCCGCTCGGGTCCCCGGAACCCGTTGCTGCAGGGCTCGCTTCCGCCCCGAATCCCTCTTGCTGCTCCCCTCTCCCGCTTCGGGAAGCCTCTGCTACCTGCGGTGTCTGGACAACTCTGTCCGAGTCCACTCGTACAGCAACCGGATGCAGTGGGCCAGACGGCGTCGAGCGTGGGGGCTGGTCGCTTGTGTCCAGAGACGGCCGCAGGTTGTCTCAGCGCGGAGTTCTGCCCGAGCCCAGGCCAACCTCCGGTGGTGCCTGCCCCGCAGCCTTATGCGCAGCGGGCGGTGGGCTAGCTGGGCACGGAGTTCTGTCCGTGCCCAGCTAACCCATCGGCTGCCCATCCCCCGCCACAGATTCCCGGGAACCAACAACCGCGCTGGACTGTGGCAGCCGACCTGAGCCTGTATCTCGGCAGCCACCCGGCCATTAAAGGTATAGACTGTTTCTAACGGGGCTGTGATGCTTTCTTTATAGACTTTTTACCCTGCCTTTAAAGTAAGGCAAGCCTTTCCTAATAGATATCTTGACAACCGCCTCGCGGTTATTCGGGCTTACTGAACGTGGCGATCGCCACGCCCATCATGGCCAGCCCCATCGCCGCCACGATTCCCAGTGACAGCATGATCGGCACCGGCCAGCCAAGCCAGGTGATACTGGGCGAAAGCGCGCCCATCGCGGCCGGGTCCAGGTTGAGGTGGGTGAACACCGCGTGCCGCATCGGCCCGACCACGTAGGTGAGCGGATCGATCCTGGTGAGCACGCTCAGCCAGGCCGGCAGCCCGTGCAGCGGGTACAGCGCACCGGACAGGAAGAACAGCGGCATCACGAGCATCTGGGTCAGCGCCATGAACGCCTGGAACTGGGTGATCCGGGCCGCCATCATCACGCCGAACGCGGTCAGCGTGAACGCGAGCAGCAGCATCTCGCCCACCAGGGTGAGCATCAGCACCGGGTTGTAGGGCACGCCGGCCAGGCCGGCCAGGGCCAGGATGATGATGCCCTGCATCGTTGCGATGGTCGCGCCGCCGAGGCACTTGCCGATGACGATCGAGGCCCGGCTGACCGGCGCGACCAGCATCTCGCGGAGGAACCCGAACTCCCGGTCCCAGACGATCGAGGCGGCCGAGAAGATCGCGGTGAACAGCACCGTCATGGCCAGCACGCCGGGGTAGATGAAGGTCTTGAAGTCGATACCGGGGGGCATGCTTGCCTGTGCCAGCGAGGACAGGCCGGTGCCAAGCACCAGCAGGAACAGCAGCGGCTGGATCAGCGAGGTGATCGTGCGCAGCCGGTCACGCTGGAAGCGGATCAGTTCGCGGCGCCAGACGATGCTCACCGCGCGCAGGTCGGTCCGCAGGCTGTGCTCGGGAACCGAGACCCTGATCGTCCCGGCCAGTTCCGCCTGTTCGGTGGCCCGTGCCACCTGGGTGGTCTGCGTGGTCGCCATGCTTACCGCCTCCCCCGGAACGCCGCCGCCATCTGCCGCATCTGGTCGGTACCCGACGCCTCCGCGTCCCTGATCGTGGTGCCGGTGTAGGACATGAACACGTCGTCCAGGGTCGGCCGGGACACGCTGACCGAATTGATCGGCACCGACAGCCCGGCGAACAGACGCGGCACGAACTGCTCGCCCGACGCCACCGAGAACGTCACCGCGCCCTCGTGCACCGCCGCCTCGATGCCGAACTCGCGGCCCAGTTCCGCGATGGCCGCCTGGTCATCGGCGGTTTGGATCTGCACCCGGTCCTTGCCCACACTGGCCTTCAGCGCCTCCGGGGTGTCGATGGCCACGATCTTCCCATGGTCGATGATCGCGATCCGGTCGCAGTGCTCGGCCTCGTCCATGTAGTGCGTGGTGAGGAAGATCGTGATGTCCTCACGGCTCTTCAGCTCGTTGATGTACTCCCAGATCGACGCGCGGGTCTGCGGGTCCAGGCCGACCGTCGGCTCGTCCAGGAACAGCACGTGCGGTGCGTGCAGCAGGCCCCGCGCGATCTCCAGGCGCCGCTTCATCCCGCCCGAGTACGTCATCACCACGCTGTCCCGGCGCTCCCACAGGCCCACCATCTCCAGCACCTGCCGCATCCGCGGCTCCACCGCCGCCACGGGCACCCCGTACAGGGCCGCGTGGAAGCGCAGGTTCTGCGCACCGGTCAGGTAGTTGTCCAGCGTGGTGTCCTGGAAGACCAGCCCGATGTTGCGGCGCACCGCGTCGCGGTCGGTGGTCACCTCGTGCCCCGCGACCCTGGCCGATCCTGACGTGGGCCGCGCCAGCGTGCACAGCATCTTGATCGTGGTCGACTTGCCCGCACCGTTGGGGCCAAGGAACCCGAAGGTCTCCCCCACGGGTACCTCGAAGTCGATCCCGCGTACCGCTTCGATGTTGCCGTAGTTCTTGGTCAGGCCCGCAACCTCGATCGCCGGCTCGCGGTGCCCATCGGCCGCCTGCTGAGCCGCCGCGCCGCCAGATCCCTGCCCTGCCACCGTGTCACGCCTCCTTGAGATCCAGTGTTGAGCCTAGCCGCTGCGGACGGCCGGTCCCGGCGGTGCTGGCCCGGGCGGCAAGCCGCCCCGGAACCCCGGTGCTGGCCCCGGGGGGACGAACCCCCCGGAGCCCCCCGCTGGCTCACGGCCCCGTTCCTTCGTCACTGGGCCGTGGCCCTGCTGGCCGGGGCGAACCCCGCCAGCCCTTGGTGCGGTCACTCGGCGGCGGCGTCGTCATCGGCCGCGAGGATCGCGTAGAGCTTCCGCCGGGCATCGGTGAGGATCTGCTGCGCCTGCGCCACCTGCGAGGGGGTGCCGACCTGCACGACCTGCATGCCGGCCATCGCCACCGCACCGAACAGCTTGCGCAGTTCGATCGCGTCCGTGCCCACGCTGCTGGCCACGTCGTCCCAGGGTGCGCGGACCTCGTCGGCGTGCGCGGTCACGTACTCGCGCCCCTCGGTGGTCAGCGCGTAGCGCTTGCGGCCGCCCTCCGGCGTCTCCGCCTGGATCAGGCCCTCGTCCTCCAATTGCTGGAGCGCGGGGTAGACCGACCCCGGGCTGGGCTGCCAGACGCCACCACTGCGCTCGGAGATGTCCTGGATCAACTGGTAGCCGTTGCGTGGCTCCTCGGCGAGCAGCGCCAGCGCCGCGGCCCTGACGTCGCCGCGCCGGACCCGCGGGCCTCGGTGCATCCTGCCCTCCGGTCCCCAGGGGCCGAAGCCCATCGGGCCGAACCCGCCCGGGCCCCACGGGCCACCCCGGCGCCCGGGGCCACCAGGCCCGCGGCCACGTGCGCGGCCACGTCCCCTGCCACGGCCCCAGTCTTCCTCGCCGGGCTCCCAGCCTCCGGCTTCATGCCTGTGTTCGTGATGTTCATGCATCTTCGTACTCCCGTACTCTTCGTAGTAATCCGACAGTCCAAGAAGACTTATTCCTTCTTCGACATGTCAACGATATATCGATAACACTCAGACGGCAAGTCCTGTTCCACGTTCAGCTGACTGCGCTGGGCTTGGCTGGCCGCTGGGCTAGTGCTCAGCTGGGCCGCCGCGGCGCGATCAAACGTCATTCAGTGGCGCGAAAGCGCCCCGCCCGCGCCGACGGCTGGGCATGCGCGCAGCCGAGGCGGGCAACGAATGCAGCAGCGAGAGGACGGAGCTAGACGGGCGCAGGCGGCGGGTGCGCCCGGTGCGCCCGGTGCGCCGGGTGCGGCGCGTCCGTGCAGTGTTCAACAGGGCGTGCGTGGGGCGGAGGCGGGCGTAAGCGTTGCCAGGGCCAGCCAAGGACCCCGCGCGCCTCGGGCCAACGGCGGTCAGCCGTCAACTACCTGTGCAAGCCCGCCGGAGCCCCGCGGACGCCCCCCGCAGCAACGCCCTCAACCAGAACCCGCGAACAAGCAAGGCAGCGCCGGCTCAGCCCCCGATGGCAGACATCGGGCGCGCGGGCTGCAAGAACCCCGGCTCGTTGATCCCGTGCCCGGGGAGCTTGACGGCAACCGCCCGGGTCCAGATTGCGGCCAGTTCCTCATCCCCAGCCCCGGCCCGCATCGGATCGCGGAGGTTGCTCTCGTCCTGCGCGAACAGGCAATTGCGGATCTGGCCATCGGCGGTGAGCCGCACCCGGTCACACGCCCCGCAGAACGGCCTGGTCACCGAGCCGATCACGCCAACACGCGCGGGCCCGCCGTCGACCAGGAAGATCTCCGCGGGAGCCGAGCCGCGCGCCACCGAGTCGTCCGGCTTGAGGGTGAACTCCGCCGACAGGGCGTCGAGGATCTCCTCGGCGGTCACCATGTTCTCCCGGCGCCAGCCATGCTGCGCGTCCAGCGGCATCTGCTCGATGAACCGGAGCCGGTAGGAGTGCTCCAGGCAGTACCTGAGCAGCGCGACCGCTTCGCCGTCGTTGACATCGCGCATGAGCACCGCGTTGACCTTGACCGGCGTGAGCCCGGCGGCCGCCGCCGCGGCCAGCCCGCGCAGCACGTCGTGGAGACGGTCCCGCCGGGCCAGTTGCCTGAACACCTCGGGCTTCAGTGTGTCGAGTGACACGTTCACCCGGTCCAGGCCCGCGTCGGCAAGGGGGCCAGCGAGCCGGTCCAGCCCGATCCCGTTGGTGGTGATGGAGATCTCCGGCCGGGGCCGCAGCTTCGCGGTACGGGCGACGATGCCCGGGAGCCCGCGCCGCAGCAGCGGCTCCCCGCCGGTGAACCGCACTTCGGTGATGCCGAGCCGCTCCACGCCGACCCGCACCAGCTGGGCGACCTCATCGTCGGTGAGCAGGGTGGGGCGTGGCAGCCAGTCCAGGCCCTCGGCGGGCATGCAGTAGTCGCAGCGCAGGTTGCAGCGGTCGGTGAGGGACACCCGGAGATCCGTAGCGATCCGGCCGTAGGAATCAGCCAGCACCCGGGCATCACCTCCTTGCGCAGCCTGGGGGGTTCGCGCTTGCCAGCGAAGACACCAGCCTACTTCCGAGATCGGCATAACGGATTGTGGTGCCAGGTAGTGACCAACTAGAGAGACAATTGGGTCATGGTCGCTGAGACTCCAATCTGGCGGGACCGGCTCACCGCGGAAGAACGGGCGCAGCTCGGCCGGGGCGCGGGCAGCCTCTCGCTGACGCGCCCCGACATCCTGGTGATCGGCGGGGGGATAGCCGGCATTGCCACCGCGGCCGCCTGCCATGAGGCCGGGCTCGGCTCGGTCCTGCTCATCGAGGCAGGCCGGCTGGGCTCGGGCGCCACCGGCGGGGCGGCCGGGCTGCTCACGCCGGAGATCCACGAGTGGAGCGACCCCGAGCCGTTTGTCGACCTGGCCAGGGCGAGCCTGGAACTATGGGGCGAGCTTGAGCAGACCTGGCCGGGCGGCGTCGGGCTGATCGAGCTGGACTGGATCGGGCTGGCGCCGGACCCGGACGGGTTCGCCCCCCACCAGCGCCCGGCGGTGGAATGGCTCGACCATGACCGGGTCGCCGACCTGGTCCCTGGCCTGGCCCGCCCCATGGCGGGAGCGCTGATCCGGCGGCAGGCGCGAGTGAACCCGTTGCGGTCGCTGGTGCGGCTCGCCGCGGTGCTCCCCGCGGTGGCGACCGGGACGGCGGCCACGTCCGTCACCACCAAGGGTGGCCGTGTGACCAAAGTCACCACCACGGCCGGGGATATCCACCCGGGCTCGGTGGTCTTCGCCACCGGACTGCCACCGTCGCTCGACGGCCTCGCGATCGACCTGCCGTCCAGCCGCGTCAAGGGACACCTGCTGGTCACCGAGCCCTCACCGGTTCGCCTTCCCGGCACCGTCGCACCGGTCGCTACCCAACTCGAGGACGGCCGGCTGCTGGTCGGCGGCACGTTCGACATGGGCGACGAGACGCCCGCAGTCCGCCAGGACGTCATCGACTCCATTCTGGAGGCGCTGTACGCCACGCTGCCCGCGGTGCGCGGGCTGCCCGCCGCCTACCAGTGGTACTGCTTCCGCCCCCGGCACCCCGATGGCCGCCCGGTCATCGACAAGGTGCCGGGGCTCGACAACGCGTGGCTCACCTCCGGGCACTTCCGTACCGGCATCCTGATGGCCCCGATCACCGCGGCCACGATCACCCGGTGGATCTCGGCGGGCGAGCCACCGGCCGAGGCGGCCGCCTGGAGCATCGACCGGTTCACCGAACGGCGCGCATATCCGGCGCTAGCGCCTCGCGCGGCCAGACCCGGGGCGCCGCGCGGGGCGGGCGGTCCCGCGCCCGGCCGGGTACCGCGGCGGCCCAGCCCGCACCCGGCGGGAATCCGCACGCGGATCCGCGCATGGTCGCCCTCACCGCGGGTAGTTGCGGACGCGATATCGACTGGAATGTGCTCAGGGAGTGATTCCTCATGACAGCGATGATGCGAGTGCCGCGCACCCGTGGCGTGGGCAGCGGCTTCCTGCTGATCCTGCTTGGTGTGTGGGGCGCGCTGATCCCGTTCGTCGGCCCCTACTTCCATTTCGCCTACACCCCCGACACCGCGTGGACCTGGACCTGGGGCCGGTTCTTCCTGGAGATCGTGCCCGGGGTGACAGTCGCCCTCGGCGGCCTGATCCTGATGATCAGCGCGTTCCGGCCGGTCGCGATGTTCGGCGCGGCCCTGGCCGCCGCTGGCGGTGCCTGGTTCGCCGTGGGCAGCCTGCTCGGGCCGGTGTGGGCAAGCAGCGCCGCGCTCGGCGTGCCTGGCGGTGTTCCGGCCGCACTCGACCCCGGCCAGCCGACCGGGGGCCCGCTGCACATGGTGGCCGAGCACCTGAGTTTCTTCATCGCCCTGGGCGTGGTCATCGTGTTCCTCGCCGCCGTGGCCTTCGGCCGCCTGACGGTGGTCGGTGCACGGGACGCCCAGCTCGCGGCCGACGAGGTGAGCTGGTCCAAGCCCCGCCGCCGCCGTGACCGGGAGGAGAAGCCGGCGAAGCAGGACGAGCCCGCCACGGAGCAGGACGGCGACCGGCCGAGCGTGTGGCGCCGCCTCACCGCGGCGCGGTAACCCAGCCGACCCGGCATGACGAAGGGCGGGCCCCAGCACCGGGGCCCGCCCTTTCGCCTCACCGGGCTCAGGTCGGGGGCATGTTCTTGTAACGGAAGTCGTTGAACAAGCCCACCTGGTCGCAGAAGTGCGGGCTTGGTGTGCCCGCCGCGGAGATGAACGCGCTCTGCCCGGGCGGCAGCTCGTCCTGGCCGGTGAGCGTGGGGCCAACGTCCACGGCCATCATGAACGTGCTGCGGTTCTGGCTGGCGCTGGTGCCGCAATGGGTGGTGATACCCACGGCGAGCGGGTCGAGGCTGTCCCAGTTCTGGTCCTGGGCCGGCTGGTACCCCCACTTGGAGATGTCGGTGGTGCCGAAGCCGGGGACATTCTGGCCGAGCTGGGTGCCGGTGCCGGACAGGATCGTGATCGCATCGTTGAGGCTCTCCACCAGCAGCTTGGTTACGGTGGCCGTCGAAGTACTCGCCCTGGTAGCACAAGGTCCCGCACGGCACCATCCCGGTGGGTTATGTGCAGGACGTGGTACAGCAGGTTGTAGGTGGCCATCCCGCCCAGGCCGCCGTAGGTGCCCAGGCCCAGGCTCCCGTCGCTGAAGTTGATCTTGCCGGTGTACCGCTCACCGGGGTTGAGGCCGCCCTCGAACACGTTGTGCTCGAGAGCCTCAAGGAAGTTCATGAAGATCGACATGGCCGAGCTGCCCAGGGTGGTGACGCCGTTCCAGTGCTCCAGCGCGCCGATCGCGGGCCGCAGGTCCGGGTGGGCCGAGGGGCTGACGATCGGGTTGCTGCGCCTTGACCAGCGCCTGGTAGGCGCCGCGCCAGCAACGGGATGAAGTAGCGAGCCGCGGGCCTGGTGTTATCCCCGTTGTCGATGGTGCCGATGGAGTGCTCGATGCCCTCCAGGTACTTGACGCTGATCGACGTGCTGGCCTTGGCAGCTGGCTGATGAGCTGTGACCGGAAGATCGTGCCCCAGTACTCGTCACCGGAGTTCTGCTGGTAGAAGGCCTGCTGCGAGGGCTTGGTGTTCCAGTTGTCCAGGAAGCCCTGGCTCGGGTTGACGCTGTGCGGCATCTGCGCGAACGGCACGAAGCCGGTCCACTGCTGGGTGCCGTCCCCCGCGCCCGGCAGCCGCGGGTCCACGCCGGCCGGCTCGACCGGGACCAGCCCGTCGCCGAAGTAGGCGATGTTGCCCTGCCGGTCGGCGTACAGGAAGTTGTGCAGGGTGGTGATGAGGCTCATCGAGTGCCGGAACTGGCTCAGGTTCGCGTCCGCGCCGAGCTGGGAGAAGCCGGCCAGGGTACCGGTCTCCTGGCCCCACGAGGCGAACCGCACCGAGATGGCGATCCCGTCGGCGGGGTCGGCGAGGACCACCGGCCCGTCAATGGTGCGCAGCACGGTGAAGCTCTGGGACGGCTGGCCCGCCACGTCGATCGTCTCCGGGATCGCCTGCATCGGGACCTGCTGGCCGTTGAACTCATACGTCGGCGGGCTGGCCGCGAAGTTGACGTTGTGCTCGATGTAGACCCGCTGGTCGACCAGTTCCTCGCTGGTGGTGGTCCAGGCGAGGTTGGCATTCCGGCCGATCAGGATGAACGGCTCACCCGTGATGTACATGCCGCCCGCGTCGTAACCGGGGGCGTGCAGGTACTCCTCGCCGTCCACGCTCGGGGTGCCGAAACCCTCCTGCGGCGCGCCCCACAGCAGCGCGTGGTGGTCGGCAGACCGCCACGGCGCCACCGCGATCGCGTTCGAGCCACCGTGCGACAGCACCCGCATCGCGGCGCCTGTCTTCAGGATCGTGGCCCGGTCGCCGGACAGCTTGGCGGCGGCCCTGGCGAGCGCCGCGTGGCTGATCGCCGGCAGGCCCGCGGCCGCGTGCAGCACTGCGGCGTCCGCCCTGGCTGGCGACATGCCCGATAGCGCGGCCTGCGGCGCCTGCGGCACCGTGGTGGGCGCGGTGGGGTCATTGATCCACCGGGAGTCGTTGAAGATCGCCGCCGCGGTGGTGAACGGGTGCTTGGACCCCTTCTTGGTCAGCTCGTTCTCCAGGTACTGGAGGAACTGCAGGTTGGTCAGCTCGCTGCCGCCGCCACCGCCGAACTGGCGGGCCAGGAAGTTGCCGACGGCCACGCTGTCCTCGGGCTGCCACGGGGCCGGCTGGTACGGGCCGGACAGCCCGAGTGCCTGGCCGAGCACGAAGAACTCATAAGGCACCTTCTGCTGCTCGGCGGTCGCGCTGGTGTACGCGCTCGCCTCGTAGGCGTTGATCCCGTCGGAGAACTCGGTGAGCGCCTGCTGCGTCACGGCGGGCAAGGATTGGAACTGGGCGGTCAGCTCTGCCGGGGTGTAGAAGAACGTGCGGACGGTCTGGTCCTGGCTCAGCTGGCTCGGGCCGAAGATCGCCGAGAGCGTGCCCTCCACGGCGCGCCTGGTCAGCTCGAGCTGGACCATCCGGTCCTGCGCCTGCGCCCAGCCGGCCCCGAACCACATCCGGGCTTGCGACGTACCGGTGATCGTGGGCACGCCGAACGAGCTGCGCGCGATCGTGAAGCCCTGCGTGGCCTGCCCGGTCCCGGCCGCGGCGGCCGCGCCGAGCGCGCCGGGCACCACCCCGGTGACGGCCAGGGCCACCGCACCGCCCACCGCCGCCAGCCGCACCTTGACGGCGCCACGCCATGCCACCAACCGACTCACCGCCCCACTCGCCGCTCCCCGGAGCCGGGGTAAATCGCTACATTTCAGCGCATCAAACCCTCGGAACGTAGTGCGGCCCGCTGGCCAGTGTCAACAGCCCGCGCGCAGCGGCAATCGAGAGCTGTAAGAACGATCTGATGCCACGGGACAGGACGGGCAACGACCCGGAGCCACCGGCCTCCTGGCAAACGGGTGGCAACAACCCGCCGGGTGCCCTGGACAGCACCCGGCGGGTAGGTAATGCTGTGGCAAAGTCGGCTTAAGCCGCCCGGCAAACACCCCGCTCACCTCGTCGGATGCGGGCACCCAGCGGGTGCCCGCCGAGCGAAGGAAGAGGCCATGTCCAAGTCTCCGCGGGCCAGCACGGTGCGGCTGGCCCTGGCGGGCGCAGTGGTGCTGCTGGGCGCCGGTGGCGTAGCGGCTGGTGTCGCTACCGCCTCGGCGTCCCCACGCGTCACTGCCCTGCCCCCCGTGGACCACCAGCTCTGCTACACCGCCTCCGGCCCGAATTTCAAGATCCCGTCGGGCGTGCGGCTGATCGACCAGTTCAGCCCGAATGGCTTCGTGCCGGCCATCGTCAACCCGGCGGTGGTCCACTGCAACCCGGTGGAGAAGATCCTGCCGACCGGGCAGGTCTTCAAGATCACCAACCCGAACGCCCACCTGGCGTGCTTCAACATCAAGCCTCCGTCGGCCCAGCCCACGCCGACCGTGCAGGTCACCAACCAGTTCGGCACCGGGACCCTCGATCCCCGGCCAGCCGAACCTGCTTTGCGTGCCGTCCTGGAAGAGCCTGACCGGCCCGCCGGGGAAGACCCCTCGCACGCCGCCCCGGCTCAACCACTTCACCTGTTACCCGGTGAAGCTGGCCCCCGGCACGCCGCCGTACAGCCCGCCACCGGTGATGCTCAAGGACGAGTTCGCCACCAAAGGCGCGGTGAAGGCCACGGTGAACCCTGTTCCGGCGGAACTGTGCCTGCCCACGGAGAAGATCCTGGCGAGCGGCAAGGTCTTCCCGATCATCAACCCGGCGATGCACCTGCTCTGCTTCCCGGTGACGCAGACACCGATCGTCCCCAAGGTCTGGGACGAGAACCAGTTCGGCACGTCCGTGGTGCACATCCGGGCAACGAACTGGCTGTGCGTGCCATCCACCAAGAAGGTCATCGGCTGACCGCAGCCCGGTGATCCGGGTGGCCGGGACTCCTCCTCCCGGCCACCCGCCCGGTGGCCACCCGGAGGTGGGCCGCCCACGGGCCGTAGCGGAGGCGGACGGGAATCGAACCCGCCAGCCGCGCGGCGCGCGGCTCACCGGTTTTGAAGACCGGGGGGGCCACCAGGCACCCGGACGCCTCCGGCCCCGACCTTACTGTCCCGCCACGGTGATGCTGTGGCCGGCCGGGCACCGCGCGTCAGGCGGCCTTCCTCGCCACGCCGCCGCGCAGCGTCTCTCGGACGCCCTCGACCGCCTCTGACGAGCCGGGACGCCACTGGGAGATCCAGACCAGGCCCGGCTCCACCAGCTGGCGTGGCAGAGGTTAGCCAAGCGTAGCGTCGGCGCGGCACGGCCGGAGTAAACCCGTGGGTGCCCTGATGCGTCTTTTGTCCGGGAATGAGCCACGGCGCTTGGGCGGGGTGGCGGGGCCGGAGCTAACGGGAGGATGTCAGATGATCACGACGGTGCTCGCAATGCGCGGCAACACCCTGTTCCGGCGCACCGCCGCATGCGCGTGTGCCGTGCTGGCGGTCACCGCGGTGGCCGCCACGCCCGCCCGGGCCGCTGCGCGCGGGCCGGGCCGTGGCCACGCCGCGCCGGCCCGGGCCGCAGCCGCCACCCCGCGGGGCCGGGAGTGGGCGGCATTCGCCTACTACCCGCCCAAGAACGAGCTGGTCCTGTTCGGCGGCAGGCGCCCGGGCACGATATTCCGCGACACCTGGACCCGCACCGGGACCACATGGACGCTCCATAACCCCACCCGCAGCCCCTCGGCCCGCACCGGGGCCTCGATGGTCTTCGACCCCGCCACCAACCAGCTCCTGCTGTTCGGTGGAAGCGCGACGACCGGCACCGGCTTCTCCAACCAGACCTGGACCTGGAACGGCAGCAACTGGACCCAGTTGCACCCGGCCACCTCGCCTCCGGGCCGGGAGGACCAGCAGATGGCCTACGACGCCGCGACCAAGACGGTGATCCTGTTCGCCGGTTTCCATGGGACGGGGTACTGGGACGACACCTGGTCCTGGAACGGCACCACGTGGACCCCGCTCAATCCGGCCACCTCGCCCAGCGGGCGGGATAGCGCCGCATTCGTCTACGACCCCGCGACGAGTCAGATGGTCCTCTTCGGTGGCTTCCGCGGCACCGGCTTCGCTCCCGGCGACACCTGGACCTGGAACGGCACCACGTGGACCCCGCTCAGCCCGGCGCACTCGCCGGGCATCGACGTCTTTGCCCGGCAGGCCGCCTACGACACGGCCAGCAACCAGTTGCTGCTGTTCGGCGGCGACGCGGGGCACAACACGTTCCTGAACACGATCTGGACGTGGACCGGCACGGACTGGACGCGGCTCAGCCCGGCCACATCGCCGCCACCGCGCGCCTACGGGGCGATGACCTTCGACAGCGCCACCGGCCAGGTCGTGCTGTTCTCGGGCAGCGAGAACGCGCTCCAGTCGTTCCCCACGACTACCTGGGCCTGGGACGGCTCCACCTGGAGCCAGATCTGATCCCTGGCGTGCCGGGCGGAGGTGTCAGCCGTCGTACAGCGTGTCGAGCACGTCGGCGTACTTGGCGTGGACGATCCGCCGCCGCAGTTTCAGCGTCGGGGTGAGTTCCTCGGTCTCCGCCGTCCACTCCACCGGCAGCAGCCGCCACTGCTTGACCTGCTGGACCCGGGCCAGCCGCTCGTTCGCGGCCGAGACCGCGGCGCCCACCTCGGCGAGCACCACCGGGTCCGCGGCCAGTTCGGCCAGTGACCCGGAGCCGATGCCACGGGCCTTCGCCCAGGCCGGCGCCACCTCGCCGTCCAGGGTGAGCAGCGCCACCACGTACTTGCGCCGGTCACCGTAGGCGAGCGCCTGGCCGACCAGCGGGTGCGCGACGAGCAGGCTCTCGATCCCCGCCGGCGCGATGTTCTCGCCGCCCGCGGTGATGATCAGTTCCTTCTTGCGGTCCACCACCGACAGGAACCCGTCCTCGTCCAGCCTGCCGATGTCGCCGGTGTGCAGCCAGCCGTCGGCGTCGATCAGGTCCGCGGTGAGGTCGGGCCGGTTCAGGTACCCGGGCGTGGTCAGCGGGCCGCGCACCAGGATCTCCCCGTCCTCGGCGATGCGTACCTCCATGCCCGGGTAGGGCCGGCCCACCGTGCCGAGCTTGAACGCCTCGGGGGTGTTGGTGGTGAACGCCCCCGTGGTCTCGGTCATCCCGTAGATGTCGAGGATCTTCATGCCCAGGCCGGAGAAGAACGCCGCGACCTCCGGCGGCAGCGGCGCAGCGGCGCTGGACACAACCTCCGCCTCGCCCAGGCCGAGCAGCCCGCGGATCGGCGCGAGCGCCGCCGCGTCCGCCGCGGCGAACTCCGCCTCCAGGCCGGGCGGCATGGTGTGCCCGTACTGGCAGGCCTCCACGTACCGCCGGCCGGTGTCCATCGCCTTGGCTACGGCGGCGCGCCTGGCCTCGTCCTGTTCCAGCGTGAACAGCGACTCGATGCCCGCCCGGATCTTCTCCCACACCCGGGGCACGCCGAAGAACCCGTTGGGGCGGACCTTCCCGACCACCCGCACGAGCTGCGCCGGGTCCGAGCAGAAGTGCACGTGCGTCCCCATATGGATGGGCAGGTAGATGCTGAACATGCGCTCGGCGATGTGCGCGAGCGGCAGATAGGACACCCACCGGGCCCGGTCCGGGATCAGGCCCATGCCCATCGCACTGGCAAGCTCGTAGCCGACGTTGCGGTGTGTGAGCAGCACGCCCTTCGGGTTGCCTGTGGTCCCCGAGGTGTAAAGCAGGGCCACCGGGTCATCGATGGTGATCGCCGCCACCCGCTCGCTGACCAGATCCGGGTCGGCGGCGTACCGCTCCTTGCCGAGCGCCGCGAAGGCGTCCCAGGTCAGGTAGGGTTCTCCGGCCGGGCACGCGGCGGCATCCCTGACGATGACCGTCTTGAGCCCGGGCAGCTGGCCCAGCACCGGCTGCCAGCGCGCCAGTTCGCCTGCCCCGTCCACGACGGCGATCCGGGCGTCACAGTCCCCGGCCACGAAAGCGATCTGCTCCGGCGCCAGCGTGGCGTAAATCGTGACGCCCAGGCCGCCGGCGTGCACCGCCGCCTGGTCGGCGAGAACGTGCTCGGTGCAATTGGGCAGCATGAGCGCAACCCGCTCGCCCGGCGCCAGGCCGAGCGCGGCGAAGCCGGCCGCCAATTCACGCACCTGCCGGTGGGCCTGCGCCCAGGTCAGGGTCTGCCAGCTGTCCCCGGCCTCGTTGGAGAATGCCGGAGCGTCCCCCGCCTCCGCGGCGGTGAGGTCGAACAGGTCGCAAATGGTCCGGCTGCCCATCGCCCGCTCGATCTCGGCCCGCTGCTGGAGTATCTGCGCCGTCATGGTGGTCCTCCGGTCGGTCTGGGGTCGGGCCGTGACGGCCGACACCCCGTTGACCCAGTATGCGAGGGGCAGGGGCGGTGTGTGCAAGATCTCGCCGGGAGAGCTTGCCCAGGCCCCGGCTCCCGCCACCAGCCGGATCCCCTGGCGCTAACCTCGACCCCATGGCCTCCGGATCCGAGCACCTGCGCCCCAACCTGCACGAGTACCTGGTCGCCCACTCCACCCCACCGGACGCGCTGCTGCGCGACCTGATCGCCGAGACCGCGGAGAGGTTCCCGGACCGGGTGGTCTTCCAGATCGGCCCCGAGCAGGGCACGTTCATGACGATGCTGACCAGCCTCATGGGCGCCCGCCAGGTGGTCGAGGTCGGCACGTTCACCGGCTACTCGTCGCTGTGCCTGGCGCGCGGCCTGGCCGACGGCGGGAAACTGCTGTGCTGCGACGTCAGCGAGGAGTGGACCACGCTCGCCCGCGCCTACTGGCAGAAGGCGGGCCTGGCCGACCGCATCGAACTGCGGCTCGGCCCGGCCCTGGGCACGCTGCGCGCGCTGCCCGCCGGCCGGTCGATCGACCTGGCCTTCATCGACGCGGACAAGCAGGGCTACCTCAGCTACTGGGAAGAGCTCGTACCGCGGATCCGGCCCGGCGGCGTCATCCTGGTGGACAACACCCTCCTGCACGGCCGCATCTTCGCCGCCGCCCCGGATCCCGACGCCCAGGCGATCAAGGATTTCAACGAGCACGTACTGCACGACGACCGGGTGGAACTGGTGATGCTGCCGGTCGGCGACGGCCTCACCCTGGCCCGCGCGAAGTAGCGCCGGCCCAGTCTTCCGGGCCCCTGGCCCGGGCCCGCCGCCCGGGCGGCCAGACCGCGTTGCCTCACCACCACCCGATCTGCAATGGTTTGCATAGAGAGCGGCTGAACAGCGGGAAGCGAGGCAAAGCAAATGACCACTGCTGACATCGTGGTCGCCGGAGCAGGACACAACAGCCTGCTCACCGCCTGCTACCTGGCCAAGGCGGGCTATCGCTGCCTGGTGCTTGACGCCCGGAGCATCCCCGGCGGCGGTGCGGCCACCGAGGAGTTGCTGCTGCCCGGGTTCGGCATCGACACCTGCGCCACCGGCCACACCATGATCAGGATCAACCCGGCGCTGCTGCACGACGAGCTGGGCCTCATCGCCGACTACGGGCTGCGGTACGTGGAACCGGATCCGGTCGAGCAGGTGGCCTTCCCGGACGGCGAGCAGCTCACCATGTGGCTCGACCGGGAGCGCACCGCCGAGGAGGTGGCCAGGTTCTCCCGGGAGGACGCCGCCGCCTACCGTCGTCTGCTCGATGAGTACGACGAGGTCAAGACCGTGTTCAGCGGGTGGCAGTTCACCCCGGTGGGCTACGGGCCGTCGCTGGAGGAGATGCTCGCCGATCACCCGCGCGGGCGGATCTGGGCGCGCCGCCGCCAGTTGTCGGCGGTGGAGGTGGTCAAGCACGAGTTCTCCAGCCGGCACGTCCAGGCGTTCCTGCTGTGGATGGCCTACCAGGTGTTCCAGCCGCTGGACACGCCCGGCTCCGGGGTACTGCCCTACCAGCAGACATTCGGCCGCCAGCAGCGAAGCTGGTCCATCCCGGTCGGCGGGTCGGCGAGCCTCACCGCGGCGATGACCGGGTACCTGGAGGACCACGGCGGCACGATCCTGTGCGGCCGCCGGGTGACCCGGCTGCTGCTGGAGGACGGCCGGTGCACCGGCGTGGAGACCGACGATGGCGAGCAGTACCTGGCCCGCACCGCGGTGGTGTCCACGATCCACGTCAAGCATCTGCGGGACATGGCGCCCGCGCAGGCGTGGCCGGAGGAGTTCCACTACGGGGTGGACACCTACGACGTGGGGGTGCCAGGGTTCGCCACCTACTACTGCACCACGGCGGCACCCGAGTTCGCCTCCCCGCAAGGACCGCGTACGGCGGTCTCCGCCGGGATGGCGGGCTGGCCGGAGGACATGATCGACTTGGGCGCGGACCTGCGCGCGGGCCGGTACATCCCGGATCCGCCGTGGGTGCTGGTCGCCACCCCGACCCTGGCCGACCCGGGCCGGGCGCCGGAAGGCTGCCACACCGTCAAGATCCTCAGCCCGCAGACCTACCGGCTGCCCGACGACATGGGCGGCTGGGAGGACGTCAAGGAACAGCACGCGCGTCGGCTACTCGACCGGCTGCGCCGGCACGCGCCCAACCTGACCGACGACACCATCCTGGCGCACCTGGTCAAGTCCCCCGCGGACATCGAGCAGCTCAACCCGCACATGATCAACGGCGCGTTCCACGGCGGCAACCGCGGCCCGGCCTTCAGCGGGGCGCTGCGCCCGGCGCCCGGCTGGGCCAGCCACCGGATGCCCATCCCCGGCCTGTACCAGACCGGCGGCAGCACGCACCCGGGCGGATCCATCACCGGCGCCCCCGGGCGCAACGCGGCCACCGTCCTGCTCGCCGACCTCGGCCACGACCCGGCGGAGGTCATGTCCGGCTCCGGGATCACCTCCGCGGGAGCCCGGGCCCATGGCTGATGCGCAGGTCTCCTCCGCCATCGCCAACTGGGGGCCGCGGTTCACCGCGCAAGGCGTCGACCCCGCGGACTTCGCCCGGGTGACCGCGGGCATCGAGCACTGGGAGGACTGGCTCACCGCCTGGCGGGACAACGGCGACCTGCATGCCGGGCTGGCCCGCGAAGCGGAGGGCCGGGGCTGGCTGCGCACCGCGGGCGAGGCCTGGATCCGGGCCGCGGTGAGCTATCACTTCGGCAAGTTCGTCTGGATGCTCGACATGGACGCCCACGATGCCGTCGCCGCGCAGGCGGTGGCCGCGATGTACCGCGGGCTTGAGCTGCTCGACCCGGCCGCGGAGCGGATCGAGATCCCGTTCGGCGGCGCATCCCTGGTCGGCAACCTGCGCCTGGCCGCCGGGCACGGACCGCCCGCCGCTCGTGCTGCTGATCGCCGGGCTCGACTCCACCAAGGAGGAGTTCTTCGCGGTGGAGAACACCTTCCTCACGAGGGGCCTGGCGACCTTCTCGCTGGACGGGCCGGGACAGGGCGAGTCGGCCAGGGCCGTGAAGATTCGCCCGGACTTCGAGGCTCCGGTCGCGGCCGTACTCGACGTGCTCTGCGAGCGCGCCGACCTGGACGGCGGCCGGGTGGGCACCCTCGGGGTCAGCCTGGGCGGGTACTACGCGGCCCGGGCCGCGGCCTTCGAGCCACGGCTGAAGGCGGTCGTCGTCTGCGGTGGCTGCTACGACTACGGCGCCCTGATCAGGGAAAGGTCACCGCACAGCTTCGCGACGTTCAGCTACGGCTGCGGCGCGGCCACCAAGGAGGAGGCCTACCAGGTCGCGGAGCGGATGAGCCTGGCGGGCGTGGCGGAGCGGATCGCCCAGCCAATGGCCGTCGTGTTCGGCAAGCGCGACCGGCTGGTCCCGTGGCAGCACGCGGAACGGGTAGCGGCCGAGGCGCCCGCGGCGCAGCTATGGATGTTCGACGAGGGCAACCACGTGTGCATGAACCTGACCTACCGGTGGCGCCCGCAGGCCGCCGACTGGCTCGCCGACCGCCTGGCAAATGGTTAAAGCAAGCCAGCACTGGCCAGGTCGCCGGCCAGCGCGGCCTGCTCGGCTGCGGTCAGCGAGAGCAGCGGCGGGCGCACCGGGCCGCCGGACATGCCGGTCAGCCCGGCCCATGCCTTGATCGAGGCAATGGCGTCGATCCGCCGCTCGCGGCCGGCCAGCCACCTGGCCGCCACCGACCGGACCGGGTCCAGGGTGGCCGCCACCTCGGCGGCCTTGGCCGTCTCCCCGGCCAGCGCCAGCCTGGTGTACTCGCGCATCGGCTGCCAGCCTGGCACCTGGTACAGGTAAGGCGCGGCCGAGGACATATAGACGCGCTGGCCGTGCGAGATCATGTTCTCCAGCCAGGTCTCCTCGTGCGGGGAGCAGACCAGGATCTGCTCGCCGAACCGGTACAGCAGCTCCAGGTACCTGGTGTGGTCGCGGCCCACCTTGATGCCGACCACGTTCTCGATCCCGGCCAGCCGCTCGATCAGCTCGGTGGACAGGGCCACCCCCGAGTAGCCGGTGTCGAACAGCCACACCCCGATGTCCACGCATCTGCAGACGTGGGCGAACCACTGGTAGAGGCCCTCGTCGGAGGCGGGCGGGTAGTAGGGGTTGATCACGACGGCGAAGTCCGCCCCGGCCGCTTCCGCGTGCCGGGTCAGCTCGATGGTCTCCGCCGCGCTGTGCTGCCCGGTATGGGCGAGTACCGGGCAGCGCCCCCTTGCCCGTTCCACCACCAGTTCGGTGAGCCGCCGCCGCTCCGCCCCGGACAGCGCCCAGAACTCGCTCATCACCCCGCCGCTGAAGATCCCGTCGATCCCCAGCTCGCCGGTGAGCCGGTCCAGGTCGGCGCGCAGCGCCGCCTCGTCGATGCCGCCATCGGTGCCGACCGGGACGGTGATGGCCGCCCACAGGCCGGTGAACCGCTCCCGTGCGGCCAGTTTGGCCTCCGCCTTCGAGTAGTCCATGGCGCGCCTTTCGCCGGTCAGAGTGTTTCCGCGAGCCAGTCGGCCACCAGTGGCCGCGCCTGGTACCAGAGGTTGTTGAGGATGTGCACCCCGTCCGGGTAGATCACCGTGGTGACCGGGCCGCCGTACTCGGCGGCGATCCGCTCCCCGTGGGCCGGCGGCGACCCGGGGTCGTTGCCGCCGTAGAGCTGCAGCAACGGCACCCGGGCCCGGGCGGCGGCACCCGCCAGCGTCATCGCCGCCATGTTGGCGGCGGGGTCGGGACCGTGGTGCTGGTACTGCCCAGGCCGGGTCAGGTCGTCCATCTCCGCGAACCGCCCGGCCGGCGTGTACCAGGTCGAGATCGCGAACACCGCCCGCACCCGCTCGTCCGCCGCGGCGGTGCGGATGGCGAACATGCCGCCGTAGGAGATGCCGCCCACGGCCAGGCGCGAGCCGTCCACATCGGGCCGGCCGGCCAGCGCGCCGACGATGGCCTGGATGGCGACCTCCTGGTCGGGCCGCAGCTTACTGTCGAAGCTGAGCATTCCCTGGCCGGGGCCGTCGAAGGCGGCCACCGCCAGCCCGCGTGCGACGATGTGGTCGGCGAGGTTGTAGAGCTCCTCTTTTGCCGAATCAGCCCCAGGTAGCAGCAATACGATCGGCGGCCGGGCGGCCCCGTCCGGGATGCGCAGGTAGCCCGGCATGACCAGCCCTTCAAACGGCACTCCCAGCAGTTCCATGGGCGGCGCAACAAGCGGGGCGGCCTTGGCCCAGGCAGCCCCCATTGCCTCCAGCGCGGCGCGGAACTGGGCCCGGTCGTGAGTGAACACGAAGCTGGCCCAGTGGTAGGCGAGCGCGCCGCGCAGGTAGGCGTCCCCCGCAGTGAGCCGCCGCCCAGCAGCCAGGGCGGCGTCGCCCCGCTCGACGTGCCGCGCGGCGTGCCTGCTCCACGCCGCGCACCACTGTTCGTAGTCGGTGATCTCTGCCTTGAGCTGCTCGAACTCCCACGGGGTCACGTAGTTGGACAGGATCCGCCAGGTGAACCGGCGGTACATGGAGACCAGCCGCTCGTCCATGGGTGCGCCCCTCTCAGCCCGCGGATGCCCAGGTGCACCGGTCCCCGTCCACCGTCCAGATCGTCTCGGCCGGTGGCGGCGCCCAGAACTCCACGAACGAGAAGTTCTCGCCGGTGTCGTTCTCGAACCAGTGCACCTCGCCCGGGCCGACCAGGGCGCAGTCCCCGGCCTCCAGCCGGTGCGCGTGCTCCCCGTCGTACAGCAGCCCGGACCCGGCCAGCACGCAGAACACGTGGTGGCAGTCGGTGTGGTAGTGCGCGGCGGCGGTGTCGCCGGGGTGGTAGATGATCCGGTCGGCGCGGATCAGCCGGGCACCTGTCGGCACGTTCTCGGTGACCAGGTCGAGCCGGTCCCTGGTGTCCCTGGTGGATACCAGGTGTGGCAGTTCGGCGGCAGCGAAGACCTTTGCTGGCCCGGGGAGACGACCCCCCTGGGCCCCGCTGGCCCAAGGCCAGTGCTGGCCCGGGGGACGACCCCCGGAACCCCCGTCCGATCCTTCGTCACTGGGCCTTGGCCGTGCCGGCTCAGGCGACGAATCTGCGTCTGGCCCGGTCGTCTCTGCGATCATCAGGTCGAGGCCATCCAGCCCGGCTTGGACCGATAGTTCCTCGCACGCCCCCAGCCACAGCATGCTTTCTGTGCCTAGAGCGAGCCGCTCCGCGGGCGGCGACGGAGCGGCCGTCCCGTAGCCCGCGATGACGAAGGCAAAGGCCTCCTGACCGCGCGGCGGAATCAGGCCCGCGGTGACGCCCGCATCGACCAGGAAGCGCCTGACCTTCAGCGGGACCGGCTCGTCGAACATGTCCTCGGTGCACCAGGGCCCGGTCCTCCACCCCTGGCCGGGGTTGCAGGCGGCGGAGAAGTCTGGGGTGCAGATGCGGACCACGGGAGGGCTCCTCGCTCAGGGGATGAGGATCGGGCGGATGGCCTCCCGGCGCTCCAGTGCGCCGAAGGCGGTGGCGACGTCGGCGAGCGGATAGATGTGCGTGGTCAGCGGCTCGGTGCGGATCGCGCCGGAGGCGAGCAGCGCGATCATGGCGGGGTAGGCGTTCGGGCTGGACCGGATGCCCAGCACGTCGAGTTCGTCGAGGGTGACCAGGTCGACCGGCAGTTCCGCGCTGGCACCGCCGGCCAGGCCGAGCAGCGCCACGGTCCCGCCGCGCCGCGCGCAGCGCAGCGCCTGGGCCACCACGGCCGGGTTGCCGGAGCAGTCGAACACGGTGTCCGCGCCACGGCCGCCGGTGGCCGCCCTGGCCCCGGCCACCGGGTCCTCGCGGGAGTAGTCCACGGCGGTGCTGGCGCCAAGGTCGCGGGCGATGTCCAGACGCGGACCGCGCCCTACCACCACGACGTTGGTCGCGCCGGCCGCCCGTGCCACCTGGAGCATGAGCAGGCCGAGCAGGCCGGGGCCGAACACGACGGCGCTGGCCCCCGGCCCGAGCCGCGCCCTGCGCGCGGCGTGCACTGTCAGCGCCCCCTGGTTGACCAGGGCGGCGGCGACGTCGGTGACCTCGGGCGGCACCTTGTGCAGGGCGACCGCGGGCCGGACCGCGTACTCCGCCAGGGCTCCCGGCGCGGTGTGGCCGTACAGCTTGAAGCCGGGCTCACGGACCCGCTCGCACAGGTTGTACCGGCCCGCCCGGCACATCGGGCAACTGCCGCAGCCGGTGTGGTTCTCCGCCACCACCCGGTCCCCCACGGCCAGCCCGCTGCGCTCGGTACCGGGCCCGAGGGCGGCGACCTCACCGGACCATTCGTGCCCGATGATGAACGGCAGCGCCGGCGGCCAGGTCCCCCGGTAGGCGCCCGTCACGATCTTCAGGTCGGTGCCGCAGATACCGCAGGCCCCGACCTTGACCAGCACCTCACCCGGGCCGGGCTCGGGTACCGGGACCTCCGCCACCTCCAGGCTGCCGAACTCCCGCAGCAAGGCGGCCCGCATCGCGGTCACTGGCCCTCCTTCACCGGCAGCGCATCCCATATCTCTCGCACCTGGCGCACCACATGGTCGGCAACGGCCTCGGCGATCTCCTCCGCTCGTTCGGCGGTGGCCAGTTCGGGACGGCCGTACCAGCCGGTCTCCGCAACGTGGTGGAAGTCGCGCATCACCGGATAGACGTCCGGCCGCCGGAACAGCGCGTGGGCCGCCTCGCCTGCCGACCGGTCACTGGCCGGGGTGGCGTGTTCCAGGTGCACCAGGGTGGGGTCGAAGGCCAGCACCGCCGCCGTCTCCATGGCCCCGGCGTGGGTGAACTCCATCTCGTCCGGGAACAGCGTGTGGGTGATCACGTGGGTCTCGGCCATCACCACCTGGACGCCGTGGCTGACCTGCGCCTGGTCCGCGGCCAGCCGCAGCGTGGCCGAGTTCCCCTCGTGCCAGTTGACAGAGACGATCCGGCGGGCACCGGCTCCGGCGAGCCCGCCGCACACGTCGCCGAACACCGATATCAGCGTGCCCGGGGACAGCGACAGCGTGGCCGGCCACGCCAGGTGGTAGTGCGCGACACCCACCGGCCCGAGCGATACCGCCACCGTGTCCAGCCGCGCCGCGACCCGTTCGGCGATGGACTGGGCCGCGAACGCATCGGTGCCGAGCGGCAGGTGGCCGCCGTGCTGCTCGACGCTTCCGGCGAAGACCACGGCCGTGCCGCTCGCCGCGATCAGCCGCGCGGCCTCGGGCTGGGCGAGCCGCTCGATCAGCCGGTCGGGGTGGCGTGGCATGGCGCATCAGCCTCCATATCCGGTGGCCGCCCCATCCCTGACCGCGTCGCGGTGCGCGGCGATCGGGGTCTGCCAGGGCTCGGTCACCACGTCGACCAGGGCGGGGCCGGGCGCGGAACAGGCGGTGCGCAGCGCACCGGCCAGGCGGCTGGGTTCGGCGACCCGCACGCCGGCCAGCCCGAAGGCCCGTGCCACGTCGGCGAACGGCACGTCGGAGAAGTCCTCGCCCTCCCAGCCGCGGCCGAAGTTGATCCGCCGGTACCAGCGGATCCAGCCGAGCGACCGGTTGTTCAGCACTATCACGGTCACCGGCAGGCCCTGCTCCGTCACGGTGGCAAGCTCGCCCACCGCGTACCCCATGGCGCCATCGCCGGCCAGCACCACGGTGCGGCCACCGGGCCGGGCGGTGGCCACGCCGATCGCCGCGGGCAGCGCGTACCCGAGGCCGGCCTGCCCGCGCGGGCAGAGCACCTGCCGCCCGGCGCGCCGCTGCTCCAGGTAGGCACCGCCCCAGCCGCTGGCCAGGCTGGCGTCACAGATGAGGATGTCGTCGGCGCCCAGTACGGCCTCGATCTCCGCGAGCACCCGCTGCGGCGCGATGGGGACCGCGTCGCTGGCACGTTCCATGTCCCGCTCGGCGCGCCAGGACGCGGCCAGTTCCGCGATCCTGGACCGCCAGGCTGCCCGGCCCGGCGCTCCGGCCGCCTCGTCCAGGGCCGTGAGCAGGCCGCGCAGCCCCGGCTGGGCGTCGGCGAGCACGGCGGCCGCCACGGGGAAGGCCCGGCCCAGCTCGGCCGGGTCCAGGTCGAGTTGCACGATGGCCTGGCCTGCCGAGGGCAGCGTCCAGCCGAACGTCGGGCCGCTGCCTGCCTTGGTCCCGGCGAGCAGCACCACGTCCGCCTCGGCCAGCGCGGCAGCCGCGGCGGAGGTTCCCATGCTGCCGGTCACGCCCACCGACAGCGGGTGGTCCTCGGCGATCGCCCCCTTGCCCGACAACGTGGTGCCCACTGCCGCCGACAGGGCCTCCGCCAGCGCGGTCAGCTCCGCGCCCGCACCCGAGTGCAGCACTCCCCCACCGGCCAGGATGAAGGGCCGCTCCGCGCCCCGCAGCACCGCCACAGCGGCCGCGACATCGTCCGGGTCGGGGTGAGGCCGGAATGCGGGGAAGCTCCCGAACCGGGAGGGCGGCAGGGGCACGTAATCCGGGGCCGGGCCGTCGAGCACGTCCTGCGGCAGGAACAGTGCGACCGGCCCGGGCCGGCCCGTGGTGGCTTCGCGGAACGCCTGGCGGACCAGGGCCGGGAGCGTAGCCGCATCCGGCACGGTGGCCTGCCATTTAGTGACCGCAGCCAACAGCGCCGCCTGGTCAAGCGCCTGGGAGGCGGCGCTGCGATAACGGTGCGGCGTGAGCCGCGCAGGCAAGTCGCTCACCAGGGCAACCACGGGCACCGAGGCGCCCAGCGCCTCACCGAGGCCCGATGGCAACTTCGCCGCGCCGGGCCCCACCGTGGCGTCGCAGACCCCGGCCTGGCCGGTGACCCTGGCGTAGGCGTCGGCGGCGTAGGCGGCGGACCGCTCGTCCCTGACCAGTACGTGCCGCATGCCGGGCTCCCGGTCGAGCATCGCGTCGTACAGCGCGAGCGTCTGGCCGCCGGGCACCCCGAACACGTGCCGCACCCCGTGCTCGGCCAGCAGATCGGCAAGCAGCATCCCAGCGTGCGAATGGTCAGCCATCGGAGATCCCAAGAAGTTGGGCGGCGGTGCCGCCGAGGACGGGTTTCTCGTCCGGGCCGAGGCCTAGCGCCCGTACCTCACCGACCGGGTCGTCGGTTCCCATGTCGAACGGCCGGTCCGAGCCGAGCAGGATCTGCCCCGGGCCGGCGTAGCGCACCAAGTCCGCCAGCAGGTCGTGATCGTGGGTGACCGTGTCGTAGTAGAACCGGCGCAGCGCGGTGTCCGGGTCAGTGGCGAGCCTGGCCCGTGCCTCGGGCCGGACAGCATAGGAGTGCCGCAGTCGCCCCCGCACCACCGGCAGCGCGCCGCCGCCGTGCGCGAGCACCACCCGCAGCCGGGGGTGGCGCTCCAGTACCCCGGCCATCGCCATGTGCGCGGCCGCGATCGCCGTCTCCATCGGGTTCCCCACCGAGTTCCACAGGTAGTACTGCTCCAGCGCGGGGACACCGAGCCCGCGGGTGGTGGGATGGATGAACACCAGGGCCCCGGCCTGCTCGGCGGCCTCCCAGAACGGGAGGAAGAAGTCGTCCCCGAGGTAGCGCCCGCCGACGCTGGCCGGGACCTCGGCGCCGGCCAGGCCGTAGTTGGTCACCAGTCCGGCGATCTGCCGGGCGGCGAGTTCCGGTTCCTGCAGCACCACCGCGCCGACGGCGCTCACTTGCCCGGGGTAGGCCGCGACCAGCGCGGCCAGCGCGGTGTTGTGCACCTCGCAGACGTCACGCGCGGTCGCCTGGTCGGCTTCCGCGGGCACCAGGCTGATCCACGGAGACAGCATCAGCCGGTCCACCCCCGTGGCGGCCGCCTGGCCCAGCATCGTGTCTACGTCGGTGAACTCGCTGACCACGGAGCCGATGTCGCGGCCGCGGAAGGCCAGGCGGTATCGTCCGCCGTCACGGCTGACCGACGGGCGCCAGTCCGGCGGCACCGTCCGCGCCGTCATCTCCTCGACGATGACGTGACAGTGAACGTCAACGATCAACGACCCGCCCGGGACGCCGTGCCGTTAACCGCCCCGGTGCCGTTCTCGCCGTCCTGGCCGGACCCGATCGCCTCGCCGCCACCGGTGACCGCGCCGCCGAGGTACAGTGCGCCGATCTCGGGGTGCTCGAGCACTTCCTTCCCGGTGCCCGACAGCCGGACCTGGCCGTTTTCCAGCACCACACCGTGGGTGGACAGCCGCAGCCCGGCCCGCGCGTTCTGCTCCACCAGCAGGATCGTCTTGCCCTGTGCGTGCATCATCCTGACGGCGTCGAACACCGACTTGAGCACCTTGGGCGCCAGCCCCATCGACGGCTCGTCCAGGATCACCAGCTTCGGGTCGAGCATGAGGCCGCGGGCGAATTCGACCAGCCGCTGCTGTCCGCCGGACAGGCTGCCCGCTTTCTTGTCCAACCACTCATTGACCTGCGGGAACATCTCCAGCACCTCGGCAAAACGCCGCTCGGCTAGGCCGCGTTCCCGCAAGGTGTAGCCGCCGAGGCTGACGTTCTCGCGCACCGTCATCTCGCGGAACAGGCTGTGGTTCTGCGGTACTTGGACTACGCCGCTGCGGAGGATCTGACGTGGCGTCTTGCCGGTCAGCCGCTCGCCGTGCAACGTGATCTCTCCGAGCCGTGGCCGGAGCAGCCCGCTGATGGTGGCGAGCAGGGTCGATTTCCCGGCACCGTTCGGTCCCACCACGCAGGTGATCCCGCCGTGTGCGACCTGCAGGGATACCCCACGCAGGACATCACCACCGCCGTAGCCGGCGACCAGGCCCGTCACTTCGAGCGCGCAAGGGCCCTGTGCGGTCCCGGGGCGCTCAGGCTGCGGAGCTGTCATCGTCTTCCTCTGCCGTTCCGAGGTAGGCGTCAAGCACCCGGCGGTCGTTGCGGATTTCCTCCGGCGGGCCGGAGACCACCGCGTTCCCGTAGTCGAGGACGGTCACCTGGTGGCACAGGCCCATCACGAACTCCATGTTGTGCTCCACGATGAGGAACGTGGTTCCCAGCCGGTTCAGCTCGCGGATCCGCTCCGAAATGGTGCCGATCAGGGTCGGGTTCACCCCGCCGGCCTCGTCGAGCAGGATGATCTCCGGCTCGGCCATCAGCACGTAGGACAGTTCCAGCAGCTTGCGCTGGCCGTAGGAGAGCGTCTCGGCCCGATCGCCGGCCAGCTTGGCGATACCGGTGAACTCCAGCAGCTCCATCGCCCGCTGCCGGGTGGCGGCGCCGCCCGCGCGGGCGAACGGGTTGCGGAACCGGCCGGTCTGCCCGGCACGCTCCTTGTAATGCGCGGCAACGATCATGTTCTCCATGACCGTCAGCCGGGAGAAGACCCGGGTCAGCTGGAAAGTCCTGCCGATCCCCAGCGCGAAGATCTTGTCCGGGGCCAGGCCGGTGATCTTGGTTTCATTGAGGTAGACGTCGCCGCTGTCCACCCGCCCGTAGCCGGTGATCATGTTGAACAGGGTGGTCTTCCCGGAGCCGTTCGGCCCGATCAGCCCGGCGATGCTGCCGCGCTCAACCGCGATCGAGCAGTCGTTGAGCGCCTGCACTCCCCCGTACGCCTTCGAGACGCCCTCCGTCCGGAGCAACGCCGTCACGACGCGCTCCTGGTGGTCGGCCCGGTACTCCCGGCCGCGGTCGCGCCGACGGGCACACCCGGCGGCGGTCCGGTGCCCCGTTCGGCCGCCCGCCGGTGCCTTCGGGCGCTGATGGCGGTCAGTTTCTCGCCCACGGTCGGCAGGATCCCCCGCGGCAGGAAGATGATCACGATCAGGAACAGCACGCCGAGGACGACCTGGGCCACGTATGTGTTGGTCACCTGCTGCTGGGCCCAGCCCAGATAGGGCTCGAGCAGCAGCGCACCGAAGATGGGCCCGGAGAGAGTGCCGAACCCGCCAATGAACGCCATCAGGGCGATGGTCAGATCGAAGAACGGGTTGAACGCGTACTGCGGCAGCGCATCGGACTGGAAGTAGAAGTACAGCCCGCCCAGCGTCCCGATGATGAAGCCGGAGATCACGAAGGCGGTCAGCTTGACCCGCATGGTCTTGACTCCGAGCCCGCGGGCCCGGTCCTCGTCGTCCCTGATCGCCCGGAGCTGGAGACCGAAACGCGACCCCCAGATCGCCCAGGCGAGCACGGCCGCGACAACGGCGATGAGCATCGCGGTGTAGTAGAAGGGGTTGTAGACGGTCGCCTGGTCCCAGTTGAGGAACGGCGGAATGAGCCCGGCCACGCCACCCGTCCAGCTGAAGTTGGAGGCCATCAGCTGGAAGATGAAGAACACGGCGATCGTCACGACGACGAAGGTGTGCCGGCGTACCCGCAGCGCGATCAGCCCAAATGGCACCGCGACCATCGCGGCCACCAGGCCACCCAGCGGGAAGAGCGCGAACACCACGCCGCCCACCAGGCTCAGGTGCTGGGTGATCAGCGCGACCGTGTACACACCGACCCCGAAGAAGACGGCGGCCCCGAGCGAGATGTAGCCGGTGAACCCGGAGAAGATGTTCCAGGCGACCGCGGCGCCCACGTACAGCAACACGAGCACACCCACTTGGGTCAGCTGGACGTTGCCCGCCAGCGGCACGAGCGCCACGACGGCCAGCAGCACGGCCAGGCCCGCGGCACGCCAGAGGACGAGGGACCTCATTGCGCTCTCGCTTCCTTGCGCCCGAACAGGCCCTGGGGCCGGAACACGAGCACGAGCACGACCGCCCCGTAGAGCACCACCGTCGACCATTCGGGGTTCCAGTACACGTCCACCATCGAGGCGAGCGTGATCACGAGCACGGCCGAGCCGAGCGCGCCGGCGATGCTGCCCATGCCGCCGAGGATGACGATCGCCAGCAGCCGGGAGATCAGGTCATACCCGGTGTTCGGGTTGAAGGCGTTGAGTTCCCCGTACACCATGCCGCCCGCCGCGGTCACCCCGACGCCGATGCCGAAAGTGAGCGCGGCGACCCGGTTCACGTCGATCCCGACCAGCCGGGCCGCGGTGTGGTCCTGCATGGTGGCGCGCACGCTGCGGCCGAACTGGGTCCGGTACAGCATGAAGTAGATCGCCACCACGAGTACCACCGCAAGCAAGAAGCCCAGGACGTAGATGTAGGGCAGGTAGTACCCGAAGACATGGAACTCCGCCTGTGGGCTGGTCCAGTAGGTGTTCATCGACTGGTAGTTCGACCCGAAGGCCTGGTACAGGATTCCCTCGATGATGATCGCCACCGCGTAGCAAGCGATCAGCGACATGGAGGTGCGCTCGCGTCCTCGCAGCGGCCGAATGAACAGGTACTGGACTACCACCCCGAGGATGAACATCGCCGGGATGGTGATCAGCAGGCCGACGAACACGTCGATGTGCAGGTGGGTCCAAAGCACGAAGCTGAGGTAGGCACCGAGTATCACCATGATGCCCTGGGCGATGTTAATGATGTCGAGCACGCCGAAGATCAGCGTCAGCCCCACGGCCATCAGGCCATAGACCCCGCCTTCGAGCACACCGTCGGTGAGGGCTCGTAGGAAGGTTCCCATGTCAGTTCGGTGCTCCGTTTCCCTCTGCTTGCTGTTTCCCTGCGCTAACCGTGCTGTATTCGGTCAGCCGGCCCAGGGGATGATGTTCTTGCTGCCGACGGCGTTCGGCAGCACCTGGACGAACTGGGGCGCGCCCGAGCCACCCTGGCCCGGCTGCCACTGGAAGATCAGCGCCGAATTCGCGATGTCCGTGTTTTTCCCGGTGCTGTCGAAGTGCACCGGCCCTGTCACCGTCTGCACGACGGTGCTGGGCTTGTGCAGCCAGTTGATGATCGACTGCTGGTTCAGCGAGCCGGTGGTGGTCACCGCGGCCGCCAAGACCTGGGCCGCCCCGTATGACTCGGCCACGTCGGCGTTGATGTCAGCGGCGGTGCCGCCGTACTTGGCGATGTAGTCCTGCACCATCACGTGGCTGAGCGCGTTCGGGAAGTTGCCGGACCATCCGTTCGGGACCATGGCGCCCACGGCGGGGCCGGGCCCGACCGTGTCGATGAAGTTCGTGCCCTGGTCCGGGCCGGAGGAGGCGATGAGGTACTTCGGGGTCCAGTTCGCCTCCTGGAAGCCCTTCATGAACGCCTGCACCGTGGACACCGCGATCGAGCCGAGGAAGACCACATCCGGGTGGCGCTGGGCCACCTGCTTGGCGTTCGCAGTCAGCGTGCGCACACTGGCGGTGGCCGAG
Source organism: uncultured Actinomycetes bacterium (assembly GCA_963726415.1). Taxonomy (GTDB): domain Bacteria; phylum Actinomycetota; class Actinomycetes; order Streptosporangiales; family Streptosporangiaceae; genus DASXKD01. The sequence continues at coordinate 43,141 of CAVSCM010000014.1, forward strand.
TAGGGGTGCACCGCGTTGATAAAGAGCGTCTGCACCCCATGCTTGGCCAGGTACTTCTGCGCATTGATCACTGGCGGGTCGGCGAACGGGTCATCCACCATCGGGTACGCGGCCTTGGTCACATGCCCGGGCTGGGCGGCCAGCCACTTGGCGAAGGGGATCATCTGGTCCGCAGCCGGCACGTTGGTGGAGAACAGGTCGTTGTCCTTCAGCTCGTAGACCGCTGGCGCGCCGGCCGAGCCGGCCGCGAGCGCGTACCCGTAGTGCTTGGTCACCGTGGCCGCCGCGCCCGGCGTCGAGACGAGCAGGGAGGAGAACGGCGCCAGGGTCAGGTCCACGTGGTCCTGGGTGATGAGCTTCCGGTAGTTGTTGCCATCGGCCGTCGGGTCGCCCGCGTCATTCAGGATGATCAGCTTGACCGGGCGGCCGAGCAGGCCACCGTGGCTGTTCACGTCGCTGGCCCACAACTCGTAGCCCTTTTTGCAGGCCTGCCCGTCCGGTGCGAACCCCCCGGCCTGGCCCTTCCCATACAGCGGCAGCGAGATGCCGACGGTGATCGGCTGGCCGGTGGGGCCGGCCAGCAGCGTGTTGGTGTTGCTGGCACTGCTCAGACCGCACGCGGCAACGGCAGCGCTCGCGGCGGTCATCGCCACGACGCGGAAAGTCTTGGCGCATGGACGCCTCATCGGGCTTGCTCTCCTTCTGGCCGGCGCACCGCGGGGTGTGGTGAAGGTGGTGCGCGGAGCGCGCTGGCGCGCTCCGCGCACCACTCGGATCAGCCCTGGCCCCAGGCCGGCTTGGGATTGACGATCGCCACCGAGCCCTGCGCGGTGGTCGGCAGCACCTGGACGAACTTCGCTCCAGTCTGCCACTGGAAGATGAAGTGCGAGGCCACGACGTTCTGACCGATGGCATTGAACTTCGCGGGCCCCTGCACGGTCTGTATCGTCACACCGCTGTGCAGGTAGGAGATGACCTTCGCGTTGGAAAGGCTCTTGGTCGCGTTGACTGCGGCCGCGAGCGTCTCGCCGACCGAGTACGCCTCGGCCGCGTCGGCGTTGATGTCAGCCGGCGCGCCGCCGTACTTGGCGATGTAGTCCTTGACGAACTGCTGGCTCAGCGCGTTCGGCATCCCCGGGTACCAGCCGTTGGGCACCATGGTGCCAGTGGCGTTCTTGGGCCCGCCGGCTGCGGACAGGAACGCCGCGCCCTGGTCCGGGCCGGCCGAGGCGGCGAAGATCTTCGGGGTGAAGTGCTGCTGCATGAGCGCCTTCATGATCGCCTGGACGCCAGGCACGTCCGGCGACCCGACGACCACCATGTCCGGCTTCATCGCGGCCATCTGGTCGGCGCCCGCCTTGAAAGCGGGGTTCTCCGCCGGGAAAATCTTGCTGTACACGGTCTTGATGCCGGCGTTCGACAGGATCTGCTGCGCGTTCTGCACCATGGGGACCGCGAACGGGTCGTCCACCATCGGGTAAGCGGCGGTCTTCGGCCGCTCGCCGGCCGGCAACGCCGCCACCCACTGGGCAAACGGGATCAGCTGGTCGGCAACCACCGGGCTGACCGCGAAGAGGTTCGGTAGCTTCAGCGTGAACACCAGCGGGCCGCCACCGGCGCCCTCGATGAAGGCGTAGTGGGCCCGCGCGGCCACCGGTGCGGCCGAGGCCGTCAGCAGCGTGGAAAACGGCCCGAAGACGAATGCCGCGTGGTCGGTGTTGATCAGCTGGGTGTAGTTGGTAGCCACCGTGGCCGGGTCGCTGTTGTCGTTAAGGACCTTCAACGTGACCTTGTGGCCGAGCAGCCCGCCGTTCTTGTTGATGTTGCTGACCCACAGGTTGTAGCCGCGCTCGAACGCCTGGCCGTCGACGGAGAAGTCACCGGTCAGCGAGAGCGATGTACCGATAAGGATGGGGGACTTGGTGGTGGTCCCTCCGCTGCTGGTGGTGGTGCTGCTACTACTGCAGGCGGCTAGCGCCATCGCCGCTGCGGCTGCGACGGCGGTCAGAGCCAAGAACCGGGTACCGTGAGGTCTCATCCGGTCCTCCTTCCAGTTCTTCAAATGGCCGGGTGGAATTAGCCAGCCGCCGTTGGCGCCCCAGTAGGGGCACCCCCGTGACGAGGTACCCAAAGCCGGTTAGCGGTCGGCCACGGACAGTGGTGCCGGGGGTCACCGTACTGCATTTACGTTGCTCGTGTCGGCTGGGTCGAGCCCGTCGGAGATATCCGCGTTTTCACTCACCAGGTCAAGGCCAGCACTCGCGGCGGCCAGCTCGAGCAAGGCGGCGAAGTCCTGGTTGGCGCGCCCCGTGCCGATCAGGCTCTGGATGATCTCGTGGACCTGGGCGGCCACCGGAAGCGGCACGTCAGCCTGCCGCGCGGCAGCCAGCCCCAGGTCGAAATCTTTGCGCAGCAAGGCCGCGGTGAAGGTGGGGTGGAAGTCGAGGTTGACGAAGGCAGGCGACTTGTAACGGGTGAACGGCGAGCCCATCACGCTGTTGTTCAAGCAGCCGAGAAAGGCCTCCCGGCTGATGCCGCTCTTCTGGGCGAGAACCGTCACTTCCGCCAGCGATTGCGTCACCACACCGAGGAAAAGGTTGTGACAAATCTTTACTATCCTGGCCAGCTCTCCCTCACCGACATACGTCGCCCCGGCTCCGAGGATGTCGAGATAGGGTTGCGCCGCCTCGAAGGCATCGCCAGGCCCGGAGACGGCGAGGGTGAGCCGTCCCGCCGCGGCGACCCGGGGGTTGCCCATGACCGGCGCGGCGAGCAGGGCGGTGCCGTGTGCGCCCAGTCGCTCACGCACCTGCTGCGAGGCCTCCACCGAGATCGTCGAGCAGTCCACCACGATCGCTGGCGCGGCACCCCCGGAGATGAGCCCGGCCGGGCCGAGCACCGCGTCCAGCAGGTCCTGTGGCGTGCCCACGGTCGCGAAAACGATGTCCCGGTCCGCGAGTTCCGCGGCTGAGTTGGCTATCTTCGCACCGTAGGCCGCCAAGGGCTCCGCCTTGGCCCTGGTCCGGTTGTAGACAGCAACATCGCAGTCGGCCGCGAGCAGGCGGCGGGCAAGTTCCGTGCCCATCCGCCCCGTGCCGAGCCAGCCAAGGCGGCGCGTTGTGCCCTCCCCAGCCATGCACTCTCCTAACAATCGTTTGCAGAAAGCAGCCTGGCGGGTGGGCGGCGGTCTGTCAATCCCTGTCCCCAACCTGTTACCTAACGCATGGGCAGAGGCCGCCACTGCAGAGTGGGCCAGGTCAGGGTGCGGACGATCGCAGGGCCAGCCTAGAACCTCGGCGCGCCGGGACTCAGCCGACTCGGCAAAAATCGATCAAGAACGCCGAAACCGCTCAGCCGGTATTCAGCCAGCGGCTTGCGGGTTGTCGCGATAAGGAGCGGTGGAGCCCCGGACCACCAGTTCGGGCGCGAGGTAGAGCACCTTGACCGGGCCGCCGCCGTCCGAGATCAGCTCGAGCAGGAGTTGCGCGGCCTCGGTGCCCACCTGGTAGTGCGGGAACCGGATGGTGGTGAGCGGCGGGCGCAGCCGGTCGATGAACGGCATGTCGTTGAAGCCGACGACGGACAGGTCGCCCGGGCAGTTCAGCCCCGCCTCGTCCAGTGCCGCCAGGCAGCCCACCGCCAGCATGTCGTTGGCGGCGGCCACCGCGGTGCACTCGCCCTGGTCGAGGAGCATCCGGGTGCACCGCATGCCCTCTTCGATCGAATAGGCCTTGGCGACCTGGATCAGGGCGGGATCCGCAGCCAGCCCGTGTGCCTCCATGGCCGCCACGAACCCCCGGTACCGGTACAGGCCGGTGGATACCTCCTGCGGCCCGGCGATGTGGGCGATCCGCCGGTGGCCCTGCCCGATCAGGTGTGCCACCGCCATCCGCATGCCGCTCTCGTTGTCCACAGACACCGAAGGGAGGCTGTGGTCCTGCGCCATCCGGTTGACCAGCACCACGGGCAGGCCGGTCCTGGCCGCCTCGGCGAGCAGCGGGTCGCTCAGGTGCGCGGTGGCCAGCACGATCCCGTCCGCGTGGCGGGCCCGCATCTGCTCGAAAACCAGCCGCTCCCGCTCCCCGTCCCCGTCGGTGTTGCCGATCAGGGCCACGTAACCCGCCGCGGCGAGCCTGTCCTCAAGGCCACGCACGATCGGCGGGAACAGCGGGTTGGTCAGGTCCGGGATAATCACGCCCACCGTGTGCGACCGCCGGGTCCGCAGGCTGCGCGCCACCGGGTTGGGGTGGTAGCCGAGCAGCTCGGCGGCTTCCAGGACACGGCGGGCCGTGTCCTCCTTCACCAGCAGCCGGGTCTCCGGGTTCAGGGCACGGGAGGCCGTGGCAGGATGCACTCCCGCCCGGGCTGCCACATCCCGGAGCGTCACCGCTTGCTCGGTCACGGGCGCCCCCTCAGCTCTGCGCCAGCAGACGACCACGAGATGTCGCCGCGCCCGGCTTGATCTTAGGGCATATCCCTTGGATCCCCCGCCTGCTGCCCGGGACACACCTTACGCGCGGCGCCGGCCAGGGTCGCGGGGCCGCGGCCAGGCGCCCGGGCCGCGGCCCTCAGAGGTCCGGAGGCCGGTTCTCGTAGGGGGTGCTCAGCACGATCGTGGTCCTGGTGGAGACGTTGGCCGCCGCCCTGATCTCCGAGAGCAGGTTCTCCAGAGCGGCCGGGGAGGCGACCCGCACCTTCAGTATGTAGCTCTCGTCCCCGGCGACGCTGTGACAGGCCTCGATCGCGGCCAGGTGGGCGAGCCGCTCTGGCGCGTCATCGGCAGCGGCGGGGTCGAACGGCTTGATGGAGACGAACGCGGTGAGCGGCAGGCCCGCGTCCGCCGGGTTGATCACCGCCGCGTAGCCGCGGATCATGCCGCGGCGCTCCAGCCGGCGCACCCGCTGGTGGGTCGCGGAGACCGACAACCCGGCCTGGCGGGCCAGGTCGGTGAAGCTCGTCCTGCCGTCGTTGGCCAGCAGCAGGAGAATCTTCCGATCGATCTCTTCCACGCGGTCACCGTAGCCGCTGTGCCGCGTGCGCGCACCGCGTTGGCCCCTGGCGGGCACCACGCTTGGCTACCTAAATCGGGCGCAGCCAGATACGCTCCGGGCATTAGCACGCCGGGCGCAGAGGGCCACGAGGATGGAGAGCGAGCATGGCCGAGATCGTCCTTGACCGGGTGAGCAAGGTCTACTCCGGCGGGGTCAAGGGGGTCAATGACCTCAGCCTGGAGATCAGCGACGGGGAGTTCATGGTGCTGGTCGGCCCGTCGGGCTGTGGCAAGTCCACCGCGCTCCGCTCCATCGCGGGCCTGGAGGAGATCACCTCGGGGACTATCTCGATCGGCGGCCGGGTGGTGAACAACCTGCCGCCCAAGGACCGGGACATCGCGATGGTGTTCCAGAACTACGCGCTCTATCCGCACATGACCGTGGAGCAGAACCTCGCCTTCGGCCTCCAGCAGCGCAAGACGCCGAAGGCGGAGATCACCCGCCGGGTCAACGAGGTCGCCAAGATGCTCGGCATCGGCGAGTACCTCAAGCGCAAGCCCGCCGCGCTCTCCGGCGGGCAGCGCCAGCGGGTGGCGATGGGCCGGGCGATCGTCCGTGAGCCCAGGGCCTTCCTGATGGACGAACCGCTGTCCAACCTTGACGCGAAGCTGCGCGTCTCGATGCGCGCGTCGCTGAGCCAGTTGCACGACCGGCTGGCCGTCACCACCGTCTACGTCACGCACGACCAGGTGGAGGCGATGACCCTCGGGCAACGGGTCTGCGTGCTCAGGGACGGCCAGTTGCAGCAGGTGGACACGCCCCAGGCGCTCTACGACCATCCGGTGAACCTGTTCGTGGCCGGGTTCATGGGGTCGCCCGCGATGAACTTCGTCGACGCCGAGCTGGTCCGCGACGACGGGCCCGCGGTCACCTTCGCCGGGCACCGGCTGCCGCTGCCGGCCAGCGTGGTGGCGTCCAAGCAGGGCCTAGACGGCTTCTTCGGCCGCGAGATCATTCTGGGCATCCGGCCCGCAGAGTTCGAGGACGCTTCCCTCGCCGACCCCGACTGGGCCCGGATACATATCACCGCGAACGTCACAGAGGAACTGGGCAGCGAGATCCACGTCATCTTCACGCTCGACGCGGCGCCGGTGCACCATCCCAGCATCAGCGACGCGGTGGCGGCCGACGGTGACGACGACGAGGCGGCGATGGTCCTGGCCGGTGGGAAGTCCCTGTGGACCGCACGGGTGGCCTCACGCAGCAACGTCCGGCCCGGCCAGCCCTTCGAACTGGCGGTGCACACCGCGAACCTGCAGTTCTTCGACCCGGACACCGGGCTGGCGATCAGGCACCAGGAGGCGTCCGCCGCGTAAGCCGTGCCCGGTCCCGCGAGCCTTAGCGCCCGGCCAGTGACCGGGCAATCACCAGCCGCTGGATCTGGTTGGTGCCCTCTACGATCTGCAGGACCTTCGCCTCACGCATGTAGCGCTCGGCCGGGAAGTCCGTCACGTATCCGTAGCCGCCGAGTATCTGCACGGCGTCAGTTGTCACCCGCATCGCGGTGTCGCTGGCCAGCAACTTGGCCATGGCCGCCTGCCGGCCGAACTCCAGCCCGGCGTCCTTCAGCCTGGCCGCGGACAGGTACAGCGCGCGGGACGCCTCGACCGCGGTGGCCATGTCGGCGAGCATGAACGATACGCCCTCGAAGTCGATGATGGGCTTGCCGAACTGGTGCCGCTCGCGCGCGTAGCCGACCGCCAGGTCGAGCGCGGCCTGGGCCAGGCCCGTCGCACAGGCCGCGATGCCGAGCCGCCCGGAGTCGAGCGCGGTGAGCGCGATGGCAAAACCCCGGCCCTCCTCGCCGAGCAGATGATCCGCGGGCACCTGGGCGCCGTCGAAGATCATCTGGGCGGTGACCGAGGCACGCATGCCCATCTTGTGCTCGGCCGGCGCCGCGCTGACCCCCTCGGTGGCCGCGGGCACGTGCAGGCAACTGATCCCCCGGGCCCGGTCCCGCCCTTCCGGCTGGCCGGAGGTCCGGGCGAACAGCGTGTAGAAGTCGGCCTGGCCAGCGTGCGAGATCCACGCCTTCACCCCGTCGATCCGGTACCGCCCCGCCTCCCCTTCCCCCGTCACTCCGTCGAGCGCCGCCGTGGTGGCCAGGGCCGCCGCGTCGGACCCGCTCTGCGGCTCGGACAGGCAGTAGGCGCCGAGCAGTTCGCCGCCAAGCATGTCCGGCAGCCACCGGTCCCGCTGCTCGTCGGTGCCGTACGCGGCCAGCGGCAGGCAGGTCAGCGTGTGCACGCTCACGCCGAGGCCGACCGCGAGCCATGCCCGGGCCAGTTCCTCGACCACCTGCAGGTAGACCTCGTACGGCTGGCCGCCGCCGCCCCAGCGCTCCGGGTAGGGCAGCCCGAGCAGGCCGCTGCGGCCGAGGATGCGGAACACCTCGCGCGGGAACACCGAATCCCGCTCGGCGTCCTCAGCTCGCGGGCGGACCTCCTTGTCCGCTAGTTCACGGGTGAGATCCAGTAACTCGCGCATCACGCACCCACCACGACGAGATCCCGGCTGGCGTTGTTGAGCCGCTGGTATCCGTCGGCCGTGCAGACCACTATGTCCTCGATCCGGGCGCCGTGCGGCCCTGGGTAGATGCCCGGTTCCACGGAGAAGGCCATCCCCGGCTCAAGCTCCTCGGTGTTGCCCGCCACGATGTACGGGTCCTCGTGGGTCTCCAGGCCGATGCCGTGACCGGTCCGGTGGGTGAAGTGCTCACCGTGGCCTGCCGCGGCGATCGCGTCCCGCGCGACGGCGTCCACTGCCTCCGCGCGGATTCCCGGCCGGACCGCCGCGCACGCCGCTTCCTGTGCCTCACGCAGCACCTCGTAGTAGCGGGCCATGTCCGGCGGCACCGCGCCGATCGCGTAGGTGCGGGTGCAGTCCGAGCAGTAGCCGCTGGGCATGGTGCCGCCGATGTCCACCACGACCGCGTCCCCTTCGCGCAGCACCCGGCCGGTGGGCTCGTGGTGGGGTTTGGCCGCGTTCGGGCCGGACCCGACGATGACGAAATCGATCCGGGCATGGCCGGCCGCCGCGATGGCGCTGGCGATGTCGGCCGCGGCCTCCCGCTCGGTCCGGCCCGGGCGAAGCCACTGCGGCACCGCCGCGTGCACGCGGTCGATCGCCGCGCCCGCCTCGGCCAGCGCCGCGACCTCGGCCGGCGTCTTCCTGATGCGCAGTGCGCGCAGCGCCGAGGAAGCCAGGGCCTGGCGCGCGCCGGGGATCGCGTCACGGAACCGGAGCACCATCATGGCCCACATCTGGCCCGCCAGGCCCACCGTGGCGGGGCCGCCGAGCCGCTGGGCGACCGCCTGGTAGGGGTCGTCCGTCTCGTCCCACACCACCAGGTCCAGGTTCATACCGCTGACCGGGGACGCCTGGGCCGAGGCCAGTTCCAGCCGGGGCACCACGAGGAAGGCGGGACCCACGGCGGGCACCGCGAGGCAGGTCAGCCGCTCGGACTGGTGGGTGTCATATCCGGTCAGGTAGCGCAGGTCCGGCCCGGGGGTGAGCAGCAGCGCGTCGAGCCCGGCGCGGGCCGCGGCGCCAGCGGCCCGCTCCAGCCGGCTCGCCGGGTACAGGTCCGCCATCGTGTACCCCCCGGCTACCTCGCCTCCCCCCGTCACGGCCGCTGCCTGCGTCGTTGCCGCCTCTGCTGACATGTCTCGCCCTTCGCCTTCCGCAGCCGCCCAACCAGGTCATCTAATCACGCGCCCGCCCGGCGGCAGGCGCCCCGGCCCGGTGACGGAGGAACCGGGCCGAAGGCGAGCGGGGGTTCCGGGGGTCGCCCCCCGGGCTAGCAGGACCGCCCCGGCCCGGTGACGGAGGAACCGGGCCGTAGGCGAGCGGGGGTTCCGGGGGTCGCCCCCGGGCTAGCAGGACCGCCCCGGCCCGGTGACGGAGGAACCGGGCCGTAGGCGAGCGGGGGTTCCGGGGGTCGCCCCCGGGCTAGCAGGACCGCCCCGGCCCGGTGACGGAGGAACCGGGCCGTAGGCGAGCGGGGGTTCCGGGGGTCGCCCCCGGGCTAGCAGGGCCGCCCAAGACCGCCCCTGGAGACTTGCCGTCCGACTGGACAGGAGCGCCCCGCGTGCCTCACGCTTAGTAGACTCAGGCTCACGGATGCGGACGGCGATGACATCCTCCGAGATCGTTGCTCCTCCGGCTCACCCCGAGTCGCTCGCTGGGCCCGCACGTGCTGACGCTCCCCGAAAGCCACCCGCAGGCAGCGCACGGATGAGGAAGCCCGTAGCCCGGATGTCCTCCTATCAGAGCGACACGGCCCAGGCCGATGGCAGTGCCGACACGGCCAGGCTGGCCGCTGAGCTTGCCGCGGAACGGCACGTCACGCTGGAACTGCAGCGGGCGATCCTGCCGTTGCACGAGGAGCCCTTCGACCTTCCCGGGCTCCGTGCCGTGGTCAGGTACCTTCCCGCCTCCCAGGACAGCCGGGTGGGCGGCGACTGGTACATCACCGCCGAGATGCCCGGCGGGCACGTGCTGATCGCGATCGGCGACGTCGGCGGGCACGGCCTGGCAGCGGCTGCGGGAATGGCCAGGCTGCGCGGTGCGCTGGCGGGCCTTGCGATCACCGGCGCCCCGCCGGAACGGCTCGTCGGCTGGCTCAACGACCTGGTGCACCATGTCGGCCCCGAGCACACTGCCTCCGTGATCGCCGGCTACTTCGACCCACCGACCAGGGTGCTGACGTGGGCACAGGCAGGGCATCCGCCGCCGGTACTGGTCCGGGGCCAGCAGGCGACCGCGCTGCGGTCACCCGCGGGCATCCTGCTCGGCGCGGCCAGGTCCGGCTACGACGCCGCGTCGCTGGAACTGCACCGGGGCGACCTGCTGCTGCTCTACAGCGACGGCCTCATCGAGCGCAGGCACCGGTCCCTGGACGAGGGTCTGGCCGCGCTCACCGCCGCCGCTGCGGGCATCACCGACCCGGAGGGCATGATCTCCGCCGTCCTCGACGCGCTCGGTTCCACCGACACCGAGGACGACACGTGCCTGGTGGCCCTGTACGTGCACTGATCCGGCGGCCCGGGGCAGGGTGGGCGGATCGTCATGCAGCGAAGCTCTTTTCAGGCACCGGACAATGCCGCGACCGCGCGCCGCAGTGACGAGCCGAGACCGAAACGCTCGTCCAGATCCGCCAGCATGCCCGGGTCCACGGGGCTGACCGGCAAGCTGCCGCCCACCTCCAGCACCGGCGCGTCCGTCGCGACGCGCACGACCGTCGGCGCGACCGCCAGATAGTCACGGGCCGCCGCCACCTTCGCCCGGGCCCCGGCCGGGAAGCCGCCGTGACCCTTGTCGATGGCCTCGCAGATCGCATCGACCGAACCGAACGTCCGGACCAGCGCGGCTGCCGTCTTGTCCCCCACGCCCGCGACCCCGGGCAGGCCGTCGCTGGGGTCGCCGCGCAGCGTCGCATAGTCGGCGTAGGCCCGCCCGGGAATGTGGTACCTGGCCGTGATCGCGGCCTCGTCGACGATGTCCAGCTTGACCAGGCCGCGCGCGGTGTAGATCACCCGCGCGGGCTTGGCGTCGTCCACGAGCTGGAACAGGTCCCGATCCCCCGTGACGATCTCGACCGGCCCGGGCGAATGGGCGGTGAACGTGCCGATCACGTCGTCCGCCTCGTAACCGGGCGCACCGGCGAGCGCCACCCCCGCGGCGGTGAGGACCTGCTCGATGACCGGCACCTGCGCGGCGAGCGCCGGCGGGACCTCCTCCTGCTCGCCGTCGGCACTGGCCCGGTGCGCCTTGTAGGACGGCAGGGCCGCCACCCGGAACGCCGGCCGCCAGTCCGCGTCCAGGCACGCCACGAGCCGGTCCGGGTGCCGGGCCCGGACCAGCCGGGTGATCATGTCGAGCAGTCCCCTGATGGCATTCACCGGAGTGCCGTCGGGTGCGGCCACGGTCTCCGGCACGCCGTAGAACGCACGAAAGTACAGCGAGGCGGTGTCGAGTAGCATCAGCGAACCCACCTGCGCCATCCTGCCAGGCCGGGCCGACACCGGCTGCCGCAACCTGCCGCCTGGGTGCCGGCCGGTGTGGTTTGCGCACCATAAGCCGGGGACGTAGGGCCCTGTGGGCGCCCCTCGGCCTTGACGGGCTGACAGGACCATCGTGCAATGGACTATAAGCGGACGGTAAACGTCCGGCATGCGATGTGCCGCCACCTGGGGAGAGACGGGACATGAGCGCATGGTGGTGGGTGGCGATCGGCCTTGTCGCCTGGTGCGGTCTTGCGCTGGCGGCCGGGTTGTTACTTGCCCCAATTCTCAAGGGTGCCTCACAGGCCAGGGAAGCCCTGGACGCACAACTGGGCGAGACACCACATGAGCGCGACAAGCCGCCCCAGGATGGGCCGCATGCCGCATAGAGGATCTAGCCCTTGGCCGGTGGCTATCGCTGCCGGCGACCACCGGCTGCACGCCGGGTGCTTCGAGTAGTTCGACCGCCGCGCGTACGGCTTCACCGAACCGGGCCCCCGGTGAAGCTGCTCTTGGTGCCAGGCGGCCCAAGGGAATCCCATCCGTTGACCCGGGACGGGCTAGCCTGCGGAGATGACCTCGGGCGACGAGAGCGACCTGGTTCGGCGAGGCTACGACGCCCTGTCGTACCACTACCGCAGCGACGACTCCGGCGAGGGCGTGTACGCATCCTGGCTCGCTGCGCTGCGGGCACGCCTGCCCGCCGGAGGGTCCGTGCTCGATCTGGGTTGCGGCTGCGGCGTGCCGGTCGCCAGGTCGCTTGCCGCAGCCGGGTACCGGGTGACCGGCGTGGACATCAGCGAGGTCCAGATCGAGCGGGCCCGGCGCCTCGTCCCAGCTGGCACGTTCATCCGGGCGGACGCCTGCGAGGTCAGCTTCCCTGCCGCGTCATTCGACGCCGTGGTCAGCCTGTACGCCCTCATTCACATGCCGCTCGACGCACAGCCGGGGCTGCTGCGGCGGGCGGCGGGCTGGCTGCGTCCGGGCGGGTGGCTGCTCGCGGTGACCGGCCAGAGCGCCTGGACCGGCACCCAGGACAACTGGCTCGGCGGGCCGGCCACGATGTGGTGGAGCCACGCCGATGCGGCCACCTACCGTGCCTGGCTGGCGGACGCGGGCCTGGAGGTCACCGAGCAGGACTTCGTCCCCGAGGGCGACCGCGAGCACGCCCTGTTCTGGGCGCGACGTCAGGCGTAAACGCGTTCCGGTGTCATCAGCACGGCGGTCCGCCGCTCGTTCGCCATCACCGCGTCGTAGGTATCCCAGTCGTCGTGGGTCCCGCCAGCCGCGGTGAACACCGCCCGCAACAGCAGCCGCAGGCCCTCGGCGTCCACGCCGGGCACGGGATCGCCGGGGCCGCAGAGCTGCACCGGGCCCTCGGCGGCCGCCCATTGCCACCCGCCGCGCAGCACCACGGTGACGCGCGGCGTGGCGCGCAGGTAACGCAGTCTGCGGGCGTCGCCCCGGCTGACGAAGGCGACGACCTGCTCCCCGGTGACCGGATGGCGCAGCACCCCGGCGTTCACCACCGAAGAGCTGATGGTCGAGTCCGGGCGCAGCACGGACACCACGGCCAGGCCATGGTCGGCCGCCACGAGCCCGGCGAAGTCTGCGAGGTCGGTCATTCCGGGAGCGTACCGCGCGTGGCGCCGGTGTCCGTCAGGTCCTCGACCGATGAGAAGGTCACCACGCCGTGGCCCAGCGCGTCGACGGCCTTGAGCGCGGTGGACCGCAGCGGCGTGTCCCGGCCCGCCGCGACCGCGACCTGCCCGAGCAGGTCCATGAGCTGCTTGACCGCCCGGACGAAGTCGCCCGGGGTCAGCTCGGCCCCGAGCACGGCCTCAAGCGGCTTGCCGCGGGCCCACGCGTGCGCCGTCCAGGCGAATCCCGGGTCCGGCTCGCGCAGGAACGACAGCCGGTTCTCGGTCTCGATCTCGTCGAGTTCCCGCCACACCGCCATCGTGGCCTCGAGCACCTCGCGGACCGGGCCGCCCGGCAGCCGCACCGGCGTGGTCGCGTCGGCCGTTCGGGACTCGAACGTGAGCGCCGACACGCAGGCCGCGAGCTCGGCCGGGCTCAGCCCGTCCCACAGGCCGCGGCGCAGGCACTCCGCGGCGAGGAGGTCCAGTTCGGTGTACAGGCAGGCAAGCCGCCTGCCCGCGTCGGTCACCCGGTTGCCGTCGGTGTAGCCGAGGCGGGCGAGGACGGCGCAGACCCGCTGGAAGGTGCGGGCGATGACGTGGGACCGGCCGGCCACGGTCGTTTCCAGCCGCCGCACCTCGCGCTCCAGCCGCGCAAGGCGCTCGGCGTGGCGGGCGTGCTCGTCCCGGTCGGGACAGTCGTGGCAGGGGTGGCTGCGGACCCGGCGGCGCAGCGCGGCGATCTCCGCCTGGGCCACCGGCTCAGCCTCCGGCCTGCGGGGCGGCGGCTCCTTGTCCCGGCCGGCCAGCTTGGTCTGCACACTGGCGGCCAGGTCCCTGCGGTGCTTGGGTGACCGGGCGCTGAACCAGTTCGGGATGCGGACCCGGTCGATGGGCTGCACCGGGACCGGGAAGTCGGCCGCGGAAAGCCGCCTGACCTGGCGGCCCGCGGTCAGCACCAGCGGCACTGGCAGGCTACCGCGGCCGGGAGCGGGCACCCCCGGGTCGAGGACCACCGCCATGCCCGCTCGCCTCCCGCCGGGCACCCTGATGATGTCGCCGCGGCGCAACTGGCTGAGCGAGGTGACCGCCTCGGCACGCTGGGCCGCGGCGCGCTGCCTGGCCGATTCCCCTTCCATCTCGGACAGGTTCCGGCGGAGCTGGAAGTACGCGTCGAAGTCGCCGCGGTCGCAGGTCACCGTCAGTTTTTCCAGTTCCTGCCGGCCCCGCTCCGCGGAGCGGGCCACGTCCGCGACCGCCCGGTCGGCCTGGAACTGGGCGAACGACGACTCCAGGATCGCCGCCGCCCGCTCAAGGCCAGCCTGGCCGACCAGGTTCACCGCCATGTTGTAGGAGGGCCGGAAGCTGGAGTTGAGCGGGTAGGTGCGGGTCCCGGCCAGGCCGGCCAGGGCCGCCGGTTCCAGGCCCGGCTGCCACAGCACGACGGCATGCCCCTCCACGTCGATGCCGCGGCGCCCGGCCCGCCCGGTGAGCTGGGTGTACTCCCCCGGCGTCAGCGCCGCGTGCGCCTCGCCGTTCCACTTGTCGAGCCGCTCGATGACCACGGTCCTGGCCGGCATGTTGATGCCGAGGGCGAGCGTCTCGGTGGCGTACACGACCCGCACGAGGCCCGCCTCGAACAGTTCCTCCACCACCTCCTTGAACGTGGGCAGCAGCCCCGCGTGGTGGGCGGCGATGCCGCGCTGCAGGCCGGCCAGCCACTCCCCGTACCCGAGCACCGCCCGGTCCGGCTCGGGCAGGTCCGCGGTGCGGCGCTGCACCACCTCGGTGATCATCTCCGCCTCTTCCGGCGTGGTCAGCCGCAGGCCGGCGTCCAGGCACTGGCGCACCGCGGCGTCGCAGGCGGCCCTGGAGAAGATGAACGTGATGGCCGGCAACAGCCCCGCCGCGTCCAGGCGCTCGATGACCAGCGGCCGGCTCGGCGGCCTGGGCCGGGACGGGCGGCGCCCGCCGCGCACCGGGCGGCCAGGTGACCTGCGCTGTGCCTGCTCCTCCCGCCGCGACAGCCGGAGCAGGTCCGGGTTGACCTGCGGTGAGTCCCCGCTGCGGCCGTTCGGGGAGACGAACAGGTCATACAGGTGGCCGTCGGCCAGCACGTGCTGCCAGAGCGGCACCGGCCGGTGCTCGTCGACGATTACCGTGGTCCCGCCGCGGACCTGGGTCAGCCACTCACCGAACTCCTCGGCGTTGCTCACCGTGGCGGACAGCGCGACGACCCTGACCGATTCCGGCAGGTGGATGATGACCTCTTCCCACACCGCGCCGCGGAACCGGTCGGCCAGGTAGTGCACCTCGTCGAGCACCACGTAGCCGAGCCCGTCCAGGGTGACCGAGCCGCCGTAGAGCATGTTGCGCAGCACCTCGGTGGTCATCACCACGACGGGCGCCTCACCGTTGATGCTGTTGTCGCCGGTGAGCAGCCCCACCCGGTCGGGGCCGTAGCGGCGTACCAGGTCGCCGAACTTCTGGTTGGACAGCGCCTTGATCGGCGTGGTGTAGAAGCACTTGCGCCCGGCAGCCAGGGCCAGGTGCACGGCGAACTCCCCGATCACGGTCTTGCCTGACCCGGTCGGAGCGGCCACTAGCACCCCGTGGCCCTCGCCCAGCGCCTGGCACGCCCGGCGCTGGTAGTCGTCGAAGGTGAAGTCGTAGAGCGCCTGGAACTCGGCCAGAGCCGGACCGTCCTGCGCCCGCCTCCGCCGGGATTCGGCATACCGCTGCGCAGGGCTCGCGTGGGTGGACACGCGCTCCAGCCTAGGCGACGCCCCACCGCCGCCTCGCAGGCTAGGTGCGCGAGTCGGTGTCCTCGCTGACCTCGGTCAGGCCCTCAGATGCCAGCAGCGCAGCCTCGCGGCGCGCCCGGCGGCGGTCGTTCATCCAGACGAACAACTCGGCAAGCTCTACCAGGATGACGCAGGGCACGGCCAGCAGCAGCATCGAGAACGGGTCCGGGCTGGGGGTCGCCGCGCCGGCGAACACGAACACCAGGAAGATCATTATCCTGCGGTACTTGCGGATGAAGGCATGGCTGACCGCACCGGCGAGGTTGAGGATGACCAAGACCAGCGGCAACTCGAAGGCGAGCCCGAAGATGAACAGCATCGCCATCGCGTAGCCGAAGTAGGTGTCGATGGTGATCAGCGGCCGGACCCCCTCGGGGGTGAGCCCGAGCAGGAAGCGCAGGCCCCGGCTCATCGCCAGGTAGGCGAAGAACCCGCCGAGCGCGAACAGCGGCACGGCGGCGCCCACGAACGCGAACGTCCAGCGCTTCTCGCGGCGGTAGAGCCCCGGCGCGATGAACGCCCACAGCTGGTAGAACCAGATCGGGGACGACACGATGATGCCGACCACGAAGGCGACCTTCAGCTTCACGAAGAACGGGTCGAACACGCCGGTGACGATGAGCGGGTGCCCGTCCGGGCCGCAGCCCACCCTGCCCTGGATGGGGATCCGGCAGAAGGGGCCGGCGATGAAGGTGAAGGCCGGCCCGTAGAGGAGCCACCCAACCACCATCCCGAGGATGATTCCGAGAACGGCCTTGATCAGCCGGTTGCGCAGCTCACGGAGGTGCTCCATGAGCGGCATCCGGGCGTAGGGGTCACGCCCTGGCCTGCCCGGGCGGGGTACCTGGGAGCCGCGCCCCGATGCGGGCGCGGCTGTGTCCGGCGGCGAGCTCATGTGTCAGGCCCGAAGGTCAGCTGTGCTGGTTGGTGTTCTGTGTCTCCGGCAGCGTCACGCCGGGCTGGGTGCCAGGGGATGGCTGGGCCACGGTCGGCTGCGGGGTGGCCATCTGCTGCTGCAGGGCATCCATCTGCTGCTTCAGGGCGGCCATCTGCGCCTCGGTCGCCTGCGGCGGCGCTACCTGCTGCGGAGCCACCTGCGGCTGCGGAGCGGCCACCTGCGGCGGGGCTGACACCGGGACCTCGTCCGCAGGCGGGTCCTCCTGGTGCATCTTCGCCGATTCCTTCTTGAAGATCCGCATGGCTTCGCCCATCGACTTGGCGGCCTTGGGCAGCTTCGCGGAACCGAAGAGCACGACCAGTACCGCCAGGATGATGAGCAAGTGCGTCGGGCTGTCAAAGAGTCCCATAGTCCCTTTTGTTCCTTCTCAGCGAGGATGCGGCCCCCGCACCATAGGGAGTCCCGTCAGGCACATGGTACGCCCAGGTCGTCCCGATCTCACCCCTGGTTCGGCGCCGGGCCGCTATCGGATGGGTCCGTACCGTACTGAGCTAGCGCGGTAGCTGCGTCCGCGCGGACCGCCGCCGCGAGCGCGGCGGGCTCCATGACCCGCCCGTCCTCGCCGAGGCCGAGCGCCAGCCGCCGTGCCCAAGCCCCGTCCGGAGTGCGCAGCGTCACCTTGAGCCGGCCGTCACCCAGTTCGGTCACGTCTTCACACGGGTAGTACTCGGCCACCCAGCGGCCGCGCGGGGTGAGTTCAAGCACCACGCGCATGTCGCCGGGCGAGGGCCGGAACAGTCCCTGGTCCACGTCCACCGGCTCGGCCTGGTGCGGCACCTCCGCCGCCACGTCGAGTACCTCGATCCGCAGCACCCGGTCCAGCCGGAATATCCGGACCGCCTCGGCCCGGCGGCACCAGCCCTCCAGGTAGGTCCGGCCCTCCACGACGAGCAGCCGCATCGGGTCCACGTCCCGCTCGGTGGCCTCGTCACGCCCCGGCACGTAGTACGACAGGTGCAGCCGGCGCCCGCTGTCCAGCGCCTCGCGTGCCCGGGCCAGGACGCTCCGCTCGGCGTGCTGGTCGACCTCCACCGCCACCTGCGCGCTGGGTGCCGCGGCCTCCCCCGCCGCCGCCTCCAGCTTCGCGATGGTGCGGCTGAGCGCGGAACCCCCCGCCAGCTCCGGCACCGAGGTCAGCTCGCCGACCTCGGCCAGCATCCGCAGCGCCACCAGCAGCGCGCTCGCCTCGTCCACACCGAGCCGCAGCGGCCGGTCCACCGGCTCGGCCTGGCTGATCACGATTTCGCCGCCCTCGTAGGACAGGTCGATCGGGCAGTAGGGGTCGGGCGTGCGCAACTCCACGCACCACAGCATGTTCAGGTCGTCGGTCAGTTCCCGCTCACTGACACCGAACGCGGCCGCCGTCTCGGCCAGCCCGACCACCTTCCGGCTGATCACATAGGGCACCAGGGCCAGCAGCCGCTGCAGCCGGTCCGAACTGGTGGTCCCGTGCTCGGCCGCACGTGCCGCCGTCATGCCAGCGCTCCCTTGAGCCTGGTGATGACCGCGTCCCGCAGGTCGGCGGGCTCGCGGACGATCACGTCGGGGCCGAACGAGGCGAGGTGCTCGGAGAACCAGGCGACCTCGGCGAACGGCGTCTCCACTTCGTCCCAGCCGTCGGTGCCGGCCACCTCCCTGGTGGCCTGGCGCCTGATGCCGAGACCGGCCCCGGCCCGGATGCTCAGCACCGCGGACCGCGGCGCCACCGGCCGGTCATCCCAGGACTTGACCAGTTCGCGCACGTCGGCATCGGCGGGCACGGTCACGGAGCCGGGCGGCCCGCTGAAGGCCACCCCGCCATCGATCCGGCTCAGCCGGAACGCGCGCACCGCCTCGCGGGCCCGGTCGTGCCCGGCCACGTACCACCGGCCGTGCCGGTTCACCACGCCCCAGGGCTCCAGTTCGCGCTGCTGCGCCTCGCTGCGGCCCGCCGCGCGGTAGCGGAAGGTGACGGGCCGCCGGTCCCGCACCGCCTCCCACAGCGGCGCGAACGCGGCCTCGCCGGCCTGCAGCCTCGGCTCGATCCCCGGCTGTGCCGTTTCTTCGGCCTCAACCCCGGCCGCGCGCAGTTTGAGCAGCGCACCGGCCGCGGCACCGGCGAGCTCGGCCCGGTGCCACACCCGGGCCGCCACGGCGAGCACCGCCGCCTCGTCCGGTTCCAGCCTGATGTCGGGCAATTCGTAGGCCTGCCGGGGAATCCGGTAGCCGACCTCGTCGTCAAGCGCCGCGTTGGTGCCCATGTCGAGCGGGATGCCCAGCTCGCGGAGCTCCTCCTTGTCCCGCTCGAACATCCGCTTGAACGCGTCGAACGACTCCGGGTAGCCGGGCACCGCGGCGCGGATCTGGGTCGCGGTCAGATAGCGCTGGCTGGACAGCAGGCAGACCACCAGGCTGAGCAGCCGCTCGGTCTTCCGCCGTGACATCGCCGCCTTCTCCGCACTTCCGGGTGACCCAGGTTACCCTGCCGGAGTGATTCGTTGGCGGAGCGCCGTGGTGGCGCAGGTGCGGCGGGAATGGCCAGGCGCGGTTGAACTGGAAGTCACCACCGGCGACGGGCCGCTGCGGGCGCTTGCTTACCCGGCGCTGACCGGCCGGCCGCAGGCTGGCGATCGGGTTTTGCTGAACGCAACGGCCGTGGAACTGGGGCTCGGCACCGGCGGGTATGCGCTGGTGATCGCCGTGCCTGACCGGCTGCCTGAGGATCGGCCTGGCCCGGGCCATCTGGTCAAGGCGCGGTACACGCCGATGCAGGCGTGCGTACTTGGGGCCGACGAGCAGGGCTCACCGCACCACGAGGTGCTCCGCGATGCCGACGACCTGGGCGGGATGCCGGTCATCGTGGCCGATCTCCATTCCGCGCTGCCGGCGATCCTCGCCGGGCTGCGCGAGGCGGGCCCGCGGGTCGCCGCGTACGTGATGCTGGACGGCGGCACGCTGCCCGCCTGGTTCTCCCGTACCGCGGCGGGGCTGCGTGAGGCCGGATGGCTCGCGGGCACGGTCAGCACGGGCCAGTCGTTCGGTGGCGACCTGGAGACGGTCACCGTGCACACCGGCCTGCTCGCGGCGCGGCATGTGCTGGACGCGGAGGTGGCCGTGGTCACGCAGGGGCCGGGCAACCTGGGCACCGGCACCCGCTGGGGGTTTTCCGGCGTGGCCTGCGGCGAGGCGGTGAACGCGGCCGCGGTGCTCGGCGGCCGCCCGGTGGCCAGCTTGCGGATCAGCGAGGCCGACCCCAGGCAGCGCCACCGCGGCATCTCACACCACAGCCTCACCGCCTACGGGCGGGTGGCCCTGGCCAGCGCCGACGTCGTAGTGCCCGCGCTCGGCGGCGATCTGGGCGCGCAGGTCGCCGCCCAGGCGCGGCAACTGGCGCAGCGGCACCGCCTGGTCACGGTGGCGACCGCTGGGCTGCTCGACGCCCTGGCGGCGTGCCCGGTCCCGCTCGCCACGATGGGCCGCGGCCTGGCCGAGGACCGGGCCTACTTCCTGGCCGCAGCCGCAGCCGGCCTGGCACGCCGCAGCCCTACTGGCCTGAACGGCCTGCGCTGGGTCGCTCCCCGGCCAGCAGCCAGCGGGGGTTCCAGGGGGTCGCCCCGCTGGGCTAACACGACCAAGGCCCCGTGACGAGGGAACGGGGCCTTGAGCCAGCGGGGGTTCCAGGGGGTCGCCCCGCTGGGCTAACACGACCAAGGCCCTCGCGACGCAGTCCGGCGAGGGCCTTGGCCAGCGGGGGTTCCAGGCCGTGGGGTCCG
>CAVSCM010000015.1:0-90737 GCA_963726415.1 uncultured Actinomycetes bacterium
GGTCATCGCGGTGCCCAGCGTGCCGGTGTCCCCAGGGCCTGGGGTGACCACCGTGAAATCGCTGCGCGACGTGGGATTTGACCTGCTTCAGGCGGTCGTGACAGGAAAGTCTGACGGTCGTGACCATGTTGTGACGGAAAAATTCAATTAGGTCACAATCCAGGAACGACACCCGCTGTCCTCTGGCGCTGCACGTGCCGCCCGAGACATCCTCCCGGTAAAGGTAAGGCAAGCTGCCCGGCCCACGTGAGGGGCAGGGGCCTGTCGGCGAACAGCCAGGAGATACTGTCCATCATGGCCGCGCCACTGGAAATGACGCCGGAATCCGCCGCGCCCGAAGCGATCCTTGCGGGAATCAGCGGGGAGGCGATCGAGGGACGCTCGCTCGGCCAGATCGCGTGGATGCGGCTGAAGCGGGACAAGGTGGCGCTGGGCAGCGGGGTCTTCATCATCTTCCTGCTGCTGGTGGCCATATTCGGGCCATACCTGGTGCAGGACCCGACCGTCTTCCACGCGAACCTGATCGACCCGACGCTCAGCGTCCCCCGCGGGCCGTTCGGCGGTATCAGCCTGGCGCATCCGCTCGGCGTCGAACCGGTCAACGGGCGTGACATGCTGGCCCGGGTTGTCAACGGGGCCCGGGTGTCCATGCTCATCGCCTTCCTGGCCACCGCGCTGGCGGTGACCATCGGCGTTGTCATGGGCATCATCTCGGGATACTTCGGCGGCTGGGTGGACGCGGTGATCGCGCGCTCCATGGACGTCTTCCTCGCCTTTCCGCTCCTTGTGTTCGCGATCGCGCTGGTCGGCGTCATCCCGTCCTCGGCATTCGGCCTGTCGGGCAACTCCCTGCGCGTCGGGCTTCTGATCTTCGTGATCGGGTTCTTCGCCTGGCCCTACATGGGCCGGATCATCCGCGGCCAGGCCCTGTCGCTGCGCGAGCGCGAGTTCGTGGACGCCGCCCGCAGCCTCGGCGCCCGCGGGCCCTACATCCTGTTCCGCGAGCTGTTGCCAAACCTCGTGGCGCCGATCCTGGTCTACTCCACGCTGCTGATCCCGACGAACATCCTGTTCGAGGCGGCGCTGTCCTACCTCGGGGTAGGCATCATCCCGCCGACCCCGAGCTGGGGGGGCATGGTCTCGGACGCGGTGAACAGCGGCCTTTACTCGATCGACCCGATGTTCATGATCGTTCCCGGCCTGGCTATCTTCCTGACGGTCATGGCCTTCAACCTGCTCGGCGACGGGCTGCGCGACGCGCTCGACCCGAGAAGCACCCGGTAAGCCAATGCGGATCCTTTCCATCGAACGAAACACGAGACTGGAGGCGTTTCATCTCATGAAGAGACGCAGAATGATGGGGCTGGCCGCTGTCGGCGCGGCCGGCGCTCTTGCTCTCGCCGCCTGTAGCAGTAGCAGCAGCACCACCGGCGGTGGCGGCGGCGGCGGGTCGACGACGGCGACAGGCTTCAACGCTGGCGTCACCGACGTCGTCAACCCGTCCAGCCACAAGGGCGGGACGCTCAACTTCGCGAGCAGCGCCGCCATCCCGGACTCCACCGACCCGGGCAACACCTACTACGCGCAAATGTGGAACCTCACCCGGCTCTACGCGATGCCGCTGATGACGTACAAGTCATGTCCCGGCCCGTGTGGCGGGCAGGTCGTTCCCGACCTGGCGACCGGGCCGGGCGTCGTCTCCGACAACGGGCTGACCTGGACCTACCACATCCAGTCCAACGTGCATTTCGAAGACGGGACGCTGGTCACCTCGCAGGATGTCAAGTACGCCATCGAGCGCACGTTCGACAGGGGCAAGTTCCCGCTCGGGCCAGGCTACTGGCCGGCGTTGCTGGCGCCGCAGAACGCCACCTGCGCCAAGAGCATGGCCGCCGGGAAGACCACCGGCTGCTACCCGGGGCCGTATGTGGACAGGTCCAAGAACCTCATGGGCCTGAACGCGGTGCAGACGCCGAACGCGACCACGGTCGTGTTCCACCTGGCGAAGCCGTTCGCCGACTTGAACTTCGTGGCCGCGATCCCGCAGTCCGCCCCGGTGCCGCCGAACAAGGACACCGGCGCGAACTACCAGCTGCACCCGATCTCCACCGGCCCCTACATGTTCCAGAGCTACCAGATCAACAAACAGCTCACGCTGGTGCCGAACCCGCACTGGAACCCGGCCACCGACCCCAACGCCAAGCAGCTCCCTAGCAAGATCACGCTTACCTTCAACGTGAACCCGAACGACGTCGACAGCCGGCTCCTCGCCGGGGACATCCAAGTCGACCTGCCGGGGACGGGAGTGCAGGCGGCCGCGCGGAGCAAGATCCTGACGAATAACTCGCTCAAGGCGCAGTCCGACAACCCGGTCAGCGGATTCCTCTGGTACATGGCCATCAACACGAAGGTGATAACCAACCTGCACTGCCGGATAGCGCTCGAGTACGCGGCCAACAAGACCAACAACCAGACCGCCTACGGCGGCCCATACGCGGGCGGCGCGATCGCGAGCACCGCCGCGCCGCCGAACGTCGTCGGGTACAAGGCCTTCGACCTGTATGAGGCCACCACTAAGCCGCAGGGTGACCTCACCAAGGCCAAGCAGGAACTCCAGGCCTGCGGGAAGCCGAACGGCTTCAGCACCGTGATGACCTACCGCAGCGACCGGCCGAAGGAAGTGGCGGTCGCCACGGCCATGCAGGCGGCGGAGGCCAGGGTCGGCATCAAGCTCACGCTGCACGGTTTTCCCACAGCCAGCTACAGCTCCCAGTTCGCCGGCGTGCCGAAATACATGAACAGCCACGGGATCGGCATCGCTACCACTGGCTGGGCGCCTGACTGGCCGGACGGATACGGGCAGTTCTACTACATCGCGTATGGCCCGTCCATCAGCCCGGTCGGGAACAACAACATCGCCGAGCTCAACGACCCCGTGGTCAACAACCTGCTCAGCAAGTTTGCGGTCACGAGCGACCCCACGGTGCGGAACTCCTACACCGGCCAGATCTCCATGCAGATCATGAAGGACGCGGCGTTCCTGCCGGTCGTGTACGCGAAGGCGCTGCTCTACCGGCCCCCGTCGCTGACCAATGTGTATGTGCAGTCGTACTACGGCATGTATAACTACGCGGTGCTCGGGCTGAAGTAGTCAGCTCGACGTAGCAGCAAGGGAAGAGAGCAGGTGAAGGCATTGGTGCCCGGCCGGGAGATCCCGGCCGGGCACCGGGGCCGCCTACAGTGGTCGCTTTCATTGTCCGGCGCCTGATCGCCACAGTCTTTCTGCTGATCATCGTCAGCATGATCACGTTCGCGATCTTCTTCCTGGTGCCTCGGCTGGCCGGGCAGACCACCTACGATCTGGCCGCCCAGTACGTCGGGCGCAGCCCAACGCCGACCGCGGTGCACGCGATCGAACACCAGCTCGGCCTGGACGTGTCGCTCCCGGTCCAGTACGGGCGGTTCCTCAGGGGCATCGTGCTCGGCCGGCACTTCGATAGCGGCACGACCAGGGCCTACTGCCCGCCGCCGTGTTTCGGCTATTCCTTCAAGAACCAGCAGCCGGTCTGGCCGTTGATGGTCACCGCCCTGCCGGTGACGGTCTCCCTCGCCATCGGGGCGGCGATCCTGTGGCTGGTCGGCGGGGTGACGATCGGTGTGATCTCCGCGCTGAGGCGCGGCACCCTGTTCGACCGGTTCTCGATGGGGATCGCCCTGGCCGGGGTGTCCCTGCCGATCTTCTTCACCGGCCTGATCGCCCTGGCGTTGTTCAGCTACAAGTGGCCAATATTCCCGAACGTGCAGTTCGTCCCGTTGAGCCAGAACCCGCTGCTGTGGGCTCGGAACCTGGTCCTGCCGTGGGTGACGCTCGCCTTCCTCTACGCGGCGCTCTATGCCCGGCTGACCAGGGCGGGCATGCTGGAGACGATGAGCGAGGACTACATCCGCACGGCACGGGCGAAAGGCCTGCCGGAGCGCACCGTGATCGTCAAGCACGGGCTCCGCGCGGCGCTCACCCCGATCATCACGATCTTCGGCATGGATCTCGGCGCGCTGCTCGGCGGTGCCGTCCTCACCGAGGTCACCTTCTCGCTGCACGGCCTCGGCCAGTTCACCATCCTCGCCATCGACACTCAGGACCTGCCGGAGATCCTGGGGGTCACCTTGCTGGCGGCGTTCTTCATCGTCATCGCTAATCTGGTGGTGGACGTCTTGTACGCGGTGGTCGATCCGAGGGTGAGGCACTGAATGGACCTCCGGCGGGGGATCCGCAGGCCGGGTGGCGCGAAGGGCGCTGGAACCCGGGACGCGCCGACGGTAACGGACACGTCGGCGCCGCAAACCTCGGCCATGCTCGACGTGCGCGACCTGAGGATCCACTTCCCCACCGACGACGGCCTGGTGAAGGCGGTGGACGGCGTCTCGTTCACCCTGGACCGGGGCAAGACGCTCGGCATCGTGGGCGAGTCCGGGTCCGGGAAGAGCGTCACCAGCATGGGCATCATGGGCCTGCACCACGGCACCAACGCGGATATCAGCGGCACGATCTGGCTGGACGGGGAGGAGCTTGTCGCCGCCTCGCCCGGCCGGGTGCGCCAGCTCCGGGGCAGCAAGATGGCGATGATCTTCCAGGATCCGCTGTCCGCGCTGCACCCGTACTACGCGGTGGGCGCCCAGATCGCCGAGGCCTACCTGATCCACAACAAGGTCAGCAAGAAGGAAGCCAAGAATCACGCGGTCGACATGCTGCGGCGGGTCGGCATTCCCAACCCGCAGACCCGGGTGGACGACTACCCGCACCAGTTCTCCGGCGGCATGCGCCAGCGCGCGATGATCGCGATGGCGCTGAGCTGCAACCCGGAACTGCTGATTGCCGACGAGCCAACCACCGCGCTCGACGTCACCGTGCAGGCGCAGATCCTCGACCTCATGGCCGACCTGCAGCAGGAGTTCGGCTCGGCGGTCATCATCATCACTCACGACCTCGGCGTGGTGGCCGAGCTGGCCGACGACATCCTGGTCATGTACGCGGGGCGGATGGCCGAATACGGGACCAGCGAGGACATCTTCGACCGGCCCGCGCACCCCTACGCGTGGGGCCTGCTCGGCTCGATGCCGCGCCTGGACCGGGCCCGCATCGAGCGGCTGATACCGATCCCCGGCACCCCGCCCAGCCTGATCCACGTGCCGTCCGGCTGCCCGTTCCACCCGCGCTGCGCCTACGCGGCGCAAACCAACGGCCGCTCGGTGAACGAGGTCCCGCAACTGCGCGCCGTGGGCCCCGGCCACGAGGTCGCCTGCCACCTGAGCACCGACGAGCAGCGCCGGATCTGGGGTGAGCAGGCGGCCAGGATGCAGCTTTCGCCGTCCGCCCGTCACTTCGGCCAGGAGGACGCGTGACCGCGCTGAGCCAGGCCAGCACCACCGAGGCCGCGTCCTCCGACGCGCTGATGACGGTGACCGGGCTGACCAAGCACTTCCCCGTCACCCGCGGGATCATCTTCCGGCACCGGGTCGGCCTGGTCCGCAGCGTGGACGACGTCTCGTTCGCGGTGGCTCGCGGCGAGACCCTGGGCATCGTCGGCGAGTCGGGCTGCGGCAAGACCACGACCGCGCGCATGCTGACCCGGCTCATCGAGCCGACCGCCGGGCAGATCATCTTCGACGGCCGCGACATCACCCACCTGCGCGCCGGGGCCATGCGCCCGCTGCGCCGCGAGATCCAGATGATCTTCCAGGATCCGTACTCATCGCTGAACCCGCGGCACACGGTCGGCGCCATCGTGGGCGCGCCATGGCGGCTGCAAAAGGTCAAGACGGACAAGGGCATCAAGCGCAGCGTCCAGGAGCTGCTCGAGCTGGTCGGGCTCAACCCCGAGCACTACAACAGGTACCCGCACGAGTTCTCCGGCGGCCAGCGGCAGCGGATCGGGATCGCGCGCACGCTCGCGCTGCGGCCCAAGCTCATCGTGGCCGACGAGCCGGTGTCCGCGCTGGACGTGTCTATCCAGGCCCAGGTCATCAACCTGCTGGACGACCTGCAGTCCGAGCTGGGCCTGACCTATGTGATCATCGCCCACGACCTGTCGGTGGTCAGGCACGTGGCCAACCGGGTCGCGGTCATGTACCTGGGCAACCTGGTGGAGCTGGCCAGCCGCAACGAGCTCTACGAGCGGCCGCGGCATCCCTACACGGTCGCGCTGCTGTCCGCGGTGCCGCTGCCGGAGCCCGCCAAGCGCACCGCCGAGGGAGGCCGGGAGCGCCGCGAACGCGTCCGCCTCGTCGGTGACGTGCCGAGCCCGCTGAATCCGCCGCCTGCCTGCCGGTTCCACACCCGGTGCTGGAAGGCGCAGGAGGTGTGCCGCACCGAACCGCCCCCGCTGCGCGAACTCGCGCCCGGCCACCAGGTCGCCTGCCACTTCCCGGAGAACACCTCCACGGCCTGACCCCGGCCGGGGCATCGGCAGTCGTATGCGACGATGGAGAAGATGGCTTCGCTGAGGGGAGAAGGCAATGTCCTTTAGCCAGATCCCGTGGTTCTTTCTCTGTGGCGGTCTGACCGCCGTCGGGCTGATCGGGAGCTGGTTCGCGCTGCGCCGCCGCGGCCCGCGCGCCGCGGCGCGCTGGCTGGCCTGGTCACTGCTGCCGATCGCCCTCTATCTGATCGGTGTACTCCAGGTGCTGTGGCGGTTCGGCGTCGCAATCGGTGACTTTTTCGGGGGCCTGGCGTTCTCCCCGAAGGTCTGGTCGGGCGTGATCCTCGTCGGCATATCGCTGGTGCTGTTCGTGGTCACCGGCGGGCTGCGCGGCCGGGCCAGGCGCAAACAGGGCAAGGCTGAGCCGGACAGCCAGCCGCCGGCTACCAGGGCGCTGGGCGCGGCACCGCCCCCGGCCGCCTCGGCCGGGACGGCGAGCCGGCCCAAGGCGGCCCCGGTCCCGGCGAAACGCAAGGGCGCGGCGGCGGACGACGAGGACTTCGGCGAGGTCGCCGCGATCCTCAAGCGTCACGGCATCAGCTAGCCGATCCGGGCCCCGGTCGCGGCCTTGGCGGCCGCCTTCATGTTCTGCTTGTAGGCGCGAACCGCGGCCAGCGACTGGGCGTCGACGATGTCGGCCACCGAGCAGTGGCTGCCCCTCTCGCCGAAGTGACCGGCCGCCTCCCGCCAGCCCTTGGGCCGCACGCCGTACTGCTTGCCAAGCAGCGCCAGGAAGATCTGGGCCTTGTCCGCGCCGAACCCGGGCAGCGCGCGCAGCCGTGCCAGCAGTTCGGCGCCGGTCTTCGCGCCCGCCCAGACCGCGGCCGGGTCGCCGCCGTAGCGGTCCACGATGTGCTGGCACAACTGCTGCACCCGGCCGGCCATGGCCCGCGGGTACCGGTGCAGGGCCGGGCGAGCGCTGAAGAGCGCCGCCAGGGCATCAGGGTCGAAGCCGGCCAGCTCCGCAGCCGTCGGCTCATGGCCGAGCCGGCGCACCAGGTCGCGCGGGCTGGTGAACGCCTTCTCGATGGTCACCTGCTGATCGAGGAGCATGCCGACGAGCAGTGCGAGCGGACTGGCCGACAGCAGTTCGTTGGCGTCGGCGTCGATCGGCAGTGACAACGGCATAGGTGCCTCCCCAGGTTCTGCTGACATCCTGGCCGGCCGCCTTCCACGGCGCGACCGCGGCCCCGTGCCAGTGCGGAACTACTCTGGGGTCGCCCGGCGTTTCAACAGTAGAGGCCGGGATGTGGTGGACTGGGGCGAGGCGGCTAGCGACCGCGGCCTTGGCCGTGAGGAGGCAATGTGTCGGGTCGGACGAAGATTGCGATCGGTGGCATCATCATCGGTCTCATCCTGCTGTTCATCAATCCGTGGATCGCGCTGGTGGTCATCGCCGCCGCGATAGCGATCCCGGTTGCCGGATATCTCATGCTGGACCCATCTCAGCGGCGGCGGCTGAAGAACATTCAGCAGCGCCGTAGGGAGATCCGCTAAGGCTCCGTAGCAGGTGTCAGCTCAGCAGGCCCGGGTAGAGCAGCGCGAGCTGATGTGGGTAGCCGGCGATCAGCAGTAGCTCGTCGTCGGTGAGTGGCTTGCCCGTGGCGGCCGCGCAGAGCTGGACCAGCTTGAACACCAGGTCCTCGTCCTCGCTCGCGATCTCGATGCCCAGCCCGTCCCGTACGTGACGGAACCCGGCCAGGCCGCCGTACTCACCGGTCAGCACCACCCGGCCGGACCTGGCGTGCCAGTCGGCCGGGAAAGGCCCAAGCGTGCCGTCGTCATACAACTCGTAGTTGTGCCTGTCCTTCAGCGCGCCGTCGGCGTGGATGCCGGACTCGTGGGCGAACGCGTTGCGGCCGACACCCGGCTGGCTGGCGGGCAGCGGCTGGCCGAAGGCGTAGCTGGCCCACAGCGCGAACCGGCGCGCCCAGGACTCATCCACCGGGTCGCCGATCTCGGCGCGCCCGGCCAGCCCGAACCCGTGCCGCAGCGCCAGCAGCGTGGCCAGCAGGTCCGCGTTACCGGCCCGCTCGCCGATGCCGTTGATACAGGTGTTAATCCACGCGTCCTGGCCCGCGTCGAGATCGCCCAGCGCACCTGACACCGAGTTCGCGACGGCCATGCCCAGGTCGTTGTGGCAGTGCGTCTCCACCGGCAGCCCGATCGCGCTGGCCAGCTTGGCGAGCCGCTCCCGGATCCGTTCCGGCGTATCACCGCCGATGGTGTCGCAGTAGCGGAGCCGGTCCGCGCCCGCCTGCTTGGCGGCCAGCGCGAACTCCAGCAGGAACCCGTCGTCGGTGCGGGAACCGTCCTCCGCGTTGACGCCGATCGTCTGCGCCCCGGCCTTCTTGGCCGCGCCGACCGCGGCCGTCATCTCCCTGATCACCGACTCCCGGTCCAGCTTGCCCCGGAACTTGTGCGCGATCATCTGGTCCGACGTGGACAGGGACAGGTTGTAGTGGCGCAGCCCGAGCGGCGCCGCGCGCTCCACGTCCGCGGTCACCGCCCGGCACCAGCCGGACAGCCGCAGCGGGCCGAACGCGCCAGCCTCCGCCAGGGCGAGGTTCGCCCGGATATAGGGCACCTCGTGGAACAGGAACGGGAAACCGATCTCCGACTGGGCCACGCCGAGTTTGCCCAGGTAGAAGTTCACCATGGTCTTGCCGAACTTCGACAGGCCGGTGCGCGCGGTCTGCACGCCGTCCCGGTTGGTCACGTCCAGAAAATGAATGACGGGCACGGCTGCGGTCCTCTCCGGGATTCGTGGGTGGTCTAGACCATGGTGGACTGTTTGGCCAATATGAATCAATATTGATTAAAATCAAGCTGAACGAGCGGCCGTGGTTGGTGTGAGTCTCGTGGTTGGTGGGGAGGCCAGGCACAAGTGACGGAATGGGTTGGGGCGGGGGAGGCGGCGCGGCGGCTGGGGATCAAGCAGGCCACGCTGTACTCGTACGTGAGCCGGGGTGTGCTGCGGCGGCGGACCGGCGGGGACGGGCGGTCCAGCCTGTTCGACGCCGGAGAGGTCGAGTCGCTGGCCCGGCGGGGCCGTCCCCGCCATCCGGGCGCGGGGGAGTTCGTCATCGAGTCGGCACTGACCGAGATCACCAGCGACCGCGCCTGCTATCGCGGCCTGGACATCACCGCCCTGGCCGCCCGGTATGAGCTTGAGGACGCGGCCTGGCTGTTGTGGACCGGGGAACTCACCGGCCGTGATCGCGGCCCCTGGCGGGCCACGGAGGCCGCGCTGCGGGCAGGCCGGGCGGCGCAGGCGGCGCTGCCGCCCGGCACCCTGCCGCTGGAGCGTTTCGGTGTGATCGTCCCGGCCCTGGCCGCGACGGATCCGCTGCGCCTGCAGCTTGATCCGCCCGCCGTGATCGCGGCTGGCCAGGCGATCATGGCGGGCCTGGCGGACTGCTTGCCCACGGCAGGCAGCAGCGGCGGCGGCGCTGGCCAGGACGGCGGTGCCAGTCTCACCGGGCGGCTGTGGGGAAAGCTGTGCCCCGGACCGCCGGACGACGCGCTCCAGGACGCCCTGCGCGCCGCGCTCGTGCTGCTGGCCGACCACGAGCTGGCCGCGTCCACGTTCGCCGCCCGGGTGGCCGCGTCCGTGCGCGCCGACCCTTACGCGGTGGTGGCGACCGGCCTGGGTGCCGCGGGTGGGGCGCTGCACGGCGGGGCTTCCCTGGGTGTGGAGGCGATGCTGGCCGCCGCGGCCGGGCCGCAGGACGTGACCAGGGTGGTGGGGTCCCTGCTGCGCCGCGGCGAGCGCATTCCGGGGTTCGGCCATTTCGTGTACCGGGCCGGTGATCCCCGGGCGGCGTTCCTGCTCGGCGAGATCCGGGCCAGGGCGCCCGGATCGCCCCGCCTGGCGGTGGCGGACGCCCTGGTGCGGGAGGTGGTCGGCCGTGGCCTGCCCACGCCGAACATTGACTTCGCGCTGGCGGTCCTGGCCAGCGTGGCCGGCATGGTGCCGGGGGCGGCGGAGGCCGTGTTCGCGGTCGCCCGCACCGCGGGCTGGATCGGCCACGCACTGGAGGAGTACGCGCGGCACACGCCGCTGCGGCCCCGGGCCCGCTACATCGGCCCGCGTTACCCGGCACCCGACGGGAATCAGCAGGGCGCACCGCGCTTTGATGGAGGGTAGAGCGGAACTTGCGAACAGGAGCCTGCCATGGCCGTGCGCCGTCTCAACCACGCCGTCCTCTACGTCCACGATCTCGCCAGCGCCGTCGACTTCTACACCGCGACGCTCGGCTTCGAGGTCAGGGCCGAGATGGCCGGCCGTGCCGCGTTCCTGCGCGCCCCCGGTTCCGCGAACGACCACGACCTGGGCCTGTTCGCGCTTGACGGGGCCAGCCCCATCCCCCAGGACGCCGCCGCGCGGGTTGGCCTGTACCACCTGGCGTGGGAGGTGGGCACGCTCGCCGAACTGGACGACGCGCGGCGCCGCCTGGACGAGCGCGGCGCCCTGGTCGGCGCAAGTGACCACCGGGTGTCCAAATCGCTGTACGCCAAGGACCCGAGCGGCATCGAGTTCGAGGTGATGTGGCGGGTCCCGGCCGAGGACTGGGAGGCGGAGCTGGCCAGCGGCCCGATGATCGCCCCGCTCGACCTGGCGGCGGCGCAGGCCCGCTGGGGCGACCGTGCCACCGGCGCGGCAGCCGGCTCGATCACCTGACAGTCCGGTCATCGGGCAGCCGCCGAAGACTGGACGGCGCAGCCGCGTCGGCAGTCGGCTCGCCGCGTTTGTGGGCGTTCACGCCAACGACCGCATTCTTATGTGGTCGTTGGTACCAACGACCACAATCAGACCGGGTCCCCGGCTTCCCCGGGGCCGGGTTAGGTCACCGTTCTGCTGGGCGCCCGGCGACCGCGACGCTGCCCTTGTAGCTGTAGCCGCGCACGTGCACCACGGGAGCGTTCGGCGACAGCGGGCCGTCCTGGCCCGCGCTGCCCGTGGACACCCCGAGCCCGCCCGTCTCGACCCGCACGCCCGGCGGGACGAGGATGTCGATCCGCGACTTGTACGCGACCGCCGAGATCGTGGTGACGTGGGCGGTCAGTTCCGCCGCGCGCAGGTCGAGCACCCCGTCGCCCTTGTAGACCACGGTGGTGAAGTGCTCCGGGACCCGCCACCGGCCGGCCCGGTGCAGGCTGCTCTTGAACGTGACCGCGAACCGGCCGGGCTTGCTCCCGGCCGGGACGGGCAGCGCCGCCGGCGCGTCCGCGGGCAGGTCGGTCATCAACCGGGCCAGGTCAGCACGCGTCCGGGCGGTGAGCGCCGTCCGCATCCGGTCGTCGAACTCGGCGTCGTCGAGGCGGCCCTCGGCGAACGCGGCCTGGAGCTGGCCGGCCGCGGCGTCGCGCTCGGAATCGGACGCGCGGACGCTGTCAAGTTCGGGCACTCTGCTCCCGCCGGCTACCTCGGACATGCTGCTCCCTCCGGCCGCGAAATTTCGCGATATATCTTAACCGGTAGAGAGGCGGGGCCGCCACCATGGCCTGGGAGCCGCTGCGGCCGGGCCGGCAGTGGCTAGCTTGCGGTGCTTGCCGTCGCGGAGCTTGCGCGTGGCGGCGCGCTGCGCCACCAGCCGGGCCGTCTCCATCGTCACGCCAAGGAGGATCGCCCAGCTCAGTGCCTCACCGAAGTGCACCTGAGGGTCTTGCGGGTCGCTGGGCGGTTCCTTCCCGGTGACCTTCTTCCAGCCGACCGTGACGAGCTTGCGGGTGCCCATGGCCGCGGCCAGGGCGGCGAAGGTGCCGACCGCCCTGCTGACGCCGTCCCCGCGCTTGTCTGCCATGCCCATTTCCTCTCTGCGCTCCCGGCTCCGGCGGCACTGGTGCGCGCTCGACGATCGATCATCCCATGGTGGCGCCGCCCGCCCGCGCGGCGGCCCGTGCCCCGTTGATCGCTGCCACAAGCTCGGCCGGGTGACGTGTGCAGACCAGCCAGTAGGGAGCCGCCGCCGCCGGGCGGGTTGTCTCGACACGCAGCCGGAATCCGCGCAGCCGCCGGTGTGCCCGGGTCTCCGCGCCCGGCTTGGCCACCTCGACGTACACCGCTTGCCGCAGGTACGGCCGCATCAAAAGATAGGCGGCCGGATCCCCGCGCGGCCCGCGCAGCGACCGGGTCTGCGCCTCGTCCAGCGTGGTCACCTCGCCCATGGCGTCCAGCGGCAGGCACGCCGGGCCGGCCCGCAGCTCTCCCTCGCTCACCAGCACCGTCGGCCGGCTCCACGACCAGAGCAAGGCGGCGACCAGGCCGACGAGCACCACATAGATGGCCACCGCTATCGGCCAGGCCCATCCCGCGACCACCTCGGTGGCCAGCAGGAGCATCGTCGCAAGCCCGAGTAGCCACCAGGAGAACGGCACACGAAGCCGTTCGTGGTAAACACGCATGAGCCCACGGTAGTTGGTTACATGAGGACATGATGGGGCGACAGAGGTGGCGCGGCTTGGGGGGCCGTGGCGCGCCCGCTGCGACGGCTCCCGGTGACGTGGCCTGTGCCGGGGAAGACGGCATCGGCCCGGTGGATCCGGGGCCAGAACCGGCCGAGACGCCGCCCGGCCCGCAGGCCGACCAGGCCAGCACGGCAACACAGCCGCGGGTTCCGGCCTGGCTGGAGCGCGCCGCCGGCTGGGCGTGGCGGCTGCTGATACTCGGCGCGCTGATCTATGTGCTTTTCCGTGTCGTCTCCGCGCTGCGCCTGGTGGTGCTGCCGTGCGTGGCCGCGCTGCTGCTCACCGCCCTCCTCCAGCCGCTCACCCAGCGGCTGCGGCGGCTCGGCCTGCCCGCCCTCGGGGCCACCTGGTGCACCCTGCTTGCCGCGCTCGCGGTGCTGGCCGGGGTGGCCACGATCGCCGCCACCCGTACCTCGGCCGACTATCAGCGGCTGGTCACCGAACTCGGCGACACCTCCAACGACCTGCAGCGGTGGCTGGCCGGTGCCCCGTTCCACCTGCACCGGGCCGGCCTGACGCAGCTGTCCAACCGGCTGCTCACCTTCCTTAAGCAGCACGAGTCGGCGGTGGCGGGCACGGTGGTGTCGGGCGGGAGGATCTTCATTGAGGTCCTGGCCGGCCTGGTGCTGACGTTGTTCGTCACGTTCTTCCTGCTCAAAGACGGCGAGCGGATCTGGGCGTGGCTGACGGACTTCCTCGCGCGCGGTGCCCGGACGCGGGCCAGGGGCGCCGGCGCCGCAGCCTGGCTGACGCTGACCTGGTACGTCAGGGGCACCGTGGCGGTGGCGGCCATCCACGCCGTGGTGATCGGCTTCGCGCTGTGGGTGCTTGGCGTGCCGCTGCTGGTCCCGCTGGTGATCCTGGTGTTCCTCGCCGCGTTCGTCCCGCTGGTGGGCATCCTCGTGGCAGGCACCATCGCCGTCGCGGTCACGCTGGCCACCCGGGGCTGGGTGGCAGCCCTGATCCTGGTGGCGGTCTTCATCCTGGAGAACCAGCTCGAAAGCCATTTGCTGCAGCCGCTCGTGGTCGGCCGGATGGTCCGGTTCCACCCGCTGGCGATCATCCTGGTGCTGGCCGTCGGCGGCGTGGCGGGCGGCATCGCGGGGGCGGTGGTGGCCGTGCCGCTGGCGGCCGCGCTGTTCCGGGCCATTCCCTACTTGCTCGGCCGGCGCACCGACGCGGCAGACGGCCCGGATCCGCCGGGAGCAGTGCCGCGGGCGGGGTAGGGTCACCTGCGTGACCGCGTACCAGCACGGCCCGGGCCCAGTGACGAAGGAACTGGGCCTGGAGCCATCGGGGGGTTCCGGGCCATCGGGGTCCGGGGTGTTCCCGGGTGATGCTGTGTCCCCCCGGGCCAGCACGAATCCCAGCCCAGCCGTGGACGCCGTTCCCGTCCTGATCAAGCGCCTCGACCAGGGGCTGCCGTTGCCCGCCCGGGCGCATCCGGGCGACGCCGGAGTCGACCTGTGCACCGCGGTGGACGTGGTGCTGGCGCCGGGGGAACGGGCGCTGGTGCCCACCGGGATGGCTATCGCCCTGCCCGAGGGTTACGCGGCGTTCGTGCACCCCCGCTCGGGCCTGGCTGCCCGGCACGGCGTCACGATCGTCAATGCGCCCGGCACCGTGGACGCCGGGTACCGTGGCGAGATCAAGGTGACCCTGCTCAACACCGACCGGGCGGAGCCGGTACGGTTCGAGCGCGGGGACCGGATCGCCCAGCTGGTCGTCCAGCAAGTGGCCTGCCCGCAGTTCCACGAGGTCCAGACGCTGCCCGGCTCGGCCCGCGGAGATGGCGGGTTCGGCTCGACCGGAGGTCATGGCGGGGACGAAGGCACGGCGAGGCAGTAGGGAGCTTGAGTGTTGCGTCGGCGGCGCGGCCGAGACGAGGATCAGCCCGAGGAAGGGCTGGCCGGTGAGGCCGCAGAAGAATCAGGTGAGTACATCGTGGCCGGCCCGTGGGACGTGAACGACGACGTGCCGCAGGCCGACCGGATCGACTTCGGCTGCTTGCAGGTGCCGGTGGCGGAAGGCTGCGAGGTGCAGGTCAGCATGGCCGACGACCAGCCCGCGTGGATCACCGTCGTGCGTGGTGACAGCGGGCTGCAGCTGCAGGCCTTCGCCGCGCCCAAGACGGACGGCCTGTGGGCCGATGTCCGCCAGGAGATCGCCGCCGAGGTGGCGAAGGCGGGCGGCCAGAGCGAGGAGGCGGACGGGCCGTTCGGGGTGGAGGTGCACGCACGGATCGCGCCGCCCGAGCCGGTCCCTGGCATGCCCAGCGGCTTGCACCCGGTCAGGTTCCTCGGCGTGGACGGCCCGCGCTGGTTCCTCCGCGGGGTGATCAGCGGGCCCGCCGCGGTGCGGCCCGAGATCGCCGCACCGCTGGAGCAGGTGTTCGCGGATGTCGTGGTGGTACGCGGTGATCACCCGGTGCCGCCGCGGGACATGCTGGAAATAGGGCTCCCCGCCGAGGCGCTCCAGGCGCTCGCCGACGAGGCAGAGGCGCAGGAGGAAAACAGGTGGGGCGGGCTGGACCCGTTCGAGCGCGGCCCGGAAATCACCGAGACCCGCTAGGGCACCACACCGGCACCGGGTGTTACCGTTTTGTAACATCTGGGAACCAAGCGGTGACCCGCAGTTACCGTTGTCTGGCTGGGCCGCAACCGGATCACCGGGATCGAGCCCGGGCGCGCTGTCCGTGGAGGGCACCCTCGCGCTGCGGCGCGGCCGCCCGGTGATCTACAACCCGCAGATATGAGCTCGGGCCGCGCCCCGGCGGCTCAGTGCCCGGCTAGCAGCCTGCCCAGTTCCTCCTCGACGTCCTCGCTGGCCACGAACAGCAGTTCGTCGCCGCCGGCCAGCGGGTCGTCTGCCTGTGGCACGATGACGCGGCCCGCCCGCAGGATCGCCACCAGCGCGGTGTCGGCGGGCCAGGCGATGTCGCCGATCCGGGACCCGGCCAGTGGCGCGTCGTCGGGCATGGTCAGCTCCACCAGGCTCGCCTCGCTCTGCCGGAACGTCATCAGCCGTACCAGGTCGCCGACGCTGACCGCCTCTTCCACCAGGGCCGAAAGCAGCCGTGGGGTGGACACCGCGACGTCCACCCCCCAGGACTCGTTGAACAGCCACTCGTTGTTGGGGTGGTTAATCCGCGCGACCACCCGCGGCACCCCGTACTCGGTCTTGGCCAGCAGCGATACGACAAGGTTGACCTTGTCGTCCCCGGTCGCGCAGATGACCACGTTGCACCGCTCCAGGCCGGCCTCGTCCAGCGAGGTGATCTCGGCGGCGTCGGCCAGCAGCCACTCGGCCCGCGGCAGGCTGTCCACCTTGATGGACCGCGAGTTCTTGTCGATAAGCAGCACTTCGTGCCCATTGTCGAGCAGTTCACGCGCGATGGAACGGCCAACCGCGCCAGCGCCTGCGATGGCGACCCGCATCACTGCGCACCCTTCTGCTGCGGCTTGCGATCCTGTCCTCTTTTCTCCTGCACGCGCCGGCGGGTGCCGTCACGCGTGCCGAGCGCGGCCTGGAGATCGTCCAGGTCGTGTTGCGCCGCCATTACATGCAGGACATCCCCCTCTTGGAGCACCATTCCCGGCCCGGGCAGCATCGCCTCGCCCAGCCGGGTGACGAAGGCCACCCGGGCCCCGGTCGCCTCCTCCACCGCGTGCACCTTCTCGCCCACCCAGGCGGGGTCGTAGGCCACCTCGGCAAGCACCACCTCCCCGGTGGGATCGCGCCAGAGTTCCTCGGCTCCCTCGGGCAGAAGCCGCCGCAGCATCTGGTCCGCGGTCCAGCGCACCGTGGCCACCGTCGGGATGCCGAGCCGCTGGTACACCTCGGCCCGGCGGGGGTCGTAAATCCGGGCCGCGACACGTTCCACGCCGAACGACTCCCGTACCACCCGGGCGGCGATCACGTTGGAGTTGTCACCGCTGCTCACCGCGGCGAACGCGGCGGCCTCCCTGATCCCCGCATCTTCCAGGACCCGCTGGTCGAAGCCGATGCCGGTGACCTTCTTGCCCTTGAAGGACGAACGCAGCTTCCGGAACGCCTCGGGGTCCTGGTCGATCACCGCGACCGAGAGGCCGCGGTCTTCGAGGATGTGGGCGAGCGTGGAACCGACCCGCCCGCATCCCATGATCACGATGTGCACGGTCGCCTCCAGTCAATCCGCTGCCCGACACGGTAATCCCCCCGCTGCGCACACATCACGCCAGGCCGGCATACTGGCTCCGACGCAAGCGCGATTCCGGGGGATAGCCCTGGGCCAGCGAGACCAAGGGCTAGTGACGAAGGAATGGGTCTTGAGCCAGCGGGGTTCCGGGGGTCGTCCCCCGGGCCAGCACCTGGGGGTTCCGGGGCGGCTTGCCGCCCGGAACAGCAGGGCCAATAGGGCCAGCAGGGAGGGTCATGGACACGGGCGGCACTGTGGAAGTGCTGGACCTGGACGTCTCCGGGGTTGCTCACGGGGGCTGGTGCGTGGCCAGGGACAGCGGCGGCCGGGTCGTGTTCGTCCGGCACGCGCTGCCGGGGGAACGGGTCCGGGCGAGGGTGACCGATGCCACGTCCTCGTTCGCCCGCGCGGAGGCGGTCGAGGTGCTGCACGCCTCGGCAGACCGGGTGGCGCCCCGGTGCCCGCATGCCCATCCGGGCGGCTGCGGCGGGTGTGACTGGCAGCATGCTGACCTCGCGGCCCAGCGCCGCCTCAAGGCCGAGGTGGTCCGCGACCAGTTGCGGCGCATCGCCGGGATCGATCGCGAGGTGACCGTGGAGCCGGTGGCCGGTGACGATGACGGGCTCGGCTGGCGGACCAGGGTCAGATTCTCCGTCGGTCCCGGCGGCACGGCGGGACTGCTGGCGCACCGTTCCCACGACGTGGTCGAGGTGGGTGACTGCCCGATCGCCCACCCGCTGGTACGGGCGCGCGCCGTCACCGGGCGGGACTGGGCACCGGCCCGGTCCGTGGAGGTCGTGGTGTCCCCGGCGTCGGGGGAGCGGGCGCTGATCGTGGCCCCCGCGCCGCCCGGTGCGGGTGCTCCGGCCGACCAAGGGTCGCCTGGGGCGGCGGGGGTGGCCGGCGGTGGCCTCGGCGGTGCGGCGGACACGGTGCTTGCGGCCGGGCGTGGCGGCAGGCTCACCACGCTGAGCGGCCGCGGCTCCCTGCGCCAGCACGCGGCCGGGCGGTCCTGGCGGGTCAGCGCGGGGGTGTTCTGGCAGGTGCACCCGGGCGCCGCGGATGCGCTGAGCGCGGCGGTGCTGGACGTGCTCCAGCCACGGCCGGGCGAGGTGGCGCTGGACCTGTTCTGCGGCGCCGGGCTGTTCGCCGGCGCGCTCGCCGCCGCGGTCGGGCCGGACGGCATGGTCGTCGCGGTGGACAGCGACCGCGCGGCGGTCCGGGATGCCCGGCACAACCTGCGCGCCAGCCCCTGGGCCCGGGTACACGCGGCGGACGCGGCGGCGGCGCTGGCCCGGGGCGGCTGGCCGCCACCGGCGCTGGCCGTCCTCGACCCGCCGCGGACCGGGGTGCCCCGCCTGGTCATCGAGCGGCTGCTGGCGCCCGGCGGTCGTGGGCCACGGACCGACGGTAGGCCGGATGCGGGTGGCCGACCGCGCGCGAGTGGCCGACCGGGCGCGGGCGGCGCGCGGGGCGCTGGCGTCGCGCCGGGCGCCGGTGGCAGCAGCCTGCGCGCGGTGGCCTATGTGTCGTGCGACCCGGCCACCCTGGCCCGCGACATCGCGGTGTTCGCGGGGCTTGGCTGGCGGCTGGACGGGCTCCGGGCGTTCGACATCTTCCCCATGACCCACCACGTGGAATGCGTCGCGGCATTCACCCCGGAACAGGCACCGGGATGAGCGCCGGGCGGCCGCGCAGTGGTGAGCGCCTCGCGGTCTCAGAGCCGTTTCAGAAGAAAACCCGAGCGCGGGCGCAGCGCGCTGCAGCATGCTCGGGTCGGGCGGTGATCATGCCGTCCTCGCCCGGGCGGCCCGGAACCGGGATCCGCCGCTGACGGCGGCGAGGCATGGAGGAGGTACACCGTGCGCTGGCTGCGGTGGTTGCTCGCGGCCGTGGCCGCCGTCGTGGTGCTCGCGGTGGGCGGCACGTTCGTCTACATCCACTTCATCGAGGCACCGGCGCCCGCGCCGCTGGGCCTGGGGCGGGCCACGGCGAGCCCGCCCGCCACGCCCGCGCAGGCGTCCCAGGCCGCCACCGCGGCCGGGCCGCTGGCCGGGACCTGGCAGGTGGCCGCCGGCTCACAGGCCGGTTACCGGGTGAAGGAGGTCCTCCTCGGGCAGAACAACGTCGCCGTGGGCCGGACCAGCCACGTCACCGGGAGCCTGGTCATCAAGGGCAGCACGGTGACCGCGGCCAGCTTCCGGGTGCCGATGGCCACCATCCACAGCGACCAAAGCCAGCGTGACGCCCAGTTCGACGGGCGGATCATGGACGTGGCCACCTACCCGGTGGGCAGCTTCACCCTCACCCGCCCGATCAGCCTCGCACCGGCGCCCGCGGCCGGGAAGATCAAGGCCTACACGGCCACCGGCAGGCTCACCCTGCACGGCCACACCCGCCAGGTCACGTTCGCGGTGCAGGCGGAACGTGCGGGCAGCAAGATAAAGATCTCCGGCTCGATACCGGTGAAGTTCGCCGACTTCGGCATCGGCAACCCGAGCTTCGGCAGCTTCGTCACTACCGAGAACCACGGCGTTCTCGAGTTCCTGCTCGACTTCAGCAGGTCATGACGCAGAGCCGCGGCGCGGGCCCGGCGTGGACGGCGCGGCTCAGGCAGGTGTGGCCCCGCGGCCGGCGCCCGGTCAGGCCAACGGTGCGAGGGCCTCGGCCAGCGGTTCGAGCATGGCGGGTGCCGCGGGCACCGGCAGGTTCATGATGACCAGGTCGGCCCCGGCGTCCCGGTAGGCGGCGGCCTGCTCGGCGGCCTGCTTGATCGCGTCCGCGCCCTCGACCCGGACATTGACCGAGCAGGTGATCTCGCCCGGATCCCTGCCGACGCTGGCGCAGTGCTCGACCAGCGTCTCCTTGAGGCTGAGCCAGTCCTGCGGGTCCGGGGTGATCGCGTTCCACTGCTGTGCCAGGCGCGCGGCGGTGCGCAGGGTCCTCCTCCGGCCACGCCCGCCGATCGTGATGGGCGGGTGCGGGCGCTGCACCGGCTTGGGCTCGCACCGCGCGTCGGTGAGCTTGACGTAATGGCCGTCGAGCGTCGAGGTCTCCTGGCTGAGCAGGGCGATGATCGCCTCGACGCCCTCGTCGAACCGGTCGAACCGCTCCCGCAGCGGCGGCAGCTCGATGCCGTAGGCGTCGCACTCCATCTGGTTCCACCCTGCGCCCACCCCGAGTTCCAGCCGGCCGCCGGAGATGATGTCCGTGGTCGCCACCATGTTGGCGAGCACCGCCGGGTGCCGGTAGACCATGCCGGTGACCTGGCAGCCGAGCCGGATCCTCCGGGTCGCCTGGGCGAGCGCGGCGATCATCGTCCAGGCCTCGAAGTTGGGCCCTTCGTAGGGCTCGGTCAGCGGGTAGAAGTGGTCCCAGTTCCAGGCCGACTCGAACAGCTCCACCTCATCGGCCGCCACCCAGACGTCTCGGAGCTGCGCCCATGTCTGGTGCTCGGGCCTGGTCTTGATCGCGAAGCGCACCGGCATCTCCTCCCGGTCGGCGAACGATTGCCGTGAGCGAGGCTATCGCGGCCTGGCCGGGAGGGCCGGCACCGCTCGTGCGCCCTGGGTCAGCCGCGGCGCCGCGGCCCCTCGCCCTGCGTCCACGGGTCGTAGTCGATCACCAGCGGTTCCTGCGGCGGGCGCTCGGCCTCGGGCACGTGCCGCAGGTTCAGCCGGATCCTGGTCCAGCTGTAGCTGCGCCCGCGCATCGAGTCCACTAGCACGTCCGCGGGCTCCAGATACTCCCAGACCTCCGGGTGCCGCTGCTTCCACAACTCCAGGCCGGTCATCGCCTCGTCCTTGGTCGCCGCGCGGGCCACTTCGATCAGCGGCATCGTGGACCGGCGCCGCCCGGTCGGGCCGCTCGACTTGCCCGGTGCGGGCGGGGCCACGGCTCCTGACGCCCCGGTACCGCCGGCCATCCTGCGCTTGGACGGCTGGACGCGGGGCGGCTCGCCGGCCTGCTTGTCGTAGTGCGGTGGCCAGGGAGCGTCGCCCAGGCCGGCCGCCTCGTGCTCGGCCGCGAGGGCGAGCAACGGTTCCAGCGAGGCGGCCGTCTCGTCGGTGCCCTCCCAGGGGTCGCCGATCTCGGCGAACCGGGCGGGCACGGTGTCGATGGTGAACACCGCGGGATCGCAGCCGGGCACCTCCGGCCAGGTCAGCGGCGTGGACACCCGGGCATCGCGGGTGGGCCTGACCGAGTATGCGGAGGCCACGGTGCGGTCCTTGGCGTTCTGGTTGTAGTCCACGAACACGCCGTGCCGCTCTTCCTTCCACCATTGCGCGGTGGCCAGGTCCGGGGCGCGCCGTTCGACCTCCCTGGCCAGCGCCACGGCGGCGCGGCGCACGTCGGTGAAGCCCCAGCGCGGTTCGATCCTTGTGTAGATGTGGAAGCCGCGGGAGCCTGACGTCTTCGGCCATCCCGTGAGTCCGAAATCCGTGAGCACATCCTTGACGACCAGCGCCACCTGCAGGATCTGCGGCCATTCCACGCCGGGCACCGGATCCAGGTCGACGCGGAGTTCGTCGGGATGGTCGAGGTCTTCGGCACGGACCGGGTGCGGGTTGAGGTCGATGCAGCCCAGGTTCGCCATCCAGGCCAGGGCCGCCGCGTCGCGGGGGACCACCTCCTCGGCGGTGCGCCCGGATGGGAAGCTCAGCAGCGCCGTCTCGATCCAGTCCGGGCGCTTGTCCGGGGCGCGCTTCTGGAAGAACGGCTCGCCCTCGGCGCCGTTCACGAACCGCTTGAGCACATTCGGCCGCCCGCCCGCGCCGCGCAGCGCGCCGCCGGCGACCGCCAGGTAATACCGGACCAGGTCGAGCTTGGTGTGCCCGGTATGCGGGAAATACACCTTGCCCGGGTTCGAGACCTGGACGGCCGTGCCCCCGATGTCCAGGCTTTGCTTCCCATCAGGCATGACGCAACAGTAACCGGGCGGGTCCCGCGGGCCGCTCTCCCGGGTCGGCGCGCTTATCGCCGAAGCTCGTCCACGAGCGAGACGATGTCCGCCAGAGTGGAGCGGAGTACGGGCAGCCGCGACATCCGGATCAGCCGGTCCACGAGCGGCGCCGTGCGGTCGATGAGCACGTAGGTGCGGGCACAGCCCGGCGAGGTGTCGTGCACCCAGTACAGCACGACGCCGAGCGAGTACAGCCACAGCAGCTCCGGCAGCCGCGCGCGCAGGGCCGGGTCGATGCGCACCGCCGAACCCTCCACGACCTCCCGGTACAGGCCGATCGACGCGTCGCGGGGAGCACTGGATTCGGAGCTGAACGGGCTGAGCGGGTTGGTGGGTTCGGCCGCGTGCTTGAAGTACTTGGCGGCGAACTCGTGGTAGGGGCTCATCACGTCGATCAGCGCGCGCAGCGTGCCGCGCAGCCGGGCCGCGAAGGCCGTCTCGGTGTCGAGGACCGTTCTGGCGGCGGCTTCGTGCTCGGCGGTGTTGCGCGCGTAGAACTCCTGGATCAGCTCCTCCTTGGAGCCGAAGTAGTAATAGGCGTTGCCGGTGGACACGCCGGCCTGGCGCGCGATCGCACGCATCGTGGTCGCCTCGTATCCGACCTCACGGAACAGGCCCAGGGCCGCCTCGATGATCGCCGCCCTGGTCTGCTCGGCCCGTGGGGTCAGCGCAGCCTCTGCCATGCAGGTCAATGTAGGACCTCGCGGGCCGCCGGGGGAGCCTGCCACGCGGCAGCCAGCTCGCCCGGCCCGGCCGTGGCCGGCGCTCCGCCGCCCGCGGCGGCGGTGGGCCAGTCGGTGCCGCCCAGCTGGCCGGTGCTGGTGGCGGCGCCCGGGCGGTCCGCACCGGCGGGGCGGCCGGGGACCGTGGCGGTGCGTGGCCAGCCCGCGGCCTGGCGCCCGGCCGCGGGCGCACCCGGCCTGGCGCCCGCGTCCTGGCGGCGCCGGAGCCGGGTGAAGAACATCATGTTCACCAGGTGCAGCGCGCCGAGCACGAGCAACTCCTCGCCGACCTTCACCGACAGCACGCCGATCGCCTGCCCCGGGCCGTGAATGTCCGCCGAGGTGCGCAGGGTCAGCGCCGCGTAACCCAGGCTGAGCAGGCAGAAGCCGACCACCAGCATGCGGTTGACCGCCGCGGCCATCCCGTCGTCCCCGCCGAACACCTCGGCGAGATAGACCCGGCCGCTGCGGGACAGGGCCGATGCAACGAACACGGTCAGCCCGATGCTGACGGCGAGGTAGGCGGCGTAGACGAAGGCGATGCCCATGGCGGCTCTCCTCGGGACGAAGGCCCGGCTTACTTGAACGTGTTCAAGTCTGGCCGGAGCGGGGCCCGGTGTCCATGGGCGGCATTGTGATTCTGAACACGTTCAATTTTGTTGAGGGGTCGGGCCGTCGGAGTTCCGGCCGCCCGGGCGACGATAAGGGTGTGAGCGGTCAGCGGCTGGCGCGGGAGGACCCTGCCGGGTCCTTCCTCGACCTCTACGACCGGGCCCTGCCCCAGGTCTACGGCTACCTGCTGTCCCGGTGCGGGCAGCGGGCGGTGGCCGAGGACCTGACCGCGGAGACGTTCCTCGCCGCGGTGGACGTGGTCCGGGGCGTGCGTGGCGGCCCGGCGCCCGTGCCGCTGTCCACCGGGTGGCTGATCGGCGTGGCCAGGCACAAGCTGAGCGATCACTGGCGGCGCCAGGCCCGGGAGGAACGCACGCTGCGCGCCGTGGCGGCCGAGCCCGAGCCGGGCCCGGCCGACCCGTGGGACGAGACCATCGACGCCGTGACGGCGCAGGCGGTGCTCGGCCGCCTGGGCCCGCATCACCGCGCCGCGCTCACCCTGCGGTACGTGGACGACCTGCCGGTCCCCGAGGTCGCCGCGATCCTCGGCCGTACCGTGCACGCCACCGAGGCGCTGCTGGTCCGGGCCCGGTCGGCGTTCCGTGCCGCCTATGCCGAAGGGGGAGGGGTGGACGGCGATGACTGATCCGCTGGACGCGCTGCGGGCGCCGGTCACGCCGGCCGCCCCGGATCCCGCCTTTGCCGCCCGCCTGCGGGCCCGCCTGGAGCGTGTCCTTGGCCTACCCGAAGGAGTCGCCGTGAGCGAGACAACCTTGACCATGGCCGAGCGCGAACCTCCGGCCCCGGCCGAAGACCGCGGTGCCGCCATTCCCTACCTCGCGGTCCGCGGCGCCAGGGACGCCCTGGACTGGTACGCCCGGGTGCTCGGCGCGCGGCCACGCGGTGAGCCCGTCATCATGCCGGACGGGCGGGTGGGCCACGCCGAACTGGAACTGGCGCATGGGGTGATATACCTCGCCGACGAGCATCCGGAGATCGGGGTGACCGCACCGGACCCGGGCGGTGTCCCGGTGAGCCTGGTCCTCGACGTCGCCGACGTGGACGCCGTCATCGCGGCGGCGGTGGAGGCCGGGGCGCGGCTCGACCGGCGCCCCTACGAGGCCCACGGCCACCGCAGCGCCACGGTGACCGACCCCTACGGGCACCGGTGGCTGCTGCAG
This sequence comes from uncultured Actinomycetes bacterium, assembly GCA_963726415.1. Lineage (GTDB taxonomy): Bacteria > Actinomycetota > Actinomycetes > Streptosporangiales > Streptosporangiaceae > DASXKD01. The sequence goes on from CAVSCM010000015.1 coordinate 24,603, forward strand.
GCACCGCTATCCGGTGCCACTGCCGGGCCGGCCGGGGCGGCGCCGCTGCGGCAGGGCGACATCAGCTACGCGTCCCTCTGGGTGCCCGACGTGGCGCGCGCCGCCGCGTTTTATGGCGCGGTGCTCGCCCTGGAGTACGTGCCCGCGCACGGCAACCGCGGCAGGCAGGCTCCCGGCCTGGCGCCGCCGCAGGGGCTGTGGGAGCACCCGGCGCTGTCCGCGCTGTTCTGCTCGTACGTCGTGGACGACATCGCGGCAGCGGTGGCCCGGGTGCGCGCCGCTGGCGGCCAGGCCGAGGAGCCGGGGCCGCGGGCGTACGGGCTGGCCGCCGACTGCGTGGACACCGACGGTGTGCGGTTCGCGCTGCACCAGCCGCCGGCCAGCGCGCCCGGCACCGCGGCCGGCCAGCACCACCGCTGAGCACGACGGTGACCTGGTCTACGTGACCCTGGAGGTGCCCGACGGGGCCAGGACCGTGGGGTTCTACTGTTCCGTGCTGGGCTGGCGGGTCCATCAGGGCCGGACACCAGGCGGCTGGCAGGTCGAAGGCACCACGCCGATGATCGGGGTCAGCGGCGGGCACTCCGCGCCGGCCGCGGTGCCGGTGTGGCAGGTAGCCGACCTTGCCGCGGCCGTGGCCCGGGTGCGGGCGGCGGGCGGCACGTCCACCGAGCCGCACCGCGAGCCGTATGGCCTGATGGCTGAGTGCTCCGACGACCAGGGCATCCGGTTCTCCCTCGGCCAGTTCCCCTAGCCCGGCGCGGATCGCGGAACAATGGCGGCGTGAGGGTCGTCGTGCTCGCGGACACGCACGCGCCGCGCCGGTGGAAGACCTGCCCGCCCGCGGTGGCAGCGTACCTGCGCGGGGCGGGCCTGATCCTGCACGCCGGCGACGTGTGCACCGCGGAGGTGCTCGACGAACTGGCCGGCTACGCACCGGTGCTGGCGGTCCGGGGCAACAACGACGGCCGGGACGTGGCCGCCTGGGGCGCACCGGACCGGCTGGAAACCGAGATCGACGGCGTCGGCGTCGCGATGGTGCACGACTCCGGCCCGGCCAGCGGCCGCCCCGCCCGGCTGCGCCGCTGGTTCCCCCGTGCGGACCTGGTGGTGTTCGGGCACTCCCACATCCCGGTGGACCACGCCGAGGGCGGCCAGCGGATCTTCAACCCCGGATCGCCCACCGACCGGCGGCGGCAGCCGCACGGCACCCTCGGCCTCCTTGACATCGCCGATGGCCGCCTGATCCAGGCCCAGATCGTCGCCGTCACCTGAAACGCGGCAGGCCGAGGCCCGTAACCCGCGCCGGTCAGCGTGTGGAGGCTGCGTCGGCGCGGTTGGCGCCCCGCCGGTCGTGGTAGTAGCCGACCGTGCTGCAGGACGCCGTGCCGGTACACGACACCGCGCTCAGGGCGGACAGCTGCCGCTGGCCGGCCGTGGCCCCGTCCGGCGGGGTGAGGAACGCCGCCCGCCAGCCGCCGCCCGACCTGACCAGGTACATGGCCACCGAGTGGCCCGCCCGGTTCCGCCCGCCGCCGACCGCGAGGCAGACGCCGGAGGGCCGGCAGGAGACGCCGAGCAGATAACTGCTCGGACGCGCGCTGGCGCCCGGCGGCACCGCGGTGATCGCCAGGGCACTGCCGAACCGGCCCTTGGACTCGGTCACCACCATCGCGCGGCTCTGCGTCGCCGAGACGGCGTACTGGCCCGCGCCCAGGCACGGGCCCGCTGCCAGGCACGAGACCGAGGTGATCGCGGTGAAGGTGCTGGCGATGGCGCCGCGCGGGGCGGCGATCTGGGTGGCCCGGTGCCAGGCGCCCCGCAACTCGACGGCGCCCATCGCCTCGAACTGGGTAGCGGACACGCTGTAGTTCCCCACCGCCACGCACGTGCCGGGCGCGGAGCAGGAGATCCCGGTCATGAACGCGTCGGGGTTGGCGGCCGCGTTCGGCGGGGACGCGATCTCGGTGGCCTGGCGCCACGGCCCGGCCGGCGGCTTGGCCAGCACCATGATCTGCGCGTTGCCGGAAGAGTCCTGATAGCTGCCGGCCGCGGCGCACGATCCGTCGCGGGTACAGGCGACCGCCTGGAGTTCCGCCGACACGGGGGAGGCGGCGTTGGCCGGGAGGCGCGGCGTGAACGCCCTGGCCCATCTCCCGTGGGACTCGGTGGCGATGAACGCCTGCAGGTTCCTTGACCTGCCGTATTCGTAGTCGCCGACCGCCACGCAGTTCCCCGCGCTGCGGCAGGAAATCCCGTTGACCTGGGCGTACGGCTGGGTAGCGGCACCCGCCGGAAGCACCAGGGGCGTGCCGCGCGACCAGCGGCCGCGGGACTGGGTGGCGACCATCGGCTCGATCTGCCGCCCGGCGGCCTGGTAGTTGCCGCCCGCGGTGCATGCCCCGCGGGCCGTGCAGGCGACCGAGGACAGTCCCGCGCCTGCGACCACGCGCGTGCTCGCGGGTGGCCGGACCGCGGTGGCCTCGTGATGGTCAAGACCGGCACCACCAAGGGCCACCGGGGGACCCGGTGCTGCCGGGATGATGAACATGAGCGCGCCAACGGCACCGATGACCGCGGCGCGGACTTTGTACGCAAAGACGGGCAGAACAGGCATGGCTTTCCCACCAAGGCTGGGAAGACCGTCAAGACAAGACTAAACCCCGGCCATGAGTGGGTCTGCAACGGTCAGTAGATGACCGGTGTCACACAAGTTACAGATACGGAGGCAGGGCGCTGAAGCTCACAGCGAGCGAGGCCCGGCGGCGGTTCGGGACGGCCACCGTGGCGAGACTGGCGACCGTCGGGACGGCCGGCCGTCCGCACCTCGTCCCGATCACCTTCGCACTGGACGGCGACCGCATCTACACGGTCGTGGATGCCAAGCCGAAGTCGACCACGGACCTGCGCCGCCTGCGCAACATCACGGCGGACCCGAGGGTCGCGGTGCTCGCCGACCACTACTCCGGCGACTGGGACGCCCTGTGGTGGGCACGGGCCGACGGGCTCGCGGCGATCTTGCGCCACCCCGCGGACATGGCCGGCCCGCTGGACCTGCTGGCCGCGCGCTACCCGCAGTACCAGGCGAACGCGCCGCGCCGGCCCAGTGATCGCGATCGAGGCCGAGCGCTGGACCGGCTGGGCCGGGCGGTGCTAGCCGGGGGAGCACTCCTCCTCCCCGGGGGCAAGCCCCCGGACCCCACGGCCCGGAACCCCCCGATGGCCTAGCGGCCCTCGCGACTTCGTCGCGCGGGCCGCGGCCCTGTCGGCTGAGGAGGCGTGGCCCCCGGTATCCGCTGGTGGCAGGGGAGGAAGCGCCCCTACACGCCGGCGGGCAGATGGCTCAGCGCGTCCTGCACCGCCTGCTCGGGCAGGTCGAAGTCCCTCATCTGGCCGGACTGGAAATTGGCGTAGGCGGTCAGGTCCAGCAGCCCGTGCCCGCACAGCGCGGTCAGGATGACCTTCTCCTCGCCCGTCTCCTTGCACCGCAGCGCCTCCTCGATGCAGGCGGCGATCGCGTGCGTGGGCTCCGGGGCGGGCAGGATGCCCTCCGCCCGGGCGAAACGCAGCCCGGCCTCGAAGCACTCCGACTGCGGCTTGGCCACCGCCTCGATCAGGCCCAGCTCGTAGATGTGCGACAGCAACGGCGACATCCCGTGGTATCGCAGCCCGCCCGCGTGGATCGGGTCCGGCACGAAATCGTGCCCGAGCGTGTGCATCTTGAACAGCGGGGTGGTCCCGGCCGTGTCGCCGAAGTCGTAGGCGTATACGCCCCGGGTGAACGACGGGCACGCGGCCGGCTCGACGGCCCGGAACACCGGGTTGATCCGCCCGGCGAGCTTCTCCCGGAGGAACGGGAACACCAGCCCGGCGAAGTTGGACCCGCCGCCGGTGCAGCCGACGATCAGGTCGGGGGTGTCGCCGGCCATGGCGAGCTGCTTGATCGCCTCCTCGCCGATGACCGTCTGGTGCAGCAGCACGTGGTTGAGCACGCTGCCCAGCGCGTACCTGGTTGCCGGATCGGGGGCCGCGACCTCGACCGCCTCGCTGATCGCGATGCCCAGGCTGCCGGTGGAGTCGGGGTTGTCGGCGAGCACGGCCCGCCCGGCCGTGGTCAAGTCCGACGGGCTGGGGTGCACCGTGGCCCCGTACGCCTCCATCAGCAGCCGACGGTACGGCTTCTGGTCATAGGAGGCCCGGACCATCCACACCTCGCAGGCAAGCCCGTACACGGCCGAGGCGAAGGCGAGCGCGCTGCCCCACTGGCCCGCGCCGGTCTCGGTGGTGAGCTTTTTTACGCCCTCTGCGGCGTTGTAGTACGCCTGCGGTACGGCGGTGTTGGGCTTGTGCGAGCCTGCCGGGGACAGGCCCTCGTACTTGTAGTAGATCCTGGCCGGCGTGCCGAGGTCCTTCTCCAGCCGCCGGGCGCGGAACAGGGGGGTGGGCCGCCACAACCGGTAGACGTCGCTGACCGCCTCCGGAATGTCGATAAATCGATCCGGCGACACTTCCTGGGCGATCAGCGCCATGGGGAACAAGGGGGCCAGGGCCTCGGGGCCGACCGGCTGCCCGGTTCCCGGGTGCAGCGGCGGCGGTGGCGGCGCCGGCAGGTCGGGGATCACGTTGTACCACTGGCGCGGCATTTCGGACTCGTCGAGCAGGTATTTGACCTGGTGATCCATGGCAAGCCTCCCGCTAGAGCCAGGGCAGAGGTGATCACTGCGACATTAGCGGGTCCGTGTGCCAAGCGGGAAGGCCCGGCCGGTGCCGGGCAAACCCTTGACAACCGGTCATCATCACAACAAGATCGGTCAATAACGGGCATAGCCGGTTACCCGATGGAGCCCTCATGCTGCCGACCCAGCGGCGCCAGGCGATCCTGGCCCAGGTGCGCAAGCACAGCGCCGTGTCCGCCGACGACCTGGCCCGGCAGTTCGGCGTGTCGGTCGAGACGATCCGCCGCGACCTGCGCAGGCTGGGCGACAAGGGGCTGCTTGACCGGGTGTACGGGGGAGCCACCCGCCCGGGTGGGCGGTCCAGCGAGGGCAGCTTCGCCGCGCGCAGCGTGCGCCGGATGGCCGCCAAGCGGGCCATCGCGAGGCTGGCCGCCTCGTTCGTCGAGCCCGGGGACACGGTCATCATCGACGTCGGCACCACCGCGCTCGAGGTAGCCCGCGCGCTGCCCGCCACGTTCGAGGGCCGGGTGCTCACCAACTCGGTCCCGGTGGCGATGGAACTGTCCGGGCGCCGCGAGATCGAACTGCTCCTCTGCGGCGGGCAGGTGCGGCACGGCGACGGCGCCTGCGCCGGCGCGCACGCCGAGGCATTCTTCGCCGAGTTCTACGCCGACCGGGCGTTCCTCGGCTCCGGCGGCGTCCACCCCGAGGCCGGGCTCACCGACTACTACCCGGCCGAAGTGGTGGTCCGCCGCACGGTCATCGAGCACACCGCCGCCTCCTACGTGCTGGCCGACTCCAGCAAGCTCGGCGTCATCGCCGTGCACCGGGTCTGCCCACTCGACCGCGTCACCGCGGTCCTCACCGACGACGAGGCGGAGCCCGGCACCCACGAGGCGCTCACCGCCGCGGGCGTCACGGTCCTGCGCGCCAGCGGCACGCAGCGCCGCCCCCTGACCGAAGCCGGCTGACACAAGTCAGCCTGGCCGCACGACCGCCTCACCGAGGCACCCGAGGATGTGATGACAGTGGCCACCCTCACCGCCCACGATGACGACGCCCAGCTCGACAGGTACGGGTACCGGCAGCAGTTCGTCCGCTCCCTGCGGAACTTCGAGTCGTTCGCGGTGGCGTTCTCGTTCATCTCGATCACCACCGGAATCTTCACCACGTTCGCGTTCGTGCTGACCACGGGCGGCCCGCGGGGCATCTGGACCTGGCCCATCGTCATCGTCGGCCAGACCCTGGTGGCGCTGGTCTACGGGGCCCTGGCCGCCCGGGTGCCGCTGTCGGGCTACTCCTACCAGTGGGCCTCGCGGCTGGCGAACGTGCACGTGGGCTGGTGGCTGGGCTGGATGTCGTTCGCGTTCCTGTCCATCGTCACCGTGTCGGTGGACTACGGCCTGGTGCAGGTCGCGTTCCAGCCGCTGATCGGTGAGGTCTACACCCCGACGAGCGCCGCGCTGGAGACGCTCGTGGTGCTCGCGCTCCAGGCCGCGCTGATCATCACCTCGACCCGCGCCACCACCCGGGTCAACAACACCGCCGTGGCCACCGAGGTGATCGGCATCGTCGGCCTCACCGTGCTGCTGATCATCGTCGCCGCGATCCGCGGCCTCGGGCACTGGTCCAACCTGGGTTCCACGGGGATCGTCTCGCCGGCCGGGTACTACGGCTGGCTGGGCCCGTTCATGCTGGCCACCCTCCTCGGCGCCTACACGATCGTCGGCTTCGAGTCGGCGAGCAACCTCGCCGAGGAGACGTTCGAGCCACACAAGACGGTCCCGCGGGCGATGGTCCGGGCCGTGGTGCTGTCCGGCGTGGTCGGGATGGCCTTCCTCATCGCCCTGGTCTACGCGATCCACTCGATCCCGGCCGTGTCGAACAGCCCCGCGCCGGTGGCGCTCATCGTGCAGGACGTCCTCGGCGGCTTCGTGCAGAAGATCTTCCTGATCTTCGTCTGCGTGTCGATCTTCGCCTGCGGACTGGTGATCATGGTCACCAACGGCCGCATGATCTGGTCCATGTCCCGGGACCGGCGGCTGCCCGGCTACCAGCTCTGGCGCCAGGTGCCCCGGGCCACCGGCGGGCCCACCTGGGCCACCATCCTGGCCGCGGTGCTCGGCGCAGTGATCACGCTGGTGCTGCGCACGCATACCTCGGCACTGGTCACCCTGTTCACCGCTTCGACCATCATGCCGGCCCTGCTGTACGCGTCCACGGTGCTGCTGTACATCTTCACCGCGCGGCGGCACCGTGCCCAGGCCGGGCACTTCTCCCTCGGCCGGTGGGAGATCCCCGTCATCGCAGGGGCGCTGATCTGGCTCGCCTACGAGCTGATCATCCTGATCGGCCCGAGCGAGTTCCGCGACGCCCAGTACTACGTGCTCGGCGCGCTCGGCGTCGGCCTGGTGGTCTACATCGGGCAGTGGATTCTCGAGCCGAAGGCGATGCGGACCGAGGCGGGGGCGCACGGCGCGGACGCGCTGACCGACACGGCGGCCCCGTCCACGGGCGGTACCCCGGCAGGGCCGTGAACATCCTCGCGATCGACCAGGGCACCTCGGCCACCAAGGCGCTCGTGTTCGGCCCGGGTAACGAGGTGCTCGGGTCGGCCGAGGAACCGGTGCACCCGGCGAGCACCCCGGACGGCGGCGTGGAGCAGGACCCCGAGGAGCTGTACCGGTCTGTGGCTGACGCCGGGAACGCGGCCCTGGCCCGGGCCCGTGCCCCGGTGCACGCGGTGGCGCTGGCCAACCAGGGTGAGACCGTGCTGGCCTGGGATCGCCGGTCCGGGCGGCCGCTGACCCCGGCCGTGGTATGGCAGGATCGGCGGTCCGCGGGCGTCTGCCAGCGCCTTTCCGGCTCGGCCGGCCGCCTTGCCACCATCACCGGGCTGCCGCTCGACCCGTACTTCGCCGCGCCGAAGATGACCTGGCTGCGGGAGAACGTGACCGCGGAGGGCGTGGTCACCACCACAGACACCTGGCTGCTGGCGCGGCTCGGCGCGGGGTACGTGACCGACGCCGCGACCGCCTCCCGCACGCTGCTGCTCGACCTGGCGACCGCGGACTGGTCGGCGGAGGCGTGCGGCGTGTTCGGGATCGACCCCGCGGACCTGCCCGAGGTCCGCGACTGCGCCGGGGTCGTGGGGGAGACCACGGCGTTCGGCCCGCCGCTGCCGGTCACCGGGCTGGCCGTGGACCAGCAGGCCGCGCTGCTCGCCGAGCGGTGCTTCGCCGCGGGCGAGGCCAAGTGCACCTACGGCACCGGAGCGTTCCTGCTGGCCACCACCGGGCCGGCGCCGGTCAGGTCCACGGCCGGGCTGTCCGCCTCGGTCGCCTGGCGGCTGGGCGGGGCGGCCACCTACTGCCTCGACGGCCAGGTGTACACGGCGGGGGCGGCGGTCCGCTGGCTCACCGGCCTGGGCCTGGTGCCCGGGGCCGACGGCCTGGACGCCGCCGCGGCCAGCGTGCCCGACTCCGGCGGGGCGGTGTTCGTGCCGGCCCTGGCCGGGCTGGGTGCGCCGCACTGGCGGCCGGACGCGCGCGGCGCGTTCCTCGGCCTCGGCCTGGGGGTCACCCGCGCGCACCTGGCCCGGGCCGTGATCGAGGGCATCGCCGCGTCGGTGGCGCTGCTCGCCGCCGCGGTGACCGCCGACATCGGCGGCCCGCTCGGCCGGCTGCGCGCCGACGGCGGGCTCACCAGGTCCCGGCTGCTGGTCCAGGCGCAGGCCGACCTGCTCCAGGCACCGGTGGAGGTGAGCAGGTCGCAGGACGCGACCGCGCTGGGCGTGGCCGCGCTCGCCCGGCTGGGCGCCGGCCAGCGCACCACGCTGGCTGAGGCCGTGGGCCAGCCTGAGGTGGAATGGGTCGCCGAGCCCGCGATCACCCCTGATCAGGCAGCAGAACGGCTGTCCGTGCATCACTCGGCAGTCCAGGCGGTGCTCGCCGCCCGGGAGGCCGCGCCGCAGTGACCGGAGCCGCGGAAACCGGGGAGTCCCGGCCGGCCGACGTGGCGGTCATCGGGGCCGGGGTGGTGGGCACGGCGATCACCCGGGCGCTCGCCGCCCAGGACGTGTCCTGCGTGCTCGTCGACGCGGCGAACGACGTGGGCACCGGGACGAGCAAGGCGAACACGGCGATCCTGCACACCGGGTTCGACGCCGTCCCCGGCAGCCTGGAGAGCCGGCTGCTGCGCCGGGGATACGAGCTACTGGGTGAGTACGCCCGCAGGGCCGGGATACCGGTCGAGCCGACCGGGGCGCTGCTCGTGGCCTGGACGCAAGAGCAGGTGGCGGAACTGCCCGCGATCGAGGACAAGGCCCGCCGCAACGGCGTCACGGACGTGCACAGGATCGGCGTCGATGAGCTGTACCGGCGGGAACCGGCGCTGGGTCTGGGCGCGCTCGGCGCGCTGGTCATCCCCGGGGAGAGCATCATCTGCCCGTGGACCACCCCGCTGGCCTACGCCACGCAGGCGCTGGCCGCCGGGGCCAGGCTGCGGCTGCGCAGCCGGGTCACCGGGATCCGGGCCGGAGCCGCTTTGGGCGGGGCGGTGGGGCCAGAGCCAGCGGAGCACCAGGTCGTCACCACGACCGGCGTGGTCCGCTGCCGCTGGGTGGTGAACGCCGCCGGGCTGCACAGTGACGCCGTCGACGCGATGATGGGCGGGGACCGGTTCACGATCTGCCCGCGGCGCGGCGAGCTGATCGTGTTCGACAAGCTGGCCCGGCCGCTGCTGTCCTCGATCCTGCTGCCGGTGCCCACGGCCAGGACCAAGGGCGTGCTGGTCGCGCCCACCGTGTACGGCAACGTGCTGCTCGGGCCGACCGCCGAGGACGTGCCCGACCCCGCCGACGTGGCCACCACCGCGGCCGGCCTTGCGTCGCTGATGGACGCGGGGCGGCGGATCCTGCCCGGCCTGGCCGCCGAGGAGGTCACCGCCACCTACGCGGGGCTGCGGGCCGCCACCGCCGGGCGGGACTACCAGATCTGGGTGGACGGTTCCCGGCGGTACGCGTGTGTGGCCGGGATCCGGTCCACCGGGCTTTCCGCGTCACTGGGCATCGCCGAGTACGTCACCGGGCTGCTGGCCGACGCCGGGCTGCGCCTCGCCGGGCGTGCGGAACCGGACCCGCCGGTCATGCCGTACATCGGCCAGGCGGGGATCCGGCCGTACGCCGATGCCGCGCGGATCGCCGCCGACCCGGAGTACGGCGCGATCGTGTGCCACTGCGAACGGGTCACCCGGGGCGAGGTCAGGGACGCGCTGGCCGGGCCGCTGCCGCCCGCCGACATCGACGGGCTGCGCCGCAGGACCCGGGTGCTCAACGGCCGCTGTCAGGGCTTCTACTGCGCCGCCACGGTGGCTCAGTTGTTCGCCGGATCCAGGCTGCCCGCGTACGCCGCCCCGGCTGAGCAGTCACCGGCCGCGGAGTCACCGGCATGACCGGCGGCCTGCCCACCGGGACCAGCAGGGCCAAGGTCCCCGCGACGGAGTCGCAGGGGCCGCGGGCCAGGGGGTCGCACCCCTGGGCCAGCACCGACGTGCTCGTCGTCGGGGCGGGGCCCGCCGGGCTGGCCGCCGCCATGGAACTGCGGCGGCTCGGCGCGGGCACCGTAGTGGTCGTGGAGCGCGACGACGCGGCGGGCGGCATCCCGCGGCACAGCGAGCACACCGGGTTCGGTGCGCGGGACCTGCGCCGGATGCTGACCGGCCCCGGCTACGCGCGCCGGTACGCCGATGCGGCGGCCGCCGCCGGGGCGGACATCCGGGTGGGCACCACGGTGACCGGCTGGGACGGTACCGCGGGCGGCGGGCTCTCGTCCGGCGATGGGCCGTACGGGGTCACGCTGACGAGCGCGGCGGGGATCGAGACCGTGGCCGCGAGGGCGGTGCTGCTGGCGACCGGCTGCCGGGAGCGGCCCCGGACGGCGCGCCTGGTCCCCGGCGACCGGCCGCCCGGCGTGATGACCACCGGGGAACTGCAGCGGCGGGTGTACCTGGCGGGCCAGCGGCTGCCGGGCCGGGCGCTGGTCGTGGGCGCGGAGCACGTCAGCTTCTCCGCCATGGTCACCCTGGCGCACGCCGGGGCGCAGGTGGTCGCGCTGGTCACCGGCCGGCCCCGGCACACCAGTTACGGCGCGTTCGGGCTGGCCGCGTCGTGGCGCTGGCACGTGCCGGTGTGGCCGTCCACCGTGGTCCGGCGGGTGGCCGGCCGGGCCGGCTGGAGGGTGTCGAACTCGCGGACGCGCGCACCGGGGAAACCCGGTTCGTGCCGTGCAACCTCGTGGTGTTCACGGGGGACTGGATTCCCGACCATGAACTGGCCCGGGCCGGGAGCCTGGCCATGGACCCGGGCACCCGCGGCCCGGCCGTGGACACAGCGCTGGAGACCTCGGTGCCCGGGGTGTTCGCGGCCGGCAACCTGGTGCACGCGGCGGAGACGGCGGACATCGCCGCGCTCGGCGGCAGGCACGCGGCGCGCGGGATCGTGGCGTTCCTGCGGGGTGAGGGCGGGGGTGGGCCAGCCACGGAACCCGTGCGCCTGCCGGTGGCCGTCGAGCCGCCGCTGCTGTGGATCGCCCCGAACGTGGTGCGCGCCGGGGGCCCGGCTCCGCCGCGGGGGCGTTTCGTGCTGCGCAGCGACGTCTTCGCCAGGCTGGCCAGGCTCGAAGTCTGGCAGGACGGGCGGCGGCTGGCCACGGGCGTTTCGTATGGCATGCAACCAGACAGACCGGTCCGGCTCGGCGCCTCCTGGACGGGCCGGGCCGATCCGGGCGGTGGCCCGGTGACCGTGCGGCTGGCCTGACGCGCGCTCACCGGAGCGCGGCGGTCACGGCCCTCCTTCGAGCATGTACGGCTGATACCGGTCCGGGCCGGTGCGCAGGTACACGGCCATCGCGCACACCTGGCCTGCAGGCCGGTTGGTGACGCCACCGGTGTCCGCCAGGAGAAGGCGCCCGGGGCCGAGCGGCGGGTAGTGGCCGACCGTCCGGACGGCCGCGGGCGCTTGCGCGGTGACCTGCGCCCAGGTCTGTGGGCCGCCGTCTCCGGTCTCGTAGTCCCGGCCGCACCAGTGCACCATGCCGGGAACGCCCAGCCCCAGCCACGTGTGATAGGTCGCCCGGTACCACACGGCCAAGCCGCCGACGGCGATCAACAGGACGACGGCGCCTGTGCCTGCGGCGCTACGCCAGCGCGTCCTGGTCCATGCGGTCATGCGCGGGACGTCCTTATGGGGCCGGCGCGGGAGTGGCCATAATGGCCGTCGTGACAGAAGACTATGCGCCGGGCGCGGGGCGGGTCGCCGTGCTGGGACTGGGCACCATGGGCGCGGGCATGGCCCGCAGCCTGCTGCGGGCGGGGCTGCCGGTCGACGTGTGGAACCGGACCCCCGAGCGGGCCGCCGCCCTGGCCGAGGCCGGAGCGGTGGCGCACGCCGACCCGGCTGATGCGGCCGCGCACGCCGGGGTCGTCATCACGATCTTGTCCGAGGCGGCGGCGACCCGGTCGGTGGCGCTGGACGCGGGGATGCTCGCGGCCATGCCGCCCGGCGCGGTCTGGGCGCAGATGGGCACGATCGGGGTTGCCGCCACGGCGGAGTTCGCGGGCATCGTGGCCGCGCAGCGCCCCGACGTGCTGTTCGTGGACGCGCCGGTATCCGGCACCCGGGCCCCCGCCGAGGCGGGCGAACTGCTCGTGCTGGCCTCGGGCCCGGAGCGGGCCAGGGCGCTGGTGGAACCGGCGTTCGGCGCGGTCGGGCGGGCCACCCGATGGCTCGGCGAGGCCGGCGCGGCCAGCAGGCTCAAGCTGGTCATGAACACCTGGCTGATGTTCCTCATCGAGGGCACCGCCGAGGTGATGGCGCTCGCCGACGCGGTGGGCGTGGACCGGCCCGAGGTGCTGGAACTAGTGGGCACCGGACGGATGGGCACGCCGGTGACGGGGGGCAAGGCCGCCAAGATGGACAGCGGTGACGACTCCCCGGACTTCGCCCTGGAACTGGCGGTCAAGGACCTGAGCCTGGCCCTGGACGCCGCGCCGGGCCGGTCGCTCGACGTGCTCGCCGCGGTGCGGGACCGCTGGCAGCGGCTGGTCGACCGGGGCATGGGCGGGCTGGACATGAGCGCCGCCCGCCACGGCCTCTGATCAGCCGGCCGCGGTCGCAGCGCCGTACGGCCCGGCCGGCCCGGCCATGCTGCGAACCGTACCGGGGCGCATAGTCACACCCGTTGTCTACCCTGGGAATGTGACGCATCAAGATGTTGAGCAGGAGCAGGCCTACGTCTCCATGCTCTATGGGCATCTTGACGAGCTGCGCGAGCGCACCTCACAGCGGCTGAGCCAGACGCTGCGGCAGGCGGGCGGAACGCCGCAGGCGCGGACCGAGCGCGACGTCATGGTGGGCATGTACACCCAGCGGATTGCCCAGCTCGACGCGGCCGAGAGCGGGCTGTGCTTCGGCCGGATCGACTCCGAGGAAAGCGAGCCGCGCTACATCGGCCGGCTCGGCATCCGCGACGAGGACGCCGACTACAAGCCGCTGCTGCTCGACTGGCGCGCCCCGGCCGCCCGACCGTTCTACCTGGCGACCCCGGTGTCACCGGAAGGCGTGCGGCGGCGGCGTCATATCAAGACCGTTGGCCGCGAGGTCACCCGGCTGGACGACGAGGTGCTCGACCTGGCCGTGGCCGGGTCCGGCCCCACCAGCGGGCTGAACGGCGAGGCGGCGCTGCTCGCCGCGCTGAACGCCAACCGCACCGGCCAGATGGCCGACATCGTCGAGACGATCCAGGTCGAGCAGGACTGGATCATCCGGGCGCCGCACAAGGGCGTGCTGGTGGTCCAGGGCGGGCCAGGCACCGGGAAGACGGCGGTGGCGCTGCACCGCGCCGCGTTCCTGCTGTACACCCACAGGGAGCAGCTGGCCAGGCGGGTGGTCCTGGTGATCGGCCCCAGCCCCACGTTCCTGCGTTACGTGGGGCAGGTGCTGCCGTCCCTCGGGGAGACCTCGGTCCTGCTGTCCACGATCGCCGACCTGTACCCGGGCATCACCGCGCGGCGCGAGGAGCCGGTGTCCACCGCGCGGCTCAAGGGCCGCCTGGACACGGCCGAGGTGATCGCGGCCGCGGTGCGCGACCGGCAGGGACCGATGACCGGCGGCCTGGAAGTGACGTTCGAGGGGGACACGCTGCGGCTGGACCGGCGCACCTGCGTCCGGATCCGCGACCGGGCCCGCCGCGCCCGGATACCGCACAATCAGGCCAGGCCCATGGCCCACCGGCTGCTGATCGATGCGCTCGCCCGGCAGGTGGCCGACAAGATCGGCTACGACGTCCTCGGCGGCGGGAACCTGCTCAGCGAGGAGGACGTCGCCGGAATCCGGCAGGAACTGCGGGAGACCCGGCAGGTCCGGGTCGCGCTGGAGGAGTTCTGGCCAGCGCTGACCCCGCAGCGCCTGATCAGCGAGCTGTTCGAGTCCAAGGAGCGGCTGGAGGCGGCCGCCCCCGGGCTGGACGCGGCGGACAGGGATGCCCTGCTGAGGCCGCCCGATGGCGGGTGGACCGCGGCGGACGTGCCGCTGCTCGACGAGGCCGCGGAACTGCTCGGCGAGGACGACCGGACGGTACGCGAGCGGGCCCGGAAGGAGCGGCGCAAGCGGATCGCCTACGCGCGCGGCGTGCTCGACCTGGCGTACGGATCGCGGTCGGTGGACCTGGTCCCGGAGGAGGAGGCCGAGATCCTTTCGGCCTACGACATCCTCGACGCCGAGCGCCTCGCCGACCGGTACGAAGAGGACGACGACCGGACTGCCGTGGAGCGCGCGGCATCCGACCGGACCTGGGCGTTCGGGCACATCGTGGTCGACGAGGCGCAGGAGCTTTCGCCGATGGCGTGGCGGATGCTGATGCGGCGCTGCCCGTCCAAGTCGATGACCATCGTCGGGGACATGGCCCAGGCCAGCGAGCTCGGCGGTGGGTCGTCCTGGCAGCAGGTGCTCGGGCCGAACCTGGGGGACCGCTACCGCATGGAACGGCTGACCATCAACTACCGGACCCCGGCCGAGATCGCCGAGGTGGCCGCCGACGTGCTGGAGGCCATTGACCCGAGCCTGCACCCGCCGCGCCCGGTCCGGGAGACGGGGATCTCGCCTTGGCAGGCCCAGGTGCCGCCCGGGGAACTCGGGAAGTTCCTCGGCGAGCTGACCCGGGAGGAGTCGGCCGCGATCGGCGCGGGCAATCTGGCCGTCATCGTGCCCGCCGACCGCCTGGACGAACTCACCAGCGCGGTCGGGGTCGCCGTCCCGGACGTGGTGCTGGACGATACGGCCCTGGACCGGCCAGTCGTGGTGCTCAGCGTCAAGCAGGTACGGGGGCTTGAGTTCGACTCGGTCCTGGTCGCGGATCCCGCGCGGATCGTGGCCGACTCGTCGTCCGGGCTCAACGACCTCTACGTAGCCATCACCAGGGCTACCCAGCGCCTCGGCGTCGTCCACGAGGGAGACCTGCCCGGGGTGCTGTCCCGGCTGCGCTCCCTGTGACATGCCTGCTGCGCTGGCTCAGCCCTCCTGCCCCCACTTCTCCCGAAACCGCTCAATCAGCTCGTTCGCCTCAGCCTCGCTGATGGCTCGCAAGTTCGCCGGACAGATTCCCGTACTCCCATTGCGTGATCGAGGACGTCGGGCGCCATGAGAGGTCGCGCTGCAGAGATTCGTCCAGCCCTGCCCTGCGGGCGTGAAGCGGCGCCGCGCAAGCCCAGACGGATTGGCAAGAGTGCGACCGGAACCAATAATCGCGTAGTGTTCAACTCGCTCAGTTTCCGTCACCAGCCCTCCTTACGGTAGTTGGTGATGCTTCCCAGCTCCCGCCGGTAACGCGAGGCTCGAGCTAATCTCACGCTGATAGGCGCGCAGGCGCTCTCTTTCATCTGTTGATGTTCTTGTGTCGTGAATCCGGTATAAGCGTTGTGAGTCGCCTGTTTCACCTGCCAGCTTTCGTGCGTGTGGAACTGGATCTCAAATCGACACCGCTCTCATGGTCTCGCCATCGCGTGTTGACCCCCTTGTACTCATCATTCGACCACCCGTTCTTTCGTACGCCCAGCTCAAAGCCGTGGCTTTGAGGATATCAGTTGCGCTGTGCTCACGGTCACGAACGTAGTCGCCACCATCGGAAACAAATGTGTAGCGAATTCCATCTGGATCTCGTCCACATGTTGTTCCAGGGACTTATCTGGTTCGTCTCTGATGAGCTCGAAGAGTTTTTCCTTGAACCGATCAGGCTCCTTGAGTGCGTATCTCTCCGTATCTTCGACCAGGGCGACCGTAGTCGAGTTGGGCCTCGACTCGACGCATGGCGGGTGTGAGGCCACGGTCACCATAGTTGCCGTCGGCGTCGCGTCCTTCGGCGTCGTGGCGTTTAGTCGAGACCTTGGTCGGCAGCACGGGACTCGTTCCGGCGCCAGGTGGCAGTCCTTCCACGCCCACGAACCGTCGGAGGCCGATGCAAGCCTGATCTTCAGCGGCTGAGTCAGGATCCGCAGGAAGAGCGCGTTCGTCGGGGAGGGGGAGTTCGTACTTGGACAGGTCCAGCGGCGGGGGCTTGCGGGAGCCGTCGTCGCGATACGGGGATGACGGGTGCCCAACAGGAAGGCGTTCCAGTCGGGTAGCCAGATCAGCCTGGGATGGCGGAACTTCGGGCGGCCTGTCGGCTTCCCGAGGCTCATGTTGCTCCACTGTGCGATCTTGAGCCACCAGGCTCAGCCCTCCTGGCTCCACTTCTCCCGAAACCGCTCGATCAACTGCTTGAGCCTCAGCCTCACTAATTTCGACTAGTTCGCCGACCAGATTGCCATATTCCCATTCGATTATGGCCGCATCGCGCTGCCATGTCATGATCACTGCGCAGTGCTTCGTCTAGCCGCCCTTTCTCAGTAAATCTACGGCGCACTAGGCCTGACGGGTTCTGAGGGATTTTGCCCCACACCGGTAACTGCGTAGTAGACAGTCTTCTCAGCCATCATCGATCTTCTTTGCGGTAGTCAGGAATGTCCTGCCAGCCTTGCGGCTGTGGGACCTGGGCACTGACATGTTTCTGATAGGCGCGCAAGCTCTCTATCTCCTCCACCGGGGTTCTCGTATCATTAATTCTCTCATAGGCTTATGTGTCTGCTCCTTGGCTTCTAAGCTCTCGTGAGTATGAACCTGAACTTCGAAGATAAGATCACCTTCGGCATCGAGCCACCTCGTATTCATGCCCTTGTACTCTTCGTTGCCCCAGTTGTTCGTCCGTACTAGAAGCTCGAAGCCGCCACCTTGGAGTTTTCTTGAGACATCCCAGAAATTTGCAGTATAGTCTTCTGTTGAACTCACGAACGTATATCGAACTCCGTCATGGATCTGTTTGATTAGATCTTCCGGTGATTCGTCCGGGAAATCTGGTTATGAGTTCGGCAAGCTTCTCTTTGTAGCGGTCAGGGTCCTTGAGAGCGAATTGCTCTGTGTTCGGGAGCGAGCTGGCCATGGTCAAGTTGGGCTTCGATGCGGCGCATGGCCGGGGTGAGGCCATGTTCGCCGTAGTTGCCATCGGTGTCGCGCCCTTCTCTTTCGCGGCAATGGGCAAGACCGTGATCTCCTGCGCGGGACTCCGTCGGCGTCAGGTGCCGGCCCTTCCAGTCCCAGGAGCCGTCGGGGGCGGTGCGGGGCTGGTCGGCTAACTCGGGGTCGGCGGGGGAGTCGGACTCGTCGGGGAGGGGGAGTTCGTACTTGGTGAGGTCAGGGGGCGGGGACTTGCGGGAACCGTCGTCGCGGTAGGGGGACGACGGGTGGTTGAGGGGCAACCGTTCCAAGCGGCCCTGTAAGTCGTCTGGGCGTACTTGGCTGTCGTGAGGGTTGTCTGCCGCGTGTGGGCGTGCCTGGTCGGGGATTCGTCCCTGCTCGGCCAGATGGTCGTGGGGCCCCGTCATGCCTAGGCCTTCCGCACGTTCGGTGACCGCGCCATCGTAACCGGCAATCGGCTCCATTGCCCGCCTTGCGCGGTTGGCCAGGGAGTGGGAGGCCATGAGCGCTTCCAGGAGGCAGGCGATGGTGGCCACGTGGGTCGCTGGTGTGCTGTTGAGGCTGCACCAGTAACGGAGTTCGGTGTAGCCATCCTCATCAGCGATGACTTCGATGTCGTGATAACCGTGCGCGTTCGGCATGGCCGCCGATCCATCAACCCGGCGATAGCGCCGGGGGCGACCGTCAGTTGATGTCGAACTCGTTGCCCTCGGGGTCCTTCAGCGCGACCGCATAGTGGTCCACGCCCTCCTCGAGTTCCTCGCTTAGGTCGCTGAGCAGTGTGGCGCCGAGATCACACAGCCGCAGGGCCTCGGCGTCCACGCGCTTCTTGCGGGTCTCGATCGGGAGGTCTTGTCCGCCGCTCGCGTGGATGTCGATGTGGAGCCGATTGCTAACGGTCTTGCGGTCGGGCACGACCTGGATCCAGATGCGGGGTCCGGCGCCATCCGGGTCGATGATGCAGTCCGTCCCCCGGCCGAGCCCGAGGCTCGGGCAGTCCGGCGCTGGCCTGGACTCCTTCGCCTACCGTCGCCGGGACCTGCTGGACCGGCTCCGGGTCTTTGAGGTCGACCACCCAGTCACCCAGGCATGGAAGCGGCAGCGCCTGGCCGAGCTCGGCGTGGAGCTACCCGCCGGTCTGGTTTTCGCCCCGATCGACTTTGAGCGGCAGACCCTGCGGGAGGGGCTGGAGGAGGCCGGCTTCGACTTCGCGGAACTGGCGGTCTTCTCCTGGATGGGCGTGACGATGTACCTCACCCTCGACGCCATTAACGCCACGCTCGCCGCCATGGCGAAGTGCCGCGCCGGCTCTCGTGTCGTGCTCACCTATAACCAGCCGCCGAATGTTCTGACCAGCGGCGACGCCCAGATCACCGGAGCGATGGCTGGGCTTGCGGCGAAGATGGGTGAGCCGTTTGTCAGCCGGTTCCGTACCGCCGAGATGGCGCAACTGCTGCGCCAGCACGGTTTCGGCGAGATCACCGATTTCGGACCGGACGAAGCGCGGGCCGCCTACTTCCCCGGGCATCCTGACGTCGAAATCGCCGGGGCCCAGCGGCTGGTTGCCGCCACGGTGTCAGAGGCAGCTGCGCCGGGCGAAGACGGGATGACTTGAGCTAGCACGAGCCTGGGCTCAGTGCGGCCGAGACTGTGGAGCGTGGCAGCGCACGTGCTGGGCTACCGCTTCTTCTTCTGGTCCTCGCGGATGCTCTGTGGCACCGCGGTCCAGATGACCCAGGCCGTCCACGACTGCGCCGTGTCGGTGCTCGGGATCTTCGACGGCCCGGTGAGGTAGATGCCCTCGCGCTGGGCGTTGCCGCGGGAGGCGTAACACCCGCCCACCGGGCGGAAGTTCACGTCGCACACGTTGTTCCCGGTGATTGGCGTGGCCACCGGGCTCTCCGGGCTGAAGTTCCGCACCGTGTACTGGTTGTAGCCGGGCTGCCGGTTCTTGCCGGTGCAGCGGACCGCCTCGTGCCCGTTGCTGCTGCACGGGTGCCAGGGAGTGCCGACCTCGTTGCCGTTGGGCATCGCCCACCCGGCGTGCACGTACACGTAGCCCTGCATCCCGTTGTACGTGATCTTGATGGGGTCCTTGCCCTTCACCCGGTCACCGACCGCGCAGGTGCCGTTCGGGAACCCCATCGCCCCATTGGACTTGTTGGGGGGGTTGCCGCGACGGTAGCTGCCGCAGTTCACCGCGTCGGGCGTGACGGTCACGGTGCGGTAGGTCTGCATGGTCTTGAACGTGACCGCGGTGCTGTTGCTGTGCCCGTGCGGCGGCGGATCGGGGGCGTTGACCACCTTGCCCACGCGGAGGAACAGGAAGCCCACGACCACGATGGCGGCGATCACCAGCAGGTTACGCATGCCAGCCTCCAACCTCATCGGCGGTGCCGTAACCGGCCGCCTTACGTTCCACCCGGACGCGGACCCCAGACCTGCGGACGACAAGCACCACGGCCGCCAGGGCGATCAAGATGAGCAGTGCCCAGAGGGTCTGCGTGAACACCGACCACCAGAACCCAGGCGCGGTGCCCGGCGTAACCCGGAACACCAGCAGGGTCGCGGCCGCCGCGCCCAGGCTGGCGTGACCGGCCAAGGCCTGCTCGGCGTTCGAGCCGGTGGCCACGATGTCACTCAGATAGGCGCCCGGCTTGGCGCCCGCGGGCACGACCAGTTCCACCGGCACCCGCACGGCGTGCTTCGGCGCGAGCTGCACGACCGGTGAGCCGAACTGGATCCAGGAGGCCGGGACCGCCCGGCCGGAGCCCTTCGAGAGGCGCTGGACGCTCAGCCGGATCGACTCGGGATGGGTTCCGGAGTTGACCACCGACACGCCCGGCAGCGCAACGCTCTCACCCGGGTGCGCCACACCGGACAGCCGGACCGCGCCCGCCTGGATGCCGACCCCGATGCTCGCCTGGGCGGCCTGCGGGACGGCCACAAGGGCACCGGCGAGCACGGCCGGCGCCAGCGCACCTAATAGCGCCCGCAGTGCCATGAACCCGCCTCGCGTTTCCCTTGTCCTACCCGGCATGTTCCTATTGTCTTACCGGCAATTGTCCTACCCGGAAACCGGTGTCCACATCTACGCCTGAGGCACCTCATGCACCTCAGGCGTTGCGTGTTACGGATTGTCAGGCTGTGATCGTGAATGGTCAAGGCCCACGCGGGGGAGTGGGAGCTGCTGGCGGCGCCGAAACGCGGCCAGGGATGAGGCGATTTAGCTTGACGTCGAGAGACTTCCGTCCTACGGTGGAGGTAGATAGCTCGATGTCAAGATACTTTCGCCCGTAGCCCACCGGCCGGTGCCAGGGCCCATAGCCCACCGGCCGGTGCCAGGGACCACCGGGACCTCGCCGGGTCACCAGGGCCCGCAGAAAGAAGCCAGAGGCCACCGGAGGCCCGGGATCACCGCCCGCCGGGGGACTGCGGCAGGATGCAAGGGACACCGCGGGAAGAGCACCTCAGTCGGAGGAGGCGAGCCACGCCATGACGGCGAACAGCTTCGGGAGCCGGGCCACGCTGCGGGCCGGGGAGACCGATCACGCGATCTACCGGCTCGACGCGGTCAAGGGGGCGGACAGCCTTCCGTTCAGCCTCAAGACTCCTGCTGGAGAACCTGCTGCGCAACGAGGATGGACGGCAGGTCACCGCGGACCACGTCACCGCGCTCGCGAAGTGGGACCCCGCCGCCGAGCCCGCGACCGAGATCCAGTTCACCCCGGCCCGGGTCATCCTCCAGGACCTCACCGGCGTGCCCGCCGTCGTCGACCTGGCCACCATGCGTGAGGCCATGCGCGACCTTGGCGGCGACCCGGCCAAGATCAACCCGCTGGTCCCGGCCGAACTGGTCATCGACCACTCGGTGGTGGCGGACGTGTTCGGCCGCCCGGACGCCTTCGACCGCAACGTCGACCTGGAGTTCCAGCGCAACAGGGAGCGGTTCGCGTTCCTGCGCTGGGGGCAGCAGGCGTTCAGCCGGTTCAAGGTCGTGCCACCGGGCACCGGCATCGTGCACCAGGTCAACATCGAGCACCTGGCCCGGGTGGTGATGACCCACGACGGCCTCGCCTACCCGGACACCTGCGTGGGCACCGACTCGCACACCACCATGCAGAACGGCCTCGGCGTGCTGGGCTGGGGCGTCGGCGGCATCGAGGCCGAGGCGGCCATGCTCGGCCAGCCGATCAGCATGCTCATCCCCAAGGTGGTCGGGTTCGGGCTCACCGGCGAGCTGCCCGACGGCGCCACCGCCACCGACCTGGTCCTCACGATCACCGAGATGCTGCGCAAGCACGGCGTGGTCGCCAAGTTCGTCGAGTTCCACGGCGACGGCGTGGCCGCGGTCCCGGTGGCCAACCGGGCGACGATCGGCAACATGAGCCCCGAGTTCGGCTCCACCTGCGCGATCTTCCCGATCGACGAGGAGACGCTGACCTACCTGCGGCTCACCGGCCGCCCGGCGGACCGGGTCGCGCTGGTCGAGGCCTACGCCAAGGAGCAGGGCCTATGGCATGAGAGCGGCCAGCACGCCCGGTACTCCGAGGAACTGTCGCTCGACCTGGGCACGATCGTCCCGTCGCTGGCCTGCCCGAAGCGGCCACAGGACCGGGTGGCGCTGACCGACGCCAAGACCGCGTTCCGCGAGGCGCTCGGCTCGTATGTGGAGCTCGACAGGCTGGACGGCGAGATCGCCGACACCTTCCCTGCCTCGGATCCGTTCACACCGGACCGGGAGAACGGCCAGGACTCCGAGCCGGGCCGTCGAGCGCGCCGACGCCCTGGCCGGCCGGCCGTCCACTCCGACCGAGGTCACGCTGGAGGACGGCACGAAGACCACCGTCGACCACGGCTCTGTGGTCATTGCGGCCATCACCTCATGCACCAACACCTCCAACCCGTCGGTGATGGTCGGCGCCGCACTGCTCGCGCGCAACGCCGTGGAGGCTGGCCTGGCGAGCAAGCCCTGGGTGAAGACCACGCTGGCGCCCGGCTCCAAGGTGGTCATGGACTACTACGAGCGCGCCGGCCTGGTGCCCTACCTGGACAAGCTCGGCTTCAACCTGGTCGGCTACGGCTGCACCACGTGCATCGGCAACTCCGGCCCGCTGCCCGAGGCGATCAGCGAAGCGGTCGCCGACAACGACCTGGCGGTCGTCTCCGTGCTGTCCGGCAACCGGAACTTCGAGGGCCGGATCAACCCGGACGTCAAGATGAACTACCTCGCGTCCCCGCCGCTGGTCGTGGCGTACGCGCTGGCCGGCACGATGGACATTGACATGCCTAACGATGCCCTTGGCAGCCGCCCAGACGGGACGCCGGTGTATCTCCGCGATATCTGGCCGTCGCCGGCCGAAATCGCCGAAGTGGTCCAGTCCGCGGTGGCCGCCGAGATGTTCTCCCGCGACTATGCCGACGTGTTCGAGGGCGACGACCGGTGGCGTGCCCTGCCGGTGCCCGAGGGCGACACGTTCGCCTGGGACGCCGACTCGACCTACGTGCGCCACCCGCCGTACTTCGACGCGATGTCCGCCCAGCCGGAGCCGGTGGCCGACATCCACGGCGCGCGGGTGCTCGCCATGCTGGGCGACTCGGTGACCACCGACCACATCTCCCCGGCCGGCGCGATCAAGACCGACAGCCCGGCGGGCCGCTACCTCACCGAGCACGGGGTGGAGCGGCGCGACTTCAACTCCTACGGCTCCCGGCGCGGCAACCATGAGGTGATGATCCGGGGCACGTTCGCCAACATCAGGCTGCGCAACCAGCTCGCGCCCGGTACCGAGGGCGGGGTGACCGTGAAGCTGCCCGGTGACGAGCAGATGAGCATCTACGACGCCTCGCGGCGCTACGCCGAGGAGGGGACCCCGCTGGTCGTGCTCGGTGGCAAGGAATACGGCTCCGGCTCGTCACGGGACTGGGCCGCCAAGGGCACGCTGCTGCTCGGGGTGCGCGCCGTGCTGGTCGACTCGTTCGAGCGGATCCACCGCTCCAACCTGATCGGGATGGGTGTGCTGCCGCTGCAGTACCGCCCCGGTGAGTCGGCGGCCTCGCTCGGGCTCACCGGGCGCGAGATCTTCGACGTCGTGGGCATCGAGGAGATGAACTCAGGGCCGGTTCCCCGCGAGGTGACCGTCCGGGCCGACGGGCGCGAGTTCCGGGCGATCGTCCGGATCGACACCCCCGGCGAGGCCGAGTACTTCCGGCACGGTGGGATCATGCAGTACGTTCTGCGTTCACTGATGGTTCAGGATTGACACGTGGCCGGGGCCCACGGCTCACGGAAGGACGGGTAACGCAACCCAAAATGCCCGATATGTTATTTCCTTACCCCTGGCCAGGGGCTGATCGCGAGACTCCGTGGCAAGGCGGTAACGTGGCCGGAGATGTCCGAGCCCGCGGTGCGCCCCGTCCCGGCCCAGGCCCGGACCGGCGGCCACTTGTGGGTGCCCGCGCTGTTCGTGACCGGCATCCTCGCGCTCGCGTTCAACCTGCGCGGTGCGATCACCAGCCTGCCCCCGGTCTTCCCGGAACTGGCCTCGACGCTGCACCTCTCGTCGCTGACGATCGCGCTGCTCGCCGCCACGCCGGTGCTGTGCTTCGCGGTGTTCTCGATCCCGGCCGCGCCGCTGGCCCGCAGGTTCGGCGAGGAGCGGGTACTGCTGGCCTCCCTGCTGCTGCTCGCTGCGGGGCTGCTCGCGCGCGGCGCGTGGCCCGAAGTGCTGCTCTTCCCCGGCACTGTGCTTGCCAGCGCCGCCATCGCGCTGATGAACGTGCTGCTGCCCAGCCTGGTCAAGCGCCGCCGCCCGGATCAGGCGGGCCTGCTGATCGGTGTCTACCTGCTCAGCCTGGCCGCCGGGGCGATCCTCGGCTCACTGATCGCGGTGCCGGTGTTCCAGTCCTCTGGCGGCTCGGCCCGGGTGACCCTGGGCCTGTGGGCGCTGCCGGCGCTGGCGGCGGTGCTGGCCTGGCTGCCCCAGCGGCGGTTCCGGACCACACCGGCCGGCCCGGGCGGCGGCCCGTCGGGCGGCCGGCCGCTGGTGAAGGTTTCCAGGTACGCACTGGCCTGGCAAGTCATGGGCTTCATGGGGCTGCAGAGCCTGATTTATTACTCCGCGCTCTCGTGGCTGCCGATCCTGCTGAGGGACCGGGGCGCGGGAGCGGTACACGGGGGCACCCTGCTTGCCTTGATGAACCTCGGCAACGCGGTCACCGCACTGCTTGCCCCGATGCTCGCCCAGCGGACCAGGGACCAGCGGTGGCTGGTCGCCGCCACGGTGACGGTCAGCGCCCTGGGCCTCGCCGGGGTGTGGTTCGCGCCGCTGGCCGGTGCGCCCGCCTGGACTCTGCTGCTCGGGCTCGGCCAGGGTGCCGCCCTGGGCCTGTCGATCTACTTCACCGCCGCCCGGGCGCCTGACGCGGTGACGTCCGCCTCGCTGTCGGCGTTCACCCAGGGGGGCGGTTACCTGGTGGCCACGGCAGGGCCGCTCGTGGTGGGCTTCCTGCACGCGGTGACCGGGACCTGGACCGCGTCCGTGCTGGTGATGCTGGCCGTGATCGTCTTCGAGGGCGCCGTCGGCTGGCAGGCCGGCCGGGCCCGCACCCTGCCTGCGGCCTGAGCCGCCGGGCCCTCCGGCACCCGCCCGGATGCCAACAACGGAAAATCCCCTTCCAGGCCGGTCCAGCCATTGCACATCGTCGATGGCGATCCAGGCCGGCAGCTGGGTTGGCGTCCTGGGCGGCGGTGACCGCCGCCCAGGTTAGTTCCGCCCTCTGTGGGGGAGGCGGATGTTATGTGGAGACCGCACTAGCGGAAGTGCAGGGAGCGGGGGAGGGTACCGATGGGCAATGAGCGAATTGCTGCGGCGCACGGTGTGAGGCGGGGCGTGCCCATCGCGGGTGCGCTCCTACTTGCTGCGGCGCTGGTGTGCGGGGGCGGCCAGGCCGACGCCCTGGCCTCGGCGTCACCGCCGGTGCCCGCGGCCGGGCCAGCCGGGGTGATCTCGGCCATCGCGAGCGGCAGGCTCCACCACCAGGCCATGACGGCCGGGGACATCTACACCATCGCTGGGGGCGGTACCGGGGGCCTCGGTGACGGCGGCCCGGCGGCCCGCTCCGAGCTCTCCAACCCAGCCGACATCGCACTGGACTCGCACGGAAATCTGGTGCTCGCCGACGCCGGGCACGGACGGGTGCGCGTGGTGGCGGCGGCGACCGGCACGTTCTACGGGCGGGCGATGACCGCCGGGGACATCTACACGATCGCCGGCACGGGCGGGGCGGGGTTCTCCGGCGACGGGGGCCCGGCCGTGAAGGCCCGGCTGCACCGGCCCACCGGGGTCGCGCTGGATGCCGCGGGCAACGTGCTGATCAGTGACTCCTTCAATGAGCGGATCCGGGTGCTTGCGGCGAAGACCGGCACCTTCTACGGCCGGGCGATGACTGAGGGGGACATCTACACCATCGCCGGGAACGGCACCCAGGGGTTCTCCGGCGACGGCGGCCCCGCCGCTGCGGCCGACCTGAACACGCCGCTGCGGGCGACCGTGGACGCCGCGGGCAACGTGCTGATCAGCGACTCCTTCAACCAGCGGATCCGGGTGCTCGCGGTCAAGACCGGCACGTTCTACGGGCGGGCGATGACCGCGGGAGACATCTACACGATCGCCGGGAACGGCTCGGCGGGGTTCTCCGGCGACGGCGGCCCGGCTACCGAGACCGGGCTGTACAAGCCGCTGCGGGTGACGGTGGACGCCGCGGGCAACCTGGTGTTCTGCGACGAGCGCGACAACCGGATCCGGGTGATACCGGTCAAGACCGGCACGTTCTACGGGCGGGCGATGACCGCCGGGGACATCTATACCATCGCCGGCACCGGCAAGCGGGGCACCACCGGCGACGGCGGCCCGGCCACCCGGGCCGAGGTCGGCGAACCGGCCGGGATAACCCTGGACAGCATGGGCAACCTGCTGATTGCCACCAGGAACGGCGGCCGGATCCGCGTGGTGCCGGCAAAGTCCGGCACGTTCTACGGGCAGGCGATGACCGCCAGGGACATCTACACCATCGCCGGCGGCGGCACCGGCGGCCTGGGCGACGGCGGCCCGGCCACCAGTGCGGTACTCCAGCAGCCGGGGGCGGTCATGCTGGACGCCGCGGGCAACGTGCTGATCGCCGACACCGCCGACAAACGTATCCGGGAGGTGGCCGAACCGTCGGCCGCTCTGCCAGCGGCAGGGTGAACACTGGCAGCCACAGGCCGGCGGTGTGACGCACGCCATGAGGTGCGGCGCGGTCGGCGCCGGTAGCGTCAGGCCAGAGATGAGCCCCGCTGCCGTGATCGCCGTTGCTGGGCTGTTCGTCGCCCTCGGCGGGTTCGTGCAGAGCGGGATCGGGCTGGGGCTCGGCCTCATCGGCGCGCCGATCGTGACGCTGCTCGCCCCGGCGCTCATGCCCGGCTCGATGCTGGTGGCTGGGGCGAGCCTGCCAATGCTGATCCTGGCCAGGGAGGCCCTGCATACCGACTGGCCCGGGGTGTCCTGGGCGCTGGCGGGCCGGGTGGCCGGGACCGCGGGCGGGATCTGGGTGCTCGCCGTGGTATCGCTGCGTGCCCTGGGCCTCGTGGTCGGCGGCATGGTGCTCGCCGTGGTCGCCCTGTCCGTCCGCGAGGCCGTCGTGCCAAGGAACCGGATCACGCTGGTCACCGCGGGGGTGATCTCCGGGGTGACGGGCACCGCCACCTCGATCGGCGGCCCGCCGGTGGCGCTGCTGTACCAGGACCAGAGCGGCCCCCGGGTCCGGGCGACCCTGTCGGTGTTCTTCACCGTGGGCAACAGCCTCGCGCTGGCCGCGCTCGCCGTCACCGGCCACTTGCCGGGGCGTGACGTCCTGGCGGGCCTGGTGTTCATCGGGTGCGCCGCGGTGGGCTTCGCGGTCGCCGCCGGGCTGCGCAGGTTCCTCGACGCCGGGCGCACCCGGGCCGCCGTGCTGGCCGCCGCCGCGGGCTCGGCGCTCATCCTCATCGTGCACAGCATCCTCGGCTGAGCTGCCCCGGGCCAGCGGGGCCCAGGTAGCTTATGGATCACCAGTAGCGATGAGGCGTCGCCACCGGGGAGGTTGCCGCATGCTCGTGGCCGGCGTGGATTCCTCGACGCAGTCCACCAAGGTGCTGCTGTGCGAGGCGGCAGACGGCACCATCGTGGCCCAGGCCAGCGCCCCGCACCCCGCCGGCACCGAGTGCCCGCCGCAGGCCTGGTGGGAGGCGCTCACCAAGGCCGGGGACGGCCTGCTCACCCGGGCGGCCGCGGTCGGCGTGGCCGGGCAGCAGCACGGCATGGTGGTGCTCGACGAGAACGCCGAGGTGATCCGGCCCGCCCTGCTCTGGAACGATCTGCGGTCCGCCGCCGCCGCGGCCGCGCTGGTCGAAGAGCGCGGGCCGCGGTGGTGGGCGGAGCGCACCGGCAGCGTGCCGAACGCCTCGTTCACCGTGACCAAGCTTCGCTGGCTGGCCGAGCACGAGCCGGACCACGCGGCCCGGACGCACGCGGTGCTGCTGCCGCACGACTACCTGACCTGGCGGCTGCTCGCCGGGCCGCCGATGAGCAAGGAGCCGGTCACCGACCGCGGCGACGCGTCAGGCACCGGGTACTTCTCGCCCGCCGACAGCGCCTGGCTGCCCGAGGTCGCCGCGGACGTGCTGGGCCACCGGGTCCGGCTGCCCCGGCTGGCCCGCCCGGCCGAGGCGGTGGGCGAGACGGGCTGGGGCGCGGTGGTGTCGGCCGGCACCGGGGACAACATGGGCGCGGCGCTGGGCCTGGGCCTGGGGCCGGGCGAGATCGCGGTATCGATCGGCACCTCCGGCACGGCGTACGCGGTCACCATGGTGGCGTCCGCCGACCCCAGCGGCGCGATCGCGGGCTTCGCCGACGCGACCGGGCGCTTCCTGCCGCTGGTCTGCACGATCAACGCCGCGCTTGTGCTCGACTCGGTGGCCGGGATGCTCGGCACCGACGCCGCCGGGCTCTCGGCACGGGCGCTGGCCGCCGAACCCGGCGCGGGCGGGATCACCCTGCTGCCCTACTTCGACGGGGAACGTACCCCGGTCCGGCCCGGTGCCACCGGCACCCTGCACGGCCTGACCAGCCACAACGCGACCCAAGAGAACCTGGCCAGGGCCGCCGTGGAGGCGGTGCTCGCCTCACTGGCCGAGGTGGCAAGTTTGCTCCACGGCGACGGCGCGCAGCCCGAAAGGGTCCTGCTCATCGGCGGAGCCGCCCGGTCGGAGGCGGTCCGCGCGGCGGCCCCCGGCGTTTTCGGTGTGCCGGTGGACGTGCCGGAACCCGAGGAGTACGTGGCGCTCGGCGCGGCCCGTCAGGCAGCGTGGGCGCTGGCGGGCACGCCGGACCCGCCCGCCTGGCCACGCCGCCCCGCCCAGCGTTACGAGGGCCCCGCCCAGCCCGGCATCAGGCAGCGCTTCGCCGCGCTGCGGGACGCCACCACCGGCTGGGACGGCGGCCTCCCCGCAGCCATTGACTCCTGACCACAGCCACGTCCGGCCCGCGCCAGCCACGGGCCGTCGTTCAGCAGAAAGGAACGTCTCGCCGTGACCACAGATGCGTACATGCCGACGCCAGCCGACAAGTTCTCCTTTGGCATCTGGACGGTGGGATGGCAGGGGGTCGACGTGTTCGGCCCGGCGGTCCGGCCGCCGATGCGCGCCGACCGTGCCGTGCGCAAGCTCGCCGAGCTTGGCGCCTACGGGGTCAACTTCCACGACAACGACGTGTTCGACTTCGACGCCAGCCCGGGCGAGCGGGACGCGCGGATCGGCGACTTCAAGCGGGCGCTGGCCGACACCGGCCTGGTGGTGACCACCGCGACCACCAACCTGTTCTCGCACCCGATGTTCAAGGAAGGCGCGTTCACCGCCAACGACCGGGACGTGCGCAGGTTCGCGCTGGCCAAGGTCATGCGCAACCTGGACCTCGCGGCCGAGCTTGGCGCCGGGGTGTACGTGTGCTGGGGCGGCCGGGAGGGCGCCGAGTCCGGGGCCAGCAAGGACGTCCGCGCCGCGCTGGACAGGTACAAGGAGGCGTTCGACATCCTCGGCGGCTACGTGCTCGACCACGGGTACGGCCTGCGGTTCGCGATCGAGCCGAAGCCGAACGAGCCGCGCGGCGACATCCTGCTGCCCACCGCCGGGCACGCGCTCGCGTTCATCAGCGAACTCGAGCACCCCGAGATCGTCGGCATCAACCCCGAGATCGGGCACGAGGAGATGGCCAGCCTCAACTACGCGCACGCGATCACCCAGGCGCTGTGGCACGGCAAGCTGTTCCACATCGACCTCAACGGCCAGAACGGCCCGCGTTACGACCAGGACCTGCGGTTCGGCGCGGGCAACGCGCGCGGCGCCTTCTGGGTCGTGGACGCGCTGGAAGCGGGCGGGTACGACGGGCCCGTGCACTTCGACTACAAGCCGCCGCGCACCGAGGACGACGACGGGGTGTGGGCATCGGCCGCCGCGTGCATGCGCAACTACCTGATCCTGCGGGACAAGGTCCGGGCGTTCCGCGCCGACCCCGAGGTCAAGGCGGCCCTGGCCGCGGCGCGGGTGGGCGAGCTGGCCGAGCCCACCCTGGCGGCGGGGGAGACCTGGCGGGACGTGGCCGGCTTCATCCCGGACGTCGAGGCGCTGGCCGCCCGGGGCATGGCCTTCGAGCACCTCGACCAGCTGGCCCTGGAGCATCTCTACGGAGTCCGTTAGCGCGGCAAGCGGGGCGCGCAAGCCGACGCGGCCCAGGCCCTCGTGACGGAGTCACCAGGGCCCGCAGGCCAGCGGGGTTCCAGGGGTCGTCCCCCAGGGCTAGCAGGAATAATCCGTTTGCCCAGCTTGTTCCGTCCGGGCTACCGTCAAAAGGGTCCCATGACCCGTCGCCGGCGTCTTTCTATGCCCGTCCCCGGCACGTAACTAGCAGAACGGATGTTTGTCATGCCGTGGCGTGGCCTGGCCCGCCGGTTCCCCGCGCTCGGGTACCGGGATTTCCGGCTGCTCCTGGCCGACCGGCTGCTCGCGCCCGGGGCGTTCGCGTTCTCCATGGTCGGGGTGTCGTTCGCGGTCCTGTACGAGACCGGGTCCACCGCGGACCTGTCCTACGTGCTCGCCGCGCAGATCCTGCCGTCGCTGGTGTTCGCTCTGGTCGGCGGGGTGTTCGCGGACCGCTTCGCGCCGCAGCGGGTGATCGTCGCGGCCAACCTGCTGATCGCGGCCGGCGAGGGCGGGTTCGGCCTGCTCGTCCTGCTCGGGCATCCGCAGTTGTGGCAGATGATCGCGCTGGAAACGATGACCGGCGCGGGCATGGCCATCTTCTATCCCGCCTCGCAGGCGCTGCTGCCCCGGCTGGTGCCGGACAGCGTGCTGCAGGAGGCCAGCGCGATGAGCAGGCTGGCGATGAACGCGGCACAGATGGCTGGTGCCGGGATCGCAGGCGTGTTCGTGGCCGTGACCGGGCCGGGCTGGGCGCTGGCGACCTGCGGGATCGGCATGCTCGGCACGGTGCCGCTGCTGCTGGCCATCCGGGCGCCGGGCGCCGAGCGGACGCAGTCCCCCAACGTGCTGCGGGAACTGCGGGACGGGTGGTCGGCGTTCGCCTCCCGCCGGTGGCTGTGGGCCACCACGATCCAGTACAGCGTGGTGCTCGCCGCCTGGTACGGCGCGTTCGACGTGCTCGGGCCCGTGGTCGCCAAGGAGCATCTGGGCGGTCCCGCGGCCTGGGGCCTGATCACCGCGGCCGACGCGGTGGGCCTGATCATCGGCGGCCTGATCGCGCTGCGGCTCACCGTCCAGCGGCCGATCCGGTTCGTGGTGCTCATCGGCGCGACCTGCGCGATCTCGCCGCTGGCCCTGGCGGCGCTGTGGCCGCTGCCGGTGATCTGCGTGGCGGCGGTCGGCCTCGGCATCGCCCTGGAGGTCATGATGGTGCAGTGGACGGTCACCATGGCCAGGAACGTGCCGCCGGACCTGCTGGCCCGCGTGTCCGCCTACGACATCGTCGGAGCGGTGGGCGCGATGCCTCTCGGCGCGCTCGTGGTCGGCCCGATCGCCGCGGCGGTCGGTGTATCCACGACCCAGTACGGCGCGGCGGCGCTGATCGTCGTCGCCTCGGGGCTCACGCTGCTCGCCCCCGAGGTGCGGCACATGCGCGCGGGGCCGGCGGTCGGCGCGCAGGCACCCGAGGCCGTGGTGGAGGCGCAGGCGGCGTAGCCCGGGCGCGCGGACATCCGGACCTTTCGTGCGATGACGGCAGGGGCGGAAATAGACTCAGCTGAAGTCCCGCCCCTGCCCCTGGCAGCAGCGCCGGACCCGGGGGCCGACACGAGGGAGCCGTTCACGTGAGGATGCTTGAGTCCATCGCAAGCCCGCGAGATCTGAAAGCACTCACCCCTGACCAGCTCCCCGCCCTGGCCAGCGAGATCCGTGACGTCCTGGTCGAGACCGTGTCGCGCACCAGCGGCCACCTCGGCCCGAACCTCGGCGTGGTGGAACTCACCGTCGCGCTGCACCGGGCCTTCGATTCGCCGGCGGACCGGATCGTCTTCGACACCGGCCACCAGGCCTACGTGCACAAGCTGCTCACCGGGCGGTATCCGGAGTTCGGCACGTTGCGGCAGCGCGGCGGGCTGTCCGGTTACCCGTCCCAGGCCGAGTCCGAGCACGACATCGTGGAGAACTCGCACGCCTCCACCAGCCTGTCCTACGCCGACGGGCTGGCCAAGGCCTACCGGCTGCGCGGCGAGAACCGCACCGTGGTCGCGGTCATCGGCGACGGCGCGCTCACCGGCGGGATGGCCTGGGAGGCGCTGAACAACATCGCGGTGGCCAAGGACTCGCGCCTGGTCATCGTCGTCAACGACAACGGCCGCTCCTACCAGCCGACGATCGGCGGCCTGGCCACCAACCTGGCCGCGGTCCGCGCCTCGCAGCGGTACGAGCAGGTGCTGGAGTACATCAAGACCTCGCTGTCACACGCGCCGCTGCTCGGCCCGCCGCTGTATGAGACGCTGCACGGCATCAAGAAGGGCCTCAAGGACGTACTCCAGCCGCAGGTGCTGTTCGAGGATCTCGGGATCAAGTACCTCGGCCCTGTCGACGGCCACGACGAGCAGCTTGTCGAGCAGTTGCTGCGCAGCGCGCGCGACTTCGGCGGGCCGGTGATCGTGCACGTCATCACCCGCAAGGGGTTCGGCTACCCGCCCGCCGAGCAGAACGAGGAGGACTGCCTGCACCAGGTGCCCGCCGCGTACTCGCCCGGGCAGGCCAGCGTCGCGGCGAAGCGCACCTGGTCCGAGGTTTTCGGTGACGAGCTTGCCGCGATCGGCGAGCGGCGGGCCGACGTGGTGGCGATCACCGCGGCGATGCTGCACCCCACCGGGCTGGCCACGTTCGCGCGCGCCCATCCGGACCGCGTCTTCGACGTGGGCATCGCCGAGCAGCACGCCATGACCAGCGCGGCGGGGCTTGCGATGGGCGGAATGCACCCGGTGGTCGCGGTCTACGCCACGTTCCTCAACCGGGCCTTCGACCAGCTGCTCATGGACGTGGCGCTGCACCGGCTCCCGGTCACCGTGGTCCTGGACCGGGCCGGGGTTACCGGCCCGGACGGGGCCAGTCACCATGGCATGTGGGACGGCTCGATCCTGCAGGTGGTGCCCGGGCTGCGGATCGCCGCGCCGCGCGACGCCGCCCGGGTCGCCGAACTGCTCAACGAGGCGGTGGCCGTCTCCGACGGCCCCACGGTGGTGCGGTTCCCCAAGGGCACGGTCGGCGGGGAAGCGGAGGCCGTCGGCCGGCTTGGCGGGATGGACATGCTTTACGAACACCCGGCCGGCGTGTCCCGTGACGTGCTGCTCGCCGGGGCGGGACCGATGGCCGTGATGTGCGTGCAGGCCGCCGCCCGGCTGGCCGACCAGGGCATCGGCGTGACCGTCGTGGACCCGCGGTGGGTCAAGCCGGTGGACCCGGCGCTGGCCGGGGCGGCCGCGGCGCACCGGCTCGTGGTCACCGTGGAGGACAACGGCCGCGTGGGCGGGTTCGGGGACGCGGTGTGCCGCCTGCTGCGGGACGCGGGCGTAGCCACCCCGGTGCAGACCTACGGCCTGCCGCAGGAGTTCCTGACTCACGCCAAGCGCGAGGAGATCCTGGAAGAAGTCGGCCTCGTCCCGCAGCACCTCGCCCGGCGGATCACCGAGGCCGTGGCGCGGCTCACGCCGGAGCTTGCGGACCACCCGCAAGCCTGACAGTTCGGAGTTCTCACGAATGGCCACCCTGTCCGTCGCGGTCGTGGGCTCCGGCCCGGCCGGGCTCTACACCGCTGAGGCACTTCTCAAGCAGGCGGCCGCGATGGACCCGCCGTGCCAGGTCTCCGTCGACGTGCTCGACCGGCTGCCAACCCCCTACGGCCTGGTCCGTTACGGCGTCGCCCCGGATCACCCGTCGATCAAGTCCATCGCCGAGTACCTGCGCGGCGTGCTCGAGCGCGACGACGTGCGCTTCGTCGGCGGGGTGCGGCTCGGCAGCGACGTCACCAGGGAGGACCTGCTCGGCTGCTACGACGCGGTGGTGTACGCGACCGGCGCGATGCGCGACCGGCGGATGGGCATCGACGGCGAGGACCTGCCCGGCAGCTACGCCGCGACCGACTTCGTGAACTGGTACTGCGGCCACCCGGACACCGACTCCGGCTCGTTCACCCTCGACGCCGAGTCGGTCGCCGTGGTCGGCGTGGGCAACGTCGCGGTGGATGTGGCCCGGATCCTGATCCGCGACCCAGAAGAACTGCTCCCCACCGACGTGCCCCAGCCGGTGCT
Organism: uncultured Actinomycetes bacterium; assembly: GCA_963726415.1. Classification (GTDB taxonomy): domain Bacteria; phylum Actinomycetota; class Actinomycetes; order Streptosporangiales; family Streptosporangiaceae; genus DASXKD01. The sequence continues at coordinate 58,713 of CAVSCM010000015.1, forward strand.
CGAGACGCTGAGGGCCAGCAAGGTCCGCGAGGTCCACATGATCGGCCGGCGCGGGTCCGCCCAGGCCAAGTTCACCACCAAGGAACTGCGCGAACTCGGGGAACTCGCCGGTGTCGACATCGTGGTCGGTGCCGGCGAGGCTGACCCCGGCGCCTTCGACGCCACCGGCGGCAGCGCTGCGCTGGCCGAGTCCGATCGCCGGGTACGCGGCAACCTCGCGGTGATCGGCGACTGGGCGGCCCGCGAGCCCGCCGGGCACAGGCGGCGGCTCGTGATCCGGTTCTGGCTGCGGCCGGTCCGGGTGGAGGGCACCGAGCACGTCACCGGGCTGACCGTGGAGCGCACCAGGATCGACGAGAGCGGGGCGCTGACCGGCACAGGGGAACTGGAAACGATCCCGGCGCAGATGGTGCTGCGCAGCGTGGGATACCAGAGCGTGCCGCTGCCGGGCGTGCCGTTCGACGAGCGCAGCCACACGGTGCCGAACGCCGAGGGCCGGGTGCTCGGGCCGGACGGGAACCCGCTGCCGCGGGAGTACGTAGCCGGATGGCTCAAGCGCGGCCCCACCGGGGTCATCGGCACCAACAAGTCCGACGCGGCGCAGACCGTCCGCGCCCTGCTGGCCGACCTGTGCCCGGGCGGCGTGCGGGCCGGTGACCCGGCGGACCCCGGGGCGCTGGCGGCCCTGCTGGCCGGGCGCGCGGTGGCGCCGGTGAGCTACACCGACTGGCTCAAGGTGGAGCGGGCCGAGGCGGAACTCGCCGCGTCACTGGGCCGCGGCGCCCGGGTGAAGCTGGCCAGCCGCGAGGAGATCGACGCGCGGTGCCGCGCCGAGTCCTGAGGAGTGCTAGCCCAGGGGAGCGACCCCCTGGAACCCCCGCTGGCCTGCGGCCCTGCTAGCCCTGGGGGGCGACCCCCTGGAACCCCCGCTGGCCTGCGGCCCTGCTAGCCCTGGGGGGCGACCCCCTGGAACCCCCGCTGGCCTGCGGCGGCCCTGTCGGCTTGGGGAGGCAACGTCCCGCTGGCTTGTGCTTTTAGTGACTTCGTTGCGGGGGGGGCTTGGCCCCATTTGCGCCGGAGCCCGGCCGGGTGAGTCGAAAATAGCTTTCGCCCCTTAGGCTTTGCGCATGGCGCCCCGAGCACAAGAACCGCTGGTGCTCAGCACCGGCGAGCGGAACCGGCTGACGGAATGGGCGGCGCAGGCCAGCGGCCGGTGGGCGATGCGCGCCGCGATCGTCCTGGCCTGCGCGGACGGCCAGCCGGACACCCATGTCGCCGCCGACGCCGGGATCTCCCGTGCCACCGTCGCCAAATGGCGGGCACGGTTCGCGGCGGACCGGCTGGTCGGACTGCGGGACAGGCCCCGGCCCGGCACCCCACGGAAGATCACCGACGCGCAGGTCCGCGATGTGCTCGCCCGGACCCTGAGCGAGCCGCCGCCGCCTGGGCGGCGGCACTGGACCACCCGGACCATGGCAGCAGCGTCCGGGATGAGCCAGTCGGCGGTCAGCCGGATCTGGCGCTCGGCCGGGTTGGATCCCGCACGTTGTACGACCGGGGGCACTGGGGACAATGAAGGCGTGGACATGGAACAGGACGGGACGCGGCACAGTGGGCAAATCGCTCTTGCCCCGACGGCGCCCAGCAGCGCGGTGAGTACAGAGCCAAGGGAACTTCCGGCCGGGCGGTTCCTCGATCGCGAGGAGAGCTGGCTCCGTTTCAACCAGCGGGTACTCGAGCTCGCCGAGGACGACCGCATCCCGCTGCTTGAACGTGTGCGGTTCCTGTCGATCTTCGCCAGCAACCTGGATGAATATTTCATGGTCCGGGTCGCGGGGCGGATCCGCCGGATGGCCACCGGGCTGCCGGTGGAGGGGGCCAGCGGGCTGGCGCCCGGACAGATCCTCGCCAACACCCTGGAAACCGCCCGCGAGCTGAGCGTCAGGCACGCCGAGTGCTTCGGCAACGCGGTCCAGCCCGCCCTGGCCGACCAGGGCATCGAGATCCTGCGCTGGAAGGAACTGTCCGCCGCCGAGCAGGAGGACCTGCACCGCCTGTTCCGCGAGCGGATCTACCCGGTGCTGACACCGCTGCTCGTGGACCCGGCCCATCCCTTCCCCTATATCTCCGGCCTGTCGCTGAGCCTGGCCGTGATGATCGCCGACGCCCGCACCGGCGCGACCATGTTCGCCAGGGTCAAGGTGCCGCCGCTGCTGCCCAGGTTCCTCACCGTGGCCAAGCACAGGTTCGTGCCGCTGGAAGACGTGATCGCCGCGCACCTCACCGAGTTGTTCGCCGGCCTGGACATCCTGGAGCACCACGTGTTCCGGGTCACCCGCACCCGTGACCTCGAAGTGGACGAGGACGTCACCGAGGACCTGATGCAGTCCCTGGAGCGGGAACTGCAGAAGCGCCGCTTCGAGCCCGCGGTCCGGCTGGAGGTGGAGGATTCCATGTCCAGCGACGTGCTCGACAAGCTGGTCACCGAACTGGGGATCGACCACCGCGCGGTCTACCACCTGCCCGGGCCGCTTGACCTTTCCGGGCTGAGCGTGATCGCCGACCTGGACCTGCCCCAGCTGAAATACCCGGCGTTCGTCCCCTCCGAGTCGGCCCTGCCGCAGGACATCGACATCTTCACCACCCTCGCCCGCCAGGACGTCCTGGTCCACCACCCCTACGACTCGTTCACCACCAGCGTGGAACGGCTGATCGAGGCGGCCGCCGCCGACCCGGGGGTGCTTGCCATCAAGCAGACGCTGTACCGGACCAGCGACACCTCCCCGATCGTGGACGCGCTCATCGACGCGGCCGAGGCCGGCAAGCAGGTGGTGGTGGTCGTGGAGCTCAAGGCGCGCTTCGACGAGCGCGCCAACATCATCTGGGCCCGCAAGCTGGAGGAAGCCGGCTGCCATGTGGTGTACGGGATCGTCGGCCTGAAGACCCACTGCAAGATGGCCCTGGTGGTCCGGGAGGAACCCGACGGCGCGCTGCGCCGTTACTGCCATATCGGCACCGGCAACTATCACCCCACGACCGCCCGGCTCTATGAGGACTTCGGCCTGCTGACCGCCGAGCGCACCGTCGGCGAGGACGCCTCCGACCTGTTCAACCACCTCACCGGGTACAGCCGGCAGAGCGCCTACCGGCGGTTCCTGGTCGCCCCGGCCGCGCTGCGGGCGGGCCTGCTCGAGCGGATCGAACAGCAGCAGGCCAGGCACGTCCGCGGCGAGCGGGCCCGGATTCAGCTCAAGTGCAACTCGATCATCGACGAGGCGGTCATCGACGCGCTGTACCGTGCCTCGATCGCGGGGGTGCCGGTGGACCTGTGGGTGCGCGGCATCTGCGGGGTCCGGCCGCAGGTCCCCGGGATGTCGGAGACGATCAGGGTCCGCAGCGTGCTCGGCCGGTTCCTGGAGCACTCCCGTATATACGCGTTCGGCCACGGCGACGACCCGGACAGCGAGGTATGGATCGGCTCCGCCGACCTGATGCACCGCAACCTCGACCGCCGGGTCGAAGCGCTGGTGCGGGTGAAGGATCTGGCACAGCAGGCCGAGCTGCGCGCGCTCATCGATCTGGCCATGGACGAGGGCACCGCGTCCTGGTGGCTGGACGGAGACGGCACCTGGACCAGGCACCACCTGGACGCCGACGGGAACTCGCTGCGTGACCTGCAGCAGACTCTGATCACCAACAGGCGCGGCCGGCCCGCCGATGGCTGACGCCACAACCGGCGTGATCCATGCCGCGGGCGCGGTGTTGTGGCGAGCGCGGGCGGGAGGCATCGAGACCGTCCTGGTGCACCGGCCCCGCTACGACGACTGGAGCTTTCCCAAGGGCAAGAGCATGCCCGGGGAGCATGTGCTGCTGACGGCGGTCCGGGAGGTCGAAGAGGAGACCGGCGTGCGGGCCGCCCTCGGCCGCAGGCTCGCCACCCAGAACTATCTCGTGGAAGGCCAGCCCAAGCAGGTGGAGTACTGGGCCGCGCGGCCCGTTTCGGCGCAACCGTTCGCCCCGGGGGACGAGGTGGACGACCTTGCCTGGCTGCCGTTGCCCGCGGCCAGGGAACGGCTGAGCTACCCTCGGGACGTCTCGCTGCTTGACGGCTTCACCGCAGGGCCGGCCGACACCGCGCCGGTGATCCTGCTCAGGCACGCCGCCGCGGTCCCCAAGAAGGTGTGGCGGGAGGCTGGTCACGACGACCTGGCCCGCCCGTTGTCCGACGTGGGCCAGCAGCAGGCCAGGACGCTGAGTGAGTTGCTGAGCACGTTCGCGCCGGCCCGGGTGATCAGTTCGGCGGCGCGGCGCTGCCTGGATACCGTCACCCCTTACGCCGAGAAGGCAGGGGTCCCGGTGACACAAGAGCCCGCGTTCACCGTGGACAGCAGGGCCAAAGACAATGGCGGGGACGATTGGACCGCCACCCGCGACGCGCGGCTGCGGATCGCGGAGGTGGTCCGTTCCCGCCGACCTGTGATCATCTGCGCGCACCGCCAGAACCTGTCCTGGATGCTGGCCGACACCTGCGAGATAGCCGGTGCGCAGGTGCCGGAGGGGCCGCCGCTGCAGCGCAGCGCCTTCTGGGTGCTGCAACTCGGCGGGGCCGGCTGGTGTCAGCCGAGCAGCATCAGGTGGAGGCGGACCCCGCCGGCTGAGCCTGGCGTGCATCGCCGACCCGGCCGGCAGGCCGGCCGCGTCCCAGTCCAGAGTCGCCGGAATGGCGCCCTCGAACACCAGCAGCCACTGCTTCACGTCGGTGCCGGTGCCGCCGCTGTACCCGCCGAGCCCGGTGCCCGCGACCACCCGGTGGCACGGCACGATGAGCGCGATGGGGTTGGACGCCATGATCTGGCCCACCACCCTGGCCGGTGGCACGAAGTTCCCCGGCGCTGCGGTGGCTTCCAGGCCGGCCCTGGCGGCCAGGCCACCGTAGGTGATGGTCTGCCCGAAGCCCACCGTCTTGTGCAACACGGTCAGCACGGCGCGCCGGGCCCCCTGTGCGGAGCCCAGGTCCACCGGCACATTGAACCCTTTCAGGTGGCCGCGGAAGTAGTCGGCAAGCTCTTGGAGTGCGGCCTCCAGGAGCACGTCCGCCAGCGCGCCCTGCCTGGGGGCGGGGCCGGACGGCGGACCGTAGCTGACCCGGGCCACCCCGGCGTCGCTGCAGGCCACGGAGACCTGACCCACGGGCGTATTCAGGCAGCCCCAGCCGAGTTCTGTCACGCAGTCCATTGTGCCCTTGGGGTCAGACAGAACGGGCGCTGCCGCTTAGCTGTCTGCGGCCTGAGCCTCGCCTGCGGTTTCCGCCGTTCCGTCGGTTTCTGCCTTCTCCGCGAGGCGGGTCAGGGCGCGGCTGATCGGCAGCGCGGTCAGCGCGACCTGCCATGGGCGCGCCCCGTGCGCCACCAGGTCGGCGGCCACCTCGTCCGGGCCGCCTGGGTCGGGGGGCTGCCAGGCGAGCCGCCGGACCACGTCCGGGGGGAGCAGGTTCTCCGCGGGCAACGTGTGCTCGTCTGCCAGCGCGGCCACCACCGTCCGCACCGCTGCCAGCCGCTGCGCCGCGACCGGGTCCCGTTCCTGCCAGCGGTGGGTGGGCGGGGGCCCGTCCAGCGGCGGCATTGCCGGGCCGGGCAGTTCGGCGTCTGCCTGGCCACGGACCCGCTGTACCGCGCGCAGCCACGCGGAGGCGTGCTTGCGCGCACCCCGGCCCTGGAATCCCGGCAGATCGGTGAGGTTGGCCTGGGGGGAACCGGGCAGTGTCCTGGCGGCCTCGACGATGGCCGTGTCGGGGAGCACGCGGCCTGGAGACATGTCGCGCCGCCTGGCGATCTTGTCCCGCTCCTGCCACAGCTCGCGGACGATCGCCAGGCCCCGACGGGTGTGCACCCGGTGGATACCCGAGGTGCGCCGCCATGGATCGGGACGGGGGCCCGGTGGCTTGGCGGCCAGTACGGCGGCGAACTCCTGCTCCGCCCACTCGGCCTTGCCCTGGGCCACCAGTTGCGCCGCCAGCGCGTCGCGCAGTTCCACAAGCAGTTCCACGTCCAGGGCCGCATAGCGGAGCAGTTCGCCCGGCAGCGGGCGCACCGACCAGTCGGCCGCCGCATGGCCCTTCTCCAGGGTCCAGCCCAGCACGGACTCCACCAGCGCGCCAAGGCCGACGCGCGGGAAGCCGAGCAGCCGCCCGGCCAGTTCGGTGTCGAACAGCGACCGCGGGCGGAACCCGAGTTCGGCCAGGCACGGCAGGTCCTGGGACGCGGCGTGGAGGACCACCTCCGTGTCGGCCAGTGCCTCGTCAAGCCCGGTGAGATTCGGGCAGGCCATCGGGTCGATCAGCATGGTGCCCGCGCCGTCGCGCCGCAACTGGACCAGGAAGGCGCGATGCCCGTAGCGGAACCCGGAGGCACGCTCGGCATCGACGGCGACCGGCCCGTGGCCCGCGGCCAGCGCGGCCACGGCAAGGTCCAGGTCGGGGACCGAGGCCACCAGCGTCGCTGGCCCGTCCCTGGGCTCGAGCAGCGGGACCGGGCCACCGCCCGGCTGGCCCGCGCCGTCAGCTTGCTGGGCCGGGCTGCTGCCCTGCGGTTGCGTGGCCGGGACCGGGGTGGGTGGGCCGGCGGTTTGCGGCGCGGGAACCCCTGCCGCCGCTCCGTCGGGGGATCGAGCACCATCCAGGGAGGGTCGCCCGTCCGGGTGCGCGGCACCACCTGCCGCCCCCGGCCCGCCCCCGCGTGCCCGCGTGCTGTCCGTCATGGGCTCCGCCGCCGAGTGGCCGGGCGCAGCGCGCTGACCCCCGCGGCCAGCGGCGCCAGCCCCGCTGCGGCGCACATCGTCCCGCACCACGCGGCCATGTGCCCGGCCAGGCCGCCATCCACACCCTCCTCCGGGACCGTCCTGGCCGCCTCGGTACCGAGCGGCGACCACGAGGCGCGCAGCTCGAAGCCGTGGGCACGGGGCTCGGCCCGCTTGGCGCCGAAGCCCTCGGTGACCACACGGGTCACCGTGCCGCTCGGCTCGGCATAGCCCGCCGTGCGCGCGTCGAGCGCCTCGGTCAGCCAGGACCAGGCGACCTCACCAACCATGGGATCCTCGGCGATCTCCGGTTCCAGTTCGGCGCGGATATACACGATGACCCGCAGCGGGCCGGCCCAGCCACGCTGCCCGGCGGGATCGTAAAGCAGTACGAACCGGCCCGTGGCGATCTCGGCCCCATCCACCCGGACGGCCGCGCCGACGGCCGTCGCGAAGGGCGCAAGCGTCCGCGGCGCGGGCACCTCTTCGAAGCACAGCTCAGGCCGGATCTGGCGCACTTGATCCTGACATGAGCGCAGCCCGGCGACCGCGGCACTGAACGTGGCGGACTCCTCCTCGCTCGGTACCGTGCCGCTGCCGACCTGCCTCATAGTCCGAGCGTACGCCGTGACTGCGTTCTGCTCATGCCACCCGGCCGGCCACATCAGCCAGCACCGCTGGCCTGGCCGGCCGCGGCAGCACCAGGACGAGCATGGCTGCGCCGCACTCGGTGCAGGACCATTCGGGGCACATCCCGTCGGGTGTGTCCGGGCAACTACCCGCAATCGCGTGCGGCTGCTCGAACAACTGCTCCCCGCCACAGTCCTGGCAGGGCCGGAACATCGGGCCCATGATGGTGACCTCCTCCACCGCCGGGGGCGTGCCGCGACGTAGCGGCGGATACCCATAACCGGCTGTTTCGATGGTGGCACGCACTGCCGTCAGGATGCGGGAGGCGCGCCCTGTTAGCCCGGAGGAGCGGCGCTGCTAGACCGGGGGAGCGACCCCCCGGAACCCCCCGGTAGCCTGCGGCCCGGTTCCTTCGTCACCGGGCCGGGCCCTGGTGGCTGGGGTGGCAGCATTTGCGGTCCTGCGGCGGCGCTGTTGACGCGGAGGGTCTGGTGTTCTAGGCGCCAGCCGGCGGGGCTGGGGCCTCGTGACGGAGTCACGAGGGGCGCTTGGCCAGCGGGGGTTCCAGGGGGTCGCCCCCCTGGGCTAACACCGTGAGAGGATCTGCCTCGTGACAGGCGCCTCCGACGATTCGCTGTTTCTGCGTGCTTGCCGGCGTGAGCCGGTGTCGGCCACTCCGGTCTGGTTCATGCGCCAGGCGGGCCGGTCGCTGCCGGAGTACCGGGCCGTCAGGGACCGCTACAGCATGCTGGCGGCCTGCACCACGGCGGACGTGATCGCCGAGCTCACGCTGCAGCCGCTGCGCCGCTTCGCGGTCGATGCGGCGATCCTGTTCAGCGACATCGTGGTGCCGCTGCAGGCGGTGGGCCTGGACATCGACATCAAGCCGGGCGTGGGGCCGGTGACCGCCCAGCCGTTCCGCTCCGAGGCCGACCTGGCAAAGCTGCGCAACCTGGAGCCTGGCGATGTGCCCTTCATCACCGACGCGGTCACCATGCTGGTGGCGGAATTGCGCGGCATCCCGCTGATCGGGTTCGCCGGAGCGCCGTTCACTCTGGCGTCTTACCTGATCGAGGGCGGCCCGTCCAAGAACCACGAGCGCACCAGGGCCCTCATGTACGGCAACCCGGCGATGTGGCACGCCCTGCTCGCCCGGCTGGCCGACATCACCACGGCGTTCCTGCGGGTGCAGGTGGCGGCAGGGGCCGCCGCGGTGCAGTTGTTCGACTCCTGGGTGGGGGTGCTCAGCCCCGACGACTACGCCTCGGCCGTGCTGCCGCACAGCAGGCGCATCTTCGACGCCCTGGACGGCCTGGGCGTACCGCGGATCCATTTCGGCGTCGGCACCGGCGAACTGCTGCGCCTGATGGGTGAGGCAGGCGCCGACGTGGTCGGGGTGGACTGGCGGGTCGGCCTGGACGAGGCGGCACGCCGGGTGGACGCGGGCAAGGCCCTGCAGGGCAACCTGGATCCCGCCCTACTGCTTGCGCCGTGGCCGGTGCTCGAGGAGCGGGTGCGGCAGGTGCTCGACCAGGGCCGGGTGGCCGAGGGGCATGTGTTCAACCTCGGCCACGGCGTGCTGCCGCAGACCGATCCCGGTGCGCTGGCGCGGGTCACCGACCTGGTGCACGAGGCGTCGGCCCGGGCGATCAAGCCCTGACCAGTCCGCCCTAGTCCGCCGGGCGCGTGCTGGCGGACCAGCGCCGGCCCAGCCAGCGGCGGGTGGCGACGGCGGCCAGTGCCGCCAGGCCTAGCGGTATGGCGAACGGCAGCACGGCCCCGGCGAGGGTGAGGAGCGCGGCCACCACCACGCGCAGGGCCTGCCAGCCAGCGGCCAGGCCGCCGAGGAATCCGGCCACGCCATGGTGCGTCTTATGCTGCGCGCGCGGTGGGGGCGGGCCGATGACCGTCATCGAGATGGTCGCGTAGCTGGTCTCGCGGGCCAGCGCGCGCTGCTGCGACTGGAGCGCCTCGAGGCTCGCCTCTTCCTGGTTGATCTGCTCCTGGACGGTGAGCAGGCCGCCCACCGTCCCGGCATGGGAGAGCAGCTTGCGCAACTGGGCGATCGCGGCCTCCGCCGAGGCCACCCGGCTGTTCACGTCGGCCACCGTGCCGGTGACGTCCTGCGCCTGCTGGGTCTCGGACCGCTTGGTGCCAAGGGCGCTGAGGGCGCTGAGGGTGGACTGGTAGTCGGCGGCCGGGACCTTGAACTGGATGCTGACCATCGCCCTGCTGTGCCGGGACTGAGTCATGCTGGCGTGCTCACCGGACACGTAACCGCCCGCGGCCTGGGCAAGCTGGGTCGCCTTGGCCACCGTGGCCTGGATGTCCGTGGCGCGCAGGCTCAGGGCGGCGGTGAAGATGACCGACTGCCCGCCGGGCAGTGGTACCGCGGTCAGCGCCGCGCTCGTGCCCGATCCTGCGGCACCGCCCGCCCTCATCCCGGCCGACCCGCCCGGGGCACGTGCGGGCATGGCGGCGGGCGCCGCGCCGCTGCCGACGACCGCGGTGCCGTTCGCGGCACTGTTCGCCGAAGAACCGCCCGAGGAGCAGCCGGCGGCCAGCAGACAGGCGCCGACAGTGAGCAGAAGCGTCCAGGCGGCGGCGCGGCGCGGGCGCGACAGGGGAGCGGTCAAACGGGACACTGGCGCAGTCATGCCGATGGGACGCCAGCGTCGGCATGCTGGTTCCCACGGTCAAGTCACGACTTGGCAACTGTGTTGGCCCGGGGGAGCGACCCCCCGGAACCCCCCGCTGGCTCACGCCCCCGTTCCTTCGTCACGGGGCCGTGGCCCTGTTGGCCCGGGGGAGCGACCCCCCGGAACCCCCCGCTGGCCTGCGGCCCCGTTCCTTCGTCACCGGGCCGTGGCCCTGTTGGCCCGGGGGAGCGACCCCCCGGACCCCCCCGCTGGAGGCTGGGGCAACGCCGTGGTGACCTGGGTCAGTCTTCGGCTTTCTTGCCGTCGGGTGGGGTGAGCTCGCGGAGCATGCAGACCCGGGCCGCGGAGTTCCCGCCCTGGTCGGCGTTCCGGGCGGCCAGTTCGGGGGTGACTTCGCTTTCGGCTAGCTCGCGGAAGCCGAGGCGCTCGTAGTACGGCGCATTCCAGGGCACACCGCGAAAAGTGATCAAGGTCATGGCCGGGATGTCCTGGTCGACCGCCCAGTCGGCCACGTACTCAAGCAGCATGGCCCCGATCCGCTGCCCAGCGTGCGCCGGATGCACGCTGACCTGCTCGATGTGCGCGCAGCCGTCGACCACGTCGAAGACGACAAAGCCAACCGGCTCGTCATGCTCGTCGGCCGCCACCCAGGCCCGCCCCGCCCGGCGGTACCCGGACAAGGATTCGGGCGGGAGCGGAAACGTGTCCGCGGCCGCAGACATCCCGATGTCGCGGAACGCATTGCCAGCGGCGAGCTGGATCGCTTGAAGCCGGCCGACGTCCTCGGGCCTGGCCTGCCGCACCGTTACCGCACCAGGGTCCGAGACCATGGCACAGAAGTATGACAGGAATGACCCAAAAACCATCAAGGGGTCAGCGGCTGAAAAATCGCTGAGAACGGCTCTGTTTTATCAATAGCCACAGGGGTGCCCGGTATTGCAGTGGCAGGAGGGGCAGATGCGCCGCGGTTGCCGGGCGCGGCCCTGGTCGCCCGGCCCGCGAGCCTCTGTCAGGGTAGAGCGGTGAGCAATCCCGGCCAGCCGCACGTCGTGGTCGTCGGCGGTGGCATCGCAGGACTGGCCGCCGCGTTCTTCCTGCGCGAGGTCCCGTGCCGGGTCACCGTGCTCGAAGGCTCGCCCCGGCTTGGCGGCAAGCTCAGCGTCAGCGAGATCGCCGGGGTGATGGTGGATGAGGGTGCCGAGGCGCTGCTGGCCCGCCGTCCCGAGGGCACCGGGCTGGTCGCCGCTGCGGGTCTCGAAGGCGAGCTGACCTGGCCCGGCACCACGGCAGCGCGGATCTGGAGCCGGGGCCGGATGTGCCCGCTGCCCCGCCATCAGGTCCTGGGCGTGCCCGCCGACCTGGCCGAACTGGCCGGCACGGGCCTGCTGTCCAGCGATGGCATGGCCAGAGCGCGGCAGGATCTCGGCCTTCCGGCCACCGCCCGGAACGGCGATGTGCCGGTGGCCGCGTTCGTAGCGGCGCGGTTCGGCCACGAGGTGGTGGACCGCCTGGTGGATCCGCTTCTCGCCGGGGTCTACGCAGGCCGGTCGGATGAACTGTCCTTCGAAGCCACCCTGCCCGCCGTCGCGGCCGAGTCACGCAAGCACGCCTCCCTGGCCGAAGCGGCTAGAGCGCTGCTAGCCCGGGGGGGCACAGTGCCTCCCCGGGGACACCCCCGCGCCCCCGATGGCCCTGGAACGCCCCGATGGCCTAGCGGTACCCGCGACTCGGTCGCGGGTACCGCGGCGCTGCCGGATCCGGCCGAACCCAGATCCCCCGATCCCGTGCCCGTGTTCACCACACTCGCCGGCGGGCTCGGCGCGCTGCCCGCCGCGGTGGCCGCCGCCTCCGGCGCCTCCGTCCGCACCAGCGTGATGGTGCGCGGGCTGGACCGCACGGTGACCGGCTGGCAGCTGACCGCCGGGTCCAGGCACGACGAGGAGTACCTGACGGCCGATGCAGTCATCCTGGCCGTCCCGGCCGGCCCCGCGGCACGGCTGCTCGGCGGTGCACCAGGGGCGGTCGCCGCGGTGACGGCGCTCCGGGAGATCCGCTACGCCAGCATGGCGATCGTCACCTTGGCCTACCAGGCCGCGGCGTTCCCCCGCCCGCTAGAGGGCAGTGGCTATCTCGTGCCCGCCGCGGACGGCCGCCCGGTCAAGGCGGTGACGTTTTCCACCGTCAAATGGCCGCACCTGCGCCACGGCGCAGACGGGCTGCACATCGTCCGGTGCTCGCTGGGGCGGATCGGCGAGGAATCCTTGCTGCAGTCCGGCGACGCAGAACTGGCCCGGCTCGCCACCGACGACCTCGCCGCCGCCACCGGCGCCCAACGGGCGCCTGTAGCGGCCAGGGTGACCAGGTGGGGCGGAGGGCTGCCGCAGTACACCGTGGGCCACCTGGACCGGGTGACGCGGATCCGGTCCGCCGTCGCGGCTCAGCCAGGACTGGCCGTGTGTGGCGCAGCCTATGACGGGATCGGCATTCCGGCATGCGTGGCCACGGCGCAGGCCGCGGCCGGCCAGATCGCGGCGCAGCTAGGCCATGGCCGACAATAGGAACGTGGCTAGCACTGACAAGAACGCGCCGCCCGCCCGCCCGCGGGCCCGCGACCTCAACGAGCAGATCCGCTACACCATGTGGTCGGTGTTCCGGGTCAGCGACCGGCGCGCGCTGCAAGCGGCCGACGATGGCCCGGAGGGCCTCGCATCGGAACTTGAGGAGTTCACCGACCAGGCCGCTGGCAAGGACGTGGTCACCCGCGGCTGCTACGACGTGCAGGGGCTGCGGGCCGACGCGGATTACATGTTCTGGTGGACCGCGCCATCCGCCGACGACCTGCAAGAGGTGTACGCCCGGTTCCGGCGCACCGGGCTCGGCCAGGCCAGCGAGCCGGTCTGGTCGGTGATGGCGCTGCACCGCCCGGCCGAGTTCAACAAGGGCCACATTCCCGCGTTTCTGGCGGGGGAGGAGCCGCGCGCCTACGCCTGCGTGTACCCGTTCGTCCGCTCGTACGAGTGGTACCTGCTTGACCCCGCGGAGCGCCGCGAGATGCTGGCCGAGCACGGCATGATGGCCCGCGAGTACCCGGACGTCCGCGCGAACACCGTCGCCTGCTTCGCACTGAACGACTACGAGTGGATGCTCTGCTTCGAGGCCGACGAACTGCACCGGATCGTGGATCTGATGCGCCACCTGCGTGGCGCCCGGGCGCGGCTGCACACCCGCGAGGAGATCCCGTTCTACACCGGGCGCCGCAAGCCGCCCAGGGAACTGATCGCGGCGCTGGTTTAGCCCGGGCAAGGCGCCGGACGGACGCGCATCGGGCGGCTGGCTAACGCCTGCCGCCCGATACCCGCCCGTCCGGCAGTGGTGCTAGCGGTCAACCGCCAGGCAATCCGCTCGCTGTCATGCCTGCACCGGGCCCCGGGATCCGCAGGTGGCGGTTATCCGGGCGCGATCGCATCCAGCATGTTGGGCTACCATCCGGGCGAGCTGCCCAGGTCACTCGGTTGCCGCAGGCTCCAGGGTGAGCGAGATGGAGTTGATGCACCAGCGCTGGTCCGTCGGGACCGGGTAGCCCTCGCCCTCGAACACGTGGCCGAGGTGGGAACCGCAGCCCGCGCACCTGACCTCGGTGCGAACCATGCCCAGGGTACGGTCCTCGATCAACTCGACGGCGTCGCCGCTGGATGGCTGGTAGAAGCTCGGCCAGCCGCAGTGGGATTCGAACTTCTCCGCCGAGCGGAACAGTTCGGCACCGCACGCACGGCACCGGTACACGCCCTCGACCTTGGTGTTGGTGTACTCACCGGTCCATGGCGCCTCGGTGCCCGCCTCCCGGAGTACCTGGTACTCATCCGGGGTAAGCATCTCGCGCCACTGCGCCTCGGTTCGCTGGACCTTGTCCATGTGGCCGAGACTACCTCGCCGGATACCGATACCGTGGAGACGACAGACACCGCGGAGGGCCCCATGGAGTGGCTTAACGAGCCCGCCAGCTGGCAGCGGACGGGTGATGTGCTCACGGTGAGTGTCGATCCAAGCACAGATTTCTGGCGCGAGACCGGTTACGGCTACATCAGGGACAGCGGTCATGTGTACGGCGAGGTGCTCGCCGGCGACCTCGATGTGTCCGTCCGGATGCGCTGCACGCTCGGGACGCAATACGACCAAGCGGGCGTCATGCTGCGGGCCGACGAGCGCACCTGGCTGAAGACCGGCGTTGAGTTCTTCGAGGGCAGAGCCAGGCTGAGCACCGTGCTGACGCTCGGCCGGTCCAGCTGGATGGTGACCGACCTGCCGGAAGGCACCGACGAGATCGTGCTGCGGGTGTCCCGCCGTGGGGACGCGGTAGAGGTCAGGTATGTGATCGAGGATGGCCCCGCGGAACTCGCCGCGCTGGTGTTCATGCCGCCGGGCCGTGAGGTGCTCGCCGGGGTCATGGCCGCCGCGCCGGAGGGCCCCGGGTTCCGGGTCACCTTCCACGACCTGCGCATCACCGAGCCGGACTGGTCGCCCGCGACCGGACGCGACCCCTCCTGGTCCGATGACCAGCCCGGATGGACCGGTGACGAGCAACCGGCATGGAGTGCCGCGGACGCCGAGCCCGGCTGGCTCGCGCCCGAGACCGCCGAGGATTCCCCCTCCTGGCCCGCCACAGCCGAGGAGGAGACACCCGCCTGGCCGGTTCCCGCAGTCGCGGAGGAGGAGCCACAGTGGCAAGCGCCTGCGGCTGGGGACGATGACCCGCACTGGCCGGTTCCGGCAGCCCACGAGGACGATCACGGCTGGCGTGCCACGGCGGGCGGAGCGGAAGACCCGGGCTGGGCGGCATCCGGGGACGACGACGCTGGGTGGGTGGCGTCGCTGGCCGCCGACGGAGACGACGAGCCCGGCTGGGCGGCGGCTCCCGCGGCGGCCGAGGTCAGCGACGCCGAACGCGATGGCGCGGACGAGCCCGCCGTAGCGGATTCCTCCGGGCCCGCGGGGCATGAGCCCACCGAGGCCGGCTCCACCGAGGGCGGCTCCACCGAGGGCGGCTCCACCGAGGGCGGCTCCACCGAGGGCGGCTCCACCGAGGGCGGCTCCACCGGGACCGGCTCCACCGGGCCGGCTCCACCGGGACCGGCTCCACCGGGACCGGCTCCACCGGGACCGGCTCCACCAGGCCGGACCGAGGCCGGCTCCACCGAGGCCGGCTCCACCGAGGCCGGCTCCACCGGGACCGGGCCAGCCGGGACCGGGTCCGCCGGGGCCGGGTCCGCCGGGGCCGGGGCGGTCGCAACGGCGCTTGCCGGGCCGGAGCCCCCGCGCGCCGAACCGGCGGAGCCTGAGGCGCCCGGGGACGGGCCTGCGGGGCCAGGCGCCGCCGCGGCGCATCCAGCGGCGGAGGAGGAACCCACAGCCGGGGAACCCGCGGGCAAGAACGGTGACGGCGAGCAGTGGTCGCCCGCACCGCTCGCCAGCCACCTGGACTGGGCCGGGCCTGCAAGCAATGCCGCACCTGCCGATGTGGACCCGGCGGCGGACTGGGAGCGGCTGGCCGCAGGCGCGCAGGCCGCTACCCGGACGCAGGTCACCGGGGCCGACGCTGCGAGGTGGCGCGCGCAGACAGACGCCGACGTGGCCAACGAATGGCCCGGCCCGCCGCTGCGTACCGCGATGCGGAACGGGCTGCTGGGCGGCGGCGCCGGGGCCAGGCCAGCCGCGGACCCGACCGTGGACGACGCGCAGACCGACCCGGAACTGCTCAGGCCGCGCCCGGCCGAGGAAGAGCCCGGCCGGACTGAGGCCGCTCGGCCCACGCCACCCGAGGCCGGGCACCCCGAAACCGGGCACCCCGAGGCCGACCACCCCGGGGCAGGCAGCCCCGGGGCCGGCGAGAACAGCGCTGCCACGCCACCGGCGGCCGGCGGCGCCGGGCCGGACGAGACCGGCCCCGCCGCGCCGACCAGGCCGGATCCGCCGGAACCCGCGCAATCGGCCAGGGAAGCCCGCCGGGCCAGGTCCCGGCGCGCCGCCGCGGACGCGCCTGAGGAACCCGACGCGGCCGACGAATGGATCAGCCTGCTCACCGCTGACCCCGTGGACGAGTAACCGCCCGGCTGGAAGCGGCGCCTTAGAGGCTGACCTGGTAGGCGGGCTCGTCCTGGTCACCGGGCCGCAGTTCGGTGTGCTCCACCCTGCCCGCCGCCTGCACGTCGGGCAGCACCGCCAGCACCGCGTCCAGGTGCTCCCGTGGCGCCGTCACCACCAGGGTCCGCACCGGCGCCCGCATCGACACCCGGGCACCCGACTTGGCCCCCCGGATCGCCGCAATGGCGCCGGACGCCGCGGCGAGCGACGCGGCGGCCAGTGACGGCGTGGCCAGCGGATCCCCGGACGGCGGCGCCGCAGGTGCCACCTCCTCCGGGTCCGGCCAGGCGGCGGTGTGCACCGAGCCGTCCTGCCACCACGACCACACCTCTTCGGTGACGAACGGCAGGAACGGCGCGAACAGGCGCAGCATGACCGCGAGGGCCAGGCGCAGCGCAGCCCGGGCGCTGGCCGCCTGGCCCTCGCCCCGCTCGCCGTAGGCGCGGCCCTTCACCAGTTCCAGGTAGTCATCGCAGAAGAACCAGAAGAACTCCTCGGCAGCCGCCAGCGCCCCGGTGTGGTCGTAGCCGTCCAGTGCCCGTGTGCACTGCCCGATCACCCCGGCCAAGCGCTCCAGCATCGCTATATCGAGCGGCCCCGTAATGGTGCTAGCCCGGGGGAGCACTCCATCTTCATCTTCCCGGGGGCAAGCCCCCGGGCCCCATGGCCCGGAACCCCCGGATGGCGCAGAAGTTCCATCATTGCCACGATCCCCGTCGGGAGGTGCGAGGCTCAGCACGAAACGGCTGGCGTTAAGTATCTTGATCGCTAGCCGGCGGCCGACCCGCAACTGTGCCGGGTCGAACGTCACGTCCGCGCCGAGCCGGCCGCCCGCGGCCCAGTAGCGGACCGCATCGCTGCCGTACTTGCGCAGCGAGTCCATCGGGGTGACCACGTTCCCCACCGACTTGGACATCTTCTTCCGGTCCGGATCCAGCACCCAGCCGGAGATCCCCGCGTGCCGCCACGGCAGCACGCCCCGCTCAAGCTGGGATCGCAGCACCGTGTAGAACAGCCAGGTCCGGATGATCTCGTGGGCCTGCGGCCGCAGGTCCATCGGGTACACCCGGTCGAGCAGGTCGCCGTCCAGGGTCCATCGTGCGGCCAGTTGCGGGGTCAGCGACGACGTGGCCCAGGTGTCCATCACATCCGGATCCCCGGCGAAGCCGCCCGGCTGGCCGCGCTGACAGGAGGTGTAGCCCGGCGGGGTGTCGGCCGCGGGGTCCACCGGCAGCGCGCCGTCGGCCGGGAGGATCGGGGCGTCGTAGCGCGGCTTGCCCTCGCCGTCCAGCGGATACCACACCGGGATCGGCACGCCGAAGAACCGCTGCCGGCTGACCAGCCAGTCCCCGGCCAGGCCGTTCACCCAGTTCTCATAGCGGACCCGCATGTGCGGCGGATGCCAGTCAAGTTCCTCGCCATGGGCCAGCAGCGCTGCGCGCAGCCGGTCGTGGTGGGCGCCGTTGCGGATGTACCACTGCCGGGTGGTGACGATCTCCAGCGGCTGGGTGCCCCTCTCGTAGAAGTTCACCGAGTGCCGCACCGGGTCCGGCCCGGACAGCAGGTCCCCGGACGCATCGAGCATGGCGGCGATCCGCTTGCGCGCCGCCTGCGCGGTGTCGCCCGCGAGCTGGCGGTAGGCGATCCGGCCCGCCCGGGACGTGATGGCCGCGGGCGGGCTGGCCAGCAGGCGCCCGTCCCGGCCGAGCACCGGCCGCGCGGGCAGCCGCAGGTCCCGCCACCAGGTGACGTCGTTGCTGTCGCCGAACGTGCACACCATGGCGATCCCGGTGCCCTTGGCCGGGTCGGCCAGGTGGTGCGCGAGCACCGGCACCTCCACCCCGAACAGCGGGCTGCGCACGGTCGTCCCGGTCAGCGCGGCGTAACGCTCGTCGCCCGGATGGGCCACCAGTGCCACACAGGCGGGGAGCAGTTCCGGCCGGGTCGTTACCACCGGCACGGCCGCCCCGTCTGGGCGGCGGAACGCGATCGTGTGCGTCGCGCCCGCGACCTCGCGGTCCTCCACCTCGGCCTGGGCCACCGCGGTCTGGAACGTCACGTCCCACAGCGACGGCGCCTCGGCCATGTAGGCCTCATCCCTGGCCAGGTTGCGCAGGAACGCGCGCTGGGAGATGGCCCGGGAGCTGTCGTCGATGGTCCGGTACAGGGTGGACCAGTCCACCGAAAGACCCAGCCGTCGCCACACCTCCTCGAAGGCCTGCTCGTCCAGGTCGGTGAGCCGGTGGCACAGTTCGGTGAAGTTACGCCGGGAGATGGGCTTCTGCTCGCCGCCGTTGCTGGCTGGCGGGGAGAACCCCGGGTCGTAGGGCAGCGTTGGATCGCACCGCACGTGGTAGTAGTTCTGCACCCGGCGCTCGGTCGGCAGCCCGTTGTCGTCCCACCCGATCGGGTAGAACACGCATTTGCCGCGCATGCGCTGGTACCGCGCGACGATGTCGGTGTGGCTGAACGAGCAGACGTGCCCGATGTGCAGCTTCCCGCTGACGGTCAGCGGGGGAGTGTCGATGGCGTAAACCTCGCCACGCGACGCGGAGCGGTCAAACTTGTACTACACCCGAGGTCTCCCACTGGCGAGACCACCTGTCCTCGATGCCGTCAAGCGCAGGCTTGTCCGGCACCAGGCTGGCCTTGCGCGCCTCGTGCGCGTGGGAGTCGGTACTCATGCGCCCAGGGTAGCGCACCCGCCGCGGGCCCCCGGAATATTTACTCCTGGGTCCAGTGCGGGCGGCGGAACATCAGGCCCAGCCGCTCGTGCAGCGAGTCGCCGATCTCGTCCAGCGAGCTGACCCGGTACACCGCGGCGCCGTCGGGCGGCGGAAGCCGGTCCGCCTCGGCATCGTCGAGGCTGCACCGGATGTTCGTGATGGTGATCAGCTCGATCCGGTCGGCATCGATGAACCGCAGGCCCCAGTCGGTCGCGACCACGATCCCGTCGAAGAGGTCCAGGTCAGATACTTCGAGCACGTGTTCGAGTGTGCCGATCTCCTTGCCGGACCGGGTCAGTACCGGCGCTCCGGGCACCGCGGCCCGGTAGGAAACAGCAGTTTCGGTCTCCATGTGGCGCCATCTCCTCCCCGAGGGATTCGCTCGCTGTCCGAGGGGGTACCTACCCGCTCACGGCGCAATGCACCTGCGGAGTGGCAAACAGCAGGTCAATGGCCTGGAGCGAGCCCTTCGAGTATCTCTTGCGCCCGGGTGACCGCCCCGGCCGGGTCCACGTCCGGAGCGCCCACCAGCGGATCCCAGTTCAGGTCGTAGAAGACCTCGGTCACGCCCTGCTCCGCCAGCCACTGGGCGTCGGCGCGGATCTGGTCGAAACTGCCCGACAGCAGCACCCGGCCGCCTCCTTCGGGCACGGTCAGCGGGGCGCCCCAGCGGACCACCCCGCGGCAGATGACCCGCAGCGCGGCCGGATCCCTGCCCGCGTCCGCCGCCGCGGCCCTGATCACCCCGATGCCTTCACCGATGCGGGACAGGTCGGCACGGCTGGAGGTGATCCACCCGTCGGCCAGCCTGCCGACCCGCTGCAGCGCCCGCGGCACCGCCCCGCCCAGCAGTACCGGGGGGCCGGGGCGCTGCACCGGCAGCGGTGCCGCACGGCCCGCCGGGACGGTGTAGTGCTCGCCGTGGAACTCGCTGACCCCGCCGGCCCACAGGCGGCGCATCACCTCGATGTACTCGGCGGTGCGGGCGCCACGGCCCGCCATGACCGCGTCGGCCGCGGCGAACTCCTCCGGCATCCAGCCCAGACCCAGGCCCAGGTCAAGCCGGCCGTTCGACAGCACGTCCACCGAGGCGGCCTGCTTGGCCAGGTAGGCGGGGGCGAGGTAGGGCATGTTCACAACCGCGACGCCGAGCCGGATCCGGGAAGTCACGGCCGCCGCGAAGCCCAGCGCGACCATCGGGTCGAGCACGCTGTGGTAGACCGGCTCCATCGCCGAGCCCTCCGGCACGATCAGCCGCTGAAATGCCCACAATGACCCGTAACCGGCCGCTTCGGCCTCGGCGGCGAAACGGCTCAGGTAGTGCGGGGTTGCCCAGGCGCCGGACACGGGCGCGCCGAAACCGATCCTCATGGGGACAACCCTAGGGCGCGCCCTCGCGCCGCGGGCGGTGACCGTAGGCTGGGCGAGGCCGCCTTGGCCCTCACCCTCGTATCTTCCGGCCGAACGGAGCCCCCGTGGACAACGACCCCCACGCCTACATCGCCGCCCTGCGTAACTCCCATGAGCGGCTCGCCTCGCTGGCCAGGGCCATGAGCGAGGAGCAGCTCACCGGCCAGTCCTACGACAGGGACTGGACCGTCGCGCAGGTGCTGTCGCATCTGGGCAGCGGCGCCGAGATCGCGCTGCTGATGCTGGAGGCCACGCTGGCCGGGCAGCCGATGGACCGGGACGCCATGGCCCCCATCTGGGACACCTGGAACGCCAAGACCCCGCAGCAGCAGGCGGCGGACTGCCTGCCCGCGGACGAGACGCACATCAAGCGGCTCGAAGGGCTGACCGAGGCGGAACTGGACGGGATCTCCGCCGACTTCTTCGGCATGAAGCTCGACGCGGCCGGCCTGTGCCGGATGCGCCTTTCCGAGCACGCCGTGCACACCTGGGACGTGGCCGTTTCCCTCGACCCCGCGGCCGAGGTCGCGCCGGACGCGGTGGAACTGCTTATGGTGCAGCTGCCGATGCTCGCCGGGTGGACGGGGAAGGCGGACGGCGAGCCGTTCCGGCTGCGGCTGCGCGGCACCGGGCCCGAGGCCGACTTCGTGCTCGAGGTGGCGGACAAGGTGGCCCTGGGGACGTGGCCGGGCGAAGGCCCGGCGGGCGCGACCGCCGACGGCCAGGTCCAGATGCCCGCCGAGGCGCTGCTGCGGCTGGTGTACGGGCGGCTCGACCCAGGGCACACCCCGCCGGTGGAGATCAGCGGGGATCCCGGGCTGCTTGACCGGGCCAGGGCAGCGCTGCCTGGGCTATAAGGGGTGCTAGCCCGGGGGAGCGACCCCCGGAACCCCCCGGTGGCCTACGGACTCTGCTAGCCAGGGCTGGTGTTGGGAGTCAGCCGAGGGCCTGGGCGGCCAGCGCGGCCGCTTCTCTGGCGCAGCCCCAGGACAGGGTGATGCCAGCGCCGCCGTGCCCGTAGTTGTGCACCACAAGCGGGCCGGGGCCGGGCGGCTCCGCTTCCAGCCGGACCTGCGGCCGGAACGGGCGCAGCCCGACGCGGTGCCCGAGCACCCGGACGCCGTGCACCCGCGGTTCGATCGCGGCGCAGTCGCGAAGTATCCGCTCGGCCACGGCCGGGACCGGCTCGGTGTTCCAGTCGCCGCCCACCACGGTGCCGCCGAGCACCACGGTATCCCCGTGCGGGAACAGGTACACCAGTTCCATGGTGCCGTCGGGGAGCCCGATGAAGAACTCGCTCAGGCCGGGGTTCTCCGCGATCACCACCTGGCCGCGGAACGGCTTCAGCGCCGGGTCAGGCAGCAGGCCGTGGGCACCGGCCCCGGTGCAGTTGACCACGGCCTGGGCGCCGTGTTCCGCCCCTGCCGCCGGCAGCGAGCCGATCGTGCCCGCCTCCACACGTCCCCCCGCGGCCTCGAATCTGGCGACCAGGTAGCCCAGATACGTAGGCATGTGCACCAGCGGTGCCGAGTAACGCCAGCCGCTGGCGAAGCCGGGTGGCAGGTCCCCGGCGTGGCATAGGGAGGCGCCGAGGTCGCTCATCCAGTCCGGCGGCGCCGCCGGGGCACCTTCGGGCGGGCCGGACTGGTCCGGCCCTCCACGGGTAGCTTGCACGCCGCTCAAGGTGCGCACCGCCGCCGCCGGGTCGACAGCCAGTTCACGGAGGACGGCCAGGGTCTCCCGGCCCCACCGGTCCACCCGGTCGCTCTCCTCGACCAGATGCGGCCCCCAGATCGCCCCAGCGACCGAGGAGGTGGTCTGCCCCGGGGGAGCGGCCGCGCGAATGAGCACGCGCGCTCCGGACTCGGCAAGGCAAATCGCCGTGGTGAGCCCGCTTACCCCGGCGCCCACTACGAGGACGTCGCAGTCGCTGTTGGGCACGGCACGACGGTAGCGCGTGCCGTCGCGGAGCCGGCCAGCGGCGTTGCCTGCGGCGTGGTTCCCGGCCGGATCGGTCGCCGGGCCTACGGGTAGCTGGCTGGCCGGCCGAAGGCCACGCCGACCGTGAGCGGGTCGGTCACGGTGATGCTGGGCATGCCCGCGATGGCGTTGACGATCTGCTGCCAGTCGGAGTAGCAGTACCGCTCGTCGTCGTTGGTCCAGTGCAGTGCCGGGTCCGGCGAGGTGCAGTCCCAGCGGGTCGCGTTGTGCGCGTAGCCCGGGTTGCCGCCGGTGACCAGGACGTAGGCCTGGAGGGTGAACCATTGCCCCGGCTGGAGTGCCTGGATCCTGGCGATGATCGTGCTCGGCTCGTCGTAGCGTGAGTTACCGTTCGCCCCCGAGCTGACCGTGTAGCACGGTGCGGTGCTGACGTGGCAGGCGCCGCCGTTGACGGCCTCGGTCTCTTGCCAGTAGGGCGGGGTGGTGCCGTTCGCGGCGGGGGTTGTCCCTGACTTGTTGTAGGTCCGGCCCCAGGCGAAGCAGTTCGCCCCGTAGTCGGCCTGCAGCGCGACCGGGGGGTTCTGCATCCCCGGGTAGGCGATGAGCCCGTGCCCGCCGGGCAGCCCGTACCCATCGAGAACAGCCGCGGAACCGCACGTTTCCGCGTACGACTGCGTTGGCGTCAGTTTTCCGAGCTGGCCCGGGTACGTCGCCGTATGGGACACGAACGACCAGCCGAAGTTCGTCGCGAGGCTGGCCGCATTGGCCCAGGACGAGGCGAGTGAGTCACCGAAGTGGGTGCAGGTCGGGACCGTCGCCTGGGTCATCCCGCTGACCAGGGTGCCGGTGCCGGTCATTCCCAGCGAGCGGAGGTACGGCGCCACCACCGTGTCCAGGGGCGCGATCCCGCTGTTGTCGGGCGTGCAGTTGTCGGCCGCGCCGGTCTCGGTGCGGGAGAACAGCAGCGTCACGTACGGCCCGGCGGTGGCTGGGCCGTCGGCCCGGGCCGCATGCCCGCGCGCGGACGGCGCGACAGCGCGTGCCCGTGAGGCGGCTGGTCCGGCCGCGGCTGCCGGGCGGACGGTCCCGGGCGCGGGGTTCGAGCCCGTGATCAGCCGGACCCGGTTGTTGCCGGAATCGGTCACCAGCACATCCCCGCTGCCGTCTACGGTCACGCCCTGCGGGTAGTGCAGCGTGGCGCTGGTGGCAGGGCCACCGTCGCCGGAGAATCCCTGGGCGCCGGTACCGGCGACGGTGTAGATGTCGCCCGCGGTCATCGAGACGCCGTAGTAGGTGCCGGTGCTGGCCGCCACGGCCCGGACCCGGTTGTCGCCGTAGTCGGCGATGACCAGGTTCCCCGCGGCGTCCACCGCCACGCTGGCCGGTACGGTCAGCCCGGCGCTGGTGGCCCGGCCGCCGTCGCCGGAGAACCCCTGGGCGCCGGTGCCGGCGACTGTGTAGATGTCGCCAGCGGTCATCGATACGCCGTAGAACGTGCCGTCCTGGCCGGCGACCACGCGGATCACGTTGTTACCGGTGTCGGCGATGACCAGGTTCCCTGTGCTGTCCGCCGTCACTGCCTGCGGGTAGTAGAGCGCGGCGCTGGTCGCGAGGCCGCCGTCGCCGGTGTAGCCGGCGGTGCCGGTGCCGGCGATCGTGTAGATGTGGCCCGCGGCCATCGGAACGCCGTAGAACGTGCCGGTGGCGGCCGCCACGACCCGGATCACGCTGTTGCCGCTGTCGGCGATGACCAGGTTCCCAGTGGCGTCCGTCGTGACGCTGACCGGCGCGCTCAGCCGGGCGCTGGTGGCGCGGCCGCCGTCGCCGGTGTAGCCGGCGGTGGCGGTGCCAGCGACGGTGTAGATGTTCCCAGCGGTCATCTGCTGGCCGTAGAACGTGCCGGTGGCGGCCGCCACGACCCGGATCCTGTTGTTGCCGGTGTCCGCGAGCACCAGGTTGCCGGCCGCGTCCACGGCGGCCCCATCCGCGTGGTTGATCTTGGCCGCGGCCGCGGGGCGGCCATCGCCGGAGAAGCCGTGGCTGCCCGTGCCGGCCACGGTGTAGATCTGCCCGGCGGTCATCGGCTGACCGTAGAAGGTACCGGTACTTCCGGCGATGACCCGGATCCTGTTGTTGCCGGTGTCGGCGATGACCAGGTTCCCCGCGGCGTCGACCGTTGCCCCATAGGGAAGGCTGAGCCGGGCCGCGGTGGCCCGCCCGCTGCCGATGAGCCCGTTGGGGTTGCCCCCGGCCACGGTGTAGATGTTCCCGGCGATCAGCGGCTTGCCGTAGAACGTGCCGGTGCCCGCCGCTACCAGCCGCACCCGGTCGTTGCCGGTGTCGGCGACCATCACGTTGCCGTTCCCGTCGACCGTGAGGCCTTGCGGGCCGTTGAGTTCGGCGCGGGCGGCGGGGTTCCCGTCGCCGGTGTACCCGGCGGTGCCGGTCCCGGCGATCGTGTAAATGTCGCCGCCGGTCATCTGCTGGCCGTAGAACGTGCCGGTGCGGGCCGCCACGACCCGGATCGCGCTGTTGCCGGTGTCGGCGATGACCAGATTGCCTGCGCTGTCCGCCGCTACCCCGGACGGGGAGCTGTCCTGGGCGGTGGTGGCCGGGCCGCCGTCGCCGGTGTACCCGGCGGTGCCGGTCCCGGCGATCGTGTAAATGTCCCCGGCGGTCATCTGCTGGCCGTAGAACGTGCCGTCGTGGCCGGCGACCACCCGGATCACGCTGTTGCCGGTGTCGGCGATGACCAGGTTCCCGGCGGCGTCCACGGTCACCCCCTGCGGCCCGTCCAGCGTGGCGCTGGCAGCGGGTCCGCCGTCGCCGGTGTACCCGGCGGTGCCGTCCCCGGCGACTGTGTAGATGTCGCCGCTTGTCATCGAAACGCCGTAGTAACTGCCGTTGTGCTCGGCGATCACCTGGACCCGGTTGGCGGAGTTGCTCGCGATCACCAGGTTGCCTGCGGCGTCGACCGCCACACTTGCCGGGTCGCTGAGCTGGGCGCTGGTCGCGGGGCCGCCGTCGCCGGAGGAGCTGTAGGTCCCGGTCCCGGCGATCGTGTAGATGTCGCCAGCGGTCATCTGCTGGCCGTAGAACGTGCCGGAGGCCGCCGCCGCCACCCGGATGCGGTCGTTCGCCGCGTCGGCGAGCACCAGGTTGCCCGCGGCGTCCACGGCCACCGCACAGGTGTCCAACGATGCGTCGGCCGCCGGGCCACGGTCGTGGAACGGCCCGCTGGCTGCGGTGCCCACGGGGGTGGTCAGCCTGCCGGTTGCCGGGTCGATGCTGCGCACGGTCCAGTTGTCGGCGACGAGAAGCTGCCCGCTGCCGAACGCGATGCCGCAGGGCGAACTGGTGGTGCCCGCGATCGGCGTGGACACGCCCAGGTTCACGCCGGTGGCCACGGCCGGGCCGCCCACGCCCCCGGCAATCGTGGAGATCGTCCCGTCCGGGGCGGGGCTCCGGGCTGCCCGGCCGCTACCGGGCGCCTGGGCGGTAAGACCGCGGGGCGCTTGGCCGGGGCGGGGCGCCGCGGCGCTGGGCCCGGCTCCGGCCAGCACCGTCATGCTCACCACAAGGGCGGCCGATGCCAGGACCGCGGCACTGGCTGGCCCGCCGGCGCGCACGCGGGCATGCCATTCAAGGCCCATGGGATGACCCCCCCAGGTCGTCCGGGTCCGGCGGCAACCGCGCCGCCGGGAGCGTGAATGCTTCCCCGCCTGAACGACGCCCGAGCGGGGGCCTGGATGACATCTTCACTGCTAGAAGACATCTATTAGCCCGTTTCTGATGAATCACGAATGTCTTTACCCGCTATGACCCGGTTTCTCCTGGCTTGCCGCGGCGGCCCTCAGCACTGTGTAACCCTTCCGTTAGGGGCATGGCCCGTCCGGGCTTGCCTGACGGACGCGCTGCGGCGGGGAGGTGTCACCACGGATCAGATATCGTCCGCACGGCTCCGCCTGGTCCCGCTGACGGTGGCCGACGCCGGCGAGATGGTGGGGGTGCTGACCGGGGCGGCCCTGTACGCCTACACCGGCGGGACCCCGCCGGGCCTGGGCGAACTCCGCGCCCGGTACGCCGGGCAGGCGGCCGGGCGGTCACCGGACGGCCGGGAGGAGTGGTGCAACTGGATCCTGCGCCGCGAGCCCGGTGGAGAGGCCGTTGGTTACGTCCAGGCGACGATCAGCGGCGCGGGGCGGCGTGCCGAGATCGCCTGGGTCGTCGGGCTGCCGTGGCAGGGCCGGGGATATGCCACCGAGGCCGCCCGGGTGCTCGTCGGCTGGCTCGACGCGCGCGGGGTCCAGGTCATCCAGGCGCGCATCCACCCGGAACACGCCGCCTCCGCCGCGGTGGCCCGGCGGGCCGGGCTGCGGCCGTCCGGCAGGATCGAGGACCGCGAGCAGCTTTGGCTGCGGGACCGGCCCGCCACACGGTGACACCGCCAGCCCCGGGCGGCGCCGGGCTACGGGTGGATCCGGCGGGTCCCGGCGCGGTGCCAGGCGGCCAGGCCGAGGTAGGTCTGCACGGCGTCGGCGATCCGCTCCGCCTGGCGCAACCCGGCCTCGGCCCGGATGGTGGCGGGCACGCCCACGGCCAGCGCGCCCGCCGGGACCACCATGTCCTCGCGGATCAGCGCGGCCGCGGCGACCACGGCACCTGCCTGCACCCGGGCCCGGTTCAGCACCAGGGAGCCAGAGCCGATGAGGCAGCCGTCCTCGACCACGCACCCTTCGAGGTGCGCCCGGTGGCCCACCACGCAGCCCGCGCCGATCACGGTCGGCCATTGCCTGGTGGTGTGGATGATCGTGCCGTCCTGGATGGAGGTCGCCTCGCCGACCCGGATCAGCCCGTGGTCACCGCGGAGCACCGCGCCCGGCCACACCGAAGAACCCGGCGCCGAGCTGCACGTTCCCGATGATCACCGCGTCCGGGTGCACGAAGGCCTCCGGGTCGATGGCGGGAACCTGGTCGTCGAGCGCGTAGATGGGCACGGGTCACTCCCCGGGCTTGCCGAACTGCCGCGCGACCACCTCACGCACCACGACGCGCTGGATCTTGCCGGTGGCGGTCTTGGGCAGCGCGTCCAGTGCCAGCACCTGGCGGGGCCGCTTGAACGCGGCGAGCCCGTCCTTGCAGAACGCGATGAGCTCGTCGGCATCCACCGATTGCCCCGGCGCGGGCACCACGCACGCGATGACCTCCTCCAGCCCGGCGTCGTTCCGGTGGCCGACCACCGCGCACTCCGCCACCGCCGGGTGCTCGAGCAGGCGTCCCTCCACCTCCATCGGGGATACCCAGATGCCGCCCGCCTTGATCATGTCGTTGGACCGGCCCAGGCAGGTGTAGAAGCCGTCCGCAGACCGGGTGTAGGTGTCGCCGGTGCGCAGCCACTCGCCCTGGAACACCTCACGGGTGGTGGCGGTGCGGCACCAGTAGCCGGTGGCGATCGAGTCGCCGCGGACCAGCAGGTGGCCTGGCTCCCCGTCGGCGACCGGCGCGCCGGTCTCGTCCACCAGAGCGGCCTGGTAGCCGGGCACCACGGTCCCCGACGTGCCCGGGCGCACCTCGCCGGGCCGGTTGGAGATGAAGATGTGCAGCGCCTCGGTGGAGCCCAGGCCGTCGATGATGTCCACGCCGTACCGGCCGGTGAACCGCCGGTAGATCTCGGCGGGCAGCGCCTCGCCGGCCGAGGTGGCCAGCCGGACCGTGGCGAACGCCTCCGCGGGGGCACCGGCGTTCAGCAGCGCGGCGAAGAACGCCGGGCCCGCGAAGAACAGGGTGGGCCGGTCGGCGGCCAGCCGCTCGGCCGCGCCGGCGGGCGTGGCGCGCGCCGGGTCCAGCACGGCGGTGGCGCCGACGGAGAACGGGAACAGCAGCGAGTTCCCCAGGCCGTAGGCGAAGAACAGCTTGGCGACCGAGTAGCACCGGTCGTCCTGCCTGATGCCGAGCACCTCGTGGGCGTAGGTCTCGCAGACCCGGGCCACGCTGCCGTGGCGGTGCATGGCCGCCTTGGGCCTGCCGGTGGTGCCCGAGGTGTACAGCCAGAACGCCGGCGAATCGAACCAGGTGCGATACGGCGCGGCGGGGCCGGCCTCCTGCCCGGCGGCGAGCACATCCGTCCAGGCCCGCTCGCTCACCTCCGGGTCGCCGGGCCCGTTGCCGTCCGGACCTCCCGTGTCCCCTATGGTCACCAGCGTGTCCGCCTCGGGCGCCAGGTGCATGGCCGCCCGGGCCACGGCCGCGCACTCCGGGGTGGCCACCACCACGCGGGCCCGGCTGTCGGCCACCAGCTCGCCCAGTTCCTCCGCCCGGTACATGGTGGATACCGGCACCGGGATCGCGCCCATCCGCAGCAGCGCGCAGAACGTGATCACGGTCTCCGGCCGGTCGGTGGCCACCAGGAGCACCCGCTCCTCCGGCCGCACCCCCGCCGCATGGAACCCGGCCGCCAGCTCTGCGGCCCGCGCCGCCAGCTCGGCGTAGGTCAGCGAGCCCGCCGGGCCGGTCACGGCCAGATGCCCGCCCAGGCCGGCCTGGACCTGGCGGTCGACGAGATAGACACAGGCGTTGAACGACTCCACCGACATGGCCCGATCCGATCAGCCGCGAACACGACGGGACATATCCTCCACACGCCGCCGGCGCATCGTCAATGCTGTGTTGGTCTGGGGGAGCGACCCCCCTGGAACCCCCCGGTGGCCTACGGCCCGGTTCCTCCGTCACCGGGCCGGGGCCGTGCTGGCCCGGGGGAGCGACCCCCCGGAACCCCCCGATGGCCTACGGCCCGGTTCCTCCGTCACCGGGCCGGGGCCGTGCTGGCCCGGGGGAGCGACCCCGGATCCACCGGTGACCTACGGCCCGGCGCGCGATCGGGCAGACCCGGCGCGCCGCGTGCCCGGTCCACGTGCGACTCAGAACCGCACGTACTCGTAGTCCAGCGGCTGGTTGTTGATGCCGCTGCGCGGCGGGGCCAGCCAGGCCGCGATCTTCCCCGGCTCGTACACCGGGCGCATCAGCGACTCCACGTGCACCTTGTCGGCCGGGGTCGGCAGCCACGCGGGGCTCCCGGCCGCCCAGGCGGTGGCGTCGATGATCTGGCCGCCGGGCGTGACGTGGCAGCCGGCGAACGCGCCGACCTTCCGGTTGAACCCGACGTGCGGCAGGGCCAGCCGGTGCCCGGTGATCCCGTGGCTGTCCAGGATCCGGTTCCACCGGGTCACCCCGGTCTCGCAGTCCCTGATGTACGCGGTGCGCAGGTCGTGGTTGAGCGCGGTGAGCGCGGGCAGTTCGGCGGTCACGATGCGGTCGCCGTCGGGCTGCTCGGTGGTGGTCACCACGGTGGTGAGCACGTGGTCGTCGGTGCGGCGGTCCTCCTGCCAGCGGCCCTTGAGCCCGCTGGAGTAGTAGTTGGCCACGTTGGTCGAGGTCTCGCCGCCGAACAGGTCCAGGCTGACGCTGTAGTGGAAGTTCAGGTATTTCTGAATCACGTCGAGCGGGATGCCGCCGTGCCTGGCGATGTCGTCGGTGTCGTGCTCGCGCATGAGCTGCGCGGCCCGCTCCACCACCCGGTCCACGCCCGTGGTGCCCACGAACATGTGGTGCGCCTCTTCCTTGAGCATGAACTCACAGGTGCGCGACAGCGGGTCGAACGCGCTCTCCTTCAGCGTGCCGAGCTGGTACTTCCCGTCCCGGTCGGTGAAGTAGGTGAACATGAAGAACGACAGCCAGTCCGGGGTCTCCTCGTTGAACGCGCCGAGGATGCGCGGGGCGTCCGCGCTGCCGGAGTTGCGCAGCAGCAGCGCCTCGGCCTCGTCCCGGCCGGCCCGGCCGAAGTAGGCGTGCAGCAGGTACACCATGGCCCACAGGTGCCTGCCCTCCTCCACGTTCACCTGGAACAGGTTGCGCAGGTCGTACAGGCTGGGCGCGGTCAGGCCGAGGCGGCGCTGCTGCTCCACCGAGGCGGGCTCGGTGTCGCCCTGCACCACGATCAGGCGCTGCAGGCTGGCCCGGTGCTCGCCGGGGACCTGCTGCCAGGCCGGTTCGCCCTTGTGCTGGCCGAACCCGATCCGCCGGTCCTGGATCCCGCTCGGCCAGGAAGATCCCCCACCGGTAGTCGGGCAGCCGGACCCGGTCGAAGTGGGCCCAGCCGGCCCGGCCCACGTCCACCGCGGTGCGCAGGTACACGTCCTGGGTCGGCAGGGTGGGCCCCATCTCGCCCCACCACTGCAGGAACCGGGGCTGCCAGGACTCCAGCGCCCGCTGCAGCCTGCGGTCCTCGGCCAGGTCGACGTTGTTGGGGATGCGCTCGCTGTAGTCGATCGACATGAGAAGTCCCTCAGGCTCGGTTGCGGTCGAACACGCCCGCCTGCCCGGTGCCGTAACGGCGCAGTGCGCCCTCGGGACCGGACGCGTTCGGCCTGGTGAACACCCAGTTCTGCCAGGCGGACAGGCGGCCGAAGATCTTGGTCTGGGGTGTTTCCGGGCCGGCGAACCGCAGGTTCGCCTCCATCCCGGTCAGCGCGTCGGGGCTGAGCGAGGCGCGCTCCTCGCAGGCGATGCGGATCTCGTCGTCCCAGTCCAGCTCGTCCGGGGCGAACGTGACCAGGCCGAGGTCCAGTGCCTCCTCCGCCTCGATGCGGGCGGCCGGCGTGCTGCTCCAGCTTGGCCACGTGGCCCGGATCGGCGGGGAACCGGGATGCCAGCCTGGTCAGGCCGTTGGCCATGGGGAACGCGCCGAAGTTGGCCGCGGACAAGACGATCGCCGCGGGCTGGAGGGGATGCAGGGCCGTCCTGCCAGGCTCGGATCGCCCTCCGGCAGGCCGTTCAGCATGAATTGCCGGTCGCAGGCGAGGGCAAGCTCGAGCAGCGGGCCGGCGAAGCAGCTGCCCGGCTCGATCAGCGCGAACAGGCTGCGGCTGGTCACGTCCAGCCGCCGCAGCGTGCGCTTGGCGAAGTGCCGGATCTCGCCTGGCCAGCCAGTCCTGGCCCGCCGCCCCGGCCAGCAGGCGCTCATACCCAAGCACGGCCCCGGCGTCGCCGGAGGTCTTGATCAGCCAGGTGCCCAGCCCGGTCTCGTTGCTGCGCAGCCACAGGATCAGGTCGTCAAGCTCCCTGGTCACGGCCAGCGGCCAGAACCCGGCGCCTTGCTCGCGCGCGGCCGCCATGGTCTGCGGCGCCGTCTCGCGCGGGCCGCTGACCGTGACGGTTACCAGGCCGCGCTCGGTCGAGGCCGGCGGTCACGTGCGGGTAGGCGATCTTGTCTTCTTCGACAGAACGATCGAGCGGGGCCAGCGTGATCCCCGGGCCACCGGGCGCCCGGCGGGACCTGGCGGCGGCGGCCCGGGCCCGTTCGCGCACCGTGTCCGCGAACCTGCTCGGCGGCGCGATCGCGTCGACCAGGCCCCACTCCAGCGCGGTCTTGGCCCGCACGCCCTCGCTGCGGGTGGCCACGACATCGGCGAGGTCCTTGCGGACCTTGCGCTTGTCCACCAGCCGGGTCAGCCCGCCGGTACCGGGCAGCACCGCGAGCAGCGGCACCTCGGGCAGCGACACCGCGGCACTGCCGTCGTCGACCATGATGATCTCGTCACAGGCCAGGGCCAGTTCGTAGCCGCCGCCCGCGGCGTTCCCGTTGACCGCGGCCAGGTAGGCCTGGCCGGAGTCCGCGCCCGCCTCCTCGATCTCGTTGCGGGTCTCGTTGGTGAACTTGCAATACGTGG
>CAVSCM010000016.1:0-25195 GCA_963726415.1 uncultured Actinomycetes bacterium
CTGTTCGGGCCCGCGGATCAGGTTCCCGGTGTCGCGCTCGCGGCACACGGGGCCTCCAGCGCGCATGTGGTCGGGCCGGGGAACCTGGACGGCTACGCGCCGCGCGCCTGGGCGCAGGCCCTGCGGCCTGGCCGCCGAGATCGGCGCGTCCGCCGTGGTCGCTGCGGCTACAGACCGTGGCAACGAGGTGATGGCCTATCTCGGCGCGCTCACCGGCCTGCCGATGGCGGCAAACTGCGTTCGGGCCGAGCCGGGCGAGGAAGGCACGCACCAGGTCGTCCGGCACCGCTGGGCCGGACTGCTGCTGGAAGAGGCCAGCCTGACGGGCTCGCCCGGGCTGATGACCGTGGCCACCGAAGCGGTCCCGGCCGTCGCCGTGGCCGAGCCCGTCGGCACGCTACCGGTGAATCCGTACGTCCCCAGCCTGAGTGACGGTGACCTGCGGGTGCGGGCCACCGAGACGGCCGGGCACAGTTCTGGCGCATCGCTCGCCACCGCGCGGGTGGTGGTGGGCGGGGGCCGTGGGGTCGGCGGGCCGGACGGCTTCGCGCCGCTGGAGGAACTGGCCAGCCTGCTCGGCGGGGTCGTCGGGGTCTCCCGGGTCGTGACCAGCGAGGGCTGGCGGCCGCACCGGCAGCAGGTCGGGCAGACCGGCACCAAGATCACGCCAGAGCTGTACCTGGCCTGCGGGATCAGCGGTGCCATCCAGCACATGGCCGGGTGTGCCGGGGCCAAGCACATCGTCGTGGTGAACACCGATCCTGGGGCGCCGATCCTGGCCCACGCCGACTACGCGGTGATCGGGGACGTGGGCGAGGTCATCCCCGCTTTGGTCGCCGCCGTCAAAGCTCGTTCTGGCTCGGCCTGAGTTCTTCGGCTTCGGCGGCCTGGAGAGGCCGGCGGGCGCCCGGCTCCGGCGGGCTGGCACACGCCGCCGCCGGTTGCTGTTCGTTGGCCCGAGGCGCGCTCGGTTGTCTGCGGGCGCGGCCACGCTACGCCCGCCTGCGCCCCCGCACCCGCCGGCCCGCCGGTGACGGCAGTCTGGCGGCCCATGCCGGGCTGCGCCAGCAACTGCCGCCCGTCGGTGCTGCTTGTTTGTGCGCGTGCGTGCACCTCTCAGCCGTCGGCCCGCTCGCATCACTCCAGAGAGAGAAGAGGGGTATATGCCTTGACAGGAATATGCCTGGGTGGGCATGCTGGGGGAGTGGACTCGGTTTTTGCGGTGCTGGCGGAGCCTCGGCGGCGGCAGATCCTTGATCTGGTGCGCGCGGGCGAGTGTTCGGTCAATGAACTGGTCGCCATCCTGGAGATGAACCAGCCGGCGGTGTCCAAGCACCTGCGGGTGCTCCGCGAGGCGGGGCTGGTCCGGGTGCGGGTGGATGAGCAGCGACGGCTCTACCGGCTGAGCCCGGCGCCGCTGCTGGAACTCGACCGGTGGCTGGCTCCTTACCGGGCCGCGTGGGGCGCCAGCCTCGACAAGCTCGAACGGCACCTGGACCAGATGACCGGCGAACAGACAGGGGAAGAGCGATGACAGCAGGAACGCTGGAGGACCTCGGCGGGCGGTGGCGGCTGCGGTTCACCCGCGAACTCGCGCACCCACCGGAGAAGGTGTGGCGCGCGATCACCGAGCCGGAGCACATGCGGGCATGGTTCCCGCAGCATGTCTCCGGCGCGTGGGCGGTGGGCGGCCCGCTTACCTTCTCCAGCCCCGATGGCCTTGTCCCGGAATTCGACGGCGAGGTGCTCGCCTACCAGCCGCAGTCGCTGGTGGAGTTCCGCTGGGGCACCGATGTGATCCGCCTGGAACTGGCGGCCCGCCCGGACGGCTGCACGCTCACGCTGCTGGACACGTTCGGCGAGGTGGGCAAGGCGGCGCGGGACGCGGCCGGCTGGCACGAGTGCCTCGACCGGCTCGCCGACGACCTGGGCAAGGGCGAGCTTTCGTTCCAGCCCGGCCAGCGCTGGGCCGAGGTGCATCCCCGGTATGTCGAGGCGTTCGGCCCCGAGGCCTCCGCGATCGGCCCGCCGCCCGGCTACTGATCAGGTTCCGTGGGCGCTTCGCGGTCGGCAGCCTCGGCTGGCTTCTTCTCGCCGTAGGTCTCGTCGGCCCGCTCCACGGCCCCTTCGAGCTCGGTGAGCACCTGTTTGAAGAAGCCCCGCGCGTTCGAGTCGCCCAGCTTAGGCCCGACGGCCTCCTTCAGGCCCTTGGGGATGAGGTCCACGGAGAGCCCGATCGGCACGAGCAGATAGACGACGGGTGCCACGATCAGCGTGAGCATCGCCAGGCCGATGGAGATGGCCGAGAACTGCGCCAGGCCCGGATCGCCCGGCGCGGCGCCGTCGGCCAGCCAGATGAGGCTGCGCATCTCGGTAATGCCCAGCAGGAGGAAGACCACAAGCCAGACGATTGCGCCGACGATCGCCAGCGCCCGCTCCACTTTGTACGCCGCTGACACCCCGGGAATGTCCTTGAGATAGGCGAAGATCTCCCTGGGCGCCTGGCTCATGTCCAGATCGTGTTTCGCGTTGTAGGCGGCGAACTCCCGTTCCCATTGCGGATCGGGCTGGCGCAGCCGTTCCCTGATGCCCCGCGCCTCGGCCCCGGCTGCGAGTGCGAAGATCGGCACGATCACGGCGACCGCCGACGCGTACGCCTCCGTCATCTGCATGCCATCACTCTTGTGTGCGCTGGGGAGAACCGTCAATCTCGCCCGGCTCAGACCTGGGTGGCGGCCGCCAGGTTCTCCCGCGCCGTCTGGGTGAGCGGGTGATCGGGCCCGAGCGCGCGCTCGGCATCGGCGAGGGTGCGCTCGAACAGCGCCTGGGCCTCGGCGTACCGGCCTACCGTGTGGTAGGCGTGAGCCAGGTTGCTGCGGGAGGTCAGCGTGTCCGGGTGGTCCGGCCCGAACACCCGCTCGCAGTCGGACAGGTTCTCCTCGTACAGCGGGATGGCCTGGGCCAGCTTGCGCGCCGAGTGGTAGGCCGAGGCGAGGTTGCCGCGCGCGGTGATGGTGTCGGGGTGGTCGCGGCCCTGCCGCGCTTCCCGGTCTGTCAGGGTGCGCTCGTACAGCGGCACGGCCTCCTTGTACCGGCCGGCCAGGAAGCACGCGTCGGCGAGGTGGCCGCGCGCGGTGATCGTATCGGGGTGGTCCGGGCCCTGGGCCCGCTCCCGGCCGGCCAGGGTGCGCCGGTAAACCGGCAGCGCATCCTTCAGCCGCCCGGCGCTGCGGTAGGCATAGGCCAGGTGGCCCCGCGCGGCCAGGGTCTCGGGATGGTCGGGGCCTAGCGTGCGCTCCTGGTCGGCCACGAGCCGCTCGTGCAGCGGCAGTGCCTTCTCCGGCTGGCCGGCCGCCCGGTAGGCGTGGGCGAGGTCGGCACGCGCCGCGAGGGTGTCCGGATGGGTCTGCCCGAGCACCCGTTCCCGGTCGGCGAGGGTGCGCTGGAATGCCGCGATGGCCCGGTCGCCAAGCCCGGCGCCCAGGTAGGCCTCGCCCAGCTCTTCGCGGGCGGTCAGCGTGTCCGGGTGGCGGGCACCCCGTCCCTGCTCGGATTCGGCGAGCACGCGCTCGGCGAGCTGGACCGCCTCGTCGGCACGACCGGCCTCTCGGTACGCGCGTGCCAGGTGGGCCCGCGCCGTGACCGTATCGGGGTGCCCCACGCCGAGGATCCGCTGCCGCTCGTCCAGCGACTCCTGATATACCTTCACCGCGTCGTTCGGGCGCCCCGCCGCCTCGTGCGCCGCACCCAGCCGGTCGCGGACCAGGATGGTGTGGGCGTGGCTGGGCCCTAGCTCGGTCAGGCTCGTCTCCAGCATCGACTGCCAGTAGCCGGTGGCAGCCTCGGTGAGGCCCGCGGCTTCGAGACTCCGGCCCGCCCGCAGCAGCACCGGGTGGCACTCGGGCGTCCACAGCACCCGGCCCGCGGTCGCCTGCAGCCACGCCGTGCAGTCTCGCAGTGCCTGCTCGAACGAGACGGGAACGGGGGTGCGGGGCCATGCCTGGAACAGCGCCTCGGCGGCGGCACGCGCGGCCTCGTCGCTCTCGGCCGCGGTGAGGTTCTGCTGCACCGTGGCCTGGACTACGCTGTGCACCCGCACCGTGCGGGCGGCGCTGGTGGTGTCGATGCCGACCAGGCCCGCCCGGGCCAGGTTGTACAGGGCGGCGCGGGCCTGCATCTCGTCGACCGGGGCGCCGCGGCGGTAGCGGGTCAGGTAGGCACAGGCGGCCTGGCTGGTGAGCACCGCCCCAGGGATGCCGTTGGGGTCCAGCATCGCGACAAGGGCCAGGGCCGGCCGGGCCAGCCCGGCGGGCGGGATCTGCTCGGCGAACTCGGTGGCCAGCGCCCAGGTGGACGCGACGATCGAAGGGTATGCGCCCGCGGCGCCGCCAGCCAGGCGCTGCATGCGGTCGGCGATACGAGCCCGGTACTGGCGGCAGTCCAGCCCCGTTTCGGCCATGAGCGCGGCCGCCTGTGCCAGCGCTATCGGCAGGTGGCCAAGATCACCGGCCAGGTCAAGGGCGCCGATCCACTGGTCGGGATCGGCGTGGAGCTTGCTGGACAGGTAGGCGAGGGACTCGCGGGGGCTGAACGGTCCCACCTCGACGGCGCGCGGCCGGTACGCGCGCACCGCGGTGTCGGGCCGGCGGCTGGTGACCACCACCCGTCCTCGCGGCCCATGCGGCCAGAGCCCCTCAAGCACCGCAGCGTCGGCCAGGTCGTCGAGGACCACCAGCCACGACCGGTCGGTCCCGGTGAGCCAGTCAAGGAATTCCGCCGCCGACGCTTCGGACCTGTCCGCGGCGGGGCCGCCGACGTCCTGCAACGCCTGGGCGTAGCCGGTGACGACGGCGTCCCGGCTGGAGGGGGTCAGCCAGAGGACCAGGTCCAGCACATGGCGGTCCCAGAGAGCGTGTGCGACCGCGAGGGCCAGTTGGGTCTTGCCGGTGCCGCCGAGCCCGCCGAGAGTCCGGTTCGCCTCATCGCCCGGGATCAGCACGGCGGTGTCCCCCGGCGTCAGTGTGACGGCCAGGCCGAGCCCGGTCTCCTGCCTGGGCACATACGAATCCGCGAGTGGGGGGATCAGCCCCGAGAGCAGCGGCCAGGTCACCTCGCCCGGACGTGCCGGAACGCCGTCGGGGTACCTGCCGCTCATCGTTGTCTGGTCACCAACCCGCTTGCTTTCCGCCGGGCGTTCCCGGGTGATGTCAACCAAACCTCACGCCGGTTATACACGCCGATTTCAGATCACGGAACGAAAACGGAAACCGGGCTCCGGGCCCGGGGCGGTGCAAGCGATTGTATTTTCCGCAATTACAACACGTAAGTTCTAGTTGCTTATACGTAGCGGTATTCCTTCGCCCCGACTAGTGCATAGCGGACTAGTCGTGGGGAGGACGCCAGGAGGTGACCCTGGCGCGGGCAGAACTCCGCGCCTGGGTCACTCCTGCCGGCCAAGACGGCTGGGGGTCGTGGGAGCCGCCGCCCTGGTCAAGGCCATTGCGGACAAAGGGGGAGGTGGAGAGCACGGGTTGCTTGGCCGGTCGTGGTGCGCGGGGCGCACGGTGGCCATCGGCGGGCGCGGTGACGGCTTGCTTGGGTAGTCGTGGTTCGTGGGCCCATGGGTGCCACCGATAGGGGGCTGGGACGGGTCTTGGGGTGGTCAGGGGCGGGCGGGAGCAGGGGTGTCGCCTATGCGGGAGAGAAGTTCCAGGCGCCATTGTTCGGTCTGCTGGACCTGGTTGAACGTGAAAAGGTGCAGTCCGGCGACGCCGGCGGCCGGTGCGGTGACGGCTGGGCCCAGCCTGGCGAGCAGGCGCTCCGGCCGGTAGCCGCCGGGCGTGCCGAACCGCAGGAACCACTCCACGTGCCCGGCGAGGAACCGGGCAGACTCGCTGGCCCCGGCCTTGGCGGCCATCCGCAACAGCCGGGTCCGCTCCAGCGGCCCGGCCAGCCCGACGTACAACGGCAGGGTGACGCCGCGGGCACGGACCCGGCGGATCCAGCGGCGCACCGTCGCCGGGTCGAAGCACAGGTTGCTCACGATGTAGGCGGCGAGCCGCCGCTTGTCCCACATGGCCTGGATCGTGATGTCGTCGTCGATCCTCGGATGCGACTCCGGGTACCCGGTGATCCCGGTCCGCGGAAAAGGGTTGCCCATTTCGGCCAGCCGTTCAAGCAATGACAAAGCGCTGTCAAAACGCCCCGCCGGGGGATCGGCGTCGCCGGCCGGGACGAAAACGTCATCCACCCCGCAGGCGATCAGCCGCGCGGCGATGTCGGCCAGGTGCGCGTCGTCGCGCACCAGCCGGGCGGACAGGTGCGGGACCACCTGGTAGCCGAGCCCGGCCAGTTTCTCGGTCAGGTCAAGCGTGGCGTCCAGGCCCTTGGTGGGCGAGGCGGTCACGGTCACCGTCATGCCGGCCGGGACCCACTGCGCCACGTCGTCCGCCACGCGGCCGGCCGGGAACACCTCATACCGCGGATGCTCAAGCAGCGGCGCGGCACTGGCCAGACCGCCGCCGAAAGGCCCGCCCCGGATCACGGCTTCCCTCCGGCATCCGGCCGTCCACGGCCGGATGCGCCTGACCAGCCACGGATCGGCCCGCTCCCGGCGGCCGGCCCGCCCCGGCTACCCGCGCCTGGCCCGCCCCGGATCACGGTCGGCTCCCGCCAGCCGTACCGCCGCCCGGCGCCGTTTGTGGGCGATTACGCCAACGACCACATTCTTCTGTAGGCGTTGGCGCCAACGACCACATACCGTCCCCGGCGATCAGGGTCTCCAGTTCGCGTTCCAGGCGGGCCGTCCCCGTTTCCACGACCGTGAGCGGCAGGCCGAACCTGGCCGCCACCTGCTCCGCCTGCGCGGCCAGCCCCGGCTCCGGGTCCTGGGCCAGCCAGACCAGACGGCGGTAGTGCCCGAAGTAGTCCGGCCACAGCTCCGGGTGCCGGTCCAGGCCCAGTTCCGCGAGCACCGTCCGCTCGAAGCTCCGCACCAGGAAGTCGGTCAGCACGTACGTGCCGGGCTCGGCCTCGAACACCGCGCGCATCCGCTCGGGCCCGGCCAGCACGTCGTAACAGTGCAGCCCCGGCAGCCGCCGCAGCCCCAGCCGCGCACACACCTCGTCCAGCCCGCCGTACGTGCCGCAGTCGGCGTAGGCCACGGCGACCCTCTGCCCGCGGGCCAGGGCCTGGCGGGCCAATCGTTCGGTCTCAATAGTGATCTTTTTCGGGCGGTTGTGCAGCAGGGCGGGCAGGCAGTGCAGCTCGGCCCGCCAGCCGCGGCGGGCGAGGATCTCCCGCAGGTGCCCGCCGAGGGCACCGCAGGCGATGACCACGACCGGGGAGGCGGGCGGGTCAGCCGGGGAACTGCAACTGCGCGACGAACCGGTCGTTGAAGTCGGCGCGGTCGGACAGCTCGACATACCTCACCTCCTCGAGCAGCGCCAGTCCGGCGGCCCGTTCGCGCAGCGAAAGCAGCGCCATCTTGGCCCCCTCGCCGGCCACGTTCCCGGCGCTCACCACGCGCAGCACCCCGATCTCCGGCACCAGGCCGATCCGGATCGCGTTGGCCGGGGACAGGTAGCTGCCGAACGAGCCCGCCAGCAGCACCTGCTGGATGTCGTCGGGCTTCAGCCCCGCCTCCTCGAGCAGGATGCGCCAGCCGGTGGCGATCGCGGCCTTGGCGAACTGGAGTTCCCGCACGTCCCGCTGGGACAGGTAGATCGATTGCGCCACGTCGCCGGGGGAGCCGAGCCAGTGCAGCACGAACACCCGCTCCTCGCCGAGCCGGGTCAGCCGCCCGGCCAGCCCCGGTGCCAGCGCGGCGGCCTGCTCCTCGGGCACGAGCCTGCCGGACGGGTCCAGCAGGCCCAGCTTGACCAGCCCGGTCACCGCGTCGACAAGCCCGGAGCCGCACAGACCGGCGGGCGCGGCGTCGCCGATGACGGTCAGCTCGCAGGTGTCGGGAGTCATCGTGACCACCTCGATGGCCCCGTCGGCGGCGCGCATCCCGCACCGGATCGCCGCGCCCTCGAACGCGGCCCGGCCGGCGCGGCGGTGGCCAGCAGCCATTCCCGGTTGCCGAGCACGATCTCGCAGTTGGTGCCGATGTCCACGAACAGCCGGATCCGCGCGTCGCGGTCCATGCCCGAGGCGAGCAGCCCGGCGGTGATGTCGCCGCCGACATAGGCGCCGAACGCGGGGAATATCACGGCGCGGGCGCGCGGGTGCACCGCGATGCCGAGGTCGGCGGCGAGCACCTCGGGGAACAGCCGGGTGGCCATGATGAACGGGGCCATGCCGAGCGGTTCGGGGTCGATGCCGAGCACCAGGTGGGTCATGGTCGCGTTGCCGGCCACGGCCACCTCGTACACCTCGGCCGGGTCCGCGCCACCCTCCGCGCACACCTCGGCGGCCAGTCCCGCCAGGGTCTCCTGGGCCAGGGAGCGCAGCCGGTCGAGTGCCGCCGGGTCCAGCATGGTCGCGCTGATCCGGCTGATCACATCCGCGCCGAACGGCTGCTGCGCGTTGAGCACGGACGCCACCGCGGCCGGGGTCCCGGTGGACAGGTCGAGCAGCGTCGCGACCACCGTCGTGGTGCCCAGGTCGAATGCGATGCCGAACCGGCGGCCGGTGGTGTCGCCCGGCTCCACGCCGATCAGCACGTCGTCCACGACCACCGCGGTGACCTTGTAGTCGGCGGTGCGCAGCACCCGGCCGAGCGTGCGCAGCACGTCGAGGTCGATCCGCGGTTCCAGGTCGTCGAGCGCCGCGAGCAGCCGCTCGGCGTCGGTGACCTGGTCGCTGAGCGATGGCTCGGCCAGTTCCAGGTAGCGCTTTTGCACCGCGGGGCGCAGGATCACCTGCCTGCCGACGCCGACCGTGGCGGCCTTGGGCCTGGTGACGAGCGGCGGCACGTCCACCCGGGTATCGGTCAGTGCCAGGGCCCGGCAGGCCAGCCGCCATCCCTGGCGCAGCTCTTCGGGCGTGAACGCGCGGATGTCCAGCGCGGACGGCGTCGCCGCGCGGTCGTCCAGCACCTGGACCTTGCACTTCTTGCAGGTCCCGTGGCCGCCGCAGGTGGAGTCGATCGCGATCCCGTTCCAGCTCGCCGCGTCGAACAGGGTCACCCCGTGCGGTACCCGCACCCGGCGGGCCCCGGGCTCGAAGGTCAGATCTACCCGGACCGGCCCGGTGGCCTCGGTCTCCAGGTCCACGGTGCTGGTCATGACGGCTGGGCGGCCGCGGCGGCTTCGGCGGCGGCTGCCTGCGCGGCGGCCTGCTGGGCCCGGTGCGCGGCGATCCAGGACGCACCCCAGGGGTCGCGGTCGAGCAGCAGGTCGGCGGCCTTGACCGCGCGGACGATCTGCGGCGACCGGGCGTCCATGATGGCGCTGGTCAGGCCGTGCGAGATGGCCACGGGAAGGAACGCCGCCCCGATTGCGTGCCGGTCCGGCATGCCGAACGACACGTTCGAGGCACCGAGCGTCATGTTCACGCCGAATTCGTCCCGCAGCAGTGCAATCGTTTCCAGCGTCCGGAGCCCGTGCCCGGTGTCGGCACCGACGGGCATGGCCAGCGGGTCGATCACGATGTCCTCGATGGCGATCCCATACGTGCCGGTGGCCACACCGATGAGCTTGCGGGCCAGTTCCACCCGGCGGGCCGGCTCCTCGGGGATCTCCTCCTCGTCGTTGGGCAGGCCGATGACCGCGGCGCCGTACTTCTTCACCAGCGGCAGGATCGCCTCCAGCCGGTCGTCCTCGGCGGTGACCGAGTTGACCAGGGCCTTGCCCTCGTAGGCGGCCAGGCCCGCGTCCAGGACCTCGATGATCGATGAGTCGATGACCAGCGGCAGGTCGGTCAGGCCCTGGATGAGCCGGACCGCGCGGCGCATGAGTTCCGCCTCGTCGGCCAGGGGCGCGCCCATGTTCACGTCGAGAACCATCGCGCCCCCGGCGACCTGCTGGGCCACGTCGGTCTCCACCCGGGACAGGTCACCGGCCCGCAGTTCCGCCTGGAATGCCTTGCGCCCGGTCGGGTTGATCCGCTCACCGATGATGCAGAACGGCTGGCCGGGGCCGAGCACGGCCTGCTTGGTCGCCGAAGAGAGGACGGTGTCCACGCCCGCCGCCTACGCGGGCAGCGCGGCGCGGCGCCGCTGCAGCAGTTCCTTGGCGCGGACCACCGCCGCCGAGGCGTCCGCGGCGTACCCGTCGGCGCCCACCACGTCGGCGTACTCCTGGGTGACCGGGGCGCCGCCGACCATGACGATCACCTGGTCGCGCAGCCCGGACTTCTCCAGCGCGTTGATGTTCGCCTTGAACATCGGCATGGTCGTGGTGAGAAAGGCGGAGAAGCCGAGGATGTCGGGCTGGTGCTCGCGGACCGCGTCGATGAACTTCTCCGGGGACACCTGCACGCCCAGGTCGATCACCTCGAACCCGGCGCCCTCGAACATGATGTTCACCAGGTTCTTGCCGATATCGTGCACGTCGCCCTTGACCGTGCCCATGACCACCTTGCCGATCGTGGTGGCGCCGGTCTCGGCGAGCAACGGACGCAGGATCTCCAGCGCCCCGGCCATCGCCTTGCCCGCGATCAGCATCTCCGGCACGAAGAAGTCCCCGCGCTCGAATCGCGCTCCGACCTCCTCCAGTGCCGGGATCAGCGCGTCGTAGAGCAGCGTCTCCGGGCCCAGGCCCATCCCCAGCCCGGTGTTGGTCAGCTCAAGCACGGCGGGGCCGTTGCCCACCAGGGTGTCGTCGTACATCTGCTTGAGAAGCTCGTCGGGGGTCACGCGGCACCTTCTCTCCGTGCTTGGGCTGCATGTGCTGTTCGGGCCGTGTCTGCCAGCCGCGGTGCGGGTCCATCCCGCCCCGCCGCGGCCCCGTCCGGCCGGTGGCCCAGGACCTCGGACAGGCCGCTGGCCTGAGCCACGCACGCGGCGGCCACGTCGGCGATCCGGGGCAGGGTCAGCCGGGTCCCGGGGCCCGACACCGACAGCGCGGCGACCACGGCGCCGCCGTCGCGGTGGACGGGGGCGGCCACCGCCACGAGACCGGGTTCGAGTTCGCCGTCGATGACCGCGTAGCCGCGCTCGCGGACGGCGGCAAGCTCCGCCTCCAGCGCCGCCCGGCTGGTG
Source organism: uncultured Actinomycetes bacterium (assembly GCA_963726415.1). Lineage (GTDB taxonomy): Bacteria > Actinomycetota > Actinomycetes > Streptosporangiales > Streptosporangiaceae > DASXKD01. The sequence goes on from CAVSCM010000016.1 coordinate 11,147, forward strand.
ATGGTCTGGTCGGTCCACCGCTCGAGCCGGCCCGCTGGCAGCTTGGCCGCGCCGTGGGCGAGCAGCACCTTGCCGGCCGCGCTGCAGTGCAGCGGCACCGCCCGGCCCAGCCAGTTGGTGGCCCCGATCAGGTACGCGCTGTCCACCTGGGCGATCTGCTCGACCATGCCGTCCCGCCCGACACCAAGGTTCACGGTCTCGCCGGTGGCCTCGCCGAGCCGGTCCAGGTAGGGCTGGGCAACCTCGGTCAGCCCCGCCTCCGCGCCGCCGCGCCAGGCGAACCTGACGAACATCTCGCCGGGTCGGAACCGGCCCGCGTCGTCACGGCGGACCAGCCCGTTGCGCTCGAGCGCGAGCAGCAGCCGCGACGTGGTGCTCTTGGCAAGCCCGGTGGCCGCGGCCAGCTCGGTGAAGGTGACCGACCCCGGCGCGTGCACCACCTCGGTGAGCAGCCGTGCGGCACGGTCCACCGCCTGGGTTCCGTTGGGACTGCTCACCGCGCCTGCCTGTGGGTTGCCGCGCCAGCCCGGCCCACGCCAAGCTCGGCCAATAGTGCTCTGCAGCAAAGTTCCACGTTGCGGAACTCTGTTCTACTATGTGATCCTACGATCGGGGTCTTGGCCGGTCAAGGCTGCGCCGGCCCGCCCCCGAGGCCAGCAAGGCCCGCAAGGCCGCAAAGCCCTCAGGGCCGTACCGGGCGTCAGCCGGAAGAGGCAGGTGGCGATGTTCCGCAACACGATGCCGCGATACGAGATCCTCTCCGCCGACGCGGTCGGGGTGCTGGAGCGCGGCTGGCGCCGCATCGTGAGCGAGATCGGCGTCCAGTTCGCCAAACCGGAGGCCGTGGAACTGTTCCGCAAGGCCGGCCAGCAGGTGGACGGCGACGTGGTCAAGTTCGACCCGGACTTCGTGCTCGAGCAGGTCGCCAAGGCCCCGCGCGAGTTCGACGTGCAGGCCCGCAACCCGGCCAACACCGTGCACATCGGCGGCAACGACATGGTGTTCGGCGCGGTATACGGGTCGCCGTTCGTCCGCCAGGGCGAGGTCCGCAGGGACGCCACGATGGAGGACTTCCGCCGCCTGGCCATGCTCTCCCAGTCGTTCCCGGAACTGGACACGGCGGGCGGGGTGATCTGCGAGCCCAACGACGCCCCGCTGGATTCCCGGCACCTGGACATGATCTACGCCCTGCAGACGTTCACCGACAAGATCTACATGGGCAACGTGGTCTCCGGGCCGAACGCGGTCGACACCATCAACATGACCTCGATCCTGTTCGGCGGCCTGGACAAGGGCCGGCGGAGCATCGAGCACACCCCGGCCACGATCAGCCTGATCAACTGCAACTCGCCGCTGCGCTGGGACGACCGGATGCTGGACGCCCAGTTCGAGTACTGCGCGGCGAACCAGCCGGTGGTGCTCACCCCGTTCCTGCTCATGGGCGCCATGTCCCCGGTGGCCATCCCGGCCGCGCTGGCGCAGCAGCTTGCCGAGGCGCTGACCGGCATCGCGCTGGCGCAGCTCATCCGGCCCGGCTGCCCGGTGATCTTCGGCTCGTTCCTGTCCAACATCGACATGCAGTCCGGGTCGCCCAGCTTCGGCACCCCGGAGTCGGCCATCGGCCTGCTGTGCACCGGGCAGCTTGCCCGGCACTACGGGCTGCCGTTCCGCACCGGCGGCGGGCTGAACTCCAGCCAGACCCCCGACGCGCAGGCCGCCTACGAGGCACTGATGACGCTGCTGCCCACGTTCCTCGCGGGCACCAACTTCGTCATGCACGCGGCCGGGTGGCTGGAGGGCGGCCTGGTGAGCTGCTACGAGAAGTTCATCATCGATATCGAACTGCTGCGGATGCTCCGGGTGGAGTTCACCCCGCTGGAGATCGACGAGGCGTCGCTGGCGTTCGGCGCGCACGAGGAGGTCGGCCACGGCGGCCACTTCCTCGGCGCCGCGCACACGATGGAGCGGTTCCGCACCTGCTTCTACCGGCCGCTGCTGTCCTCCACGGCGAACTACGAGCGGTGGCTGAAGCAGGGCGGCAAGGACGCCACGGTGCGGGCCGGCGAGATCTGCGACAAGACCCTGGCGGAGTACGAGCCGCCGCCGCTGGACGAGGCGGTCCGCGCCGAACTGGAGGACTACGTCACCCGCCGCCGCGCCGAACTGGGCGACTAGTGGCCGCCGGGGGCCCGGCCGACCTGGTGCTGACCGGGGGAGCCGTCTACACGGTGGACGCGGCCCGGTCCTGGGCGCAGGCCGTGGCCGTCAAGGATGGCCGGATCGTGGCGGTGGGCACCGATGCGGGCATGCGGCCCCACGTGGGCCCGCGCACCGAGGTGGTCAACCTGCGCGGCCGGATGCTGCTGCCCGGGTTCCAGGACGCGCATGTGCACGCGTCCGGCGGCGGGCTGGAACGCAGCCAGTGCGACCTGACCGGGGTGCACACCCGCGAGGGTTACCTGGCGGCGATCCGCTCCTACGCCGACCGCAACCCGGGCGCGGCGTGGATCGCCGGCGGCGGCTGGGGGATGGACGTGTTCCCCGGCGGCGTGCCCGGCAAGGACGACCTCGACGCGGTGGTCCCCGACCGGCCGGTGTTCCTGTCCAACCGGGACCACCACGGTGCCTGGGTGAACTCCCGGGCGCTCGCGCTGGCCGGAATCGACGCCTCCACCCCGGACCCGCCGGACGGCCGGATCGAGCGAACCGCGACCGGCGAGCCGCAGGGCACGCTGCACGAGGGCGCGATGAACCTGATCCGGCGGGTGGCCCCCGCGGTCACCCCGGACGAGCAGGTGGCCGGGATCCTGGTGGGCCAGCGGTACCTGCATTCGCTCGGCATCACCGCCTGGCAGGAGGCGATCGTCGGCGAGTACGCGGTGGTGCCCGACTGCTTCGACGCCTTCCGCGAGGTCGAGCGGCGGGGCCTGCTGACCGCCCGGGTCACCGGTGCGCTCTGGTGGCAGCGTTCCGTCGGCCCCTCCCAACTCGACTTTTTGACAGAACGCCGGTCCATCGCTGACGGCCCCCGGTTCCGCACCACCAGCGTGAAGATCATGCAAGACGGCGTCTGCGAGAACTTCTCCGCCGCGATGCTCAGCCCCTACCTCGACGGGCACGGCCACGAGACCGAGGGCCGGGGGACCAGCTTTTTCGACCCCGAGGAACTGAAAGAGGCCGTCACGGCGATCGACACAAGCGGGTTCCAGGTGCACATCCACGCGATCGGGGACCGGGCGGTCCGCGAGGCGCTGGACGCGATCGCCGCCGCCCGTCACGCGAACGGGCCGACCCAAGGGCGGCACCACATCGCGCACATCCAGGTGATCCACCCCGAGGACGTGCCCAGGTTCCGCGACCTCGCCGTGGTGGCCAACTGCCAGCCGCTGTGGGCCAGCAACGAGCCGCAGATGACCGAACTGACCCTGCCGTTCCTCGGCCCGGAGCGCTCCGCGTGGCAGTACCCGTTCGGCAGCCTGGCCCGGTCCGGCGCGCAACTGTGCTTCGGCAGCGACTGGCCGGTGTCCAGCCCGAACCCGATGTGGGAGATGCACACCGCGGTGAACCGGACCACCTCGCCCGACTACCCGTTCCGTGGCCCGGAAACCGACACCCCGTTCCTGCCCGGCGAGCGGATCGGCCTGCCCGCCGCGATCGCCGCGTTCACCATCGGCTCCGCCTACGTCAACCACGACGAGCGGGATGCGGGGTCGATCGAGCCCGGCAAGCGCGCCGACCTCGTGGTGCTCGACCGCAACCTGTTCACCCAGCCCGCCGCGGAGATCGCCCAGGCCGAAGTGGACCTCACCCTGGTGGACGGCGCAGTGGTACACGCCCGCCCCGGCACCTGAACGCGTTCCGGGGCGCTCATCTCACTGGTCGATGCTGCTGAACATGCCCTCGGGTACCCCGGCGATCTCGATCTGGCGCCAGATCGAGCGCCACTGCGGGAGTTCGTGGTAGCGCCGCAGCGCGGCGATGCCGCCCAGCCAGCCGGCCCAGCCCGCGTACGGCGGGTTGGCGGGGTCGAACCCGCTCTCGACCACGGTGAGCCGGGTCTTGCCGTCCGACCCGTCGAGCTCCCAGCTGTCGGTCATGCCGTCGGCGAACCGCAGGGTCGCCTTGCGGCCCGGTTCGAACTCGACGAACTTGGCCCCGCCGGGGTCCAGCTCGAACCCGCCCATCGCGAAGCGGCCGCCCACATAGGGCTCGATGTCCACGTTGACGCCGAACCACCGTCGGAAATGCTCCGGTTGGGTCATCGAGTCGAACACCTGCTCCGGTGCCGCGTCGATCACCACTGAAGCGTGCAGCTCGTTCGACGTGAAGTCGCACTTCGGGGTCAGCTCACGGCCGGACAGGTAGTCGGCCAGGTTGGCGATCGCCAGGGACCAGAACGTCTGCAGCGCGCCACGGGCACCGGCCTTGTCGGCCAGGACGTCTTGGAAGCTCGGCAGGTCGCTCTGGCTCAGCGTGACCAGCGTGCCGCCCTCGTCCTCGGCCAGCTCGAACTGCGCCGTGGTCTCGACTCCGTCGACGGTCCAGGCGAACCGGATGGTGCGCTCGTCCACGTGCAGCACGCGCTGGTGCGGCTCGGCGCCGTCCGGCGTGTAGCGGCCCCAGAACTCGTACTTGCCGGGCAGGTCGACGTCGGCGTGCTCGGCCAGCCAGACGCGCAGCGCGGCGGGGTCGGTCAGCGCCTCGTACACGACCTTCGGTGGGGCCGGAACGACCGCGCGCAGGCGCAGGTCAAACTCGGTCATCGGGATCTCCCTTCGGATAGCAGGCGACGGTCAGGCGGAACGCGTCGCCCTCGGCACCGCCGTAGCGGGTGAACAGGTCCTGCAGCGTCCGCTGCAAATCGTCGAGGAAAGCCGTGCGCTGCTCCGGGCGTACCCGGATGTCCCCGGACACACCGATCGAGGGCAGGTCGGGCCGGGTGAGATCGAGCGCGGCGATGTCCGCCTGCACGTCCTCCATCAGGTCCAGCAGGTAGCCCAGGCTGAGCCGGTCGCGGATCTGGCGCAGCCCGATCCGGCCGACCAGGCGCGGGGACAGCCAGTAGGACCGGCCGGCCGCCTGGTAGATCCCCTCGTGGATCCCGCGCACCCGGCGCTCGGCTACCTGACGGACCAGGCCCGCCTCCAGCAGGCGCTTCACGTGGTAGTAGACCCGCTGCGGGGTCTGGTCGAGCTCGGCCGCCACCTCGGTGCACGACCGGGGCTCGGCGAGCTGCCGCAGCACTTCGATCCGCTGCGGCTTGAGCAGGACCTCAGCCTGCTCGATCTGGTCGAGGTAGACGACGTCTCTCATAGCAAAAATCAGTCTTTACGTAAAAGAAGCTTTTGTCAATGGGCCTCCTGGCGAGACTGGGCGTTCCTCTTCAGAAGGTGCTGGTTGCGCCAACCGCCACATACGCGGCCAGCCGGGTCAGGCCGGGTTGCCGCAGGCATCCTGGGGAAGCCTTGACTCAACATGAAGGTCTGGTACTGCAGCACCGCGTCAAGCGGCCACAGGGCGGCCAGCGCCAGTTGGAGCGAGCGCCGCCAGTCCGACGCGTCCCATCGTGCACGGCCCGCTGCCGGGGCGGCCACTGGTGGGCGCCCGCGGTGCGAGGGGCCCGCGTACCCCTGCCATTCACCCCCGGTTGGCCGCTAATTCGCAGTCTCAGTCCGGGCTCCTTCGGATCGCCGAACGCGCCGGGGGTATTACGATGCGCAATCAAATTGGCCTACGCGGCTATGATTCGCCGGGATAGATGGCGCGCTGCCGCAGCACAAGAGCGCGCAGGTAGCGGCCCTGCACGCGCGGATTCAGCCTGGCCAGGGCGGTACCGACGGCGATTCCCGGCTCCCCCAGCGATACCCGGTAGGCGTATTATGGGTACCCCGAAGGCGTATTTCATCCCGGTGGTGCATTGCGGAACCAGGGCTCGGAATGTCATAGGTGTGCCCCGGCATTGCGTAATGCAAAATAATAAGGTGCGGCGACGGTCATCCTCACAGCGACGTGAGCGCGACCTTGGGCGAGGTGCGTGATGGCAGACCGGCGGGTGTTGGGAATCGTCCTGGCGGGCGGTGCGGGGCGGCGGCTGATGCCGCTGACCGAGGACCGGGCCAAGCCGGCGGTGCCGTTCGCCGGCCTCTACCGGCTGGTGGACTTCGCGCTGTCCAACCTGGTCAACGCCGGGTGCCTGCGGGTCGCCGTGCTCACCCAGTACAAGAGCCACAGCCTGGACCGGCACATCACGACCACCTGGCGGATGAGCTCGCTGCTCGGCAACTACGTCACCCCGGTGCCCGCGCAGCAGCGCCTGGGCCCGCAGTGGTACACCGGCTCGGCGGACGCGATCTACCAGTCGCTGAACCTGATCTTCGACGAGCGGCCCGACCTGGTGGTGGTGTTCGGCGCGGACCACGTGTACCGGATGGATCCCAGGCAGATGATCGACCAGCACGTCGAGGGCGGCGCGGGGGTCACCGTGGCGGCGATCCGGGTCCCCCGCCTGGACGCGACCGAGTTCGGCGTGATCCGGGCCGCCAAGGAGGGCCACCTGTGCGAGGCGTTCCTGGAGAAGCCCGCGGATCCACCCGGCCTGCCGGACAGCCCGGACGAGGCCTACGCGTCCATGGGCAACTACGTGTTCGACGCCGACGTGCTGGTGGATGCGCTACGCGAGGACGCGGCCAACGCGGCAAGCAAGCACGACATGGGCGGGGACATCATCCCGATGATGGTCGCCGACAGCGGGGCCCAGGTGTACGACTTCGCGACCAACGAAGTGCCGGGGGCGACCGAGCGTGACAAGGGCTACTGGCGCGACGTCGGCACGCTCGACTCCTATTTCGACGCGCACATGGACCTGTGCCACGTGCACCCGATCTTCAACCTGTACAACGAGCGCTGGCCGATCCTGACGCACGTGCCCTCCCAGCCGCCGGCCAAGTTCGTGTTCGACTCGGGTGACCGGATCGGGCGGGCGCTGGACAGCCTGGTCAGTAACGGGGTCATCGTGTCCGGCGGGACCGTGCGCGAGTCGGTGCTGTCTCCCGGGGTGCGGGTGAACAGCTGGTCCACGGTGGAACGCGCGGTGATCCTGCACAACACGGTGATCGGCCGGCACGCGGTGGTACGGGACGCGATCATCGACAAGAACGTCGAGGTCCCCGAGGGAGCCGAGGTGGGTGTGGACAAGGAGCACGACCGCGAGCGCGGTTTCCATGTGTCCGCCGGGGGCATCACCGTCGTCGGTAAGGGCCAGAAGGTCCGCTCGTGACCGCCGCAACCCACGGCTCGCGGCTGCGCGTGGCCCTGCTGACGCGTGAATACCCGCCCGAGGTCTACGGCGGTGCCGGGGTGCACGTGACCTACCTGGCCCGCGAGCTGGCCAGCCTGGTCGACGTGACCGTGCACTGCCAGGGCGCCGACCGGCCGGACGCCGTGGCGCACCGGCCGTGGGACCACCTGGCCGGGGCAAACCCGGCGCTCGGCGTAATGTCCACCGACCTGTCCATGACGGCGGCCGTCGGCGACGCCGACGTGGTGCACTCGCATACCTGGTACGCGAACCTGGCCGGCCACCTGGCCGCGCTGCTTTACGGCGTGCCGCACCTGGTCACCGTGCATTCGCTGGAACCGTTGCGGCCGTGGAAGGCCGAGCAGCTCGGCGGGGGTTACGCGCTGTCCTCGTGGTGCGAGCGAGTGGCCGTGGAGGCCGCCGCCGCCGTGATCGCCGTGTCAGCGGGCATGCGCGACGACGTTCTTGCCGCGTACCCAGCGGTGTCGCCGGACCGGGTGCGGGTGATACGGAACGGGATCGACACCGTCGAGTACGCGCCGGACCCGGCGACCGACGTGCTTGACGCCTACGGGGTCGACCCGGGCCGGCCGACAGTGATCTTCGTCGGACGGATCACCAGGCAGAAGGGTGTCCCGGTGCTGCTGCGGGCCGCGGCAGCGCTGGAACCGGCCGCCCAGCTCGTGCTGTGCGCCGGGCAGCCCGACACCGCCGAGCTTGAGGCCGAGGTCGAGGGCCTGGTGGCGGACCTGCGCGCGACGCGGTCCGGGGTGATCTGGATACCGGAGATGCTGCCCAAGCGCGCGGTGATCCAATTGCTCTCGCACGCGACGGTGTTCGCCTGCCCCTCGCTCTACGAGCCGCTCGGCATCGTCAATCTGGAGGCGATGGCCTGCGGCACGACGGTGGTGGCGTCGGCGGTCGGCGGCATCCCCGAGGTGGTGAGCGACGGCGAGACCGGGCTGCTGGTCCCGCCCGACGACCCCGGCGCGCTGGCCGGTGCCCTCGGCGCGCTGATCGCGGACCCGGTCCGTGCCGCCGCACTCGGCCGGGCCGGGCGCGAGCGCGCCGTCAGCGAGTTCGGCTGGCAGGCGGTGGCCGCGCAGACCGCGGCGCTGTACGCCGAACTGGCTGGCTGACCGGATCGCCGTGGCTGGCCTGCCGTTCTGACCGCCCGGCCTTGGCGCGCGTGAAGGCCGAAGAGGGCTATATCACACCTCGGGAGGGCTTCATGCGGATAACGGATGTGAGACCAGGTGGCAGTAAGTGCCCCGGACGAACTACCGTGAGACCGTGCAAGACGGGGAGATCGTCGCAGCGATTGTCGCAGGGGACCCTGCCGGACTCGCTGCTGCCTATGACAACTATGCGCCTGGCATCTACGCGTACTGCCGGACGCTGCTCAGTGAGCCTGCCGACGCCGCCGATGCGGTGCAGGACACCTACGTCATCGCCGCGGCCAAGCTTGACGGGCTGCGCGATCCGGACCGGCTCCGCCCTTGGCTGTATGCGGTGGCCCGCAACGAGTGCTACCGCCGCCTGCGGGCGCGGGGGCTCTCCGCGCCCCTCGACGCGGCGGTGGAGGTAACCTCTGACGAGCCGGGTGTGGAACTGGGCCCGGAACGGGAGGAGCTGCGCGACCTGGTGGTCGACGCGCTCTCCGGGCTGAACCCTTCGGACCGCGAAGTCGTCGAGCTGAACCTGCGCCACGTGCTCGACGGCGAGGACCTGGCCGACGCCCTCGGCGTGTCCCGCAACCACGCGCACGCGCTCGCGTCCCGGGCACGCGCCCAGTTCGAAGGATCGCTGGGCGCGCTGCTTGTCGCCCGCACCGGCCGGGAGCAGTGCCAGGAACTGGACGACATCCTCGCGGGCTGGGACGGCGAGCTGACCATCCTGCTCCGTAAGCGGGTGAACCGGCACATCGAGCGGTGCGAGGTGTGCGGCCAGCGCAAGCGCCGGGAACTCAGCCCGGCGATGCTGCTCAGCATGCTGCCGATGGTGGCGCTGCCGGCCGGCCTGCGCGAGCAGGTGCTCCGGCTGGTGGACGACGTCTCGCCGGTGGCGGCCGGGCACCGCGAGCTGGTGGCCCGCCGTGCGGAGCCGTTCGACCGTTCCGGCTTCCCCAAGCCGGTCGCCCCGCCGCGCCGGGTGTACGGGGTGCAGGCCCTGACCGTGGCCGCCTGCGTGGCCGCCGCGGCGGCCATCCTGCTTGGCGCCGGCACCGTTCTGGTCCTGGACACGCTGCATCACAAGGGCGCACCGGCCGCGGCCGCGGCGACCGTCGGGCCTTCCGGCGGCAGCCAGGCACCGCTGAACGCCGGGTCGACCCCGGTGCCGCCGTCATCCTCCTCCCACAAGGGCAGCGGCAGCGGCGGCAAGCACATCGGCCTGACCATCACGGTGTCCGGCTCGCCGTCGGCCTCGGCCTCGGGCCCGTCGGGTTCTTCACCGCGCGGTGGGTCGTCGCCGACACCGGGCCGGTCCACACAGCCGGCGAGCCCGAGCCCGTCGCCCCCGCCGCCGTCGCCGGGCACGCTGGTGGTCTCGACGGGTTCGTTGACGCTGACCTTGAACGGTGACGGGAGCCTGAGCGGCTCGTTCACGCTCACCGCTCAGGGTGGCGACGTCTCGGGGTACAGCATCACGAACCCCTCGTCGGGCCTGTCGGTGTCGCCCACCTCCGGCTCGCTGTCCTCGGGGCAGTCGGTCACGATCAGCCTGTCGGCCGCTTCGGCCGCCAGCCTGGCCTCCGAGACGGACCTGACGGTGAGCCCGGGCGGGCTGACGGTCGCGGTACTCGTGCCCAGCTGACGGCCGGGCACCCTGAAGGTCAGGCGGCGCCGAACTCGGCGCGCAACTGCGCTGCGGCCTGGGTCATCGCGGACAGCTTGCCGAACGCGACGTCGCGCGGCAGGTACTTCATCCCGCAGTCGGGGGCCAGCACCAGACGCTCGGCGTCGACGTAGGGCAGCGCCCGGCGCACCCGGGCGGCCACCTCATCGGCGGTCTCCACGGTGTGATCACCGAGGTTGAGCACGCCAAGGATGACGGTCTTGCCGGGGAGCGCGGCAAGCACCGAGCAGTCAAGCCCGGACTGGGCCGTCTCGATCGACACCTGGTCGCATTCGGCGGCCGCCAGTTCGGGCAGGAACGAGTAGCCGGACGGGCGGTCGTGGATGATCGCCGCGTAGCCGAAACACAGGTGCACGGCCGTGGTGCCGCTGATCCCCCCGAGCGCCCGGTTGATTGCGGCCACGCCGTACTTGCGGGCCTCCTCCGGCCGGGCCTGCAGGTAGGGCTCGTCCAGCTGGACGATGTCGGCCCCGGCCGCGAACAGGTCCCTGACCTCTTCGTTGACGGCCTCGGCGTAACCAAGCGCGAGGTCCTCTGTGCTCGCGTAGTAGTCGTTCTGCGCCTGCTGGGCCATGGTGAACGGACCTGGCACGGTGATCTTGATGGTCCTGTCGGTGCTCGCCCGGAGGAGTGCTACGTCCCCGGTCTCGACCGCGTGCTTGCGGCGGACCGGGCCGGTGACCCGCGGCACCGGGTTCGGGTGCCCGCTGCGGTCCAGCGCGGTGCCGGGATTGTCGATGTCCACCCCCTCCAGCGCGGTGGCGAACCTGTTGGAGTAGCTCTCCCGGCACATCTCGCCGTCGGTGACGATGTCGAGGCCGGCGTCCTCCTGGGCCAGGATGGCCAGCAGGGTCGCGTCCCGCTGTGCCTCGGCAAGGAAGTCCGGGTCCACCCGCCACAGTTCCCGGGCGCGGACCCGGGGCGGGAAGCGGTCACCCAGCCGCTTGCGGTCGATCAGCCAGTCCGGCTGGGGGTAGCTGCCCACGAGCGACGTAGGGAAGAGCATGCCGGACCTCCGCCAGTGCGTGTTTCCGCTTGAAATCTCAGGACTCCGGGGTGTCCGAACGGCCCTGCTGCTCGGCCAGGAAACGCTCGAACTGTGCGCCGAGTTCGTCCGCCGTGGGCATCTCCGCGCCCGGCTCGGCGAGCAGCCCTTCCGCGGATGCCGCGTCCACGAACGCGTCGTACTGCCGTTCGAGTGCCTGCACCAGTTCGCTGATCTCGTCGGACGATTCCACCTGACGGGCGATCTCCTCGTCGGTGCGCCGCGCCGCGTCCCGCAGCGCCTCGTCCGGCAGCGCCAGCCCGCTGGCCCTGATCACGCATTCAAGCAGCGCCACCGCGGCGGCCGGGTACGCCGCCTGGGCCAGGTAGTGCGGCACGTGCACGGCGAAGCCGCCCGCTGCCCGGTTCTCCTCGCCCAGGCGCAGTTCGAGCAGCGAGGCCGCGCTGCCCGGGACCTGCAGCCGGTCCACGATCGCCCGGGATCCGGCGGCAAGCTCCGGCCGGGTGCCGTGCGCGGTGACGCCTAGCGGGCGGGTGTGCGGTACGCCCATCGGGATGCCGTGGAACCCGAGCACAAGCTCGGCCCCCAGACGGCTGCTCACGCTCGCCACGGCGCGCGTGAACCGCTCCCACTCGTGGTCGGGTTCCGGGCCGGTCAGCATCAGGAACGTCTTCCCCGCGCTGTCCCTGACCTGGTGTATCGCGAGTTCCGGTGCGTCGTAGGACTCCCAGTGGTCCTTGTCGTAGGTCATCGGTGGACGGCGGGACCTGTAGTCGATCAACCGGTCGACGTCGAACGTCACGACCGCCTCATGGTCCAGGCTGCCCATCAGGTGCGCGGTCAGCAGCCGGCGGCCGCGCCGGCGTCGATGAACCCGTCCAAGTAGTGCAGCAGGATTGCCCCGTCAAGCTTCGCTGCCCCTGGGTCGACCTGGTAGAGGTCCCCCCCATCCGGCACCATGCTTACAGCCTCCCACCAGCGTTGGCCTCGTTGCGGAGTACAACCGGCGGGAGCCGGTCTTCAATCCCGCAGGCCTGTGCCCAAAGGTACCCGTTGGTAACGCAATGCCGCGACCCGGTAGCGCTGCCGGTGCGGGCCGGTGTCCCGCCGGGGCCGCCCGCTTGCCCCACGGGCTCATCCGAGGCCTGGTCAGGGCGCGATCGCGGCGACCGCCCGGGCGGTGCGCACCGCTTGCGACAGCGAGCCGATGTCGTAGGCACCATGGTGCCGCTGGCCGTTGACGAAGAACGTCGGCGTGCCGGACACGCCGCCGAGGTCGGCGGTGTCCACGTCCTCGGCGACCCGGGACGCGTAGGCGTGCCTGCGCAGGTCGCGGCTGAAGCGCTCGACGTTCAGGCCCAGGCCGGCCGCGTAGCCGACCAGGTCGGCGGGGCGGAGGGCGTCCTGGTGCCGCAGCAGCACGTCGTGCATCTCCCAGAACGCACCCTGGGCGGCCGCGGCCTCCGCCGCCTCGGCGGCAAGCTGGGCGTGCGGATGCACGTCGGTGAGCGGCAGGTGCCGCCAGACGTAGCGCACGTCGCCGAAGCCAGCCAGCAGTTCCCGTATGGCCGGCTCGGCCCGGCCGCAGAAGGGGCATTCGAAGTCGCCGTATTCGACCACGGTGACCGGAGCCGCCTTAGGGCCGCGGATGTGGTCCCGGCGCTGGTCCACAGGTGCGGCGAGGTCGATGATCGTCGTGGCCGTGCCGAGCAGCGCGCGGAGGCGTATCCGTTTAGGCAGCAGGCTGGTCACCTGGAACACCGCCCAGGTGAGCGCCGCCGCGACGATCGCCGCGGCCAGCACGCCCGCCTTGGCCTGGGCCAGTTGCTCGCCGTGGAAGGCGAGGCTGGCGATGAGCAGGGACACGGTGACCCCGACCCCGGCGATCGTGCCCGCGCCGGTCACCGCTGCCCAGCCGGCCGGCAGCCGGAGCCTGCCGCGGCTTGCCGCGGTCACCAGCCAGGCGGCGCCCGCCGTGCCCACCGGCTTGCCGACTACGTACCCGGCGAGGATGCCGAGCGTCAGCGGCGAGGTGAACGCGCGCGCCAGGAACGCCCCGCTGATCACCAGCCCGGCGTTGGCCAGCGCGAACAACGGCACGATCAGGTAGCTGGCCCACGGGTGGAAGGTGCCCTGCAGCCGCTCGTTGGGGGAGATGGACTCCGACAGGCTGATGCTGGCGGCCCTGGCCATTTCCGGCGTGGGCTGCTCACGGAACCGGCGGACCCGGGTCGTGGCCTGCTCCAGGTCGCTGCGCGCGGCCGGGTATGCCGGGGTGGACAGCCCGATCACCAGGCCGGTGACCGCCGGGTTCACCCCGGACTTGAAGAACGCCGCCCACGCCGCCAGGCCGAGCCCGGCGTACACCACGCCCTGCCGCAGACCGGCCGTCCGGGCCAGGAACACGCCGCCGAGGGCGGCGAGACCGGCCAGCAGCGCGGGCACGTCGAGGTGGTGGCTGTAGACAAGCGCGATGACCACGATCGCGGTCAGGTCGTCCACCACGGCGAACGTCAGCAGGTAGGACCGCAGCCGGTCGGCGTTCTTCGGGTCGACCAGCGCGAGCATCCCGAGCGCGAAGGCGGTGTCGGTGGACATCGCGGTGCCCCAGCCGCCCGCCGTCGGCTGCCCGGCGTTGACCACCAGGAAAATCACGACGGGCACGATCATCCCGCCGAGGCCGGCCGCGAGCGGCACCGCCATCCTGCGCCGCTCGCGCAGTTCCCCCATGTCGAACTCGCGGCGCGCTTCCAGCCCGATAACCAGGAAGAAGAACGTCATCAGCCCGTTGTTCAGCCAGCCGTGCAGATCCTGGGACACGCCGAAACCGCCCACGTGCAGCGACACCTCGGTACGCCACAGCGATTCATACGAGCCGGGATCGGCGTTC
>CAVSCM010000017.1:0-12977 GCA_963726415.1 uncultured Actinomycetes bacterium
TGCTCACCGGCCGGGAACTGGCCGCGGCGGGCGCGGGCCTGCTGGCGGGCGGGGCGGGTGGCGCGGTGCGCGACACCGGGGCGGGCCGGTCCCCGCGTGCGGGGCCGCTGCCGGGCACCGCACCGACGGCTGGATCGGCGGCAGCCGGGACCAGCCAGGCCAGCGGACCGGCCCGTGGGTGGACCGGCCCCGGCCGCTGCGGCTGCGCCTGCGCGGCGGCACGGCCGGTTCCGCGGTGGCCGGGCTGCCACCGGCATGCCTGCCCGGCTGCTGGCCACCGTCAACCTGCGGCTGGGGCACCCCGCGGCGGCGCGATGGGGCCGTCGTGGCCAGGCGGTACCTGGCCGGGGCCACGCCGGGGACCGCGTTCGACGGCAAGGCCCCTGAGCCTGGAGCGGCCGGTCCGCGCGGCTGCGTGGCGGCGCGCTCACCGGCGGCCGGTCCGCCCTCGGCCAGGTCCCCGGGCGCAAGCAGCGGCAGCCCCGGCTGAAGCTGGGCAGCAAGCGCCGCAGGGACCGGACCACCGGCGGCAGCAGGTTCGGCATCGCGATCCGGCCGGGTGGCCGATCCCGGCGGCGGCGGATGGGCAGGGGCTTGTTCGCGAGCGGGTCCCTGGCGCGCAACGGGGGCGGCAGCGGCCGCGCGGCCGCCGCACCCAAGTTCCGGGCCCGGAGCCGCAAACCGGCCGCGGCACTGCGCACCGCGGCCCCGCGCTTCCGGCGGCCAGCACGGTGGAGGCGGGCCGGGCGCGCGCTCGGCTCCCGCGGCGCCGCCGAAAGCCCTCCGGCGCACGCAGGTGGCGGCGCAGGTTCTCCAGACTCGGCAAGGGGGGATGGCGATGATTCCGGCGGCCCGCCGGCGTCTGGTCGTGTTGTACGCCGTGGTGGCCGCGCTGCTGCTCTCGCTCGGCGGGAGACTGTGGTACCTGCAGGTGATGACCGTCGGGAGCTACGCGAGCGCTGCCACCCAGGACCAGGTCAGAACGGTGATCGTGCCCCCGGTGCGCGGCCAGATCCTGGACGACACCGGCCAGCCGCTTGTGGACAACCACACCTCGCTGGTCGTATCGGTGAACCGGGCGCTGGTCTCACAGCAGCCCGGCGGCGGCATCCCGGAACTGACCCGGCTGGCGCACCTGCTCGGCATGAAGCTCGCCCTGCTGCAGCAGAAGATCCGGCTGTGCACCGCCGGTGTGTCCCAGCCGTGCTGGCAGGGCTCCCCGTACCAGCCGATCCCGGTGGCGCAGCAGGTGCCCGCCGCGGTGGCACTGCAGATCATGGAGAACCAGAGCGACTACCCCGGGGTGACCGCCCAGGCCCAGCCGGTCACCCACTATGTGCAGCCGTACGCCACCGCTGCGGCGCAGATGCTCGGCTACCTGCAGCCGATCACCCCGCAGGAAGTGGCGCAGCGGCACCTGCCGGTGACCGGGTTCTCCGGTGTCGACCTGGTCGGCCAGGCCGGCCTGGAACAGCAGTACGACCGGCAGCTTCGCGGCACCCCGGGGACGCAGACGCTGACCGTCAACGCCGCAGGCACGGTCACCGCGATCCGCCACCAGGCCAGCCCGAAGGCCGGCAACACCCTGGTGACCAGCCTCAACGCCCAGCTCCAGGTGGACACCTACAACGACCTGGCGAATGCCCTCCACAGCGCGCAGGCAGAGGGGAACTCCGGCGCCACCAGCGGCGCCGCGGTGGTGATGACGACCACCGGCCGGGTGCTTGCCATGGCCAGCTACCCCACCTACGACCCCAGCATCTGGAACGGCGGCATCTCCAAGCGGGAGTTCAAGGGCCTGTTCGGCACCGCGCACGGCGAGCCGATCCTCAACCGCGCCACCCAGGGCGAGTACGGCCCCGGCTCCACGTTCAAGGTCACCTCGGCCTCGGCCGCGGTCGCGGACGGATTGTCCGCCGCGGGCCCCTACAGCTGCCCCGGCTCGGTGACGATCGCGGGTCACACCTTCAACAACTGGACCACCGCCAACCTTGGTCCCATGTCGCTGCACACGGCGCTGGTCTGGTCGTGCGACACCGTGTTCTACCAGATCGCCTACCAGATGTACCTGCACGACAAGTACCGCGCGAACTTCGAGATCAACCCGCGTGCGCCCGTGCAGAAGATGCAGAAGATGGAACTGAGGTTCGGGTTCGGCCGCAACCCCGGCGTCGACCTGCCAGAGCAGTCGCCCGGCACGATCCCCACCCGGCAGTGGCTGTACAACTACTGGAAGCAGTACAAGAACTACTGGTGCAAGCACGGCAACGCCAACGGCAGCTACGTCCAGCAGATCGCCTATGACGACTGCCGGACGGGGTACCAGTGGACCCCCGGCCAGGCCGCGATCGCGGCGATCGGCCAGGGCTACGTCACGGTCACGCCGCTGCAACTGGCCCGGGCCTACGCCGCGATCGCCAACGGCGGCACGCTGTACAGCCCGCGGGTCGGCCAGGCGCTGATCTCCCCGACCGGCAAGGTCGTCCAGCGGATCAAGCCTCCGGTAGTGGGGCACCTGCCGTTGCCGCACTGGTGGCTCAGCTACCTGACGAACGCGCTGGAAGGCGTGGTCACCGGCGGCACCGCGGCCGGGGCCTTCCATGGGTTCCCGCTCAGCAAGGTGCCGGTCGCGGCCAAGACCGGTACCGCCGAGATCTTCGGCGGCCAGGCCACTTCGGTGTTCGCCTCGTACGCGCCGGCCAACGACCCCAAGTACGTGGTGGTGGTGATGGTGCCGAAGTCTGGCGAGGGCGCGGACGTCTCCGCCCCGTGCGCCAGGCAGATCTGGGACTCGATCTACGGGCTCGAAGGCCACAAGGCGGTCTTCCCCAACGGTCAGGCACCCAGCAAGCTGCCCGGGATCTCCGCCAGCGGCGCGATCACCGCTCCGGCGGATTACCAGGGAGCACCGTGATGAGCCTCGGGCGCGGCCGCGCCGCAGGGGGCCTGCGCGGGCTTGAGCCGGTCCGCCCCCGGCCGGGGCTCGGCTTCCGCGGGGTCAAGACCGCGGTGCCCACGCTGCGCCGGGCCAGCCTGTGGCGCCAGGCCCTGGCCAGGGACTCGATGCTGCGGCACGTGGACTGGATTCTGATTCTCGCCGTGCTCGCGCTGTCGCTGATCGGCACTTTGCTGGTCTGGTCGGCGACCTCGCCCGGCCTGTCCCAGGCGGGCGCCAACCCGCACGCCTACCTGGAGAAGCAACTGCTGGTCGTGGTGATCGGCCTGATCATGATGGTCGGGGTGACCCTGATCGACTACCGGGTCCTGCGGATGATCGCGCCGTTCGCCTACGCGGCGGGCCTCTTCGGGCTGCTCGTGGTGCTCAGCCCCCTCGGCACCACGATCAACGGCTCCCACTCCTGGATTCCGCTGCCCGGCGGGTTCCAGATCGAGCCCTCCGAGTACGCCAAGATCGGCCTGATCATGATGATCGCGCTGGTCTTCGGTGCGGCGGGCGAACGGTCCCCGCGGCCCGGAGCCCGGCCGCTGGCCCTCGCAGTGGCCTGCACCGTCCCGGTCATCGGCCTGGTGCTGGCCGAGCCGGACCTGGGCGTCGCGGTCATCATCGTCGCGATCAGCGGCGGCATGATCGCCTTGTCCGGCGTTGGCCTGCGCTGGCTGGCACTGCTTATCGGGGCCGGGGCACTCGGCCTGCTCGCCGTGCTGAAGTTGCACCTGCTCGCGGCCTACCAGTTGCAGCCGGCTGACCTCGTTCCTGCACCCGTCCGCGGACCCGGCGGGCGCCGGGTACCAGGCGTTCCAGGCCAAGATCGCGATCGGCTCGGGCGGGATGTTCGGCCAGGGCCTGTTCCACGGCCAGCTCACCGCCGGCAGCTTCCTCGGCTCCTACAGCTTCCAGGGCACCGACTTCATCTTCGCCGTGGCGGGCGAGGAACTCGGCTTCGTCGGCTGCGCCACCATCGTGGTGCTGCTCGGCCTGGTCATCTTCCGTGCGGTGCGCATCGCGGCACGCGCCGACGACGCGTTCGGGTTGCTGGTCGCCGGGGGGATCGCGATCTGGTTCGCCGCGCAGGCGTTCATCAACATCGGCATGACCATCGGGATCGCCCCGGTCACCGGGCTGCCGCTGCCATTCGTGTCCTACGGCGGGTCAGCCCTGTTCGCCGACATGATCGCGATCGGATTGCTGCAGTCGATCCACCGTCGCCACCGGGTGTTCAGCTAGCCACCGCGGCGCGGCAGGCCACCCCGTGCGGCGGTGCGCGTTCGCCATGGGCTGACCACGGCCGGCCGTATCGCACCAAGTCAGGGCGCATACTGAAAAACATGAAGCCTTGGCGCAACCTCGGCCGGGCACTGGCCACCGGCACGGTGACCGTGGTGATCCTCGTGCTCGCGCCGGCCGTCCTGCTGTTCGGCGAACTGGTGAACCGGCACTACCTGGGCGGGCTGCCGCCGGGCCGGGACCGGATCCCGGTGCGGCGCCGCGGGCTGCCCGGGCGCAGCGCGCGCGTGGTGTACCGGTACGCCGGC
This sequence comes from uncultured Actinomycetes bacterium, assembly GCA_963726415.1. Classification (GTDB taxonomy): domain Bacteria; phylum Actinomycetota; class Actinomycetes; order Streptosporangiales; family Streptosporangiaceae; genus DASXKD01. The sequence goes on from CAVSCM010000017.1 coordinate 4,495, forward strand.
CCGGGGCGCGCCGCCTACGCCCCGGCTACCAGGAACCGCAAGGTGGCCAGGCGGGTGCTGTTCAACCCGCTGTGGATCGCGCTGACCGCGCCGGCCAGATGGCTGCTGGACCGCGTCCGGCCCCGTGCGGGTGGCCGGGGCGGGAACGGGCCGCCCGGCGCCGGGGTACGTGAGCCGCGGCGGCCACTGCCCGACCTGCCTGCCGGGGCCATGGCGCTCCCGGAGCCCGGCCCGTTCGGCTGATCAGCCGCGCGTCCGGCCCGCCCGCAGCACGGTCCTGGCCAGGGCCACGGCCGGCACCAGGCCGATCCCGGCCAGCAGCGCCAGCAGCGTGGCGGTGCCGGCCAGTGCCTTTCCCGAGACCACGGCGTGCGCCGGCCTGCTGCGCCAGGGCCAGGTACACGGTGCCGAAAGCGGCGACCCCGATGACCTGGCTGAGCTGCGCGGCCGTGGCGACCAGGCCGCTGGCGTCCGCGGCCTGGGACAGCGGCACCCCGACCAGCGACTGGGTGAGCACCGGGGAGATCGTGAGGCCAAGGCCCACCCCGGCCACGGCGAGTGACAGCCACAGCAGCGAGCCGCCGGCGCCGCCGCCGCGCACCGCCGCCGCGATGCCCAGGTAGGCGACCGCGATCAGGGCAAGGCCCGCGGGTACCAGCGCCGGGTGCACCCGTGCGGGCAGCCGCCGCCAGAAGTAGCCGACCAGGCCGAACATGCCCGCCAGCGGGACGTACGACAGGCCCGCCCGTAGCGCGCTCTGCCCCAGCCCGGCCTGCAGATGCAGGGTGAACACGAACAGCAGCCCGCCATAGCCGGCCATCACGGCCAGCAGCGTGCCGAGCCCGGCGGCCAGGCCCGGGGCGCGCAGCACGCCCAGGTTCAGCAGCGGGTCACCGCCCCGGGCCGCGACCGCCCGCTCGAAGACGGCGAAGGCCCCGGCGAGCAGCAGGCCCGCCGCGACGCAGCCCAATGTCCAGGCCGGCCAGCCGAGTTCGCGGCCAAGCACCAGGGGCAGCACGATCAGGCACACCGCCGGTGCCGCGATCGCCAGGCCACGCAAGTCCAGGCGGCGCGCCCCGGGGCCGGTGTGCCCCGGACGGGGCGGGTCGGCCGGGACCACCCGGGGCACCAGCACCGCGAACAGGACGCCGAGCGGGACGTTGATGAGGAAGACCGGCCGCCAGCCGGCGCCCAGCAGGTCCGCGCTCACCAGGACGCCGCCGAGGATGACGCCGGCGACCGCGCCGGTCGCCAGCACCAGCCCCCACGCGGAGAGCGCGGTGGCCCGCGCCGCGCCGGTGAACCGCATCTGGATGACGCTCAGGATCTGCGGCACCAGCACCGCCGCGGCGGCGCCCTGCACGCACCGGGCGAGGATCAGCAGCCCGCTGTCCGGGGCGAGGCCGCAGGTCAGCGATGCCGCGGTGAACACCGTGAGGCCGAGCAGGTACATGCGGCGGCGGCCGTACAGGTCGCCCAGCCGGGCGCCGGTGATCAGCAGCATCGCGTAGGCGGCGGAGTACCCGCCGACCACCAGTTGCAGCGCGGCGCCCGATGCGTGCAGGTCCGCTCCGATCGAGGGCATCGCCACGTTCACGACGAACGCATCGAGCAGGGCCATGAACTGCCCGCCGAGCAGGACGGCCAGCATCAGCCAGCGGTGGCCGGGCGGTGCGGCGGCGGCTTGGCCGCGGGGCCTGTCAAGGTCCAGCGTGGGCATGGCGGTCTCCGTTTCGGCGTTCCGGTGGGTCACCGGTACATACCTGGCCCACCGGCCGGATTCATCGCACCCGGCCGCGAAACGATGAATCCGCGCCCCTCGGCAGGTAGGTATGGGCAGTACTGGTCTTTGAGAAGGAGGCACGGTGACGGTTTCCATCAGCGAGGATTTCGCCCGCCAGGCGGATCCGTTCCGGCGTGAGCTGCTGGCGCACTGCTACCGGATGCTCGGCTCCGTGCACGACGCCGAGGACCTGGTCCAGGAGACGTTGCTGCGGGCCTGGCGCGCGTCCGGCCGGTTCGACGGCGAGCGGGCCTCGCTGCGCACCTGGCTGTACCGGATCGCGACCAACGCCTGCCTGACCGCGCTCTCGGGGCGCAGCCGCAGGCCGCTGCCGTCCGCGATCGCCGGGCCGGGCGACGACATCGAGCAGCCGCTAGTCCGCACCGAGGTGCCGTGGCTCGAGCCGCTGCCCGACGCGATGGTGTGGGCCGGGCGGGCCGATCCCGCCGCGGTCGCGATATCCAGATCAAGCCTGCGGCTGGCGTTCGTCGCCGCGCTGCAGCTGCTGCCGCCGCGGCAGCGGGCCATTCTGATCCTGCGGGAGGTACTCGAGCTGCCGGCCGCGGAGGTCGCGGACATGCTGGCCACGACGCCCGCCGCGGTGAACAGCGCGCTGCAGCGGGCCCGTGCCAGGCTCGCCGGTGTGGCCGAGGACCAGATCGATGAGCCCGCCGAGCCGGACCTGCGGGCCACCGTGGACGCCTACGTCACGGCGTTCGAGAACGCCGACATCACCGGGCTGACCCGGCTGCTGACCGCGGACGCGATCCTGGAGATGCCGCCGCTGGCCGCCTGGTTCACGGGCCGGGAGAACTACGGCCGGTTCATGGGCCGGGTCTGCGGCCATGCGCGGCACGGACTGGCGCATGGTGCGAGCCGCGGCCAACGGGCAGCCCGCGGTCGCGGCGTACGTGGGCACCGGCTCCGGCGAGTACCAGCTGCACTCGCTGCATGTGCTCACGGTCACCAGCGCGGGTATCGGCCGCAACACGGTGTGGGCCGAACCTGGCGTGTTCGCCGCGTTCGGCCTGGCTCCCCGGCTGGACGGCGCTACCCGGGCGGGCGCGGCGGCCGGTGCCCGGTGAACAGCTCGCGCGGCTGGCGGTCCTCGGTGGTCTCCTCGATGACCGCGCCTGCCTCGAAGCCGGCCTCCCACAGCAGCTTGAGCCAGGTGCCGCGGCCGAACAGGCCGAGCCGGTGTGTCTCGTGCACCACCAGGACCTCGCCGCCGGCGTCCCGGAGCAGGAACGCGTACTGCGTGAGGGTCCAGGTGTCGCCCGGGTCCGGGTCGTAGGTCCAGTCCAGGTACCGCGCTCCCCGGCCGTCCGGGCCGTCGGTGCCGCCGTACCCGGTGCCCGCCTCGAAGGTCTCGGTAATGTGGTCCGGCACGAACACCGCGATGCCGCCCGGACGGCAGTGCGCGAACGCGGTCTCGACGACCAGCCGCAGGTCGGTCTCGGTGGTCATGTAGGCCACGGCGTCGTGGACGAAGACGGCGTCGAAGTCGCGGCCAAGCCGGACCGTGCGCATGTCCGCCCGGATGTGCTCGCAGCCGGGGTTCAGCCGCCGCGACACCGCCAGCATCGTGTCCGAGGCGTCCACCAGGGTCATGGCGAATCGCGGCGTGAGGTGGCTGGCGCAGTGCCCGCCGCCGCTGCCCAGTTCAAGCACCTCGCGGACCGGCCGGGTGGCCCGGCGGAGCACCTGGCCGGCGAATGCGGCCTCCTCGGCGTACTCCTCCGGCGGCGAAATGAGCGGCCACCATTCCGCCAGGTCCTGGTAGAGCCGGTAACCGGCGTCCTCGGCAGCCATGCCACCCATCCTCCACCCACGCCCGGCGGGCTCCGCCCGCACCGCCGCATCCATGATCTCGGTCGATCACCAGGGTGACAGACCCAGCAATCGCCCACGATCATGCCGCCGGGGGGGAGAGGGATTGCGCGGGGCGATGGCTACGCCTCGGCGTGCAGGGCGCGGGCCACGGCGGCGAGTTCCTCGGTGGCGCGCTGGTGCAGCGAGCTGCCGAAGGTGATCCTGGCCACCCCGGCCGCGGTCAGCTCGGCGATGGACGGGCCGCCGGGCCGGGCCATGGCGTTGACCGGGCCGCCGATGTCGGCGACCAGCGCGGGCAGCGCCTCAACCGGAGCCAGGATCGGGTAGCAGCAGTCGGCCCCGGCCTCCAGGTAGCGCCTGGCTCGCTCGACCGCCGCCTCCAGCGCATCGCCGCCCCCTTCCGGCCGGGGGCGGACGAACACGTCCACCCTGGCGTTGATCACCAGCGCCTCGCCGGCCGCGGTGTGCACGGCCGTCAGATAGTCGGCCTGGCGGCCCGGGTCGGCCAGTTCCCTGGTCACCGGGTCGGAGTCCTCCAGGTTGCAGCCGACGACCCCGGTATCGGCCAGCCGGCCAGCTCACCCGGGGCCAGCCCGTACCCGGCCTCGATATCCGCGGTCACCGGCACGTCCACGCTGCGGGTTATCCGGGTGATCGCCGCGAACATCTCGGCCGCCGGTGTCCGCTGGCCATCGGCATAGCCCAGGGCCCCGGCGACGGCGCCGCTCGAGGTGGCCAGTGCGCCGAACCCCGCATCGGCGAACACCCGCGCGCTCACGGCGTCCCAGACGTTCGGCAGCACCAGCGGCCGCGGGCCGTGATGGGCTGCGCGGAACCGCCGGGCTGACGCGGTGAGCGGGCTCACAGCTCGTACGTCCCTGGCACCCAGGTGCGGGTGCTGACCCCCACCGTGTTCCAGGCGTTGATCGCGACCAGGAGGCTGACCAGCGCGGCGATCTCGTCCGGTGAGTACTCGGCGGCCACCGCGGCGTACGCCTTGGCCGGCACGTGGTCCTGGGCCAGCAGGGTCACCGCCTCGGTGAAACCGAGCGCGGCACGCTCCCTGGCGGTGAAGAAAGGTGTCTCCCGCCAGGCGGACAGCGCGTAGATCCGCTGCTCGGTCTCGCCGGCCGCGCGAGCGTCCTTGGTGTGCATGTCGATGCAGTACGCACACCCGTTGAGCTGCGAGGCCCGGATCCGGACCAGTTCGCGCAGCCGGTGGTCGAAGTTCACCTGGTCGAGTTGCTTGGTCGCGGCGTTGTCGAGGTGCGCCAGCGCCTTGGCGAAACCCGGGGCGTGGGCGTCGAAGTCCAGGCGGACCGGGACCTGCACGGTGGTGGCGGTCATGATGAGCTCCCTCGCTCTTGCTGTCCTGTGCGCTGAGCTCCACACTATGGAGAAATCAGCCCACAGGTGAGGTCCACTTTCGTGTCAGATTCATGGGCCATTTCCAGTGTCGACCTGCACCTGGACCTGGCCGGGTCCCAGGTGCGGGCGGGGCTGGAGTCCGCGCTCCGCGAGGCCGTGCGGGGTGGCCGGCTGCTGCCAGGAACCCGGCTGCCGTCCTCCCGTGCGCTCGCCGCGGACCTGGGCATCGCCAGGAACACGGTCGCCGACTGCTACGCCCAGCTTGTCGCGGAGGGCTGGCTGGCCGCCCGTCAGGGCTCGGGCACCTGGGTCGCGGAGCGGGTGGCGGCGCCGCCACCCTCGGCCGGGCCACCGCCCCCGGCCATGCCCCGGCAGGCACGGTACGACCTGCGCACCGGGGTTCCCGACGTGGCCGCGTTCCCCCGCCAGGCATGGCTTGCCGCAGGCCGCAAGGCGCTGACCGCGGCACCAGTACGGGCGCTGAGCTACACCGACCCGCGCGGCCTGCCGGAACTGCGCACCGCGCTGGCCGGGTACCTGGCCCGCGCCCGTGGCGTCGCCGTCACCCCGGACCGCGTGATGGTCTGCGCGGGCTTCGCCCAGGGCCTGGAACTGCTGTGCGAGACACTGCGCGCCCGGGGGGCGAGCACGCTGGCGGCCGAGGCGCTCGGTCACCAGTTGCACAGGCGCATTGCGGAAAAGAGCGGGCTCGCCGTGACCGCGCTGCCGGTGGACCAGGGTGGCGCGTCGATCGGCGACCTCGACGGGGTGGACGCGCTGCTGCTCACCCCGACCCATCAGTTCCCGCTGGGCGTGCCGCTGGCACCGGCCAGGCGCCGCCGGGCCGCCGACTGGGCTTCGGCCACGGGCGCGTTGATCGTCGAGGACGACTACGACGGCGAACTGCGTTACGACCGGCCCGCCGTGGGTGCCCTGCAGGCGCTCGCACCCGAACATGTCGTGTACGCGGGCACGGCCAGCAAGAGCCTTGCGCCCGGCCTGCGCCTGGGCTGGCTGGTCCTCCCGGCCGCCCTGGTGGACGAGGTCGTGGCGGCCAAGGCCGCGACCGGCCGGCTGAGCAGCAGCCTGGACCAGCTCACCCTGGCCGAGTTCATCGCCTCCGGGGCCTACGACCGGCAGGTGCGCCGGGTCAGGCTGGCCTACCGGCGGCGCCGGGACCGGCTGGTGGCCGCGCTTCGCGCGAGCGCCCCGCAGGTGCGGGTCACCGGCATCGCGGCCGGCCTGCACGCGGTGCTCCGGCTGCCGCCGGGCCCGCGCGAGGACGCTCTGGTCGCCCGGGCCGCGCGGCACGGCCTGGCCGTCGAGGGCCTCGGCTCCTACGCCATGCCCGGCCATGACATCGGCGGCCCGGCGCTGGTGGTGGGCTATGCTACGCCGCCTGGCCACGCCTACAGCACCGCGGTCGCCCGGCTCTGCGCGGTGCTCGCGCCCGGCTAACGGCCCACGGGCTGCCCGGTGGCGGCGGGGAGCGGGCGCTACCGGCGCTGGGCCTTGCGCGCGAAATCCAGCGCCTCGGTGGCCAGCGGCAGCCACGGCCGGGCGGAATCGGGATCCAGGCTCAGCCATTCGCGCATCGGGGTGCCCTTGTTCGCGTCGAAACCGACGCCCTCGCCCGCGGCGATCAGTTCCTCGACCCGGTCGGCCGGGAGCTTCACCACCAGCCGGCCGCGGACGAACATGGCGAAAATCTTGTTCTGGAATCGCAGCGCGGAGCGGCCGAACCTGCCGCCACCGCGCGGCGGCGTCACCCCGTCGGCGCCGATCAGCTCATCGACGAGGTCCTGGTACCGGTCCTCTGGCCTGCTCAGATCCGCGATGTCGTCGCCCACGGCGCCAGGGTAAGCCCCGCCGCCGACAAACCCCTGCGCCACCGGCGGCGGGTTACCCGGGGCGGTGACCGCGCACGGCCGTCGTTTAGCTATGCAAATCAATAGCAGATTCTTTGCTGATTATTGAACCAAGCGCTGCCGCGGTACGTGAACACGTCGGAGCGCCGCCCTCGGCGGCGCATGGCTCACCAGGGACCTGTTACCGACAATCGGGGAGCGAGGATGATCCCAGTGACGCAATTCCGGCTCAGTCAAACGCGCGGTGCACGGCGCGGGCTGTCCGTGGCCACGATCGTGGCCGCCGGCACGCTGGCCGCGGGCGCACTCGGTGCCGTACCGGCCGGCGCCACCACACACGGCTCTTACCGCCAGATCAACCTGGTATCCGACCAGGCGGGGAAGGCGAACCTGACCGACCCTGACCTGGTCAACGCCTGGGGGCTGGCCGCCTCCCCGGGCACGAACGCCTCGCCCGGCTCGCCGCTGTGGGTAGCCGACAACGGCTCCGACAAGGCAACGCTGTACGCGGGCGCCAGCGCCACGTCGGTGAGCAAGGTCCCGCTGGTGGTCAACGTCACCGGGGCCGCACCGACCGGGCAGGTGTTCAACTCCGACTCCTCCGCGTTCGTGGTCAGCGATAGCCACGGGAACTCGGGCTCGTCGCTGTTCCTGTTCGACACCGAGAACGGCACGATCGACGGGTGGGCACCGAACGTCAACCCGAACGGCACCAACCCGTCCACGGTCACCGAGGTGGCCAGGAACAACGGTGCCAACGCGGTGTACAAGGGCCTGGCTATCGCCAAGTCGTCGGTCGGCACGACGCTGTACGCCACCAACTTCCGCTCCGGCCGGGTCGAGGCCTACGACGGCACGTTCACCCCGGTCGAACTGCCCGGCGGGCTGTTCGTCGATTCGGAGCTGCCGGCCGGTTATGGGCCGTTCGGCATCGCCGTGATCATGGGCAAGCTGTACGTGTCGTTCGCCAAGCAGGACGCCACGCTGCACGACGACGTCGCCGGGCCGGGCAACGGTTTCGTGGACGTGTTCGGCAGGAACGGCAAGTTCATCCGCCGGCTGATCACCCGCGGCGCGCTCAACTCGCCGTGGGGCATGGCCCTGGCGCCGGCCAGCTTCGGCCAGTTCGCCGGGGACCTGCTGGTCGGCAACTTCGGCGACGGCCACATCAACGTCTACAACCCCACGACCGGCCAGCGCCTGGGCCAGCTCCGGGGCTCCAACGGCCAGCCGATCGTCATCGACGGGCTCTGGGGCCGATGTTCGGCAACGGCAACGCCGCCGGAAACAACCAGTTGCTCTTCTCCGCCGGGCCGGACGGTGAGTCGCACGGCCTGCTGGGAGGATTCAGCCATGTCGCGCACTGATCCCCGCGTGACCGCGGCGGCCGCTGGGTACTGGTGCCCGGTACCCAGCGGCCGTTTTTCGCCTCCCGCCGGGCCGCGCGAGGATGGCCCGGCGCCACTGCCGGCTCGTGGAATAGCCTCCCGGGTGCCGGTTCCGCCTCGGCGATTGTCGTCGTGGTGGCAACGGCGACAAAGAATGCCGTCGTTGTGGCAGCGGGGACAAACCGGAAGCGGTCGAGGTGCGCTCAGGCGAGGGTGCGGGCGCCCGTTCGCCCAGGCCAGCCA
>CAVSCM010000018.1:0-77207 GCA_963726415.1 uncultured Actinomycetes bacterium
GGGAGGCCGTGGCGCTGGCCCCGGACGGCCGCCCGCGCCCGTTCCAGGTCACCGCGAGCCGCACCGGCAGTCACATGGACATCGCACGCCAGCGCGCGGACACCCCGCTGACCCCGTTCTTCTTCGACCTGCTGCACCTGGACGGCACGGACCTGATCGACGAGCCCGCGCACGTCAGGCAGGCCAGGCTGGCGGCGGTGATGCCCGCGCACATGCTCGTCCCGCGCCTGGTCACCGAGGACGTCGATGCCGCCGGCGCGTTCTTCGCGGACGCCGTGGGGCGCGGCCACGAAGGCGTGGTGGTCAAGTCGCCGGACGCCGCGTACGCGGCGGGGCGGCGCGGCAGCGAGTGGATCAAGGTGAAGCCACGGCACACGCTCGACCTGGTGGTGCTCGCGGCCGAATGGGGCCACGGCCGGCGCCGCGGCTGGCTGTCCAACCTGCACCTGGGCGCGCGCGACCCCGCCACCGGCGGCCTGGTCATGCTCGGCAAGACGTTCAAGGGGCTCACCGACGAGATGCTCACCTGGCAGACCGAACGGCTGCTTGAACTGGCCGATCCGCCCGGGTCTGGCCCGGCCGGGGACCTCAAGAACGCCTACGGCGTGCTGCGGGTGCGGCCGGAGTTGGTCGTGGAGATCGCGTTCGACGGGGTGCAGGGCAGCCCGCGCTACCCGGGCGGTGTGGCGCTGCGGTTCGCCCGCGTGCTGCGGCACCGGCCGGACAAACCGGCCGCGGAGGCGGACACCATCGCATCGGTGCTCGCGCTCTGGGCCGGCGACCAGCCCGATGCGGGCGATCCGGGCTAGCCTGGCGGCCTGGCCGGCGTCAGGGACTATCACTGGTGCCCCTGAGCCCCGCCACCAGGGCCGCCGTCGCAGTGGCATCCGTGCCGCCGGCGCCGTCGGCCAGGCCGGTCAGCAGCAGCCGCGCGAGGAGCCTGGCGTCCTCGAACATGTCAAGTCCTGGCAGGTCACCGGGCGTGTACCAGCCGAACTGGTGCGCCGCCTCCGGCGGGCCGGCCCCGGGCGGCGGCAGCGTGCCGTCGGCCAGGGCCACGTACAGGTGGTCGACGTGGACATGCGCCACGTCGAGGTGGTTGTCGGGCTTGACCCGGTACTCGGCGATCCACCAGGGCAGGGCGACCCGCCGGCCCCGGTAGCCGTCCGGCACCGGCGCGGCCGGCGGGCTGACCAGCGTGACCGCCAGGCCGGTCTCCTCGGCCACCTCCCGCAGCGCGGCCTCGGCGGAGGACTCCTCGGGTTCGACGTGACCGCCAGGAATCATCATCTTGTGCAGCCGGGGATGGCGGATCAGCCCGGTCCGCCAGCCGTCGGCGAACCGGCGGAAGACGAAAACGCTCGATGTCAGGTGCTTCAGGGCCACCCGCCCATCCTGGCAGGGCCTGGCTAGCGGCCCGTCCCCTGCCATGGCGGGATCATCTCGTACTCGGCCGGATCCAGGCGGCGGGTAGCCCTGCGGAACCCGATCGTGGATCCCGGCCACAGCGTGGGGTTGCGCCCCGCGGCATTGAGGTACCAGCTCACGCAGCCGCCGGTGGTCCACACGGTGGACGCCATCCGCCGCTCGATGTCGTCGCACCAGGCCTGCTGAGCGCCCGGCCTGGTGTCCAGGGCGGCCACGCCGGTGCGGTCCAGCGTGGCGACGTAGTCGACGATGTAGTTGAGCTGGGACTCGATCATGTAGATCATCGAGTTGTGGCCGAGGCCCGTGTTTGGCCCGATGATCATGCACAGGTTCGGGAAGCCCGCGATCGTGGTGCCGCGTAGCGCACGCATGTCACCGTTCCATGCCTGTGCCAGGCTCTGCCCGCCCGTCCCGTAGACCCGCTCGGCGATCGGCGCGTCCACCGCGTGGAACCCGGTGGCCAGGATGATCGCGTCTACCTCGCAGGACGTGCCGTCCTTCGCGGTCAGTGTGTTGCCGTCGACCTTGGCCAGACCGGACGCGACCACCTGCACGTTCGGCCTGCGCAGCGCGGGATAGAAGTCGCTGGAGATCAGGATGCGCTTGCACCCCATGACGTAGTCCGGGGTCAGCTTGGCCCGCAACTCGGCGTCGGGCACCGACCTGGCCAGGTTCCGCAGCGCCATCCGCTGGGCCGCCTTGAGGATCGCGGGCCGCTTGGTGAAGCCACCCACCAGCGACTCGCGGGAGATGTAGATGCCGAGCCGGGCCAGTCGCTGTGCCGCCGGGACCTGGCGGTACAGCCGCTTCTCGAACTCGGTGATGCGGCGGTCCCGGCGCGGCACGATCCAGGCGGGCGTGCGCTGGAACAGCACCAGGTGCTTCACCTCGGGCTGGATCTTGGGCACGATCTGGATCGCCGACGCCCCGGTCCCCACCACCGCGACCCGTTTGCCTTCGAGGCTGTAGGAGTGGTTCCACCTGGCCGAGTGGAAGATCTCGCCAGGGAAGTCGGCCAGCCCGGGGACATCGGGCAGGGACGGCTCGGACAGCGGCCCCGAGGCAGCAATCAGTACGTCGGCGGTGAGTTCGCCGCGGTTGGTCCGCAGCCGCCAGCGCGCCGGGCCCGCGTCCCAGTCCGTCCGGAGCACCTCGGTGCCGAAGACCAGGTGCTCACGCAGCCCGTGCTGGTCGGTGACATCCTCCGCGTACTGCCAGATTTCCGGCTGCCGGGAGAAGCTGTGTGACCACCCGGGGTTCGGCGCGAACGAGAACGAGTACAGGTGCGACGGCACGTCACAGGCGCAGCCGGGGTAGGTGTTGTCGCGCCAGGTACCGCCGACCGCGGTGGCGCGTTCCAGGATGACGAAGCTGGTCACACCGGCCTGACGCAGCCGGATGCCCGCCCCGATCCCGCCCAGCCCGGCGCCGATGATGGCCACACGGACGTGCCCTGGCAGCGGCACGCCGGCCCCGGCGGCCGCCTGTTGCGCGGTTCCGGCCTCCTGCTGGTCTGGCCCCGCAGCGGGCTGCCCGGTGCGGAACGGCGGCGTGGAGATGCCGGTGACGCGGTACCGGTGCGACGGATCCGGCTCCGACAGCTCACACGGGGCCGAACCTTCGGCCGTGGTCAGCACGCCACTCGCCTTGCCCGAGCCGAGCAACTCGTCCAGGCCTTCATGCGCGTCGATACGCCCATACCAGTGATAGCGGCCGTCGATGGGCTGGAAGTGGCCCCGCAACCGCACCTGGACGTCGAACCGCGACCGGCCCACCTCCAGCACCGCGGTTCCCTCGTAGCCGTCTGAGTCGCCGAGCCCGGCCATCTGGCCTCCTTGCCGCTTGCCGATCCTGCCGCCTGCCATCGTGCCCGCGTGGGTCACCCCGGGGCCAGCCGTGCGTCCGTGGGGGTCACGGCGTGCAACGGCGGGCGCGTCTGCGGGAACGGCTCGTCCGGGTTCACCACGATGCCGGCCTCGCGCAACATCCCCGCGATCGCCGCCCAGATGATCTGGGTGACGTACTCGACCACGGTGGCCCGGGTCATCGAGCGCCGCTGCAGCCACCAATCGCCGGTGCTCTGCACCAGGCCGGTCATGCCGTAGGCCCACGGCTCGGCCCCGCCGGAGTCCAGCCCGTAGGCCCGCAGGTAGTCGCCGAGCACCGCGGTGAGCGCGGTCGCGATGAACTCCTTGTTCTGCTGGATGGAGTCCGGCCCGCTCCCGGAGTCGGCCCTGCCCTCGCGGGCAAGCAGCCAGTAGAGGTTCGGGTGCTCGTCGATCACCGCGAAGTAGGCGCCGACCGCGTCCCGCACCCGAGACAGCGCCGGGCAGCCCGCCTGGATCGCCGGGAGCAGCCGGTCGAGCAGTATCTGGGAGCCGCGCTCGGCCAGCGCGTCCACCAGGGCCGATTTGTCCTGGAAGTACCGGTAGAGGACCGGCTTGGTGACCCCCGCCTCGGCGGCGACCGCGTCCATCGGCAGATCGGGGCCCTGGACCTCCAGGACCCGAAGCGCCGCGTCCACGAACTCACGCCGCCGGCGCGCCCGGTGGTCGCTCCACCGGTCCCTGCGGGCGTCGCCGCCCTTGACAGCCGCGCTCATGCAGATGATGATACCAAAGGTAACTGTTACTTCAAGTTACAGTTTGGCTGGAGGCGAGACCGGTGACGAAGACCAGCGAACTGCCCGCCAGGGCCGAACTGCCCGCCAGGGCCGCGCGCCGCACGAACCCCGGGCTGCCCGGCAAGGGTGCCAGCAGCGCGGATTCCGGGTTGCCCGGCGGGGGTGCGCGCAGCACGGATCGCGAGCGGGTAGCCGACCGCCTGCTGCGCTCGACTGCGGCCAGGTCCTACGACCCGGAAATCGACATCGACTGGTCCGCGCCGCCGGAGCCGGGCAAGATCTTCCTGCCCGAGCACCGCTCCACCCTGTACGGGACGCCGCTGTGGGACCGGCTCACCCCGGAGCAGCGGCGCGAACTCGGCAAGCACGAGGCCGCCAGCGTGGCCGGCTTCGGCATCTGGCTGGAGTGCATCCTGATGCGCCTGCTGGCCAAGCTGGCCTACGAGGAGAACCCGGCCACCCGGCACGTGCAGTACGCGCTCGCCGAGATGGCCGAGGAGTGCCGGCACTCGACGATGTTCGCGCGCCTGATCGAGTGGATGGGCGTGCCCTACTACGGGCCGCCCCGCCACGTCCATGCTCTTGGCCGGCTGCTGACCACGACCGCGCACGGCCCCGCCATGTGGGGCGCCATCCTGATCGGCGAGGAAATCACCGACCGCTACCAGCGGGAGATGGCCACCGACGACTCGATCCAGCCCGTCGTCCGGATGGTGAACAAGATCCACATCCTGGAGGAGGCCAGGCACATCGGGTTCGCCCGGGCCGAACTGACCCGCAGCGCGGCCAAGCTGTCCCTGGCCGAACTGCCCATGCAGCGGGCCGTGCTCGGCCGGGTCGCGCTCATCGTGGCCAGGAACCTGATCAGCCCCGAGGTCTACCGCTCGGTGGGGCTGGACCCGGCGCAGGCACGCCGCGTCGCGCTGGCGAATCCCGCCCACCACGAGACCATCCGTTATGGCGGGGAGAAGATCGTGGCGTTCCTGCGCGAAGCCGGCATGATCGGCCCGCCCGCGACCCGCCTGTGGTGCAAGGCCCACATGATCGACTAGCGTCCCGCCAGGAGCCTCGCTGGCAGGGCCCGGAGATCCAGCCAAGTTACTTCGACCTGAAGACCCCACCTGGTGGTGCTTGATCGCTGCCAGCGCGAGGATGGCCTCGACCCCTTGTGCTGGAAGGGATCGAGGCCGCCATCTGGTGCGGCCACGGCGTCTTCGCCCACAACCTGGTCAAGATCGGACCCTCGCCAGCTAATCAGCAAGCCAGGAGCCGCCCCCGGGTGACCGCGCATCATGACGAGGACTTTTTCAGGTCGAAGCAAGTTAATGGGCGACAGCTGCAGATGCCCGCTTGAAGACCGCAAGGGCGGCTTGGTCATGGTTGATCCTGTAGTCCTGAATTCCCGGTACATCAAAATATATCAAGCCGAGCAAGCGGTAATGGTGCACTCCGCCGAGCAAGATCCGGATCTGCTTGGCGCGCTGCTTGCTAGGCGGCGCTCCTGTTTCCGCTATCAAGATCGGCGCTTTGCTGAACCTGCGGATTTCGGCAATACGCTTCCCGAAGAGTATCCGGAAGGATGTCTGCCCTGGTTTGCGGAAGTACCCGTCAATGCCGATCCAGTTGACATAGGAGGATCCCGGCCACCAGGGAGCGGGGTTTTGGGCGGCATGATCTGGGTCCCAGGCCCAGAAGACATTAGTGGCCCGTTCCTTCACGAAAATATCATGCATATGCCGCCACGCTGCGACGAAATCTCGGGGCGAGGTATGCCTAAATCCCCAGCTGTACCAGTGCCCATTGAACTCATGCCCGAAGCTAAGAACCAGGGGCGTGCAGAACCGCGCGGCGTCCCGAGCATAGGTGCGCAGGTAAGTATCATAATGTCCGGCAGCAATACCTGCGATTTTCACCTTCCTTGGGTTCACCTGAATAAACGGGACCATACCCGCGGCGCGGAATCTGGTAGCCAGGGTACCGGGGAAGTGGCCCCCGAAGCCGACGTACAGCTCGGCAATGTTCCCTTTGAACGGCTGGCGTGCCGTCACTGGCCGCACAACCGAGCCGAGATAGTGTCCCGCCGTGTCGGGCAGCGTCTTAGTACAAGTCACTTTATTTATGGTGGAATGGGCCGAATGGTAGTCCGGGCCGGTACTAAAAAGTACGAGAGCGACACCGATCCCGCCAATAGCACATGCACAGGTGAGCGTTATTATCAGCTGCCCGACCCGGCGGGAAGAGCGGATCATTTACGCAACCAAATCTTGACCTGGTTGGTGCCCTGATGAATCTGCCGGTAAGCATGGGCTTCCTCGAGCGCCTTCAGATACAGATCGTCTTGCAGCTTGAACTTACCCGCGAACCCGAGAACGATGAGCTTGACCTGCTTGTCAGTGATCAGCCGTATGTAATGATGGATAATGGCCAACTGGTTATTGCCACGCCCCACTGTGAAAATGCGGGCAATTTTCCAGTCCGGAGGAGGGGCGATGGGCGGCACCAAATGCTGCGGCTCGGGCTGGTCAGTAAGGATATACCCACTCCCCGCTTTCGGTGCAAATTCCCGCAGGACAGAGATCACCTTGCCGGACCAGGGTGGCCTGGGCACCGCGTGGTTGAACTGGAAGACGCCAAGCAGCAGAACTGGCAGGACCAGTGCCGCTGCCGCGAGTTCCAGCATACTGGGCTGGGAGACATGGCCCTGGGCCCAGATAACAATGCGGCCGGCAGCGTAGCCAGCAGCGATGCAGCCGAACCAGGCACCATACCCGGCGTGCTTGTCTAGGGACTGAAGCGTGTTAATGCGGGCCTCGTCTAGCGGGGCGAGCAGGGTCGCAGCGAAGCACAGTGTCAGCAACCACTTCAGCTTCCGCGTTTCGCTGCTTGTCCAGGCCAGGATCGCCCCAGCGAAGGCCAGGACAATCACCACGCCGATCCAGCTAAACGCCGTGCCAAGGACGGTCATCGGCGGATTATCCCCATGCGGGCGCGCTGTAGTTGTGTGCACAAGGCCGGAAATGTCTCCCAGGCCATTCAGGGAGAGCCAAACCAGGAGTGCAGTGCCCAAGGCGAGTACGCTCGCCTGCCTCCAACCGAAACGAATGAGGGCGATGCACACGATGACAGGGTCCCAGAGAATGCTCGCGTACTTGGTGAGATTCGCCAGGGCGAGGGCGACCACGCAGCCGACCAGGAACTTCCAGCCCTTGAATGTCGCGAGATATGCCGCGAGCGCGAGGAGGAAAAAGGCCATCGCATCAAAGGTGGCCAGCGTCCCGATCCAGGTAGTGGGTCCTATCGCGACGAACAGAGCAGACGAGGCGATTGCTACCGTGCGGTTAAACAGCTTCTGCGCCGTCAGCCATAGCAGTATCGTAATGCCAAGCATAAAAGTAAGACTCAGTAGCCGGGCACCCAGCAGGGAACCGGTGAGAGCAGACGCAGGAGGGTAAATCTGCGGGGCACCAGAGGTAAAACCGGCGAACCGGGGCAGCGCCGTCCCATGAAGCCAATGTTGCCATTCGATATAGCCCTCCCAGCGGTACAAGGCCTCGTCTCCGCCAGATGGCATATCTGCAATCCTGGGGATAGTGAGCGCCGCCTGCAATTCTAGTATCAGGTAGAGTGGCCATAGTTCTTGCAGGCGCACGAATTTAATGAACTTGCTGAGCATCTTATCCCTCCATCCTAGCTTGCAGCAGCACGGTGCCCTGGCTTTCGGCTAGAGGCTCAGCACCTTTCTGTCTGGTGGTCCATCTCTGCTCGAGCAGCGTCAGGCTCCCCCAAGAGCGGACCAGCCTGTTCAGCATTACCGCCGACCACAGTGAGGCCACCGGCCGGATGAGAACCATAATCGCCCGATCAAGCCAGGTGTCGCCCTCACGCTTAATGCACAAGGCGCGCACCTGGGACAGCCACGACCAGATCGCCATAAGAAGCAGAGCTGCCCCCACCGTCTTTTTATCCTGCGGCCAGCCAGCCGCCATTTCATAGGCGACTTCCATACCAGCGACGAACCCGTAAATTCCCATGGCGCTGTACCAGAATAGGTAAGACCGCAGCGGGTAATACTTGATCCGCCAAAAGTTCCGGACCGCTCGGCCGCGCGCCCAGCGCACGCGCTGCCGGATGTGATGGTCCACCGTTTCCGGCCACATAGTAAGCCCGAAAGCGGACAACTGCTGCACCGACCGGCCGCGCATGCTCCCAGCTAGAGCGAGCAGCGAATCGTCACCCAGCACCACCCGCCGCCCGAAAAGCGTCTCCCCCCAATACAGCGGGACAAGCTCCCGCACCATGTTAGCGTCATAGAGGGCGAAGGGGCCCCGGTTGGTGTACATATCACCGGTGACCGACCAGGCGGCCCCGATCACCACTTGCGCCAGCTGCTGCAGTGCATTCTGGATCTGGGTGATAAAGTTGTAGTTGGCGTTGAAGCCCAGCTCAATCCCGGCCACCGAATTCACCGCGGGGTCGATAAACGGCTTAAGCCCTTCCTCTAGGCCGTTATGCGCCAGGGCGGTGTCAGAATCAACGGTCACGAAGATGTCGGCGTGCTTGTCAGATCTGAATGTCACGCAGTGGGCCCGGCGCTTGCCCGCGTTCGCCTGCCGTTCCCAGGTCACCTCCACTCCCTGGTGCTCCCCAGCCCAGTAGGCCCGCAAATCGGAATAGTCCACTGTTGTGGAGCCGTCATCTACTACGTCAACCCGCTGCGGCTTGCGGCTCTGGTTCACCAGCGCCCAAATGCAGCGATCCAGGATCGCCTGGTCTTCGTTGTAGACCGGGACCGCCACAACCACCCGCAGGCGGTCCAGGCTTGCCTGCTCGGCAGCAGAAACGCGCACTGGCCGATCGAAAGCGGAAAGAACCCATCCGTAAGCCTTAAAAACGGCTACCGGGACGACGGCCGCCAACACCTGCCAGCGGACTCTTGCAAAATCGTGCCAGCTTACCACCCCTTTCCAGGCCGTCAGGCCTACCAGCAGCCCCAGCACTGCCGTGAGAATAAGGGCCCGGTTATAACGAAAGCTAATGGCGGGGATGGCGTAGGACTCCGCTAGGGCTCCAGGAACGGCTTCTTCCACCGCCAGAATATCCGGACCGGCAGAACGAACGCCACCGTCACCGTTATGGGAATGATATAGCTGATCAAGCTCACGTCCTTGCTCCCTTGGGATCCTGCCTGTTGAAGTCAGAAACTCGCCTAGCGTTTCCCATTCGTAGTTCGTTCCTTGATCCTTTCTCATGCCGTGCGTATTTCCCTCCCACGACATGTCACGTCATTGCCTGGCAGTGATCGGTGGCTTACAGCCTCATCGGCCGAAGTTCTCTGCCTGGGCCAGGTCTGGACGTCTGAGCCGGGGGTCTGGCGGCGCGTCTGTTGCGGTCTGCGAAGCGCTCTCGGGACAGCTTGTGGCGGACCGCCGGGCGCGCTGCCGAAGTGGGACCATCGGGCCCGGTTGGCTGCCGAGTCGGCGCGCCTCCCCCGATGGGCCGGAACGGGCCGGTTGCGGCGTCCTGAGCCAGCGGCGCAGGCAGGCTAAGGCCGACGCGTTGCCGCAAGGCATCCGCTGGAATCACACGATGGCTGGCATCATTAGTTCTCAAGAGCAAGTGGCTTTCTTAGACAGGGCTTCTGCTCTAGGCCTCCGTCCCGGTGGCAGCCGGGGCGGGGGCCGCGCCGTCTTCAGGCGCTCAGGGTGTGCACGCCAAGAGTCCAGGTAAAGGCATCAGGGGACCCCTTCTCCGCAGGACGCAAGTCCTGGCGGCGCAACGGTTGTGAGCCACTGTGGAGATCGATGGTCGCTGGTTGGTGCTGCCGCTCGCATCCTGGCAAGCAGGCGCCCAGACTGAGACGCGGCGGGGATGCGCCTGTGGGCTGAGAACCGCCCCGCGCGGGGACTAGCATGACCCGGTCTTCCTCTCGCCAATCATCCTCATCAGCACTCTTGAGGCTCCGGCATGACTCCAGAGTAGGGACTCCTCGGCAGGTTCCTGCTGTTCAGAGCCTCATATTTGGTGCCAGCGGCGGCGAGCGACCCTTCTACAAGCTTGCCGCGGCACCCCTAACCACAGGCCTGCCGCGCTATTCATACCGTGACTACTGTGGACAGCCACTCTGTCCTCATGCCTATCGTGACACGTCGAAATCATACACAACTAAGACGTGACGGCTATGCGGGGGATTACACGGAGAGCGCGCTTAATCGTAAAGAACCAGCAAATTCCGGTGTCAACCCTATATTACTGATGGTTAAGAAAGAGAATCATCCGCCACCTGTTTTTGCTTCCCATGATCTTACGACATATTCGTCCGGTACCGCGGTAAGCGCTGCGGCTGCAGCGATCCCCCCGGTAAGCGCAGGCCCCATTGGGGCGGGAACCTGAGCGATCAAGACAGGCACATTCATTAATCTTTAGTAATGCCTTTAATCACGGCAGTGAGCTTCTCAGGCCAACGAATCAATGCAGATGGAGATACCTCACGTCGCGCTCATGGGGCCAAATCAGACAACTGAGTTGGCGACGTATTCGCCTATGGCACCATCGGCTGCCCGTCCGGGCCAGGCAGCTCGCACTCGCAGGCGACCGCTCGTGGCCGGGCACGCCTAGCCGACCGTGCGGCGCGAGCTTTGGTCACCGTCCGGGCCAAGACCCCAGCTGATGATCCGGCGGGGATGGATGCGAATGACCTCCGGGCTCATGTATGAGTTGGGCGGCTGCTGGCCGGTGAGCGCCTCTGCGGTGCCGCGTACCTCGAAGCAGCGCACGACCCACGGATTGACCGACGCGATGTCGTCGACCACGAAGGCGGCCCTGCCGTTGGCCGCGATGTTCTGGAACTTGCGGGTGTTGCCGAGGTCGCGGCCGTAGATGAGGATCACCCCGGCATCGGCGTCGACCATGAACCCGACAGGGCTGTTTTGCAGCGTGCCGTCGGGGGCCTGTGTGGCCAGTCGCCCGAGGCGCTGCGACCGCAGGTACTCAAGCTCGGCTTCGGTAAACATCCCGCCAGTCAACCCCGTCGCAGATGCCCCGGCAACCGCCCGGTCCGCGCGCAGCACCGGCCCGGCACGCCGCCGCGCACCGGCCCGGCGCCGTGCGGCACCGGCCCGGCGCGGCAGATCAGCCTTTGCGCTGGGTGAAGCTGAACCAGTTGCCCGAGTCGTCCCTGATGACCGCTTCGACGCCGTAGGGGCGCGTGGCCGGTTCCTGCACGAACTCGACGCCCAGGGCCGACAGGGCGGCGTGGTCACCGCGGCAGTCCGACGTGGCCATCACCCCCGGGCTCAGCGCCCCCTTGGCCACCAGCGCCCGGACCTGCTCCGCGGTCGCGGCGTCGAGCATCGAGTGCGCCGGGTCCATCAGCAGCAGTTCCTGGCCGGTGCTGCCCTGCGGGCGGACGGTCAGCCAGCGCATCCCGTTGTCCAGCTTGAAATCGGTGGTGAGCTCGCAGCCCAGCTTCTTGGTGTAGAACTCCTTGGCCGAGTCCTGGTTCAGCACCCAGACCGAGACGAACGACATGCCCATGATCATGGTGACTCCCTTGACTGATGCCCATTGACGAGGCACCACGTTAGGGCTGAGCAGGGCCGGAACGCTTCTCCGAAATTGCGGACCTGACCTCAGCCCGCGGGTGGCCCGACGGCGGCCGGGTCTGAGGCGCGCGCGGCAGGCGGGGCCGAGGGGGCGCGGCCTCGGGCGGGGCTGGCAAGCCGGTGCGCCACATCAGGACGAAGCATCCCGGGATGGGCGCGGGCCCGCCGCGGCGGGCGGCCTCCGCGCGGTACGCCGACGGGGACTGGCCCATCAGGCCGGAGAACCGCGCGCTGAACGATCCCAGGCTGGTGAAGCCGACCGTGTGACAGATCTCGGTGACCGAGAGGTTCACCGAACGCAGCAGTTCGCAGGCGCGCTCGACCCGCCGCCGGGTCCGGTAGGCCCCCGGCGTCTCACCGTAGGCGGCACGGAAGGCCCTGATGAAGTGTGTCGTCGAGTAGCCGGCCGCGGCCGCCAGCGCGGGGATGCCCACCGGCTCGGCGTAGTCGCGGTCGATCCGGTCCCTGGCCTGGCGCAGCATCCGCAGGGCGGATTCGTCGGGCGCGGCGGTCACCGGGGCCGCCAGGTCAGCGCCGCTGCCAGAGCGTGACGACGATCCCCTTGAACCGCCGCTCGGCGACCCGCCGGAAGTCCTGCTTGAGCACGGCACTCTCCGCGCGCAGCAGCGGGTCGGGCAGCCGCGGCGAGGGCACGTGGCCGATCACCCAGATCCGCTGGTAATCCAGCATGAGCGGATGTACGGCAGAGAACTGCTTGTCGCGGCCACGGAACGAGCCGGTCTGCTCCGGCGACCTGGCCATGCCGAAGTCCGCGGTCTTGGTGTAGTCCCCCGGGTAGCCCAGTGCCGCCTTGCGGAACAGGTTGCCGAAGAACATCGCCCCGTCCCCCTGGCGCGCGTTCGCCCCCACGTACTGGGACGGGCCGCCGAAGTTGAACAGGCGGCTGGCCGGGGTGCGGATCCGGTGCTGCGGGCCCAATTGCAGGACCAGCACGCACACGCAGACGGCGACGCCCGGCAGCCACAGCAGTCCCGGCCGGCCATTGAACCGGCCCGCCAGCCACAGCCCGGCGCGCCACAGTCCCGCGCCGGCCAGCATGGCCGCCCCGGCCGCGCCGTACAGGACATAGCGGTCCACATACAGCGGCCGTGCCACGAGCGATTCGAGGATCAGCAGCAGGGCGGGGGCCACCAGCAACGGGGCGGCCACCGAAGGCAGCGAGACCCCGCCGCGCCACCACGCGGGCGCCGCCGGGGCGGCAGGTGCCGCCGGGGCGGCAGGTGCCGCCGAGGTGGCGGAGGCCGCACCGGCCTCGCCGCCGCCAGGCAGGACGGCGATGACCGCGCACGCGAGCAGCAGGAGCGCGACCAGGGTGGCCGAACCGAAGTAGTCGTGGAACAGGACCAGCAGGGCGTTCAGGCCCGGCCGGGGGATCCACGCGACGGCGCCGTCCTCCCGGATGCTGATCAGGATCAGCGGCACGACCAGGACGACACTCACGGCGGCCGTGACCGCCCAGCGCCGCACGACAGCCATCCCGTACCTGGCGAGCAGCACCGTGATCGCGTGCGCGGCCAGCATCAGCAGCGCCATCTCGTTCAGGTAGCCGGCCACGACCACCAGCGCGCCGTAACCCAGCCACCACCGCATGGCGGGCTGGCCGTCCGTCCCGGCCGCCTCGGCGCTCAGCGCGTGCACCAGCACCAGGGTGGCGGCCACCACGCAGGCGAGCACCATGGCGTAGGAACGCGCGGTCTGCGCGTAGAAGCTGATCATGGGGGTCAGGGCCATGACCAGGCCGGCGAACAGGCCCGCCCAGCCGGACCCGGTGAGCCGCCCGGTAAGGACCGCGACCAGCGCCACGGCGGCGGCCATCGCGGCCACCGACGGGATCCGCAGCACCGCCGGGCTGCTGCCCACGGCCACCCAGCCGTGCATGAGCAGGTAGTAGAGCCCGTGCACCGCGTCCTGGTTGTTCAGCAGGTGGGCCAGGTCGCGAAGGCTGAGCAGGGCGGCCCAGCGCGTGGCCACCTCGTCGTTGCCCATGGCCGAGTCCCGGGCCAGCCCCCACAGGCCGAGCACCACCATGGCCACTGCGGCGGCACCGGCCGGCGCATACCTGGCCGCCCGCGCCCGCCAGCCTCCGCGCCGCGGCGCGCCCGCGGCACCCCGGGCAGCCGGCGCAGGCGCCGCGGCCGGGGCCGGCCCGGCAGGCGCCACTGGAGTCACGGGCTGCGCGGCCGCTGCGGGCGGCGCGCCCGCCCGGGCAGCCTGTTCAGGGTGCGCTACGGCATTGCCGGGCGGGTGTGCCCCGTCGGCCGGCGGACGTGCCGGGGCGGGCGTGCCCGCCGGCTCAGCCGGGGACGGCGCCTCGCCGCTGCGCCCGAGGGATGCCTGGCTCACGGCCCACCAGGCGGATCCCCGAGCGAGGCCTCGAAGGTCTCCCGCCATTGGGCCGGCGAGGTGAACTCCGCCGCCGCGTCGCGGTACTCCCTGGCGAGCCTGGGCCAGTTCATCACCATCCGCAGATGCAGCGCGGCGCTGCGCCGGGCGAGCGCACGGAACTGCTTGCGGTCCCGCCGGTACCAGGAGGCGGTGGCGCCGTCGGGCGCCGACACCACGGCGCTGTCGAGCTTGGACAGCACCCACCAGGCCGCGTCCTGGTGGGGCAGGGTCATCTGCGGCCGCTGGAACTTGCGCGGCTTGCGGAACTGATGCAGCGTTCCGGTCGCGACCTTGGTCATCAGGTTGACCTTGTTGGTCGGGGTGGTGCTCGTCTTCAACTGGTCCGGCACCTTCCGCCGGGCGGGCGGGAAGTCCTCGAGGTCGGCGGACCCACGTGCGTCGGTGAACTGCTGGCGCAGCTCACGCAGGCTGGCCATCTTCGTGCCGAGGTCGCGGTGCAGGTGGCCAGGCCCGGACAGGACGTCCTCGAGGGCCAGCATTCGCAGGGCCGCCGTGGAGTACTGCATCGACAGCAGGTTCTGCAACTGGCGTTCGCCGCTTTCGGCCATCAGGCGGCCGCCGCGCTTGAACGGCGAGTGCAGCAGCGCCACGATCACCCGGTTGCGGATGTGGTAGTACGCCTGCCAGTCCAGCGCGTCGTTCTTGTCCAGCCAGGGGATGTGCCACGCGGCCACCCCGGGCAGCGACACGGTCGGGTAGCCCTTGGCGCCCGCGCGCACCGCGTACTCGGCGTCGTCCCACTTGATGAAGACCGGGATCGCCAGCCCTAGCTCCTTGATGATCTTCGTGGGGATCAGGCACATCCACCAGCCGTTGTAGTCGGCCTCGGCGCGGCGGTGCAGCCACGGGGTGTTCCGCAGGTTCCGGCGGCCGAAGTCGTGCCGGGCCTTGGTGTTCGGAGAGCTTTCCCACCACCACTTGCGCGGGGCGATGGACTCGGCGAACGCGTGCAGCACCGACCGGTCGTAGAGGCTGAACATGTGCCCGCCGACGATCGTCGGCTTGCGCGCCAGGTCGGCGAAGGTCGCCGCGCGCAGGATGCTCTCCGGCTCAAGGACGATGTCGTCGTCAAGGATGAGCAGGTAGTCGCTGTCCCCGGCGCGCACGGCCTCGTCCATGGACCGGGAGAAGCCGCCGGAGCCGCCGATGTTCCCCTGCTCGATGATCCGCAGTTTGTCGCCGAGGCCCTTGGCCGCGTCACCGAAGTCCGGGTGGTCGGCCACGTGCCTGGTGCCCTGGTCGATCACGTACACCGCGTCGATCAGGTCGAGCACCTCCGCCGAGGCGCCCAGGGCGCGCAGGTGGCCCACCATGAAGTCGGTCCGGTTGAACGTGGTGAACCCGAGGCTGAGCCGGCCCGGCGGAGCAGGCTCGGCCGGCACGGCCCACTCCGCCTGGATCACGGTGGTCCCGCGCGGGCCGGCCACGATGTCGAACCAGTACCAGCCGCCGTCGATGAACGGGGCCAGCGGCAGCACCCGCTCCACCGACTCCGGCTCGTCGGTCTCGATCTGAATCGTCTCGACCGGGAAGCTGTGGCCCTTGGCCGCGGAGCGGTACACGACGATCGTGCACTCGCCGGCGATCCGGATCCGCAGCGTGACCGAGTCCACGGTCGTCCACCGGCGCCAGTAGCTGGCCGGGAACGCGTTGAAGTAGGTGCCGAACGAGACCCGGCCGCCCTCGCTGATCGCCGCGCTGCGCCGGGGCAGGATCTCCTCCGCCGGGTGGGCGGGCAGCCCGACGCCGAACCGGATGACCGACTGGGTCTCGCCCGTCGCCACGCCCATGGCCGTGGGAGCCGGGGGCACCTGGTCGCGGTTGCCGAGCGACTCGGCCAGCAGTTCGGCGGCGAGTTCGGCGGCGCCGCGCTCGGGGTTGGTCTCCACGTACAGCGGGACGACGTCCAGGTCCGCGCCGGGGAACACCACCCGCTGCACGACCCGCATGCTGCGCCCGGCCGGTGCCGGGGCCGGCGCGCCCACCGCGCCCTCCTTGGCTACCGACGGCACGCCCGCCGTGGCGTCGTTAGTCATCGCTGCCCCCGAAGCTGCTCAGCGACTGGTGGCCGGAGAAGAACGGCCGCACCCGGTTGTCGTACACGCTCAGCGCGGACCCGATGGCCATGTGCATGTCGAGGTACTTGTAGGTGCCCAGGCGCCCGCCGAAGATCACGCCGGGCTCGCGGGCCGCCATTTCCCGGTAAGCCAGCAGCCGGTCCCGGTCCTGCGGGGTGTTGATCGGGTAGTACGGCTCATCGCCGTGGTCGGCGAAGCGCGAGAACTCTCGCATGATCACTGTCTTGTCCTTCGGGTACCAGTCGCGCTCGGGGTGGAAGTGGCGGAACTCGTGGATGCGGGTGAACGGGACGTCGGAATCCGCGTAGTTCATCACGGGCGTTCCCTGGAAGTCCCCGGTCGGCAGCACCTCAAGATCGAAGTCCAGGGTGCGCCAGCCCAGGTCACCGGCAGCGTAGCCGAAATACTCATCCAGCGGCCCGTGTACACGATCGGGACGTTCCCCAGCAGGTCGGCGCGGTGGCTGGCGAACTCGGTGCCCACCCGCACCTCGATGCGCGGGTGGTCGAGCATCCGCTCCAGCCAGGCCGTGTACCCGTCGACCGGCAGCCCCTCGAACGTGTCGTTGAAGTACCGGTTGTTGAACGTGTAGCGGACCGGGAGCCGGGTGATGACCTCCGCGGGCAGGTCCGCGGGGTCGGTCTGCCACTGCTTGAACGTGTAGCCGCGGAAGAACGCCTCGTACAGCGGGCGGCCGACCAGCGAGATGGCCTTCTGCTCGAGATTGGCCGCGGTGCCGGGCGGCACCTCGGCGGCCTGCTCGGCGATCAGCGCCCGCGCCTCGTCCGGGGACATCACGGCGCCGAAGTACTCGCAGATCGTGGCGAGGTTGATCGGCAGCGGGTACACCCGGCCCTTGTACACCGAGAAGACCCGGTGCTGGTAGGAGGTGAAATCGGTGAACCGGTTGGCGTACTCCCAGACCCGCGCGTTCGAGGTGTGGAACAGGTGCGCGCCGTACCTGTGTATCTCTATCCCGGTTTCCGGTTCCTTCTCGCTGTAGGCGTTCCCGCCGATGTGCGGCCTGCGCTCCAGGATCAGCACCCGCAGGCCCAGGTCCCTGGCGCAGCGTTCGGCGATGGTCAGCCCGAAGAAGCCGGATCCGACGATGACGAGGTCGGCGCTCACGGGCTCACCGGCAGACCAGAGGCGGAGTTGGTGGTCGCGCCGTCATGTGGCCCAGCGGCGTGGTCACCCTCCGCAGGCTCGGGCGGATGCTCCGCCGTATGGCCGCCGCCGCGGGAAAGGATCGGGCGGTACACCGCGCGGCGCACCCACCAGGGGATCAGCCGGTAACCGCCGCGGACGACCACGTTGCGCAGGTACTGCCCGGGTGTGGTGAAGCCGTTCTTCCTGAATTCACGCTGCAACCGCAGCTCCGAGCGCAGAAGCTGAGCGCCGCCGCGCCTTTTGAAGGCGGTCTCACCGACCCGGTAGTAGACCAGCGGCTCGGCCACGTTGACCGCCCGCGCGCCGTTCTGCAGCATCCGCGCGAACAGCGCGTAGTCCTCCATGAGCTTCAGGTCCCCGTAACCGCCCGCCGCGAGCACGGCGCGCCGCCGGTACATGACCGTGGGGTGGTTGAACGGGTCGTGCATCCGCGCGTACCTGGCGATCTTCTCCGCGCCGGTGGGCGGCACCCGCTGCCCGACGATCTCGTCGGTGTCGCCGGAGAACTCAAGCAGCCCGGACCCGACGATGTCGGCGTCGGCCATCAGCGGCAGTTCCACCTCGAACCGGTGCGGCATGGCCACGTCGTCGGCGTCCATCCGCGCGACCACGTCGTGCTGGCTCGCGGCCAGCCCGCTGTCAAGCGCGGGGCCCAGGCCGCCGTTGTGCGCCAGCGGGACGAACGTCACCGGCACGGGACTGGTCGCGCGCAGTTCATCGAGGCACTCGGCAAGCTCCGCCCGCACCGGCCCGTCCCGAACGATGATCACCTGGTCCGGGCGCACGGTCTGGTCGTGGACCGCGCTGCGGAACGCCCGGCGCAGGTAGTCGGGCCGGTCTCCGTCATAGACGGGGACCAGGAGCGAGAAGGGCTCATGCATAAGCAGAACTCGCCTTCCTTTGCTTATGAAATGCGCGCTGCAACGGGCGGGACCTGCGCAAGTGGCCCCGAGGCACGCCTGTAAAGCATAGGCGGCTTGTCGGCTGTGTGCAGGTTTGTGCGCAGGTAGTCCCGTACAGCATTGGGCGCCCCTTCTCCTACGATAGCTTGAGTGCTGAGTCGCCCGGCTGGTCGCGGGGGCCGGTCATTGTGCCTGGTCAGCCGCACCATCACCCAGAATCGGAGGGGTATACCGGTTGGCAGCGCCGAGCACCGGACAGGCCAGGGTCTTCCTGCACATCGGGGAGCCGAAGACCGGCACGACCTTTATCCAGCAGGTGCTGTGGAGCAACCGCGCCGAACTGGCCGCCCAGGGCGTCGTGCTGCCCGGGCACCATCCCCAGGACCATTTCCGGGCCAGCCAGGACCTGCGCGGCATCGAGAAGCTAGCCTCCGACCCCGCGGGGTCCTGGACCGGCGAATGGGAGATCCTGGCCAGCCAGGCCAAGCAGCCGGGGAAAACGGCGGTCATCTCGCACGAACTGTTCTCCGCGGCCGGCCCCGAGCAGGCCGCCACCGCGGTGCGCACGCTCCATCCTGCCCAGGTGCACGTCGTGCTGACCGTCCGCGACATGGCGACGCTGCTGCCCGCGGAGTGGCAGGAAACCGTCAAGCACCGCAACGCCCTCAGCTGGGAGGACTGGCTGGGCGACGTGATCGACCGGGAGTCGGTCGACACCGACCGGCGCCAGTGGTGGTTCTGGCGGGTGCACGACACGCTGGCCATCTGCCGGCTGTGGGCCGAGCACGTGCCGCCGGAGCGGATCCACGTGGTCACCAATCCGCCGCGCGGGTCAGCGCCCGGCCTGCTCTGGGAGCGGTTCGCATCCCTGCTGGGCATCGAGCCGGGCTGCGCGGACCTCAGCCGGGCCCGCCCGAACGCCTCGCTCGGCATGGCCGAGACCGAGTTCCTGCGGCGGCTGAACCAGGCACTGCCCGGCCCGGACGCCGTACCCGACTGGTTCTACATGTGGAACGTGAAGGAGACCGTGGCCCACCGGGCGCTGGCCGGCCGGCCGAGCGGCGGGCGCCTCATCCTGCCCGCCGAGCGGGACGCCTGGGCCAAACAGCAGTCGGAGACCCTCATCGGCGGCCTGCGCGCCAGCGGCTACCAGATCGCCGGCGACCTCGACGACCTGCGCCCGCCGCAGGAGAGGCAACGGCCCGGTGACGGAGGAACCGGGCCGGAGGCCATCGGGGGGTTCCAGGGGGGTCGCTCCCCCGGGCTAGCAGGGCAGCCGCCGGCCAGCCCGTCGGACCAGCCGGCCGAGGCGGTACTCGACGCGGCGGTCCAGGCCACGGCGGCCCTGGTGGTCAACCAGTACCAGCGCGAGTACCCGGCGGCCAGGCCGAAGGAGGGCCGCGGTCGCGGGCTGGCCGGGCGGATCGAGGCCGCCGCCGCGGCGTCGCCCCGGCTCAAGCGGACGGTCCGCGAGTTCAGCAGCCGCTACCCCGTGGTGCGCCGGATGCGGGTCATGGCCTGGCGGGCGATGGAGAAGATCAGGACGCGAGGCCACTGATGGCCGACGGCCCGCGGGTAGCCGCCGTGGTGGTTACCTACAACCGGCGTGACCTGCTGCTCGAGTCGCTGGCGGCGGTGCTCGCCCAGACCAGGGCACCGGACAAGGTGATCGTGGTCGACAACGCCTCGGAGGACGGCACCGCCGCCGCCGTCCGGGACCAGTTCCCCTCCGTGCACCTGGCAGAACTGCGGCGCAACTCCGGCGGCGCGGGCGGCTTCGCCGGGGGCATGGCGCTGGCCCTGGCCGACGGCGCGGACCTGATCTGGCTGATGGACGACGACACGGTGCCCGAGCCCGGCGCGCTGAGCGCGCTGCTCAGCGCCAGGGATCGGATGGCCGCCCAGGACCGCAGCGCGGGCCGGCCTCCCGGCGCTGGTCGCCAGCCAGGTGCTGTGGACCGACGGGCGCGAGCACCCGATGAACACCCCGCGGCGCAAACCGTTCGCGGCCAAGGCCGAGCGGCTGGCCGCCGCCGCCGTGGGCTGCGTGCCGATCCGCTCGGCGTCGTTCGTGTCGGTCCTGGTCGACGCGGCCGAATGCCGGCGGCGCGGCCTGCCCAGGGCCGACTACTTCCTGTGGAACGACGACTTCGAGTTCACCACCCGGCTGCTGCGCGGCAACACCGGCCTGTTGTGCCCGGCCAGCGTCGTGGTGCACAAGACGAAGACGTTCGGCTCCACCGACGTCGACCCCGGAGACCGGTTCTTCTACGAGGTACGGAACAAGGTCTGGATGTTCAAGGACAACGCGCCGCTGGCCCCGCTGGAGCGAGCCGCCTACGGCGGGTCCACGCTGCGCCGCTGGGCCCGCACGTTCGCCCGCTCCCACGACCGCCGCACCCTCCGCCGGTCCCTGTTCCGCGGCATCTCCGCCGGCCTGCGGACCACCCCCCGGCCGAACGACGAGGTGCTCGCGGACGCGGGCCTGCTCGTCCCGGCGCGCGGCCAGGACTGACGTCCGCGCTCACCCCTCCTTGGCGCGCTGCTCCGTGTCCTTGGCGCGCTGCTCCGTGTCCTTGGCGCGCTGCTCCGTGCGCACCGGGTGGCGGCCCGCCCCGCGCAGGCTCAGCAGGGTGGCCGCCCCGAGCACCCCTGCGGGTACGAGGGTGATCACCGCGGGCAATTCATAGCGCCAGGAAAACTGGTAGACGTCCGGGGCGAGCAGGGCGAACACGGCGGTGCCGAAGAACAGCAGGCACCCCAGCCCGAGCTGGCGGGTGCGGGCGGGCAGGCGCTGCCGCAGCAGCACGACCGAGCCGGCCAGGCCGGCCAGCATGCACAGCGCCAGCAGCGGGCCCGGGGTGTAGCCGCCGTCGAGCTGGTAGGACCGCAGGAACCGGGCGATCGGGCGGTCGACCTGGGCCGGGCCGCCGTAGGACGGCTTCAGCGTGTGGGCGTGGAACGCGCCGAACAGCTTGCGCTGCACACCGATCACGATCGGGCCGCCGGGCCGGACCAGCAGGCCGGTAACGGGCGCTACCCGCTTCTGCACCGCCTGCTGCGCGGCCATGCAGGTGGCCGGGTTAGCGGACCCGGGGGGGCAGACGTTGACCCACGGCGGGTATTCCGGGTAGCCGTCCTGGAACCGCCAGCGCCCGATCGGCGTGACCCCGGCGGTCTGCTCCCGGGTCAGCGCGAACAGCCGGACCGCGTCGCGCACGACCGAGCCCGCCACCCGCAGCGGCTGCTGGCCCATGACGGCCGCGTTCAACTCGGCGATCGCCGCGCCGCGGTTGGCACCTGGTGGCAGGGGGTTGGTGACCGGGTCGGCCAGTGGCGACTGGCCGGAGTGCTCCAGCCAGTCCGGGCCCAGGGCCTGTTGCGCCGGTGCCGGGCACACCGCCTTCGCGGCGGCGGACATTTGCAGGGTGGCGCAGTCGGCGGAGGCGGCCAGCCGGCCGGTGAGGGACTGCCGGTGGGCCAGCCAGAAATGGCCGTCGTGGAGGTAGGAGGCGCCGCAGTAACCGAATATCACCGCGGCGAACGCGATGACCAGCGCGCCGGTGCTGGTCACGGCCCGGCGCCAGCCGCCGCCGGCGGCGAGCACGTAGATCGCCGCGGGCACGACCAGGATCACGCCAAGCTGCATCACGGTCGCGGACGCGGCGAGGACCAGGCCCCCGACGGCCGCGTACCCCGGGGTGACCACCGGCCGCCACAGCAGTACCGCCACCCCGGCCAGCACGAGCGCCTCGAACAGCACGTCGGGCATGATCGTGTGTTCCATCTGCAACTGGTAGGCGTCGAGCAGCACCGGGGCGGTGGTGAGGGCGGCCAGCCAGCGGGGGATGGTGCGGCGCAGCAGCACGATGTACAAGGTGACGGCCATGGCCAGGCCGAGCAGATGCTGGAGCGCGGCGACCGTGCCCAGGTCCCCGACGGCCAGCACGATCTTCAGTGCCAGCGTGTAACCGAACGGCTCGGAGCCGGGCGATGCGCCGTAGAGGTACTTGAGCGTGTCGACGTAGATCAGCGGGGGGTGGTAAGCCGCCATGGTCAGCACCCGCAGCACCAGCCCGGCGGTGAGCAGCGCGGCGAACAGCCAGTGCCGCCGCAGCACGGCGAGGGCCAGGGCCGGCGAGCGGCGGTTGCGCCCGGCCGCCGCCGCGGGCGGTGTGGCCGGAGGCTGCCCCGGCTCGGCCTCCCGAGCCGGGACGGCGCCCTGGGCCGGGACGGCACTGTGAGCGGGAGCGGAATCCTCGGCAGGGGCGGTGTCCACAGCGTCCTGGGGCGGCACGGTGTCCTCGGCCGGGGCGTCCGGCGGCGCGCTGGCCGACCTGCGCCGGACGATCGCCGCGCCCACTCGTGTCGCGAGGTTCGGGCCGGTCATGCCGCCTGCGGAGGTTGCCGGGCCGCCGAGCGCACCGCGAACCGCGGCGATAGTGCGGGCAAGCGCCGGGCGACGGTGTCCCGGGCCGCGCAGGACAGCATTCCTGGCGCTCCTTGACTGTGGACGGTGGCCGCGCTGATCGCGGACGATGGCCACACGCGAGGCGGACGGTGGTCACCATTGTGCCTGGCTGGCCGAGTCGGGGGCCACTTATCCCCTTTTTCACGGTGGCACCGCCACCCGGGCCCGTCGTTTCGGCCCCGCCCGCGGAGATTTTGCCGGATTGTGGCGCGACCTATAAGACGCACGCGCGGATCATGGCGGTTCCTCCCGTCTGACCGGGGGAGGATTGATCACATGGGTTCGCCTTCAAGCTTTTCGCGGCGAGCCTTCATCGGCTTGGCCGCCGGCGCGGCCGCCATCCCGGCGGCGGCTGGCTGCCAGTCCGTCGCGTCCAGCGGCACGCCCCGTCCCGGCGTCCGGCCCACCGCCACGCGGCGCGGGCCGGTGCCGGAAAACTCGCTGCCCGGTGACCCGCGCTGGGACATCAGGCACCTGGGCGCCCCCGACGCGATGATGGGCTACGCGGGCCAGGCCAGCGTGCTGCCGGGCGAGCCGATCACGCTGTACGCCGCCACGACCGGGCGCTCGTTCACCGTGACCGCGTTCCGGATGGGCTGGTACCGCGGTGACCTGGCCCGGAAGGTATGGAAGTCGGGCACGGTGACCGGCCACAGGCAGAGCAAGCCGGTCGTGCTCAAGCCGACCAACACGGTGGAGGCGCGCTGGGGCCCGTCCGTCACGATCCCCACTCACGACTGGCCCGAGGGCAGCTACCTGCTGCGGATGGACTCGGAGGCGGGCCCGCAGCGGTTCGTCCCCGTCACCGTGCGGTCGGCGAAGACCGCGGGCAAGACCGTGATCAAGAACTCGGTGGAGACCTGGCAGGCCTACAACATGTGGGGCGGTTACGACCTGTACAACGGGCCCGGCGGGGTCACCGACTACAACAACCGCTCGCTGGCGGTCAGCCTGGACCGGCCCTACGACCGGCAGGGTGCCTTCATGTTCCTCTACCACGAGCGGAAGCTGATCGAACTGGCCGAGCGGCTGGGCATGCCGCTCGCCTACACCACCAGCCAGGACATCGAGGCGGACGCGCACCTGCTCGACGGGGCCAGCGCGCTGTTCTCCCTGGGCCACGACGAGTACTGGTCGCCGCCGGAGCGCGCCCACGTCACGGCCGCCAGGGACGCCGGGGTGAACATCTCCTTCCTCGGCGCGAACTGCATGTTCCGGCGGACCCGGCTGGCCAGCACGCGGGTGGGCCCGCGGCGGCTGGTCATCTGTTACAAGACCAGCTACCTGCGGGACCCGATGTACGGGAAGGACAACGCGCTGGTCACCAGCGACTGGCGGGAACCGCCGCACTCCGACCCCGAATCCTCGCTGACCGGCACGCTGTATGAGTCGAATCCGGTGTCCGCGCCCTATGTGGTCGCCGCGCCGCACGCCTGGATGTTCGCGGGGACCGGGGTGCGCAAGGGCACCAGGTTCCGCGGGCTTGTGGGCATCGAGTACGACCGGGTCAACCCGGACTCACCGGTCGAGCGGCCCATCGAGATCCTCTCCCACTCGCCGGTGACCTGCCGCGGCGTGCACAGCTACGCGGACTCGGCCTACTACACCCACCACGGTGGCGCCGGGGTGTTCAACGCGGGGACCATGCGCTGGGTGGCCTCGTTCGGCGGCCTCTACCAGTTCGGCATGGACCGGCACACCGGCGACTTCACCAGGGACGTCACCGCGAACCTGCTGCGGGCGTTCGCCGACGGCCCGGCGGCGGCGAAGTACCCGGCGCACGACAACCTGGCCGCGATGCATGAGTGGCCGGCGACCCGATCGCCGCGCGGCACAACCTCTGGCCGCCGGTCATGCTCTGAGGGCGGTGGCCCGCCGGAAGGCGTTTGTCCCCGTTGCCACAACGGGGACACAAGAATGTCGCCGCTGCCACAACGACAACAAACGCGGAATCAGGGCGCCTGGGGCAGCTTGACCGTGCGGCGCTTGGCGGCCGGCGCCGACGGCGGCGGCACGACGGGGCCGATGTCACCGTCCGGCGCCTCGTCCAGGTCCACGATCACCGGCGCGTGGTCGCTCGGCCCGGTGCCCTTGCGGGCCTGCCGGTCCACCCAGGCCGCGCGGACCCGGCTGGCCACCGGGGCGCTGGCCAGGACCAGGTCGATCCGCATGCCCAGATCCTGGTGGAACATCCCGGCCCGGTAGTCCCAGTAGGTGAACACCCGCTTGTCCGGCCAGCGGTCGCGCACGACGTCGTGCAGGCCGAGCGCCTCGAGGCTGGCCAGCGCCTCCCGCTCCGGCGGTGTGACGTGGGTCTGGCCGATGTAGGCGTCCGGGTCGAACACGTCGGCGTCGGTCGGCGCGATGTTCATGTCCCCGCACACCATGACCGTCTCGGGGCCGGCGCTGACCTGTTCCTTCAGCGCCGCCAGCCAGGCGAGCTTGTAGTGGTAGTGGTCGGAGTCCGGCGTCCGCCCATTGGGCACGTAGACCGAGTGCACCCTGACCCCGGCGCAGTTGGCGGACACCGCGCGCGCCTCCGGGCCCGGGAACCCCGGGCCGCCGGGGATGCCCACCACGACGTCCTCAAGGCCCACCTTGGACAGGATCGCCACGCCGTTCCACTGGGCCTGGCCGTGCAGGGCGGCCGCGTAACCGCGGCGGTCGAGTTCGGCGCCGAGCAACTCGGTGAAGGCGCCGTCGGCAAGCTTGGTTTCCTGCAGGCAGACCACATCGGGCTGCCGCTGATCCAGCCACGGCAGCAGCCGCGGCACCCGTTGCTTGACCGAGTTCACGTTCCAGGTCGCTACCCGCACCGGCCCTACGCTAGCCGCCCATGGCGACATCGCGTACCCCACTCCGGGCCACGCTCGCCGGCCGCGTGGGCGACGGTGCCGGACGGGCCACGCGAAATGACCGGCCCGCGGATGTCCTCCCGCGGGTGGCGGCTCCGACGTCCCTGGTAGCAGCGGCACCGCTACGGTGCCGGAGAGAGGAGACCGCGATGAAATACATGATCTTGCTGTATGGCTCGCAGCAGGACTACGACGCCCTGACCGGGAAGGTGGTCCCGGGAAAGCCGGCCTGGACGCCGGAGGATTTCGCGGCGATGGGCGCGTTCATGGCGGGGTTCAGCAAGGACCTGACCGAGTCCGGGGAACTGCTGGAGACCCGCGGGCTGACCGCCCCGGTCCATGCGCGGCGGATCCAGCTTGCCGGCGGGGCGCCGGTGGTGACCGACGGGCCGTACGCGGAGACCCAGGAGGTGCTGGCCGGCTACTGGGTCGTGGACTGCGAGAGCTTCGACCGGGCGACCCAGATCGCTGGCCGGCTGGCGAGCTGCCCCGGCCCGGCCGGTGCCGCCGCCGGCGCGGTGATCGACGTGCGCCCGCTCGCCGACTCCAGGGACGAACTGGAGCTGTGACCCGGCATGGCCGACCCTGAAGCCGAGGACCTGCTGCGCCGCCTGGCGCCGCAGGTTCTCGGCGCGCTGGTACGGCGCTACGGGCACTTCGACACCGCCGAGGACGCGGTCCAGGAGGCGCTGCTCGCCGCCGCGGTGCAGTGGCCGAGGGACGGCATCCCCGCCGATCCGCGCGGCTGGCTCATCACGGTTGCCGCGCGGCGGCTGACCGACCTGCTGCGCAGCGAGCAGGCCAGGCAGCGGCGGGAGGACACGGTGGCCCGGCGGGTCTTGCCCGGGCAATGGGTGGCACCCGCCGCAGACGCCGCTGGCGCGCGTTCGGGCGATGACACGCTGATCCTGCTGTTCCTGTGCTGCCACCCGGCCCTGTCCCCCGCCTCGCAGATCGCCCTCACCCTGCGCGCGGTCGGCGGGCTGACCACCGCCGAGATAGCCCGGGCGTTCCTGGTGCCGGAGGCGACGATGACCCGGCGGATCAGCCGGGCCAAGCAAGGCATCAGAGCCAGCGGCGTGCCGTTCAGCATGCCCGCGCCCGGCGAGCGCGCCGAACGGCTCGCCGCGGTGCTGCACGTGCTCTACCTGATCTTCAACGAGGGTTACGCCAGCACGTCAGGGCCTGACCTGCAGCGCACCGAGCTTGCCGCGGAGGCGATCCGGCTGGCCCGCCTGCTGCACCGGCTGCTGCCCGGCGACGGCGAGGTGACCGGGCTACTCGCACTCATGCTGCTCACCGACGCCCGGCGGGCGGCGCGCACCGGGCCGTACGGCGAACTGATCCCCATGGCCGAGCAGGACAGGGACCGGTGGGACGCGGCCGCCATCGCCGAAGGGGTGGCGCTGATCACCGGCGCGCTGCCACACGGCCCGACCGGCCCCTACCAGCTCCAGGCAGCGATCGCTGCGGTCCACGACGAGGCACCCAGCGCCGGGGCGACCGACTGGCCGCAGATCATGGCGCTGTATGAGCTGCTGCTGCGGATCTCGGGCAACCCGGTGGTGGCGCTGAACCACGCCGTCGCGGTGGCCATGGTCCACGGCCCTCAGGCCGGCCTCGCCCTGGTGGCCGGGCTCGAATCCGACGAGCGGCTCGCCGGGGACCACCGGCTGCAGGCGGTCCGCGGGCACCTGCTGGAGGCGGCCGGGGACCGGGCGGCGGCCCGCGACTGCTACCAGGCCGCTGCCTGGCGGGCGCTCAGCCTCCCGCAGCAGCGCTACCTCCAGGCCCGCGCCAGCCGCCTGGATGGTGAACGATAAAACGCTAACGTGATCATGGCGATCCGGCCGTCCCACCAGCAGTACTTCCATGATCCTGAAGACTTTTCAGTGAATACGGCTGAAAAGTCTTCAGGATCACGCCTGACGAAGTGATGGGGCCGGTTTCGGATCTGGCGTGCCCCAGGTGCGCCGCTTCAGCGGCCCGGGGAGCGGTCAGCTTTCCGGGTGCCGCCGCGGCGAGCCGAACCGGAGCTTGTTCCCGTCCGGGTCCACGTGGAAGCCCTCGTGCTGGCCGTAGTCGTAGTCCCGCGGGCCGCTCACCGTGACCCCTGCCTTGCGCCACTCAGCGGCAAGCTGGTCGGCGTCGTCCACGTGGATGTAGAGCACACTGCCACCGGCCGCCGCAGGGTCGTCGGCGCGGGCGAGGTGGATGGTGAGGTGGTCGCGGTGGGCGAAGGCGTAGGACTCGCTGTGGTACGAGGTACGGAAGCCAAGCCGCTGGTAGTGGTCCACGGCCCCGGCGACATCGGTCACGCCGAAGACCGGCTCGATGCCGGTGACCGCGGCCCCGCCGCCTGCCGCCGCCACCTTCCTGCGGCGCTGGGTGTTCAGCCAGTCCAGGCACTGGTAGCAGATGACGATCTCGCGGTGCGAGAGCAGGTTCACCGAGCCATGCTCCGGCACCGTGCCGCAACACGAGCAGACCACCATGGTCATAACCGAACCTCCCAGGCCCGGATCGCGCCGGCCATCGGCGTTCGCGTCCGGTCCGCAGGCATCGCGTTCATTCTTTGGCGCGCCGCCGGAGCCGGTCAACCAGGTTTAACGCTGGTGGACGGCGGTGCCCGGCGCAGCTTTGCGCGGCCTTTACTGAACTGGAGACGGCCGGCCTACGTTAACGGATGGGGGATTCCTACGGTACAGACGGGGAAAGTCATGCAGGTTCGTCTCCTCGGGCCTGTCGACGTGATGGTCGACGGGGAACCACGACCGGTCCGCGGCCTGCGGCGCAAGGCGGTGCTCGCGGTCCTGGCGCTGCAGGCCGGAGAGGTTGTCAGCACTGATCGGCTGGCCGATGTGGTCTGGGGCCAGGCCGCGCCGGTCACCGCGGTGAACACGCTGCAAAGTCACATGTCATACCTGCGGACGGTACTTGGCGACAAGTGCGCGATCCTGGCACGGGCTCCTGGCTACCTGCTCGACCTGTGCGGTGACGGCACCGATGTGCGGGAAGCGGAGCGGCTGCTGACCGAGGGTATGCGGTCGGCCGGGCCCACCGAGACTGCGCGGCAACTGCGCCGGGCCCTGAGCCTGTGGCGGGGGCGGCCGCTGGCGGATGTGACCGGCGCGGCCTGGCTGGAGGACCAGGCCGAGCGCCTGGGCCTGCTGCGCCTGCGGATCAGGCAGGCGCTGTCCGAGGCCCGGCTGGCCGCTGGGGAGCACGCGCAGCTTGTGCCCGAACTGGAGGAGATGGCCACCGGCCACCCGCTCGATGAGCGGATCCATGAGCAGCTCATGCTGGCGCTGTACCGCAGCGGACGCCAGGCGGACGCTCTCGCCGTGTACCACCGGCTGCGGGCCACGCTGGACGAGGAGCTTGGCATCGGCCCCGGGCAGGCGCTGCGCGATCTGGAAATGGCCATCCTCCAGCAGGACCCGGCCCTGGACGCGCCGGTACCGGCCGGCGCGCCCGCCGCGCCGCTGGCGCCGGTGCCCGCGCAACTGCCCCCGGCGGTGCCCGCGTTCACCGGCCGCAGCGCCGAACTGGCCTGTCTCGATCTGCTGGCCGGCGGCGCCGCCGTCGCCCCGGCTGCGGGAGCGGGCCCGGTCGCGCCTGCCGCGGTGGGCATCTGCGCGGTGTCCGGCACCGCGGGGGTCGGCAAGACCGCGCTGGCAGTGCATTGGGCGCACCGGGTGGCCGGCCGGTTTCCCGACGGGCAGTTGTATGTCAACCTGCGCGGGTTCGACCCGGCCGGGACGGCGCTCGATCCAGGCCAGGCGCTGAGCGGGTTCCTGGACGCGCTCGGCGTGCCGGCGGCGCGGATCCCCGCGGACCCCGACGCAAGGGCCGGGCTCTACCGCAGCCTGCTCGCTGGAAAGCGGGTCCTGGTGGTGCTGGACAACGCACGCAGCGCCGATCAGGTCCGGCCGCTGCTGCCGGGCTCGCCCGGATGTCTGGCCGTCGTGACCAGCCGCGACCAGTTGGCCGGGCTCGTCGCCACCGAAGGCGCCCGCCCGCTGCCGCTTGACCTGCTCACCACCGCCGACGCCAGGGACCTGCTCACCCGGCGCCTCGGCGCGGACCGGGTGGCCGGCGAACCGGGGGCCGTCGGCGAGATCATCGCCGCCTGTGCCCGGCTCCCGCTGGCGCTGACCATCGCGGCCTCCCGCGCCGTCACGAGCCCGGGCTTCCCGCTGGCCGCCGTCGCCGCCGAACTGGGCGAGGCCTGCTGCGCGCTGGATCCGTTCCACGGCGGTGACCACGCCACCGACGTGCGTGCGGTGTTCTCCTGGTCCTACCATGCCCTGAGTCCCCAGGCCGCCCGGCTGTTCCGGCTGCTCGGATTGCACCCGGGCCCGGACATCCCGGTCGCCGCCGCGGCCAGCCTCGCCGCGGTCCCGGTCGGCCGGGCGCGGATGCTGCTCGCCGAGCTCACCAGGGCGCACCTGGTCGCCGAGCCGGACCCCGGCCGGTACGCCCTGCATGACCTGCTCCGTGCCTACGCCAGCGAACTGGCGCATGACCACGAGACCGAGAGCGACCGGCACGCGGCGGTGCACCGGGTCCTTGACCACTACCTGCACACCGCGCACAACGCCGCCGTGGCGATGGATCCGTTCATCTACCCGATCAGCGCGGGCCCGCCGTGCCCCGGGACGCTCACCGTCAACCTGGCCACCAGCGAGGATGCGCTGGACTGGTTCACCAGCGAGCAGGCGGCGCTGCTCGCCGCGGTCCAGCTCGCCGCTGCGGCCGGGCTGAACAGCCATGCCTGGCAGCTCGCCTGGATCCTGAGCACGTACCTGCTGCGGCGTGGGTTCTGGGACGACCAGGCCACCGCGTGCCAGGCCGCGCTTGCCGCCGCGCGCAGCGCCGGGGATCTGGCCGGGCAGGCCCATATGCTGCACCGCCTTGCCGCCGGCTGCGCCAAGTCGGGCCGCGTCGAGGCGTCGCACCCGCTGTTCTCCGAAGCACTGCGGCTGTTCGAGACGACCGGCAACCACGCCAGCCAGGCAGTGATCCACGGCATTCTGGGCTGGATGGCGCAGCGCGAGGACCACCCTGCCGCGTCGCTCAGCCACTCCCTGCGAAGCCTCGACCTGTACGGCAAGGCAGGCCATCGGGCCGGGCAGGCGATGGCGCTCAAGGACGCCGGCTTCGCGCACGCCATGCTCGGCAACCACGACCAGGCCATCAGCTATTGCCAAAGCGCCCTGGCGGCCATGCGGGAACTGGGAGACCGGCGCTGGGAGGGAGCCATCTGGGACAGCCTCGGCTACGCCCATCACCAGCGTGGGGACTACGACGAAGCCATCGCGTGCTACGGGCGGGCCATCGCGCTGTCCCGCGATCTCGCCGACCGGTTCAACGAAGCGGACACGCTCAGCAGCCTCGGTGACGTCCACTACAGCGCGGGCGACACCGGGGCCGCCCGCGCAGCGTGGAGCGAGGCACTGCGGATCTTCGGCGAGATCGGCCATCCCGACCGGGACAAGGTCCGGGCCAAGCTCCGCGCGCCCATCCGGGAGGCGGCCCTGGCGGGTCAGCCGGCCCACATCCCTCCCCTTCCTGGGTGGCGAGCAGTGCTCCGACGCTGCCAGCCGGGCCTGAAGCCGCACTGATGCGCCGTTTCAGCGCCGCATCAGGGCCGTGCATGAGGGTCAGATGCGCCCTGGGTGAAAGGACGCTGGGCTGGCACCCCCGCCGCGGGTGCCAGCCCAGCCACCGCGCGTCAGCCGAACAGCGGCGCGCCGAAGTCGCTGTCCCGCAGCGGCCCCTTGAGCACCTTGCCGTTCGGGTTGCGCGGCAGCGGCGTGGCGCTGACCGCGATGTACTGGGGCACCTTGAAGTCGGCGAGGTGCTCGAGCGCGTAGCCCACGACCGCCTTCGGGTCCACGGTGGCCCCGGGCAGCGGGACGATCACGGCACCGACCTTCTCGCCCATCATGGCGTCGGGCACCCCGACGACCGCGACCTCACCGACGCCGGGCGCGCCGATCAGGGCGTTCTCCACCTCGACGCAGTAGACGTTCTCGCCGCCGCGGTTGATCATGTCCTTGATCCGGTCGAGCACGTAGACCAGGCCCTCGGGCCCGGCCCGGCCCACGTCCCCGGTGTGCAGCCAGCCCTCGGCGAACACCTGCGCGGTGGCCTCGGGGTTGTGCCAGTAGCCGGCGCAGACGCTCTGCCCCCGGATCAGGATCTCCCCCGGCCCGACGCCGGCGCCGACCGCGATCGCGACCTCGGTGTGCGGCGCGGCGAACCCGACCGAGTCGGCGTGCCCGGCCGCCCACTCGTGCGGCAGCACCGTCGCGATCGAGGTGGACTCGGTCAGCCCGAACCCGTTCGCGAGGCGGGCCGCGGCGAATCTCTCGCCGATCTGGTGCACCAGGGCGGGCGCGATCGGGGCACCACCGTAGGAGGCCCAGCGCACCCCGGCCACCTTCGCGGGCGCGAAGTCCGGGTGGTTGAGGATGTAGTAATAGATCGCCGGGACGGCGGTGCAGGCGGTGATCCGCTCCCGCTCCAGCGTCGCGATCATCCGGCCGCCGTCGAAGGCGGCGTCGATCACGACCGTGCCGCCGGCCCGCAGGGTCGGCAGGGTCTGGCTGTGGCACCCGGTGACGTGGAACAGCGGCACGACCACGAGCGAGCGCAGATCCGGCCCGGCGTCCCGCGGGATGGAACTGCACCGGAACACCGTCTCCACGTTGGCGAGGATGTTCTCGTGGGTGTGCATCGCGCCCTTGGGGAACCCGGTGGTCCCGCTGGTGTAGAAGATCGCGGCGACGTCGGGCCCGGTGTCGCCCTCGTGCACGAAGGGCTGGCCGTCGGGCAGCGCCGTGCCGGGCTCGAACACGTGCGTGCTGCCCGAGTCGCCGATCACGTAGCCGGCCTCGGCCTGGGTGAACCTGGTGTTCACCGGGACCACGATCGCGCCGGCCATCAGCCCGCCGAAGAAGGCAAGCACCCAGTCGATGGAGTTCGGCAGCCGGACCGCCACCCGGTCGCCGGGGCGGATCCCGGCCTCGCGGAGCCCGCCGGCCACCCGGGCGGCGCCGTCCCACAGTTGCGTGTAGCTGATCCGGGGCCCGCCGACCTCGGCCAGTGCCTCGGCCCCGGGCGCGGCCGCCACGCTGTCGCGCAGCATGTCCGGCAGTGAGGCATGCAGGCCCGGATAGCGGCGTACCCCGCCGGTGCCGGCGCGCACGCCGGAGTCGTCGAACGGGTTCGCGCCGCGGGACGGCGCCGCGGTCGCCATTACCCGGCCTCCGGCGCGGTCGCGGGCCCGCCGGCCGCGGGCGCCGGGCCATCGTTGCGGCCGAAGAAGTCGCGCGGGTTGCGCACCAGCATCTGCTCGATCTGGCCGTCGGTGACGCCACGCTCGCGCAGGCCGGGCAGCAGCGCGGCGTGGATGTAGGTGAACTGCCAGTCGGGCAGGACGAAGTCCTGCTCGGCGTTGGTGAACCAGTCGGTGAACGACGCCTTGTCGTGGGACAGCATGACCCGGTCGGCATAGCCGCGCTCGCAGAGCTTGGCCAGGGTGTCCAACTGGTCGGCGAGCGGCACGGCGACCTGCAGGCCGCAGCGGTCCCAGCCGACGTAGGAGCCGCCCGCGATGATCTCCTCCAGGTAGCCCAGGTCGGTGCTCTCGTTGGAGTGCCCGATCATGACCCGGCCCATGTCGGCGCCGCGGGAGGCCAGGATCCGCTGCTGGTCCAGGCCGCGCGTGCTGGGCGCGTGCGCGTGGGTGCACACCGGTGTGCCGGTGCGGGCGTGCACATTGGCAATCGCCATCGCCAGGCGTTCCACGTCCGGCGTCATGCCCTGCTCGTCGGTCACGATCTTCAGCACGGCCGCGCGGAACCCCGTGTCACCGATGCCGGTGGTCACATCCCGCTCGAACAGCGACTCCAGCGTCCGGTCCTCGTCGTCGAGGATCTTGCC
The DNA here is from genome assembly GCA_963726415.1 of uncultured Actinomycetes bacterium. GTDB lineage: Bacteria > Actinomycetota > Actinomycetes > Streptosporangiales > Streptosporangiaceae > DASXKD01. Next base: position 33,509 of record CAVSCM010000018.1, read on the forward strand.
CCGGCCCCGGTACTGGAACGGGAACGGGAGGTTGTCGTAGGTGTAGTAGCCGGTCGCGAACATGACCTTCAGCCCGGTGCCCTCGGCCGCCCGGGCGACAAGCAGTGGGTCGCGGTACAGGCCGGGCACGGTCATGTCCAGGATCGTGCCGACCCCGGCCTGGCTCAGCCTGCTGAGCCGCTCGCGTGCGGCCGCCACCTCCGCCTCGGTGTCCCAGCCCCCGAAGCCGGGCCAGCCCTGCTGCATGGCCTCGGTCCGGATGAACACGTGTTCGTGCATGAGCACCGGGCCGAGATCGTCGACGTCGGTCTCCCCGGCGGTGGTCGGAACGTGGGGCATGGGTCTTACCTCCGGTGCGGGACGAAGGTTGCCACGGGGGCGTAATGCACCTCATTAGAGAACGTGGCGGACGGGCATCGCCAGCCTTCGGCACCGGAATCTGCCGCGGCGCCGCCGGTGTATCCGAGCGGGACATGTCACTTCTAGTCGAGCGGAGACCAGGCTAGTGCCATCTGATGCTGTGGGGACTAGTGCGCTTCCCGGTACCGATGTGGTACGAAGCATCGCAACACGTACGCAGCGTGCGCCGGGGTGAGCGATGGAGGGGATGCACGTGCTGGGTGTGAGGAGAACCGGCGGGCGGGCGGCCGGGCCGCGCGGGGTGACCCGGCTGCGCCGGACCGCCGGCGCCGCGGTGGCCGTGGCGCTGACCGGCTGGGGCCTGCTCGCCATGGCCGGTGTCGCGGCGGCGAGCTGGGGATACCAGTCCACGCCCACCGTGCCCGGAGCCACGACCTGGGGATTCAACGCGGTGTCGTGCTGGTCGGGCACCGCGTGCATGGCCGTGGGCAATCAGGGCAACCCCTCCGGCGGGCTGCTCACCGAGACCCGCAACGACACGGCGTGGACCATCAGAGCCATCACCGACCCCGGCAGCGGGAACCTGAACGCCATCTCCTGCACCTCCGCCAGCGCCTGCACCGCGGTGGGCAGCTACTCCAGCGGCGGCGGCACGGTCACCCTGGCCGAGGCGTGGAACGGCTCGGCCTGGAGCATGCAGGCCACGCCCAACCCCGCCGGCGCCACGAGCACCACCCTCACCGGCGTGTCCTGCCGGTCGGCGGGCGACTGCGCCGCCGTGGGTGACTCCTACAACGGCAGCGTCACGACCACCGTCGCCGAGTCGTGGAACGGATCACACTGGACCATCCAAAGCACGCCCAACGTCGGCGGCGCGACCACCAGCCAGCTCAATGGCGTGTCCTGCGTGTCAGCCACGGCCTGCACCGCGGTCGGCTACTCGAGCAATGGCACCGGGTCGCCGCTCGCCGAGGTGTTCAACGGATCGGCCTGGAAGATCCAGCCCACACAAGACCCCAGCGGCACCTTCAACGAGCTTGACAGCGTCTCGTGTCCCTCCGCGACGGCGTGCATCGCGGTCGGCGACGGTTTCGCGGAGGACTGGAACGGCACCGCCTGGGCCGTCCATGCGATCGCCCGCGCCAAGGACACCCTGGTCAGCGTGTCCTGTGTCGCCGCGACGACCTGCGTCGCCGCGGGTGGCTACTTCGACGACGGCGTCCAGTTCATGGTGGCGGAGAGCTGGAACGGGACCAAGTGGCGGGTCATCAACCCGCCGATCTCCACCTCGTTCGACACCGACGAACTGAGCGGGGTGGCGTGCCAGAACGCCAACCAGTGCACCGCCGTGGGCAGCTACCACGACCCGGTGGACGGTTACCGGACGCTGGCGGAGATCATGCAGCTCCGCTGGCAGCCGCAGACCGCCACGGTGCCGGCCGGTGCCATCGCGACCGGGTTCGACACGGTCTCCTGCACGTCGGCGAGCGCATGCATGGCGGTCGGCGACTACGAGGCCGGCGACAGCACGTTCGACGACTTCACCGAGACCTGGAACGGCGGCGGCTGGACGGTCCAGCCCACCCCCAACTCGTCCAACAGCAACCTGTCCGGCGTGTCCTGCTCGGCGGCGAGCGCGTGCACCGCGGTGGGCGACGTGCTGTCCGGCGGGGTGCTGGTCACGCTCGCGCAGCGCTGGAACGGGACCGGCTGGGCCGTGCAGGCCACGCCCAACCCGGCCGGTGCGGCCAGCAGCTATCTGACCAGCGTCTCGTGCCCGTCTGCGACCTCGTGCACGGCGACCGGGTTCTACCGGGACGGCTCGGGGAACCAGTTCCCACTGGCCGAGGCCTGGAACGGAAGCACCTGGAAGATCCAGACCACGCCGCACCCGAGCGGTACCACGACCACCCAGTTCAACACCGTGTCCTGCGCGTCGGCTGGCGCGTGCGTGGCCGTCGGGTATGACCTCACCCCGTCGTTCACGCCCTTCGCCGAGGTGTGGAACGGCACCTCCTGGAAGATCAAGGACCCGTCGCTGCCCGGCGGCGGGAGCGACGGCACCCTGGGCGGGGTGTCCTGTTCGGCAGCGACCGCCTGCGCCGCCGTGGGGGACTACTTCAACGGCTCGAAGACGGTGACGCTGGCGGAGCGCTGGAACGGGACGGGCTGGGCGGTGCAGACCACGCCGAACCGTGCCGACGCCAAGGACAGCTACCTGGCCGCCGTGGACTGCAACTCGGCCACCTCGTGCACCGCCACCGGTTCGGTGTTCCACGGCGGCACGGTCAAGACGATCACGCTGGCGGAACGCTGGGACGGCACGACCTGGCACCTGTCCGCGCCCGGCGCCCCGGCCGGCGCGACGCAGAGCAACCTGACCGGGGTTTCGTGCCAGACCTCAACCAACTGCATGGGCGTCGGCTGGTACTACGACGCCTCCGGCAACGAGTTTCCCCTGTTCGCCCCCTACAACTGAGGGCGATCTCCCCACTCGTTCACTGGCGTGTGGCCGAGCGGAGCCGGTGGTGGCAAGGTCACGGCGTGGTGATCCGCCCTATGTGGCCGTTGCCTGTGCCGAACCACATCGCGCCGTCGGGCCCGGCGGTGATCGAGCCTGGGGTACGGGCACTGGTGGCGGGGTAGGTGGTCACCTGACCGGTGGTGGTGATCCGCCCGATCGAGTTGCCGTCGGCGTTGCAGAACCACATGGCCCCGTCGGGCCCGGTTGCGATCCCATAGGTGTTGGTGCCGACACCGGTGAAGGTGGTCACTTCCCCGGCGGTGGTGACCCGCATGATCTCGGCCCGGAAACTAATCGTCCACAGTGCCCCGTCGGGGCCGGCCGCGATCGCATTCGGGTAGGCGATGCCAGAGCCATAGGTGCTCACCTGGCCGGTGGTAGTGATCCGCCCCACTGAGCCGACGGGATTGTCGTTGTCAAACCACAGCGCTCCATCGGGACCAGTGGTGATCGCTATCGGGTTGGCGATGCTGGGATCGGTGTAGTAGTTGGTCACCGTTCCGGCGGTGGTGATCCGCCCGATCGAGTTGCTGTGGGCGTTGGTGAACCACAGCGCCCCGTCCGGGCCGGTGGTGATCCCGGCAGGCCCGTCGATGCCGGGGTCGGTGTAGTTAGTCACCTGACCGGCGGTGGTGATCCGCCCGATCGAGTTGCCGTCGGCGTTGGTGAACCACAGCGCCCCGTCCGGGCCGGTGGTGATCCCCCGGGGGCCGGCGATCTTCGGGCCGCTGTAGGTGGTCACCCTGCCGCCGGTGGTGAGCCGGCCGATCGCGTTGCGGGCGAGGAACCACAGCGCCCCGTCGGGCCCGCGGGTGATGCTCCCCACGCCGCCCATCGCGGTGGGGTCGAGGTAGTGGGTCACCGTCCCGCTGGTGGTGATCCGCCCGGCCGAGTTGTCGTGGACGTTGGTGAACCACAGCGCCCCGTCCGGGCCGGTGGTGATGCCCCAGGGGAGGGCGATGCCAGCGCCGGCGTAGTAGTTGGTCACCGTCCCAGCGGTGGTGATCCGGCCGATCGAGTTGCTACTGGGGTTGGTGAACCACAGCGCCCCGTCCGGGCCGACCGTGATCATCGCCGGGGTGTCGATGCCGGGGTCGGGGTAGACGGTCACTTGCCCGGTGGTCGTGATCCGGCCGATGGTAGAAGGTGTTGGTGAACCACAGTGCCCCGTCCGGGCCTGCGGTGATCGCCCATGGGGTGTCCATCCCAGAGGCCTTGTAGTTGGTCACCGTCCCGGTGGTGGTGATCCGCCCAATCGAGTCGTTATTGGGGTTGGTGAACCACAGCGCCCCGTCCGCCCCGGCGGTGATTCCCTGCGGCGCGGCGATCCCTGGACCGGTGTAGTTCGGTTACCTGCCCGCCGGTGGTGATCCGCCCGATCGAGTTGCCGTCGGTGTTGGTGAACCACAGCGCCCCGTCCGGCCCGGCGGCGATCCATGTCGGGCCGGCGATGCCGGTGCCGGTGTACTTGGTGACCTTGCCGCCGGTGGTGATCCGCCCGATCGAATTGCCGAGGTAGTTGGTGAACCACAGCGCCCCGTCCGGACCGGCCGCGATCCCCGACGGGCGCCTGATGCTGGGAGCGTGGAAGGCCGACTTCACATGGCCGCTGGTAGTTATCCGCCCGATCGAATTGCCGATGGAGTTCGTGTACCACAATGCCCCGTCCGGGCCGGTCACCATCGCCCGCGGGCCGTAGACAACCCGCGTGGAATGCAGTGTCACCTTCCCCGCCTGGGCCACCTTGCCCGGCCGGCCCACGGCACCAACGGCCGAGGCGGCGGCCCCGGCGGTGAGTGTGGCGGCCGCCACCGCAAGCACGGTGACGGCACGGTATGTGCGTCTCATAGCATCCTGCTCTCCACCGGGCCCGGGAGCGTGCCCCCTGCTAATTGCAATCATCACACCATCTAATTGCAATCATCACACCATCCCGGCAGGTCAGCAGGGTCTTTCGTCCCCTCATTTGAGACATCCGGATGCCACCGCGGAGACGGTCATGCCGCGAGCCGCGAATCAGGAGGCGATCTTGTATGCGCGGGTGATCGTCTCGGCGATCCGGCCGCCGGCGGCGTCCGCCGCGGTTACCCGCAGCGTCACGTACCTGTCGGCCGGGGCGGTGAACGCCGCGCGGTAGGCCCCGCCGGAGCCGGTGACGGTGGCCGCGTGCCAGGTCTTGCCGCCGTCGAAGGACACCTGCGCCGCCACGGCGGTGATCCTGGCCGCCGCCGCGAGTGGCAGATGCCCCACGGTGATCCCGAGGGACTGGCGGCCCGCCGCCGACGACCCGTCCAGGCCGAGCCCGGCGACCCGGTAGCCCAGCCTCATCATCGGCTCCGCCACGCAGTCCCGGCCGCGCAGATGTGGCGCCGTGCTGACCCACCGGCACGCCCAGCCTCGCGGCACCGTGGCACCCGCCTCATGGGCGGACCGCCAGGTCCATACGGTGCGGGTGGCTGACGACAGCGGATAGTTCGCGCCCGTGATGGCCGCGCCGAGCGTGAACCGGATCAGCGACGGCTTCGGCCCGAGGGTCGCGGTGGTGTGGAAATCACCGAAGGTGACGCCCGTACCCACCGCGTTCCCTGACGCGATCTTCTTCCCGTCCTCGTCGATCTCGTAGCTGCCGGTAAGCCGGCTGCCGGGGTCGTTGAGGCCCGCGAACCTGGTGCCGGTGTCACCGATGCCGTCGCTGAACGGCGAGAGGTCCAGCGTGAGTGTGTCACCCGACCGGCTCGCCGACACCAGGCTCGGGGCCAGGTCCTGGTCGCCGGTCACCGCGCCGGCCAGGTTCACGTTGGGCGCGGGATGCAGCGGGAAGGCGCCCCAGGGCTCGGTCACCCGCGCGCCCGGCCGGAACTCCCGGAACGGCCCGATCTGGCCATCCGCCGCGTCGAGTGACTGTTCCCACTCCTGCCATACGACGGGCGAACCCCCGGCGGTGAAGTACTGCGTCTGCCGGCCGGGCAGGCGGACCCGGTTCCCCGTGACATCGAAACTCATCGGCTCGTTCGCCACCGCCGAAGGCACGCCGATAAAGAACGCGAAGCCGCCACCGGGGATGTCGGAGTAGAAGCGTGCGTGCACCGTGGCCAAGGTGGCTGGCCGCACCACGTAATGCTGGTTGCTGGACAGCAGCCCGCTGGTACCGAGGTGCTCCAGGTAGTACTGATAGGGAACGCCCGTCGCGCCCGGCGGGAAAAGCCGGACCCACGACGTGAGCGCCTGCAGCCTGCCCACCGTCGGCCGCCGCGCGGTCGGGCTGACATACAGCGGCGCCTGTCCCTGACCGGAGATGTCGACATAGCTGCTTGGCCCCGCCGCGCCCGGGCGGAGCACGTTGACGTTGGTGTCGAGTGCCCGTGATGGCTTCGGTGTCGACACCGTGATCCTGCTGGTCGCGGTCCGCTCATCGACTCGTACGGCCGTGTCTTTCGCCACGGTGAACTGCGGCAGGACCACCATCCGCTGCGCGGGTGGCGTGCCCTTCTGGGCGGCGTCGGTGAAGATTCCGGCGGCCCAGTAGTGCCCGGCGGGCACGCTCAGCCTGATGGTGCCGTGATCGAAGGTGGCACCGCCGGAGAAGCGGCGGGAGTCGTCCACGTTGACGACCATGAGGAAGCCGCCGGTGTCCGGCCCGCCCGCCAGGTCGGTCCCGGTGACCGTCAGCGTGTGCATGACAACCCACGGCCGGGTGGCCGGGGCCAGGGTGAAGGCCCGGCTGCCGCGGCGCGGGGCGGTCCCGGCCAGGCTGACCGACACACCGCCGGTGAACATGCCGTCCCGTCCATAGCCGCCACCGGAGCGATCGGCCGAGAACTGGCGCGCCAGCGCCATACCGAACACCCTCGCCGAGGACGCGGTCAGATACCCCGCGGCCACCCCACCGCCGGCCCTGGTCAGCGTCACGCCCGGCAGCGCCGGCCGGTGCCCGCGGTAGGCCACCCGCACCGGCACCCGGCCGGCGCGCTCCGTGCGCACCAGGCCACCGACGTTGAACAGGCTCGGGTCCAGGCCGTTGCCCAGAAACGGCACCGCGGCGACCGGGATCTCGTAGGTCACGCCACCCGCGCCGAGGGTGAGCAGCGAGCCGCCCAGGCCGGAGCCACGCGGCAGCACCGTCACACCACGGTGGCCGGTCCCGGGCCCGGCCAGGACACGGTCACCGTTGACAAGCACTACGGTCCGGGCCGCAGCCTGGGGCACCGCGGCCGGCGCGCCAGGCCTGGCCGGATCCCGCGGCGGGCGGACGGCCGCCGCGGTGACCACGGTCGCGGCCAGGACCAGCCCGGCCGTCACAGCGGGCAGCGCCAGCAGGCGATTCCTCATGTGCATCTCCTCGTTGACCCGTGGATCGGCACCGTGCCGCTTAAGGGATCTGGCCGTAGTGGTCGACGAAGGCCCGGTCGATGATGGCGGTGGCGCCGGTGGTCGTGCCGGTGCGGGCGATCACCGTGCGTTCCCCGAGGAGCTGCAACGTGGCCCTGCTGAAGATCAGCTCGTCGCGGATGCCGCCGTCGACGCCGGGGCCGATCCGCCCGACGGCCACGCCGTGACGGCCGACCGCGTCCGTGGCGTCGCGGATGAGGGTCACCCCGGGGATCAGGGCGGCGGCACGGTAGAGTGCGGCGGCGACCTTGGGCGGCGCGATCGTATTGCGGAGCAGGTCGCCGATGGTGACGAAGGCCTCCTGGTCAGGCCCGGGACCGTGGCCGCGTTCGACCTGGTAGATCAGCGAGAGCAGGGCGTGCGGGTTGGTGGGCAGGGATTGCAGCAGCCGGTAGGTGGGATCGTTCAGCGAGCCGACGCCCGGGCACTTCTCGCCGGAATATGTCTCGACGGCCGTTTTCCCATTGGCCGGAACGCTGCGCTTGTAGACGGGGCGGCACGACTTGCCTACCGGCACCCAGACCCGCGACGTGATCAGCTTCAGGTGGGGATGGCGGGGGAAGGGCGAGGGCTTGGCGCCCAGCTCCCTGAGCACGTCGGAAGGAACGGCGGCCGTGGTCTCTATGTACATGAACTGGCTGTCGCGGACATGGGGTGCGGGCTGGCGCGCGGCGGCGTCGGCGGCCTTGACCAGCAGCCGGACGGCACCGGGGTCGAAGACCGGGCGGCTGGGGCTGCCCGGCCATGTGACGGCGACGGCGGCCGCGGCGATGGCCAGGACCGCCGTCGCGGCGGCGGCCAGGATGGCCCGGCGTGGCCGGCGTTGGTTGCCGCGGCCGACAAGGGGCACCGGGGGCCCGCCTGGGCCGCTGCCAGCGCGGCGGGCTGCCACCGCGGCCCGCTCCAGCACCGTCATCCGCACCGGGGCCCGGCTCGTGATGTCGGTCATCGTGACCGGGCGCATGCCGCGTTCCATCAGCTCGTGAATCTGCCCGGCCAGGTCAGCCCTCATCGTCAACCCCCAGCAAGCTGCGCAGCCGGGACAGCCCGCGGCTGAGATGGTTCTGCACGGTTGTCGGCCGGATCGCGGTCAGCTCGGCCACCTCGCGGAGCGTGTAGCCGTAGCCGTGGACCAGCACCACGGCCAGCCGCTGCCGCTGCGTCAGCGCGGCAAGCGCCCTGGGCAGGCCCGGCTCGAAGCTGTACTCACCGCATTCACCGATCTCGAAGAGACCGGCGGCCGGCTGGCGCCTGCGGCGGCCACGGGTCTGCCCGACCCGGAACAGGTAGCCGGGGAGGTTCGCGATGTGCTGCAGCCGATGCCAGTTCTCCCAGGCGTAGGCCAGCGCTTCCGCGGTTGCGTCCCGGCCGTCCTCAAAGCCGTACAGCGCGGCAAGCGCGCGGCCGAGCCGCGGCCCGGCCTCCGCCACGAAGTCCTCGAACGCCGCCTGATCATCACTGGCTTTGCCCGGCACCGGTGTCACGGCCGGTTTCGCACCACCTGCTCCGTGCATGTCACCGCCGCTCCGCTGGAGTCTCCTACCTACTTAGACCAGCGAAGCTCCCAAAGGAACCACATGGCCGAGGCACTGTTCTGCCCCATCCCCGTTCCTCCGCCCGCAGGAGCCTCAGTACGCGGAACGCACGGGACGGGAGAAGGGGCTGGGCGCATGGCGATGGGTTCCGCGGGACAGACCGCGCAGCGGGCGCGGCTCTGGGATGCCCGGGTCAGCTGGCGCCGATCGCGGCGAGCACCACGATCAGGACGGTCGCTGACGCCAGCGTGCCGTGCAGTGCGATGGCGGTCACCGGCTTCCCAGGAGGAACGTCGATCGCGGGCATCCGAGCCGACTGTAGTCCGGTGCTGGCTGACCTGGTCCCGGTCGCCCCGGGGCCCGGCCGGCCCGTGGCGGCCGGCTGCGGCTCTGGCGGGCCCTCGCTGGGCTGGCGCTGCTCCGGCAGGCCACCGGCCAGGGTGGCCATGCCGAGCCCGGCCACCGACAGGACCACGGCCACCGCCGCCCAGGCCAGGGCCGGCAACCCAGTGACCATGAAAGCGATCCAGATGACCAGTCCGACGAGGGCGAGTGTGAAGTGACCGACGATGACCACCCGCGGCACCCCGCCCACCCGGGCGTAGCCGCGGCGCAGCCCGCCGTCAGCGATCCAGTTCACCACCAGCCAGGTGCCCGCCGCCACGGTGACCTCCCAGGCGATCAGCGCGGCAAACTCCAGCGGCACCTGGCGCGGCGGCGCGGCTGGGCTGGCCGCTGGCGGTGCCGGAGCACGCGGCGGGACGACCGTGACGAGAATGGCGAGGTAGGCGGCTTCCTTGTGGGCGAGCCGCCGGGCGACGGCCTTGCGGTGCGGCCCGACCACCGCGCGGATGGCCCGGTCGACGGCCAGGTTGATCTGCTCATGGGTCAGGCCCCTGCAGGCCGGAGGCACCGAGGTCACCGTGGCGTGCTTGTCGAGCGCCTGCACGGCGAAGGCGTAGCAGGTCGCCACGGTTGCCCGGGACACGGTCGGCTGGCGGGTGGAGCACCCGGCCGCCGCGAGGACGGCCGTCACGGCGAGCGCTACCACGGCGAGCGTCCGGCGGCTGGCCGGTTTCATGAACGCCGGCATCGCCGGAACACCTCGCGGAGCCGATCCGCCAGCAGTTGCGGCTCGGCTACGGCCGGGAAGTGGCCGCCGCGGTCGTGCTCGGCCCAGTGGCTGAGGTGGAAGTACCGTTCGGCGAGTTCCCGTGGCGGTTTGGGGAACGGGACGATCTCACCGCCGAAAACGTCGATCGCGGCCGGGACCAGCCCCGGGTCGTCGGCGGGCAGCGGACTGCCCTGCGCATGCCGGTAGGCCCAGTACGGCAGCAGCGACGAGGCCGCCGTCCTGGTCGTCCAGTAGAGGGTGAGCGTGGAAAGCAGTTGGTCCCGCCCGAAGGCCGGCTGCCCGCCGGCCGTGGTGCTGCTCCAGCGGGTGAGCTTCTCCCCGAGCCAGGCGGCCAGCGCGACCGGTGAGTCGTCGAGAGCGGCGCCGATGGTGGCGGGCTTGGTGGCGTGCATGTGCGAATAGCCGCCCTCCTCCGCGAACCACGCCTTGACCTCGTCGAAGTGCTTGCTCACCGGATCGGTCCAGGGCTTGGGCGGCGCGGCGAGCCCGGGGGTGGCGAGGTGGATCGCCGCGACCTCATCCGGATGAGCGCGGGCCAGCCACGCGGTGACCCCGGCGCCGAGGTCGCTGCCGTGGGCGGCGTAGCGCTGGTAGCCGAGCACGCCGGTCATGATCGTGTGCCACAACTCGGCGACCTGCTGAGGCGGCAGGCCGCCGGGCGGCGGCGGCCCGGAGAAGCCGAAGCCGGGCAGGGAGGGCAGCACGACGGTGAAGGCGTCCGCCGAATCGCCGCCGTGCGCGGCCGGGTCGGTGAGCAGCGGCAGCAGCGTCAGATACTCCAGGAACGAACTCGGCCAGCCGTGCGTCAGCACCAGCGGCAGCGGGTCGGGCCCGGTGCCGCGCGCGTGCACCAGGTGCACGGAGATCCCGTCGACCTCGGCCCGCAGGTGGGTGAGCCGGTCGAGCCGGGCCTGCAGGGCCAGCTGGTCGAAGGCCCGCCAGTCTTCGATCAGCCGGGCCAGCCAGTCCCCGGGCACGCCGCGCTCCCAGGTACCGCCGCCCGCGCCCGCCCTGGCCGTGCCCAGCCGGGCCGTACCAAGCCTGGCCGTGCCAAGCCGCAAGGCCAGATCCCCCGATGCCTCGATGTCCAGCGCCGCCCGGAACGGTTCGGCACGGGGTTGCGGAGTGCCCATGCCGAGATCATGTCGCACCCGCCGGCCCGGGTGCCAGCCGCTCCCAGGGGACAGGTCACACAGGCCGGGGCCCGGCGGCGGGCTCCCTGGGGTACCAGGCGCGACACGCCTGACTGCGCAAAGTAACAGCCAGGTAATCCTTGCACCGGCAATGAGCAAAAGGTACCTTTCGCACACCAGGGCAGTGCGCTTCGGTGACGAGAGGTGACCATGACCCCATCGGCCCGTGCTGCCCGGGGCGGGCAGAGGCCTCCCGCGAGGCGGCTCGGCTCAGCGACGTGGCGCAGGCTTACCCGGATGGCGGCCGCCGGGACCCTGGCAGCAGGCACCGGGGTCCTGACGGCCGCCTTGTTCATGCCGACGGCGGCCAGCGCGTCCTCCAACCAGACCTGGACCGGCGACGGCGACGGCTCATCCTGGTCGGACGCCATGAACTGGCAAAGCAACCAGGTGCCGTCGAACGGCGACAGCGTCACCATCCAGCCCACTGCCTCCGAGCCCACGCCGCACGTCACCGGTATGCCGGGCGGGACACAACTGCAGGACCTGACCCTGACCGACGCGTCACTGTCCGGCGGGGACGTCACCGTCGCGGGCGACTTCTCCTGGAGCGTCAGCCACGGCACCGAGACCCTCGCCGCGACGCTGACCGCCGAAGGCGACGCGTCGTTCGGCGGCGCGGGCGAAGAGGACAGCCAGGACCCGATGACCTTCGACAGCACTGCCGAATTCAACGGCCCCGGGCTGCTGTCGATCCAGGACAGCGGCCCGGCGATCACGAACAACGGCTCGCTGACGGTGGCACCGAACGCGGTGGTCCGGGCCACCGTATGCTGCGTCAACCCCGATGTGTTCCTCAACACCGGGACGGTGAGCCTGGCCTCGGGCACGGCCAACCTGGCCTTCATGGAATTCAACGACCAGGGCTCTGTCGTGGTCGGGCCGGGCAGCCTGCTGGACATCACCGGCGGCCCCGGTGGATTCGGTGCCGGGGCCCACCTCAGTGGCGGCGGCACGCTGCAGTTCGAGATGGGCGCGTCGATGACGCTCGCAACCGGCGTGTCGATCGGCGCGGGCAGCACCATGACGCTGACCGGGAACGCGGAGTTCTTCGGGCCCGGCACCTTCATCGGCGGCGGCAAGTTCTCCTGGACCGGCGGGACCATCGACGGCAACCTCGACGTGGCCAAGACGATCCACACCACGGTCAGCGGCACTACCAAGAAACAACTGATGTCGCCGGGCAGCACCCACGCGCTGCTCGCCTTCCACGGCCCCACGACGGTCGAGGGCGCCGGGCCGGTGGAGGCCTTCGCCGCGGACATCAGTTCCTCCGGCGCGTTCACCCTCAGGACGGGCGCGACGATCGAGGGCAGCACGTGCTGCGTGAACCCCGATCAGTTCCTCAGCACCGGGACGCTGACCGTCCCCGGCTCCTCGGGCAAGGCCAACGTGACCTTCATGAACCTCAACGACCAGGGGAACGTGGTGGTCAGCGCGGGCAGCACGCTGCTCGACACCGTCGGACCCGGCGAGTTCAGCCCGGGCGTCATCATGAGCGGCGGCGGCACCGTCGACTTCGACCAGGGCGCCGCGGTCACACTCGCCAGCAACCTGCAGATCCAGTCGGGGACCACAGTGCTGCTGACCGGGAACGCGGAGTTCTTCGGGCCGGGCAGCTTCACCGGCGCCGGCAATTTCGCCTGGAGCGGCGGGACCATCAGCGGCAACCTCGACGTCGGCAACACCATCACGACCACGATCAGCGGGACCACCACCAAGGAGCTGACCTCACCGACCAGTACCCCCACCGCGCTCACCCTGCACGGCGTCACGAGCCTGGCGGGCTCGGGGGAACTGGAACTGTTCGGCACCACCACGCTCAGCAACCTGGGCACGCTGACCATGAATACGGGCACCACCGTCGGCGCGTCGGTCTGCTGCGCGGCACCGGACACCTTCAGCAACGGCGGGACGCTCATCGTGGCCGCCGGCACCGGCACCGCGACCACGACCAACATGCAGTTCAGTAACAGCGGCACGGTCAAGGTCAACGGCGGAACCCTGGCGATCAACACCCTCGGGTACAAGCAGACCGCCGGGTCCACGCAACTGGCCGGCGGGGCGGTCACCGCGGCCAAACAGATGAACATCTCGAAGGGCACGCTGAGCGGGTTCGGCACGATCACCGGTTCGGTGCTGAGCGGCGGCACCGTGGCCCCGAGCACCACCGGCGGCGTGCTCAAGATCACCGGTGCCTATAACCAGCAGAGCGCGGGCACCCTGTCCTCCGTCATCACCGGCACCACGCCGGGGACCAAGTTCGGCCAGCTCAGCGTCGGCGGCAAGGCCACGCTGGCGGGCACGCTGAAGGTCAGCACGGGCAACGGATTCGTCCCCACGCACGGGGAGGCGTTCTCCGTGCTGCTCTACCACACCCGCAGCGGCACGTTCGGCACCCTGTCCGGCAGCCCGGCCTACACGGTCAGCTACACCGCCACGGCGGCCAAGGTCGTATACCCGTAACCGAAGGGAGCAGGGCGGCCGTCAGGTGAGCCTGGCCACTGGCCGGGCTCAGGTAACATACGTAATCCTTATGCCGGCCAAAGGTAATCGGTACCTTTCGCATTCACCAGGGCGATGCGCTCCGGCGATGAGAGGTAACCATGACACCACCGGTCCACGCTGCCCTGAGCAGGCAGCACTCCCGCACCACGTGGCTGCGCTCTGCGGCCTGGTCGAGGATTGCCGTGATCACGATCACCGCGACCCTGGCCGGCGGCACCGGGGCCCTGGCCGCCAGCATGCTCGCCCCCCTCGCGGCCAGCGCGTCGGCCAGCCAGCAGTGGACCGGCAAAGGCGACGGCTCCAAGTGGTCAAATCCGCAGAACTGGGCCAGCAACCAGGTACCGCAGAACGGCGACAGCGTCACCATCTCTCCCACCACCACCGAGGCCGCGCCGAATGTGAGCGGCATGCCGGCTGGGACGCAATTGCAAGACCTCACGCTGGTCGACTCGTCGCTGTCGGGCGGCGACGTCACGGTCGCGGGCAACTTCTCGTGGAACGCCAGCCTGACCAGCTCAACTCTCGCCGCGCCGCTGACGGTCGAGGGGGATGCGTCCTTCAGCGGCGCGGGCAGGGAGAACAGCCAGGACCCGATGACCTTCAACGGCACCACCGAGATCAAGGGCCCCGGCGTGCTGCTGATCCAGGATTCGGGGCCGGCGGTCACCAACACCGGCACCCTGACACTGTCGCCGGGGTCGACGATGCAGGGCGGCGCGTGCTGCGTGACGCCGGATGAATTCCTCAACACCGGGACCGTGAGAATGTCCACGGCGGGCACTGCCACCGTGACTGCCATGGGCTTCGACGACCAAGGGGCCGTTTCGGTCGGGCCGGGCAGCCTGCTGGACGTGACCGCCGGCGTGGGCGAGTTCAGCCCGGGAGCCGGGATCAGTGGCGGCGGCACGCTCCAGTTCGACCTGGGAGCGCACCAGACCCTGGCCACCGGGGTATCGGTCGCGGTGGGCAGCACCCTGACGCTGGCCGGGAACGCAGAGTTCTTCGGGCCCGGGACCCTCGTCGGCGGGGGCAAGTTCTCCTGGACCGGGGGGACCATCGACGGCAACCTCAATGTGGCCAAGGCAATCCATACCACGATCAGCGGCACGGCCACCAAGACACTGACCTCACCGAGCAGCACCCCGACCGCACTGACCCTGCACGGCGCCACCAGCGTGGCCGCGTCGGGGGAAGTGGGGCTGACCGGGACCACCACGCTCAGCAACCTGGGCACGCTGACGATGAAGACCGGCACCACGATCGGGGCAGGCTCCTGCTGTGTGTCACCCGACAACTTCAGCAACGGCGGGACGCTCATCGTCGCCGCCGGCACCGGCACCGCGACCACGAGTCTCCTGCAGTTCAGCAACAACGGCACGGTCAAGGTCAACAGCGGCACCCTGGCGATCAACAGCCTCGGCTACAAGCAGACGGCCGGGTCCACGCAACTGGCGGGCGGGTCGATCTCGGCAGCCCAGCAGATGAACATCTCCAAGGGCACGCTCAGCGGGTTCGGCAGCATCACCGGCTCGGTGCTCAACGGTGGCACCGTGGCCCCGAGCACCACCGGCGGCGTGCTGAGGATCTCCGGCGCCTACCAGCAGACGAGTTCCGGCGCGCTGTCCTCGGTCATCACCGGCACCACGCCCGGCACCAAGTTCGGCCAGCTCAGCGTCGGCGGCACGGCGACGCTCGCGGGCACGCTGAAGGTCAGCACCGGCAACGGGTTCGTCCCCGCCCACGGGGCGTCGCTCCCCGTGCTGCTGTACCACACCCGCAGCGGCATGTTTGGCACCTTGTCGGGTAGTCCGGCTTACTCAGTGAGCTACACCGCCACGGCGGCCAACGTGGTTTACCCGTGACGGAAACCCGTGAAAGAAGGGACTAAGGCGAGCCCCTGGGCCAGCGTAAAGTCACATTATGCGGCTGGGCGCCGCAGTCGTCTTCTATGACTTGAGCGGAGGCCTCATGGGCCGCGACATTCAGCCGATCAAGATCAGTGGCGAGGACCGGCGGCAGTACCGGGACAAGCTCCAGCGCTCGCTGGAGGTGTTCGCCCGGATGCTCCGCGAGCATCTGTTCGAGGCCGACCCGGCGCAGGTGGGCCTGGAGATCGAACTGAACCTGGTAGACGACCGCGGCGCTCCGTCCATGCAGAACGCCGACGTGCTCGACGCCATCGCCGACCCTGCCTGGGCGACCGAACTCGGCCAGTTCAACATCGAGATCAACGTGCCACCGCGGCGGCTCGACGGCGACGCCGTGGCGGGCCTGGAGCAGGAGGTCCGCGGCAGCCTCAACGACGCGGACGCCAAGGCGCGCAGCGTCGGCAACCGCCTCGTCATGATCGGCATCCTGCCGACGCTGCGAGAGGACGACCTGCACGAGGGCGTCCTGTCCGCGAACGCGCGCTACCGGGTGATCAACGAGCAGATCTTCGCGGCGCGCGGTGAGGACATGCGCATCGAGATCGACGGCCCGGAGCGGCTGGTCACTCACGCCGACAGCATCACGCCGGAAGCCGCCTGCACCAGCGTGCAGTTGCACGTCCAGGTCTCGCCGGAGGCCTTCGCGAACTACTGGAACGCCGCCCAGGCGATCGCGGGCGTCCAGGTCGCGCTGGCCGCCAATTCACCGTTCCTGTTCGGCAAGCGGCTGTGGCAGGAGACCAGGATCACGCTGTTCGAGCAGGCCACCGACACCAGGCCGGTGGAACTGCAGCAGCAGGGGGTGCGGCCCCGGGTGTGGTTCGGCGATCGCTGGATCACCTCGGTGTTCGACCTGTTCGAGGAGAACATCCGGTACTTCCCCGCGCTCCTGCCGATCTGCGAGGACGAGGACCCGCTTGCGGAGCTTGACCGGGGCGCCGCCCCGGAGCTGGCCGAGATGAGCCTGCACAACGGGACGATCTACCGGTGGAACCGGCCCGTCTACGCGGTGGTGGACGGCATGCCGCACCTGCGGGTGGAGAACCGGGTGCTGCCGGCCGGCCCGTCGGTCGCGGACGTCATGGCGAACGCGGCGTTCTACTACGGGCTGGTGCGGGTGCTCGCCGAGGCCCAGCGCCCGGTGTGGACCCAGATGTCGTTCTCGACCGCCGCCGAGAACCTCTACGAGGGGGCGCGCAACGGCCTGGAAGCGAACCTGTACTGGCCGGGCTTTGGCGAGACGCCAGCCGCGGAACTGGTGCTCCGCCGCCTGCTGCCGCTCGCGCAGGAGGGGCTCGGCCGCTGGGGCATGGACCAGGCCCTGGCCGACCGGCTGCTCGGCATCATCGAGCAGCGCTGCATCAACGGCCAGAACGGGGCGGCCTGGCAGGCCGCGACGGTCGCGGCGATCAGCGAGGCCGGCGCGGACCGCGCCGAGGCGCTGCGGCAGATGACCCAGCGCTACATCGAGCACATGCATACCAACGAGCCGGTGCACACCTGGCCCAACGGCGCCTGACCGCCGTTCCGGGATCCCCCGGAACTCCCCGCACCCACCGGACACTTCTGTCGGGTTGGCTATTGCTGACATGGCGGCCGGAAGTTACATTCGGTGTGCAGTCGGCCACTGTGGGCCGAAATCCGAGAGGAGACCTTATGCATCGCCGTGTCCCCCGCTTACTGACCTGCACGATCGCAGCCTGCGCGCCCGTGCTCGGCCTGGTCATCGCGGTTGCTCCCGGTGCCAGCGCCGCCGCCTCCCCCGCATCCCCCGCCTCCGCGTACGCACACGCCCTCGCGGCCGCCCGGGCCGCGATACGGCACCTGTCGATCGGCCAGCACGCCACCGACCACGCGGTCGGGCATGCGTCCCGGTTCAAGGGCCTGACCCAGGTGCAGAGCACCAACTGGTCCGGTTACGCCGACACGAGCACCACCTTCAGCACGGCCACGGGTAACTGGACCGAGCCGTCGGTGACGCTGCTCCTCGTCGCAGGAGCAGCTCGCCGCCTTCTGGGTCGGCATCGACGGCTTCACCAGCGGCTCCGTCGAGCAGGACGGCACGCTGGCCGAGTGCTTCCGCCGTTCCGCCTTCTACTTCAGCTGGTGGGAGATGTATCCCACGAACAGCATCCAGGTGGTCGGCTCCAGCGTGCAGCCAGGCGACAGCATCAGCGCCTCGGTCGTCCGCAGCGGCAGCAGCTACACCCTCAAGGTCACCGACTCCACCCACTCGGCCAACAGCTTCACCACCACGCAGAGCTGCTCAAGCTGCGCGAATTCGAGCGCCGAGTGGATCGCGGAGGCGCCAAGCGGCTCGAGTGGCGTGCTCCCGCTGGCCAACTTCCACTCCTGGACGCTGTCCGGCGCGACCGTGAACTCCGGGGTCATCTCGTCGTTCACCGATGACGAGATCACCATGATCGATTCATCCGGCCTGGTGAAGGCTCAGCCTGGGTCGCTCAACGGCAGCGGCAACGGGTTCAGCGTCACCTGGGTGCGCAGCACCTAGCCGACGGCCATCCGGCGCGGTCAGCGGCGGCTCCGGGCGTGCGTCAGAGCAACAGGCCCATGACGATCGCGTCCCAGAGTTCGCCGCTGGCCCGCCGGTACTGCCTGGTCAGGCGCCCCTCCTCGGCAAAACCGGACCGGCGGTAGAGGGCGATCGCCGTGCGGCGGCGTACGCTGAGAGGCGAGGCACCTTGGTGTGGCTCACGGCGGAGGTTGTGCGATGCTGACCGGCTTGCTGAACGCCCTGGCGCTGCTTGCCGGCCTGTGGCACGGAATGGAACACGTTCTGCTCGCGCCGTCGCACCTGTCCGCTGTGGCCGTGACCCTGCTGGCCGGCGCCGTGCTTACCGGCGCGCTAGCGGCGTGCCTGGCCAGCGCCGCCCTGCTCGGCGGCCTGTCCGCGGCGGTGCCGCTGGTCCGGCGTGCCGCCGCGCTGCGCGAGAAGTCCTGGTGCGCCGCGTTCCTGCCGCAGCGCGACCCGGACGCGGCGGGCCGGCCCCGTCCCAGAGCACCATCGGCGGCCCCGGCGGCCGCTGGTTCCTGACCGCCTTGGGCGGGGTGGTGGGGCCAGAGCCAGCTGAGCACGCCGGCCCACGCCGGGCCGCGATGCCACTCACCGTTGACGTCTCCGCTGGCTGAAACGCGGCCGTCTCCAGCCGTCCTTTCCTTGTTCCTGGCCCGCTGGAGGGTTGCCACATGTCCGGTTTCCTCGGCGTCCCCGTAGACGCCGCGTATCACCTCGTCTGCCTGTTCGCCGGTTTTCTCACACCGCTGCCCGGGGGGCTGGCCGCCGCGGCCGCGATCATCGGTTTCACCATGGCCATGCGCCTGCTGCTACTGCCGCTGAGCTACCGGGCCATGCGCGGCATGGCGGCACAGGCCAGGGTGGCGCCCCTGGCTCAGGACCTGCGGAAACGGTATGCAGGGCAGCCGGACCGGCTGCAACGCGAACTGACCGCCCTGTACCGGGCCGAGGGCACCAGCATGTTCGCTGGCTGCCTGCCGCTACTCGTGCAATGGCCCGCCTTCAGCGTGCTATCCCTGCTGTTCCGCTCCCCGCAGGTCGGCGGCGCGCCGAACACCTTGCTCACGAACCACCTGTTCGGCGCGCCACTGGCCGGCTACTGGCTGGGCGGTGCCGGGCCGCTCAGCGCCCAGGGAGCGGTGTTCGCCGGCCTCTTCGTGCTGCTGGCGGGCATCGGCTGGCTGTCGGCCCGGATGGCCCGCCGTGCCAGCGGACCGGCCGCCCTGACCAGCACGGCCGCCACCGGCACGGCCGCGGCCAGCGGGGCCCAGGCCGCCGTGGTCAGGCTGCTGCCGTTTGCCACCGTGGCGATCGCCGCGTTCGTGCCCTTGGCGGCCGGGTTGTACCTGGCCACGAGTACCGCCTGGACGCTGGCCGAGCGGGCGGTGCTCGGCCGCTCCCGGGCCCTGCGGCAGGCCATTGACCACCGGGGCCCGGCTGGTTAGCGTCCACTAGAACGTGTTTCAATTCCTGCCCGGCGGCGGCGCGCCCGACCGCACCGGATTCGCGGACTGGTCCTCGGTCGCGCCCTGAGGCCGGGCTCCGCCGGGTCAAGGAGCCCTTCCTCAGACCACAGGCTGATGAGGCGCCGTCCATTCGGACGGCTTATCCGACTACGGGTTGACCCGGCGGCCTTCCGTCATCCGCAGAATCACTCCGCGGAGTGATTCGGGGCCCTCTCTATACTCAGTATAGTACCGAGCATGATCACTGATCGTAGTGCTGCATGAGCGTCAAGCATGCGCTGCTCGCGCTGCTGAGCGAGGGCCCAAAGTACGGACTTCAGCTCCGTGAGGAGTTCGAGTCGGGGACCGGCGAGGTCTGGCCGCTGAACGTGGGCCAGGTGTACACCACGCTGCAGCGCCTGGAGCGGGACGGGCTGGTGGAGTCCGACGACACCAGCGAAGTGGGCCCGCAGAAGGGATTCCGCATCACCGCGGCGGGCGCGGCGGAACTGGCCGGGTGGCTGCGCACGCCGCCGGACCTCAGCTCGCCGCCCAGGGACGAACTGGTGATCAAGGTGCTGGTGGCGCTGCGGATCCCCGGTGTGGACGTGCACGAAGTGCTCCAGGTCCACCGCCGTTACCTGGTGGAACTGATGCAGCAGTGGACGCACCTGAAGGAGGACGAGGCCGACTACGACCTCACCCTGGCGCTGGTGGTGGACGCCGAACTGTTCCGGCTGGACTCGGTCATCCGGTGGCTGGACTCAGCCGACGGGCGCCTCAAGCGGGCCGCCGCCGACAAGGCCGCCGAGACTCCGGCCGCCGCCACCCGGCCTGCTCCTGCGCCGCTGCCGAAACGGCGCCGGACCGGAGCGCGCGGATGAACCACCTTCGACCGATCAAATTGCCTGCAATACGACGGGGCCCGAGGAGGCCATGACATGAGCATGCTGGAACTACGGGGCGTGACGAAGGTCTACGGACAAGGCGACACGGTTGTAAACGCCCTGCGCGGGATTGACCTGTCGGTGGACCCGGGCGCGATGGTGGCCGTGATGGGGCCGAGCGGCTCCGGCAAGTCCACATTGCTCACGATCGCCGGCAGCCTGGAGGATCCGACAGAGGGCGAGGTGCTGATCGACGGCGCCCCCCTGCGGCAGATGTCGCGCAGCGCCAAGGCGAGGCTGCGGCGTCGCTCGATCGGGTACGTCTTCCAGGACTTCAACCTGCTGCCCGGGCTGACCGCGGTGGAGAACGTCGCGCTGCCGCTGGAACTCGACGGGATATCCGGCCGCCGGGCGCGTGCCACCGGGAAGCGGGCCCTCGACGATCTCGGCCTGTCCGAGCGCGCGGACCGGTTCCCCGACCAGTTGTCCGGCGGCGAACGGCAACGGGTGGCAATCGCCCGCGCGGTGGTGGGCGACCGCCACCTGCTGCTCGCTGACGAGCCGTCCGGCGCGCTGGACTCGGTGAACGGCGAGGCCGTAATGCGCCTGGTGCACGAGGCCTGCAAGCGCGGCGTCGCCGCCGTGGTGGTGACCCACGACGCGCAGCTTGCCTCCTGGGCCGACCGTGTGGTGTTCCTGCGCGATGGCCACATCGTGGATCAGACCGCGCCGCAGGCTGGACCGGAATCGCTGCTCAGCACCCCGGGACAGAGCCAATGAGCACAACACTGCGCGAGCGCCCGGCCAGGCAGGCTCCAGCCGCCAGAGGGAACGGGGGCATGCCGGCCCGGCGCGCGGTGACCCGCTGGGCATGGCGCCTGTTCCGCCGCGAGTGGCGGCAGCAACTGCTTGTCCTGGCCCTGATCACGGTCGCCGTGGCCGCCACCATCATCGGCGCCGCCGTGGCCACCAACAACCCGCCGCCGAAAAACGCCGGCTTCGGCACCGCACAGGACATGGCCACATTCCAGGCACCGGATCCGCACCTGGCCAGCCAGATCACGGCGCTACAGCGGTTCCACCCGATCGACGTCATCGAGAACCAGACCTTCGCCATCCCCGGCTCGATCAACACCTACCAGCTACGCGCGCAGAACCCGCACGGCCCGTACGGGCAGCCGATGCTCTCCCTGGTCTCCGGGCACTTCCCCACGGGGGCGGGCCAGGTGGCGGTGACCAGCGGGGTGGCGTCCGACTTTGGCCTCCGGATCGGCAGCGTGTGGCACCAGGACGGCACCGCGCGGACCGTCGTCGGCATCGTGCAGAACCCGCAGAGCCTGCTGGACGAGTTCGCGCTCGTGGCGCCCGGCCAGGTCCGCAACCCGACCCAGGTCATCGTGCTGTTCGACGGGTCCGGCAGGCCTCCCGCCGCGGTCGCCCATAACATCACGACCGCCGGATCGCAGACGCAGGCCAACGTGGTCAACCCCGAGATCGATCTCGGTCGCCGGCCTGGTCGTCGGGATGCTGCTCATCGCCCTGGTAGCGGTCGGCGGCTTCACCGTGCTGGCGCAGCGCCGGCTGCGGTCCCTCGGCATGCTCGCCTCGACGGGCGCCACCGACCGGCACGTCCGCCTCGTGGTGCTGGCCAACGGCGCCGTCGTCGGCGTCGCCGGCGCGGTCCTCGGCCTGGTGGTCGGGCTGGCCGGCTGGCTGGCCTACCGGCCCGCGCTGGAGCAGAGCGCGCACCACCTGATCGGCATGTTCGCCCTGCCGTGGGGGGTGATCGGCCTGGCGCTGCTGCTGGCCGTGGTGGCTGCCGTCTTCGCGGCGTGGCTGCCGGCCCGGGCCATCACCAAGGTCCCCATCGTGACCGCCCTGTCCGGGCGGCCCGCCCCGCCCAAGCGGGTGCGCCGCTCGGCCATCCCCGGCCTGGTCCTGCTGGTGATCGCGTTCATCCTGTTCGGCTTGTCGGGCGCGAGCGCTAATGGCAACGGAGGCCTGCCAAAACTGGCCCTCGGCCTGATCGTGCTCATCGTCGCGGTGATCCTGCTGGCCCCGTTCTGCCTGGCCGTGCTGGCCCGGCTGGGCAACCGGACCCCGATCTCGGTGCGGCTCGCCCTGCGGGACCTGTCCCGCTACCGGGCCCGGTCCGGCTCGGCGCTCGCCGCGATCAGCATCGGCATCCTGATCGCCGTGATCATCTCGGTGGCCGCGGCGGCACGGTACGCGAACGTGCTCGACTACGCCGGGCCGAACCTTGCGTCGAACCAGCTCATCGTCTACACGGCCAACGGCCAGGGCGGCGGCCCGAACGGCCCCGCCACCGTCACTCCCGCCCAGCTACAGTCGATGGGGGTCAAGGCGCACGCCATCGCCACCGCCCTCGGCTCCCGGGACGTCGTTGCACTCGAGACCACGGACGCCAACCTCAACCACAACGGCGGCGGCCGCAACTGGAACGGCCCGCTGTATGTGGCCACCCCGCAGTTGCTGCATGCGTTCGGGATCACGAGTTCCCAGTACAGTCCGACGGCCGACATCCTCTCCATGCGGCCCGGGCTGTCCGGCCTCGCCAACATGCAACTCAACTACGGCACCGCCAAGGGCCCGGGACCCTCTAGCCCGGGACCGGGCCAGAACCCGACCACGTTCCCCTGCCCGAGGGGCAGTTGCCTGGCCAGCCCGCCGATCCAGGAGGTCAGCGCGCTGCCATCCGGCACGTCGGCGCCCAACACGGTGATCACCGAGCACGCCGTCCGCACGCTGCACCTGCAGACCGGCCCCGGCTCTGTCGCGGGCTGGCTGATCCAGACCCCGAACCCGCTGACCAGCGCGCAGATCCACGATGCCCAAGTGGCGGCCGCGGCCGCGAACATGAGCGTGGAGACTCGGTCGAGCGTCCCCACCTCGGCAACGATCGTCAACTGGGCCACCGTGTTCGGCATCGGCCTGGCGCTCGCGATCCTGGCCATGAGCGTCGGCCTGATCCGCAGTGAGACCGCCAGCGACCTGCGCACCCTGGCCGCCACCGGAGCCAGCGGGCGAACCCGCCGCAACATCACCGCCGCGACCGCCGGCGCGCTCGGCTTCACCGGTGCCGTGCTCGGCACGGTGGGCGGCTACGTGGGCACCGCGGGCTGGTTCCGCACCAACTCGCTCAACGGTGGCCTGGGCGCCATCTTCACCACGGTCCCGGTCACGAACCTACTCATCATCCTCATCGGCATGCCGCTGGTCGCGGCGATCGGCGGCTGGATCTTCGCCGGCCGCCAGCCCCGCGACCTGGGCCATCAGCCACTCGAATAGCAGTGTTGGCCTGGGGGGCGACCCCCTGGAACCCCCGCTGGCTCAAGGCCCCGTGACTTCGTCGCGGGGCCTTGGCCCTGTCCGCCGACCGAGCCGCGGGTCCCATCCGGGGCTCGCGGCCAGGCCCCACTGCGCCGGTTCCCGCTGACACACTTGCCGTCGTCGGCTATTCATCTGTATAGTCTGCTATACGAACGTCAAGCAAACTGTTCGCCCGTACAGTGGCAGGTGAGCCGTGGTCGCGAACGCAGCCGGGGAGAGGTCCGCCGAGGACCTGACCGCCCGGGCCCGGATCCGGGATGCCGCGCTGCGCCTGTTCGCCGACCGCGGCCTGGACGGGACCACGATCAGGGACATCGCCAGGGAGGCCGGGGTGTCCGGCGGCCTGATCCGGCACCACTTCGGGTCCAAGGACGACCTGCGCGCGGCCTGCGACTCCTACGCGCTCGACCAGCTCATGCGGATCAAGGAGCAGGCCGTGCTCGACGGCCAGCTCGGCAACCCGGCGTTCATGTCCGCCGCGCACCCCACCGTGCTGCTGACCTACCGCTACCTGGCCCGCTCCCTGCTGGACGGCTCACCGGCCGCCGAGGCGATGTTCGACGAGATGGTGGAGCTGTGCGAGGCCTGGCTCGCGCGGCACAACCCGGGCCAGATGGCGGACCCGCGCGGCTACTCGGCGGCGCTGGTGGCGATGCAGACCGGGCTGCTCATGATGCACGGCCAGCTTTCCCGCTGGCTCGGCGCGGACATCTTCACCGCCGAGGGGCATCTGCGGCTGGCCGGGGCGCTGATCGACTTCTATTCGCAGCCGCTGCTCAGCCCGGAACTCGCCGATCAGGCGCGGGCGACGGTGCGGCATCTTCAGGGAGCCCAACCCGCAACCGAAAGGCCAGCCACATGAGGGCCATTCAGGCCGAGGGCCTGACCAAGCGCTACGGCGAAACGCTGGCGCTCGACTCGCTGGACCTGTCGATCGAGCCCGGTGAGGTCTACGGCTACCTGGGCCCGAACGGGGCAGGGAAGACGACAACGATCCGGTGCCTGCTCGGCATCCACCGGCCCACCAGCGGCCGGGCCGAACTGTTCGGCGTCGACGCGTGGGGCGATCCGGTGCAGGCCCACCGGCGGGTGGCCTACGTCGCCGGGGAGCCGTTCCTGTGGCCCGCCATGACCGGCGCTCAGACGCTGGAGTTCCTTGCCCGCCTGCACGGCGGCACCGACAAGGCCTACCGGGACGAGCTCGTGCAACGGTTCGACCTGGACACCGGCAAGAAGGTGCGGGCGCTGTCCAAGGGCAACCGGCAGAAGGTGCAGCTCGTCGCGGCGCTGGCCACCCGGGCGGACCTGCTGGTGCTCGACGAGCCCACCAGCGGGCTCGACCCCCTGATGGAGATGGTGTTCCGGGACTGCATCACGGCGGCCAAGGAACGCGGCCAGGCCGTGTTCCTTTCCTCGCACATCCTCAGCGAGGTAGAGGCCGTCTGCGACCGGGTCGGCATCCTCAAGGAAGGCAGGCTGGTCGACCAGGGCACGCTTGCCGAACTGCGCCACCTGGGCGCACAGACCATGGACGTCACGTTCGAGGGCCAGGCGCCGGAGCTTCCACCGCTGCCCGGGGTGCAGGTGCAGCAGGCAGGCCCGAACGCGCTGCGGTTCGAGGTCACCGGCAGCGTCGGGCCGATCGTCACGGCCCTGGCCGGACACCCCGTCACGGCGCTGGTGAGCCGGGAGCCCTCGCTGGAGGAGATCTTCCTGCACCACTACGACGGCCAGGGCAACGGCCATGCCAGCCGTTAGCCAGGAAGCGCCGGCCCGGCCGCACGCCCGTCGCGAGACCCGCTCCGGGGGCGGGCCGGCCGGCGCCCTGGTCCAGCGGGCGATCCGGGACGGCCGGGTCCTGACGGTCGTGTTCACCTACCTGTTCCTGGTCTATTCGTTCGTCCAGCCGGTCGGCTACCGGCGCGTGTACACCACGACGGCCAGCCGGGAGGAGTTCGCCCGCGGCTTCGGCACCAACCCGGGGTTGCGTCTGCTCTACGGCGAGCCGCACAACGTGGCCACGGTCGACGGCTACACCGCATGGCGGGTCGGCGGGGTGCTGGCCATCGCGGCCGCGGTGTTCGGCCTGCTGGCATCGGTGCGCGCGCTGCGCGGCGAGGAGGAGGCGGGCCGGGCGGAACTGACCCTCGCCGGAATCGTCAGCCGGCGCACGGCCTACCTGTCCGCGCTGGCCGCGATCGGGGCAGCCACGCTGATCCTGTGGGCCGCGGAGTTCGCCGGGTTCGCGTTCGGTGGCCTCCCCGTGGCCGGCTCCGCGTACCTGGCCCTGGCCACCATCTCGGTCATTCCCGTGATCGCCGGAGTCGGTGCGGTGGCGAGCCAGCTAGCCTCGGCCCGTCGTATCGCACTGGAAATCGGTGGCGGCGCGATCGCGCTGTTCTTCCTGCTCCGGGTGATCGCGGACACGGTGGCCGGGGCCGGCTGGTTGCGCTGGCTGACGCCGCTCGGCTGGGCCGAGGAGATGCGCCCGTTCGCCGGCCCGCGGCCCGTGGTGCTGTTGCTTCCCGTAGCGGCCAGCGCGCTGCTGCTGCTGGTCGCGGCGCGGCTCGGCGCGACCAGGGACATCGGCAGCGGCCTGCTCCCGGAACGGGGCGGCGGGACGAGCCTGCGGCTGCTCTCCTCCCCGACCGCACAGGCGCTGCGGAGCCAGCGTGACAGCCTGATCGCGTGGGCCGGCAGTTTCGCGGTTTTCGCGTTCATCCTCGGCGTGGTCTCCAGCAGTGTGTCCTCGTCCGGGATACCCGCGGGCGTGGACAAACAGATCGCCAAGCTCGGTGCGGGCTCGATCACGTCGGCGTCCGGCTATCTAGCGCTGATCTTCTTCATCTACGTGCTCGGGATCAGCCTGTTCGTCTGCGCCCAGCTAGGGTCCGCCCGGCGCGAAAGGCCGGCCAGCAACTGGAGACGCTGCTCGCGCTGCCGGTGGGCCGCACCGGCTGGCTGACGGGGCGGCTGCTGCTCGCGGCGGGCGGCGCCGTGGTGATCGCCCTGCTGACCGGCCTGCTCACCTGGGCCGGAGTCGTGGCAGGCGGGACCAGCGTCTCGCTCGGGCAGATGCTGGAGGCGGGGGCGAACTGCCTGCCGGTCGCCGCGGTATTCCTGGGCGTGGCGACCCTGGCGTACGCGGCCGCCCCGCGCGCCGCCGCGGCGATCAGCTATGGGCTGCTCGTGCTGAGCTTCCTGTGGCAGGCGGTCGGCGCGCTGCTCGGTGCACCGTCCTGGCTGGTCGGCCTGACGCCGTTCGGGCATGTCGCGCTCGTGCCCGCGGAACCGTTCCGCGCCGTCGACGCGGTGGTCATGATCGGGATCGGCGTGGCCGCGGCGGCCGCGGGGCTGGCGGTGTTCCGCCGCCGCGACCTCATCGCCTGAACAGCGTCCCACGGTCACTCCCCGGGCCCTTCTACTACCGTCAGACCATCGGCCTCGCCGAGGCCGGCCAGCGATAGCCGCGTCTCAAGGACCCGCATGGGGGATCCCGTTGAGTAAGTTGCCGGACCGGGTGTGGCGGTTGCCGCGGCGGGAGGACGACGAGGCCGCGGATGAGGGCATCGGCCGGATCCTGGCGCTGTCCGACGGCGTGTTCGCCATTGCGCTCACCCTGCTGATCCTTGATATCGCGGTCCCGGCCACGACGAGTGACGACGAGCTTGGCAAGGCGCTGCTGGACCTGTGGCCGCGTTATCTGGCCTACCTGCTGAGCTTTCTGGTGATCGCCAGATTCTGGGTGATCCACCACCAGACATTCCGGCTCATCGTCCGCGACAACCCCACGCTGGTTTGGCTCAACTTCCTGCTGCTCATCTTCATCGCGTTCCTGCCGTTTCCCACCGCCGTGCTTGGCGCGCACGAAGGGTCGGTCGCCGCGGCGGTGCTCTACGCGGTCGCGCTGTGCCTGACCTCGGGGTCCTCGGCTGCCTACCTGTGGTACGCGTCCGGCAGGTCAAACCTGATGCGGGAGGATGTGGGGCGCGCGCAGCGGCGGGCCATGCGTGCCCGCAGCATGTCCGGGCCGGTGTTCTTCGCGCTGACCGTGCCCGTCGCCGCGTTCGTTCCCTACGTCGCGGAAGCGCTCTGGGTTTTCGCGTTCCCCCTGGCCCGGATCTCATTCGTCTGGTTCTTCGCCAAGGAACCCGACCAGCCCGGCGGGCCGTCACCTTCATGATCATGTGATTCTGGAATACAGGGCTGGCGGGAGGCGCGGGCTGGCGTCAGGGGACCGGCTGGGCGTCCGCGGTGAGGATGGAGTCGATCAGGCCGGGGAAGCGCTGGTCCAGGTCGTCCTTGCGCAGCGACATGTAGCCCTTGGCGCCCTGGACCCGCTTGGTGATGATGCCCGCCTCGCGCAGGATGCGCAGGTGATGGGAGAAGGTCGGCTTGGTCATCGGCAGCCCGGCCTCCTCGATGACCTGGGCACACCAGGACTCGCCGCGCCGCGCCACGAACCGTACGGCCGCCAGCCGGTGCGGGTCGGCGAGCGCAGCAAGCACCCGCGGTAGCTGGATGTCCGCTACCGCCGGCTCGACCCCATCGTCCATCACAGTGCCGAGCATAGCTCAGAGTTGCGATTAGTTCGACGATCGTTGTACCGTTTGACAGTCATCGAACTTAGATGGTTATCGAACTTCAAGGAGCACTCGTGCCGAATGCACAGTCAAGACTAGCAAGGCTCCAGCCGGCTGCGGCCGGGCCTGATCCGCGCCGCTGGCTGATGCTTCCCGTCGTGCTGACCGCGATGTTCATGGCCGGCTTCGACATCTGGGCGGTGAACGTCGCGGCCCCGTCCCTGCAGCGCGACCTGCACGTGAGCGATGCGGCGCTGCAACTGATCGTCGGCGGGTACGCGTTCATGTACGCCAGCGGCATGGTGACCGGGGGCAGGCTGGGCGACCTGTTCGGTTACCGGCGGATGTTCATGATCGGCGTGATCAGCTTCGCCGCCGCGTCGCTGCTGTGCGGGCTCGCCCAGTCCTCCACCGAACTCGTTGCCGCGCGCCTGGTCCAGGGGCTCACCGGCGCCGTGATGGTGCCCCAGGTGCTGGCGCTGATCACGGCGACGTTCCCGGTACACGAGCGCAGCCGCGCCCTGGCCTGGTTCGGCGTGACCCTGGGGGCCGGGTTCGTGTCCGGCCAGATCCTCGGCGGCGGCCTGATCGAGGCGAACATCTTCGGGCTCGGCTGGCGGGCCATCTTCCTGGTGAACGTGCCGGTCGGCGTGGTGGCGCTGGTCGCCGCGGGCCTCGTGGTGCCGCACGCCTGGGCGCAGCGCAGGCCCCGGCTCGACCCGCTCGGTGCCATCGGGGTCTCGGCCAGCATCGCCCTGGCCCTGGTGCCGCTGACGCTCGGCCGCGACCAGGGCTGGCCGCCGTGGGCCTGGGCCTCGCTCGCCGCCGCGCTGCCGATGCTGGCGCTGACCGTGGCCTGGGAGCGGCGACTGGCCCGCCGCAACGGCGAGCCACTGCTCGACCTGCCGCTGTTCCGCGACCGCACCTTCTCGGCCGGCCTGCTGGTGAACTTCGGCCTGGTCTTCTTCTTCGCCAGCTTTATGTTCGTGCTCACCCTGCTGCTGCAGGCCGGGCTCGGCCAGCCGCCGCTGCGCGCCGGCGTCGAGGCCCTGCCGATGGCCGCGGCGTTCACGGTCATGTCGATCCTGAGCCCGCGGTTCTCGGCACGGCTGGGGCCCAGGTCCATCACCCTGGGCGCGACCATCGCCACCCTGGGCACGATCGGGCTGGCCCTCACCGGCGCGCGCTACGGCGCCAACCTGACCGGCTGGGATCTCGCCCCGGCCACCGTGCTCATCGGCCTGGGGCAGGGGATGGCGCTGCCGTCGCTGATCGGCGCGGTGCTCACCCATGTCCGGCCGGAGCGCGCGGGCGCGGCGGCCGGAATCCTCACCACCACTCAGCAGTTCGGTGCCGCCAGCGGCATCGCGATCATCGGCGCGATCTTCTACGGCGTCCTCGGCACCGCACCGGCCAGGGGCACGTTCGTCTCCGGGATGGTCGTGGCCATGACGGTGAGCGCCGCCCTGCTAGCGGTCGCGGCGGCGGCCAGCCTGCTGCTGCCGCGCCAGACGGCGGCCCGTCACGTGGCCGGCCAGGCCCCGGCCGCCCGGCCGCTGGCCGGCCAGGCAGCAGCCGTCCGGGCAGCAGCCGCTCCGGTCCGGGAGCAGGTCGCCGCCGCCGGGCCGGCGCCCGCCGAGTTCACCGACTGAGCCCGGCCTGCCGCGGGCCTGGCAGCGATGGCACCTGTGCCCTCCGGGAGGCCTCCCGGAGGGCACAGGTGCCAGTTTTCCGTTAAAACTGCGCCGCCTGAGTTGTGCAATCGTTGCGGTTCCTTGACGCTACCTAGATAGCGCATTTGAGGAGGAGCCTGTGGCGAACGAGGGCATGACGGCCCGCCGTGGCCGGCCCCGCGACAGCGCCGTCGATCAACGGGTGCTGGACGTGGCCTGGGATCTCCTGCTTTCCGGGGGGTATGCGGGGCTGAACGTGGATGAGGTGGCCGAACGCGCCGCCGTGGCGAAGACGACGCTGTACCGGCGGTGGCCGACCAAGGACCATCTGGCCATCGCGGTGGTCACCCGGATGATCCCATTTGCACTGGTCCCCGATACCGGGGACCTGTGCCACGACCTGACCGAGTTCGCCGTGGGCATGGCCGAGAGCCTGCAGCAGTACCGGACAGCGGGCGGATCCGACGGCGTATCGGCCGGCCTGGCCGGCGAGCTTGTCGCCGCGGCGGGCCGCCATCCGGACATCGGTGACCTGATCCGGACCCTGCACGCGCGGCGGCACGCGATGGCGCTGGCCCGGCTGCAGCGGGCGAGCGAGCGGGAGGGGCTCCGCACGGATATCGACCATGGCCTGCTGATCGACCAGATATCCGGCCCGATCTACTACCGGGCCCTGATCACCGGGGCGGCCACAAATCGCAGCTACGCCGAGCGACTGGTACGGGCCGTGCTCGACGGGGCCATGATCGCCCCGGCACGGACCGGGTAACGCGGCACGGGCCCGGCGTCACCTGTCCGTGTGGATCAGGTGCTCGCCGGGCGCGCCGGGCACCCAGTCAAGTTCCTTCTCGAAATGCACCGTCGTTCCGGCGCGGCCGTTGCCGGTCAGCCGCAGGTTGTCGGTGATCGCGTCAATGATCCTCAGGCCGCGGCCGTGCTCGGCGGTGAGCGGCACGGGGTCGCTGGGCGGGACGACCGGCACCGTGCCGTTGCCGCCGTTCGCCACCTCGATCACGCACCTGCCGTCTGCGGCCCGGGCCATCACCTCGTACTCCTGCTCTGCCCCGGCGTGCAGGACCACGTTGGCACACGCCTCGCTGAGGGCAAGGGCGATGTCGGTCCGGGTGTCGGCGGTCACTCCGAGGGTCTCCAGGCAACTGTCGAGAACCTGGCGGCTGATCGGCACGCTGGCGGCGTCGCGCGGCATGAACAGCACTACCTTGAACTCCACGTCCTCCACCTCCCGGCCGGGCACATGCCTTCCGGCACCCGCACTAGCCACTTCCCAGCACAGTAGATCCCTAACTCGCCTTCTGCGCCGAAGCTCGCGGCGCGGCGCGCGGCCGGCCTTGCCAGGGCCGGGGACAGCCCACCGCGATCGCGGGCAAATGTGATGACAAGGCTGGCCGGCTGGCCGGCCGACGCCCTGATCGTCTCGGCCGATAACGCACTCAGCTAGCGGCACGGGGCAGGCGGTCCGGCTCCGGTGGCTCGAATACATCGAACCCGATTGCGGCCGCCGGGTAGCATCCCCTCTCGTGGCTGACGCTGGAGTGGTCCGCAAGTTCAACGTCCGGGTTCCGCTGCGCGAGGGCATCACACTGTCGGCGGATCTGGTCCTGCCCGAGAAGTTGCCCGCCCCCGTCGTGGTGGTGCGCACCCCCTACGGCAAGGCCGGGGAGCGGCAGTCGCAGCGCGGCGACGTCATGGCCAAGGGTGGCTACGCGTGCATGCACGTTGACGTGCGCGGCCGCGGCGACTCCGACGGCAGCTTCCAGCCGTACCGCAACGATGGGCCGGACGGGGCGGAGGTCATCGCGTGGGCCGCGGCCCAGGACTGGTGCACCGGCGATGTAGCCACCCTTGGCGGCAGCTACGGCGGCCGGATCCAGTGGCTGACCGCGCTCGAGCAGCCGCCGGCGCTGCGGGCCATGGTGTGCCTGGTGACGCCCAGCGACCCGTTCGTGGAGTGGCCGACCGGGCTGCCCACGCCCATGCACATCAACTGGTTCCGGGCGACCGACGGCCGGATGCCCCAGTTCCTCGACGATGTGGACTGGATGGAGGTGTACCAGCACCGCCCGCTGCTGACCATGGACGAGGCGGCCGGGTTCGCGGCACCGCTGTGGCGCGAGGAGTTGCGGCACCGCACCCTGGACGAGTGGTGGGAGCCGGTCCGCTACCAGCACCGGATCGGTGAGATCGACGTGCCCGTCCTGCACATCTCCGGCTGGTACGACGACGAGCAGATCGGCACCCCGGCCAACTTCGCCGCCATGGCCGCCGCGGGGCGCTCGGGTCAGCGACTGCTGATGGGCCCATGGGGGCACGCGGTGAACACGGTGCGCAAGCTCGGCGAGGTGGACTTCGGCCCGGATGCGCTGATCGACATGGACGCGTCCACGCTGGCCTTCCTCGATGAGCATGTGCGGGGCGTCAAGCCGGACCTACCGCCCGCGCCGGTCCGGATCTTCGTGATGGGCGCGAACGAGTGGCGCGACGAGCAGGCCTGGCCACCGGCCAGCGCGCCGTCCACCGTCTTCCACCTGTCCAGCGGCGGCCACGCCAACAGCCGGTACGGTGACGGCAGGCTGATCCCCGCCCCGGTGACGGGCCAGCAGCCGCCCGATGAGTGGACGCACGACCCGGACCGGCCGGTCCCGTTCATCACCGATCAGAGCAGCGCGCAGATCGGCGGGCCGGACGACTACCACGGCGTCGAAAGCCGTGGCGACGTGCTGGTGTTCACCAGCGATCCGCTTACCGGGCCGCTGGAGGTCATCGGGCCGGTCAAGGTCGTGGCGCACGTCGCCACCTCGGCCGCGGACACCGACGTCACGGCCAAGCTGCTTGACGTGCATCCCGGCGGCTTCGCCCAGCGGCTGTGTGACGGCGTGGTCCGGCTGCGCTACCGGGGCGGGTTCGATGCCGAGCGACCGGTCACCCCCGGGGAGGTCTACGAAGTGGAGATCCGCCTGTGGGACACGTGCGTACGGTTGCCCGCCGGGCACCGGCTACGGGTCGAGATCGCCTCTTCCGCGTTCCCCAAGTTCGACGTCAACCTGGGTACCGGCGGCGACATGATCACCGAGACCGAGGGGGCCATCGCCACCAACCGTCTCTGGCACACCCCGTCGCGCCGCTCCCGCCTCATCCTGAACTAGGGCCAGGTCCACTCCTCTTGCACGCCGAGGTTGCCTTCGGCCTTCTGCGCCTGCTCGATGGCGGCGACGGCATCGGTGAAGAACTCATCCAGCAGCGCCGGGTCCTTCAGCCGCAGCCGGGGTGACAACGATAACGGGCATCGCGACCTCCTCTCGTAAGTTTCTGTTACTGACCATGATCACGGCCATCCCGTAGAGCACGTCCTTGGTGGCGGCGGCGAAGTCGGCGCGGAGGAACGCCGGGATGGCGCTGATGTTGCCGCTGGCGCACTCAGCCCGATCATCTCCGCCATGGCGAGTAGCTCACCCCTTGAGAAAGACCGCCGTGTCACGGAGCCCGTCGACGGTGGAGGGGGGCAGGTCGAGCAGCACGCCGAGATCCTCGACGGAGGAGAACCCGCCGGCCTGGGCGCGCTCGCTGACGATCCGGGCGGCCAGTTCCTCGGTGATGCCGGGCAGCCTGGTCAGCGCGGTCGCCGGGCAGTGGTTGACGTCAACCAGGCCATAGTCGTCCGCACCGGGGATGTCCGGCCGTCCGATGCCCACCTCGCGGGCAAGGGCGGGCTTGCTGGCCAGCAGGTGCCTGCCCGCGGCGCGGCGCTCGATGCGGGTCTCGGCGGCCTCCAGCCGCGGGTCCTCGCTGCCGTGGATCCGGCGGACCGCGTCGTTGCTGATCACGAGGGCGTGCACACCACCGCCGATCCAGGTGATCAGTGCCAACACCGCCGCCACGCCCTGCGCGGTGCTGCCCGGATTGGCTGGCGCGTCCAGTACCAGCCACCCGGCCAGCATGGCGGCGTACACCGCGGCCCAGGCCAGCCAGCGGCGGCGCCGGGCCCGGATCCCGATGTAGAGGAACGCGGCCCAGGTGGTGAGGCCGACCGGCAGGCAGAGCAGCAGCCAGGCCTTTCCCCCGAATCTTGAGCCTCCCCGCGCCGCATGCGTGCCCCCGGCGGGCACCGGCGACCGGCCACGTGGGACATCCGGCTTTTGCGTCATTCGGTAAGGGTACGAGCCGGATGGGGCGAGCGAGGCTAGCGGGCCTTGCGGTGACCGTCGAGCAGCCAGGCCGCCTGGCGCGTGACTTCCCGCTCCGCGCGCCGCCGCGCGTCGGCGAAGTAGCGGTCCGGATCGGCCACCATCCGCTCGGGACGGTCGTCGTGATCCTCGATGGTGATGTGCACCGCCACGTTGGATGCCTTCCCCACGACCTCAGTGTCGGCCAGCGCCCGCAGGGGCACAATGGCCGGCTGGTTACCTTGCCCTCTCAGGCTAGCGCGACGGCGAGCAGGCCGCCAAGCAACCGGATCAGCGGCACGTCCGCCCGGCGGACCCCGTCGACGTCCAGTGAGTCGACCATCAGCATGCCGAACGCGTTGTGTCCCGCGGCGACGGGGACCGCGGCAAAGGACTTGTAGGTCTGCGGCGCGGTGATCCGCCAGCCCGCCGGCGCGCTGATCGCCACGTCGGGGCAGAACAGATGCTGGTTGTGCCGGATCATGCCGAAGACCAGGTCACCCTCGGTCGTTCCGTCGGTGATCGGCTCCAGCGGGTCGTCCACCCGGCCGGCGTACTGCGCCGGGACCAGCATCGTCGGCGTCCCCGGCGCGAACCGGTACAGGCAGGCCCGCACGCGCCCGGTGCCGGCCAGGTGCGCCGCCGAGTCGAGCACCATGGGCACCGCCGCCTCGGCCAGCGCCGCCCGCTCGTGCCTGCCCGCGGTGGCGACCCGGCCGAGCTGGCGCACTATCGGGTCCAGGGCGTCGTTCATGGTCACCTGCATCGCGACCGCGGCGTCCACCGCGGCCCGGTGCGCCCGGGCGCGCAGCCGTTCCTTGCGGATCTGCTCGTAGGCGGGCACCCCGGCGGCGGTGACGCTGGCGAGCACGGCACCCAGGGCCCACCACCCGCGGTCCACCGTGGTAGAACCCGCCTGCATGCCGAACCACGTAGCTAAGGCAACGGCCGCCAGGCTGATGGCCGTCGTGAGGTAGACCCGTGCGCCGGGTGGAATGCGCATGCGGAGCAGGGTAGATCACCCCCCATGCGGCTCGGGGGCTGTGCGTGGATCCCGTTTGGCCGGCCGGCGTGATTCGCATGCTTGATGCCGGGTTCGCGGCAGAGACCGCTAAAATTCCCTGTTTTTCCACCCGGTAATATAGCCCGCTGAGGCGGAGGGGGCCTGAGTTGACGTACTACGAGGAGCGCTATCGGCTGACCAGCCGGGCGGCCGTGGGCCTGGCCGTCAGCGTGCTCCTAGTGGTCGTGGGCTTCCTGTGGCACCTGCCGGTGATCTTCCTCCCGCTCGGCGCCGCCCTCGCCGTGCTCACCGCGCAGGGCGCCGGGGTGATCGACCGGGCCCGCCGCACCACGGCGTTCCGCGCCGACCAGGCGGGCATCACGCTGGGCGCCGTTCCCGACAAGCTGACGGTGCGGCGCGGCTCACGGCTGTTCATCCCGTGGGCGGATGCCGAGCGGATCATCATCTACCCGGTCCGCCCGCGCGGCCGCGGCGGTCGCGCCGTGGTGCGGTGCATCGGGGTCCAGCGGCGCCCCGCCGCCGAACCGCTGCGGTGGGGTAACGAGCAGGCGCCCGGCTGCCCGGTGCCGCGGGTCCCGGCCTGGGCGACCCGGATGATCACCGGCTGGCGGCTGGACCGCCCCCGCCTCGCTGCGGTCATCGCGGTGGTGGCGCCGGACGTTGCGATCCTCGACACGAGCATCGATCCCCTCCCCGGCGGGGAGGGCGACGGCCAGGCGGACAGCGCGCCGGAGGCGGGCCCCGCCGCCTAACATGAGCCGCAGCGGGTCAGCCGGCCAGGGCCGCCTGTGCCTCCTCGACCGAGCGCAGGATACGGTGTGCGCCGCTGGCGGTCGCGAGGCCGGCCGCCTCGGCGAGAATGGCGACCGCGTCATCGCGGCGGCCCTGGCCCGCGGCGATGTAGCCAAGACCGATCAGGTTCGCGGCGACACCGGCCTGCTGGCCCAGTTCCCTGCGCAGCCGCGTGGACTCCTCCAGCCGCGCCCTGGCCTCGTCAAGCCGGCCAGCGACAAAGGCCGCGATGCCCAGGTGCCGCAGCGCCTCGGACATCGTCACCGTTTCCCCGGCCTGGGTGGCGAGTTCCAGGGACCGGTCAAGCAGTGGCACCGCCGTGTCGTTGTCCCGCCGGACCACCTGATGGAAGCAGCCGAGCCAGAACAGTGCCTCGGCCTCGCCCCGCACGTCGCCGAGCGCCTGGTAAAGCCGCACCGCGCGGTCGAACAACGCAGGCTCAGCCGGGTCCTCGCGGGCCTGGCCGGGGTCGGCGTCCCGCTGGTGCAGGAACCGGGTGTGCAGTAGCCGGCCGCGGGCCAGGGCCAGATCCGCGTCCACGCCGTCCAGGCCCCGGTCGGCCTCGGCCAGCGCGGCATCGTCCCCTTCGAGGACGGCACGCTCGTACAACCGTCTGGCGTTCTCGATCCGCTCATCCATTCCGGTGACCGCTTCTCCTCGCGCACGCCCCCCGTCGCGCATGGCTGCCATATGGCGCCGGCTTGGCTGCCGCGCACGGGCCGCGACATTACCAGCCCCGGCGCCCGCTCAGCCTGCCCGTATCGGATCGGTAGCGGTTCTGTCGCCGGCACCCTGGCCGGCGGTATTCGGTGCCGGTGCCGTCGGCGCTTGGTCCGCCGGGGCAGCGGATCGCCGGCAAACCGCCTCGGACTTCAGCCGGTTCCGGCCGGCCGGTTGCTAGCGTCGTAAGGGTGCAGGAACCGATCGCCTCGCGACCCTACATGCCTGGCTACGGGACGCTGCCCGCCACCGAGGGGACGGGGCTGCTGCCGTGGTCCTGGGTGGTCGAGCGGCTGGCCCTCGCGCATGACTACTGGCTTGCCACGGTGACCCCGCAGGGCGCGCCGCACCTGATGCCGGTCTGGGCGGTGTGGCACTCCGGCCGGCTGTGGTTCTCCAGCGCGAACGGGTCCCGCAAGGCGCGGAACCTGAGCGCCGACGCCCGATGCACCCTGTCCACCGACAACCCGCAGGAACCGGTGGTCGTGCACGGCCGGGCCGAGCGGATCACCAGCCCTGAGGACTTGGCGGCCATGCTGGCGGCGGAGAACGCCAAGTACCAGACCAGCTACGGCCTGGAGATGGTGGATCCCGCGCTGAACAGCGTCTACGCGCTGCGTCTTGAGTGGGTGTTCGCCCTGGACGCCAGCGACTTCGCCGGCTCCCCGACCCGGTTCACCTCCGGCCCGGGCGCGGCCGGCTGACGGGCCCGGTCGGCCGGCCACCAGTAGGGTGCGCTGGGCACGTCCCGGGCATACCTGGTCCCGGCTGGCTCGGCCAGCGTTCCCGGCGAAGGGACCCGGTGACGTTCCTGGAGCCGGCCCAGGGCCAGCAGTTGCTCGATGGGCTGCTGAACGGGCTGCGGGGCGGGCTGGACACGCCAGCGCCGGGCGCAGGCGACCGCGACGCACATGACCCCAAGGGGGACGACGACGAACACGGACGCCGCGAAGATGCCGTGGGACCGGCTGTACACGCCGAAGCCGAGCGCGGTCGGCACGAAGGTGCCGTACCCGATGGTGCTCACCACCGATGCGGCGCCAGGCCCGGACCGTCGAGGGCATGGCGTCGTGCAGGTAGCGCGTCAGCGCGATGTTGAGAACGGTGACACCGAAGATCGTGGCAACCTGGGCGCCGACCACCACCCGGGGGTCCGCTGCGAACAGCCCGAACGCGATCACCAGCGTGCCGAGCCCGGCGATCAGTACCGTGCGGCCGCCGCGCAGCCAGTTGGCGAGCGCGCCACCACCCCAGGCGCCGGAGTACATCAGCGCGCAACTGGGGCCGTACCAGAGCACGGGCAGCGCCAGCCCGAGGTACCAGAGTTGGTAGAACTCGATGAGCAGGCGCATGACCACGCAGTTGGCCACCAGGGCCAGCACGATCCAGCCCACCCTGCCCTCGGTCGCACCGCGCACTATCCGGCCCAGATGCGCCGCCAGGTGCAGCCTCGGCGCGGTGCGGTGCAGGCTTGGCTCGCGGAACCGGGACAGGGTGACAAACGCACAGCAGGTGAACGGGATCGTGAGGAAGTACTCGACCCGCAGGCTGAAGTAGTGCGCGACGACGGCGCTGAGCAGCGCGCTGGTGATGAACGCCGTGGCCTCGAACATCTGCACCCGGCCGTAGCAGCGCTCAAAGCCCTCGGCCGAACCCGTTTCCTCGAGCACCACGTCATAGACGGCCGAGTCGTAGGTCCCGGCGTACGCGGCGTAGAACAGGCCCCAGACCGAGATCCCGGTAGCGTACAGGGCCAGGCCGTGGCTGAAGCCGCAGACCACGGAACTGCCGATCAGCGCGCAGGTGGCGATGTAGAGCACGCCCTTGCGGCTCCACCGGTCGGCGAGCAGGCCAAGCGGGATGTTGGCCGTCATCATGACCACGATGTAGACGAGCGTGGCGATCGTGATGAGGTAGTCGTTCAGGCCCACGGACCGCATGAACAGCTTCTCGATCGAATACCAGAGCACGAAGCTGTGGATGAACGCGGTCGCGTAGAGGGGCCGCAGGCGCTTGCCGGCCGACTCCACCACTGGTGTGTTCTTGACGAGCACCACGACACGAGCGTGCGGCGGCCGGCTTGCACTGACGTTGACACGAACCTTGCACCGCAGGTCAGGTGCGGAACCGGGGGCCTTAACAGGGCGGCCAGCGGGATCGCCCGCTGGCCGGTGAAACGTGCCCGGGGTCAGGAGGTAAGGCGGTCCGCGGCGGGATCAATGGTCTCCATGCGCACCCGCGCCGACTCCGCCTCGGGCACGCCGAGGCGCTCGAAGATGTCCAGGGCCTGCCGGAAAAGAATCCGCGCGGCATCGGGCCGCCGGGTGCTGAGCGTCGCTTCCGCGATCCCTTCGAGGATTTTGGCCTCCTCGTAGGGGTCCCCGATCTCTCTGGCCAGCCTGAGCACGGCGTGGTACTGGTCGAGTGCCTCGCTGTAGCGCCCCGATGCGCGGCATACGTCCGCGATCCCGCGCAGGGCGATGACCTGCTGGGACTGATTCCCGATCTCCTCGGCGATCAGCCTGGCCTGCTCGTGGTGGATCAGGGCCTCGTCGTAGCATTCCGCCTTGCGGTAGATGGCGCCGGTGTCATTGAGCGCATCGGCCTGGTTGGGCAGGTCGCCGATCTCGCGGAAAATGGCCAGGGCGTGGCGGTAGGCGGCGAGCGCATCCTCGTAGCTGCCCTTGTAGTCATAGACGCAGCCGATGTTGAGGTACAGGATCGCCTGGTTCTGTGCCCCGCCAATCTCGGCGAATATCTTCAGCGAGCTTTGATAGGCGTCGAGCGCGTCCCGGTGGTAGCCGGACAGCAATTGCATCCGGCCGAGGTTGTTGAGGGTCTTCGCCTCGCCCCGCCGGTCGCCGGCCGCACGGTAGAGGGAAAGCGCCTCACGCAGGTGATCCGTCGCGTCCGGGTGGCGGCCGAGATGCCAGCAGGTGATGCCGGAGTGGCTCAGGGTATCGGCCGCGCCGTGTTCGTCCCCGGTGGCGCGATACAGAATCCGCGCCTCGTGGAAGTAGGCGAGGGCCTCGCGGTAACGGCTGGTGCGCAGGTGGGCCAGCCCCATCTGGTCGAGTGCGTGCGCCTCGCCGCGCCGGTCGGCCTGGGACCGGTAGATCGCCGCGGCGTCCTCCGCCAGCGGCAGCACCTCCTCGTGCCTGCCGGTCTCCTGGCTCACCTCGCAGAGTTCCAGGGATGCCTGTGCGATCCGGCCGGGGTCCGCGATGTCGCGGGATGCCTGCAGGGCCAGCGCCTGCGCCGCGATCGCCTCGTCCCAGTACGCCTTGATCCGCACGAAGCCGGCCAGCGCCTGGATGAGGTCGGCACACTGGCGCTTCCACTCGTGCCGGGCGGCGTACTGGGCGGCCTGCAAGATGTTGCGCCACTCGGCCTCCAGCCAGGAGCCCGCCTCCTCCTGCGTGGCCAGCGCCGGGACCGCGGCCGGGGGGCGCGTGACCGAGACCGGCATCCGGCGCCGGAACGGGTACAGTTCCCGGTCGGCCCGGTCGGCGCTGTGCAGGTAGTAGTCAAGGAGCCGCCCGATCGACTGCCGCCGCACGGACGCGGGCTCGTCCCGCTCGGCGCACATGGCCGCGTAGCCGCGGATGAGGTCGTGGAAGCGGAACTGGCCGCCCGGGGCGGGGGACAGCAGGTGATGGTTAAGCAGCGCGCCGATGGCCTCCTCCGCCTCGGCGAGCGAGACACCGCCGAGCGCCGCCGCGGCATGCGGGCTGATCTGCGTGGCCGGGCTCCCCCCCAGCCGCCGGAAGAACTCCTGATGCCCCGGTTGCAGGGCATGGTAGGACAGCTCGAAGGCCGGCACCCAGTCCAGGGCCGTCACCTCCGCGCCCTCGACGCGGGCCGGCGGGTGGGACAGCTCCGCCGCCAGGTCGCCGAGCCGTGGCGGGTGGTCCCTGGCGAGCCGGCCGGCGGTGAGCTGGATGGCGAGCGGCAGGCGCCCGCACAGTTCCACGACCCCGGCCACTTCGGCGGCGTCGAGTGCCGTGCCGCCGCCCGCGATCCGCCGGAACAGCGCGACCGCGTCGTCGACGGACAGCACGTCCAGGGTCAGCGCCCGGGCATCCGCCAGGTCCGGGATCCGGTACCGGCTGGTGACCAGGATCAGGGACCGGCCGTCCGCGGGCAGCAGTGGGCCGATCTGATCCAGGCTGGCGGTGTCATCCAGGATCACCACGGCGCGCCGGCGGCTGAGCTGGGCCCGCCACAGTGCGGCGCGCTCGCTGGGCGATTCGGGTATCTGCGTGGCCGGCACGGTGAGCATCTGCAGCAACTGGCGCAGCGCCTCGGTGGCCTTGAGCGACGGGCTCCCGGGGTCGTGGCTGTGGAAGTTGAGATAGAGCACACCGTCCGGGTACTGCCCGGCGAGGAGGTGGGCGGCGTGCACCGCCAGTGCGGTCTTGCCCACGCCCGGCATGCCCACGATGACGCCGAGCCGGGGGACGTCCCCCTGCTCTCCGATGAGCTGACTGAGTTCTTCTTGCCGCCCCACGAACTCCGCTGTCTCGGGCGGCAGGGTGTCCGGGGGCGATATCCGGGCCGGGAGGTTGTCCGGGGGAGATACCCGGGCAGGTTGCCGGGCGGCCGGCCTGCCGGTCAGTTCCGGATCGCGCCGGAGGATCCGCTGATGCAGGTCGGATAGGGCCGGCCCGGGCTCGGTGCCCTGCTCCTCGACCAGCCGGCCGCGCGTCTCCCGGTACAGGCCGAGGGCGTCGGCGGGCCTGCCGCTGCGGTACAGGGCGGTCATCTGGTGCGCGATGAACGTCTCGTCCAGCGGATACTGGGCGAGCAGATGGTGCAGTTCACCGACCAGGCTGGCGTGCCGGCCCAGCGCCAGGTCACACTTGACGCGCTCCTGGATGGCCCCCCGGCGCTCCTCTTCGAGGCTGTCGCGCATCCGCGCCACCCAGTCGCCGTCGATACCTGCCAGGGCGGGACCGCGCCACAGCCCGTCCGCCTCGCGCAGCAAACTGGCCCCCTGGTCATGGTCGCCGCTGGCGGCCAGCGCCTCCGCCCGCCGCCGCAACCGGCGGAACCGATGCAGGTCCACCACCTCAGGGTCGACGTCGAGCGTGTAACCGCGGGCACGCCCGGCAAGCTGGACGCTGTCGCCGATGGCCTGCCGGAGAGAGGCCCGTAGCCTGGCGATGTAGGCGGACAGGCTCTCCCGGGCCTTGGCCGGGGGCCTGGTGTCCCACAGCCGGTCGATAAGCGTCTCCGCCGGGACTATCGTTCCCGGTGTCAGCAGGAGGATGGCAAGGACGCAGCGCTCTCTGGCCGGCCCCAGGTCCTGCGGCCGGTCGGCCGACCTTAGCTCGATCGGCCCGAGAACCCGAAATTCCATGATCGCCTTTGCGCTTCCACCACTGGCGGCAAGTCGGCAGCTAGTCGAATGGGATCCACGGAACCTTTCCATCGACTTTAATACCCGCCATGGCCTTTTAACACCCCGCCAGGGGGCGAGCGGCGGCCAAATAAGAAAATGTTCACCCTGGTCAGAGAGGGTCATCGCAATTTGCATGGACCCTTTCATGGAAAGCACGCAGATCGCTTGAACATAACGGTGGATGCCATATCCCCGTAACGCTTGTGACTAACAGAGCCTTATGTTGACAAACGTAAGCCCCGGTGCTGTCGATGCTGAAGTTGCGTGCGCGGCACGCTGCCTGACCCTGTCTGCAACTTGCACGGGCAGGTGCGCGAAAAGTTGCCGCAATTAACCCGAATGCCATGTCCGGGGGCCGACGGGAGAGTAACTTCTCCGTCTTAGAGGACCCGATGTCTACGTCAAGAGGGGACCCTCTCCCATGGAGATTCGTAGTTCGTTATGGCACGACACTCCTTCTAGCGGCCCGGTGGGCGGCGCGCACCGCAGGTTATCGGCGCACCGCAGGCGTCCGAGGTCGGCCCGCACCCGGCTGGTGCGCGGGATTCTCGCCCTGGCCTTCGCATTGGGCAGCATCGGCGCGGTAACGGCGACCGCAATGGGACACGGCACTGACGCCCATCCCCACGGCAAGGCCGCCATCACCACGCACTGGATGTACTAACCCTGGTCGGCATGCCGGACGGTGCCCTCTCGGCGCCGTCCGGGTGCCGGTCACGCCTGCTGCGACATCCTGCGCCAAGCGGCAGCCGCCGCGGGATCGGAATCGATCAGTACGGCCAGGCGCCGCGCATCGATGACGAGCACCCGCGAGTGCGTCGCTAGCTGAACGGTCAGGCCCGACAGGGGCAGCGGCCGCCCGTCGGCGTCCACCAGGCCGACGAAAGATCCGGCGCCCAGTTCGCGGAGCCGGTTCCCCGCCGCCTCGACCGTTGCCCTGCCCTCCAGCAGCACGAAGCACTGCCGGCCAGGGCGCGACTCGTCCGCGAGCCGGATCCCGGGCGGCAGCATCGCCTCGTCGCCTGCGAGTTCGAGCAGCACCCACGATGAGGGTTCCGGCGTCGGCGTCGTCGGCGCGGAGTTCATAGTGCCGTTCTGCATGACGCGCGTTACAAAAAGGTGACAGCGCGGGGCAGCCGGCTGCGCCTGGTATCTGTGGCTTCGGCCCTCCCTGGTCGTCATGACCGGCTTACCATGGGGCCAGTCCAGCCTGCTCAGGTAAGGCAGTGGCCTGCTGTGGAGTTCCGCATACTCGGCCCGATCGAGGCCGAAGAAGACGGGCTGAAGCTGGATCTTGGGGGGTTGCGCGAACGTGCGCTGCTGGCCAGGTTCCTGCTGTCGGCGAACCGGGTCGTGTCAGCCGACCGGCTCGCCGATGACCTGTGGTCGGGTAACCCGCCGCCGCACAGCATGGCCACCCTGCGGGTCTATATCTCCCGGCTGCGCCGCGTCCTCGGTGCGCGGGGCGGCTCGCTGGTGACGCAGGCGCCCGGATACCGGCTCAACGTCACCGGCGACGAACTCGACGCCG
>CAVSCM010000019.1:0-34257 GCA_963726415.1 uncultured Actinomycetes bacterium
GCTGGTGACGGCCATGTCCGCCGCCGGGCTGACCGCGGTCGCCGCCGGCGGCCAGGCAGGGGCAGCCGCCCGCACGGCCGCTCATGCGGCCACGAGTTCCGCAAGGCCCGGCGACGCAGACCACCGGCTCGCGAACAACCTGCGTGACGGGTGGGATCCGAACGAGCCCACGCTGACCCAGGCCGCGGTGGGGGGCGGGCAGTTCGGCCAGGTCTTCAAGACCGCGGTCAACGGCCAGGTGAACGCACAGCCGCTGGTCGTCGGCAACACCGTGATCGTGGCGACCGAGAACGACTGGGTCTACGGGCTGAACGCACGACCGGCGCGGTCCTGGCGCCCCTCGGTCGGCAAGGCGTACCACATCACCTCCTGCGAGGACCTCACCCCGAACATCGGCGTCACCTCGACGCTGGTGTACGACCCGAACACCGGCCCGGTGTACGTCATGGCGATGGTCAAGGAGACCAGCGGCTGGCAGTTCCGGCTGATCGGGCTCGACGTCAGCACCGGCGCCATCACGCTGCAGCAGCAGGTCA
Source organism: uncultured Actinomycetes bacterium (assembly GCA_963726415.1). GTDB lineage: Bacteria > Actinomycetota > Actinomycetes > Streptosporangiales > Streptosporangiaceae > DASXKD01. Next base: position 537 of record CAVSCM010000019.1, read on the forward strand.
CCGGCTCCCCCACCAACGACAGCCACATCTCCTTCCACCCCATCCCCCAGGACCAGCGGACCGCCCTGCTGCTGCTGAACGGCTGGGTGTACACGGCGTTCGCGTCCCACTGCGACAACACGCCCTACGCCGGCTGACGTGTCCGGCGTGGACGTGGAGACGACGCCGGTCAAGACCACGCTGTGGACCGACGAGGCCGGGGTCAGCGAGGACCAGGCCGGCATCTGGCAGAGCCAGGGCGGGCTGGTGTCCGACGGGGCCGGGCGGATCTTCTTCACCTCCGGCAACGGCATCTCCCCGGCCAAGGGCCCGGGCAACAAGCCCCCGGGCCAGCTCGCCGAGTCCACGGTCCGGCTGGCGCCGAACCCGACCACGGGGGCGCTGACCGCGAAGGACTTCTTCAGCCCGGCGAACGCGCCCAAGCTCGACGCGGGCGACAAGGACTTCGGTTCCGGCGGCCCGGTCGGGCTCCCGTTCGGCACGACGGCCTACCCGCGCATCGTCGCCCAGGCCGGCAAGTACGGGCGGCTGTACCTGCTCAACCGCAACAACCTCGGCGGCCGCCAGCAGAACTCCGTCGGCGGCGACGAGGACCTGTTCGAGATCGGCCACCTTGCCGGGCTGTGGGGAAGCCCCGGGGTCTTCGGTGACACCACGACGCTGACCGCCAGCAACGCCGCCAAGGCCAACGACTACCTCTACTACGTCGGCAAGAACGACTACCTGCGCGCGTTCAAGGTCGGGGTCAACGGCAGCGACGAGCCGACCCTGACCGACCAGGCCAACAGCACCTTCCTCTTCGGGTTCGGCTCCGGCTCTCCCGTGGTGACCTCGAACGGCACCGACGCCAACTCCGCGATCATCTGGGTGGTCGACAGCCCCAACGGGGGGACGGCACGAACGCCTGGCTCGGCGCGTTCGACGCGACGCCGCAGCCGAAGGCGGGCGGCGGGACCAAGATGCACGAGATCTGGTCGGGCACGATCGGCACCGCGGTCAAGTTCACGACCGCGGCCACCGCCAACGGCATGGTGTACGTGGGCACCAGGGACGGCAACGTCTACGGGTTCGGCATCACCAGCGGCGCGGCGCTGAAGAGCGCCGGGACGGGCACGTTCGCCGACACCCCGGTGCACTCGGCCACCACCGCCGCGGCCACCGTCACCGCGACCAGGACCGTAACCGTCACCGGCGCCGGCCTGCGCGCGCTGACCGAGCCGGATCCGTTCACGATCAGCAGGGTGACCGTGACCCGCGCTGGCGGCAGCACGGCCACGGTGAAGTTCCCGGTCACCCTGCACAAGGGCGACGTGCTGCGGGCACAGGTGAAGTTCGCACCGAGCGCGGTGGGCGGTACCACCGGCGCGGTCGCCTTCACCACCAGCGCCGGGCCGAACGGCAAGGTCTCCGTGCCCCTCGTCGCCGACGGCACCCAGGCCGGGCTGTTCGCCACCTCCCCCAGCCTCTCGTTCGTGCTGAACACCAACGACGGCGTGATCTCGAACGTCCCGCTCGCGATCAATGTGTGGGCCGAGACCAGCCTCGTCAACGGCAGCGACACGCCGCTGCGGGTAACCACGGTCACGGCGCCCACCGGCCAGTACACGATCGCCGGGCTGCCCAAGCCGGGCACCGTCATCAAGCCGGGCCAGGCGATCCCGGTTCAGGGCGAGTTCACCCCGACAAAGCTCGGCGCCGCCAACAGCTCGTTCACCATCACCACCAACAAGGGCCAGCACCTCACCGTGACGCTGTCCGGCACCGGCATCAAGCCGATCATCAAGTTCGCCTCGGTGCCGGCGCAGGTGAACTTCGGGTCCGTCCAGGTGGGCCACACCAAGAAGATCTGGGTCGACATCACCAACGAGGGCAACCAGTCCGCGCTGATGTCGGGCGGCACCACCCAGGGTGCGCCGTTCCACGCGCAGTTCAGCATCACCAAGGGCCTGCCGGTGAGCTCGACCAACGACCTGACGGTCCCGATCCTGTTCACGCCGCACAAGGCGGGCCCGTTCCACGGGCTGTACAAGGTCACCTGGCGGGATGTCTGGGGCAACCACTCTCTGGAGGTCCCGATCACCGGCACCGGCGTCGGGTAATCCGGCCCGGATCTTTCACATAACGTCATTCCAGGTATGACAATCGGTTACATCCTGATAACGACAGTTTGAATTTCTTTACCAGATGTCATCATGACGAAAGGGGCGCAGCCTTCCCGCTGGGCGTGGCGTACTTGTTGCCTGCCTGCATAGGGGATTTGAGATGACATCGCTCGGGAAATCGGTCATTTTCGCGCGTGCCCGCACGGTGCTGGGCGCACGCAAATCATTCTCGGTCCTGGTGGTGACGGCCGCCGCGGCCGCCGGGCTCACCGCGGTCGCCGCGGCGGGACCGGCCGGAGCGGCCGCCACGCACGCCGGCCGGCATCATCACGCGGCACCGGTCGCGCCTGGGTCCGGGCCGTCCAACGACGAGGTCACGGTCTCGCAGAACGACCTGCGCGACGGCTGGGATCCCAACGAGCCGGCGCTGACGCCGGCCGCGCTGCAGAACGGGTCCTTCGGCCAGATCTTCAAGACCGCGGTCAACGGCCAGGTGTACGCGCAGCCACTGGTCATCGGCAACACCCTGGTCGTGGCCACCGAGAACGACTGGGTATACGGGCTGGACGCGACCACCGGCGCGGTGCTGTGGAAGACCTCGCTGGGCACGCCGTACCACATCACCAACTGCACCGACCTCACCCCCAACATCGGGGTCACCTCCACCGGGGTCTACGACCCCTCGACCAACACCGTGTACGAGATGGGCCTCGTCCACGAGATCAGCTGGCAATGGCACCTGTTCGGGCTGAACGTCAGCACCGGGGCGATCACGTTCAAGCAGCGGATCGTCGGCCACCCCACCAACGACTCGCACCTGGCGTTCAGCGCGCTGCCCGAGGGCCAGCGGGCCGGCCTGCTGCTGATGAACGGGTGGGTGTACGCGACGTTCGCCTCGCACTGCGACAACGGGTCCTACAACGGCTATGTGACCGGCGTGAACACCGCCACGAACGCCACGACGCTCTGGGCCGACGAGTCCGGGGTCAGCAACGAGAAGGGCGGCATCTGGCAGAGCGGCGCTGGGGTCATGTCCGACGGCTCCGGGCGGATCATCGTCACCTCCGGGAACGGCATCTCCCCGCCGACGGGCCCGGGCAGCAACCCGCCCGGCCAGCTTGCCGAGTCTGTGATCAGGCTGTCCCCGAACACCACGACCGGGGCACTGACGCCGCAGGACTTCTTCAGCCCGTCCAACGCACCCTCGCTCGACTCCAGCGACTCCGACTTCGGATCCGGCGGCCCGACCGGGGCACCGTTCGGCACCAGCACCTACCCGGACATCATGATGCAAGCAGGCAAGGGCCAGGCGCTCTACCTGCTGAACCGGGACAGCCTGGGCGGCCGCACGAGCTCCGACAGCGGCGCGCTCGCCAAGATCAGCCCCATCGCCAAGCAGTGGAACCATCCCGCGTTCTTCGGCGACACCCCGACGCTCACCACCGCTAACGCACCCAGTGCCAACGACTACATGATCTACGTCGGCCGAACCGACTACATGCGCGAGTTCAAGGTCGGGGTCAGCAGCAGCGGCAAGCCGACCCTGACCGACGTGAACAACGGCACGTTCATCCTCGGCTACACCTCCGGCGCCCCGGCGATCACCTCCAACGGCACCGACCCGAGCACCGGGATCATCTGGGAGGAGCACCACGGCGACGCCACCGGGGCCAACGGCTTCCTCGGCGCGTGGGCGCTGCTCGGCGTGCCCCGCTCGGGCGGCGGGACGAAGCTGAGCGAGATCTGGGCCGCGCCGATCGGCACGGGTTCCAAGTTCACCGAGCTCGCCACGAACAACGGCATGGTGTACCTGGGCACCAGGGACGGCAACGTCTACGGGTTCGGGATCACCGGCGGCGCGGCGCTGGCCCGGAGCGGGACCGCCCAGTTCAGCGACACCGCGGTCGGCGCGGCGGCCGTCAAGCACGTCGCGCTCACCGCCACCAAGACGGTCACGGTGACGGGCGCCATGGTAAGCGCGGCCAGCAGCCCAGCACCGTTCACCCTGGGCCTGGTCACCCTGACCCGTCCGGGCGGTACGCCGGCCAGCGTGACCTTCCCGGTCACGTTGCACAAGGGTGACGTGCTCCGCGCCGCGGTGAAATTCGCGCCGGGGGGCCCCGGCGGTGCCGACGGCGCGGTGGCGTTCACCACGGCCGGATCGGCGGTTCCGGTCTCCGTCCCGCTGGTCGGCAACGGGACCCAGACCGGGCTGTCCGCGACCAATCCCGCCATCGCGTTCAACATCAACGAGAAGGACGGCGAACTGATCCTCAACGTGCCCGTCGGGATCTCCGACCCGCAGATGACCGACATCGTCAACAACGGCGACAAGGCGGTGACGGTCAAGTCGGTCACCCCACCGACGGGCACCTACCGGGCGATCGGCCTGCCCAAGGTGGGCACGGTCATCAAGCCGGGTGAGGCGATCCCGGTGGGTGTCGTCTTCACGCCACAGCACAATGTGACCACCAACGGCTCGTTCACGATCACCCCCAGCCGGGGAACCAGCGTCACGGTCACCCTTACCGGCACCGGCCTGGCGCCGTTCACCAAGTTCACGGCCTCCCCGAGCGTCGTGCACTTCGGGTCCGTGCCGGTGGGCCACACCGCAACGAGAATGATCGAGGTCATCAACAAGGGCAACCAGCCCTCCCTCATGGGACGCACCGGGCTGCCGGGCGGCCCGTTCGGCGCGCCGCTGCGTGCCGCCGACGGCCTGCCCTTCAACCAGGACTACAACCTGGAGCTTCCGGTGACGTTCCACCCGACCAAGGCCGGGGCCTTCCAGGGGACCTACAAGGTCACCTGGACCGACCGCTTCGGCCGCCACTCGCTGAACGTGCCGATCACCGGTACCGGCGTGGGGTAACCGGCTCGGCGCCCGGGGGTCGCTCCCCCGGGCTGGCGCAGACACGGCAACGGGGGGATCACCACCGCGAGGCGGGCGATCCCCCCGTTACGTGACGCCAGGTCAGGCTGGAGCGGACCCGTTGGTGTCCCCGAGTCCCTGCTCGGCCTCCTGCTGCTGCAGGGCGGTCACCAGCCGCTCGACCTTGTCGGCGGTGTCCGTCCCGCCCCGGCCGGTCCGCTCCGCGTAGACGGCCGCGCCGAGGTCACGGAACATGGCGTCCGCACGGCGCTTCGCCTGGGCCTGGTCCAGCTTGGCCTTACCCTGCTGGGCCGCCTCCTGGGTCGCCTGGCTGGCCCGCTGAGCGGCAATCGCCGCCTGCTCCTTCATCCGGTCCATGAGTCCCATGGCTACCTCTCCGTTCTGCGCTGCTACCCCATTCTCTACCTGCCACTTGCATCCCTCGCCAACCACACCGGACCGGGAGAGGGCGCTGAGCAGCGGGTTTGCGTCAGAAATATCACCTTTGCCCTGGTCGAGGCGCCAGTTACACTTGCACGAACGAGGCATGAGTGCCAGCGTCGCGGCTTCGGCCGGCTGGCAGGCGAGGAGGCTGCACCCGTGACCCGCCCGGCAGGCGTACCCCTTTGGGTGCCCCTGGTGTGCCGTCGTCACGTTGACCTGCTCCGGGTCTCCAGCGCCATCTGTTCCTTCTGCTGCTGAACCTCAGCTCCCGCTAGCGCCGTGAGTGTCTGCTCGCGTGCGCGGCCCTCCTCAGCAGAAGGAAAGGACACATGCCAACCCGGACCCATCGCGGCCAGGGCCAATGGGCCCACGGCCATCTTGAGCCGCTGAATGCGGCCGAGCGGTTCAAGAAGGACGACGACGGGCTCAACGTCCGCCAGCGGATCCTCACCCGCTACGCCCACCAGGGCTTCGACTCGATCGACCCGATCGACCTGCGTGGCAGATTCCGCTGGTGGGGCCTGTACACCCAGCGCCGCCCGGGGATCGGGGGTGGCAAGACCGGGGCGCTTGAGGACGCCGAGATCGAGGACTCGTTCTTCATGATGCGCGTCCGCATCCCCGGCGGGCAGCTTTCCGCGGAGCAGTTGCGCACCGTGGCCGGCATCGGCAAGGAGTACGGGCGCGACCTCGCCGACATCACCGACCGGCAGAACGTCCAGTTCCACTGGATCCGGATCGAGGACGTGCCCGAGATCTGGGACCGGCTCGAAGGCGTGGGCCTGTCCAGCCTCCAGGCCTGTGGCGACGTGCCCCGCAACATCCTGGGCTGCCCGGTCGCCGGGATCTGCGCCGACGAGATCACCGACGCCAGCGCGGTGCTGCGCGCCACCGAGGCGGTGGCCGCGGGCAATCCCGAGTTCACCAACCTGCCGCGCAAGTACAAGACCGCGATCAGCGGGTGTACCGCCCAGTGCACCGCGCATGAGATCAACGACATCTCTTTCGTCGGCGTCACCGGCCCCGACGGCATACCCGGGTTCGACCTGTGGGTGGGCGGCGGCCTGTCCACGAACCCGATGCTTGCCCAGCGCCTCGGCGTGTTCGTGTCCGCGGACCGCGTCCCCGAGGTGTGGAGCGGGGTCACCGGCCTCTTCCGCGACTACGGTTACAGGCGGCTGCGCAGCAGGGCGCGGCTGAAGTTCCTGGTCGCCGACTGGGGCGTGGAGCGGTTCCGCGAGGTCCTGGAAAAGGAGTACCTCGGCGGGGCGCTGCCCGACGGGCCCGCGCCGCCCGCTCCGCCGCCCGGCGCGCGGGACCACGTCGGCGTGCACCGGCAGCGGGACGCAGTGCGGAGCGCGGGGGCGGGACAAACACTGTTCTACCTGGGCGTGGCGCCGAACGTGGGCCGCACCTCGGGCACCCAGCTCTGGCAGGTCGCCGACCTGGCCGACGCCTACGGCTCCGGCACGATCCGCACCACCACCACGCAGAAACTGCTGATCCTGGACGTGCCGGGCGACCGGGTCGCCGAACTGACCGAGGAACTCGCCGCGCGCGACCTGCAGGTGAACCCGTCCGCCTTCCGCCGCGGCACGATGGCCTGCACCGGCATCGAGTTCTGCAAGCTTGCGATCGTCGAGACCAAGCAGCGTGCCATGGACCTGTACGCCGAACTGGACCGGCGGCTGCCCGGCTTCGACACTCCGATCAGCATCAACATCAACGGCTGCCCCAACTCCTGCGCCCGCTTCCAGATCGCCGACATCGGGCTCAAGGGCTCCATCGTGGAGGGCGGCGAGGGCTTCCAGGTGCACCTGGGGGGATCGCTCGGCGCGGACCCGGCGTTCGGCCGGAAGCTGCGTGGCCTGAAGGTGACCGCCGACGCACTGCCCGACTACGTGGAGCGTGTGCTGCGCAACTATCTCGCCGACCGCACCGAGGGCGAGCAGTTCTCCACCTGGGCCCGCCGCGCCGACGAGGGGTTCCTGCAATGAGCGAGAGCGGTGGCGAGCGGCAGGTGCCGTTCTACTGCCCGTACTGCGGGGACACCGACCTGCGGCCGGACGCGCCCGAGGGCGGCTCGTGGCGGTGTGCCTCCTGCGCCCGGGCATTTCAGCTGAAGTTCGTTGGCGTGGTGCCAGCGGGGCAGGGTTCGTCATGAGCCCCGTGCTGCTGGCGGTCGCCCACGGCAGCCGGGATCCGGCCGCGCAGGACTGCATCCTGGCCCTCACCCGCCGGGTGACCACGCTGTCGGCCGGGACGCAGGTCGCCACGGCCTTCGTTCAGAATGCAGCGCCGTCACTGGCGGTAGGCCTGCACGATGCGGTGGCGCACGCCGGCGCGGACGAGGTGGTCGTGGTACCGCTGCTGCTTTCCAGCGGGTATCACCTGAGTTCCGACATCGCCGGGGCGGCCCGCGCCGCCGGGGTGCGGCTGGCGGCGCCGCTCGGGCCCGGCCCGCGGCTGGTGCGCCCGCTGGCGGACCGGCTCGCCGAGGCCGGGGTGCCGGGGCAGGTCCCGGTCGTGCTCGCGGCCGCCGGGTCGCGCGATCCGCGGGCGCTGGCGGACATCAGGCGGCAGGCGGCAATGCTCGCGGCGCACCGGCACGCCCCGGTGGTCGCCGCGTTCGCGTCGGCCGCCCGCCCGACGGTCGACGAGGCCGTCTCGTTCCTGGCCAGCCTGACCGGTGAGCCGGTCGCGGTGGCCAGCTACCTGCTGGCGCCCGGCCTGTTCCACGACCGGCTCCGGCTCAGTACGGGCCGCTGGGTCAGCGCGCCGATCGGCGACCACCCGGTGGCCGCCGAACTCGTGCTTGACTCCTACCGCGCCGCAGCGGGCCGGAACGCGGCACCCGCCGCCGCATAACGTCCCCGTGCGGCGCCCGGACCCGGCCGGGCGCCGCACGGAGGATGGCACACTGGATGGAACGGGGGTGTGCATGGAGATCGAGGAGCGGGTGCGAGAGGCGCACCTCAGCCATTTCTGTCCCGGGGGCGCCAGCTTCCCGGTGACCGACTCCCGCCCCATCGGGCTCGACCCGGGGCGGGCCGCCCCGGACCGGGTGCTGAACGGCACATCCGCGCGGGCCGCCGGGAGCACATGCGGTCGCTGCGGCCAGCCGATCGCGGCCGGCCAGGATGCCCGGCGACAGGCCAGCGGCACCTGGGTGCACGAGAACTGCCCGGCCTGACCACGCCCGCGGCCGTCCCGCTGCTCAGGTTCCCCAGGCACGGTTATCCCTTTGCCAGGGGCCGCGGTGCCCGCCCAGAATCGATCTCATGACATCGCCGTACTGGCCGCTCGCGGGCCTGCGGCTGCGCACGCCGCGGCTGGAGCTGCGCTGGCCCAGCCTGGAGGACCTCGATGAACTCGTCGCACTCGCGGCGGCGGGTGTGCACGACCCGCAGGTCCAGCCGTTCAGCGCCGCGTGGACCGACGTGGCCACCACCGAACTGCCCGCCAGGTCGCTGCGCTTCTTCTGGTCGCAGTGGGCCTCCTGGGAGCCGGACAACTGGGAACTCAGCTTCGTGATCGTGCACCAGGGCGACATTGTCGGGGTCCAGGCGCTGAAGGCGGCCGACTTCGCGATCCTGCGTGAGGTGCATACCGGCTCCTGGATCGGCCGCCGATACCAGGGGCGCGGCATCGGCACGGAGATGCGGGCGGCCGTGCTGTCGCTGGCATTCGACGACCTCCACGCGCAGTACGCCAGGTCCACCGCGCACAGCGACAACGCGGCCTCGCTCGGCGTGTCGCGCAAGCTCGGTTACGTCGACGACGGCATCGAGCATTTCGTGGTCCGGGGCCACGCCATCAACGCGCAGCGGCTCCTGCTCGACCGGGCGACCTGGCAGGCCCGCCGGCCGCTGCGGGTGCGGGTGTCCGGGCTGGAGCCGTGCCTGCCCTGGTTCGGCCTGGACCGGGCCCCGGTGGCTGCCGCGGAAGCGCCCGCCACCCGGTGACGAGACGCCTGGTCAACCCGTGGGTTGACCAGGCTGTCAACCCGGAGTCCCACCCGTGGGCCGACGCCCTGCCACCGGGCCGCGAGGCACGCTGACGGCATGAATAACACCAGCATGTACGTGATCAACGCAGTCCTCGTGCTCATGGTCATCCGCCAGATCCGTGAGCACCCGCTCGACCTCCGCTCGCTGGCCGTCCCGGTGCTGGCAGTCGGCGCCGCCGCAGCGCTGTTCCTGCACTCGGTGCCAGGCGGGGGCAACGACATCGCCCTGGAACTGGCCTGTGTCGCGGCCGGCGCGACGATGGGCGCCTTGGGCGGGCTGACCACCAAGCTGCGCCGCGGCGCCGACGGCCGCGCCCTGGGCCGCGCCGGGTGGCTGGCCGCCAGCTTGTGGATCGCCGGCGTCGGCGCCAGGATGGCCTTCGCCATCGCCGACACCAACGGCGCGGGCCCGGCGATCGCCCGGTTCAGCGTCGCGCACCAGATCACCGGCAAGACCGCCTGGGTCGCTGCGCTGATCATGATGGCGCTGGCCGATGTGCTGACCCGCCTGGTCGTGATCTACGTCCGCGGGCGCCGGCTGACTGCCGCCGCCCCGGCCCGCCCGGCTGTGCGGATCGGCGCCAGTGCCTGAACCCTTGCCGAGCCTCGCCCCCGCCGCCATGCCTGACCTGGAATCCACGCCCGCCGCGCGCCAGACTGTGTCCATGAAGGCACGGCTCGCCGCGGCGGGCCTGATGCATGCCAGCCGGCCATCCGGGCCGCCTGTGCCGGACGGCGCCGAGAACCTCCGCGCGTCGGCCCGGGTGAGCGCGGCACGCTCGCGCGCCCGCGAGCGGGTGGACCGCCAGCGCCAGTTGCTCCGGCCGCTGGGCTTGGCGCTGGTCGCGATCGTCGTCACGGCCAGTCTGAACAGCCATCCGGCCCCGGGCCTGTCCGGGGCCCGGCTGGGGGTGAGCCTCGCCCTGGCCGGGTTCGCGGCAGCTTTCGCCGTGACGGCAACGGCCGCCTGGGCCCGGCACGGTTACCCGTACCAGGTCGCGCTGATCGGGTTCATGGGCGGGTGCGGGGTCGCCCTGGCCGCACTGCAGCCGCACGGGCCCGCCGAGATAGCGGCGAGCGTCGCCGTCTGGATCGGCGCGGTCCGGCTCCCGCTGCGACCCGCGATCGCGGCTACTGTGCTGATCACCGGCGCCCTCGCCGTCACGATCGCGCTGACAGAGCAGCCCGCCGCGCAGTCCGCCCTCTCCGCGACGCTGTTGTGCCTGCTGCTCGCGGTGACCGGCCAGTTCATCCGGCGTGGGCGGGAGAGCCAGGACCGGACCGAACTGCTGATGGCCGAGTTGGAGGACGCCCGCGAGGCGGAGGCGGCCGCCGCGGCACTCTCCGAGCGCAGCCGCATCGCGGGTGAACTCCACGACGTGCTCGCGCACGCCCTGTCCGGCCTGGCGATCCAGCTCCAGGGGGCACGCAAGCTCGCCGACCGCGAGGCGGCCAGCGACGCGCTGCGCGGCGCGCTGGAACGGTCCGCGGACCTGGCCAGGGAAGGGCTCGCCGACGCACGGCAGGCCGTGGGCGCACTGCGGGGCGACCGGCTGCCCACGGTGGACCAGGTGGGCGCCCTGGTCGACGACTTCCGCAGGGACACCGGCGCGGAAGCGACGCTGCGGATCGACGGCACCCCGCGCCCGCTGCCCGCCGACGCGAGCCTGGCGCTGTTCCGCGGCGCCCAGGAAGCCCTCACCAACGCCACCCGCTACGCGCCGGGCACCTCGGTGGCCGTGACCGTACGCTACGCACCGGACCGGACGATTCTCGCGGTCGAGGATCACGCCAGGCCGCCGCGGCCGGGAACCCGGGGTGTGCCGGGGGCATCCGGCGGCCCCGCTCCCGGGGCGGCGCCCACTACGGACCCGCTGCTCGCCGAGGCCGGCGGCGGGCACGGGCTCACGGCGATGCGGGAGCGGACGGCCAGGGCGGGCGGCAGCGCGCGGGCCGGGCCCACCGCCGACGGGTGGCTGGTGGAGCTGGAGGTTCCCGGGTGACCGCCGCCCCGCCGGGCCGGATCCGCGTCCTGATCGCCGACGATCAGCGCGTGGTGCGCGACGGGCTGAGCATGCTGGTCTCGCTCATCGACGATGTCGAGATCGTCGGCCTAGCCAGCGACGGGACCGAGGCTGTGCGGCTCGCCGAGGCACACCGGCCCGATGTGATCCTGATGGACCTGCGCATGCCGGGCGTTGACGGCGCCGCCGCCACGGCGCAGGTGCGCCAGCGCCTGCCCGGCACCCAGGTGCTGGTGCTGACCACCTACGCGGACGAGGCCGCGATCCTGGCCGCGCTGCGCGCGGGGGCGCTCGGCTACCTCACCAAGGACGCCAGCGCCGAGCAGATCGAGGCGGCCGTGCGCGCGGTGCACGCCGGGCAGACCCACCTCGACCCCGCCGTTCAGGCCCGCCTCGTGGCCACGGTGACGGGCGGCGGGCCGGGTCCTGGGCCGGCCCCGGATCCGGCCGGCCGGGCGGGGCCACCGCCTGCGGGGCTCACCTCCCGCGAGGCCGAGGTGCTCACGCTGCTCGCCGCGGGCCTGAGCAACGCCGAGATCGCGCAGCGCCTGTTCCTGAGCAACGCCACAGTCAAGACGCACATCAACCGGATCTTCGCCAAGACCGGTGCCCGCGACCGCGCCCAGGCCGTCCGGTTCGCCTATCAGCACGGCCTGGCGGCACCCGCGCCGTAACTCCAGGCAGCCCGCCGCGGGCGCGCTACTTCGCGATCGGCTGGCGGGGCGGTCAGGGCGCGGGCGGTCAGGGCGCGGGCAGCACCGGCGGCCCCTGGCGCACCCGGGCCAGGGCGTCCTCCGGGCTGCCACGCCACCAGCCGAGCGCCTCGATCCACCAGGTCAGCCCTGCCTCGCCGTAGCCGGAGACGTACCGGCCGCCGCGATCGGGCGCGGCGCCGTCGGTACGCCCCTCCAGCACCACGTCGAACGGCCCGCTGGTACTGCGGTGCGCCAGCGTGTACCCGATGACCGCGCGCAGGTCATCCGGCGGCATGGTCTGGCCGAGGCCGTAGCCGACGTGGGTGGGCATGACCCCGTCCCACCGGGCGGCCCGCCGGAACGGCGCCTTGTTCGGCCACCGCCCGCCGCACCAGACCGGGATCCGGGGCCGCTGCACCGGGCGCGGCAGCATGGTCACGTCCGTGGCGGTGAGGTGCTCGCCGTGGAAGCTGACCGGCTCCCCGGTCCATAGGTCATCAAGCAATTCCAGGGATTCGTCCAGCCGGGCGGCCCGCTGTTTCGCGTCACCGGGCTCGCCGAACGCGGTGAACTCCTCCGCCCGCGAGCCCAGCCCGGCCCCGAACACGAGCCGCCCGTGCGACAACTGGTCCAGCGTCACCGACTCCCGTGCCACCTTGCCCACGCGCCGCCGGGCCAGGACGTTCACCAGGATGCCCAGCCTGACCCTGGCCGTCCGCGCCGCGACCGCGGCAATCACCACCACCGGGTCCGCGACCGCCCACTGCGGATCCCAGTAGAGCTGGTGGTCCCACACGAAGAACCCGTCCCAGCCGTGTTCCTCGGCCGCCACAGCAAGCTTCACCAGGAGGGACGGGTCACCGAAGGCGCCCACGTTGGGCACGCCGATCGCGCACGACAGATTCGAGGCCATGGCGTCACATTAGAGCCAGGCCTCCCGGCCCGCACGCCGCCCGCGGCGGCTGGAACTGGTGGGCGGGACCGGCGGCCTGGTGATGATCGGAATCGGGGCCAGCCTGTCCCTCACCGGGCGCCACGACTGACGCCGGAAAAGACCGGGGCCCGCGACCCATCCGGGTCGCGGGCCCTGCGGCTACCGGCCGGCGGCGACTGGTCGAGTCACCGCCGCGCCGGAGTCACTTCGGCTTGGAGCCAAAGGACTTGAAGAACGCCGGCCCGGGGCTGCCGAGCCCGCTCACGGTGTCGTAACCCACACCGCAGGCCAGGTGGTGGGTGTCGCCGCACTGGCCCATGACCGACAGTTGCGGCGGCTCCTGGTAGCCGATGCCGAACACGGTGGCCTCGGTCACGCCCTGCCCCTGCGGGTTGCCGGTGATGTCGTTGAAGGTCGGCGTGTTGGCGTAGTTGTACAGCGCCGGGTTGGCGAACCCGAGCGAGATGCCGCCACGGCCCTGGATCAGGTCGGCCTCGAACCCGGTGAACATCGGCGAGGACAGGCTGGTGCCGCCGTTCATCTGGTTGAAGTACTTGATCTTGTGGTGGCCGATGGGGATCGACACCCCGATCTGGTAGCCGAGGTTCCAGTCACCAAGGTCGGAGATGTCGGGGACGACCCGCATCGCGGTGCCGTTGCGGACGTTGTGGGACACGACGCCCTGCTGGTAGAAGGGCTCGGGGAAGGTCTTGGACACGCCGCCGGTGCTGCCCTCGGCGAAGAATCCCGGCGGCGCAGGCTTCCAGGACTGGCCGTTCTTGCTGAGGTTGGCCTGGTCGGACTCCCATCCGGTCTCCCAGAGCGCGTTGCCGTGCTTGCCGACGGCGATGCTCGTGCCGCCGACCAGCGTGATCCACGGGTCGCTGCCCGGGTACTGCAGCGGCGTGTCGTCGCCGAAGTCACCGGTGGCGAAGTTGACCCCGATGCCCTCGACGGTGGCCCGCTGCAGCACGCCTTCCCAGGCGGTGATCATGCTGTTCGGCACCGGCATGTAGCCCTCGAACCAGGAACTGGACACGACCGTCGCGATCCGGTAGGTCACCACGGTGTCGAGCGCGTCGAGCAACCGGTCCCCGGTGATGCTGCCGTTCCCGACGACGTAGTTGACCCGCGCGGCCGGGGCCATGCCGTGCACCGACTCGACGTCCAGGGCGCTCTCGATGTCACCGACGCCGTTCGGCACGCCGTGCGAGGCGATGTTGGCCAGGAACTGTCCCGGCTTGAACGGCGGGAAGTGCCGGTCCCTGGCCCAGTGGTTGGCGTCGGACAGCGCGGTCGAGTCGTTGTCCTCGCTGAGGATCGCCACGCTCACGCCCCGCCCGGTGAGGCCGGACCTGGTCGCGCCGTAGGCGCTGCGCAACTGCTGGGGCAGGTACCCGCACGGCGCCAAGGACAGCGTCTTGCCGAAGGCGGCGGGCAGCGTGCTCGCCTTCTTCTGCCCGTAGTAGACCGAGCACTGCTGCTTCACCGTGAACGCGGCCGTGGACCCCGGTGCCGCGGTGTCGCTCGCCTTCAGTGCCTCGTGGTGGCCCATCGGGATGGTGGCCGGGCTCATCCGGATCGTGCTGACCGCGCCGCCGAGCGAGGCCGGCACCGACATCGCGGTGCTGGAGACCACCTGGGCGACGCCGCCGCGCGGGTGGGTCTGTTCGAGCGTCGCCTGCACCGCCGCTTCCGCCTGCGCGGCGGTCCCGGTCGCGGAGACCACGAACGGGTCGCGGTGGGTCACGGCCAGGCCGGAGTGGGCCAGCCAGGTGCCGACCGCGCGCTGCTGGGCGGCGGTGGCCCCGAACGCGGCCTGGACCTGCGCCGGGCTGAGGTAGTGCTCGTAACGCGGGCTCCGCGGGTTGGAGATCGCCGCCGCGGCCGCGGCCAGGCCCGCCTGGTCCCGGCCGATGAATACGCTCACGTGCACCCGGCTGGTGAGCGGCATTGCCCGCAGCCCGGCGTTCTGCCCGGCGATCGGCGCGGTGCTTGGCACCAGCGCCCGGCTGCTATGTCCTGGTGAGATCGTTGCCGCGCTGCTCACGCCGCTGAGCAGCAGCGTGGAGACGGCGGCTACGGATAGTGCCGACGTGGTCAGTACCTTGTGGGCAGGCATCAGCTTTCCCCTCTTGGGCCGCTCATGAGGTGAGCTTGATACAAACTTTGCGCAGTGCACCCGAATACGCCCCGTAAATCCTCCAAAGGCAATAGATCCCGGAAAATCCTACAAAGTGGCAGGAACAATGGCGCCATCCTTATGGACACGGTGCCGAGTCGATACCGTCACGCAGTTGAGTCCCGGCGGTGGGCAACCAAACGCCGAACACGGCGATGACCTGGCGCCCGGCGCGTGTGAGCAGGAGACCGGGCTGTGCGGGGACGGGGCTGGGGCCGGTGTGGCCCGGGCGGGGGGCGCGCGTGGCCGTGGGTGCGCGCGGGTGGTCAGGAAGTCCGGCCGGCCAGCAGGCCCGGGTCGATCGGCCGGTCGCGCCAGCGGGTCTCGGGCGCGAACAGGCCGAGCACCGCGGCAAGGCCGAGGACGCCGGCCGCGACCGTGAAGGCCGCGCCGTAGGAAGCGGTGTCCACCAGGTAACCAGCGGTCACCGGCCCGGCGACGGCACCGATATCACCGGCCATCTGGTACGTGGCGACAACCGTGCCGCCCTGGTCCTTGAGAATGTCGCCGAGCATGGCGGCGGGCCCGACATCGAGGAGCCCGGATCCGAGCCCGAGTACCGCCAGCGCGGCGAAATACCCGCCGAGCCCGGGCAGCAGCGCCAGCAGGATCAGGCCGCTCGCGGAGGTGAAGCATCCACTCACGATCACCGGGCGCCGGCCGAACCGGTCGGCGAGGCGCCCGGCGGGAAGGAGCACGCCAGCGTTGAGCACGGCGACCACGAGGAACCCGGCGCCGGTCCAGACGGCGGACCTGTGCAGGACGTCGCGGACGAACAGCGGCACGATGGCACTGCGCACCCCGATGACGGCAAAGCCGTCCCCAAGGTTCGCCGCGGCCGCGGCACGGTAGGCGCGGTCCCGCAGCGCACCGGCGATCTCGGCGATGGCGCGGCGCGGCCGGTGGGCGGCTTCGGGCCGCTGCTGTGACCGGTCGTGCAGCACGGCCCCCGCGATGACCGCGGGGATGATGAGCATGCAGCCGTAGATGATGAACGGCGCTCGCTCCGACCAGGCCGCGATGACCCCGCCGACCGCTGGCCCGCTGATCCCGCCGATCAGGAAGCCGCCGGCGAACAGCCCGCTCGCCCGGCCTCGCTGCTCGTTCGGCACGCTGATCAGCAGCAGGGTCTGGCCGCTGACGCCGAACATCGCCGAGCCGAGCCCACCGGCACCGCGCAGGATGATGAGCTCCGCGAACGAATTGGAGAATCCGGCCACGATGCTGCTCACCGCGACGATCGCGATGCCCGTGGCCATCACCGCGGGCTGGCCGAACCGGTCCGCCAGGCGGCCGGCGGGCAGCGCACCGATGATGCGCATGAGAGCGAACGCGCTCACCACACTGGCGGCGGCGGCCGTACTGACGCCGAAGTGGCGGGCGAACGCCGGGATGTCCGGCGCGACGATCCCGAACCCGAGCGCCACCGTGAAGGAGATGGCGGTGAGGATCGGTACCTCACGCGGCAGGTCGCGGAAGGGCCCGCGCGGAGGGCGACGCACGAACGGCATTCTGCCAGCCGGTTACGACGCCACCCTGCGCAGGCCAGCGCCGTAGCCGGGCGGCGGCACCCGGATGCGGCGGCGTGGCGGGGGTCAGGCGGCCGGGGTCAGGCGCCGGGTCAGGTGGCCGGGCCGCCCGGGGTCAGGAGCGGACCGGGCGCTGCTTGTAGTAGTCCGAACTGCACTTGGGGCCATGCCCGTAGGCGGCCGCGACCTCGCTGATCGCCTCGCTTGACCAGTTCCGGCTCCGACGCTGGGACCACGGGATCGATCCCGCCGAGGCTGACGGGGCGCCCGCGCGGTGCGGAACTGAACCCGGAGATCGGCTTGTGCACGGCGGACCGGGGCACCCGCCAGGCGTAACCACACTTGGCGAGGTCCGTTCGTACTCTCGTGCTTGCCAAGGAAGACGCACAATCCGATTCTCCGCCTCCCCGCGGGCGCCACGCCACCCGGCCCCGCGCCGCCCCGGCCACGTACCACCGGCCCGGCCACACACCCGCCTGGTCACCGTCCGGGGCCAGCGGCCGGGCCGTCTAAGCTTGCCGCGCTGGCCGGAACCAGAACCGTGGAGCTGAGTGGTGCTTCCGCCGGACGGGCACGTGCATACCGAATGGTCCTGGGACGCCGCCGCCGGGTCGATGGAGCGTTCCTGCGCCCGGGCGGAGGCGCTTGGCCTGCCGTCGATCGCGTTCACCGAGCACGCCGACTTCACCGCCTGGGTCATCGAACCCGAGGTCAGGGCGCGGATGCGGCCGGAGAACGCGGCCCGGCTCCTGCCGGATGGCCGGTTCCGCCCGCCTCCCCTGGATGCCGAGGCTTACCTCGCGTGCGTGCAGCGCTGCCGGGAGCTGTTCCCCGGGCTGCGCATTCTTTCTGGAACCGAACTGGGTGAGCCACACTGGCACGAGAAACGGGTCGAGGGCCTGCTCAGCTCGGGAACCTTCGACCGGGTCCTGGGCTCGGTGCACTCGCTGGAGCTAGCTGGCACCCGGATCGTGGACTTTCTGTTTGACCGCGCCGAACCCGCCGGTCTCGTCCGGGCCTACCTGGCCGAGGTCTTGCGTATGGTCAAATCGGCGGCACCGTTCGCGGTACTCGCGCATATCGACTACCCGTTGCGGCACTGGCCGGAGCGGGCAGGCCCATTCGATCCCGTCCTGTTCGAGGACGAGTACCGGGCCGTCCTGGCCGCGCTGGCCGGCTCCGGCCGGGTGCTGGAGGCCAACGCGGCCGTGCCACTGCCGCCCGTGATCATGCGATGGTGGCACGAAGCCGGTGGCGAGGCACTGGTCTTCGGCAGCGACGCGCACGAGCCGTCGGACGTCGCCAGGCGCTTCGCCGGCCTGGCCGCTGCCGCCGAAGCCGGGGGCTTTCATTGCGGCCGTCATCCGCACGATTTCTGGCACCGCAGGCCCGTTCAGTAGCACTGATTCGGGAAGGTCACGGTCACGGCCTCGTGCCGGGAGCTTCCTGGGCCGAAGCGCGGCCGCGGCGAGTCCGTTACCGTCGACGGCAGGGAGATCCTGGACGCCCGCTGGTTCACCCGTGCCGAACTGTCGCAGCGCGCCGCGGCCGGCCGCTCGTTCGGCCGTGGACTCCATCGACCGGCACCTGTTGCCTTCCTGGCTTGACCAGCCGGAAACGCCGCCCGGCCGCTGCTGACGGCGGGACGGGGCTGGCCAGCCGGCGGACCGCTCGCCGGTGTCACCCGGGAACACCAAGCAACCGGTCCAGGAACTCGGCCATCGCACTCTCCCCCGCGCTGAGTGCCGCGGCGGGGTCATCGGCGCGCGCGATCATGAGGGCCACCTCGTAGGTGGCGGCCAGCACGATATGCGCGAACGTGTCCACGTGATGCTGCTCGATGCGGCCAGCCTCGGCGGCGTGCGCGACAGCGGCCCTGATCGGCCCCAGGCTGCCTTGCTCATCAAGCTCCCGCCACCGCTGCCAGCCCAGCACCGCGGGCGCGTCGATCAGCGCGGTCTGCTGGACCACCGGGTCGCTGGCCAGCCGGATCCACGCCAGGCACTCGGCCCGTAGCGCGGCAACCGGGTCCTGAATACCCCGGGTCGCGGCCGCCAGTTGCTCGCCGACCCGGGTGGCGACACCCTCAAGGACCGCCCAGAACAACGCGTCCTTGCCCGGGAAGTGGTGGTAGAGCGAGCCGCGGCTGACCCCGGACTCGGCCAGCACCGCCTCGATCGACGTGCCGTCGTAGCCGCGCTCGGTGAACAGCCGCGTGGCGACGTCGATCAGGTGCGCCCGGGTGGCCTGGCCCCGCGCGACGTTCTTGTTCATGCGCCTCCCCGGCCCGTGCCCATGCGTCTGCGGCCCGTTGTCATGTGCGTCTGCGGCCCGTTCATGTCTGTCTCCGCCACGTTTCCTGCGCCTCGCCAGCACGGTTTCTCCTGCGCCTCTCCGGCGCGGTTTCCTGTGCCGCTCCAGCACATTTGACAGACCGACTGTCGGTTTGTAAGAGTTAGACCGTTAGTCGGTCTAACCGGTCACTGTACCCCGGCGGCCGCACAACCGAGGGAGAAAACCATGCTCAGCGAGATGGAACGCCTCGACAAACACCGCAGCCAGGCCCACACCCGGTCTGGTCCAGCCAGCTACGTCGATACCGGAGGGCCGGGCCGCCCCGCGCTGTTCCTGCACGGCGTTGGCACGAGCACCTACCTGTGGCGGCACGTGATCGACCAACTCGGCGGGCAGCGCCGCTGCGTGGCGGTCGACCTGCCACTGCACGGGCACACCCCGGCCGCCGCCGATCAGGACTTCTCACTGCCGGGTCTGGCCCGGTTCGTCGCCGGCTTCTGCGACGCGCTCGATCTGACCGGCATCGACCTCGTCGCGAACGACACCGGCGGCGCGATCGCCCAGGTATTCGCGGTCGGCAAGCCCGAGCGACTGCACACACTGACGCTGACCAACTGCGAAGCACACGACAACCTGCCGCCGAAGGCGCTGCTGCCCACGGTCCTGCTCGCCCGCATGGGCCTGTTCGCTCGTCTCGCGCCCCGAGTGGTGCGCGTTATCCCCCGGGCCGACGAGCGTTTCGCGGGCACCGGCTACCAGGACGTGGCCAGCCTGCCCAAGGAGATCTCGCTGGCCTGGCTGGAGCGAGCGCTCGGCACCGCGGAGTCGGCCCGCCAGTTCCAGCGCCTGCTGACGTCGCTGCACGCCCGCGACCTGCTGGCGATCGAGCCTGCGCTGGCGCGCCTGCAGGTCCCGACCCTCATCGTCTGGGGCACCAGCGACAAGTTCTTCCACCGCAAGTGGGCCTACTGGCTGCGCGACACCATCCCCGGCGCCACCGACGTCGTGGAGATCGACGGTGGGCGCCTGTTCTTCCCCGACGAGCGCGCCACCGAATTCACCGCGGCGCTGCGCCGTCACTGGGTCGATCACCCTTGATGCCACACTGCGCGCCTGCTCGGCGGCTCCTAGCTGGGAGGCGGTCCGGTCTCCATTACTTTGCCGCTTGCCAGCCTCCAAGCAGCACCCTTTGCAGTGGATTACATCCTGGCATTCGCCGCACCCACTGCAATTGAAGCGTCCTTGGTTTATAGAGGTCATGGCCAGCTACGGCCTAGTGCCCGGAAACCAATACTCGTGTAGCGTATAGTTGCACTTCCATGCGGGATATCTGACCGTTCCTGCCTTGTGCTTGGTGCCGCTAATCCGCCCTTGATCCAACGGCGTACGCGTGCTAGAACCCGAACGTACGGCCCGGTTACATCCAGGGAACCTGAGAGCGGGCCGGAATGGAGACGGCAGAATGTCCTTGACCTCCCGTAAGGCTGCCTCGTTGCTCGGTGCCGCCGCCCTTGGCGTCATGGCGGCGACCGGCGCCAGCTGGGCAGCTGGGCAGCCGGTTCGACAGCCCAAGCCAGTACCGCCCAAGTCAGTGTGGCGAGGCCCAGCTTTTCTAAGCTGAGCCCGAGCCAGGTCAAAGCCCGCTCGTCCGGCAAGCGAGAGCGCATGGTGGTCGTGTTCGACGACCAGCTCACCAGCTTGCCGGCGAACCGGGCTCACCGGCAGGCCCGAGAAGCAACGGCCGCGTCCATGCAGGCTCCGCTCGTAGCGCAGCTGAAGCAGGTCGGGGCGACGCATATCAAGACCCTTTCGCTCCTCAACGCTGTCGCGGCGTCGATGCCGGCGGCCGAGGCGCAGGCACTGAGCCACGTCCGGGGCGTCAAGGCGGTCGTCCCCGATGGAACCATCATCATCAGGGGCAGCACGTCGTCGAACACGAAGACGGTGGCCGCCTCCCGGGTGCGGAAGTCGATCATCCGGGAAGGAAGGGCCGACGGGCAGCAGATCTGCAGCGCATCTAACGGCAACCCGCTGATAGAGCCCGAAGCCCTCACCAGCATCCACGACGCATCCGACAACCCGTTCGACCCGTTCGAAGCGTCCAAGGTCGCGACGGGCCAAGGCGTCATCGTCGGGAACGTCGACGCCGACACGCTGGCCGGGAACGTCAACATGATCCGGCCCAACGGGCAGCACGTGATCATCGATGCCCCGAACCCGAACGAGAACGTCTTCAGCGACGAGTTCAACGGAGACGTCTCCACCATGGCCGCCCAGGGCACGGTCACCTACACCTACGCGTCTCAGCTGCCCTTCTCGAACATCCCCGCGAACTGCAGCTTCCGGATCGTGGGTGACGCCACCGGCGCCTCCCTTCTCACCACCGGTTTCTTCACCGACACCAACTCGCTGGGCCAAATCGTGGCTCCGGAGTCGCAGGTCATCGCCGGGCTGCAGCAGGCGGTAACCGAGGGTGTCAACGTCGTGTCGGAGTCCTACGGCTTCGGCGCTCTGCCGGGTGCCAACGACGACCTGCTCGAGCCGACGAACGACGCCATGGTGCAAGCGGGCGTCGTCGTAGTCGAGAGCTCGGGCGACAGTGGCTCGTCCGGCACGGTCGAGGCCCCCGCCGATGACCCCAACGTTATCGACGTTGGCGGGACGAACGACCTCAGGCTCCTCGCCCAGGCCGATGGCTACACCAGCGGCTGGGAAAGCGACAACATGACGACCCTGTCGTCGGGGGGCACCGCGCCCAATGGCGCCGTGGTGGACCTGGTCGCCCCCGGCTACCTGGCGCTCGCTGCCGCCGGCGTCGGCCAGGACCCGCCGCTTCCGACTGAGGCCTTTGGTGGTACCAGCCAGTCGGCCCCCTTCGTCTCCGGCGCCGCCGCCGACGTGATCCAGGCCTACCGTGACACCCATGGTGGTACCACCCCGACACCAGCCCAGGTGAAGCAGATCCTCACCAGCACGGCAACCGACATCGGGGCTCCGGCAGACCAGCAGGGCGCCGGCCTCCTGAACATCTACGCGGCCGTTGAGGCGGCCCGCCAGATGCCGGGCTCCAGCGCTGGAGTCCTCAACGCTCCCGAACTGGTGGCCAACCCCAGCCAGCTCGACGTACAGGGCCCGGGCGGCTCGACGGCCAACCAGTCGGTCTCGCTGTATAACGCCTCCTCCTTGCCCACCAGGGTCACCGGCACCTACCGGGTGCTCGGCAGTGAGAGGAGCCTTGGCAACCCCGTCACCGAGAACGTCAGCGCCCCGCCGCCAACCGACCCGATTCCCGCTCAGGGGGCGACCGCGGCGGCACCGATCAAGTTCACGGTGCCGAGGGGTGTCGACGTACTCGATGCCGATATGCGCTGGCCGGACCCGACCAACAGCGGTGACAATATCCTGTCGTTCATCCTGACCGACCCGGCCGGCAGGCTGGCCCAGAGCTCGTACGACTTCGGCGCCTCCAACGGACCCAACGCCAGCCCTGACATCCAGCACAGCACGATCGAGCACCCGATGGCCGGAACCTGGACGGCCCAGATCCTGTGGGCCAATGGCCGCGGCCACGTGCAGAGTCCGCCCGACACCCCAGGGCCCTACACCGGAACCGTGACCTTCCAGGCCAGCGGCCAGAACTTCACGACAAGCCCGGCATCGCAGCCCGTCATCATCCCGGCGCACAGCTCGGCAAGTGTGCCGCTCAGCATCGCCATGCCCCAGGCTCCCGGCGATGCCCCCGAGTCGGTGCAGTTCACGGGGCTGGGCGGGCTCGTCGGGACCTCGGTGCCGATCGCGCGGCGTACCCTCATCCCGTCGGCCGGTGGCTCGTTCGGCGCCACCCTGACCAGCTCGGTATCTCGCGGTCCCGGGCAGATCAAGACGTTCTATGTGAACGTGCCCCCAGGCGCGAACGACCTCGACGTGACGTTCAACGCGCCGGACCACAACGTCAACGACCCGGTGTACTACTACCTGTTCTCGCCGGCCGACCTCGAGCCTGGTGTCACCGAGTCGGGCAACATCGATGTCACAGCCATCGACACCACGCCCACGCCCGACAACCCGACCGGAAACGCCTCGCTGACCGCCACCGATCCCCAGCCAGGTCTGTGGGAGATCGACGTGATGCAGGGCGCTACGACCGACGGGACGGAGTTCTCCCAGACCGTCACCGGGACCGTCGCGTACAACCAGCTCGCACCCATCACCGAGACCGGTCTCCCGACGTCGGCGTCGACAACCATCGGCTCCGGCTCCAGCGTCCCGATCACGGTGACGGTCAAGAACACGACGAACCACGCCGCGTTCTTCCTGCTGCAACCGTCGGGCAACGACATCACTGGCGGCAACACCGCCACGCCGGAACAGTTGGGGCCCGGAGCCACTGGGACCCTGACGGCGACGCTGTCGCCGACGGCAGCTTCGGGCACCGTGGTCAACGGCACCCTCAGCGTCATCGAGTCGACGGACCTGACAGATTCTGAGCCCGCCGTCGGGTTCCCGGCGTCGTTCTCCGACTTCCACGATTTCGCCTACGCCTACACAGTCGGGAGCTAGCTCAAGCGGCTAGCACCTGCAAACAATGGCACGGCCCGGGCCTCGTCGCAGGCTCGGGCCGTGCCGTGCCCGGGCGGGGTGGGTGACCTGCCGACCGCCCGCGTAAGTAGAAACCGAAGTAGGAGCGGGTGCCATTCGTCGCCGACAACGAACCGAAAAGGCAGCTATTTTCCGTACCGGCCGAAGGAGGAACCGTGATCAAGTACGGCATCGAGGTTGCATCCGGGGTGGCACTGGTATTGGCCGCCGTGGCGTGGCCGGGTTCGGCCAGCATGGCAAGTCCGGTTCACGTAACCGGCTCCGCACACCAGGCCGCCCGGGCTGCGGCGGGTTCCGCGCCGGTGGCCTGGGTGGTGAACCGGAGCGTGCACAGTGCGACGAAGGGGTCGGTGACCCCGATCGGCACTGCCACCAACACAGTGATCAAGAACATCCCGGTACCGTTCAATACCACCGGTGTGGCTCTGGCGCCCGACGGCAAGATCGCCTACGTCGCCGTGTTCGATGACCGGGCTGTCCATGGTTTTGTGATCCCGGTGAACACCACCACATACCAGAAGGGCAAGCCGGTCAGGGCCGGAGACGATCCCGGCAGCATGGCGGTCACGCCCAACGGAAAGACGCTCTACGTCGCCGACACGCTTGTCGGCAGGGTGACCCCGATCAATACCGCCACCGGCACCGCGGGCAAGCCGATCAATACCGGCGCGAATCCCTTTGCGGTAGCCGTGGCGATCACCCCGAACAGCAAGACCGCATATGTGGCGAACGAGGAACCGGACGGCACGGTCACCCCCATCAACACCGCGACCAACACGGCGGGCAAGAACATCAAGACAGGGTCGGAGCCCCTTGCGATCGCGATCACGCCGAACGGTAAGACCGCCTACGTCCTGAACCTGGGGCAGGGAGTACCGGGGAAGGGAACCGTCACCCCGATCAATACCGCGACCAATACCGCGGGCAAGAACATCCCCCTCAAGGACGCGGCGTTCCCGGACGCAACCAACTTGATGGTCATGACCCCCAACGGCAAGACCCTCTACGCGGCCGACAACACCACGCTGACGCCCATCGACACCGCCACCAACACCACGCTTCCGGCCATCCGGGTGGCCCCGCGCCACGGCAGCGACTTTGGCGCCGCGATCACGCCGGACGGCAGCACCGTCTACGTGGAAGGCGCCTTCGACAAGTCCACCCGAGGGTTCATCGTTCCGGTCTGCACCACCACCGGAGCGGTCGGCAAGGCCATCGTCTTCCGCGGGTTCCCATCGCGCATGGCGATCACCCCGAATGGAAAGACGCTCTATGTTCTGCGAGCCGGGGCCCCCGAGGTCGGGCTCCCGCAAGACGTGATCCCGATCAACACCGCCACCAACACCGTCGGCAAGCCCATCGAGACCGGGCTGCAACCGACCGCCATCACTATCACCACCGGTCAGCAGCAGCGGTGATCGACGGCACGACAGCGGAGGACACCTGAGGCTAAATATGCGTCGCGGTGATCACGAGCATGATCACGATGAACGCTGTGGGCGGTACTTAGGCTGGCAGGAGCAGATACGGGCGTCAACGTCGACGGAGGCGGGTTGATGGTCGAGTACCCATTGGGCGCGGGTGTACCGCAGCGGGCGACTGCGGGGTCGCTTTGGCAGGCGATGAGCGGTCGGCCATTGAGCACTGATCTCCTGGATTGGCCGCCGGACCTTTTCGCGCTGACCTCGTTGATGCTGCAGCGGTCGGGGGCCTTTCGTTTCGCGCTGTCGCCGCCGCCTGGGCGCCAGTGGCCGCCCGGATCACGAAGCGGGTGGTCGGCCACGATCGAGGCGGCTGGCCGTGCGTGGAGTGGCGTCGTCGATGCCCCGGGGGAGCCGGTTCCGCCGCTGCTTGTCAGCATGATGGAGGTCGTGGTCGCCGCAGCGGCGACGCCGCTGGAGGAGCTTTCCACCGGCGCCGCTTGGGACCTGTGCGCGGCACTGCTGACGCTGCACGCCATCGCCGATGAGGCGTGCGCCGGGCTCGGCGTCGCCCTGGCCGCTTCAAATCCCCTCGGGTGCGGCTACCGGGGCCGCGCCCGGGAGCTGCTCGCGCAGCGCGGCACACTCGCGCGAATCTCGCAGGACGCGGTGCTGGTGCTTCCGAAGGTGCGCACGCCCGCAGCGCCAGGAACCTCGATCCGATCCATGTCTCGGTACGCGACCGTGCACGGGCCGAGCGTCAGCGTGCGATGGCACAAACTGCCAGCCCGTCGGCGGGGGACCGAGCCTCGCGCCGACCATGTCAACTTCCTGCTGCTGCCATGGCCGTTGCAGATACGTGCAAGCGACTTTCGCCCCATCGAAGGTTCCGCGCAGCGCGACACCGACGAACCATATGGATTCTTCGACTTCGACCCCGCCGAGCGACTCGACTTGGATCTGGTGGACCGGATGCTGGTCGCCGCCCACAACGAGGTCGACAGCATCGACGTGGTGTGCCTGCCGGAGAGCGCGATCGCGGAGGATGAGCTTGCGCCGTTGGAGGCACTACTGGAGTCGCACGGTGTAGCCTCGCTCGCCACCGGGGTACGCCGAAGGCGATCGCGGCCCGATGAGTTTCCCGACAACTGGGTGCACTGGGGCCTGTCGCCGCAGCTGGAGAAGGGCCGCTCCCGACCGCTGGAGGGCTTCGGTACCGGCTGGTTCCACGTCCGCCAGAACAAGCATCATCGATGGTCCTTGGACGCTGGGCAGATCTATCAGTATCACCTCGGGGGAGAGCTGCACCCCGCGATGCGGTGGTGGGAAGCCGTGAACGTACCCCGGCGCGTTCTCCACTTCATCGAGTTCGGCGAGGGGTTCACCGTGGTGGTCCTGATCTGCGAGGACCTTGCTCAGAACGACGAAGTCGCCGACCTCATCCGCGCGATCGGCCCGACGGGGATCGTGACGCCGCTCCTCGACGGGCCGCAGCTCCCATCGCGGTGGTCCGCTCGCTACGCGAGCGTATTTGCCGACGACCCAGGTTCCGCTGTGCTGACCCTCAGCGCTTGGGGCCTGGTAGACCGGTGCCGTCCACGCGGATTCGATGCCGCACATGTAGTCGGCCTGTGGAAAGACCCCAGCAACGGCTTCAACGAGGTCCCTCTGGAGTCTGGGGCCCAGGGCATTCTGCTAACCGCATGCGTCAGCCCCGCGCAGCGCGGCAGCAACGACGGGCGTCGCCCGGTGCAGAACGCGGTCGACCTCTACGCTGTTGGCCAGCATCAGATCCGCCCGGCGGCGACTGGCTCCCAAGATGGGGCGCCGGTTCGGCAGCTGTCAGATCCGCCGCCGCTGAACGTTGACGACCTGACAATCCTGTGCGGCTGGGCCGAGGCTGTAGCCGAGGCGTTGGCGTACGCGCCTAGCCAGGTCGCCGCAGTCCTCAGCGACGCCGCCGCAGGCTCGCCTTGGCGGGCCACGCTCGGCCTCAACGAGCCTTCAGACCCTCTGCGGAAAGCCATCCAACTCATGGACGACGTGGTCAGCAACACCGCTGCCACCGGCGATCACCTCGGCGCCATCCTGGCCGCGGTAAGCGACGACATCGCCAGCGCCGATGACGCGCTCACCGGCCTTGTCCGACGCGTCCTACTGGCCGCTCTCGAGCTCCGCGAAGGTCGGCGCAGGCACGAAGGCCACCGGGCCACATGATCACTCAACCACTGCCACGCCATGCGGGTGTCATGTGTTCGACCTGCCATCTAGGTGACCGTCGCTGACCCTCGTCATCCTGGCTAATGGCACGCTAATGGCGCGGCGGACTTGCTCAATCGCCGAGCTTCGTCAGGAGATCAAGGTCTTTCACCTCGCGAAGATGCCATTGTGCGCCACGAGCGCAACCTGGAGCCAGATGGCTGTCGCAGCTACCAGCCCTGCCTTCTACTACAGAGAGTAGTACCATTCCTATGTGCGCACGTTGGCGACCCTGAGCGAGGCGGGAACGGGTGGCTGCTGACGGGCTGACGGCGACCGTGGTGGGTGCCGGGATCGCTGGTTTGGCTTCGGCAGTGTTCTTGGCGCAGGCGGGCTGGCAGGTCAAGGTATTGGAGCGGGCGTCGGCGTTCGGTGAAGTTGGCGCGGGTCTGGCCATTACCGGGAACGGAATGACAGCGCTTACTGCCCTCGGGATGGACGGGGCCGCCCGCGTAGCCGGGTATCAGACTGTCACCGCCGGTTTCCAGGACCCGAGTGGCCGCTGGCTGATGCGCATCCCCGATAGGTCTGACCTGCGCGGGGTCACAAAGATTTGGGGCTTGCACCGCCAGCGCTTGCACGCTGTCCTGCGTCAGGCTGCTGAGGCGGCCGACGGCGTCGAATTGATGACGGGTGCCGAGGTCGTCGCTGTTCGGCCGGGTGCACCGGGAGGCGAACTGGCCGCTGTCACCTGGGAGACTGGAAATGGGGCGTATACGGCCGACGCCCAGATGGTGGTTGCTGCCGACGGTGTACGAAGCGCCGTGCGGGCTCAGTTGTTCCCGGCCGTACGCCCCCGTTACAGCGGTAGTACGAGCTGGCGAGCGGTGATCCCCGATAGCGTCTCCGACGGGCGGCTGGTCGAGGTGTGGGGGCCGGGTACTGAGTTTGGTGCACTGCGGATAAGTGACAGTGAAATTTACTGGTACGGGTACTTCCGGAACCCCGAGGGAGCGGTCTTCGCCGACGAGCTGGCCGCCGCACGCGATCGGTTCGTGGCCAATCGTGCGCTGGACACCCCCTAGCGACATCCAGAATGCCGGATAGCCGGCTTGCTCCCCCACGTAGCGGGCACGTACGGTCTGTCATTGCGGCCGGCACCTGGCAAGCCGGTCACTGAGCCGATGGCCCGGTGTTCCAGCGAAGCCAGGTGACATTGCCCTGCGGCTCCCGTATCGCGTTCTCGATGCCGTAGCCGGACGCCAGTGGGTTCTCCTCCAGCGAGACGATGATCATGCTGGCCAGGGTCACGCCCAGGTACGCCACGGGCACGGCTCGACTGTCGTCATGCTCGGGTTCCTGAACAGGACCCGGTAGGCTGTAGGCGTTGGTGTTGCTCCGGACCCAGGCAGCGTCATCCGTGCTGACCGGGAGCCCAATGAGCCGTGGTGATCTGCACCCTCTGCCCTGTAGCCAGCCGATTAGCCTTCGAGCGGCGTTCCTTCAAGATTCAGCCCGCGCGGTGCATGCGATCGGCGTGAGAGCACAAGCACCCATGGATGACGGGGACCCCCCTCCGCCGGTCTGGCCGCGCCGATCCGCAGCGCTACCTGACCCGCTCACCGAGCGCGAGGCGGAAGTGCTCCAGCTGCTGCGCGGGTCACTATCGCGCCGCGAGATCGCCGCCGAAGTCGGCCGGTCACCGAACACGATCAAGACCCAGACCCAAGCCATCTACCGTAAGCTCGGCGTCTCCACCCGCAGCGCCGCTATCACCCGGGCCCGCTCTCCGCGGGTCTGGCCGCGCCGATCCGCAGCGCTACCTGACCCGCTCACCGAGCGCGAGGCGGAAGTGCTCCAGCTGCTGCGCGGGTCACTATCGCGCCGCGAGATCGCCGCCGAAGTCGGCCGGTCACCGAACACGATCAAGACCCAGACCCAGGCCATCTACCGTAAGCTCGGCGTCTCCACCCGCAGCGCCGCTATCACCCGGGGACTAGCCACCGGCATCTTGCCCCCTCTCGGCAGGCATCTGCACGCGGGCACTTCTGGATAGATTCCTGGTCTGCTCCCGTCTTCCTCATGGGAGCCGGTCCCTGTTAGGCGGATAGCGGGTCCAGGTCGGCTGCCATCATGGGCCTTGACCTGCACAGCGAGTCATCCGTGGGCGGCCTGGCGTGCGGCGGGCGGGCCTCGGAGGGCTGGGCAGGGTCTCGTCGAAGTCGTTGACGTCGAAGGCCAGCCGCCGCGCCGGCGAGGCGAACGCCCCGAAATTCGACAGGTGCGCATCACCGCACAACCGCACCCGCAGCCCCGAGGCGGGCGTGCTGGCACCACCGACGGCTGCCTCAGGCAAGCACGACCGCTCAGGAGCACGCATTAGGTCGTCTTGACTGGCTGGGGCGGGTTCTGCTGCGGTCGCTGCGCGGCGCCCGGTGAGGCAAGGACCGCGGGCAGGAAGAGCGAGGCCACCAGGCCTATGAGGCCGACCACTGCCAAAGCGATCATCGCGAGCCCGTAGGCGCGCTGTGGGGTCGCGGTGATACCGGCGACGAGGATGGTGCCCGCGATCGCGGTGCCGAGGCAGGAGCCGAGGTTGGACACGCTGCGCGACAGGCCGGAGATCTCGCCCTGGCGCTCCTCGCTGAAGGCTGGATTGCACGATGTTGACCGACGGGGTCAGCATGGCGCCGAGGCCCAGCCCGATCAGGAGCAGCCCGGGGGCGAAGACCCAGGCCTCTGGCAGTGCTGATGGCTGGTCACCAGCGCCAGCAGGACGCCGACGCCGGCGATCGTGACGATGAAGCCCGCCAGGATGAGGGTCCGCTGTGCGTACCGTTTCGCGAGGCGCTCGGCGGCGAGTGAGGACGCCAGCACGCCGACCGTGGCAGCGGTGAAGATCACCCCGGTCTGGATGGCGTCGTAGTGACGCACGACCTGCAGGTAGGCCGAGACCACGAACGACACGCCCATCAGCAACAGCCACTGGGTGTTCTGGGTGACGAGACCGAGGTTGGAGATGCGATTGCGGAACAGGGCCAGTCGACAGCAGTGGCTCCTTACCCGCACGCTCCTTGGCGCGCACCCATGCGAAAAACCACACCAAGACCAGGACCCCGGCGACGATCAGGACGAGCATCAGCCAGAGGTTGTTGTCCGCCGCCAGGATGCCCATCACTACCAGGATGAGGCCGACGGCGGACAGGACCGCCCCGCCGGTGTCGAAGGAGCGCGACGGATCCGCCGGCAGGGGATCTTCGAGGCGGCGGCTCAGCACGAGGATGACCGCGATGATCAGTGCCTGGAAGATAAACGCTGCCCGCCAGCTGATCGCTGAAGTGATCAGGCCACCGATCAGCGGGCCCGCGGCTGCGCCGATACCTCCCATAGCGCTGATCGCGCCGAACGCGCGGGCACGCGCGGTGACCCCGGTGAACAGCAACGTCGCGAGGATGTAGACCGGCGGGATCAGCAGCGCCGTGCCCACGCCCTCCAGGATGGAGTTACCGAGGATCAGGACACCCAGACCGGGGGCCACCGCGCTCAGCAGGGCGCCGATGCCATACACGACCAGGCCAACGGTAAAGCACCGCTTCCGCCCATAACGGTCCGTCAGCTTGCCGCCAGGGATCATGAGCGCCGCCATGACCAGCAGGAAGACCGTGATCGCGATCTGCACACCCTGCACCGTGGTGTTCAGGTCCTTGCTGATGTCGTTGATCATCACGTTCATGTTCGAGCCGGCGAAGCTGCAGATGAACTGGGCGAGCGCAAGGGGAACCAGCGCCCTTCGCAAGGCGCTCGGCGGCCGTTCCGCCGTACCAGGCTGAGCCATACACACCTGCCTCCGGTGTCGAAACTGTGCCGTTACCCGCCGCCCCGCGGCCTGCCTGCCCGCACTCAGGCCAGCGAGTCAGACGTGGTCAGCCCTGAGGTGCTGCCCATACGCTACGAGGCCAGGAACGAGCGGCGTCCCCGTCAGCTCCGCCACAGTCCGCAAAACCGCTTCCACGTTCGTCAGATCAGGGTGTACCGCATCAGCCGCCGCCTGGTCCAGCTCATCCTGAGAGGTAACCCTTGGCGGTACCGGCACACCACCCACATAGTCATCCAAGCGATTGCCGTTGAGGTCGCCGAGATGCGTGCTGCTCATTTCAACTCACCTGTCAGTGGTTCTGACCACTGCCGGGGTCTGGAGCAGCGTACTCAGCAACTTCCTGTAACTATCGCACCGCGATTCCTGCCTAGCAACTTTGCTCACCCACGACGCCGGGCGTTCATCTCACAGCCACCTCCGCGACCAGGCATATCAGGCTGAAGTCAGAAGCCACGTGCCCCGCGCAGACATCTGTCGATCTTCGTCAAGCCCGAGCCCGGAGCGCTCGTCTTCCCCGCGTCATGGGCGGGCCGTGACGGCGGGCAACCTCAACAAGATGTCCGCCTGGCCCTACGCGGTGAAGTCGATCGGTGCCCGAGGGCCTGCCTGGCAGTGGTCACCGGCCCCACGCGGGACACCGTCCCTGGCCTGGGCCTTCACGATGAGAGCGGGTGAGAGCGGGTGACGGGAATCGAACCCGCACTATCAGCTCGGGAAGTGCAGCGGTTACGGCTGCGGGGGACGCTGACCAGGCGTTCGTGGCGGGTCCTGAGTGTCCCTGATTGCCCCCTCGTCACCCCGGCTAGTGGCCCGTTAATGGCCCGGCGATCATGCATCGACAGGCGGCGGACCAGGGCGGTACGAACTGGCTCGTCGCCTGCTCCTCCCCGCCCTCCTCGTAGCTGCCCCGCACTTGGCCGTGCCCAGTCGACCCCTTGCGACGGTCACTCTTGATAATAATCTATCAAAGTGATATCATTTTGATAGATGACCGGAGCGACCGGACACCGTAGGCCACAGGAGGCATCCCATGTACGCACAGAATGACACCGCCGTTCCCTCGGCGTGGTCGTCCGCCGCAAGGCCGACGCGCGCCACCCTGCGAACCCGCCCGAGCATCCAGCGCACCCTCATCCGGTCCTGGGAATACATCCGGCCCATACGGGTCAGCATCCTGATCGTGCGGCTGCTGGCGGTGCTGTGGCTGGTCGTCCTCGGCGCGCTGCTGATGTCGGCAGGCAACACCTGGGGCTGGACTCTGCTACCTGTCGCCGCGGCCGTGTTGGCGCTTAGCGTCTGGGTGTTCACCACCGCCGCGAAAGGGTGGCCTGTGGTTGAGGTGTGAGTGCCAGCCAGGAGTGGGCGAGGAAGATCTACAACGAGGGGCACGATGAGCGAGAAGGCGGCCGCGTCAAGGCCGGTATGTCGGCCAGCTGGACAAGGGCCCGTTGAGCGCTGGCTGGCGCGCCCGCATGAGCGAGCACTCAAGGCTGAGCGCAATGCGGGAAGCGCCGGTACGGCGGAGCGAAGCGGAGCCGCCTTGATCAGCCAGCATCGCAAGCTCCGACCGGCCAAGGTGGACCACTACCGCTGGCTGCTCAAGAAGCACATCGTGATCGTCCAAGGTCCAAGAACGATCAAGGCCCAGCACCAGGATTCCTACCCTGGCCTGGGCCTTCGTGCGTGGAGCGGGGGACGAGGATCGAACTCGCCACCATCGGCTTGGGAATGAGCGCAGTGATGGCGCTCATCAGCGCGGCCGCAGGTGGGCAGTCCCGGTGGCTTGCCCGTGGGTATCCGCGAAGCACCCTCAGCGACCTACCCATCGGGCACGTAGCGGGCACGGCCATTCTCGCTTGGGCCGCGTGCATCGCCCGCTCGGTGGGTGACACCTTGGTCTGCTGTCAGGGATGGTTGTAGCAGGGAACCCGGTCTGTGATAGGGAGGTCGTCATGATCGCGGCGACTGATATCGGCTTGGTGCCGATGCGGGTCCGTAAGGCTGTCGGGCTCGCTGACAGCGACGATATTTCCGAGTTCATAGTGCTCGCCGAGCTTGATGGGGATCGGCACCTAGTGATCCAGGTCGGTCACCCGGAGGCATTCGCCCTTGCCGCCAGCCTGCAAGGCTTGCCGTGGGGCCGCCCGATGACCTACCAGTTCACCGCAGCGCTGGTACGCGGTCTTGGTGGCCGGGTCCGCGAAGTCAGACTGGACCGAATCGTGGATGGCGCGTATGCCGCCACGGTGGAGGTCGAGGGGCCACAGGGCGTGGCCCAGGTAGATGCCCGGTCCAGCGATGCTTTGAACCTCGCGGTCCTGGTCGATGCGCCGGTGCTCGTCGCGCCGGACATGCTGGCCGACTGCATCGGTCGGCAGGCAGGCGATTCGGCTGAGGCGGCGCTGATGCGCCGGGCTCTGACCGCTTCCGCGATGACAATTCGCAGGGCTGACCGGTTGGAGGACTTGCCCGAGTGACCCGTGGCAACCGCGGTTTCACATCGGAGCGGGTGACGGGAATCGCACCCGCACTATCAGCT
>CAVSCM010000020.1:0-335042 GCA_963726415.1 uncultured Actinomycetes bacterium
GAGCCCGGCTGCACGAGCAGCATGCCGACTGGCTGAGCCAGCTGACGCCACCCGAGCTCGCTGGCCCGGCCCGCCAGGCTTCCCACCTGGAACAGGCGCACGAACATCTGCTAGCAATCGGCGACCCCGGTCACCGGGCGGCGGCCATCGCGGCCCGGACCGGCCGGTTGCTCACCGACGCGGCGCGGCAGGCACATCGCAGCGGCGAGCTGGCCGCCGAGACCGGATTCCTCGAGCGCGCCCGGCGGATGCTCGGGCCGCAGTCAGCTGCCGCAGCGGAACTGCTGCCCATCCTGGCCTCCGCGCTCGTCGAGGCGGGAACGTTCGACCGCGCGGCGGACGTCGCCGCGCTCGGTGCCGGAGAGGGGGCACGGCTCGGGCTGCCCGCGGTGCGCTGGCGATCCGCCGTGGAGTTCGAGCGCACGCGCCTGTACACAGGGCCTGACGCTGTCGATGTCGGGGCAAGCCTGGATGTGGTCAGGCAGGCCAGCAGCCTATTTACCCTCCTCGGTGACGACCTCGGCCTCGCCAGAGTGCACTATCTGCATGCCGAGCTGCTGTGGATGAACGGAGAGCCGGACAGCGCGGGAGAGCACTGTGAGCAGCAGGTGCGTCACGCCAAACGGATCGCCGCTGGCTTCGAGGTCGCCGCAGGGCAGACATACATTGCCTGGTCCCTGGTCGATGGCTGTACCCCGGTGCAGCAGGGACTGCGCCGCCTGACCGAGCTCACGGCGGAGGCAGCGGGTGACCGCGTTGCCCGGCTCGGACTGCTCGGGTTCCAGGCGGTACTTCAGTCGATGGCGGGGGAACAGGACCAGGCGGGCGCGCTGATGGAGCAATCCCGCCAGGGGCTTGCGGACCTCGGCCTGAACATGACTGGCGCCGCAATGGCACTCTTCGACGCCCGGATGCGGCTGCGAGCAGGCGACCACCGCGGTGCCGAGGAGGCAATCCATGACGCGCTGCGCACCGGACGGCGAGGCGGCGACCGGTGGGTCGAGTCCACCGCTCTGGTGGATCTCGCGCACGTGGTCATCGCCGGGGGCCGGCAGCATGATGCAGCCCGGGCCATCGCGGAGATCGATACCGTGCCGGCCCCCCACGACACCGAATGGCTGGTTCGCCGGCTGACTGCGCACGCGTTGTTCGCATCCCTGAACGCGAACCATGAGGCGGCGGTCAGGAAGGCATCGGATGCTGCGGCCCGGGTCGACGGCACTCAGTTCCTGCCGCTTCGCAGCCATGCGCACTGGACCCGGGCCCTCGCCCTCTATCACGCAGGGCACCCCGACCAGGCGGTCAGGGCAGGAGAGACCGCGCGGGCGCTGGCCCTGGCGAAAGGAGATCTCGCGTTCGCGACGTCATTCGACCAGTTTCCGCCCCTCGGTTAGCTGTCCTGCCCCGCGGAGCGTCACGGACCGAGATGGGCTTCGCCATCATGGAGGTGGCTACTCCCCTTGGTCCTGCCGGCCGGTAAGAAATTCGTCGACGTCGGTGGCGAACTCGGCGTGGTGCTTGAACAGGAACCCGTGGGCGGAGTCGGGGTAGATCTTGCGTCGGCGGCCTCGTTGCTGACGATCCCTGTTGCAGGAGGCAGATCCTCCGCGACCCCGCTGCTGACTGCCAAAAGCCCAGTGACCTGCGCACGATGTCCCCGGCGTATCCCATCGCGGCTGAGTGGAACAGGTCTTACTGCGCGGTCCGGCCCATACGGTTGGATCAAATGCCGTTCCCGGGGCGTCGAGTTGATGACCCCGCCTGTCCAGGCGAGGCGGTACAGAACATCAGGTTCTGGCACGCCCATGCGGAGCAGCAGAGCGCCGCCACGCTGCCCGGTCAGCTTGACAGGCAGAATGTGTTGTAATACTTTTCAATGAAAGAACGATACTCCAGCAAAGGTCACGGGGGTGCCGCGGCCCTGCCTGCGGGCAACTCGCCTCCCGAGCCGCCGATGGCACCGGCCCGGCACCGCGCACCCAGGCCGCCGGACTGCCCAGAAGCCGGCATCCCGCGACGGAGCCCCCGATGAGCGACGCCATCACACATCAGGCCGGCCAGGCCATCCGCGCCTCCGACGGCGAACGGGACCAGGTAGTGGCGCAGCTACAGCGTCACTTCGCCGACGGCCGGCTGACCCAGGCCGAACTCGGGGAACGGGTGGGCGCCGCGCTCGCGGCGCGGACCAGGGACCAGCTGCATGCCCTGACCGCAGACCTGCCCGGCGCGGACGCACGGCCCGCGCGGCCGGCCATGGTGCCCGACCCGTGGCTGCTGTGCCTGCTCCTGTGCCTATGCCCGCCCGCGGGGGCCGCCTACTGGCTGCTATCCCGCCGCGGGATCGGCGGCGGGTGGCTGGCGCAGCGGCAGCTGGCAGGCATCCCGAACTGGGCGTGGATCCTGATCATCGCCGCAGCTGCCGCCGCCGCTGCCCACCGATGAGCACCGGCGGCGCCCCGGCCCGTCCGCCGGCGAAGGCGTGGCACGGCGTGCACAAAGCGCTGGCCGACCCGCTGCGGATCCGGCTGGTGGAGTGGCTGATGGAGCAGCCCCGGTCGGCGCGGGAGCTGGCCGGCTGCGCCGGCCTGCCCGCCGACCGCCTCTACTACCACCTCGGCCAGCTCGAGCAGGCAGGGCTGATCGAGGTCGCCGAATACCGGCGGCTGGCCCGGGGCAAGGCCGAACGAGTGTACGCCCCGGCCGAAACCGAGCCCCCCGGCGACGACGCCAGCCCGCAGGAGACCGCCGCATTCCTCTCCTCGGTGCTGGAGGCCACCACGATGGACATCACCACGGCATACCAGGCCAAGCAGGCAGGCCGCCGCCGGGAGGTCGACGTGACCCGGGCCGCGCTGCGG
Organism: uncultured Actinomycetes bacterium; assembly: GCA_963726415.1. Classification (GTDB taxonomy): domain Bacteria; phylum Actinomycetota; class Actinomycetes; order Streptosporangiales; family Streptosporangiaceae; genus DASXKD01. The sequence goes on from CAVSCM010000020.1 coordinate 2,859, forward strand.
CTGACCGACGAAGCGCTGGCCGAACTGCGCGGCCACCTCGCCCAGATCGCCGCCCGGTTCGCCGAACCCGACGCCGAGGGAACCTGGACACGGCTGGTCCTAGTCCTGGCCGACCTGCAAGACCGCCCCGCCCCGGCAACCCCGCCAGCCAGCCCCGCACGAGCAACACAGCCGGCGCCTCCGGGCCAGCAGCCCCGTAACAGGTAAGCACCGTCGGGATGCCGCCACAGAATCGCCTGTAACGAGCTACCGCAAGCGCACCAGAATGCTGCAACCGAACCGCCCCGATCGGCGGATCAAGCGCGGCCGGGGCTCGACGGTCAGTCACATTCGGTCGGCAAGGAGCCCGTCCAGGTGTTCCCGGCCGGACTCCCATCATGACCGTAAGCCCTCGCTGGAGGCGGCCATCACCGGGCGGGTGGTATCTGGCCGCCAAGGGCCGGTGCTGCTGGCCCGCGCGGCGGGCCGGAGGGAACTGCCGGCTCAGCCCCCGGTCGCTGCGAACCAGCCGACATTCGGCGCGCCAAACACGAACACAATGGGGGCGATGCAGGGGTGGGGCAGGCTCACCGTGGCGTTGATGTCGGAGTTTCCGGCGGTGCTGGCCGGGAACGGGGCGGTGCTGACGTTGGTGATGGTGGCCGCCCCGGTGGCGCTGATGGTCTGGCAGCTGACGATGGCCTCGAAGTCGGGGATGGGGTTGGTGCCCTGTAGCGCGGGCGGAACCGGGGCCTGGTCGGCCAGGACCAGGCCGCGCACGTGCACTCTAAGGTGACCGTCGCTCTTGAGGGCGCCGTTCCCGGCGGTGATGATCCACGGCAGCCCGCCGCCGGGCACGGTGCGGATCGGGTTAGCGGTGCCGACGTAGGGCCCGGTGACCGGGGTCATCGTGGTGAACTTGAGGATCGTGCCGGGGTCGGCGCCTGCCGGGGCGGATGCCCCCAGCACCGGCACCAAGCTAACCAGGGCCACGCCCAGCGCGGCCAGCAGCCACCTGATCTTGCTCATCTTCTGCCTCCTGTTGCGGGAACCTAGGCAGCGCTCCGCAGGCCCTGACGGCCCGCGCATCTCCCCTTTCACACGTTCCTGGCGCCGGGCCGGTTCAGCGTGGTCGGCGCCATCCCGGCCTGGGCAGGTGCCAGCTGCACGGAGGCTGCGCCGCCACTCTCCACAGGGAGACTGCGGGTGGGCATCCGGTTCCTGCATCAGGACGACTTGGTTCAGCGGGTGACAATGCTGGTGATGCGGGCACCGGAGCACAGACGAAGGAGGACCCGATGAGCGACCTGCAGGCCATCGCCGACCGCGTTGAGATCGAGGCGCTGCGCGGCGAGTTCACCGACGCGGTAATGATGCACGACTACGACCGTCTCGCGTCACTGTTCACCCAGGACGGCACGGTGCGGCTCCCCCACGCCTACGCCGGGGCCGTCGGCCGGGAGGACATGCGCGCCGGGGGCGAGCAACTGCAGGCTCTGCTGGACTATATGGTGCAAACCACGCACCCGGGCACGATCGTGCTTGACGGCGACACCGCGTCCGGCCGGGCCTACATGTCGGAGCTCACACGCTTTCGCGATGGCAGGTCGGAGCTGAACTATGGCATCTACCACGACCGTTACCAGCGCACTTCGGACGGCTGGAGGTTCACGGAGCGCGTCTACGAGATCAGATACCTCGACGACACCCCGCTCGCGGGCTCGGCACCCCATCCGGCAGGGGACGCCGCCAACCCATAGACATGCCAGCGGCGCCGCGATCCCGCCTGCACACCTACGGCGGCCAAGACGGCGGTCGCGACCTATCGAGGACTACAACACCACCCCGAGTGGCTCGAGCGAGACTATGAGCAGGAGTTCATAGTCGGCCACGGACACGCCCCAGATCGGCCAGCTCTGCGCGGACTTGGGCGGACCTGCCATGGAGCAGCTGCCGCGCATAGCACTTCGCGCGCCCGCCACCCCTACCGCCGATCACGCTCCGCGATCGACTCGGGCGGGGCGCAGACCTATCAAACCGCAGCAGCGGCCTGTCCCCCGTTGGTGCCGCCCGGCGACCACAGCACCCGCGCGGCCAGCAAGATCGCGGTATCCCAGTGTCCTCGCGTCACCCCGCGACGTCTGGGTCAGGCACCGGCCAGACTGGCACCCCAGGCAGAACGTGACGTCTAAGGCACGGTATAGACCACGAGCTGCCCCGTCACGGTTGGCGCTGACGCAGACGTCCGGGGAGCGCCCGCCGGGACGATCACCGAGTTGCCGGCGATGGCGATCGGCGCGTTGGTCGACGTGGGCAGTTGGTGCCTGTAGACGATCGCGCCGGTGTGGCGGTCGAAGGCGAGCAGGACACCGTTATACAGAGTCGTGAAGACCAGGTCGTTGGACACCGTGACGGCACCCAACGGCAGCCACGGCACCTTCGTGTGCCACTCGACCTTCCCGGTCGCCAGGCTGAGCGCTTCCACCTCCCCAGCCAGCTTGCCCGCCGCCGTGACCGGCACGACCTCGCTCAGGCTGGTGGCCTTGAACGCCAGGTCGATGGTGGCCACATACACGCTGCGGCCAGCGACGGCCATGTTGGACAGCACGCCGCCCAGCGGTCCCGGGAGGATCGTGTAGGGCGCCGTCAGCTTGATCTTGTGCTCCAGCAGCAGGAGCCCGTCGTTGTCAGTCCCGTTGTGCTCCCCGACCGGCGTCTTCCACAGCAGCGCGCCGGTCGACGCGTTCATCGCGTAGACGATGCCCATCTTGCCGCTGCCGATGACCGCTGGAACGCCGCCGACCATCACCGAAATCGGCGAGGCCTGCATGTCGTGATCCATGTAGTCGTTCGGCACGCCCTGGTAGTACCAGCGCAGCTTGCCTGTCGCCGCGGCCAGGTTCACGTCGCTGTCGGTGTAGAGCTGTGCCGAAGGATGCGCCATGGCAGACGCGGCGTTCTGATACGGATTTCCGGTGCCGAACGTGACCGATCCGTCGCTGCCGACCAGCGGCGTCTCCCACGCGCCGCCCGAACCCAGGCCGACCGACCGCACGCCCGTGTCCGCGCCCAGCAGGGTGTTGAACCGCCAGATCACCTTGCCGGTGGAAGCGTCAAGCGCGAAGAGCACGCCACCGCCCGGCCCCGATCCGTAGGCGCTGGCCAGGTAGACCCGCCCACCCGCCACCTGCGGCTGGATTTCGAACGACCCCTGGCCCTTGCTGAGCAGGCTGCCGTCGGACCAGATCACCTTGCCGGTCGCGGCACTGAGCGCGAAGACCGTGTGCGGCGTGGTCCCGTACAGCCGGCCCTCGCCGAGCGCGACCCCGTTCGGTCCTGGCCCACTCACCTCCGGTGTGTTCACCTGGTGTTCCCACAGCAGCTTGCCCGTGGCGAGCGACAGCGCGTAGACATTGCAGTCCAGATCCTGGATGTACACGACGCCGTCCGCCACGACCGGCGCCGCGGCGAACGAGCCCGTCACGCCCACCCCGGCCGCCGCCTTGCCGGCCAGCCTGAAGCTCCACGCTTCCCGCAACTGCGACACGTTCGCCGAAGAGATCGTCGAGCCGGCCGCGTCACGGGTGTTGGCGAGGTCGCCATTCGGATACGGCCATGACCCGGACGCCGTGGACGCGCCCTTGAAGACGGTAGTGGCCGGCTGCGCGGTGGTGCCGCTGCACGCCGCGGCCAGCACGCTCACCGCCATGAGCAGGGCCATGCCAATGCCGCCCCGCGCCACGCGATTGCTGATCGTCACACACATTCGACCCGCCTGCCGTTTCCTTTTCCCGGGGAATACCGACGCTCTAGACGTGCCGCAGGCTCGTTAGCGATAGTGATGTACCAATAGCCACCCGCGAGATTCCCCGCCGTGGCACCAGGAACCACGCTGACAACCGGTACATTTTCGCCGCTCCTGGTCGGTGCCCGCGCTACGGCCGAGCGAGAGCAGAACGAGGCCGATGCCGAGCTGGAAGCCGCCAGCGACAGCACGGCGTATCGGTGAAGTACTCGCTTCAGCATAGTGCCGGGCTGGTCACGTATTGATGAAGTGATTACTTCAGTTAAGTCACGAGGTTGCCATGAGCATCGCCTGGCAGAGTCATTTGACGCCGGACGATTCGAGCTAGATACTCAACCACATGCTTGACCAGCCGAACCTGGATAACGTGTTCCGGGCGCTAGCCGACCCAGGCCGCCGGGTCATGCTGGAGCGGCTCACCAGCGGCCCGGCCACGGTCACCGAACTGGCCAAGCCGCTGGACATGTCACTGACCGCTGTCCTTCAGCACGTCCAGGTGCTGGAAGCGAGCGGCCTGGTCCGGTCCCGGAAGGTAGGCCGGATCCGGACCTGCCGCATCGACCCCGCCGTGCTCCGGTCGGCTGAGGCCTGGATCTCACAACGGCGCGCCATGGTCGAGCAGCGGCTAGACCGCCTCGACGAATACCTCGCCAGAACCGCCGACCCGCCGGACGCTGCACTCGGCCGGCTGTTGCTCGACAACGCAGATGACGAATCGAGGGAGAACCGATGAGCGGCCGTTCCGTCATCCACGACACGTTCGCGATCGAGCGAAGCTACCTCGCGATCCCGTCGCGGGTATTCGCCGCGTTCGCCTCGACCGACGCCAAAAGCAACTGGAGGTGGATCGACCGCCTCGCGGAGGACGACGGAGCGGTAGCAGCCGAGTTTGATTTCCGGATCGGCGGACGGGAGCGCTTCGGCTTCAAGCGGCACGGCACGGCCTTTCGCTACGACGCCCGGTACTACGACATCGTGCCGGACCAGCGGATCATCTACTCCTATGAGTTTTACGCCGACGACGCCCGGATCTCTGTGTCGGTAGCCACCATCGAATTCGCTATGAATGGCGACGGCACGGCACTGACCTGGACCGAGCAGGGCGCCTTCCTGGACGGCTTCGACGGGAACGAGGCACCAGGGCTGCGCCGCGAAGGCACCGCCATCATGCTCGACCGTCTGCCCGGTTACCTGAACTCCGGCGTCCCCCGCTAAGACCAGTGCGGACGACGGCCTCGGCTATGAGCTGCGCGCAGGCGACCGGCGAGATGAACTCCGGCGCTGTTGCTACCTCGCCCCGTGCGGTGAACACGTTCCGGCAAGCATTGGAGGTACTTCGATGGGCACGCTGACTCCCCACTTGGTGACACGAGATCCGGCGGTGGCTGCCGCCTGGTATGGCGAGGTGCTGGACGCAATAGAAGAGGGCCGTATCACGCTGCCGGGCGGCCGGGTGCTGAGCGTGGACCTGCGGTTCGGAGACAGCCGGCTGGCGATCGGTGATGAGTTCCCGGACCTGGGGATCGTGTCCCCGCTGACGCTGGGCGGCACCTACGGGGCACTGCACCTGACGGTCGCGGACGCCGCTGCGGTGTGGCAGAAGGCCCTGGAGGCCGGAGCCAAAGTGTTCGAGCCGCTGCACGAGGCGTTCTGGGGCGATTACACCGGCCAGTTCATCGACCCGTTCGGTCATCGCTGGGCCATCGACCAGCACCTCCGCGACGTGCCGCCGGACGAGGTTGCCCGGCTGGCGGCGGAGGCATTCGGTGAAGGCTCCGGCTGATGCGCCACCGGTTGTCCGGCCCCACCGGGCTGCGGGTATCGGAGTTGTTCCTGGGAGCGATGACCTTCGGCGAGCAAGGCGGCGTGGGCGCCCCGCCCGAGGAATGCGCACGCATCCTGGACACCTACGCCGACCCGCCGCACGCGCAATACCTCGATCAGGCTGCGAAGCGAACTGGGATGGCCGCCGGGAGTGGGCTGGTCCTGTACTTTTGGCGGCCGTCATTACGCATGCGCCGGAGGGCGCGTTCCGCAACATCAGCGTCCCCGACGCCCATCTGGGGCTTTGGCCGACGTCTCTCGCGACTCGCCGCGCCACTCGCCCTCCTACCGCCTGACGACGCTGATCGCCGAGATCGAAAGCATGGGCCTACGGGCGACGTCGGCGGAAGGGCACCGGGTACCCGATTGGCGCCGGCTCAGCTCGGATACCCGGGTAACGGGAATCGCCAATACCCTTCAAGGAGATCCTCATGACGCGCAAGCTAAACCTCGCCCTGTGGATCGTTGCCGGAATCCTGGCCGTTGTCTTCCTCGTCAGCAGCAGCACTAAGGTGTTCGTGCCCAAGGAGAAGCTGGCCGGTATGGGCGGCGCCGCCTCGAGATGGGTGGACGACTTCAGCCCCGGCGCCCTCAAGGCCATCGGCGCCCTCGAGTTCCTGGCTGCGGCCGGCCTGATCGTGCCCGCCGCGCTCGGCATCGCGCCGGTTCTGGTGCCGCTGGCTGCTACCGGTGCGGTGTTGCTGTTTACTGGCGCGGTGATCATGCGCCTCCGCCGCGGCGAGAGGGCAACGATCATCGCCGACCTGGTCTATCTCGCCATGGCCGCCTTCGTGGCATGGGGCCGCTTCGGCCCAGGGTCCTTCACCCGGCCGACCCAGCGGGCCGCCGTTAGCCGGGCTCGCCAAGCTCGATTGGCACGAGAAGGCCACCCAGACCGCGGCCGACTCGCTCCCTGACCGGGCTCCGAGGCGCCGACCGGACGGCTGGTTCAGGCCGGTATGCCGCCGACTTGACTGGCGCGCCCGCGAGTCCACTGGCGCGCGGCGCAGTCAGCTGCGATCACTAGCGCTACGTCGCCGGCTATCACCGTGCGTTCCCGCGCACGGGGCCGGATACCGGCCCACTTCCGGCTCCTGGCCACCGCCATGCCGGGTGTTTCACGTCACTGCACCGCGTGCCTGCCCCATACCTGTCCCGATCTTGCCGGGCATGCGAGCATCACGAGCCGTCCAACCCTGCGGCCAGGCCGCGGCCGCGGAGCCTGCGGGGTGTCATCGGCTGGCATCTGGCCTGCTCACTGAAGGAACGCGGCGAGGATGGGGTTGACCTGGTCGGCGGCCAGCAGGGGGGCGCCGTGGCCGCCGGGAAGAGCCATCGGCTGTACCCGCCACACACATTCCGGCTCGATATCGAGCGGGATCCGGCTCGTCACCAGAATCCGCAAACCCCTGGCTCGCCCAGCCAGCTGAGCGCAAGCACCGCGGGCAGGCTCCAGAACGTGTTCACAGTTGTCGACAACCAGCAGCGACCGGCAATCCAACACCGCCTCGGTGACAGCATCAAGGCCAGCCGCCGCTCCGGCCCCCCGGATCCCGACCCCCTCAACCAGGGCGGCAACTACCTGTTCCTCGGTGCGGCATGGCACCAAATCGACATAACACGCCCGCTCCACACGCCCGGCCGATACTTCGGTCCATGCCGCCTCAATCGCCAGCGCGGTCTTCCCGACTCCCCCGGCGCCGGTCAGCGTCACCACCGGGTATCGGCCAAGCCTGGCGGCAACCTCCGCGAGGTCTGCGGTTCTCCCGACGAAGGAGACCCGTCTCGGCGGCAGCCGCGCCGCATGGTCCCGGCCGGCGCCACCGTCACGACCGGCGAACTGGCCGGGGACCTCCGCCACCCGCCAACCCTAACGCCCGGCCCGAAGCCAACCAAGCAAGCAGGACCCCTCCGGCGGCAGGCCCGGCCCAGGTAGCCACGACGACGGGAACCCCGGCGCCAGGACCCGTAACGACCCGGGCCCGGTCATCGACGTGTGGCTGCTCCCCCATCACGCTCCACCTCGTTGCGCACCATATCCCTGTGACCGGCCCGACCCAACCACGCCCGATCATCAGGCCGCCGTCTCTGAACAGAAGCAGCCGGACTGCTTGTGGAACGTCCGGCATCTGCCGGCTCCGCACTGCCGCCCAACGCCAGAGGCCTTCCGAGTCTGCCCGGCGGCCGCATTCTGCTGGCCGGCGGGTTCAGGGAGCTTGCGGTTCTGGCTGGCGGATGCCGCCGACGTCACGGTCACTCGCCCGGCTGTCCGGTGACCGGCGGGTCGCGTGCCGGCGAGGAGAGCGAGGACTTCGCCGATGGCAGGTTCCTGGCTGGCTGGCTCCCGCAAGGGCATGTGGGCCTGGATCTGGTAGCGGTTGCGGCGGCCGTCTTTCTGCTTCAGCACGTATCCGGCTGCGGTGAGATCGGTGACGAAGCCGTGGGCGCTGCGCTCGGTGATGCCCAGGCTGGCCGCGATGTCGCGCAGCCGCACGCCCGGGTCGCGGGCGATGCACAGCAGCACTCGGGCGTGGTTGGTCAGGAAACCCCAGCTCACCATGCTGATAGTATACTATCTATTCTGGAAATATATTGCTAGTTTTATATTTCAGATGTAGGCTGAGGCCAGGCACCCGGGATCAGCCGCCGACCGCGGCCAGCTATCCCCCCGGTGGTCACCGCAGGAGATGGTTCACATGACAGATGGAAACGGAAGCAAGGTCTTGGTGCGCCCCCGGAACGGCCGGATGCTGGCCGGGGTGTGCGCGGCATTCGCCGGCTACTTCGGCTTTGATGTGACTCTGGTCCGGGTGATCTGGGCCATCGTCTCTGTTATCACGGGAGGCGCGGGCGTGCTGGCCTACCTGGTCGCATGGATCATCATCCCCGGTGAAGGCCAGAAGAGCTCGACCGCCGAGAACATCGCCGGCAAGAAGCAGGACGCCTGGTCAGGCTGACCAAACGACGACCGGCTTCCGGCCCTTCTTCAACCCCGCCACCGGAAAGTGGGTGACTGCCCGCGCGGCCGCAGTACCTAGTGTGGCGATCTTCGCCGAGGGCGACGCAGGCCACGAAGGCGCCCGGCAGGATCGGTCCGGATGCACGTGCAAGGCGGAAGACTGCCAGTCAGTGCCCGCGGCGCCACGCAGGCGCAGCGAGCCGTGGAAACGAGCTGTTCGTGCTGGAGGGCCTGGCCGCGTCGTACTTGCTCAACAGCAGATTCCAGAATGACCTCGGCGGCGGGCCCGAACCACCCGCCGGTATTCCGCGGCCGACGCGGTCACCACCAGTTTGATGGCCTGCCGCATCCGCCGGGAAGCAAACCGGCAGTCCCGAGCACACCCGCCAGTTGGCCGGCGCGGCAACTTAATTCATCTGAGCGCCACCGCTGGCGCAGCGTCGCGCAGTAGCTGGCGTACAGATCGGCGGCCCGGCTTGAGGTTGGCCAGGTCAGTGACGTTCCGGATCCAATGTCGGCTAGCTACACTCCGGCTATGAAAGCAGCAGTCTGCACGAGGTACGGCCCGCCCGAAGTGATTGTGATCTCAGAGGTGGAGAAGCCGACTACGGGGGACAATGGGCTGCTCATCAAGGTCCACGCGACCACGGTGAATCGGACGGACTGCGCCTATCGGGCTGCCAGGCCCTTCTTCATGAGATTCCTCACCGGCCTTATCAGGCCCCGGTCGACGATCCTGGGCACTGAGTTCGCGGGAGTGGTCGAGGCGGTCGGCAGAGGCGTCACGTCGTTTGGGGTCGGCGACAAGGTATTCGGATACAACGAGGGCCCCTTCGGTGCTCATGCCGAGTACATGTCGATTCCCGAGGACGGCTCGGTCGCGACCATGCCAGCGAACGTAACCTACCAGCAGGCGGCTCCCAGTACCGAGGGCCCGCACTATGCCCTCGCGCACATCAGGGCGGCAAAGATCCACAGCGGGCAGGACGTCCTGATCTATGGCGCAACCGGTGCTATTGGCTCAGCGGCGGTCCAGCTGCTGAAAAGTCTCGGTGCCAACGTGACCGCGGTCTGCGACACGGGCCACCTGGAGCTAGTCAGAGGCTTGGGCGCCGACCGGGTCATCGACTACACGACCGAGGATTTCACCAAGGACGAGCAGAAATACGACGTGGTCCTCGACTCGGTTGGCAAGAGCTCCTTCAGCCAATGCAAGCCGCTTCTGAAACCCGACGGAATCTACATCTCGTCGGAGTTGGGCCCGCTGGCCCAGAATCCGTTCCTGGCCCTCATCGCCCCGCTGCATGGCGGCAAGAAGGTCATGTTCCCCATTCCGAAGCATGACCAGCTGATGGTGGAGTATCTCAAGAAACTGATCGAGTCGGGAGAGTTCAAGCCCGTCATCGACAGAACGTACCCGCTGGACCAGATCGTGGAGGCCTACCGGTACGTCGAGGCCGGGCAGAAAACCGGCAATGTCGTCATCAGCCTCGAGGGGTAGCGCTAACGGCCCGTCGTTCAGCGACAGACTCCGCGCATCGATGCACTGAACCTTTTCATCCTTCGGCCTAGCGGGTTTGAAGGACGTGGATGACTTTGGCCAATTGCCCGGGGGCTTCACCACGCCGCGGGTCGGCACGGTGGCCCTGGATCTGCCCATGCCCAAGCACCCAAGATCAGGATGCAGAGCCCACGGAATCCCCCGGTGCCAAGGGACGGCTCAGGTGCCGGTGCACTGCGGGCTGGCCTTCACCACGTAGAGCCCGAATGTGCCGTCGTAGTAGATATCTATCAAGACGCCAAGCCCGCGGGGAATAGCCGACCGGTAGACCCAGAAGGCGTGGTTGCTTTGCTGGCCGGTGTGCGGGCCATAGAAGATCTTGTGCCAGAGGGCATAGGAGATCCCGCCGGGCCCGGCGCTCCAGTCGCCAAAGACCTGGCAGCCAGGGACGTTCAACGGAGGTCGGAGGTACCCGATGCGGGCGACCCTCGCCGGTATGCCGTCGGCACGGAGCCTGTCCTGAAGCCCGGCCACGTCACGTATATGAGGCCATCGGAGAGCGACCCTCACACTGCCATCCTGCTGGCTCACAACCGTCCAGGCCGCCAGCCGCCCCGTCCCCGTGCTGCCGCCCGGCGCCGTGGCCCGGCCACCGCCGGGGACCAGAGCCGCCACGGCCAGCGCCAGGGCGGCAATTGTCCCTGCCGCCCCGGCCAGGCCGGGCAGCCGGCGCCGTGCCCGGACCCGCCGGCCCGGCGCACGATGACGTCCAGCGGGACATCCATGTGAATCCCCGCGTAAGACGCCTTCACAGAGGTGATCACTTCCGCATCATTCACGATGGATTCCCCTCGCTTTCGTAGGCCGCGGATTCGGCGCGCAGCGCGGTGAGGGCCCGCGCCAGGTGCGCGGTGACCGTACCGGGCGCGATGCCGAGCACTTCAGCGGTCTGCGCGGTATCCAGATCCAGGAAGATCCGCAGCGCGACGACCTGGCGCTGGCGGGCCGGGAGCCGCTGCAACACCGCTGCCAATTCGGTGTCCGCCGGGCTGGAGGCCGGACCATGGGCGGGTGCGTCGTGGTCCATCAGCGGCAGTTCCCGGCGGTGCCTGCGCCAGGATGACACGCTGAGATTCAGCGCCGTGCGGACCACCCACGCGCGCGGGGCCGGATGACGGCTGACCCTCGGCCATGACGCCCAGGCCCGGGCGAACGCCTCGGCGACCAGGTCTTGTGCCTTGTCCGCGTCGCGGACAGTGGCAAGCACGGTGCGCAGGCAATCATCCCGTGATCCCGCATAGAACTCCGCGAAGTCCGCTTGTTCCTGGCTCACGCCCTTCCTACGCATCAGGCGGCCAATCTACTTACCGAACGTGCTTCATCCTTCGTTCTCGCGGGCTTGAAGTACGTGGATGGCTTTGGCGAGTTGCCCGGCCTTCGAGGGGCAGCATCGGAGTTTCCGCAGGATGCGCCAGGTTTTGAGCTGGGCGTTGGCGCGCTCGCCGGGGCTGCGTAACTTGGCGTGGGCACGGTTGGCGGCCTTCTGCGATTCCGGCTTGCTCTTCCCCTTGCAGGGGGTGCGGATGTGGTCCCCGGCGCCGTGGTAGCCCTTGTCCGCCAGCACCACCAGCCCCGCGGCGGCCAGTTCGCGCACGATGGCCCAGATCCGGGCGGCAATCAGGCCGCGGACGGCGCCGGGCAGCGGCCCCGAGACCCACAGAATGTCGCCGTCTGGGCTGGCGATGACCTGGAGATTCATCCCGCGCCCCTTACATCGACCACGCTGCCGGGCACACTCCATCTCCAGCCTGAGGAAGCACCGCCGGGTTCGCTGCCGGGTCTGAGTGCGCGAACTGCCGAGCGGGCGCAGTTACTGGCGGCGCATATCAGCGCGTTCGGGCACAGCAGAGGTGACCGCGCTGGCAACTCGGCACCGCTCAGTAGCACGGAGTCGTCGCCTCCATTCAAGAGCAGCCGCTTCCAACCCCGAGGCCTCGCAATAGGCGATGTAATGGTGGCACTGCCGAACCATTCACTCGGTGAGGACAAGATGCAGCTTGCCGTCGATCAGCTCACGTGCTGCATCAAGGTGACCGGCGTGGGTGGCGGTCTCCGTCACGACGTGGAGCACGATCTCGCGGAGGCTGTCGAGCCGCCAGGTGCCGAAGAAGCCGGGCCACCACGCCGGTACTGCATCAAGGGAGCGACTGGCGATAATCCCATTGGCATGCTCGATATTGTCCCTGTACCTGTGAAGCACTTCCTCGACGGGCTCCTCGTCGCTCACGTTCCAGGCGTTGTCAGACGAGGCGAGTACATCCTCGATTGCGATTTGGTTCCCAGCTGTGACCGCCTGGAACCAGAAGCGTTCAACGTCGAGCGAGAGATGGTTCACCAAGCCGATGCAGCTCTATGCCGAAGGAAGAACCTGCCGCCGAAGATCGTTGGATGCAAGGCCCTCGACGGCCTCAAGAACGTGCTCGCGCTGCCGGTTCAGTGCGCCCAGGAGCACCCGCTGTTCGGCTGATGGGTCCGATGGCATGACTGACGCCCCTTCCGATCTCGCACTCGACCTGCTCGACCATACTTCTGGACTTCTGGGCGATCGAGCTCCTTCTGACAAAGCATGACGAATCGGCCGGCCGCGAGCACCGCATCTCCAGAGGAGCCGTGCAGCGCGGGATATACGCAGGACAGATCAGGCAGAGCGATTGACGATCCCAGGAGTTGCCCAGGTCACAGCACGCAGCCAGATGCCGATTACAAGCCGATTCAGGTGCATCCGGGGCGTCCAGATCAGTCGCTGGCTCGAACGATGTGCGGGACCAGGTCCGGACCCGTGCTGCCTCGTCCAGGGGGCTGCTGTCAAACGACGGCGCCCCCCGCTGGGCGTTGTGGTGGATCTCGGGTCCGAGCTGGACCCGCGCCTCTCCGAGATCGTCCGCCTCATCGGGTTCCAGCCCGGCACGCCACCGGTTCTGAGACCAGGTCCTTAAGGGAAGTCGATGACTTGGAGGTTGAGGGGGAGCTGGTGATGGTGTGACCCGGCGAGCTGGGGGCCGATGGGGGTTGGCAGGCCGCTGAACAAGGCGTTCTCGTCCGTCACGGTGCCGGAGCTGGTGAAGTCGGCGAACTCGTAGGGCAGGCTGTCCGCGAGTGGCGTCGACGGGCCGTCCATGATGTGGAAGTGCAGATGCGGCGCAGTGGAATTGCCTGAGTTGCCGAGCAGCCCGAGGACTTGCCCGCGCCGGACCCGGTCGCCGGTCGTCACCGTCAAGCTATGCGGCTGCAGGTGGGCGTAGAAGGCGAAGTGACCGCCGCCGATGTCCACGACGACCCAGTTGCCGCCGGCGGTGTCCAGCGAGAACGGCGGTACGTTCGGCGGGATTTGGTCCGGCTCGCCGTCATGGGTGCCTACCACGGTGCCGGCCGCGACAGACAGCACCTGCTCGCCGTAGCCGGGGTAGCCGGACAGCTGCCCGACGGGCCCGGAGAACAGCCGTCGTTGCCTGTCCAGCTGGACGAAGTCGATCGCGAACCGTTCGGGAGCGACGAGCCTGCCGTTCACAGGGACGATGCCTCCGCGGTGAGCGGTCAGCGCGTCGCAACACCCGTTCACGGCAACCCAGCGGGCGCCCCGAAGCGGTCGCCCGATCACGATGGGCCGGTCCTGCCCGACCGGGGTGCGCCCGAGCGTGTAAACCTTCGGCAGGGCTGGGAAGCCTGGTGGGAGGGTGAAGCCGAGGGTGATCCGGTGCGTCAGGTGCGCCGGAAGCGGGGCGTTCTTCGGGAGGGTGGCGTCCAGGATGACGACTCCGCTCAGCCCCGCGCCGAGCCTGCCGTGAAATGGCGCTCCCTCGGGCCGCTTCACCACGGCGGCCAGCCCGGCGCCGCGCAGGCTCTGCAGGACGGCGCCGGTCGCCGGGTCGATAGTGTCCAGGCGCTTGAGCGTGATCGGGAACGGCGCCGTGTTGAGCAGTTGGAGCTCATGGGCCAGGTGCTGCCGGTTGTCGGCGCCGAGCACGACGTGCGGCGGGCTCAGCACAGTGCCGACGACCAGCGTGAGTTGGGCCCGCGTGGCCGGGGACGGGGCAGTCGCTGGGGCCGCGGCGACGGGAGCCGACCTGGCCAGCGCGACGGGCGTAACGGCGGCTGCAGCGATGATCGCCGCTGCGGACAAAATGCGAACGTTGAAGTGCATACCGAATGCCATGCCTGCGGTTCCCCTCAACATCTCACGATTCTCGTCACAGGCAACCTGCCGGCCCCGGACCGCGGATTAGAACAAATTCTAACAAAGTACCCTCCTAATTGCAAAATTTAAGCAAAATCTCCTTCATAATGTTCCGGATATGATCATGACAACCCCGGCTCTTATTTCCAGGCAGACATGTGGATTTCCAGGAAGGCATGCCGCGGAACTTGTCGATTTTCAGGCCAGAAACGGGTCAGGAGACGAGGTCTCTTACGGTCAACCGCACCGCTAGGTGAGTGCGCCCTGAGCTGCGGCAGCGGCACTGCGCGCAGCCCCGAAACCAGGGATTTGCGTGAACAGCTGCTTGGATTGAGCGAGCAGCGCTGGGCGCGAGCTGCTGAGGAATTGCGCCTGACATCTGCGAGGTGATTCTTGCGGCTGTTGTCGTCGCGCTGGCGCTCGCGCCGGGCCGATGGCTGCTCGCGCCGCGAGGGATGAGCGGCTGGCAGCCGGATTCCTGGCCGCAGACCATCCGGCATCCCTTGTCTGCCCGGCGGATTGGGCGTAACGCCCGAGATAGGAAGGTGTCTCCGTCCATCCTGCGTGTGGACGAAATCGGTATCCCTTTCGGCTGCTCTGGACCTCGGTGGCGCCTTGCGCCCAGCCAAGCCGAGGGTGACATATGGCGGCCTCTGATTTTTCCGTGCCTGTTCGGCGCGCGCCGTCTTGAGACGCGACGTCACCGCGCAACACCGAAGTAGCGGTGCTGCCGTGCAGTCTGCGGCCCCGGGTGCATCACGCTGGGCGTGGCCTCATCTGGGCGGCTGCTGCGATGCCTGACAGTGCCCCAGAAATGAGCGCCGCCGAAGCCGTCGCCGCGCCGGTTCCGCAGGCTTACGCGACCCAGTGCAACGACGCGCCAAGCCCACCCGCGGGCGCCTGCCCCGGCCCGCAGCGCCTGCTGCTGCGCCGCAGGTTGTGAGGTATGCGGCGTTTACAGATCACTTCACGAGCGGCTGGTTGCTACGGACCGATGAGACGACATCGACGATGGCCTGGGCGGTCACGGCAGCATCTGCCTGCTTGAGGATCAGGCCTGGGTGGCTGGCTCCGTCGACTACGCGGTGCACGCTGTTGGTCGACAAAGTGACCGTCTTGTCCTGCGCCGCCATCCAGGCGGCGGCACTCCCACTGCCGGCTGTCAGGACAACCAGTGGCTTGTCACCGAAATCGGTGAGAGATGCAGCTTCGTGTTCCGATGCATTGGCTTGGAGGAACTCGTCGATGGTGCTGCGAAGACTGGCTGAGGTGGCGATCTTCGCGCGTACCTCGTCCGCAGACGGCGGTGGCAGGGTGCCGTAGCCGCCGCCGAGGCCGATCAAACGCCCCGCACCCAGCCGAGCCGAGGTCGAGGCCAGCACGGAGGCACGAGCCAGGATGTCGTCGGGACCCCAACTTTGAGCCGAGGTCGATGCCGGCGACGCCGATCCGGTCGAGTCGATCAGCACCATTGCCCGCTGATGGCGCGGGGCGGCCGCGGGATTACCCCGCGGGGACGGGCGGAGCGGTCGGGGCGGAAGGGCAAAAGGGCGTCGGTCATCAGCCCGGCGTAGGCCGCCACCCGCAGCGACCACCGGTCCATGCCCGCGCCGTGGGCGCGCATCTTGACTCCGTCACGTGAGATGCGCCCTGGTCCTTCATCCGTTTCACCGGCGGGCGATCTGCGCGGCCAGGAATGCCGCGTCGTTGCCGACCCAGCCGAGCAGGGCGGAGCAGCGGGTGTGCTGCCAGGTCAGGCCGAGCATGTACAGGCCGGGCGACGGCGTCACGCCCCGTTGGTGGCGGATGTGTCCCTGGTCGTCCTTGGCCTCTTGGATGTCGATCCACGAGTGGTCTGCCGTGAACCCAGTGGCCCACACCACGGCGTCGAAGTCCGCAGCGCTGCCGTCGGCGAAGGTCACGGTCTGCCCGGCTCCGCTGGCCGCCCGGGGCCGGATCCGGATGCCCTGGCGGCGGGCTAGCTGTCGCGGCCCGGGCCCGATCACTTGGTCCCGCCCGGCCAGCCGTTGTCCCAGCCGCGAGCCCGCGGTCACCTTGTCCAGCCGCAGCGCGGTCGCCCATGCCCAGATATCGCGGCCCAGCGGCCGCTGGGGGATTGCCGGGAGCCGCTGGCCGACGGAGAGCTCCACGCGGTGGGTGGCCGAGAGTTCCTGGGCGATCTGGCAGCCGGAGTTCGCGGCGCCGACGACCAGGACCTTTCCCGGCGGGACATCCTGCGGGTGCCGGTAGTTCGCGCTGTGGATCTGGTGCACGCCGGGGCCGAGCGCGTCGGCGATCGGCGGGATGAACGGTACCTGGAAGGGCCCGGTGGCGACCACCACCTGCCGGGCCTCCAGCGCCTCGCCGGCCGCCTTCGCGACGTAGCCGCCGTCGCTCCTGGTCAGCGATGTCACGCTCGTGTTGAGCCGGATCGGCAGGTTGAACTTCGCCGCGTAGGCCTGCAGGTAACTGGCGACGTCGTTCTTGCCCGGGTAGGTATCCGGCGCAGCAGGGAAAGGCAGGCCCGGCAGGTTGTCGTAGCGGCCGGAGGTGAACAGCCGCAGCGAATCCCATCGCGTGCGCCAGGTCCCGCCGATCTCGGCGCCGGCGTCCACGATCTGGAAGGACCGCCCGGACTGCGCCAGGTGGTAGCCCATGGCCAGGCCGGCCTGGCCGCCTCCGATGACGAGCACGTCCAGTGGGGTGCCCGCGAACCCCGGGCTCATCGGGCCGGCTCCCGGTCGCGGGCCACGTTGAAGCTGAACATCATGCCGCTTTGGTTGTGCTCGGCGATGTGGCAATGCGCCATCCACAGCCCAGGGTTCGAGACATCCAGCAGGATGTCCACGGTCTCTCCCGCGCGCAGGAGCACGGTGTCCTTCCACACCAGGTTGGGCTCCGGCTTACTGTCGCGGGACAGTATGAGGAAGCGGCCGGCTCCGTGGACGTGGAACGGGTGGTGCATCGGGTGGTCGGAGTCCATCTCGTTGACCAGCCGGATCTTGACCCGGTCGCCCACCGTGAAGGCCCAGCTGATGTCTCCGTTCACCGCCCCGGTCTGGCGGTCGATGAGCTGCCAGATCATATTGGTGGGATCGGATGCGCGGTTGATTTCTAGCATCTCGTCCTCCCACTCCAGGCCGTCGCCGCGGCCGTGGGTGTGCGCCACATCCTGGCCAGGCTCGGCAGCAGGCTGCGGCGGGGCATCGGAAGCAACCAGCTCCATCCCGCACTGCGGGCAGGTTCCTGGCTCGGTGGCGGTGACCTCAGAGTGCATCGGGCAGGCATAGGACGCCGGTTTCCCGGCGGGCACGGCGACCACCTTCATCCCGCAGTTGGGACAGGTCGCTGGCTCGGTGGCGGTGACCTCCGGGTGCATCGGGCAGGCGTAGGCGGACGCCAGGCTGTCGTCTGCCCCGTACAGCAGCGGCATCAAGGAGTAGAACGCGAGGATCTTGTCGGGCGGCCGTTCGGTGTCGTGGCCGATCGACTGATGCTCAGCGGCCAGTTCGGGATCGGTGCGCAGCACCTCGAACGACCCGGCGGCGTCGCTGGCTGCGCCTTGAGTGACGGCGAAGGCGCCGAGGTCGTAGGTGTGATCGGGGGTGCGGTGCTCGAGTGTCACTTGACCGGGGGTGTCGAACAGCACGTCGAGCACCACGCGCTCCGACGGCGCAAGGAGCACCTCGTCGGTGAATGTCTCGCGCTCATACCGGCCGCTGTCCCCGCCGACCAGCTTGGCGCGCGCGCCCCGGAGAGCGAAGTTGAAGATCCGCGTGTTCGCGGTGTTGACGACATACAGGCGCACGACCTCGCCCACCGCCGCCTGGCCGGCGAACTCGGTCTCGCCGTTGATGAGCATGACGTTGCCGTACCGGCCCATCGCCACGAAGGTCGGCCCGGACTTGCTGAAGGGTGCGATCTGCCCGTCCTCGACCAGCAGGTCATCCAGGGTCAGGGTCAGCTGCCGGTCGGCGGCGGGCCAGTACCCTGGGTCGGCGGGCTCGACCACGATCGTGCCGTACAGCCCCATTTCCAGGCCGTAGTCCTCGCGGATGTGCGGGTGATACCAGTAGAACCCGGCGTCGGGGAACTGGAGCTGGTAGGTGAAGGTGCCGCCGATCGGGATCGGCTCCTGGGTCTCGTGCGGGACCCCGTCGTAACGGTTGTCCAGCCGCAGGCCGTGCCAGTGCACGGTCGCCTCGACATCGCCGTCGTTGCGCACCTGCACCGTGATCTGCGACCCCTGATCGACATGCAAGACCGGACCGGGGACCGACCCGTTGTAGCCGAGCATGCGCAGCTCGGCACCGCCGATGTTCTTACGCACCGGGCCGATGCGCAGATCGAGCCGGTCCCCGTCGTGGAGCCGGGTCACGGCCGGGCGCGACACCTCGGGCAGACCCGCCGTCTCGGTCGTGAACAGGCCATCCTGGCCGTTGACATTGGTCTGGTTCATCTTGACCCCCGTATCGCGACGCCTATACTTGATTGAGAGCATTACTTTGCTTTTAGTTTACTCGTCGCTGTCAAGAGCAGTGCACGCAAACGTTGCTACCCGTCGCGTTGCGCAGGATGTGATCATGAGCCAGACCGGGCAGGACCGGCCGTCTGTGCTGCGGGCCGCCCGCGAGCGGTCCCGCGCCGAGATCACCCGCCAGATCCTTGACGCCGCCCGGCGGCACCTGGCCACCGAGGGGGCATCCGGGCTCAGCCTGCGGGCAATCGCCCGCGAGCTCGGCGCGTCGTCATCAGCGGTGTACCGCTACGTGGCCAGCCGCGACGAACTGCTGACCAGGCTGATCGTCGCCGCCTACGACGCGATGGGCGCCGCCGCCGAGACCGCCGAGGCAGCCGAGGCCCGCGACGATCTCGCCGGCCGATGGTCGGCGGTCTGCGCCGCCGTGCGGGGATGGGCCCTGGCCAACCCCAACGAGTACGCCCTGATCTACGGCACGCCGGTGCCCGGCTATACCGCCCCGCCCGCCACCATCGCGCCCGCCGCCCGCGTCTCCAGCGTGCTCCTGGGCATCCTCGCCGACGCCGCCAGGCGCGCCGCCATCGCCGAAGACGATGTGCCCCCCGACGGCCGGAAGGCGCTCGCGCCAGCCCGGTCCATCGTCGGGCCTGAGGTGCCCGACGCGCTGCTGCAACGGGGACTGATGGCCTGGGCGGCGCTGTTCGGCACCGTGTCGTTCGAGCTGTTCGGCCAGCTGCACGGCATCGTCGGCGAGCAGCCCGGCGACCGTGAGGCGTTCTTCGCAGAGTCAGTCCGCCGCTGGGCGGAGCAGCTCGGCATCGCCTCGGATGCCAGGCAGCTGAAACCTGCCGGGGCAGCGCAGAAGGCCATCAATTCCCGGGCCACCGAAGACAGCACCAGCCCTCTTGCGAAAGAAGCGAGCCCATGAACTCAGCCCTTCCCGGAGAAGCCAGGGCACCGGGGGCCGGGGAGGCAGAACGGGTGCGCCAGGTGGCCGGCGGCCCGTGGCCATGGCGGCCTACCACCCCGTTCGCCTTGACCATCGCGGCGGCCACCGGTGTAGCGCTCCTCCCCGCGGCCGCCGCAAGGAGGCACCGGTCATGACACACACGCCCACGGCCACGCCTGCCCCGCAGCGGGAGCAGTCGATACGCGCGCCGATTCTGTGGGGACTGGCATTCGGCGCCATCCAGGCCGCCTCGCCGCTCGCCCTCCGGTGGCTCGACCAGGCAACCGTCCAGGCTCTCCTGCTAGCCCTGATCGCAGCGGTCTATATCGGGTTCGCGGTGGCAGACGGAAGACCAAAGGTGATCGCCGTCGAGTGCACCATCGCCGGCGCCTTCGTCTTGCTGGCCGCCGCGGGCGTCACCGGATCTGCCTGGCTCCTCGTCCTTGGCTACGCAGGCCATGGATTCAAGGACTTCTGGCAGGAGCGCAGCCACTACGTCGCCAACACCAGGTGGTGGCCGCCGTTTTGCGCCGCCGTCGACTGGTTCGTCGCCGCGGTTCTCGCCATCGAGATCATTGCAGGAGCCGGATTCCATCACTAGCCAAGCGACAGGCCGGCGGCAATTATCGCAGCACAGATCACAGCGCCGGCTCATCGGACTCGCCGGCTCGTGACTGCTGCGATAACGATCTTCATCGGCTCGGTATCCGCCGGGCTCGTCGCCCTCGGGCTGATCGCCACAGCCACCCGCATCGGCACCGTGTTCTATGCCTTCGGCCTGATACTGCTGTCGACGCTGTCCTTCATTGGTTTCGTCACCCTCGACCGCGTGCTCCAGTCCGGGATCGAAGAGCTTCATTACGCCGAACGGATCGCGCGGCTGAGGGCCTACTACTTCGACTTCGCGCCAGAACTGACCACTACCTGGCCAGCGTCCCACCATCGCGGCGGCTGCCATCCTGGGCTTGCGCAGCGGGTACTGGCCCGCCTTCCGGACGACCGCCGGAATGATCGGCGTGGTCACCGCGGTCCTGACTGGCTCTGCCGCGGGCCTGCTCGCCACCATCGCCGCTGCCCACTCGGCGGTCGCCGGGTTCGTCACCGGAGGGGTGGTGGGCGCCGCTGTCTTGGCGGCACTGATGTGGTTCCAGCCTTCGGCCTGGGTGCATGGCCACCAGCAACGGCTCTTTGAGGATGAGCAAGAAAGGCCAGACGCGGGGTAATGGACAGATCGACGTGCCAAGGTGCCGTGTTGCCGACACACGGTGGTGGCCGCCGTTTTGCGCTGATCGAAATACAGCCGGTATCCGCGCCGAACGGCGGTTAAGTTGAAAATCTCGACTCACAGGTCTCTGACCTGGGCGGACCTGCACAAGCAAAAGGGGGGAGGCCTCCCCATCTGGGGAGGCCTCCCCTTTCCTCCGGTACCGCCGGGAGGTGATGGTGTAACCGGAGGCGGTGCCGGAGGTGCACCGCACCGGATTACGGGGGTTCCAGTGAATACTTCAGTTCTTCGCGGCAGGCCGCTGGCACGCGGCCTTGCCGCCACCGTGGCAGCGGCATGTTCAGCGCTGCTCATCGCGGGCCTGACAGCGACGAGCGCGGCCGCGCAAACGGGGGGCACGCATGCCGCCGCGTATCCCACGGTCGCCACATCGACCCGGGCGGGGTATATGGCGAGCGGCCGGTGGTTCCGGTTCGTCGGCACGACCGTCACGGTGCCGCCAGCGGGGGCTTACGGCCACTACGCCAGGGTCGCGCTCCGCGGTCAGAACGTGGCCGGTGTGACCTTGGCGATCAAGCCAGGTGGCGGCCCGGGCTCGGTCGGCTGGGCCGTGGGCGGCGCGCCGTTCGGCATGGGCGGCGGCGCCCTGGATATCGCCCCGGCGGCCGGTGACAGCGTGCGGATCGATCTGTACTACGACAAGACCGGCGGGGGCGTGATCGCCACGGCGACGGACCTGACCACCAACGTCACGGCGGCCCAGACCATCGGTGAGGGAACCACGGCGATCTTCACCAAGGCAGAGATCGGCGCGGTGCTGGACAACCCGGCCTCCCCGCCCACCGCCGACTCCCGGTTGTGGCAGTTCACCGACACTGCGGTGACCACCACCACCGGCGTGCACGGCACGGTGACCGGCCCGTGGACCACCAGCATGGTCATCGACACCATCAACGGCCAGCCCGGCGGCCAAGTGGTGATGAGCCCATCGTTCCTGTTCAGCAACAACGCCAGCTTCGGCGTCTGGATCCGTGACTGGCTCATCAAGGCTGGTTCATAGACAGGCACGGCGGGAAACCAGCAGGCCCGGGGCGCGGCAACGGCCGCGGCCCGGGCCTCATCCTGCGGCCCCGGGCTCACGCCGGCTGCCCACGCCTCCTGCAGGCGACCGGTGCGCTGGACTGCCCGAAGCCGGCCGCCATGAAACGCCACAGCCGTCGCCCCATCTCGCGGGCGGAGCAGACCTTGGTCCCTGGCCGGCGCGTTGTGAGTGCACGCTATGGCGGTGCAGGCGGCCGCCGGGCCGCCGGGCTGGCAGCACTGCGCCCCGCCCCGCCCGGTGATGTGGCCGGCTGCGCCACCCGGATCGCGCTGCGCGAGCTGGGACGGCGCGCCCAGTTCCGCGCTGGCCAGTTCCGGCGCCTGAACGAGCTGATCGTCCAGCCCGGGCGCGTTTGCCGGGGTATGGGCGATCGCCACGTCGTCGCTTGCGCCCGGGCGCCGACCCCACCCCCTGTGACGGTGGTCAGGTGAAAGGTTGCCGCAAATGACCGCGACCCTGGTCTGCGGCGGGCCGGAGGGTCTTTGATGGGCTGCCTTCGCCCATCCCAGGGTTGTATCAGGGCTCGAGCACGGCCCTCCTATTTCAGTAGAAGGTCATGGAACCAGGACCTGGCTGCCGGGAAACATGTTCCGCTCTGCGGCTTGGCGGTGCGCGCCGCACCGCCGACAGGACAGCTCACGGTGCCAGCGCTTTCCGGTTGGGAGGCGTCAAAAGGGCACGCCGGGTTCGCCCGGGCCGGGTGTTGACTCGTTCTTGGGGCTGGGTTTACCGTCGCACCAGCGGGGTTGTGGGCAGTGCTTTTGATCGTGATGCATGAGTCGGGCACGTGGCGTGCCCGGCCGGGGCAGGTTCTGACGTTCGGGCGGAGCGCCGGGTGCACCATCACGCTCCCCGGCGCCGACCGGGGGGTGTCGCGGTCGGCGGGCAGCTTGGCCTTCGAGCGGGGGACGTGGTGGCTGCGCAATGACAGTTCTTCCGCGGTGCTGTATGTGTCCGGCGACCGGGGTTTCCGGGTCGACCTGCCGCCGGGCATGCGGGCGCCGGTGCAGCAGTGGCATGCCAAGATCTGGCTGCAGGGCGCGCTGGGCTGCTACACCCTGCGGCTGCGGCTGCCCGGCCTGGATGACGTCCCCGGGCAAGACCTCGGAGCTGCCCGGGGCGACAGGGTGCCGGCCGGCCCGACTGGGGAGCACCTGATCACCAGCACCCGGCGCCGCCCGCCGCTGTCCGGCCCGGACCGGCTGATCCTGGCGGCCCGGTTCGAGGACTACCTGAACTGGCGGCACACCGGCCCGCCGGCGCCCCGGTCAGCGAAACAGACGGCGGAGCGGATCGGCTGGCAGGCGCACACGGTGGCCAAGCGGTGCGAGAACATCCGCGACCGGTACTCACAGCTGGGCGTCCCCGGGCTGCGCGGACCACGGGCACTGGACGAACTCGCGATGCTGCTGATTTCGACCGGCGAACTCACCGCCGGCGACCTGCAGCGGCTCCCCAGCCAGGCTGCTGCGGGACAAGGCCCGGGCTGACCCGCCCATAGCTGCCCACCACGGGCTCCACCTGCCACCGGACCACGTGGCAAACCTCCGGGCGGCGCACATTCGGTAGTCCCAGAAGGATCCAAACGGTACAGGTTGCCCATTTCTCCGCAAGCGACCCCGAGTCACCGGTTGTCACTCCTCGATCGGTACGCAGCGGGCACGCCACGGTGGTGTGGCGCACGCTGGACCTGCACCTCGCGGTGCCTTGACAGAGACGTATCGGTTAGAGAATACTAACGGTTAGTGGATGCTAACCGAGATGCTGACCGGTGGGGCGCGCTGGCTGACGGCACGCGCCTGGCCATCGTGGCCCGCCTGGCGGAGGGGCCCCAAGCTGTGGGGAAACTGGCGGCTGGGCTGCCTGTGAGCAGATCGGCGGTGTCGCAGCATCTGAAGATCCTCAAGGACGCCGGGCTGGTGGCGGACGTGGCCGAGGGGACGCGCCGGATCTACCGGCTCAACCCGGTCGCGCTGGCGGCGTTGCGGGATCAGCTCGACACGTATTGGCAGCGGGCGCTGGCCGGGTACGCCGAGGCCGCGGAGGCGCCGAGCACAGATGTCAGGGAGGCTTGATGGCTCAGGCTGACGCGGCGAAGGTCCGCAAGCACATCGTGGTGGACGCGCCGATCGAGCGTGCTTTCATGGTGTTTACCGACCGGTTCGGGGACTTCAAGCCGCCGGAGCACAACATGCTCGGGGCGCCGATCGCCCAGACGGTGTTCGAGCCCCGGGTCGGCGGCGGCATCGTGGACCGGGCAGCGGATGGCAGCGAGTGCCGGTGGGCGCGGATTCTGGCCTTCGACCCGCCTGAGCGGGTGGTGTTCACCTGGGATATCAGCCCGCGGTGGACGATCGAGACCGATCTGGCTCAGACCAGCGAGGTCGAGGTGCGGTTCTACGCCGAGTCGCCGGCCCGCACGCGAATCGAGCTAGAGCACCGCCACCTCGACCGGCACGGTCCCGGCTGGGAAGCGATCACTGACGGCGTGGACGGCCCGGAGGGCTGGCCGTTGTACCTGGACCGGTACGCCGCGCTAGTGAAGGAAGGCCGCTGATATGCCGCCGATCGTTACCAGCGCCGAAATCGGCCGCCCGGCCGCGGAGGTGTTCGCCTACGCCACCGATCCGGCCCGGTTCAGCCAGTGGCAGAAGGGCGTGGTAGAGGGGCACATGGACGGTCCGGGCGACGGCACTCAGGCACCAGCCGTCGGCGCAAAATGCGTGACGACGCGGCGCATCGGCGGCGCCAACCGCCCCTCCACGTCCGAACTGGTGCACATCGACCCGCCCCGGACCTGGGGCGTGCGGGGCATAGACGGCCCGATCCGTGCGGCTGTCGATGTCCTGGTCGAGCCCGTGACCGGGTCCCGCTCCCGGCTGACCATCAGCGTCGACTTCACCGGCCACGGCATCGGCAAAATCCTGGTGCCGCTGATGGTCCGCCCCGAAGCACGCAAGGAGATGCCAGGCAACATGGCAGCGCTCAAGCACAGGATGGAAGCGGGCTGAGCCGCCGGACGCGCCAGGGAGTGCCCCCCGGCAGGCACCATGCAGTCGTTCACCTGGATCGCGCTGCGATGAGCCCTGGATCGCGGCCGCGGCCGCACTCTGGCTTTTCAGCGATCAGCCAGAACCCCAGCGCCGGAAGCACCTGCGCGTCGATCAACGCATGCTCGGCCGCCTCCAGATCAGGCCAGCCCAGCATCCGGGCGAGATATGGACGCCTGACCTCAACAAGCGGCACCACGAATTCAGCGCCGAGCGCAGCCTTAATCGTGATTCCGCGGTGCAGGCCATTGTGCTCACGGCGCCAGCCAGCCAACGAGTTATCGGCACCAGAAGGATCACGGGGAGCCAGCCAGGCCGCAGCCCGGCCGTCATAAGCACTCCAGTCGAAGTCATAGACGAACAACCGCCCACGCGGACGCAGCAGCCCGGCGATCGCTGAAGTCACAGCGTCAAGGTCGGCGTGGTGGAGCGCCATCACGGCAACGACCGCGTCAAATTTGCTCAGACCTGTCGCCTGTTCGACGCTCTCGCGGACCAGGCGCGGCTGAGCTGGAGCGGCCGGGTCTACGCCGAGCGCGTCGAATCCCAGTTGTCCCAAACGACCAACCAGCCCGCCATCGCCACACCCGACATCGAGAACCCGGGAGCCGGCTGGCTGCAAGGCAGCGACAACCGAATCGAAGTCCTTCCACCATCGCGAGTCGGCCATACGCCAGAACCGTACGCTCAGAACCGTGTCAGAACCGTAGCGTCAGAACCGACCCGGCCACGAGCCTCCGGAAACCCCGGGGCGATTCAGTTCGGCGCGCTGCATGATCCGGCTGGCGGCTGCGGTGTATACGGCAGGCGGCGACGGTCCCGCGTGCATACGCTGCGCCTTCGCGCCATGCAGCGCCGCTGGCCTGTAAGGCGGCTCTTCGTGCGTCCTGCCGCCGGAGTGCCGACCACGCTCCGCGATCGGCGTCGGTTGGGCTGCTCACGGCGCATAAACGGCTCTGAGGGTGGCGATGCCGCTGGCGGTCACCGACCTTGTCCGCGGCTCGTCCTCCAGTGGGGCGACGGCCCGGGCCTGCGACGAGGCCCGGGCCGTACCGTTGTTTGCAGGTGCTAGCCGCTCGAGCTAGCTCCCGACTTTGTAGGCGTAGGCGAAATCGTGGAAGTCGGAGGACAACGGGAACCCGATGGCGATGTCAGTGGCACTGAAATCCGTCGAGTCGATGACGCTGAGGGTGCCGCGCACCCCGGTGCCCGCAGCTGCCGTGGGCGACAGCGTCGCCGTCAAGGTCCCGGTGGCCCCGGCCGCCAGCTCTTCCGGCGTAGCGACATTGCCGCCAGTGATGTCGTTGTTTGTCGGTTGCAATTCGAAGAACCCGGTGTGGTTCGTCGTGTTCGTGACCTTCACTGTGATCGGGACGCTGGAGCCGGAGTCGATGATCGTCGACTTCGACGTCGGGAGACCGGTCTCGGTGACGGGTTTGAGCTGGTTGTACGCGAGGACCCCGGTGACGGCCTGGGAGAACACCGTCCCGTCGGTCGTGGGGCCCTGCATCACGTCGATCTCCCATAGACCTGGCTGGGGATCGGGGGCGATGAGCGAGGCGTTTCCGGTCGGGTTGCCGGACGTCGGCGTGCCGTCGACGGCCGTGGCGAAGAAGGTAAAGTGCTCGGGGCCAGGAGACGAGAGGTTGGCCGGCGAGAACAGGTAGTAGAACACCTGGTCGTCGGCAGCGTGGTTCGGCGCGTTGAACGACACGTCGAGGTCCTTCTTCCCCGGGGGCACGTTCACGAAGAACGTCTGAAGCTGCCCGGCACCGCGAGATACCGTGCTGGTCAAGGTGGTGGTGAACGAGCCACCGGCCGACGGGATGAGGGTACGCCGGGCGATCGGCACCGAGCTCGCGAGCCCGCCCGGCCCCGTGAACTGCACCGACTCAGGGGCATCGCCCGGAGCCTGGGGCAGGGCGATGCTGAGCGGCACGCTCGCCCAGCTGCGAGCCGGGACGGTGACGGGCGCCGACGCCGGGCTTGTCGTGAAGTTCTGGCCGCTGGCCTGGAAGGTCACGGTCCCGGTGTAGGGCCCCGGGGTGTCCGGCGCACTTTGCACGTGGCCGCGGCCGTTGGCCCACAGGATCTGGGCCGTCCAGGTTCCGGCCATCGGATGCTGGACCGTGGCGTGCTGGATGTCCGGGCTGCAGCCTCCGTTAGGACAAGGGACGAATTCGGAGGCGCCAAAGTCGTACGAGCTCTGGGCCACCCTCCCGGCCGGGTCGGTCAGGATGAACGTCAGGATGTTGGCATCGTTGTTGGTCGGGTCCGGCCAGCGCATGTCGGCGTCGAGCACGCTGACGCCGCTCGGCACGGTGAAGTGGACCGGTGCCGCCGCGGTCGCCCCCTGGGCGGGGAACGGGGGCGGCGGGGCGCTGACGTTCTCGGTGACCGGGCTGCCGAAGGTCGTCTCGCTGCCAAGCGCCCGGTAGGTGCCGGTGACCTTTTCGGCCTTGGAGGAGGCGTTGTACAGCTGGACCGAGGTGTGGACCGTTGAGCCGCCCGGGCCCTGCACGCCGAGCTGGCTGGGGTTGTTCACCAGTTCGGGGGTGCTGGACTGCGCCAGCGACGTGCCTGGCATCTGGCGGGCTGCCATAACGGCCGCGTCTATGTTCAGCAGGCCGGCGCCCTGCTGGTCCGCCGGAGCCCCGATGTCGGTCGCCGTGCCGGTGAGGATCTGCTTCACCTGGGCTGGCGTCGGGGTGGCTCCGCCATGGGTGTCACGGTAGGCCTGGATCACGTCGGCGGCGGCGCCGGAGACGAAGGGGGCCGATTGGCTGGTGCCGCCAAAGGCCTCAGTCGGAAGCGCCGGTGCCGGTTGCTGGTTGATGCCGGCGACAGCGAGCGCCAGGTAGCCGGGGGCGACCAGGTCCACCACATCGTTCTGCGGTGTGGTGCCCCCCGACGACAGGGTCGTCATGCTGTTGTCTTCCCAGCCGTGCGTGTAGCCATCGGCCTGGGCGAGGAGCCTGAGGTCGTTCGTCCCGCCGACGTCGATGATGGCGGGGTTAGCGGCGGGTTCCTCGACCGTGCCGTCCGAGCCGCTGTCGCCCGAGCTCTCCACTACGACAACGCCCGCTTCCACCATGGCGACGTTGGCCGGTATGAGCAGGTCGGCGTTGGCACCCGGCACAGCGCCGAAGCCGTAGGACTCCGACACGACGTTGACACCCTCGTTCACCGCCTGCTGGAGCCCGGCGATGACCTGCGACTCCGGAGCCACGATCTGACCCCGGTTGTTGCTGTCGGTGAACTGACCGGTGCTGAGGATAGAGGCGCCGGGGGCGTCACCCACGATGCGGAAGCTGCAGTTCGCGGGGATGTTCGAGAAGGGCAGCTGAGACGCGTAGGTGTAGGTGACCGTGCCCTGGGCGGCCATGGTGGAGACGTCTCCGTTGAACTCGTCGCTGAAGACGTTCTCGTTTGGGTTCGGGGCATCGATGATCACGTGCTGCCCGTTGGGCCGGATCATGTTGACGTTCCCGGCCAGCGAGTTGGCGTCGAAGTTCCCGATGATGACGCCCCGGCCCGTCGCGATCTTGGCCGCTTGAGTTGCGTGGATGCTGGTGAGGGCTTCGGGTTCCACCAGCGGTTTGCCGGAGCTTGTATGGCACAGTTGCTGCCCGTCGGCTGCCCTTGCCGGGATGGCCTGCTTCCGCACCTGGGAGGCGGCCACCGTCTTCGTGTTGTACTTGCTGCCGTTCCCGATGATGACGGTTACGTCGGGAACGACGCTCTTGACTCCCCGGGTGTGGCTGAGTGCCTGTGCCTCCGCCGCCGGCATCGACGCCGCGACCGCGTTGAGGAGCGAAAGCGCAGTGATATGCGTGGCCCTGACCTGCTTCAGCTGGGCTACCAGCGGAGCCTGCATGGACGCGGCCGCTGCTTCCCGGGCGCGCCGGTGGGCCCGGTTCGCCGGCAGGCTGGTGAGCTGGTCGTCGAACACGACCACCATGCGTTCCCGCTTGCCGGACGAGCGGGCTTTGACCTGGGACGAGCTCAACCTAGGAAAGCTGGGGCCCGGCTTGGCAGGTCTGGGCCTCGCCACACCGGCTTGGGCGGTCGAAGCCGCTGCCAAGCCGGCGCCGCTCATCGCTGTGACGCCGAGCGCGAGCGCGACCGCACCGAGCAACGAAACAGCCTTACGGGGGGTCAAGGACATTCTGCTTACTCCATTCCGGCCCTGATCGGGCTCCCTGGATGTAACCGCCTTGTCGGGTCTAGCACCTGTACCGCCACTGAATCGAGGGCGAAGTCCGCCCAGAGGAGCGCGTTCGGGCGCGGCCGTACTCAACGGTAGGAACCGGGATCGCGCCGAAAGGCGGGTATGCGCGCGTCCTCCGGCATTCGTCCGGGCTACACACAGTGACCAGTTGGCGGAGCAGTCGACAGAGCGGTCCTTTCTGCCCCATATCCGCTAGCAGTTACGGCAGCTGTAGTTCGTTGTGATCATGGTGTTGTCTCGGCGTAATGGTGCCAGCGTTGATGGGCTTGGCGGGCGCGGTGCTGGTGGCGTCGTCGCCAGGTGGACCAGTGCAGCCGGTGGGCCCGGTCTCGCCGGGGTGGTGGGATGACGGTGTCGCGCAGGAGCCGCAGCAGTTCTGGAACGGTGATCGGGATCAGTCCGTCGTCCAGGCTTGAGCCGCTGTCGTGCTGGCGTTGCACGGCGGCGGTGACGGCGAGGTAGATGTAGGCGAGCAGGCAGATCGTGGTCCAGCGGTGCCAGGATTTCCAGCGGATGACCTGTCCGGCGTCCAGGCCGGTGGCCTGCTTGGCGAGCTGGTGATCTTCCTCGATCCGCCACCTGGTCACGGCGATGGCGATCAGCTGGGCCAGCGGGACCGGCCGGGGTGTCCAGCACCGGTAGAACGACAGCTTGCCGGTGTAGCGGTGCCGCCGGGCCAGCAGGATGCTGTGCCCGCCGCTGTGCTGTTCGGGAGTGTCGTCGCTGGTCACCTCCAGCATCGCCCAGTCGTAGTGCCGGGTGCCCTTGGTCCCCGCGCCGGTGCGCATCCGGTGCCAGGCACGGGCGGGAACCATGCGGACGGCTTCGGCCGCGGTCATGGTGCGGGCCGCCCCGGCCGTCACGGTGTGGTTGGCGCGGACCGCCATGACATAGCCCATCTGGCGCTGGCGGATGCCGCGGCGCAGCTCACGGCCGCCATACACTTCATCGCCGGCCACAAAAGCGGCGCGGATCCCGCGCGCGTGCGCGCGGTCCAGCAGATCATCAGCTAACTGCGGCTTGCTGGCGAACATCACCTCCTCCGGGATGCCGGCCAGCTCACGGTGCTCCTCATCGGCGGCGCACGCCCCGGGCAGGTACAACGCCCGCCCGATCAGCGCATGCCCCAGGCTGGTGGCATAGGTCAAGGTGACCGCCACCTGGCACAGCGCGATACCGCCCACGGTGCCGCTGTATTGGCGGGCCGCACCAGCCGCGTCCGTCGAGGACTTCTCATCGGCGGTCTCATCCACGATCAGCACCGCGTCCCCGTCATCGAGGTGACCGGCCGCCCAGGCCGCCGCGGTGTCCAGCACCCGCTGGTCATCCCAGACCGCACGCGACAGCAAATGCTGCAGCCGGTGCGGCCCGCGATGCCCGGCCGCCTCGGCGATCGTCCAGCAGTTGTGATCTTCCAGCTCCATCAGCAGCCCGCTGACCATCTGGCCGCAGGACTGCCGGGTCTCCCGCCGGGGAAAACACCCCGCCACCTGGCCCAGCAGGTCCGCCAGCAACGCGGACCGGGCATCATCGGTTACCGTGGCAGCAGCGGCTGCCGCATCTTGATCGAGTCTCACAACCCATCATGATCGCGGCAGCCGCACCACTCCGCAGGCATCCTCCTGACCTGCGCCAACGACCCCACGATCACGAACTACCGCTGCCGTAGCAGTGACCGCGTTCGTAACCCGCCCCGGAGCCGGTCACCGATCGGTCAATTGATGTCTTGTTCTTGCTAGCCGGCCCGGATAATGTCGGGCACCTATTAATGTGGCCATCAAGGGCGTACCCGGGAACGGGACCAAGGGCTGTTAGTCGGTGTCCGGGTTGACGTAGCCGAAGAATGCGCGGCGCTTGATGAGTTCGGCGACCTCAGGGGGGACCATACTTTCCCAGGAGTCGTCGTTTGCCGCTATTCGGCGGAGCACGTCGCGGCTGAAGATCGGCAGGAAATCGGGCCGGTAGTTGTCGAGGTGAACGAAACTGCCCCGCCCGGCGAGATAGTCGTACAGTGGCTGCAACTCTGGCCGGACCTTGATGTCGTTGACGGTCTTAAGCTCAACGTCTGGCGATGGCTGGACGGGGTAGACATACAGCTTCAAGTCGTTCTTGAACAGCCGCCCGAAGCTTTCCAGGATCCCGCCGTGTAGCTGCGCGTGGTTCTTCTCGTCGAACAGGTCAATCAGGCTCGGTACTCCCATCACGATGCCGATGCGCTCACTGGTCCGTTCACCGAGGTAAGCGGCCAGGCGGTAGTAGTCGAAGTAGTCGGTGATCAGCACGATCATGCCGCATGCGGCGAGCAGTTCCGCGCGGGCGAGGAAGTCTCGCCTGTCCACCTGGGGCCCTCCGGCGAGCAGGTTGCGCATCGTGATCTCGGTGAGTTCCAGCACCGGCTTGCCAGCCACGGCCGGGTCGGCTTCGAACTTGGCCTTTGCCGTCTCGAGCATGTCGATGTTCACGTGCGTCGGCGGCCGGAAGCTGCCCCGCTCCACCAGAATCGCCTTCTTGCGCAGCACCTCGCTCGGCTGCAGCACCTCACGGTCGGGGCCGAACATCGCCACGCCGCTCAGCCCGACCTGCACGAGCTTGAGCGCCATCAGCCTGTTGTCCACGCCGCGGAACTCGATGCCGCGGAACTGGATCATGTCAATCTCGATGCGGCCCGTGGTCAGGCGGTCGAGGAGGCTCTCGATGAGCTTGTCCGGCTCGTGGTGCTGGAAGAACGACCCGTACAGCAGGTTGACCCCGACGATCCCGAGCGCCTCCTGTTGCAGCCAGGCCTCGACATCGAGCATCCGCACGTGCATGACAATCTGGCTTGGCTCGTCGTGCGGCTGGGCCTGGAACTTCACGCCCATCCAGCCGTGGCACTCGTTGCCGCCCTGGAAGCTGCGAGCCACCACTGTGTCGGCAAACGCGAAGAAGCAGTTTTCGTCACCGCGCGTATGGTCGAGACGCTCCACGTTCAGCTGGAACTCCGTGTCGAGCATGCCCTGGAGCCGCCCGGCGGACACGTACCTGTCCGCCTTGCCGTATTCGGCATCGCTCACGGCCATGTCGTAAGCGGAGATCGACTTCGCGACGGTACCCGCGGCGCCCCCCACCCGGAAAAGCCAGCGCACGACCTCCTGACCGGCCCCGATCTCGGCGATCGTCCCGTACCAGCGTGGATCAAGGTTGATGCGCAGGGCCTTCTGATGCGTGTCGGATTCATGAGTGCCGACGATGAGCTCGGTCATCCGTCTCCCTGCCTGCCCACCCGGCCCACGGTGTGCCATCCCTGCCAAATGGCCAAGCTCCGACACCAGCGTCCGGCGCCGAAAGTGTACTAATTTCGCCGCGGCCGACGCCAGCCTGGCGAGCTGCCTCGATAGTGTGGCGTGACCCTAGCTCTGGTGGTGGTTAGAGTCGGCGGTTGCCTGGCGGATGCCGTTTGCGCCGACTGTGATGTCGTGGCTGGCGGCTTTCAGCAGCCGTTCCGCTCCCTGGTCGTTCCAGTCGCTGAGGGCGAGACTGGCATCGTTCATGTCAGCGGCCTGTTTTTCAAAGTTGAGCATTGAGGCGGTCAGGGCGGCGCGCATCTGAGGCACGCATGACGGCGGCAGGTGGTGGTCTAGCACCTGCCTGGCGATGCTGGCCAGCGTTCCGGAGTGGGTGAGGGCCTTGTTGATGCTTGGCTGGGCTCCTTCCTCGGCTTGGGTGAGGAAGGACTGGAGGTCAGCTTCAGCCGTGCCCGCATCGTGCAGGAGCGTGTGCTCGAAACGTTCGCCTGCTGACCGCCAGGCCGAAAGCTGTGCTGTGCATGCGGGGTTGCTGTCCGTCCGGGCGGCGGTGCTGGCCTTGGCGGCGCCCGTAGGTACGGGGGAATCACTTGGGCTGGCCGGGGAGTGCTGAGTGCTGGCGCAGCCCGCAGTCAGTAAAGTCGCCGCCGCTGTTGCCGCTGCCGCAGCGGTGATCTGCTTTTTCACGGCCTGTCCCCCTGCGTTGTGCTGTGGCCGCCCAGCACGGCGCCGTGCGATGCGGTGCGCGCATCGGCGATAGCCCGCCTGCTGGCCGCTTGCTATCGATTGTTGCGCGATCGGCCGCCGCTTGTGGCCCGGTCCGCCGTTTCGGCGCTGGAGGCCCAGACCGCCGCCTGGCCGCGGATCTTGCCGTTCGCACACGCCCCATCTTGCGCTAAACGTGCAGAAATCCTTAGGTTTGCCTTACCTAAGTTGGGTAACGTGCGAACGGCGACCGACTATCTGGAGGCTCCCGCATGCTTGCCACCCTCGTCATCTTCCTGCGTGAGGGCGTCGAGGCGAGCATGATCATCGCGATCCTGCTTGCCTACCTCAACCGGATCGGGCGGCGGGAGCACTTCCGTGACGTGTTCATCGGCGTGGGCGCCGCGCTGGCCCTCGCCACCGCGGGCGGGGCCGTAGCCTACGCGACCATCCGCAGCTACGACGGCTCCCGGGTACAGACGATCTTCGAAACCGCCACCTTCCTAGTCGCCGCGACAGTGCTGACCTACATGACGTTCTGGATGCGCAACCATGCCCGGTCGCTGTCCAAGGAGCTGCGTGCCCGCGCTGACGCGGCGCTCGACGGCCGGGCCAGGTGGGGACTGGGGCTGCTGGCGTTCCAGGCCGTCGGCCGCGAAGGGCTCGAGACCGTGGTCTTCACCCTGGCGATCATCCTGTCCACCTCGGCGGCCAGCGCGCTGGGCGGGGCGGTGATCGGGCTGGCTGGCGCGCTGGGGATCGCATTCGTGATCTACCGGCTGGGCCACAAGCTCAATCTGGCGAGGTTCTTCACCGTCATCGGCGTGCTGCTGATGGTCTTCGCCGCCGGCCTGCTGGCCGACTCGGTGCAGAACCTGCAGGAGCTCGGCTGGATCCCGGTCCTCAATGCGCCGATGTGGCACTCGGCCAGCCTGCTGTCGGAGAACAGCGCGTTCGGGGACGTACTGCACAGCTTCTTCGGCTACAGCGACGCCCCCACCCCGCTGCAACTTCTCGTCTACCTCGGCTATCTGGCGATCGTGATCGCCACCTACCTCGGCCTGCGGGACAGGGCGGGCGTGCGGGCAGGGCGCCCACCAGCCACCGCGCACTGATACCCGGCAATACGTCCGCGCCCGGCGCATACGCATTCGCCGATCCAGTGCTGCGCCTCCGGCGGGGCGGTCCCGGTCAGTGACCCTGCCCCGACATCCGCGGCGCGCGTTGCCCCCGTTCTGCTCGCGGACGTGTGCGTGCCGGGCGCTCGTGCCGGATGCAGATCGGGATGATAGGTGCGGCTGTAGCCCTCCCTGTCCCGATAGTCTGCGGAATATCCGCTAGATCAGCCCACGGCTGTGCCGCCCCTGGCATCCGCGAGTTCGGCGTTACCCTGCTTGCCTGCATGGGTCGCTAGCGGCAGGCTAGGTGGCCTGCCAGATGGTGTGGGCCGGCTCGCCGTGGGACATCGCCTGTGTCAGGCCAGCTTCCAGCGCGGGCCCGGCGGTGGCGGCGTCGAGCAGGTTGGTGCCCATCACCGCGGCTGCCACGTCATCTGGTGTGATCACCAGCGTGGCCGCGGTGCCGAGCGCGGCCAGCTCGGTTTGCAGCGGTTCACGCGGGGTCAGGTGGCCGATCGCGTGGAGCACGATGACAGCCGAACAGCCGGCCGCGAGGTCAGCGTTGGTGGCGGACCGGATACCGCCATCCATGTACCGGCGGCCGCCGATCGTCACCGGCGGATAGAAAGCGGGAACGGCGCAACTCGCCGCAACCGCACGGTCCAGGCGGACGCCAGAGCCGCGGTGCCAGGCAACCGGCTCCCCCGACTCGGCGTCCACCGCGGTCACCAGAAACCGGCGCTGCGGCCAGCGGTCAGCGGCGGGCAGCAACGAGGCGATCCGCGCGATGTAGGGCTGCTCATCGCCGCCCGCCGCGCGGGCAGCGGCCCCGACCCGGCGGCGGCCCTCCACCGGATCCAGCCCTTGGTCGAACAAGGGTGCTAGCGCGCTCAGGATGACCTCAAGGCTGACGGCCGGGACCGCGGCGCCGTCGGCTCCCGCGGGGGCGGGCGTCATGGCGGTCAGCGCCTGCAAGTCCGTGCCGAACGCCACGTGCGAACCGACAATCGACCCGGCCGAGGTACCGACGATGACATCTGCCGACGACAGATCCACCCCCGCCCGCCGCAGGCCGATGACGATTCCAGCTTCCCAGGCGACACCCGCGATGCCGCCACCGCCAAGCACCACACCCCGCCTCATACGCCCAGTCTGCCCGCAGCCGGCGGCCCCGCACGGAGCCGGCGGCCTCATGGGGGATATCAGACGGGCGTGGCGCGCTGCTCGGCGATGGAATTGCCGCCATCCACGATCAGGTACTGCCCGGTGATGTAAGACGCGCCCGGGCTGGCCAGCCAGGCAATGGCAGCGGCGACCTCGCTGGGTGAGCCGCTGCGGCCGGCCGGGGTGGCCAGCCCTTCGCCATGTTCGTCCGGGGTTTGGGAGCCGGTCGCTATCCAGCCGGGCGCGACGGCGTTGACGGTGATTCCATGCCGGGCCACGTCGACCGCGACCGCGCGGGTGAGGCCGACCATGCCCGCCTTGGCGCTGGCGTACCCGACGTCCGCGCGGATCGCCATCACCGGGCCGGTCACACTGGCCACCATGATGATCCGCCCCCAGCCGCGGCGCGTCATCTGCGGCAGTGCCGCCTTCGTGACCAAGAAGGCAGTCGTCAGGTTCCGGGCCAGCGCCGCCTGCCAGGTCACCAGATCCATCGATTCCACCGTGCCGGTTTCGAACACTGGGACAGCGGCGGAGATCATCCCGGCGTTATTGACCACGATGTCCAGCCGCCCCCACCGCTCCAGCGCAGCCGACACCAGCCCGGGCGCGGCGGCGGCGTCGGTGAGATCCGCGGCCAATCCTGCCGCGTCCAAACCAGCGCGGCACAGTTCGCTGGCCCTGTCGCGGATCCGGGCTGTGGTGGCGGTGATCATCACGGACGCGCCGAGCTCGGCGAGCATCCTGGAGGTAGCGAAACCGATGCCGTCGGGGCTGCCCGCACCGGTGACCAGCGCCACCCGGCCGGACAGATCAAACGCGGCTGGGATAGGCACCGCCCGATCTTAACCGGGCTGGGCTCCCGCCCCTGGCGCACCGGAGCAACGCGGCAGCCGACCGGACCGTCGAAGACCGAGCAGGCAGCACGAAAGCCGCTCACTTGCAAAGCCGGCAGAACCAGTGGCCGGGTGCGGCTTAGCCGTAGCGGACCAGCCGATGACTGAGATCACCGGCACCGGCGATCCCGCGGCCTCCTTGAGCTGACGGTGCGGCGGGAGGATCCTGGACCCGTGAACGTCCCTCTCAGCAACGTCCCTTCCAGCGGCGATGTGGGTGAGCGGCTGGCCGCACTGGCCGGGCAGCGGCCTTGGTGGCCGCTGGTTGAGCCGACGCCGCGGTGGATCCGTGTCCGGATCGGCGACGAACTGGTCGCCGACTCCCGCCGGGCACTGCTGCACGTGCAGTACGGGCGCGGCGCACTACCGCGCAGCTTCCTGCCGACCTACTACGTCCCGGTGGACGACGTCCTGCCCGCCGCACTGGTTGACCCCGTGGAGGCCGAGACCGGGCTAACCGTCTGGGCGGTAGCAGCCGCTGGCCTTCGCGCCGATGACGCAGCGTGGATGCACCACCGGCCACCGCAGCCGCTGGAAGCGCTCGCCGGCATGGTGACCTTCTCCTGGCTCGACCCGCTGACCTGGTTCGAGGAAGAGGAGCCGCTGCTCGCGCATGCTCGCGATCCGCACAAGCGGGTCGACGTGGTGGCAAGCTCGAGGGCCGTGCGGGTCGAGATCGACGGCGTGCTGCTGGCCGAAAGTCACCGGCCCCTTCTGTTGTTCGAGACTGCCCTCCCCGTGCGCTACTACCTGCCTCCCGACGATGCCCGGATCGAGCTCGTGCCCAGCCAGACGCGATCGGTCTGCCCGTACAAGGGCGTGGCCGCGTGGTGGTCGGCGCGGATCGGGGACCGGGAGGTAGAGGACATCGCATGGAGCTATCCGTCACCGGTCCCGGAGAACCCGCGCATCGCAGGACTGATCTGCTTCCGCAACGAGCGGGTCGACCTGACCGTCGACGGTCAGCGGCTGGAGCGCCCGGTCACGCCATGGTCCTGAGCGTCGTCACGCCGGCAGCACCGCAGGCGGAGAGGTGACCTTCTGCCGCACCTGCTTCGGCTGAGCCAGCACACCGTTCAACCCCAAGGCCACCTGCCGAGGAGACTGCTACATACTCGCCGAATAGCCAACACCCACAGCCGCCGATTCAGGGTCGGAAAGAGCAGCCAGACAGTCCTTGCACCGGAACATCCTCAGGCGAGAGCGTAAGAATGGTGTGTTATGTGCTTGAGGTCAGGATGATTCGGCCGGACAAGCGGAGGGTGGTCACGGTGGCAGGAACTTCTCCTGAGGCTGCCGGCGAGATCGCGAGTGTGCCCGTAGCGCTCGCCGGTAGCCGCATCGAGGCGGAACTGATCGTCGGCATGCTGCGCAGTAACGGCTTGACAGCAGTCCTGTCGGCAGACGATGCCGGAGGACAGGAGCCACAGTTGCAGCTTCAGGGTGTTCGCGTGCTGGTAACTCCCTCCGATGAAGCCGCCGCCCGCCGGCTCCTGGCCGCCGGCGATGACAGCCCCTCGTAAGCGGGTCAGCCCGGCGCTCTGGGGTGCCTCGCGGGTGTGGCGGCACTC
The DNA here is from genome assembly GCA_963726415.1 of uncultured Actinomycetes bacterium. Taxonomy (GTDB): domain Bacteria; phylum Actinomycetota; class Actinomycetes; order Streptosporangiales; family Streptosporangiaceae; genus DASXKD01. The sequence goes on from CAVSCM010000020.1 coordinate 40,936, forward strand.
GCAGATCACCTGGACCTATTGCCTCGGCGGCCTCTGTATAGCTAGCCGAGGCTGTCAGCGGGCCGGGTCCCTTCCGCCGCTGCCCTGATGACGGCCTGAACTCTTCTCTCTGGGAAGAACACGGCGAGATTCCTCGCCGCGGCAAGAGCCCGGTCTCGGGCCTCGCCGCCGAGCTGGCGAGTTGCCCGCACGGCATACTTGGCCGCCCGGCGCCGGGCTCCAGCGCGGTATTGCCCGATGTCCATGCTGATCGTCACGCCGTGGGCATCGGCCAGCTCCAGCGCCTCGGCTGTGATCTTTTTGCCCTTGGCCGAGTTGCACTCCTGGTGCAGGAGCTGGAGATTCCAGCGGCGATGCGGTCCGCCGTAAATTCTGGGGATGATGTGATCGATCGCGGTGCCGCGCGGGGAGTCAGGCAAGTAATCCCCGCACCACGGGCAGCGCCAGTGTTGCGCCTCCACCAGTTCGGTCATGAATGCCAGGCTGTGCGATGCCCACGGCACAACCTCGTCGTCATGCTGGCTATCACCAGCCCGGGCGCCAAACGGCCAGCGGCAGAACCTCTCCCCGGCAGGCACCGGCAACCCGCACACACCGCACCAGCCAGGCTCCGCAGACATGAGGTCAAGCTAACCCGAACCGTCGGACATCGCGGCAGTCCGGGGTTTCATCACCGTGGATGGCGACGTCCCGGCGGCCGCTCGCCTGGGACCGGCGGCTGCCAGGAAGACAGACAAGGCTAAGCGGACTGATCTGGCCTGCACATTTTGCACGGTGGGGATAAACGCTTTGTGGCAGCCAGGTAGTCGTATGAGTAGGTGCATCGAACTGGCCGGAGGTGCGGTGGACGCCGGGGATGAGGGGTTCGCGCAGTTCGTCGAGGGGCGCCAGCGGGCGCTGCAGCGGACGGCGTGGCTGCTGACCGGCGACTGGGCGCTGGCCGAGGACTTGGTGCAGACGGCGCTGGTGCGGTCGTGGCCGCGGTGGGAGCGGATCCGGCGGCGCGATAACCCGGAGATTTATGTCCGCCGCGCGATGGTGAATAGCTGGGTGAGCTGGCGGCGACGGCGATGGTGGGGCGAGCAGGCCTCTGAGACTGTGCCCGACAGCCAGGCGGTTGGGGATCTGGCGACCGAGGTGGCCGTGCGGATCACGGTGCAGGATGCGCTGAGGTCGCTGACCGCCCGGCAGCGGGCCGTACTTGTGCTGCGGGTATTCGACGACCTGTCTGAGGCGCAGGTGGCGCAGGTGATGGACTGCGCGGTCGGGACGGTCAAGGCCACGCTGGCGCACGCGGTGGCCAGGTTGCGCGAGGACCCCCGGCTGGCCGGGCTGATGGACCGGGAGACCCAGTGAACGGGATGGACAGGCAGCTGCGGGACCTGCTGGAGGCTGCCGCGGGCGAACCACCGCACCGGGTTAGCGCTGAAGCGGTGCACCGCCGGGTGATCAGGCGGCGAATAGTGGAGTTCGCTGCCGTGGCCGTGGCGGTAGCGGCAATCGCCGCCGTCATTCCAGTGGGCATCGGGGCGCTCGGCCGGGCACACGGACGACCAAACAGCGGCCCCGCCGTGGGCCGCATTGTCACCTCCCGGCACTACGGCTACACCGAGACGCTGCCCGTCGGCTGGCGACCTGTCACGCAGGCAAGACGCCAATGGGGTGGGAAGGGCGCCCCCGGCTACGAGAACAGGGCCGTTGACCTCTTCCAAGGGCCGGCCGGGGTTGAGGCATGGGCGTACGCAGCACCAACGACGAAGAATCTGATGGCCTATACGACAACGACCATCCGGGCCGCCCGCGCCGCACATCCATGCTCACCCCCGCAAACCGGCCAGGCCATCACGATTGGCCGGGCACCCGCCCGGCTGCTGCGCATGCAATGCCCGGCAGGGAGCGGCTTCCTGGTGGAGCTCGCGGTCACCGTCCGCCATGGCACCGCGTACGTGTTCGCATCCCAAAACCCGACGGGGACGGAGCCTACCGACCGGGCTGCCTTCCGCAATTTCGTGGCCGGCATCCGGCTTCAGCGATAAGGCCCCCCACGGGCCACGCAACCTGGGCGCCGCTAGCGACGCCCGAGGCGGGTCACCGCTGCGCCCATCAGCTGCCAATACCAGGCCGGGAAACCTGCCAAAAGCCTGGCTAAGCCATCGAGGAGATCACGATGTACCGGAGACACCCAACAGCAGATAACCAACGGCCGGGCCGCGCCGACCAGAACCGGCGGCCAAGCCATAAGCAACTCAACAGGAGGAAGCGAAATACAGTCCTACCGCTCGCCGTCGCCGCTCCCGCCGTCGTGGTACTCATCGCATCCTGCGCACCGGACGTCCCGCACCGCAACCTGACGATGCAGTGCAGCGAGACCCTGACGGGTGCGGACGTCGCAGATGGAGGCGTCGCGGGAACCGGCCGCTGCGCGCTCACCGGAATGCTCCATGACAGCGGCCGGGTCACTGACTACCGGACACAGAAGGGCCAAACGGCGTTCATCCGCCGCGTGGTTACCGGCGCAAAAGGGACGATCACTTTCATGATCACAATACCCCTGGCCGGTTCCGGTCCGGGCGGCCAGCCGTGGAAAATTACATCGGGGACCAAGACCTACACGAAACTGCACGGCCGGGGCTACCAGGTCGTGGACAACTACACCGGCAGCCCTGCCACCTTCGTGCTGAAAGGAACCGTATCCCCAGCCCAAGACTGAACCGATCTGCGCCACCGTCGCGCAGCGCGCATAGTCCCCGATCCGGGTCGGTGGCCGTGTGGCTGGCCTCGTGCCTGACGCCGGTGCGTGAGGGCGGTTCAGCAGCGGGGAATGGGCTTGCTGTAGGTGGTCTTGCTCGGGGTGGCGATGTAGTAGTCGGGGACATACCGGCCGTCCCGGAGCTTGTCCCAGACCGTGGTGGTGCCGACGGCGGTGCCTGGCTGCTGGCACCATGCCCAGGCGAGTGCGCCGCCGGGCAGCTGGCCGGTCACCGGGTAGGAGGTGCCTGGGCCGGACCGCTCGCTGACCTCGTCGCTGGAGGTCAGCTGGTAGGGGTACTGGCAGCGGGTGAGCGGCGCGCTGTAACCGGTGCTGGACGGGGTGTCGGCCCGGAAGTCGGTGACGTAGCTGCCGTCGGTGAGCTTGTCCCACACCCGCGTGGTGCCGAAGAAGGAGCCGGGCGTCTGGCAGACCACCGTGACGGCCTCCCCGGCGGGGTAGGTCTTGAGCGCCGGGTAGCTTCCGCCCGGCCCGGTGCGCGCGGTGGCTGGGTTGGTGCCGGCGGTCACGTGGTATCCGAAGGCGGTCGTGGCGACGGGCGCGTCGAGGTTGTCGTTGTCGATGTTGATGGTGACGCCACCGTAGGTCTCGTTGTGGTCGCCGCGGTACTGCTTGGCGCGCTGGTGGGCCGGCCACCGGGTGTCGGGGATCCCTGCCCATCCAGTGAGGGAGGGGTTCAGGTCGTAGCGGGCCAGCCAGAGCGAATCTGGCCGGGCATAGGAGGCCGAGAAGTAGACGCTGGCCAAATCTGGGGCGCCCGAGGCGAGGTTGGCATACACCCCCGAGACGTATCCGAGGTTGTGCAGTTGCGTGGTCCAGGCGGACAGGAAGGTCAGCACCGCGTTCTGGCAGGAGGTGTCTCCCGGGGTGTAGTTCTCCATGTCGTAGTAGACCGCGCTGCCGCTGACCATGCCCAGCGCCGTGAGCTGCTGGGCCGCGTTGCCGGCCGCCCAGGTGCCCTCGGCCGTCGCCTGCGCGGGCACGATCTTCAGGTCGGTGGGCTTGCCGCCGCACGGGGGCTGGCGGCCTTTGAAGATGGGGATCAGCCGCCAGCCCAGTGCCGACACTGCCCCGACCCAGCTGCTGGTCAGTTCCGGCTGGGCGCAGGTCCGGTTCTGCCCGCCCACGTAGACCCCGATGGCGTGGTAGGGCGACGTGCCCCACGCCTGCATATCGGCCAAGGAGGGTGCGGTGCAGGTGTCGAACGCGAGCCCGCCGTAGCTGGTCGCGCTGGCCGGGGCGGGATAGGAGACGGTGGTAGCGGGGTCGGCCAGCGCGGGAGAGGCGACAAGCAGCATCGCTGCCGCAGCGGCCGCAGCGGCCCCTGCGGCCAGCAGCCCCGATGACACCTGTCGCTGCATGAATCCTCCCCCTCATCTGCCGCCTCACCTGCGGCGATCATCGGCGTGGGCTCACCCGCAGTCCCGCCACGGACGTGCAGGACAAACACCGCGGCCGGGACCACCGGCCCAGCGGCACACGACCCGCGGCGGCGGGCGCACCTCACGCTTCACGCGATGCCCGGTAAGCCGTCAGCCCCGACACGACGGCGGCGGCGTGCAGACTAAATGGACAAGCCGTGAAGATCCGGTGGAGATCATGGCGCTGCGCGCCTCACCGAAGTGCGTGCAGATCTGATGATTTGCACGTGTGCGGTTGCCTGGCACTTCGGTGCAGGGCACTCTTTCTGCCCTAGAGGAAGCGCGTCATCAGGTGCGCAGCGCCGGGTCCCGGGCCTGGCCGCTCAGCCGTTGCGAAGGGTGAGAGGGTTGAACGAGCCCGAGAGGCCGCTGTACCCGGCAGCCCAGACGATCGCGGCGCCAGGGCTGGCAGATACCGACGTCAGCTGGCTGGCGCTGCCCACATTGGGGCTGGACACGGTCGTCCAGGTTGTGCCGTTCCAGTGCAGGGTGAGGGTTTTCGGCCCGGTGGTGTACCCCACGGCCCACACATCGGAGGCCGAGCGGGCGGTGATCCCGGTGAGGGTGCCGGTTGCGGGGCTGGGCGCAATGGTCCACGCGGTGCCGTTCCAGTGCGCGATGAGCGGGCCGGATGGGCTGTTGCCGACTGCCCACACGCTGGCCGGGCTTATTGTGTCAGCCGAGGTGAAGACGGCACCGGTGACCTGCGGCATCGTGACGAGTTTCCACTTGGTGCCGTTCCAGTGCGCTGAGTACGGGTCCCATATGTTGCCGTAGACGGTTTGCAGATAGGTTCCGACGATCCACACGTTGCTTGCCGAGGTGGCGGAGATCGCGCTGACCGTGTTCTGGGCGAACGTGACCCCGTTGGGCTCAGGGAACGGCGGCTGGGCCGCAGGCCTCGTCCATGCGGTGCCGTCCCAGTGCTCGACCAGCCCGTGTGCTGAGCCTTGGTTGCCGATCGCATACGCGTTCGTGGGGCTGATATCGGCCACGCCGACTAGGGCGGTGCCCGGGTTGAGAGGCAGCGGGTCTGGGACGTTCGTCCAGGCCGAGCCGTCCCAGTGGACCGTCAAGGGGCCGAAGTAACCGGGGTGCTTGACCTGGTTGATGGTCCCGACCGCCCATGCGTCGGCGGCGCTGCTCGCGCTCACCCAGCCCAGGTGGACGCCGTTGGTGGCGGGGAAGCTCGGCGGGGTCGCCTGCGACCACGTCGTCCCGTTCCAGTGATCGATGAGTGGGAGCGACGGCGCTTTGCTTGTTTGCTGGCCCACGCTTCCGACCGCCCAGGCATCAGCGTCGGTGCGGGCGGCGATGCCGTTGATGTAGGCGTCCTGCCCGGCCGGCGGGGATGGGGCGGTGGTCCAGACGGCCGCGAGCGCCGGTCCGGCTCCGAGTAAGACGGCGGCGAGCGCCGCGGCTCCAGAAGTGAGCGCCGAACGAAGCAACGAACTCCCCCCTTTGGCTGGCCGCAAGAATCCCTACCGCCATAACGTTGCCGGCAGCGGCACGGTTCAGCGAACCGGCACCCGGCGGCCGCCGCGCACAGCGGGCCGCTGTCCCCCGCCGCGCCGGGCCAGGTCATCGACCTCGGCGGTAAACCATGATCACGGAGGACTCGCGCCAACGCCCAGGGACCACACTTTGCCGCGTGGGCAACCGCTGGTGTGCACGGGATGCCCCTCCAGCCTAGATGGCCCAGCCGATGGGTCGCCACCGAGACGATCGGCGACGCCCTCGAGCGCTGGTTCAACTTGCTCGGAGGACCCGGATACGGCCTGTATCGGGGTTCCTTCAAAGCGTCCGGTGCCTACTACTCCTACGGCCCGCTGCTGCTGCGCTTCAAGTCGACCCGTTTCGTGCCCAATCTGAAGGTCTCCGGAACGGCGAAGTGGGACAGGGTCTCGTCGCTACTGACGGCAAAGTTGAGCCTGACCGGGCCACACGGACTGAAAGGCAATCTGCAGATCGAGTGGCCGACGGGTGAGGCGGGGGCGATCGCGAGCGAAGGGGGGACAATCGGCGGCCAGAGCGTGGCGCTCGAGATGCCTGCCCCGTTCTCTGCGCACGGGTGAGCGACACGACCGTTATTGGCCGAGTTATCACCTCGTCAGCGTTCCGGCCATCGTGTACGTCCAGGCACGTTAGCGAGCATGCCGCTGGATATTCATGCAGGGCATCGTGCCCAGGGAACGAGCGCCCATGCCGCGAGTCGTGTTACGGGCGACCCAGCCGTGTGCGGGATCAGGTGTGCTGGTTGTCCTCCCCTGGTTTGTCCTGGCTCGCGCTGGAGTGGCGGGGCAGACTTGCCGGACGCGCCCCGGCGCGCTGCGCGAGGGATGCCTGGTCAGCCGGTGCCTCTTCAAACAACAACAGCCATGCGACGTTGACCCCGGCGAACACCAAAGTGGTCAGCAGCACAGCCTCGACGCGCACAGGTGCCGCAGCGAGCCCCAGGCTGCCGACGATGCCAGGCGCGATCGCCAGCAGTCCGATGAGGGCGTAAATGGCAATCGCGAATACGTAGGCAGTCAGGCCGAGCGTGCCCTGCGCCGGGCCGCGTACCGCGATCAACACCACCGCCCCGCCAGTTGCGGCGATGGCGAACGATACCCGCCACAGCGCAGCGCTGTCCGGGTTGACCAACGCGAGCAGGCTCATCAATCCGGGCAGCGAGAAGTGCATGGCCACCGCGTAGGCCCGCCGCCGGTGCAACGGGCTTCCCCGCCACTCCGCGTGCCGGGTCTGCACGACAATGAGCCAAAGGCCTAGCAGCGTAAAGCACACTGCGGAGAAAGAGATGTAGAAGTCGGTCAGCACGAGCCCCTCCTCGTCCGCGGCCCGGCGGGCGCCACGGGCCCCCTGACAAGCATGCATGGCCGGCCCCGCGCGCGCTCTGGGCGTGTCCTACAGGACTGCTTGTCTGCCCGTCGGGGTGAGTTGCCCGGCCCGGGGGGACGGGACGAGATCCCACGGTGCTGTCTCCGGCAGTGCAAAAGAGCAGACTAGCTGCATGGAGTCGGTGCGGTGCCCGGTGGTGATTGGCCGCGAGGTGGAGATGGCGGCGCTGCGGACCGCGCTGATTGAGGCCGAAGCTGCCCGGGGCGGTGTGGTTGTCCTGGCCGGGGAGGCTGGTGTTGGCAAGTCGCGCCTGTTTGGTGAGCTGGCCGGCGTGGCGCGCGCCCGCGGTGACCTGGTTGTCACGGGCCGTGCTGTGGCATCGGGCGCGGCCACGCCTTTCCGCCCGCTGAGCGAGGCGCTTCTGCAGGCATTGCGTGTCAGGGCGTTGCCCGGCACCGGATGGGGGCCGTGGCTGGCGGCGCTCCGCGATGTGCTTCCGGTGCATGTGGGTGATGGTGATGAGCCGGTGGCCGCGATGGCGGAGATCATCCCGGCCATGCGCGGCGAGGCGGTTCTGCGGATGTTGCGGGCGCTAGCTGGCTCGGGCGGGCTGCTGATCGGCCTGGAGGATCTGCAGTGGGCCGACCCGGACAGCTTGGCCGTCGTGGAATACCTGGCGGACAACTTGCAAGCCGAGCGCGTGTTGTGCGTCGTGACCATCCGGCCGGAGGCCGGCTCTCCCGGGTATGAGCTCGTCCAGGCCCTCAATACGCGGCGCAACGTCCGGCTCCTGTCGCTGCGCCGACTGTCGGAAGAGGAGACCGGCCAGATGGTGGTTGCCTGCCGCCCGTCCGCCACCCCTGAGGAGGTCGGTTACGTGGCAGGCGCGGCCGACGGCGTGCCTTTCCTCGTCGAGGAGCTGCTGGCCTCTCCCGGGGTGCCTGCATCGTTCGCGGCCTCGGTGGCAGCACGGCTGGCACGCCTCGACGACGCGGAGCGCCGGGTGATCCAGTTCGCGGCGGTGCTCGGACGGCAGTTCGACTGGCGCTTGCTTCCGGCCGTCGCGGTGGACGGGCCCCAGGTCGTAGGGCCGGCGCTGGAGCACGCGGTGGGCAGCGCGCTGCTCGACTTTCACGGTGATGTCTACCAGTTCCGGCATGCGCTGACCCGTGAGGCGATCCTCGATAACCTGCTCCCGCACGTGCGGGCGGAGCTGTCGCAGACCGCGCTCGGCGCGGTTGAAGCCGCCCATCCGGGCCTGCCGGGATCATGGCGTGACCTGGCCGCCGACCTGGCCGTCCAGGCCGGAGACACGGAACGGGCGGCCCAGCTGCTCACCGAATCCGGCGGCGGCTCGCTGGAGCGCGGGGCGCTGGCTACCGCAGCCAGCACGCTGCGGCGAGCCTGTGCTTTGGCTCGCGGGGACTGGCTGCGGCTGACAGCGAACGCGCTGCTGGTGGAGGCGCTCGCCCTGGCGGGGCGCCTGGATGAGTGCATGTCCGCGGGCGCGGCCGTTTGGCGCATGCCCGGGGCTGCTCCCTCCGCCCGGGCGCGGACGCATCTGGCTGTTGCGCACGCGGCGGTAGAGGCCACCCGCTGGCCGATCGCCGCAGGCCATCTCGCCTCCGCCGGGCGGCTGCTGGCGGAGGATCCGGACCCAGCATTGACGCAGAGGTGGCGCGTGCTCGCCGCCGAGACGGCCCTGGCAGAGCGAGACATGGCGGGCGCGCAGCGGCTCACCGAGCTGGTCCTGGAGTCCGCCGAGGCCACGGCCGACGTGCGATGTCACGCGCTGGGGCTGCTCGGCCGCAGCCACCGCGCCCGCGATCTTGACGCGGCCCAGGCGGCGTTCGAAGAAGCCCTCGCATGTGCGGAGCTGGCGAACCTGCCGCTGTGGCGGCTGCGCGCCCTGCACGAGCTCGGCACGATCGAATTGTTCGAGCAAGCCGGTGTCGACCGGCTGGGGCAGGCTCGGCGGACCGCTGGGGATCTGGGTGCGTTGAGCCTGGCGGCTGTCCTGGATATCCAGCTCGCCGCGGCGTATCTGTTCCGCTTCGACGCTGAAGCGGGAGAGCAGCACGCCGCTTCAGCGCTTGCGGCGGCGGAACGTCTGCGCCTAGCCCAGCTTCGTGCCACCGCCCTGGTGTTCCTCGCCGAGTTGTCTGGGCTGCGCCGGGACGGTGAGGCGATGGAGCGTCACAACAGCCTCGCCCTCGCGGCTGCTCCGGGCGATAGGGAGATCGAGGGATCGGTGTGGGGTGGCCGGGGGATCGCCGCGCTGCTGGACGGCGACGAGGCCGGCGCCACCGGGCACTGCAGCGGGCGGCCGAATGCCTGGCGCCTCTTCCGAACTCCGGGCCCGGAATCTACCTCGGCCTCTGGCCGCTGCTGCTGGCCGTGCACGCGGACCCCCACGCGGCCGATGCGATTGCCTCCGCACGGCGTACCGGAATAACGGTCAACCGCGCGAACCGCGGGATGCTGCTCTATGCCGAAGCCGTGCTGGCCGGCCGCAAACCCGGCAGTGACCAGGCCGCAGAACTCGCCGACCGGGGGGCTGCTGAACTCGCGCATTTCCCGGTGTGGTCCGACCTAGCCCGGATGCTCGCGGCCGGAGCCGCGCTGGCCGATGGCTGGGGCGAACCACGGCGCTGGCTGGCATCGGCCGCCCAGTCGTTCGGCAGGTCCGGCGTCGAGCCGCTCATGCAGCGCTGTCAGGCCATGCTCGCTGAACCTGCTCCGAAACATCTGTCGTCACTGGGAGTCACGCCCCGGGAGATCGAGGTCCTCGACCTGGTGTCAGACGGGTTGTCCAACAGGGACATCGCTGCGCGGCTTTACCTTTCGCACCGGACGGTTGAAAAGCACATCGAGAGCCTCCTGCGCAAGACCGGCGCCCGGTCCCGGACGCAGCTGGCCGCCCTACGAGCCGGCGCGCTCCGGCCGGGCGACCGCTGACTACGTGGTGCGAATACGTGGTCCCACCGATGTGCCGCATAGGGTCCCCGGCACACGATGGCGCCGGCAACCGATACCGGCAAAGGAGCACGACCATGGGAACAGGTAACGAACAGGCAGAGCTGTGGGGCCCTGGGGCCCGAGACTGGGCCGACTACAACGAGCCGATGTGCACGCCCTTCTACGAGGCGGTCCTCGACGCCACCGGGGTGACCACCGGTACCAAGCTCCTCGACGTCGGCTGCGGCGGCGGCTTCGCCCTGCTGCTCGCGGCCCGGCGGGGCGCCACCGTGTCAGGCCTCGACGCAGCCGCACCCCTGCTGGACATCGCCCGCGAGCGCGTCCCCGGCGCCTCGCTCACCGTCGGCGACCTCGAAGACCCGCTGCCCTACCCCGAGGGCGCCTTTGACGTGGTCACCTCGTTCAACTCGGTGCAGTACGCCAGCGACCCCGTCGCGACCGTGAAAGGCATGAGCCACGTGACCCGGCCAGGCGGCCTCGTCAGCTTCCTGGTGTGGGGGCCGCCGGAGAAGTGCGAGAGCGGAGTGATGTTCGCCGAACTCGGCCCCCTGATGCCGCCCGCCCCTCCCGCCGCACCCGGGGCCATCGCCTGGAGCGAGGACGGCCAGCTCGAGGAGCTGGCCGCACTGGCCGGGCTCACTCCGCTCACCGTCGCGGACGTACCCAACCCGCTGATCTACCCCGACCTCGCGACAGCGGTCCGCACACAGCTCAGCTCCGGCCCGGCCCGCAACGCCATCCGCCACTCCGGCCTTCCCGCCGTCCGCGGCGCGCTGACCCGCGCGTTCGCCAGCAGCCGGAAGCCCGACGCTACCTACCGGCAAGACAACGTCTTCCGCTACCTCGTCGCCCAGGTCTGACCAGCCGCCGTTCTGGACGGGAACTCGACCTGTGCGGGACTGCGTAGCCGGGTCCCGAACTCGCTGTTCTGTCGACTTGGTAAGCCGACGTGGGTGCTCCCGGCTATTACGCCGTGCCAGCGCCCGCGCCCCAATCCGCCTGGCCGGCGGGGCTCGAGCGCAGCGGCCGGTAAGGCCGGCCGGTGAGGCCGGCCGGTGAGAGGCTCTGTATATCCCGGGGGAGCACCGGCTCGCCGGTGCTCCCCCGGGTTGCTGCGGGTTGGGGCTAATGCATACCAAGGCGCTGGAGCAGTTGGTGCCGTGCGGCGCTGGAGAGGGGGGTTGCCTCGCTCCCGCTGGGCGGGGGGGTGCCGACGCTGGCCAGGAACGCGTTCAGCAGGATCCTGGCATTGTCTTGCGGCTGCGGCAGCGCTGAGTCCTGTGACGCGCTGGTGGCGGCGATGTTGAAGGCGCCGGTGAGCGTGAGGCTGTTGGCCCCGGACGCCGCGGGCAGGCCGCTTGAGGCGTCGAGCGCTGCGTCAACCGCGATGTTCTTCACACCGCCTGGGCCGCAGCCGCTGACGCCGGGCGCCGAGAACGTGGTGTCGCTGGCCGTGGACTGGGTGGCCAGGACGAAGGTGTCCGGGTGAATTTTCGGGTGCGGGTCGGTTTCCTGCGACCCGGAGCCGAGGCTGAGCGTCGGGTTGAGCATGACCGGGTCGCCGATCGTCCCGATGGTGCAGTTGTTGCCCAGCAGCGGGTTGATCAGCTTGAACATCACCGGCTGCGTCCAGCTCAGGAGGTTGAAGTTCGTGATCGGGCCCGCTTCCTCGGCCAGCGCGTAGACGTCGAGATACCTGCCGCCGAAGTTCTGCGCCTTCACGCACATGTTCTCGACGACCCGGTTGGTGCTTGGGCAGCCAAGCGCCGTGGTCAGGCTCTCCGGGATCAGGTCCGGCTTGGTGGACAATATGGCCGAAATCCCCGCGGGCGGCGGCACGACATCGGCGTAGTAGGTCTGGTTCACCCCACTCCAGAAGCCGAACTGAACGTTTACGGGCTGCACCACCGGGGTGGTGATGTTGCCGAGCGTGATCGAGCCGCTGGTCGCGAGACCGGCCGTGCACGCGGTGAAGCCCACCGACTCGTGCATGAGCTGGTTATAGAGGGGGCAGTTGGTGAAACTCGTGTAGATGCCCCCGGGCGGGGGGTACCCCGGCCCGATCTGGGAGGGGCCCGCATGCGGTTTCGACTGCGCGCCCACCGCTGATGTTGTTACCCCGGCAAACGTCAGCGCTGCCGCGGCAACTACCGTCGCGCTGATGAAGAACGCGCGGCGGAGCGGCCGGCCTGATCGTTTCATCAATCCTCCAGTATTTTCGCGCTGTGTTATTCTTGTGCCTTCTTGGCCCACGACAAAAGGCCGCTGGTGTGAATTAACCACTCGTCACGCAGGCCTGAGATAAGTGAGCCGAAGCAGCCTTTAATACGGCCCGTGATGGCGCCCTAGCCATGGGCTACGACCTCGATACGTCCATTAGCGATTCCTTACGAGCTCCGCGCCCCTTCCTTTGTCCGTGGCTGGAGAGTGCGGCCCACGAGGCCAATGAGAGACATGATCGTACCTGGATTACCTGACAGTAATACTCTGCCATTAGCTGAGTCAACAGCCAAAGACCCGAAAGCAACCACGAAGCCCGCGCTCCCCCAGTAGCAGTGTGGCCAGGCCAAGCGTGCTCCCAGCCGCCACGTCCCCGGGCCGGGACAGCCGCGGCGGGTGCTGGGCGAGTGCCGAGCGCCGTGACCATGAGAAACGAAGCCGTATACAGTAACGCGAACCGGAACCTGCCGGGGCACTGCGGCGGCCCCAAAGACAGCGAGGCGGCGATGACCGACCCAGCGGGAACAAGCGGCAACCAAGCCCGGCGCCGGGATGCCTCCGGGCGCCGGCCGGATCAGCTGCCCAGCGGCCGCCACGGGCTGTTGCCCAGCGCCGTCGCCGCCAACCAGCGGGAACGCATCCTGGCCGCAGTCTTGTCGGCCGCCGCCGAGCGGGGCTACGCGGAGATGACCGTAGAAGCGATCACTGCCGGCGCGGGGGTGTCCCGGCGCACCTTCTACGAGCACTTCAAGAACAAGGAAGACGCGTTCATGGCCGCCTACGACGCTGTGGTGCACCAGGCCGCCACCCAAGTGCGGCGCGCCTACCTGAACCAGAGCACCGCGCTGGAGCGGCTGCGCGCCGGCATCAAGGCGTTCCTGCAGTTCCTTGCCGCCGACCCGCAGGCCGCCCGGACGGGCATCGTGGAGGTGCTGGCGGCCGGGCCGCGGGCCATCGCCCGCCGCAACGCCGCCGTGGCACTGTTCGCCGAGATCATCGAGGACAACATCCATCACCTGGTGCCCAGCTGCCGCCAGCCCGCGCTCACCGCCCAGACCATGGTCGGCGGCATCCTCGAGGTCGTGCTCCAGCACGTCCTGGCCGGCCGCACCGGCGAGCTGCCCGGCCTGGCCGACGATCTGCTGACCAGCGTCTTGATGCTCGACATCGACCCCGGACAACTCTCGCCCGGCGGCCAGCCACCCCCTGGAACATGACGGTGCCGATAGGCAGCCCCTGTTCATAAACCCGCTGACGGCGATCCCCGCGATGGGCGGCCACAGAGCCTCAACCCGGACAGGGCGGGCGCGTAGCTCGCACCCAAGGCCGGGTAGGGAGCTTGGCCGCTGGCTGGTCACAGTTCTATCTGATGGTGGGCGACGGCGTCGTCGTCCATTCCAGGCCACAGGCCAGGATACGCTTTAGGCATCTATAGGAGTCGGGAAGGTAGAGATGGCCCAGAAAGTAACGATAGCCCTGGAAGACGATCTGTCCGGCGGCCCGGCGGAGCAGACGGTGCGGTTCGCCTTCGAGGGCACCGATTATGAGATTGACCTGAACGCCAAGAACGCCGCCGCGTTTAGCAAGCAGTTCGCGCCCTATGTTGAGCACGCCCGTAGGGCCGGGCGGGCACAGTCTCGCCGGGGCGGGCGGGACTCAGCGGGCCGTCAGCGCAGTGGTGATATCCGGGCCTGGGCGAAGGAGCATGGCCTGGCGGTTAGTGAGCGCGGGCGGATCCCGGCCAGCGTGCTGGAGCAGTACCGCGCGGCGGCCAACGGGCGCTGATCCAAGCCGTCACTGCCGCAGCGCCAGAACATATGTGCCGCGCTCGTGCTCACGGCTGCAGGCCGCCGCGCGCCTGCCCGGCACCTACAGCCCGGCGGGCTCACAGCACGCGAGGTAGAGGTGCTCGGCTTGCTCGCCCGCGGCCACTCAACGAAGGAGATCGGCCGGCAACTGGTGGTATCGCCGAAGACCGCGGCCAACCACATCGAGCACATCTACGCCAAGCTCGGCGTTTCCAGCCGCCCGCGGCGGGGCTGTTCGCCACGCAGCACGGCCTGATGGGCGCCTTCGAGTCCGTCCCCTGACCGCGTGCGCTGCCGCGCTCAGGCGCCCTGCATCGCCTGCATGTTCTTCTTGATCGCTGCCTCTACTGCCCGCAGTTCACCGGCCGGGCTGATCTGGAGGAACTCGCTGCCCGTCGTGGCCGAGGGCGTATGGCCCGGCGGAGCATAGTACGCATCGCCTGCCTCACACACTTCTTCACGGTCGGCGTAACGCCAGGTCAGCGTGCCAGAGAAGACATAACCCCAGTGCGGGCACTGACACCTGTCGTCTGGCAGGCCCTTGAGCATTGGCGCCAGGTCCGCGTCCTGCCGGATAGTCACGAAAGTGACGGTGTAACCCTCGAGCTCATCGCCCCGGTCCTCCGCCGGGCCCATGTCGACGACATTCGAGGCGCTTTCTCTGGATACCTTCGGCATCTGACCCATCTCTTCCAAGTTGATTAGCTGCTGATGAGTCCGACGATAGGAGCCAGAGGGCGCCGGGTTCATGAGGCGTTTGCCTCATCTACCTGGAGTCGACTGGCTCGTGGCCAGCGGCCACATGGCCGGCGAGCGCTCACACCTCATGCCACCGATCAGAAGACCACCACCAAGGAACTGCCCGCGTTCGTGCGCCTACGGACCAGGTGAGCTACCTGGTGCGGGGTAGCCCGGCGAGCCGAGCAGGTCAGGCGATTCCGGCGGGGCGGGCGAGATGGGCGGCGCGGAGTAGCGGGGCCGGGACAGGAACCGCAGCCGTGCCGCCCGCGCGTCCCACGAGTAGACGACCACCGTCCCGGCGATCACGTCATGCAGTGCCCGGCGCTGGTCGCCCAAGAGGATGCCCAGGAACCCCAGCCCGAGAATCAGGAAGCTGAGCGGGAACGCGAGCGTGCGCCCGATCCCCCGGCGCCCGCTGACGTCGCCACCCTCGCTCGTCAGGACCTGTATGCCGAACAGCGCCATGCCGGGGGTCCGGCCGTTCAGGCCCCAGAAATGGGCAAAGTAGATGAACCCCCAGACCAGATACGCAATGACCACCCAGAGGTTGCCCCTGCTAAAAGCGATGTCCTTGCCGGTCACGACGCTGGCTACGAAATTGATGGCGGCAAGAACCAGCAGGAAGATCCCGGTGAGTACGACCAGGTCCACCACGAACGCGGCGAACCGCGACGCGAAACCCGCGTAGTGCCCTTGCAGGCTCTCCCGGGCGGCAGCCGGGGCAGAGGCGGGCATACTCCCGCCCGTCCGCGCGGTCATGATGCTGCCGTGGCCCGCAGCCCGGCAGGCGGACCGGGCGGGCCAGTGTAGGGGCGCCGGCGAAGGCGCGCCACCATGCGGGCGATGAACTCGTCGACCCCGACGGTGCGGCTGCGGACCGCGTCGACTGCGTCGCTCGCGACTCCGCTGGAGGACTTGGCGATGATGGAGCCCAGGTCGGTCTGCTCGACGATCGCGTCGAGGTCGATGCGCTCGACGATGCCGTTGATGTCCACCCGGTCCACCACGGCGTCCACGTCGACCTTGCTCATCACCTGGTTCACGTCGACCTGCTGCACCATCTGGTTCACGTCCAGCTGCGCGACGATCGCGGTTACGTCGACCTTGCCCACAAGCCGGTTCATATCGACCGTGGACAGCAGCTGGTTCACGTCCACCCGGGCGAGCAGACGATTCACGTCGACCCGGTCGAGAGTCTTTTCAATATCGACCCGGTCCAGCAGCGCATCCAGATCGACCCGGTCCAGCACCGCGTTCACATCCACCGCATCCAGGACCAGGGCGATGACGCGCTCGGCGATGCTCTGGGCCATCGACTCCATCGGCGGGACAAGCCGCCCGCCCATCGAACGCACCGGCGCAAGCGGGTCCACGTCGTCAAGTATCGACGCAATACCGCCTCCGTGACCACCCGCCCGGAGCAAATCCGATGGGCCACCGGCCCGTCGGCCCGCTGGTTATCTACGCGAGCGACTGGCGGAGCGTGATCACCCGGTTGACGGCGGCGAGGAACGTTGGGCCGTCGAGGGTCCCGTCGGTGTAGTCCGCGGCCAGTTCGGCGCTGGCCTGCTCCCCTTGGGTGACGTCCTGCGCGGCGCAGAGCATCAGGTCCATGCCGGCCAGCGCTGCGCGCAGCGTCCGGTGCTGGGTTGAGCCGAAGGGAGCAAGCGCCCCGGCCTCCAGGGCGTCGGTGATCGTGACCCCGGTGAAGTCCAGCCGGCCCCGCAGTTCGCCCTGCACAACATTGGGTGATAGCCCAGCGGGCCGGGCACCCAGCGCCGGGTACACCGCCCAGGAGGCCATGATCAGCTTGACCCCGGCAGCGATCGCGGCGGCGAACGGGACCTCATCCACGGTGCGCAGCGTGTTCAGCGACAAGTTGAGCGTGACCGGCCCGGCGTCGGTGTTCTGGCTGGCCGAGGCCGCGCCCAGGCCGGGGAAGTGCTTGGCCGTGGCCGCCACCCCTCCGGCCTGCTGCGCTTGGATCATCCTGGTGCCCAGATCCGACACGACGTTCGGGTCCATGCTGTAGGAACGGCCGAACTGGTCGTCGAAGTCCCCCGCCTTCCGGTAGACATCCAGCACCGGGGCCAGGTTGACGTTCATGCCCACGCCGCGCAGGTTGGTCGCGGCACCCTGGCCCGCTTCGGTCGCCAGGGTCTCCGCCTGCGGCAGCGGATTCGCGCCGATCTCCTTCTCCGACAGGTAAGGACGGCCTCCCAGGCGGCGGACCTGCCCGCCCTCCTGGTCGGTCATCAACAGCAGCGGCGCCTGCACCGGGTTCAGCGGGCTGGCGCCAGCTTGGTCCAGTTGCTGGATGACGGCCGCGATCTGCTTCTTGCTGGAAATGTTCTGCCCGAAGAAGATCACCCCGGCGGCTTCACCGTGCTGGATCAGCGAGATCAAGCTGGCCGGCGGGGTCAGGCCCGGGTAACTGTAGATCACCCGCTGGCCGGCCAACTGCTGCGGCGACAGGCCCGCCAGCACGGCTGGCAGCCCTTTCTCTGGGATCTGCATGTGGAGCCACCTTTTCGCGAAGCAGTCCTGCGGCGCATGCTCTGCACTCCAGCTAACACCGCCGGCCACACGCACACCATGGACCTTGGGACAAGTCTGCTTGCATGCAGGTCACCGACCTGACCGTGCCTTCCTTGCCCGCGTGGTGCGCTACCTGGCCGGTGAGGCGGGGATTAGGCAGTTCCTGGACATCGGCACGGGCATCCCGGCCGTCAGCAACACCCATGAGGTCGCACCGTCCGTGGCCACGCTGACCGCCATTACCGCCTAAAGTCCCAGCTGAGAATCACGCGGCGCCGCGCCTGCGCCCTGCCCGGTTCTGGTTCGGTCGGCTTGCCCGTCTGTTGCGGGACTCTCCACAGGTACGTGATGAGGGTCTTTGGCGGTGGGATGGGGCTTAGCTGATCCGCCGGTACCGCCATACGGACAGCGGGATGAACACGGCCAGCAGGCCGCCGATCCAGGCCGCGGCCACCCCCAGTGACGCCGGCGTGCCATAGAGCGCGAATGAGCGGGCGGCGTCGGCGGTGACGGTGACGGGGTTGATCTTCGCGAACGCCTGCAGCCAGTCCGGGAAGGTGGAGACGGGCACGAACACTGAGCTGGCGAAGACGAGTGGGAAGATCACGACGAACCCAGCCGTCTGCGCCGCCTCGGCGCCCCGTACGGTGAGAGCCACGAAGGCGAAGATCCAGCTGAGGGCGAAGCCGAACGCCGCGACGACCGCGATGCACCCGACCGCCCCGGCTACCCCTCCGTGGAAGCGGAACCCGACCACGTACCCGACGGCGATCATCAGGCCGATGATGAGGATGTTGCGGACGAGGTCCGCCACGGTCCGCCCGGCCAGCACGGCCGAGCGGGCCATCGGCATCGACCGGAAGCGGTCCACCACCCCGCGTGTCAGGTCTTCCGACAGGCCGACCGCCGTCTGAGAGGAGCCGAAGGTGACCGACTGGACGAAGATCCCGGGCAGCAAGAAGTCGACGTAGGCGACCCCGTGAGGCAGCGAGCGGCCGACCGCGCCGCCGAACACGTAGACAAAAAGCAGCACAAACAGGACCGGCTGGATGGTGGAGAAGGTCAGCAGGTCCGGCTGGCGGATGAAATGACGCAGGTTGCGGCCGGTGACCACGGCGGTGTCAGTGATAGCCGAGCGCACGGCCTGCAGCGACGGGCGGCGCAGCCGCAAGACCGGCCCGCGAGGCGCGGATACGCCCGGCGCCGGCTGCTGCGGCCGGGGGCGGCGCCGGGTCCGGGGGCTGGGCCCGCCGCCGTCCTCGCTGGGCGGGGCCCCGGTCAGCTGCAGGAAGACATCGTCCAGCGTGGGCCGCCGCAGCCCGATGTCGCTGACGCCGATCTGTGCCCGGCGAAGCCCGGCGGCCGCCTCCTCGACCAGCTGGAGCCCGTTGCGCGGGGCCGGGAGAGTGAGCCGGTCCGGGCGCTCGTCCGGCTCGGGCGCGCCGCAGCCCACCCCCGCCAGCACCGCCTGCGCCCGGTCACGCTGCCCCACGCTGGACAGTTCCACCTCCAGGATCTGGCCGCCAACACGGTCCTTGAGCTCGTTCCCGGTTCCCTCCGCGATCACCTTCCCGCGGTCGATGACGGCGATTCGGTCGGCCAGCTGATCGGCTTCCTCGAGGTACTGGGTGGTCAGCAGCAGCGTTGTCCCCTCGCGCCGCAGCTCCCGCACGACGGCCCAGATCTCGTTGCGGCTGCGCGGGTCCAGGCCCGTGGTCGGCTCGTCGAGGAACAGCACCTGCGGGCGCGTTAGCAGGCTCGAAGCGATGTCGAGCCGGCGGCGCATGCCGCCCGAATAGGTCCGGGCCGGCCGGTCCGCCGCCTGCGCCAGGTCGAATCGCTCGAGCAGCTCGCCGGCCCGGCGGTGGGCCTCCGTGTGGGACAGCTTGAACAGGCGGCCGAACATCTCCAGGTTCTCCCGCCCGGTCAGCAGCTCGTCGACCGCCGCGAACTGCCCTGTCAGGCCGATCAGTTCGCGGACGGCGGCAGGCTCGCGCAGCACGTCATGGCCCAGGACCTCCGCTCGCCCGGTATCGGGCGCCAGCAGCGTAGCCAGAACGCGGACCAGCGTGGTCTTGCCCGCCCCGTTCGGGCCCAGCAGGCCAAACACCATTCCCCCCGGAACCTCGAGCCCGGCGCCGTCCAGCGCCACGGTCGACCCGAAGCGCTTGACCACACCCTCGACCCGCACGGCAGGCACCGAAGAACCCCCGGTCACTGGGCCCGTTCCCGGCTCGACTCGGCTTGCGCTGCTGGCACCTCGGCGCAGCTGGGTGGCGGCATCCGCGGAAGCATCCATTGACGTAACCGGCTCGTTGTCCGCTGTCATGTCGATCTCCTCAACCGGGCCGTGCGGGTCTTCGCGCCAGCCTCAGGTTTGCCACCAAGCAGGTGATTGGTCGTCACCGGATCGCGGTGATTCGCCAAAGTGAGGCGTCGAGAAGGATCCTTGTCAGGGTGCCGGTGGTGCCGCTGGCGATGATGATGATGATGACGACGACGACGGGCGGGATCTCGGGATGGCGGGCGCGGATGTCCTGCCAGGTCTCTTCCAGCATGGTCAGCACGCGGCTGGCGGCCTCGGAGTACCCGCCTGGCATGCTGACGTCGGCCCTCGGCAGGTCGGCCGGGCCGGGCCTGCTGTGGCCGTTGCCGTGCTTGCGCGAGCCGCGACCGCAGCCGCGCTACGGTCGCGGCGCCGTCATAGCCACGTGCAGCGCCGCCCCGAAGGGTACCGGGGGCGCTGCCAGCCACTGTGGTGGTGGTGCCATCGCCGCTGCGACCGGCCGAAGACAACGGCGCCGGCTACGAATGTCATCAGCCAGAACAGCAAGATCACGTTGACGAACGCGGCCAGCAGCCAGCCGGCGCCGGGGATCAGCAGCGCCGCTAGCAGCACAAGCAGAATCAGCGGCGGGAACGGCGGGTGGCGGCGGCGGACGGCCCAGGCGGGCGTGGCCCGCAGTGGGGGCGGCGCCGCACCGAGCAGCGCCGGGACGGGCCCGGGCAGGTCAGCCATGATCCGGCGCAGGTCGCCGAAGGTCTTGGCGCTCAGCGCCGCCGACAGCCGCTCGTCCAGTTCGCCGGAGGTGATCCGGCCCGCCGCGAAGTGATCGCGCAACTGGTCGGTGACGCGGTCCCGGTCGGCGTCGGAAACGCGGATGCTGTCGTCCATCACTCGCCCTCGATGTCTGTGAACACCACCTGCACGGCCCGCTCGTCGGCGCCGCGCACGACGCGGAGTTCGAGGGTGCCGCCCTGCGCCCCCTGGAGTGCGTCGAACAGGTCATCGACGCCACCGACCGGCTGGCCCGCGGCCGCCACGATCAGGTCGCCCGAGGAGAGGCCGGCGCGGGCGGCGGGACTGTCGTCGGTTACCTGCTGGATGAGCAGCCCATCGGTGTCGGGCAGGCCGACGGCGCGGCGCAGCCGCCTGGCCACGCGACGAGGGGCGATGGCGATGCCAAGCTGCGGTGGCGCCGCTGACTCGCCGCGGGCAAGCGCGTCGGTCTTGGCCCGCAGCGCCTCGTCGGCGGGTATGGCCAGGTAAAAGCCCTCGCCGAGGCGGTGCGTGTTGATGCCGAGCAGCCGCCCTTCGGCGTCGAGGACCGGGCCGCCCGAAGAGCCGGGCAGCAGCGGCGCGGTGTGCTCGAGGCTGCCGGTGACGCGGCGGCCGCGCGGGCCCCGGAACGCCCGGTCCACGCCCGAGACGAACCCGAACGTCACGCGCAGCCCGCGTCCGCCGGGGTTGGACAGGGCGAACACTGGCGCCCCGATCGCGGCGGACGCGCCGTCGGCCCACGCCAGCGCCGGTGCGCCGCCGGTGTCGACCTCGATGACGGCGAGGTCGCCGTCGATGTCCTGCCCGGCCACGCTGCCCTCAGCCGTCCGCCCGTCGGCGAAGGTGACCGTGACCTGATCGCCGCGCACGTTGTGCGCGTTGGTCAGCACCCGGCCCTCGGCCAGGACGATGCCTGAGCCGAGGCCCCACCGCTGCCCGATACCCACCACCGAGGAGCCGGTGCCCTCCGCGTGCTGCCTGATGCTTGTCTGGATCTCGTCAAGGATTGTCATCGCTGCTATGCCTCCATGGCTAGTAACTTGCAAATTACTACTAACTACGGCCCGGCTGTCAACGCTCGGGGCTTGGATCTGCTCATGGCTGAACATGAGAACGGCTCGTCCCCGCTTGCCGAGGCGCTCGCGCGACGTTTGACAGTACGAGCGCCGGCCTGGTACCGAAGGGAAGGTGCCGGGGCCGTGTGACCGGCGCAAGGATGTCGGGCGTGGATATCAGGGCGGGCCTTTGACGGTGGCTCCAGCAGTTCCCCGACTGATCGACCGGGGTGATCTTCTTGCTGCCCTAGATCGCGCGGCGGCGAGCAAGGTGACGATCATCTCGGCCCCGGCCGGCAGTGGGAAGACGTCGCTGCTGCGCGCCTGGGCCGGCCGACCGGGTCAGGCGCGCCGGCTCGCCCTCGTGCAGGTGCAGCGCGATCAGCACGACGCCCAGCAGTTCTGGCTGGCCCTGCTCGGCGCGGTCCGTCAAGCCACCGGTGCGAACGGCGCGGAACTGCCAGCAGCGACACCCGACTTCAACGCACCGGCGATGGCCGGCCGGGTGCTGTCGGAGCTCGCCGACGCTCACGGCGGCGTCACGCTGGTTATTGATGATCTCCACGAGCTGCACTCGCCAGAGGCCCCCACTCAGCTCACCCGGCTGCTGACCAGCCTTCCCCCGAACGTGCACGTGGTCCTGACCACGCGCCACGATCTGCGGCTGCGGCTGCATCAGCTGCGCCTGGCTGGCGAACTCGCCGAGATCCGCGCGGCGGATCTGCGCTTCACCGGGCGCGAAACCCGCGAGCTGCTTGACGCCTCGGGTGTCGCGCTATCCGACTCCGGGGCGGCGCTGCTGCACCAGCGGACCGAAGGATGGGCCGCGGGCCTGCGGCTCGCGGTGCTCTCCCTGGCCGGCCACCCTGACCCGGAGCGGTTCGTCGCTGAGTTCTCCGGCAGCGACCGTACGGTCGCCGAGTACCTGCTCGCCGAAATGCTCGACCGCCAGCCGCCCGACGTCCAGGATCTGCTGCTGCGCACCTCCCTGCTTGACCGGGTCAACGGGGAGCTGGCCGATCTGCTCACCGGCCGCCCGGGCTCGGAACAGATCCTGCTGAGCCTCGAAGACGCGAACGCGTTTGTCGTCTCTCTCGACCCTGAGCGCACCTGGTTCCGCTACCACCACCTGTTCGCGGATTTCCTACGGCTGGAGTTGCGCCGGACGCTGCCCGAAGAAGTGCCCGCGCTGCACCGGCGCGCTGCCGCGTGGTTCACCCGGCACGGCCAGGTCGTCAACGCGATCCGGCACACCGAGGCGGCGGGCGACTGGCCGGAGGCGGCCCAACTGCTCGCCGACTATTCGTTCAGCCTGACGCTCGACGGGCAAGCGCAGACCATGCAGGCGCTGGTACGGGCTTTCCCGCCGGGCGCGGATCATCCTGAGCTGGCCCTGGTGCGCGCGATGGGTGACCTTGCTCAGGGGCGGCTGGACGAGGCGGCCGCCCACCTGGCGGTCGCCGAGACGTACGCCGGGACGACGCCGCCGGAACGCCAGCGCCGCCTGCGGGTGGCGGTCGGGTCGCTGCAGCTGTCGCTGGCCAGGCGGCGCGGTGACCGGGCCGGCGTCATCGAGCAGGCCAAGTTCCTGGTCTCCCCGGTGACCGGGCAGTCCGAGGAGGACATCGCGCTCGGCAGCGATCTGCGCGCGGTAGCGCTGGGGAACCTGGGGACCGCCGAGGCATGGTCGCTGGAGCCGCCAGACGCACCGGACGCCGAACGCCACCTGCGGGAGGGCGCCGACCTGGCCCGGGAGATCGGCCGGCAGTACCTCGAAGTCGGCTGCCTGGCGCAGCTCGGGTTCGCATCGCTCGTCCTGCACTCGTTCGCCACGACCCAGCAGCGCTGCCGTGAGGCGATCGCCCTCGCCGAGCAGCACGGCTGGGGCGCGGAACCGGTGATCGCACCCGCGCTGATAATGCTCGCCGGCACGCTGATCTGGACGGGTGAGTTCGACGAGGGCGAGCGGTGGCTGCGGCGCACCGAACGGGCTCTGCAAACATACGCCGGGCCGGACATCACGCTGCTGTTGCACCAGACGGCTGGGCTTCTGCACGCTGGCTGCGGCCGCCATCATGAAGCGCTTGAGGAGTTCGGCGCGGCCGAATACCTGGGATCGCAGCTCGCGGACTCGCAAGCGCTGGCGAGCCGTACCACCCGCTGGCTGCTGGCCACCCAGGCCCGCCTCGGGATGACCGGCGAGGCCCGCGCCTTGCTCGCGGAGCTTGATGACGATCGAGCCAGCTCCGGTGAGTTCCGTAACGCCCTCGCGGTGATCTGCCTGGCGGAGGGCGATCCGGCCGCGGCGCTAGCTGCGGTGGACGGCGTTCTGGATGGCACGGCACCGGTCCTCGGAAACGTCACCGTCATGGAGGCTCAGCTGCTGGCCGGGCTCGTCCACCGCCAGCTCGGTGACCAGCGCGCGGCGAACGAGGCGGCGGAACGGGCGTTGTCCCTGGCCGAATCTGACCGACTGGTCCTGCCGTTCGCGATGACCGGCTCAGCAGAGCTGCTCGAGGCGCTGCCGCGGCACCAGACCGCGCACGGCGCGCTGCTCGCCGACATCCTCGATGTCCTGCACGGCTCATCCCCGGCGGCCAAAGAGCAGTCCTGGTTGCCGCCAGCGGAGGAGCTCAGCCCGGGCGAGCTCAGGGTGCTGCGGTATCTGCCGACGAATCTGTCCCGGCTCGAGATCGCCGGTGAACTGTCCGTCTCGCCGAACACCGTCAGCACGCACCTGCGCAGCATCTACGCCAAGCTCCAGGTTCGTGACCGGTCCTCAGCCGTGCGGCGCGCCAGGGAACTGCGGCTGCTGGCCGCCGCCCGCACGCGCTAGCCCCGGAGGTCACCGGATCCCGGTGATCCGGGGTCACCTCCCCGCTGGTGATCATGGCGTCATGGACCCGGCACCGGCCCCGTACGTGATCCGGATCAACGGGCACCTCGGCGCCACTCTGCTGTCGGCGTTCCCGGCGTTGGCGCCGCAGCATCACGGCCCGCACACCGTGCTCACCGGCCTGCTGGACCGGTCGGCACTGTACGGCGTGCTGGCCGAGATCGAGGCGCTCGGCCTGGACCTGCTCGAGATCCGAAAGCTCACTCCGGACCGCAAATCACCCGAACCAGGCGACAGCCGCTCACCTTGATGGCCACTAGCTTCGGGCGCACTCGATCAGCGAGTTAGCGCCGGAGACCCGGGTTCCCGGGCGCGATCTGCATCAAGGAGGACCAGCTGTGAGCACGACTGCCACCCCTGACCGTTTCACCTCGCTGCCGGATGAGCATGCGCTGGCGGCAACTGTCGTGGCGCTGGAGGAGCACGGGTTCAGTGTCGAGGTCGTCGACGATCTCGATGCCGCGCGGGCGGCCGTGCTGGCTCGCATCCCAGACGGCTCGTCGGTGATGACCAACACCTCGGTGACCCTGGCCGAGACCGGGATCGCGGACGCGGTCAACGATGGCGGCGGCCGGTGGGAGTCGGCGCGTAATGCGATGTTCGCGCTGGATTTCGCCACCCAGGCGCAGCAGATGAAGGCGATCGGCGGCCAGCCCGACTACGCGCTGGGCAGCGTGCACGCGGTCACCGCCGACGGCATCCTGGTGATCGCTTCGGCGTCGGGTAGCCAGCTGGCCTCCTACGCCTGGGGTGCGGCCAACGTGATCCTCGTCGTCGGTGTGCAGAAGCTCGTGCCCGACCTGGCCGCGGCGCACGAACGGATCTATCAGCACAGCCTGCCGCTGGAAGACGTCCGGGCGATCGCCGCCTACGGGCAGCACAGCCAGGTCGGGAAGATCCTGGAGATCCACCAGGAGCTGCCCGGCCGCATCCACCTCGTCCTCATCCGCCAGCCAGTCGGGTTCTGAAACCGCCAGCCAGCCGAATCCGCCCGCGCCACTAGGAGGCAGCCCATGACGACCCTCAACGCGATGCCGGACGACAGCCAGCCTGCCCGACTTGCGTGGTCAGCGGCCCGGGGGCGCCGGGCCTGTGCTCGCTTCCCTGCGAGGTCTGCCAGGCCCAGGACCCGCCGGTGGAGCCGGCGGTGGCCGTCAATGGCCGTCTTGCCTTGGCCCGCCGTCTGCGGTGAGTGGGGTGGTGGCGCCAGCCAGGAGGAAGGCAGCGGCGAGCACGACGGCGGCAACCCAGAGGCTGTGCAGGACGCCGACGCGGTCGCCGAGGAAACCAACTACTGGCGGCCCGGCGAGGAAGGCCACGTAGCCGATTGAGGCAGCCGTGCTCACCCGGGTGGCCGCGTGGGCGGGATCGTCGGCGGCGGAACTCAAGCCGACCGGGAACCCCAGCGAGGTTCCCAGCCCCAGCAGCAGGGCGCCGGCCATTGCCACCGGCAGCATCGCGCCGAACTCGATCAGGAGCAGCCCCGCCAGCGCGGTGACCGCGCACACCCGCAGCACGAGTACCCGCCCGTAGCGGTCGATGAGCCTTGGGCCCCACCAGCGGCCAGCGGTCATGGCGGCGAGGAAGACGGCGAACGTCAGGGTGCCCACGACCGCCGCGCTGTGGTAGCCGTCGATGACCGCCAGCGAGAGCCAGTCATTGCCGGTTCCCTCGGTGAGCGCCATGCAAAGCACGAACAGGCCGATCAGCAGCGTTCGCGGCTCGGTCCACGACGTCAGCTGGCGGCGCCTGGCCGACCGGCCACCCGGGGCCGGTGCGTGGGAACCGGGCACGAACCCGCGGGCCGCGACCGGCACCACGACCGCGACCACCAAAGTCACGGCCAGCAGGTGCACGGTGACCGGCACGCCAAGGGCGACCATGACCGCGCCGATGCCTGCCCCGGCTACCGTGCCGATGCTCCAGCCGGCGTGGAACCTGGGCAAGATCGCCCGGCCCAGCACCCGCTCGATAGCAGCGCCCTGCACGTTCATGGCCACATCCCAAGTCCCCGAGCCGAACCCGAAGACAACCAGCCCGGCCGCTACAGCAGGCGTGCCGAACAGGATGCCAACCGCGGCAAGAGCCATCCCCGCGGCCGCGACCACGGCCATCACGCTCACCGTCCGGGTCTCCCCGAGCCTGCTGGTAAACAGCCCCGACAGCGAGGTGCCGATCCCCGCTCCCACCGCCAGGCACAACAAGATGAGCCCCAGCACCCCAGGCGTGACGCCCAACTCGGCGCGCACCTGCGGGATCCGGGCCGCCCAGTTCGCGAACAGGAAGCCATTGCCAAAGAAGACGACGTAAACGGCGTTCCTCGCCGCGCGGAACCGTACGTCACCGGCCAGTTCCGGCTGCGCCCCGGCCGCCTTCATCAACGGCAAGCCCGGGGAAGCCCGAACGCACGGCCGCCCCAAGACCTCATCCCACAAGTCTGCCACGCCCGCCCGGCAAGCCCAGCCCGCGGCGGCCGGACGCCACGCCAACATCCCCGGCGTTCCGTGGCGGAGTTAGTCGCCCATACCACAGTTGGTGCCGGTTGATGCGCTCTTCCGGTGTTTCACTGCGTCTCCCGCCAGGCCGCCAGTAGGTTCCCCGAGACAGGCGTTGCCCGCGCCACCCGACGTCAGCAGGCGTCGGCTCGCCGGGTGAACGCGGGGCCCCGGGGACAGGAGGGTGATGCCCGCAGCACCCCGTCATGCCAAACCCAGCAAACCGGCCACCAGACGCGGGGTACCGGTAGCGGCCGCAGCAACGCTCGCAGGCGTGGCTGCGGCCTTCGTGTTCTTGCACAGCGGATCCGCAGCCGCAGGGCCCTCTCACGACGCGATGCCGGTGAAGAGTGCAATGTCGGGTTTCACCAGCGACTATGTGGCGGCCGACGTGACGCGCGGGGTTATCGCCCGCATGATTAGTGAGTCTGCGAGGGCGGCCCAGCGCCGGCACCTCGCCAACCTCGCCGCCGCCCGGCGCGCGCGACGGCAGGCGGCGCGGCAACAGGCAGCAGCGCAGCCGACCCTGACCCCGAGCGCGGCACCAGCGCCATCCGGCGGCGGTGGGGATGCCGCCAGTTCACCGCTCGGGGTCTGCATCCGCAACTCCGAGGAGGGCGGCAGCTACGCCTGGGGACCCGGCAACGGCGGCGGGGCTTACCAGTTCCTGCTGGGCACCTGGGAAAAGTACGGCGGCGCGGCCAGCGAGTACGGCGTCGCTGGTCCCGCTTACCAGGATCAGATCTTCGATAACGCGATCGCCGCAGGCGGCGCCTCGAACTGGACGAGCTACGACGGGTGCTGACGAAGCGCTGCCCCGCAGCGCCGCGGCATGACCGAAGCGGCCCCTGGACCCGGCGGCGTCGCGGCCGGGCACCCGGGCCAGCGCTGGGACCTGGCACTCTGGTGGGGCAAGGGCGCAGTGTTCAGCGGAGAAGGTGGTCGTGGCCGCGCCTGGCATCACGTTCCAGAAGCTCGACGGCGGGCAGGCCGCTGCGCACGGCGACGAACTCCAGGCCGTCCACCGTGAGGTTTACGGTGACGCCGATCACGGAGCATTGTTCGCGGAACGGTTGCGGGTGTGGCGCCGCCAGCGGGGCTTCGTCCTGGCGGAGGCCCGCCATGGTGACTACCTGATCGGGTTCGCGGCGGGAATGCCGCTGCGGCCATCGACGTCGTGGTGGCAGGACCTGACGGCCCCGCTGCCGGCCGAGGTCACCACCGAGCATCCCGGCCGTACCTTCGCGCTGACCGCACTGCTGGTCCGTGCGCCGTGGCGCCGGCAGGGCATCGCGGGATCCCTGCATGACCTCATTCTGGGCGGGCGGCCCGAGGAACGGGCCACGCTGGTCCTCCCGCCGGGGGCCACCGCGGCGCAGCAGGCCTTCCGGCAGTGGGGCTGGCGCAAGGTCGCGCGGACCCGCAGCCCAGACCCCGGCCCGCCCGTTCTGGACGTGCTGATCACCGGCCTGCCGGCGAGCCACCGGTAGACGCCCCCGAGCGGCAGCCACCGTAGTGGTTGCTGCGACTCGGTCGGATCCGGCCTGCGTGCCTGCCCGTCCGGGTCGCCTCATTTCCGGGGACCTTCCTGACCGCCGGGCCCGGCGCGCGCGAAGTCCCGGCTGCGGATAGCGGCCAGCGCTCCTCGCCTGATGGTGCCCGCTAGTGCAGGCCGGCGCGCACCCTTCACCCTGATCTCCCGGTTGGCTGGCTTCCTCAGTAGAGGCCTCCAGGGCCGGTCAGACCAATTCGGGGTTGCCCCGGCGCCATCGTTTTCTGGCCGGTGACTGTTACTCCATGGGTGCTTCCAGTTTCGGCCGGTGTTGCGGCAAGGCCAGAGCCCATACGAGCGGAGAGATGACATTGTCCCAGTCGCAGGATGAATCGATGAGCTCGTCAGGCACTTCGCCACTGGATGTGGCTGGGATGGCCCGCCAGCTGGACGTGGCTGAGACGGCCGACCATGCGGCGAACCACGCTATGCGGTGGTGGATTCTGGCCGTGCTGGGCGTCGCCCAGCTGATGGTCATCCTGGACAACACCGTCGTCAACATCGCGCTGCCGACAGCTCAGCACGCGCTCGGCTTCTCCAACGCCGACCGGCAGTGGGTCGTGACCGCCTACTCGCTCGCCTTCGGCAGCCTTCTCCTGCTCGGAGGCCGGATCGGCGACATCTTCGGACGCAAGCGAACACTGATCATCGGGCTGGCGGGATTCGCCGGGGCCTCAGCCATCGGCGGAGCCTCGGTCAACTTCGCGATGCTGGCTACCGCCCGAACCGTGCAGGGTGCCTTCGGCGCACTGCTCGCCCCGTCGGTCCTGGCCTTGCTGACCACCACCTTCACCGACCTCCGTGAACGCGGCAAGGCGTTCGCTATTTACGGCGGCATCGCCGGGGCCGGCGGGGCCCTGGGGCTGCTGCTTGGCGGGATCCTCACCTCTTACACGTCATGGCGCTGGACCCTCTACATCAACCTGGTCTTTGCCGCTATTGCCGCTACCGGCGCCCTGCTCTGGCTGAAGAACGACAAGGCCGCCAGCCGCGATCCGCTGGATATTCCCGGGCTTCTCCTGGTCACCAGCGGGCTGTTCTGCCTCGTCTACGGCTTCTCCCACGCCGAGACCACTGCCTGGAGCAACCCCTTCACCATTGGCTTCCTGCTCGTTGGGGTGGTCCTGCTAGCCAGCTTCGCCGTACTTGAGCGCCGGGTGCCGTACCCGCTGCTCCCGCCCCGGATCGTCCAAAACAGGACTAGAGGCGGTTCGATACTGGTCATGCTGTTCGCCGCCATGGGACTCTTCGGGGTCTTCCTGTTCCTCACCTACTACCTGCAGGAGACACTCAAGTTCAGCCCAGTCAAAACTGGCATCGCCTTTCTCCCGATGATCGCCGCGCTCGCGGGGATGGCGCAGGTGTCCAACCGGGTGCTGCTGCCCCGATTCGGTCCCAAGATGATCGTGCCGATCGGGCTGCTCATGAACGCCGTTGCGTTGTACTTCCTGCATCTAGTCGGGCTCCACAGCTCCTACGTGAGCCACGTGCTGCCCTACCTCCTGCTGCTAGGCCTGGGGTTCGGCCTGAGTCTCGCCCCCTCCTTCAGCACCGGCACCCTGGGGCTCAAGCCCTCCGATGCCGGGGTGGGGTCGGCCACCCTCAACACATCCCAGCAGGTTGGCGGCTCGATCGGCACGGCCCTTCTCAACACACTGGCCGCTGGCGCCGCCACCGCATACCTGGTGGGCCGGGCGATAACGCCGGCGAACGTGCAGGCGGCAGCGGTGCACAGCTACACCACAGCGTTCCTGTACTCCTCAGTGATCTTCGTCGTGGCCGCGGTCATCGCCGCGCTGGTCCTTCCAAAGGGCAACATGCGGGCCCTGTCGGAGCCAGCCCTGGACGGCACCGCGGCGGAACCAGCACCGGATTCCGCGCTGAGCGCAGGACCGGAACGGGCCGAATAAATGCCTTGATGCCGCGCTGCTGTGGGCGGATCTGCTCACAGCAGCACGTGAGGTATTTCGGGCCGACTGTGCCGCAGGCTGGAGGCATGGCAGAGAACGGAAAGAGCCCGCTATTCAGTGAGCGCGTGCGGGATCAAATGCTGCTCCAGCGGATACTGGTGCTCGACGGGGTACTCGACGACGACAACGGAACGCTGCTCGCGACGCAGCTGCTGACGCTCGCCGCGCAGGATCCCGCCGCCGACGTCGCCCTGTGGATCCACTCACCCGGGGGATCCGTGCCGTCGATGCTCGCGATCCGCGATGTCATGCGGCTCGTGCCGTGCGACGTGTCGACCTTGGTACTCGGGCTTGCCTGTAGCGCCGGGCAGTTCCTGCTCTCGGCCGGCGCCAAGGGCAAGCGATTCGCGCTGCCGCATGCCCGGATCCTCATGCACCGGGGCTCGGCTGGGATCGGCGGCAGCGCCGCCGACATCGAGGTCCAGGCCGCCGATCTGCGGCACATGGTGGATACCGTGCTCGGCCTTATCGCGGAGGACACCGGGCAGCCGGTCGAGCGGATCTTTGACGACTCTCTGCATGACCACTGGTACACCGCCGCCGAGGCCAGGGACTACGGCTTCATCGACGAGATCGTCGGCTCGTTCGGCCAGGTCATGCCGGTAAGAAAACACCGGATCGGACTGACGGGTGAATCATGAGCAGCTACCCCATCCCGAACGTCATCGCTCAGCATTCCCGCGGTGAGCGGATCATGGACGTGTACTCGCATCTGCTCACCGAGCGGATCGTCTACCTTGGCACCGCGATCGATCCCGGCGTCGCCAACACGCTCATCGCCCAGCTGCTGCATCTCGAGGCGGAAAGCCCCGAGCAGGAGATCAACCTGTACATCAACTGCGAGGGCGGCGATCTGCCGTCCATGCTCGCCGTATACGACAGCATGCAGTACATCCAGGCGCCGGTCGCCACCACCTGCGTGGGACAGGCGATCGGCGTCGGCGCCGTGCTGCTCGCAGCCGGAACCCCTGGCCGGCGCGCCGTGCTTCCGCACGCACGGGTGGTGCTGCACCAGCCCGCCGGACGCGGCCAGGGGGCGATCCCGGACCTGATCCTGCAAGCGGATGAAGTTGTGCGCATGCGCGCCGAGATCGAGGCGGTCCTCTCCACGCACACCGGCCAGTCCGTCCAGGCGCTGCGGTCCGACACAGACCGAGACCGGGTCCTCACAGCGCAGGCGGCGCTGGAGTACGGGATTGTCGACCAAGTGCTGGGACAGCGGCTGGCGAACGCCAGCGCGTCCGGCTCCTCAGCCGCCTGACCCAAGCCTCACGCCGCCAGAGCGAGCATGACCGGGCCGGATACGCGCGAGGCGCCGATGCCTTGCTGACGGCGCAATTCGCCAGCCACCTGCTCGGTCAGCCCGATGAGCGTGGTCCCCAATGCTCCCGCCAGCGCCGCGATCATCTCGCTCGACGGTTCCTTGCGCCCACGCTCAACCTCGGAAAGGTACTGCGGCGAGATGCCCGCCCGGGCCGCCGTCTCCGACAACGTCTCCCGCTGAGCCAAGCGCAAGGCGCGCAGCCGCTGACCGAGCGCTTCCCGCCAGAGCGGTTCCTGCTCCAGTGGCTCCCGAGGCTGCGCTACCGGCGGGGAGTCTTGCCGCAGTCGGTAAACTCTCGCGCGCTCGGCCATAGCTCATCCTACGAACTGGCAGCCGCCCGCGAGCTTTGATTTCGCTGGCAGCAGACCCCCACCGGCTGATGACCGGCAGAACTTGCTACCGGCGGCAGCACTCACCCCGCCACCGGTTCGCGAAGGCACCAAAGATCGCGCTGGGATCACCGTCATCCGCTTGCGGCCGATGAGTAACTGCAACTCCCATGGTCTACCTGTACACGTCGGCGTGTGCTGATGACTATGGCCGACTCAGCGCGGTGCCGAAAGAGGCAACATGCCCGAATCGTCTTACCTGCGCTACCCGCATGTTGCATGCGATCTGATCACGTTCACGGCTGTTACTTCAACGATCTGGTCGACGGGACGCTGGTGACGCAGCCGGCGTCCGCCTTGTGGTTCCCCCACGTCGGCTGGCAATGGATAACTACGGCGCGGATCCGGACGTCGAGGTGGCCATCGCGCCGCACGACTGGGCAGCGGGCCGCGATCCCCAGCTCGACACCGCCGTCCGGCTAGCGTTGCAGGCGCTGGAGCAGCGCCCGCCCGCCGCTCCGCCCACCATCTGGCCAGACGATTTCGCGATCACTCCCTGAGCACATGTACTCCAGGCTCACGGGCTAGCCGGCCATGACGCGCCGATACCCGCCGCTGACCCAGTCGGCGACCAGCCGGCCGTACTCCGCTGCTGCTTGCTCCCATGCGAAGTGACCGGCGTCCAGAGGGTGAATCTCGCTGTTAGGCAGGAGCTGGTCGAGATACTGGTTGTTCGGCCACGGCACGAGTTCGTCGTTCCGGCCCGCCACGATCTGGGTCGGGGTCGTGATCGTCGGCAGCAGGTCTCGGAGCACCGGGTTCTGCTCGGGGTAGTGCCGTACGAACCGGGCCGACTCCGCAAACCGGCCGAGGTCGTATGCGCTCACATAGTCCTCGTGGACCTCAGGCTCAGTGTCGCTAGGTGCGGCCGACTGGACCGCGTAGCCGATGTTGGTTCTGGCGTCGAGCCCGCGAACGTCATCGAGGCTGGGTGCCTCGATGACGTCCTTGAGTGCACCGCCGGCCTCGATCGGGTAGCGGACAGCGCCACCACCGATGGTCAGGCTCGTGACGCGTTCTGGCGCCTTGGCAGCGAGGAAGAGCGCTGAGGCTGTGCCAACGTCCGGACCGACGATATGTGGAGCGCCCAGCCCCCATTGGTCGATCAGACCGGCCAGGAACGCTCCGGAGCTCTCGGGAGCGATGAGCCCAGCCGGCTGATCGGAGTGCCCGAATCCCGGCATGTCGATGGCGACGACCCTCCCGAGCGATGTGATGCGGTCCCAGATGCGACGAAAGGCCCACACGCTTTCCGGCCACGGCGTCAACATCAGCACGGTCGTGTCGGAGTCCGCTTTGGTATCGGCAAACCTCACCCGGACTCCGTCAACGACGCGGAAGTACGTGGATATCTGCGACCCGGTTCCCGTACTCATCGGAGGGTCCTCCTTCATTCCTGATCAGACAGGTCTGTCTGGCAGAGTAAACAGACCTGTCTGTCCAGTCAAGAGCTCTCTGCTGCAGTGGGCCACCGATACCGAACGCTTGCGATCAGAATCCGTGCGGTCTGAGCGCGTTGCTCGCCGCGCCCGCCCTGACCGCACTCGCGCCGGCCTCTCCAAGATCGCGAAGCGATCGCCCTCAGACAGACCTGTCTGTAAATTTGAGGTATGAGCACCTACGCCATCGACCACAGGCCGGCCCGAGACCGGCTACTCGATGCGGCCAGCGAGCTGTTCTACGAACGCGGGGTCCACACTGTCGGCATCGACACGATCATCGAGCGGGCCGCCGTCGCCAAGGCCACCCTCTACAGCGCGTTCGGCAGCAAGGAGGAGCTCGTGCGTGCCTACCTCGAGACGCGTCACGCGTCGCGCCGGGCGACGGTGCTCGCCGAGATGGCGTTGCACGATGACCCGCGAGGGAAGCTGCTCGCACTGTTCGATGTGCTCGTTATCACGGTGAAGCAGCCAGGGTTCCGGGGCTGTGCCTTCGCTAACGCCTCTGCCGAGTCGGGGCCGGACAGCGCGGCTGCCGAAGTGACGTGCAAGGCCCGCGAGTGGTTGCTCGGGGCGATGGCCGAGCAGGCGACGGCGCTGGGTGTGGCGGAGCCGGCCAGCCTGGCGCGACAGCTCACCTTGCTGTACGACGGAGCACTCGCCCAATCACGTCTCAACCGTGGCCCTGCCGCCGCCACCGCGGCCAAGGCGGCCGCCCAAGTACTCATCGATGCGGCCCCTGCGGCCGGGCGGAAGCCGCGGGCGCGACCGGCCCGCGCGGCGCCCAGCGCCCGAAACTAAACCAGTCCGGCTGGACTCTGACGGTTCCGACCCGTCAACCCCCAAGACCCAGTCGCTTCACCGCCGGTCAAACGCCCAGGCAGCGGTACCGGCCGGCACAGCTGTCCAACCACCCGATCGCGTTGTTGCCTCTTGGCCGAAAACACCACCACTCCGTCACAAGCTCTCGGCATTCTTCGCGCGCTGACACGCCCCCTCGGTCTGTGAGACGACGGTGAGATGGCGGGCCGATGGCGCTGGGCTGGCAGTCCTCCGGGATTTGAACGGCAGTCGAACCTTTTCGGCTGCTGAAAGCCTGTAGTACGTGGGTGGGTCTCATCGAGTCACCGTAGCCTCGAAGAGCTGGAGGGCGCCGATGGTGCGAGACCTGCGCTTGGTCGGCCCCCTCACGGCCGGACGTCCATGCCGGCCCGCTCGCCATCCCCTGGTACGGGCAGCGCCATTGAGAAGACGGCCAGGCCGGCTAGGTGCCGGGGAGCGCCCGGCCTACCTGGCTCCCGGCCCCGCGCCGCACCGTTCCGGGGCATGGTGCGGCGCGGGTCCGGGCGGGGACGAGACCAGCCAAGCAGGACCGGGGGATGGTCGGTGAAGGCTGTTGTCGCTGCCAGCCGGGAGCCTGAGGATCCCCGGGACAAGGAAGTGAGCGAACTCTATGTCACCTACCGTAAAGGTGTTCGTGCATACCTGATTAACTCGGTCGGATGCCCCGAACATGAGGCCGACGACGTCCTGCAGGACACTATCCTCATCGTCCGTGATCGCTGGGACCAGATACGCACCTTGGAAAAGCCCGCAGCCTACTGGTACAAGATTGCCGGCCGAAGGGCCAGGCGACTGCAGGGGCAACGGGCTAAGCGCGGTTCTAACCTCGATCCCCACGATCTTCTGCGCGCCGTGCCTTCACTCGATGATCCGTGCGGGGGCGTTGACCTACGTGAGGCATTGACGGTCCTACTTCGCGGACTCCCGGTAGGGCAACGTCAAGTGCTGTGGCTGCGCGAGGCAGCAAGGTTCAGCGTGGCCGAGACGGCGATGATCTTGGACTTGCGGCCTGGAACAGTCAAATCGCAGTTGAATGCGGCCAAGAAGCACCTGAAAAAACTTCACCGCACGAGCAGCGGCAGGTGGGAGGCGGAATTCCAGTGAACTGCGGCGATCTTTTCCAGGAACTAGTTGAACACTGCGACGTCACCGCCGGAACCCGTGATCAAGCCAGCGAGGAGTTCGCCGCCGCCTGTCGCCGCGTTGACAAGGATCTCCGCGAACGTCAGCGAATCGCTGACATCGCTCACCTGATTGACACCGAGGACGCGATCTACACCCAGGCCCTCGCTGCCCTCGGCCGCGGCGAGCGGGACACTGCGCTGCCCCTGCTCCAGCAAGCCGCTGAAGCGGGCATCGGTGAAGCCGCCTGGTTGCTAGCCCAAAGTTTGGCGGGGCAGGGCCGGACGCAAGAATCACTCACCTGGTACCGGCGCGCCGCCGCCGACGGCGATCCGCGCGCGGCCAGGCGCGTCGCCCACCCACTCGCCAGACGGGCTCGCATCGATAGCTACCAGCCCACCAGCGCCGTGCCGGGTGACGCCGAACGTCCAGTCCGACCGCACGCGAGAGGGCTCCTTGGATCTGGGTGGATGACCGCTATCGTCATCCCCGCCACGGCTGCTGCCGCTGTAGCCGCTGTAGTCGTTGCCGCAGTCGCTATCGCTACCGTCTTTCCCCAGCACGGCGCATCGTCCGGGCAGTTGACGGGCCAGCGCCCTGGCGCCAGCCCGCCGCTCAACACCGAGGCTGCGGTGAGGAACCAGGCTGTCAGCTGGATCATGCACCAGGTCAGCCGGGCCGCGGTCGTTGGATGTGATGCCCAGGTGCGCGCCGACCTGGTCAGCAGGGGGTTCCCGGCCGCGAATCTGCTGATAATCGGTCCCCAGTCCAACGATCCGCTCGGCGCTAACCTCATGGTCTCCACCGCTGCCGTCCGGGCCCAATTCCATGACCGGCTGGCCGTCTGGGCCCCGGCCATCATCGCGGCCTTCGGCTCGGGGAATGCCAAGATCGAGATTCGGCTGGAATATCGCAGGTGGCGCTACCGCCTATAACGGCGTTCAAGGGACGTATGCACACGCCAGGAAAGCGAGGGACGCCCTAGTTGCTGACCGACAGCCACCTCACGTTCTCGGCCACGGCCAGGGCACAGCTCCGCAGCGGCAACATTGATCCGCGGCTGCCGGAGCTCATCGCCGCCATGGTCCACCAGCATCCGGTGCAGATCGTGGACTTCGGCAGCGGGTCACCCGGTGGCGGGCCTGCCAGCCTGCTGAGGTCAATGGATCTGGCAACGGCCGACCCACTGGGGCATCTCACTCCCTCGGCCTACACCCACTGGATGCGGTCGTTCATCAACGCGCAGCGCTCCCTCTACCACCCCGGAGTGAGCCTGGCCACGCTGCCTGGCGGCCAAACCGTGCTGAGGATCGGGTACGGCGCGCCAAGCCCGCTCAACCCGGCAAACAGCTGACCCAGATGCGGCTGAGACGCCGGGCGGACTGCTAAGCGCCCGACCGAGTGGAGGATGCGACATCGGCCGGCGTGCTACTGCTCTTCTTGCGTGGCTTGCACGCGGCCGGCGGAGATGGCTTCGAGCAGCCGACGGTGATCTTGCTCGTTCTGCCGGGCGTAGGCGGCAGCGAAGTCCGCGATGGCGTGGTCGAAGACTTCGCTTGTGCCCAGGTAACCGGCGATCATGCTGGCCCGCCCTGTCCTGGCGTGTGCTCGGGCGAGTGCCCATCCACAGAGCTGGCCGTAGTAGTCGAGCTGGAGTGGGTCCATGAGAGGGACGCTCATGCTGCCTTTCATGTCACGTAGCTGGCGTACGTAATACTGCTTGCTGCCGGTGTCATCGGCATCGATACCGCTGGTCCAGCCGAGGAACGGATCGGTGGCGGCCTGGGTCAGGCGCTGGCCGATCACAACGCGCTTGCCTTGATGCTTGTATTTGCTGGGGCCGGCGAACGGGGCCAGCACCGACTCTTGCGCCTCCTTCAGTTGCAGGAACAATGGCTCATCGGGGCGGTCACCGAGCAGCAGCATGACGAACGCCTCGGTTCCGACCGACCCGACGCCGACAACCTTGCGCGCGAAGTCGCCGAAGTAGTAATGCCGCAGCACCTCCCGCCGGTCCGCTTCCAGCGTCTGCAGGTAGCGCGCGACGGCGCTGCGCAGCTCTTCCAGGACGTTCGGATAGCGCTCGACGGGGAACCGCACGATCACCGGGTAAGCCGGGCGGATGCGGTATTGCCCTTGGACCAGATCGCACATTTTCGTCAATGCTCGCTGGCTTGTGCTGCGTTGCGCCTTTGCTATGTCCCGGTGGCGCCGGCGCACGGCGCTTTGGGGCTGAAGCGCGTCGAACACACGGTTCACCTCGTCGAGGTCGATCCTGGAGTACCAGACATCGAGGAAGCGCATTGCCGCGTAGCCGGCCACCTTTGTGCGGTAGCTGCGCACGGTCACGCGTGCGGCGGTGTGGGCGGCGCGGTCGCTGGAGCCATGTTCCCGCGCGGCGACGGCGACGCTGGCGGCCAGTCGCTTGACGTCCCAGTCGAACGGCGCCGGAAGCGTCTCATCGAAGTCGTTGACGTCGAAGACCAGTCGCCGGTCCGGCGCGGCGTACATGCCGAAATTCAGGAGGTGTGCGTCACCGCAGGCCTGCACACGAATGTCAGTCGTGGCGGTGTGCGCGAGATCCCACGCCATCGGCGCTGCTGCGCCGCGGAAGTAGGCGAATGGGGAAGCGGCCATGCGGCCGTACCGGATCGGCATCAGATCCGGCACGCGGGTCTTCGCTTGCTCTTCGAGGATCGTGACCGGGTCCGGCCAGCCCGCCGGCGGAATCCACCGGGCGTGGCTGGACCGCGGTGTTGCTCTGCGCTGGCCGGTGCCCTTGGCCCGCCATTCGCCGGGTGTGAGGACCTCATGCGACGGTGCCAGGACGCCCGGAGTGATCTTGCTCATCGGCCTCATCCCCCATCTTTCAGCCCCTGCACCCGGCCATTTCGGCGGCAGGGCCTGGCAGGCAGTTTCGGCGTGCCGGAGCGGGCAGGCAGTACTGCCTTGCGGACCGCGTAGTCGGCATCGCAGGTGCAGTAACGCTTCGGATACCGCGGCGAACCCGGTGCTGTACATGGTGAGAGGTACCCAGTCACAAAGGGGCGAGCCATGAATCAGCAGCGAGACCTTGAGGGCATCGGCGCACTGGTCACCGGGGCCAGCTCGGGCATCGGTCGGGCAGCGGCCGAAGAGCTCGGCCGGCATGGCGCCGAGGTGGTCGTGCACGGCCGGGACGCGGCCCGCGGCTCGGCGGTGGTCGACTCCATCACCGGGGCGGGCGGCAAGGCCCGGTCCGGGTCAATGCCGTCGCGGCCGGGCCGGTGCTGACCGCCGGGGCAGCACCCGAACGCACCGAGGCCCTCGGCGCCACGACCCTACTCTCCCGTCCCGCCCAGCCGGCCGAGATCGCCGAGGTCATCGCCTTCCTCGCCTCACCCAAGGCCAGCTACGTCAGCGGCGCGGTCTTCGCCGTCGACGGCGGGCGTACGGCCATCTGACTCGGGCTGCCCAGCGGGGCAACGCGGCACCCCCGCCGCCATGCCAAACAGGCATCCGCAAAGTGCAGTGACGTTACGCATACCGCGCCCGGGGTTTCGCTTCGCAGGATGGCAGTAAGACCCCACCACGAAGGGAACACCGAGATGAATGCTCGACCGAACATCGTGCTTGTCCACGGCGCATGGGCCGACGGCTCCAGTTGGAGCGGCGTAATCGAGCGCCTGCAGGCCGACGGCTACCACGTCACCGCACCCCAATTCCCGCTGACCGCGCTGGCCGATGACGTCGCCCGGCTGCGCCAGGTGCTGGAGCTCCAGGACGGCCCCGTGATCGTCGCCGGGCACTCCTACGGCGGTCAGGTCATGACCGCCCTGGGCCCGGACGCACCGAACGTCGCCGGCCTGGTCTACGTCGCGGCGTTCGGCCTCGATCAGGGCGAATCACTTGGCGCGCTGCTGTCCCAGGGACCGCCGGCCCCGGCGCTGGCGCACCTGTTCACCGACAAGCGGGGTTTCGCCTGGCTGTCCGAGGACGACTTCGTCAGCCACTTTGCCGCCGACGTCGACCCGGTGAAGGCAAAGGTGATGTACGCAGTGCAGCAAGCTCTAGCCACCTCCGCCTTCGGCGATGTGATGGGTGTCCCGGCCTGGAAGGCGCTGCCGTCCTGGTACCTGGTCGCCGCTGACGACCAGGCGCTCCCGCCCGATGCCGAGCGCATGTTTGCCAGCCGCATGGGCGCTACCACCGTCGAGATCCCCTCCAGCCACGTCGCGATGGTCTCGCATCCCGGTGAGGTGGCCCAGCTCATTAAGACGGCGGCCGAAGCCGTGCCGGCTGCGGCCTAGACCGGCTCACCCGCTCGCGGCATGCCCGAGCGCGAGCGCCTCGCGCTCATTCAGCGTCCCAGCTCGCCCACGGAGGCAATCGATGAAGGCCATACAGGCCACTGAGCGCGGCAGCTACGAGGCGCTGCGGCATCTGATCGAGGATCGGCCGTTCGGCACGGTGACCCTGACCGTGGGCGCATGACCATTCGGCTGAGACCAGGTGGCGGCCGGGGTTCTGGGCGTCGGTCTCCGGGCGGGTTTGTGCCCGGCGTATGCGAACCTGCGGCGGCAGAGCTAACGATGCCGGGTGCGGCCAGCGCGTAGCCGCCCACCGATGCTTGATAGGGCTGACGGCCGCCTGCTAGCGGGGAAGCTTCGCCTCCGTCAGGCTCTGTGGCGAGTTGCCATCTCGAAGAAGCGGCTCAGCCATGATCTTCGCGCGAGCCGCGGCTGCGATGCACGCCGCTCAGGTGGCCGATGAAGTCGAGCAGTGCCTCGTTG
Source organism: uncultured Actinomycetes bacterium (assembly GCA_963726415.1). Classification (GTDB taxonomy): domain Bacteria; phylum Actinomycetota; class Actinomycetes; order Streptosporangiales; family Streptosporangiaceae; genus DASXKD01. The sequence goes on from CAVSCM010000020.1 coordinate 81,172, forward strand.
ACCTCGTCGGCGTGGGTCCAGATGATCGCGTGCGGCCCGCCTGCGATGATGGCGGACTGGGCGTTCTTCAGCAACGCGGGAAGCCTCCGGCTGGTGGCCTCGTAGGGCAGCACGCGATCCTGGTCGCCGTGGATTACCAGGACGGGGATGCCGATCTCGGCGAGATCACCCCGGAAGTCTTCCAGGCAGGCTGTGACGCAACTCAGGGCGGCGTGGGCTGATGCGGAGATCGCCACGTAGAAGCTGTTCTGCCATGCTTGGTCGCTGACCCGGCCGCCGCCCAGGAGATCGATGTTGTAGGAGCGGTCCATGAAGTCTTTCATCGCCGCGGGCCGGTCAGCGGCGATTCGCGCCGTGATGCCGTCGAAAACGCTCCGGTCAATGCCTTCGGGGCTGTCGCTGGTCTTGAGCAGGAAGGGCAGCAGCGGCGCCACCAGCGCGGCTGCCCTGACCCGCTCTGAGCCATGAGCTGCCAGGTATCGGATTACCTCACCGCTGCCCATGGCGAACCCGGCGAGCACCACTTCGCGCAGGTCGAGCCTGCCGAGCAAGACATGAAGATCGGCGGCGAGCGTGTCGAAGTCATATCCGATGCTTGGCCGGCTGGAGGCGCCGAAGCCGCGCCGGTCGTAGGTGATCACCCGGTGCCCGGCGGTCAGCAGGGCTGCCTCCTGTTTTTCCCATGAGTGCCCGTTCAGCGCGTACCCGTGGACCAGCACGACGGGAGGCCCGGACCCGTGGTCCTCGTAGTAGATCCGGACAGCGGCTGAATTCTCCCGCCCGACGGTGACAAAAGGCATCGCGATCCTCATCGTTTCGTGCGCGCAGCGGCAAGGCCTGGCCTAGTCATCACTGTGGCTCCAGACGGGCATGGGCGGTATCCGTGGCGTCACTGCACCTTGCGCACTGTGGGCATGCCCGGGCCATGGTCGCTGTTGAGCTTGGAGACGGCGTTGACGAAACGCACTGCCCGAGAGGACAGGCAGATGCCCGGCCCCGGTGAACTCCCCGCACAGCAGCCCGCGCCCATCATCGGCCGGGAGGCCGGACTGGCCCGGCTGCGCGGACTGGTGGATCAGGTGCCGCTGGCCAGCCAGGTCCTGGTCGTCACCGGTGAAGCAGGGATGGGCAAGACCGTTCTGCTGGCGGACGCCGCCGACCGGGCCCGGTCGGTGGGCCTGCGGGTCCTGTCGGTCACCGGCCGGGAATCGGAGTCCAGACTCGCGTTCGCCGGGCTGCACCAGCTTCTGCGGCCGGTCCTGTCCGGTGCCGCCGACCTGCCCGCCCGGCAGGCCCAGGCGCTGAAGGGGGCGCTGGGCCTGGCTGCGGATCCGGTCGCTCCCGACCCGCTGCTGACCGGGGTGGCCGTCCTTACCCTGCTCTCGGATCTGTCCGAACGGTGCCCGGTCCTGGTGGTCGCCGATGACGCCCACTGGCTGGACCGCAGCTCGCTGGAGGCGCTGGCCTTCGTCGGCAGCCGCCTGGATGCCGAGCGGGTCGTGCTGCTGGTGGGTGCCCGAGGGCAGGCCCCGCCTTCGGGCTTTGACCGGGGCTTTTCAGAGCTGCATCTTGATCCGCTATCGGCGGCAGACGCCGGCCTCCTGCTGGACGGGCTGCCTCGCCCTCCTCGCGGCCGCGCGAGGCAACAGGTGCTCGCCCAAGCTGCCGGTAATCCCATGGCGCTGATCGAGCTGGCCAAGGTGATCGCGGACGATCCCGCCGCGAGCAGGCGGTGGGCGGCCGAGCCGCTGCCCCTGACTGACCGGCTGAGCGCCGTCATCACCTCCCGGTTCGCCGCCCTGCCCGAGCAGGCGCAAGCCGCGCTGCTGCTGGCCGCCGTGGCCGACGGCCCGGACCTGCGCGTAGCCGCTAGCCACGGCGCCGGGCCAGACGCGCGGGCGCTGACGCCAGCCGAGCAGCTGGGCCTGGTGAAGGTGGACAGGACTGGGCTGCAGTTCTCCCATCCCCTCGTCCGCTCCGCCATCTACCACTCCGCTCCTTTCGCGCGGCGGGCCGAAGCGCACCGCGAGCTCGCCGAGGCCCTGCGCGACCAGCCCGACCGTCGGGCCTGGCACCTGGCCGCAGCGGCCCTGCAACCGGACGAGCACGTCGCTTCGCTGCTGGAGGCCACCGCTGGCCAGGCGCAATACCGCGGCGGTGCGGCCGCCGCTGCGCTGGCGATGGAACGTGCGGCCGAACTCAGCCCCGACCGCGCAGACCAGGCACGGAGGCTGGTAGCCGCCGCCTCGGCCGCCGTTCCCACCGGCCAGGGGGACTGGGTGCAGGAGCTCGCCACCCGCGCCCTGTCGATCACGGCGGACCCGGAGGTGCGACTGACCGCCCGCCACGACGCCGCCTGGGTGCTGGCCTGGTCAGGGCGGCGCACCGACGCGCTGTCAGCGCTCATCTCCGTCGCCGAAGAGGCATCACGTGACCAGCCGACGATCGCCTGGGACGCGCTCGGGAGTGCAGCCACGGTCGCCTTCCAGTCCGGAATGCCCGCCAGCCGCCGGGCCGTCAGCCGCGCCCTCGGCCTGCTGGAACGCCAGGCTCCGCCGCCCCCCGGCCGGGCCCCGGGCATTGATGTCAACGTGCTGAGACTCTGGATAAGCGCCAGCGCCGACCCGATCGGCAGCAGGAACCAGCTCGTCCCGCACCTGCGCACGATCACCGGGTCACCCATTGAAGAGCCCTCTTTGTGGCGAATTGGTTCCGTCGCGTGGCTCCTGGACGAATCCGAGCTGGCGATCACCCTGCTGCAAGACGCCATGCAGCGGCTCCGCGCTCCCGGCGTGCGGGGTACCAGCGGCGGGAGCCTGACCGTGCTGGGGTGGGCATACATCGACACGGGGCGCTGGGACGAGGCACTGGACGTTGCCGCCGAGGCTGCCGGCATGGCCGAGGCGAACCACATGGAAATCATTGCCGCGTCCGCCGACGTGATCACCGCCACCGTCCTCGCCATGCGCGCCGACTCCGGTGCGGCACGCGAGCATGTCGCCAAAGCGCTCGCCACCGTCGATCCGGCCGAATGCGGGCTGGTGGCCGCTCGGGCGCGTCGTGCCCTTGGCGTCGCGGCTCTCGCCGACGGCAGTTACCTCCAAGCGTTCACCCAGCTCCGCGGGCTGTTCAGCGAGGATGGCACGCCGCTGCACAACTACGCCTCCTACCTGGGTGTGGCAGACTTCGCCGCTGCCGCGGCCCACGCCGACCGGCGGATCGAAGGGTGCGACGTCATCGAACGCGCACTCAGCCGCCTCGACGGAACGGCTTCTGCCCGGCTCGGGCAGCTCATCGCCCGCGCCCGCGGCATCCTCGCTGGTCCAGACGGGGCCGAAGCCCATTTCGACAAGGCGCTCGCCGACCCCGCCGGGGACCAGTGGCCCTTTGAGCGGGCACAGCTTCGGCTCGACTACGCCGAATGGCTTCGGCGCCGCCGCCGGATCAACGACGCCAAGTCCGTACTGAGGGAGGCCCTGGGCACCTTCCGGCGACTAGGCGCCCGGTCGTGGGCACAGCGCACCGAGTCAGAGCTGAGAGCGTGCGGGGTGTCCGTGACCGGCGCGTCCGGCGAACCTAATGCCCTAGGGGAGCTAACCCCCCAGCAGCGCCAGATCGTCCGCCTGGCCAGCGACGGCCTGACAGACCGCGAGATCGGTGACCGGCTCTTCCTCTCACCGCGAACGGTCAGCTCGCACCTGTACCGGTCCTATCCCAAGCTGGGGGTAGCCAGCCGCCACCAGCTACGCGACGTTATCGCCCGCGCCAGCACGCCACTGCCAGCACACGAAAGCGCCGGAAGCCGGACCGTTCTTTAGGTCGCTTTCCCGAGAAACTACGCGCGTTCGCGCCCTCGAAACCTGGTAGCCGGTGCGGGCCACCGCGCAGCAGCGGCGGACCGGGCAAAGCGCCTGGACCACCTCAATGATTCGGTGCGCTCCATTCGCCAGCCGGGCGTGTTCCGCAGCCGGGAAGTGCAGTAAGCCTTGCAGTAGGCCTGCGGATACCCCGCCGCAAGTTCCAGACGCAGACTCAGACCGTGCGAGGTTACCCGGCACCGGTCCAGCGCTGCGTCTTGAGGCGTCTGAGGACGTGCCGGGCAAAGGGCTAACCCGGGAACCATCAACGCGCAGATCGGTCAGCGCTGGTGGCCGCCTTGTAGCCGCGCAACCTGGCGTCCGCACGGGCGCTGAGCACACCAGGAAAGGAGACCTCAGTGAACATCACCCGAATCGCGCAGCCAGGGAGGCTGCAGCTCGTTATCGCGGCTGGAATCGTGGCCATTGCCGGCTTGCTCATCCCACTCAGCCAGGTCGCGTCGGCCCGTACCGCCGAGGCTGCCGCTGCTGGCGGCGGCCCTAAGAGGTCCTAACACAATGCGTGGATCTTGAGGCGGCGCCAGCAGATGATGGCGCATCCGATGGTCAGGAATGCTTCGTGGATGTCGTCGCGGGTCTCCCAGCGGATCCGCAGCCGCCGGAACCAGTGCAACAGCGCGATGGCCTGCTCCACCACGTACCGGTACTCGCCCAGCCCCGAGCCGTGCGGGACGCCGCGGCGGGCGATGACCGGGCGGATGCCCTTGGCCGCCACCAGGGCGCGGTACTTGTCGTGGTCGTAGGCGCGGTCGGCGAACACCTTGACCGGCCGCCGCCGGGGCCGGCCACGGCGGCCGCGCACCGGCGGGATCGCCTCGATCAACGGCAGCAGCTGGGTGACGTCGTTGCGGTTCCCGCCGGTCAAGGTGACCGCCAAGGGGACGCCCTTGCCGTCGGTGATCACATGATGCTTGGACCCGGTCTTGGCGCGGTCGACCGGGCTGGGCCCGGTCTTGGCCCCCCTTTTAGCGCCCGCACATGCGACCCGTCCGCCGCCGACCTGTCCCAGTCGATGGCCCCGGCCGCATTCAGCTTGGCCCGCAGCACCTCATGCAACCGCTGCCACACCCCCGCCTCATGCCAGTCCCGCAACCTGCGCCAGCACGTCATCCCCGACCCATAGCCCAGCTCCTGCGGCAAGAACTCCCACGCGATGCCGGTGTAGAGCACAAACAGAATCCCGCACAGCGCCTTGCGGTCATCCAGCCGCCTGCGGCCAGGGTGGCGGAACCGCCGCTCCACTTGCGGTAACAACGGCTCGATCAGCTCCCACAGCCCATCCTCGACTTCCCACGGCCTGCGCTGCGCCACCCCGGACTCCCCCCAAAGAGAAACCACCCGGACCAGCAAGATCAAACCACAGCCAAGATCATTCTGTTAGGAGTTCTAAGCCCAGCATCGTGCTGGTGCACGGAGCGTGGGCAGACACCAGCAGCTGGGACGGCGTCATCAAACGCCTGCAGACTGACGGTTACACGGTGTACGCGCCTCCGAACCCGCTACACGGCCTTCCGTACGACACGGCCTACCTGGCCGACTTCCTGCACAGCATCTCTGGTCCTATCGTGCTGGTCGGGCATTCCTACGGCGGGGCCGTTATCACCAACGCCGCCACCGGCGACCCGCAGGTCAAAGCCCTCGTTTACGTAGACGCCTTCGCACCCGCGCAGGGCCAGACCCTCGCACAACTGCTCGCCGCCTATCCCGGGTCGTGCGCCGTGCCCGCGAACCTGAATGTGGTCCCGTTCCCTGGCGCCCCCAGCGGCGTTGGCGACGCCTACATCAAGCAGAGCGTCTTCCCCAGTTGCATGGCCAACGGCCTGCCCGCCAAGGAGGCACATGTGCTCGCCGTCACCCAGCTGCCAATAGCAACGATCGCGCTGACCCAGAAGAGCGGTGTCCCGGCGTGGAAGACCATCCCGTCGTGGGCCGTGGTCGGCACGGCCGACCACGCCATCCCGCTGCCCTTGCAGCTAGCCATGACCCATAGGGCGCACGCCCACATCACCAGGGTGGACGCGCCGCACCTCTCCATGATCTCCAATCCCAGAACCGTGACGAACGTGATCCTGCAAGCTGTCGGGGCGACCTCCTAACCCAGGCCATTGGCCTGAGGCAGCAACAGGCACGGTCAACAGAAGATGCCTGCCGCGGGCACCCGCGCGGCAGGCATCATCTGTCGGGCTGTGTTATCTGCCGTCCCTGTCGGGGGCTGGCGAAGATGCGTCTTTGGGCGGGACTGGTGGTGCCGCCGTGTGGGAGTCGAGGCGGCGGTGACGGCGAGCGACGATCCGTAGCTGGACGATCCGCCCAGTACCGGGAATCACCACCAGCAGCACGCCGATCACCGCGGCCAGCAGCAGGGCGACGCCCAGCGGGAGATGTCCGTGGGCGCCGAGGTAGCTGATGGCGACTCGCTGGCCGTTCTCCAGGATGAAGATCAGCAGCAGAAGCAAGACCAGCGCGAACAGGGCAGCCGCGACCCAGACTCCGCCGGTGCGGGTCCGCGTGACCCGGTGGGTGGGCAGGACAACGCTGCTCTGGCCCGGTTCCCCGGATGCCGCCGCATCATCAGCGCGGGGCTGCGTGCCATCTGGTGGTTCGGAGGTCATCGGTGCGTACCTCCTCCCGGGAGCGCGTCTTGGTTCGGGTGCTGTCCACCGATCGGGCCTGGTCACCTCTTGACGGCGTCCTCGGGCCAGCGCGCATCTGGCTACCCGCCATCCCCGGCCTGAAACACCGCCAGTGTGCGCACACCCTGTGCCGGGAACCGCCACGGCAGTACCGCGGCCCACCGGGCTGAGATCATTCCTGGTGTGAGCCGGGCGGCAGTCGCTGAAGCCGCCGCCGCGGGGGTGCGATGACTTCCGCGGTCGTACGCGTCTTATCTAGCTGATGCTGTTAGGCAGGATGTCCACTGGACAATGGAGGGATGCCTTATGGAGATCACCAATCTGGGCAAGGCGGACGGTCTGCCGCCGGTGGACTGGGCCGTAGTTGTTGAGAAGCTCGCTGCGGGGGCGGCGCCAGCTCCGGACGCGATGAACTCGCGCACGACCTGGCTGTCCACCGTCAACGAGGACGGCAGCCCGCATGTGACCCCGGTCGGTGCCCTGTGGCTCGACGGCACGTTCTGGTTCCAGACGGGCGCGGGCACGCGGAAGGGACGCAATGTCGCCCGCGATCCGCGGTGTTCGGTCGCGGTGTCGATCCGCGACGCGGACGTCGTCATCGAGGGCAACGCTGCGCGAGTGACCGAGCCGGGTGCGGTGGCGCGTGCTGCGAAGGCGTGGGCCGACAACGGTTGGCCGGCCGAACCCGACGACAGCGGGTCAGGCATCACTGCCCCGTTCAACGCACCGTCGCTAGGACCACCGCCGTGGAACGTGTATCGCATTGAGCCACGCTCGGCGATCGTGGCCTTGTCGGGAGAGCCCGGCGGCCTGACTCGCTTCCGGTTCTGACGCCGGCGGGCCCGGCTAAATCGCTACAGGGTCGCTGCGTCGTCCCATGGCCATCCCGCCGATCACAGGACATCGCCGGTAGCCTGCTGATCATGGACGAGCCGGACGAGGTCAATGCGGCTATCTGGCAGGCCGAGGAGATCGTGCAGTCCTGGGCGGCGGAGGCCAAGACGCGCGAGCGCGCGGACGGTGCCCGGCGGCGGTTCATGGCCGCCATCCTCCCGTTCACGGAACAGGATGCGTTTACGTTCCTGGACCTGGGAGCGGGGACGGGTGCCGCGTCCCGGGCGATCCTCGAGGCGTACCCGCGGAGCACCGCGATACTCGCTGATTTCTCGGCTGCCATGCGGGACCTCGGCGAACAGGAGATGGAGCTATACGCCGGGCGTTACCGGTATGTCGAATACGACATGTCCGCCAGCGACTGGCCCACCACGATTCCCGCGGCCCTCGACGCGGTGGTGACGTCGCTGTGCGTGCACCACCTGCCCGATGAACGCAAGCAGGGACTGTTCACCGAGATCTTCAGCCACCTCGCCCCCGGCGGCTGGTACCTCAATTACGACCCGGTGCGCGCCGAGGACCCGGTGGTCACCGCCACCTGGGAGCGGGTCAACGACGCCCGCGATCCGGAAGCGGCGGCCCAGCGGCTGCACCGCTCGCCCGGGGAGCAGGCCCGCTGGGACAATCATGTCCGCTTCATAAGCCCTCTCCCCCAGCAGTTGGAATACCTCCGGCTGGCGGGTTTCCAAGGCATTGATGTGTATTGGAAACAACTGGACTATGTGCTTTACGGTGGCCGCCGCCCAGGCTGAGCCGGATCGCGGCGCCTGGTTGCCTCGGTGACCAACCGAAGGTCAACGGCGTGGTCTGGTGATGCGTATGGGGATCCGGGTGCGCTGACGTCGAACCTGCCGCTGTCGGGCACGTAGTCGCGGCCCCGGGCGATGACCCGGAGCAGGTCGCGCAGAGCCGCGATATCGGCCTGTGGGTCACCGCGCACGACGATGAGATCCGCATCGTATCCGGGGGCGAGACGGCCGGTGGTGGCACCGAGGCCGAGGGCGGTCGCCGCCTCAGTGGTGGCCATCGCGAGCACCTGGACGGGCTGGAAACCCAGGGTCACCAGATATTCCAGCCCGCCGACGTACTGGTGATGCGGGTTGTTGTCTACGCCCGCGTCGGTTCCTGCGATGATCCGCACCCCCATGTCGTACATCGCCTTGACGTGGGGGCCGACCTCGATGCCGGTGAGTTCGGCGACGTACGGCGCGCCTCCGCTGATGGTGGGGCAGACGAACATGCCCTGCTCGGCAATCCTGGCGGCCAGGGGCTCGCTGAAGCGCCGCTCGTTGGTTTCGGTGACGAAGGAACAGTGCTCGATCGTGGTGACTCCAGCCTCGACCGCGCGGCGGATGCCCTCGGTGCCGTGGGCGTGCGCGGCGACCGGCTTGTCGACTCGGGCCGCTTCCTCGACGATGACGGCGAGTTGCGCGGTGGTGAACTGGGCGTACCAGGGTGCCGATCCGGTCGTCATGAATCCCCCGGTCGACATGACCTTGATCAGGTCGGCGCCGTGCTTGTGGTGGGTACGGACAAGGCGGCGGAGGTCGTCCTCGCTGTCGGCCTCGCCGCCCATGAACCAGCAGTGGCCGCCGGTGACGGTGATCGGGCACGCCGCCACAACCAGCCGCGGGCCGCGGGCCAGGCCCGCGGCGATGGCGTCGCGCACCGCCACGGCCAGATAGGCGCGAGAGCCCAGGTCCCGGGCCGTGGTCACGCCGATGCCGAGCAGTTCCCGCGCGCTGCGCAGCATGAGCATCAGTTGCTGCTCGCCGGTCTCGGCGCGCATCCGCGCGGCGGGATTCGGGCCGCCATCAAAGGCGAGATGGACATGGCTGTCGATCAGGCCCGGCATAATCGTCGAGCCCGGGTAGTCCGCCCGGGGCACAGACAGGTGCTCGGCGGGCAGCGCGCCGGCCGGACCAACCCAGTCCACGGTGCGGTCGCCAATGACGACCGCACCGTCGGTCACGGTCTCGTCGCCGGTCATGACTCGAGACGCGGTGAGTACCTCGGGCACGCCATCACCTCGCCAGGTCGTCATAAGCATGATGCGGCCGGTGGCGCCGATGGCGGAAGACCCGCTATTCCCGGCTCCGGAGGAGGATGCCAGGATCACCGGCGGGCACCGGGACCGTTTACCTGGCGGAGACGCCCCGGTGCAGGATGGCGGTGTGCCAGGAAACCTCAGACAGGCCATCGACACCACGACCGCGGCGACGCTTCGTGCCCGCGGCAGCTTCAAGTGGACGGCCCCCGGCCCCGGCGGGTTCGGCGCGGCCGTTGCAGAGATGGACTTCGGTGCCGCGCCCGCGATCCTCGACGCACTTGAGCGGCTGTCCGCCGACGCGAAGTTCGGCTACCTGCCGCCTTACCTGGCCGAGGAGCTGGCCGCCGCGTGCGCCGATTTCATGCTGCGCCGCTTCGGCTGGGGCCCCGATCCTGCCCTCATTCATCCCGTGCCCGACGTGATCAAGGCCCTGGAGATCGGCATCACGCACTTCTCCCGGCCGGGCTCCCCCGTCATCCTCCCCACCCCCGCCTACATGCCCTTCCTCATCGTGCCTGGCTTGCTCGGCCGCGAGATCATCCAGGTGCGAATGCACGACGAGGCGGGGTTCTTCACCCTCGACTTCGATGCGATCGCGGAGGCGTTCCGCGCCGGAGGACACCTGCTCATCTTCTGTAACCCCTACAACCCGCTTGGCCGCGTCTTCACCCGGAATGAGATGACGCAGCTGACCGACGTGGTCGACCGGTATGGCGGCCGCGTTTTCGCCGACGAGGTCCACGCTCCGCTCGTCTACCCGGGGAGCCGCCATATCCCGTACGCGTCGACCTCCGGCACCGCCGCCGCGCACACGCTGACGGCCACCTCCGCCTCGAAGGCATGGAACCTGCCCGGGCTCAAATGCGCTGAGGTGATCCTGACCAATGAGCCTGACCGGCAGCGCTGGGAGGACATGGGCTTCTTCGCTTCACACGGCGCGAGCAATCCGGGCGTCGTCGCCAACATCGCGGCGTTCCGCCACGGCGAGACGTGGCTGGATGAGGTGCTCGCCTATCTGGACGACAGCCGCCGCCTGCTCGCTGACCTGCTCACCCGCCACCTGCCGCAGGTGCGCTACCGCCCGCCCGACGGAACCTATCTGGCCTGGCTCGACTGCACCGCGATGGAGCTGCCGCAGTCGCCGGGTGCACTCGTCACCGACCTTGCGCAGATCACGGTCGTGGACGGGCCCGCTTTCGGCGAGGGCGGCGACGGGGCGTTCCGGTTCAACTTCGCCACGCCGCAACCCATCCTCACGGAGATGGTGGAGCGCATCGCCGCAGCCCTGGCCGCCGGATAGGCGCCGTGTGTGACGTCACCGCACCGTCGGGGTACCGTGCCCGGAACGGAGAAGATGAGAGACGCGGTGACTCAGCGCACAAAGGGGGCAGCCATGCGCTTCGACGCCACGCTATCCACGATCGACACATCGACTGTGTTGCGATTGCCGGAGACAGCGAGCAAAGACCTGCCCTCGCGTGGGCAGGTGGCCGTCCACGGAACGATCAATGGCGTCGAGTTCCAGACGGTGCTCGAACCAGACGGAAACTCCGGCCACTGGATGAAGGTCGATGACACGCTGCACCACGCTGCTGGCATCAGCGCGGGTGACACTGCGACGCTCGACATCGAGGTGACCAAGGATTGGCCAGAGCCGAGCGTGCCCCAGGATCTTGCGACAGCTCTGGTAGCTGCCCCGCAGAACATCCAGAACCTGTGGAGCGAGATCACCCCGATGGCGCGCTGGGAATGGGTGCGCTGGGTCAACGCCACGAAGAACCCTGACACGCGCAGACGACGGGTCGACGTGAGCATCTCGAAGATGAAGAGCGGGAAGAGACGGCCCTGCTGTTTCAACCTCGCCGCGTGCACCGACGCGGACCTGTCAAAGAACGGCAGGCTCCTCGAGCCAGGGGACGACCGCCCCTGATCGACGATCCTGGAAGACTTGGCCAAGCTGCGACCAGAAGGCTGGAGACTGGCCTGCGACCAGGCAGCCCTCTATTCTTGACAGTGCGTTGGGAGTAGCGGAGGAGCCGGGGATGGCAGAACCGCCAGACCGGATGCCGGCAGCCGGGGGCAGCGGATGCTGGCGGGCTTCCAACGCCGACCGCGAGCAGGTGATCGGCACCCTCAAGGCCGCGTTCGTGCAGGGCATGCTGGCCAAGGAGGAGTTCGACCTGCGGGTGGGCCAGACTTTCGCGGCGCGGACCTGCGCGCAGCTGGCCGCAATCACCGCTGACCTGCCCGCCGGGTTGACCATTGCGAAGCCGCCCCAGGTTGCCCGGGTACAGGGCGAGCCGCGCATTCCGCGGCCCGGCCGGGTGCTCGCGGTGGCCACCGCGGTCTGTGCCGCCATGTGGCTGGTGGCGTTCAGCTTGCCCGTGAGCGGGCCGGATCACGATTCCCCTTCGGGAGTCGCGCTGGCCGGGACGGCGACTTTCTTCTACATGATGCTCTTGCTCATGGCCGGGACGCCCATCCTGGCCGACTGGCTGAACAAGCACTGGTAGGCAGCGGCGACAGCCTCCTCCTGGCCCAGGACCGCAGCAAGGTGCCGGGATGCGCCAGCGGAGCGAGCGGCGCCGCCGGCCCTGCCAGGAGGCTGGGCTGCTGGCCTCGGGCTGGGCGGCACGGCCGTGGCCGGCGAACTGCCTGTCGTCGGCGTAATCGCAGGTGCCTTCGGCCCGGAACTGGCGGGCGGCACGCACGACCTCGGCGCCGAGGGCGTGCAGCTGCCCGGCGATGGCCTCGTCGGCCAGATGCCCGTCCGGGTCGAACGATCGCCACGCCTGTGGCACGGGCTGCACCAGCGGAACGCTCCAGCCGCGCAGCGCGCGGGCGATGAAGTCCATCGAGTTGACCGCCTGCAGCCCCTGCACCCCGCCGGCCGTGGAAACCAGCCCGATCGGCTTGTTCGACAGATAGGGCGGATTACGCTCCGCCAGCAGGATCAGCCAGTCCAGCGCGTTTTTGAACGAGCCGCTGACCGAGCCGTGGTAGGTCGGGCTGGACCAGATCATCGCATCAGACCGGTACACGGCGTCGGCGAACTCGTGCGCGCCCGCGGGGATCGCGTGTTCGGCGGTGTACAACGGCAGGCCCAGGTCACGGACCCAGATCAGCTGAACCTCGGCCCCGGCCCCGGCCGCCCCCTCCAATGCCGCCTTGAGCGCGGTGAGGCTGGTGGAGGCGGCTCGCAGCGAACCACCCAGACCTACCACTCGCACCGGTCTGGCCACGGCGTCTCCCTCCTGTGAATCCGGGTAACTGAGCGTACGCCGCGCCGTGACCGCCGTGCCTAGTTGCTCCGTTCGGGTTAACACTGCGGCTAGGTGAAGGAGTGTCGGCGGCACGGGGAACGGTTACCTGTTTGGCTGCTGTTCGGTCTGCGGGCTTGTCGCGGGTGCGCGGCGGAAGGCGACCGGGCAGGCGAGGTGGGGCACCGGAGTTTGGATGAGCGCCGACCGCCGAGCCCGGGCGGGCTGGCCAGGCCCGGTGATGAAGGTTGCGGCGAGGACCGCGGCGCAGGCGAACGCCGCGGCGCAGATCCAGCTGATCTGGGCGAAGCTGAGCCGGAACTGCACCGGGTCGGCGTAGGCCGCACCGGTGAGGCCGGTGAGGGGCGGCAGCGCGGCGATCCAGAGCAGGCCCGCGACTCGCGCCACGGCGTTGTTCACTCCGGAGGCCAGACCAGCCAGGGAGTCCGGGGCTGAGTTCATCGCGCTGGCGATCAGGGGTGGCAGGAGGGACGCCAGGCCGAGGCCGAACAGCAAGGCCACCGGCAATACGACCGTCCAGTAGTCGGCGTGAGGGCCGATGCGCACGGCGAGCATCGACGCTGCCGTGCACAACAGGCAGCCCGCCACCAGTTGCGGCCGGGGACCGATCCGCTGAGCCAGCCGGCCGCTGGCTCCCGACAGCAGCAAGGTCACGACGGTGACCGGCACCAGTGCCGAGCCCGCCACCACCGGGCTATAGCCGGCGATGATCTCCAGGGCAGGGATGAAGACGAACGCGAAGCCGCCGAGGGCGCCGTTGACGACGAAGGTGACGGCGTTCGCGGCACGGAACTGCGCCGGCCGGAAGATCGCCGGCGGGAGCATGGGATGGCTCCCGCGCCGTTCGATGACGGCGAAGGTGACCGAGGACAGCAGGGCCAGTACCGCGGCAGCGGCGAACCCCGGCGACCTGACGCCCCCGCCGGGCAGAACGATGATCGCGTAGGTGATCGTGGCCAGCGCGACGACGCCGGCCAGCGCGCCGGGCCAGTCGGCGCCCCCGGACGGCGACGTGCCCCGGGATTCGGGGACATGCCGCAGCGTCATCCACGCGACCGCCGCGGCGACCGGGAGGTTGATCAGGAAGATCCACCGCCAGCTGCCGGCTTCCAGCAGCCACCCGCCGAGGAAGGGCGCGATCGCGGAGGACACCCCGCTGAATCCGGCCCATGTCCCGATCGCGCGCGTGCGGTCGCCGGGCTGGAAGGCCGCCTCGATGATCGCCAGGCTGGCCGGTGTCATCAGGGCGCCCCCGATACCCTGCACGGCTCGTGCGGCGATGAGCCAGCCGATGCCGGGCGCGACCGCGCACAACACCGACGCCATGGTGAACCAGGTCAACCCGACCAGGAACACCCGGCGCCGCCCCCACCGGTCGCTGAGCGAGCCGGCCAGCAGGATCAGCGAGGCCAGGGTCAGCGTGTAGCTCGTGACGGTCCATTGCAGGCCCTGGAAGCCGACGTGCAGGTTCCGCCCGATCGCTGGCAGCGCGACGGCGACCACCGTGGAGTCGATCCCGGCCACCGACGACCCCAAGACCATCGCCGCGACCACCCACCGGCCTTGCGCGGACCGGTAACGGAGCAGTTCGCGCGGGCCGGAGCCGTCAGCCGGGCTCAGCTCGCCCGGCTGAGCGCCCGCATCTGGTGCCACTGGCCGGACCTCCGTGTGGGTCCGGGCGGCATGTCACGAGCGGCTGGCCTTGCCGCCGTGTGCCGCCCGCGCTACTCGAGGGTGAGGATGATGCGCTCGTGGACGTTGCCGCCTTCCAGCTGGCGGTGAGCCTCGGCTGCCTGCTGCATCGGCATGGATTTGTGCGCGCGCAGGCGGAGCCGGCCATCGGCCAGCAGGGCGATCGTCTCATCCAGGGCACCGGGAGCACGAGCGGGAGTGGCCTCGGAGAGCGTGACTCCGAAGTCAGCGGCGGCCGGGTCTGACAAGGTGATCACCCGTTTGGGCCCGCCGGCCAGGGCGATCGCGTCGGCCAGGACACCCGTGCCGGCCGCGTCGAACACGGCGTCCACCGCGCCCAGCGCGCGGACCCGCCCGGCCACGCCCGCGCCGTACCGCACCGGCGTCGCTCCCAGCTCGCGGGCGAGCGTTTCGTCGTGCTCGCCGACCGCGCTGATCACCGTGACCCCCCGGGCGACCGCGAGCTGCGTCGCGATGATGCCGACCGATCCGCCGCCGCCGAACAGCAGCAGCCTCTCACCGCTGGTGACGTTCAGCTGCCGCAGCACGCCCGCGGCCGCCTCGGCCGAGCTGGGCAGCGCGGCGGCATCGATCCACGAAACGGCGTCTGGCTTGCGGGTCCAGATCGACGCCACCGCGTACTCGGCGTAACCACCCAGGCTGAGCAGCAGGGCCGTGACGCCGTCGCCGATGGACGTGCCGGTGACGCCGGGCCCGACCGCGTCGACGGTGCCTGCTGCCTCGAAACCGAGCACGGCGTCAGGGGGCAGCGGGATCGCCTTGAGATAGCCGGCGCGCAGGGCGAGATCGGTCGGGCTGATGCCGGCGGCCTTGACCTTGATCCTGATCTGTCCCTCACCTGGTTCCGGCAGCCGGACCCCGGCCCACTTCAGCACCTCAGGCGGTCCGTATCCGGTCATTACCACCGCGTTGGTCATGGCAGTTCCTTCCTGGCAGGCGCCTCGGCATAGCCGCGAACGGCTCGCGCCCGCGCGCCGATGCGGCAGGCAAGATGCGCCGGCACTACCTGGTGAACACGGCCCGGTGGGCGGGTCGCCTTCTTCCCGCAACATACGTGATGTGTCACGTAAGCGTCAACATGATACGTCACGTAAATCCTGGAAGCCTGCGGCGTGCCCGGTGGCCTGCCTGTGCCGCTGTAGTGGGGATCCGCGGGCAGGCCTTGTCAGTCCCCCGCCGGGTGCCAGTCGACCGGCGGCCGGAGCGAGCCTTGTTTGATGATGTTGGCGTACACGCCTTCCAGCGCCTCGCTGAGCGGCCCCACCAGGCCGGCCGGGAGCCCCCCGAAGAACATGCGCCGGACAAGATCCACGTGCCCGGGCGCCGCCTCCTCCTGAGCCTGCCGCCCGCGGGGGGTCAGAGTCACCTCGGTGACCCGCCTGTCCGCGGCGGACAGGCCGCACGTCACCAGGCCCCGGGCGCTCATCCGCCGCACGTGGTGAGACACCCGGCTGCGCTCCCAGCCGATCTGGGCGGCGAGCACCGTGATCTGCATCCGGCCCTCATCCGCAACGCTCAGCGCCGTCAGCACGTCGTAATCGGGCAACGACATGCCGCTGTCGGCGAGGAGCTGGCGGTTCATCTCGTACGCCAGGCGCAACTGGACCCGGATATAGGCCAGCCACGCCCGCTGCTGGTCTCCGTCGAGCCATCCGCCGGCAGGCGCCGGTGCCGTCTTGCCATTACGTGACATATCACCTGAGCTTACCGCTCGCGGCCGCCCCGCGCATGATCGCCATGCCGCCCGTCTTCGGAGACTCCTCCGGCATGGGTGCGGGCGCTCCGGGGTGAACGGGTTCGGCCCTTCCCGGGGTTAGGCGGCCGGGCCGATGAGCTCGTCGGCGACCCACTGCGCCACGTTGGCCGGGTAGGGGGAGGGCAGGCCCAAGACGACATGCGCGAAGCCGGCGTCGATCGCACCGCCGATTGCGTCCCTGGTGGCGGCGGGCCGGTCGTAGGAGGCCGGCAGGATGATCGAGCGGGTGATCGAGGCGGGCTCGCGGCCGATCTCGGCGCAGAGGCGGTCGAGCAGTGCGCTGCGGCGGACGGCGTCGCCGAGGTCGCCACCTGGCATGTTCCACACGTCGGCGTGCTCGGCGGCCACGCGCAGCGTCGGGAGCGAGCGGCCGCCGATCAGGACCGGCGGGTGGGGGCGCTGGAGCGGCTTGGGATTGCACCATGCCCCGGTGAGGTGGTGGTAGGCGCCGTCGAAGTCGAACGGCTGATCTTCGGCCCACAACCGCCGGATGATCGTGCAGGCTTCGGCGAGGCTGGCTACGGCGTAGGCGGCGTCGTGGTAGGGCAGGCCGTACGCCTCGTATTCGCGGCGGGCGAAGGAAACGCTCGGCCGTGACCCGGCGCCGATGCCGAACTCGAGCCGGCCGCCGGAGACGGCGTCGACGGTCGCGGCGATCTTGGCCAGCATGGCCGGTGGCCGGAACCGGTTGCTGGTCACCATCACGCCGATCCGCAGTCGCTCGGTTTGCGCGGCGAGGGCCGACAGGAGGGTCCAGCCCTCGAATGTCGGCCCGTCGAGGTCGCCGAAGATCGGCATGAGGTGGTCGTACAGCCAGGCGTGCTCGATTTCGGGGATCGTGTCGGCCTCGTGCCAGACCCGCAGGATGTCCTGGTAGCCGACCTGCGAGGGGGCGGTGCTGATCCCGAAACGTGGTGCGGTGAGCGCCATCGGCGTGCTCCTTGTCACGATCGTCTGCGTCAAGAGCCGGTGGACGTCCGAGTGCGCCGGGATGCGGCTCATCCTCCGCCCTGGCATCATCAAACAAGCGGAGCGTTGCTCCGGTCAGCATACGGAGCGCCGCTCCGGTTAGCAAGCTCGGGTGGGAAGGAAGGCGCCGCCGTGTCCGATGCCGAGGAACGAGCCCGGCCCGCGCCCTCGCGCAAGCGGGCCGACGCCCGGCGCAACGAGCAGGCTCTGCTGGAGGCCGCCGCCGCCGTGTTCGCCGTTTCCGGTGTGGACGCGCCGGTACGCGAGATCGCGGCCAGGGCCGGCGTCGGCATGGGCACCATCTACCGGCACTTCCCCACGCGGGCAGACCTCATCGTCGCGGTCTACCACTACCAGGTCGAGGCCTGCGCCGACGCCGGCCCGGCGCTGCTGGCAAACAGCACCACCCCCTACGCCGCCCTGGCCGAGTGGTTCGGCTTGTTCGTCGACTTCCTCGTCACCAAGCACGGTCTCGCCGCAGCGCTGCAATCCGATGACGCGAGCTTCGCGGCACTGCACGCCTACTTCCTCGACCGCCTCGTGCCCGTGTGCGCCCGGCTCCTCGACGCCGCCGCCGACGCCGGCGAGATCCGCCCCGATGTGGGTGCCTACGAGCTGATGCGCGCCGTCGGCAACCTCTGCGCCGGCGTGGGCAACGACCCGCACTACGACGCCCACCACATGGTCGGGCTGCTCCTCACCGGCCTCGGCCAGCCGGAGGCCCCCGCATCCCGGCCAGCCTGCAACTCGTAGGCCCTCGCGCTGTACGTGGAAGCCGGCGGTCTTCAAGGCGGCTGGTTCGGCCCATCATGCCGAAACTAGTGTGTCGCATCAGGCAACGTTTGCCCGGTGACGATCTGGCGCAGCCGTTTGTCGTCGGCGCGGTTGTTCGCCAGATGATGTACCGGCTTTGCCTGTTCCTTGTGGCTGGGGTGGACCGGTGCCGTCGAGCGCGAAGTAGCGCAGCGCCGTGAACTGGGCTCTGATGCGGTTTAACCAGGATGCAGTCCCGTGCGATAAGGAGTGGGCGTGATCGTGTCCGCTTGGTAGGAAGGCGGACATGGACACCTACCCGATCCGCCTGGTCGCCGAAGACGAGCTCGCTGCCTTTCTCGCCGTGGACCAGCACGCGTCCCATGGCACGCCGATGTCCGAGCGCGCCCACGCCAACTTCTTGGCCCGTCTCGAGTTCGGCCGAACCCTGGCCGCGTTCGACGGCGACACGATTGTCGGCGGGACGGGCGCGTTCAGCTTCCAGATGCGGGTGCCTGGCGCGATGGCCGCGGTCGCCGGAGTGAGTCTGGTTGCAGTGCTTCCCTCGCACCGCCGCCAGGGCATCCTGTCCGCGCTGATGCGCCGTCAGCTAGCCGATGTGAGCGAGCGGGGCGAGGCGGTGGCCGTGCTGTTTGCCTCCGAATCGGGCATCTACGGGCGGTACGGCTACGGGCGCGCCTCCTGGCACGCCGCCTACCGGCTGCAACGCGGGGAAGGTACGCTGGCGCCCGGCGCACCGGCTGATCCCGGCCTGCGGCTGCGGATCGCCGAACCGCTGTCGGCCAGGGCCGAGCTGGCTCAGGTCTACGACCTGGCGCTGGCCGAGCGGCCCGGCCTGTACGCCCGCACCGAGCCATGGTGGGACCGCCTGCTGACCGACCTGCACTCCGAGGACGGGTCATCCCAGCAGATACGGTGCGTCCTGGCCGAGGACGACTCGGGGCCGCGAGCGTATGCGGTGTTCACCTCGACGGAACGCTGGGACGAGGACGCAGGCTTGCCGCGGGGCGTCCTCGAGGTAAGCGAGGCGCTCGCCACCGACCCCGCAGCGACTGCGGCACTCTGGGACAACCTGCTCAGCCGGGACTTGGTCAGCGAATTCCACGCCAGGATGCGCCCGGTGGATGACCCGCTGCTGTACCTGCTGGCCGACCCGCGCCGGGTCCGGTCTGTGGTCAGCGATGGGCTGTGGGTGCGGCTGGTAGACGTGGGCAGAGCCCTGGCGCAGCGGCACTACGCCAGCCCGGTCGACGTAGTCATCGAGGTCGCCGACGAGCTGTGCCCGCAAAACGCCGGCCGCTGGAGGCTGGCCGCGCAGGCCAGTGCCGCCCCCGCAGGCTTCCGCGCCACCTGCGAACGGACCACCGCTCCAGCCGATGTGGTGCTGCCCGTTTGGGCGGTGGGCGCCGCGTACCTCGGCGGCACAGGGCTTAAGGCTATGGCCAACGCGGGCCTGATCACCGAAGCGACGCCAGGTTCCCTCGCGGCGCTCTCCACCGCAATGTCGTGGGAACCGGCACCCTGGTGCCCCATGACCTTCTGACCTGGACGGGCTGACGGAAAGGACGCGCAAGGCAAACGTGACCTGCTACGGCACCAGTTACCCTGGCTGAACGTCGCTGGCAGGCCCATCCGCCACGCCGCCAGGGGCTCTTGCCGATGGTCAGGGGTCACGCCGGGCCGACCGGGGCGGGCGGGTGTGTGACGCTCCGAGGGCAGGACGCCAACTACAAGTGTGAGCCAGATGCCACCAACGTCGCTGAACTCGCCGTGGTCACACCCGGCGCCGCAGGAAAGCGGCCGGCTGATGGCGCGGTTGCCGAGTTCGAGGCGCTGTACCGGGCGAACGTGGCGGCGGTGACCGCCTACTTCGCACGGCGCAGCGCGGACCCGCAGACCGTGGCCGACCTGACCGCGGACACCTTCGTCCAGGCGATCACGTCGTTTGCCACCTTCGACCCGCGCAAAGGCACGCCACGCGCCTGGGTGTTCGGCATCGCCCGGCGGATCTACGCCGCGCACTGCCAGGCACACAGCCAACAGCGGAGCAGGGTGGAACGGCTGGCGGGCCGCCGGGAACTCGCCCCCGACGAAGTCGGAGAGCTGATCGACCGAATCGATGCCGAAGGCCCTGGCAGGGCGCTGGTCACCGGGCTGACCACGCTGCCCGCCACGGACCGGGCGGTGGTCGAGCTGGTGGACCTGGCGGGCCTGCAGCCCAAAGAGGCGGCCCGGGTGCTCGGCATCGCGCCGGGCACGCTGCGGATGCGGCTGATGCGGGCCCGGGCCCGGCTGCGGAAAGCGGCCAGCCCGGATCTGGCACACGGCATTGATCCTGCGAGTGAGCCAGAGGTGAAGACATGACGAAGTTCGAGGACCGGCTCTACCGGCAGCTGCTCGCCGAGCACGGGCACCACCTGCGCGCCGTGGAGCGGCCAGCGCCAGCGCCTGCACGGCGCCGGGCCCGGCGGCCGCTGTGGCTGGCCACCGGCGCGGCCGCCGCGGCGGCCGCGGCCACCGCGGCGGTGATGGCGCTGGGCAGCGCGCCAGCCATGGCCGCGTACTCGGTGACCCAGCACGCCGGCACCGTCTCGGTATCGGTCGACAATGCGTCCGGCGTGGCCGGGGCCAATACGGCCCTGCATGGGATGCACGCCCGGGTCGTGGTCGTCCCGGTGCGGCCAGACTGCACGCCGGTCGGGTCGCTGCCGCGTCCCCATCCGGCCCCGCACCCCGGGGTGTGGGTCAAAGCCGGGGTGAACAAGCAGGGACATCGCCATGTCTCGGTCAAGATCAAGGGCAGCATCCCGGCCGGGGACACGATGATCCTGGCGTTCACCGGCAACCGGCAGAGCGGCTCGGTGGGGGCCGGGGGCATCATCACCGGGCCAGTGCCCCACTGCGTGAGCCTCCCAGCCGCGCCGTCCCCGTGAGGCCGGCACCGGCTCAGCCAGCACCGTGACCCGGTCCGGCTGAGCGGGTCAGCACCAGGGCGCGGCCATCGTCGCGCAGTACACACGGCGGTGGCTGCGCCCTGCGTTTCACTTGATCGAGATCACGTGTGATGCCCGGGCTGCGCAGCCGCCTCGCGCGGCCTTCCTCCTCGCGGTTGATCGTCTAGCTGGCTTCCAGCACGGCTAGGTCGCGGACCGCGAACCGGTAGTGCTCGATCTCCTCGTCCATCACCACGGCGAGGCAGTCGATCACGGTGCGCTCCTCGTCGGGGTAACCGGGAGCAGGCGAGCGGTGGCATGGCCGTCCCAGGCTGTCGTCGGTCAGGCCCGCCACGATGCGCCGCATCACGGCCATCCGGTCGGCGCGGGCGGCCAGGACTTCGGCGTAGCCGGGCTGCGCGGTCAGGTCGATGCCGATCGCCGCCGCGTCCGCCGCCGGATACCAGCTTTGCGGCAGGCCGAGCGGGTGGTAGGGCATCTCCTCATCCAGCACCGTCCGGCTGGCCCAGGCGTCGGTGATGAACACCAGGTGGCGCAGTGTCTGCGCGAAGGACCACTCTTCGTTGACCTGCCGATCCACCGCTGCGGCGGGCAGCCGCCCGGCCCGCTCGGTTGCCTGCGCCCACAGCCGCTCGATGGTGTCCCATAGTCCGCGGACATCATCGGCCGTCTGGCCCTCGCGGAACTGCACCCGCTCGGGGTGCCGGCGGTCCAGTTCGGCGTTGACGAAATCGGTCACGTCCACACCGTTGACCGTGACATTGCTGAGGTAGCCGGAGATGCTCACGTTGACCAGCCAGCCGTCCCGGATCGTGACGCCGGTCAGGTCACAGTCGGTGAACCGGGCCCCGCGCAAGTCCTCGGCCTCGAACCGGGCACCCCGGAACCGCTCGCCGCCGCCTTCACCGGCGTCGAACCGGTGCGGCCCGAACTGCGCCTCCGCCGGTTCCCCCGGTGGTGCGGACGCCGGGCCGGCCGGATCGTTGGTTGCTGTCATGCACTGCAAGATAACGCCGGCCCCGGACGTTGCGCTCCCGGGAATGCGGACTCAGCTTCCGTGCGCGCCCTACGGCAGACCTGGGTGAGGCCAGGGTGAAGCCAGGGACTGTCACGGGCGCGACGTGCCCACCCGGTGCGCGATCGTGAGGCAGGACCATGTGTAAAGGGGATCGTCATGAACTCATCTCCCACCCCGGAAGGCCCCGGCTCGGTCTCCGGGGCGCCGAACCTCCCTGCCGGGTTCACCAACACGTTCACCAGCCGCTACGTCGACACCGGTGAACTGCGCCTGCACGCCGTCACCGGAGGCAACGGCCCCCCGCTACTGCTGGTGCACGGCTGGCCCCAGACCTGGTACGCCTGGCGGATGCTGATGCCGGCGCTGGCCCGGGACTTCGCTGTCATCGCGGTCGACCAGCGCGGCATCGGGCTGTCCGACAAACCCCAGAGCGGGTACGACACCGCCACCCTGGCCAACGACCTGGTCGCGCTGATGGACGTGCTGGGGCACCAGCGGTTCGCCCTGTACGGGACCGACGTCGGAATGCCGATCGCCTACGCCCTGGCCGCCGATCACCGCGACCGGGTCGACCGCCTGGCCGTCTCTGAGGCCCCCCTTCCGGGGATAGCCCCTTCGCCGCCGCTGTTCCTGCCCCCGCCGCTCAACGCCAGGCTGTGGCATCTGACCTTCAACCAGCTCCCCAGGATAAACGAACAGCTCGTCACCGGGCGGGAAGACATCTTCTTCGGCGCGGAGTTCGACGTCTCCGCCGGGACGAACAAGCTGCCTGATCACGCCGTCCGGTACTACATCGACACCCTCGCCGCCGACCCCGACCACCTGCGCGGCAGCTTCGAGTTCTACCGCGCGATCCCCACCACCATCGCGCAGAACGAGAAGCGCAAGGAGCGGCGGCTGACCCTGCCCGTGCTGGCGATCGGCGGGGCGGAAAGTTCCGGGGAGGGGGTCGGGAACACGATGAGGCTCGCCGCGGACAACGTGCAGACCGTGGTCCTCACCGGCAGCGGCCACTGGGTCGCCGAGCAGGCCCCCGAGCAGCTGCTGGCCGCGCTGGCCGCCTTCCTGGCCCCCTACCGGGACGGCCACGGCGCTTAGCTGACCACCGAGTTGTGGTCACTAGATCAAGCACCTTTACGCACTCGAACGAGGAACGGTCATGGCGGCGAGTGAGCGCCTGCCCGCCTGTACGGTCGGCCCTCGAGCCGCTCCGGCCGTCGTCAACCAACCCAAGAAGGTGGAGTTATGCCCAACGAAACTGAAATCCGTTCCTTCCGGGTCGAACTACCCGATGAAGCGATCGCCGACCTTCGCCGGCGCATTGCCGCGACGCGCTGGCCCTCCAAAGAGCTCGTCGCCGACCGGTCGCAGGGTGTGCAGCTGGCGACGCTGCAGGAGCTGGCCGGTTACTGGTCAGCCGATTACGACTGGCGCAAGTGCGAGGCGAAACTGAATGCGCTGCAGCAGTGCAAGACCGACATCGACGGGCTGGACATCCACTTTATCCACGTCAAGTCACGGCACGAGAACGCGCTGCCGCTGATCATGACACACGGCTGGCCCGGCTCGGTCATCGAGCTGCTCGAGACCGTCGGCCCGCTCACCGACCCGACCGCGCACGGCGGCTCCGCGGAGGACGCGTTCCACCTCGTGCTGCCGTCCATACCCGGCTACGGCTTCTCCGCCCAGCCGGCTGAACTCGGCTGGTACGCCGGCCGCACCGCGCAGGCGTGGGCGAAGCTGATGGACCGTCTCGGCTACAGCCGGTACGTCGCCCAGGGCGGCGATCAGGGCGCCAGCGTCACCGACGCGATGGGCCGCCAGGCACCCGCGGGGCTGATCGGCATCCACACGAACTTGCTCGTGACGGCGCTGGCCAAGCCCGGGCCGGCCGATACCGAGGAGGAACGCGCGGCGGCCGCCGCGCTCGCCACGTTCAGGCAAAGCGGCTTCGGCTACTTCCTCGAGCAGGCCACGCGGCCGCAGACGATCGGGTATGCCCTGCTGGATTCGCCGGTCGCCCTTGCGGGCTGGATGCTCGACCACGACACCGACAGCTACTACAAGATCTCCCGCGCTTTCGTCGACGGCCAGCCGTCGGGCAACCTCACCCGGGACCACATCCTCGACAACATCACGCTGTACTGGCTGACGGGCACCGGGGCCTCGGCCGCCCGGTCGTACTGGGAGGCCGGACGAGCCCAGGCGCTCGCGGCCGGCCAGCCTCCCCCGGGGGTCTCGATCCCGGTCGGATACACCACGTTCCCCGGCGAGATCTTCCGGGCGCCGCGCAGCTGGGTCGAGCAGGGCTACCCCACCCTCACCTACTTCCACGAGGCCGCCAAGGGCGGCCACTTCGCCGCCTGGGAAGAGCCCGGGTTGTTCTCTGAGGAGATCCGGGCGGCGTTCAAGTCGCTGCGCTAACGACAGACCGCACCCTGGGTTACGGTGACCCCTTCACGACCAGGTGAACGGGAGGGTGCAAGAACTCTGGTTGGGGGACGTACAGCGGTTACCGGGCAATCGGGTCCCAGCCGCGCAGGTGGGTGACGGACTGGCGGTATTCCCACTCGATGGCGTCTTTGAGCAGGTGGGCCAGCCGCCCGCCAGTGGCGATGCCGGCGATGTCGGCGACCCCACGGCGGGTCCCGACCGAGACGACGAACCCCTTGTCGTGGAAGGTGAACGCCTCCAGCGGCCGTCCCTCCAGCTCCGCATCCAGGTTGCGGGCCACCGTCTCGCCCTCCTCCAGCGCTACCTGCGCCAGCGGGGGCAGCACGTGCCCGCTGCGCGGATCGGTCACCGAGGCCAGGTCACCGGCGGCGTACATCCCCGGATGGTCAAGCACGCGCAGGTACTGGTCGACCTTGACGCGGCCGTTGTGGCCGGTCGGCAACGCCGAATCGGCCACCAGCCCGGGTGCTTTCACCCCACCCGCCCAGACGAACACGCCACCCTCCACCAGCTGCCCGTCCTTGAGCTGGAAGCCCTCGTCGGTCGCGGCGGCGATCGCCGCGTTGATGCGAACCTGCACGCCCAGGTCAGAAAGGATCTTGCTGGCCTTGTCGATCAGCTGCGGTGAG
This sequence comes from uncultured Actinomycetes bacterium, assembly GCA_963726415.1. Taxonomy (GTDB): domain Bacteria; phylum Actinomycetota; class Actinomycetes; order Streptosporangiales; family Streptosporangiaceae; genus DASXKD01. The sequence goes on from CAVSCM010000020.1 coordinate 106,175, forward strand.
GAGCCGGCCAGGATGGTAGGGCCCGCCTCGACAAGCTGCACGGCGGGCCGGTCCGGCGCCAGGCCGTGGCTGCTGGCCACCTGGGGCAGCACCTCGGCCAGCTCACCGGCCAGCTCGACCCCGGTGGCGCCGCCGCCGCCGACCACCACGGTCGCCAGGCGGCGCTGTTGCGCGGGGCCGGTGGCGGCTGCGGCAGCGTCCAGCGCATTGGTGACCGCCGCCCACACCTGCTCGGCGTCGCTGGCCGAGTACACCGACAGGGCGCGTTGGGCCAGGCCGGGGATGGCGAAGTCGTTGGGCCGGCTGCCGAGCGCCAGCACCAGCCACCTCCAGCCGATCGGCCCGGCCCCGGTGAGCAGCCGCCGGCCGGCCAAGTCGAAAGCATTGATCTCGGTCTGGACGAAGCGGACCTCTTTGGCCAGGGTGTCCTGGAGAGGGATGCGCACCGCGTCGGCGGCGCGGGTGCCACTGGCAACCCGGGGCAACTCGGTGACCACCTGGTGGTAGTCGTGCCGATCGATCAGGGTGAGCTCCGTCAGGGGGTGGTTGCGCAGCTTGCCCGTCAGGCGCAAGGCGACGTGCAGCCCGGCGTAGCCCGCCCCGGCGACCACGATCCGGCCGTCCCCCCCGGCTGTGGATGCGCTCACGACGTCCTCCCTGGGTATTGTCCCCCATCCCGCGGAGATGGTTGCTGGCAAGCCGCTCGTCGGAATAAGTATCTAGCTGAGGCTTGTCCCGAGTAGCGCATCCGCAGATGACATGAGACGGTGCGGAGATTTATGTCCCTTGACATTCTATCCATTTAATCCCCTTGGCCCGTCGCTGGTGCGCCTCGGCGTGCTGGGAGCGTGGCTTGCCTATTCCTCGATGGCGCCACCGATCCGCCGGAGGTGCTGCCGGAAGGTGTAGGACGGGTCCGCTGCCCGCCGGGCCAGGTAATCGCTGAAGGCCACCTGCTGGCGCAGGGACTCACCGGCCAGGATCTTGTTGGCCTGGTCCCGCTCGGTTCGCCCGATCTGGCGCGCCGTGGCCAGCACCTCCCCCGCCTGACCGGCAGCGAGGAACACAACCCCGTCGCCGTCGCCGAAGACAACGTCGTCCGCAGTGACCAGGCATGAGTCAAACCGTGCGCTGGCCAGCGCGGCTGGCTCCCGCTCGTCCACGCGCACCGGCCCGGCCGGGTAACTGCCGTAGCTGAACACCGGCAGGCCGATCTCGGCCAGTTCGGGTGTGTCGCGGTGCAGCCCCCACACAACCAGGCCTGCCAGCCCTGCCGCCTGTGCCTCCAGTACCACCAGGTCACCGATGCACGCCTCGTCGCTCCTGCCGCCGTTGTCAATGACCAGCACGTCTCCCCGCTCCGCGCTGGCGAGCGCCTCCAAGAACACATCCACGCTGCCGTAGTGCCGCGCCGGCAACGCCCGTCCCACGAGGTTGCGGCCTGGCACGACTGCGGCAATGCCCGGCGGCGCGACGCGCAGCGGCACCCCTTTGCGGAGGCACGCATCGGCCACCAGCGGCGTGGAAAGGTCTGCGAAATTCTCCAGCATGGCTGCTCTTCCTGGATCGGTCCCGTCTGCTCTTGACGCTATGCGCACCCGCGGGGAGCCGTCTTGAACGATCGTGCGGCCATCCCGCAGAGCCCGGCGGCCACGCAAGGAATGAGGCCTTGGCTGGCGGCGTATCCGAGGTTTTATTCGTGCTGGCCCGGGTCGGTGTTTTGCTCAATGGCTGCAATTTGCGGCTGTATCGTCAATGCAGTTCTTACTGCGGGCTCTGTTTTGCTCGGCAATTTGCTGGCCTATTGTAGATCGGCCTCAGGGAGTGTAGCTTGCGGAATAACAGCAACCACAACGGATCTTGGGCCACGGCGATGCCAGAACGCAAGCATGCCAGAGCCTAGCCGTCGCGTGCGGCCAAGGGCTCTGGCCGCCCCTCTCACGCTCGTCGCAGCCGTGGTAGTCGTTGCCCCCATCGCCGCAGGTGCCCACCTTGCGGTTCAGGGCGGGAGCGCGCCGCCCATTGCCCGAGTCGTGGCCAGCGGCACCAGCGTCGCGCACAGCCACCCGCGGGCCGTATCAAGAGCGTCGGCGGCACCTGCCGAATACCGGCCAAAGTGGGTCCCGGGTCACATCCACGTGCTACCTCACCCACGGCACCACAACCCTCGGCCAAAACCCCATCGGCCGGCCCACCCTCGGCGGGCAAGCCACCTCCACGGCGAGCGGGCGGCGGCCCGCCATCAGCCCCGCAGTCCGGCCTTGATGCTCTTGGACCGCGCCGTGCTGGAGATGCAGGCCGCCGGAGCCAGCCGGACGTTGCTGGACTTCATGAACCAGCCGCAGAACCTGGTGTCGACCCCCAGGGCCAGGGTGAAGCCGCTCGCAAACGCCACCCGCGTCCAGGTGTTCAGCAGCTATGCCGGCCTTGCCAAGGCGCTCGCCAACCACCACATCGCGGCTGACACCAGGGCTGTTGTGTAGGACAACGAGCGATCCACCGGCACCCCGGCGGCTGAGCTGGAGGATCCGGTGCGGTACTGCCGAATGACGGCACAGCTGCTGCACCAGAACGGGCTGGAGTACGTCGCCAGTCCCGGGTTCGATTTGTCGGGGCCCCGGCCCGCGAACGGCGAATGGTTCCGGCAGTTCGTCCGGGCCGGGCTCATGAAATGCGGCCGCTACGCCGACTACCTGGACATCCAGGACCAACTGATGCAGGGCACATCCACCTACTCCCAGGATGCCCAGGTTGCCGCCACCCTGCTCCACCACATCAACCCGCGAGCAAAGCTGCTCATGGGGCTGAGCACCAGCCCCAGCGGCCGGCTCGGCACACCCGGCCAGCTCTGGCGGGCCTACCGGGACACCAGCCGGTTCGTGAATTGCTACTGGCTGAACGTGCCGCACAATGTCTCCGGGCATTCCCTTCCGTCTGTGGCACTACGGTTCCTGCAGAAGATGGTCACGAGCACTCACTGACCCCGCCGGCACCCCAACGACGCGGCCGGGACCGTCGATCATCGATCTGCCGGCGCCCGGCTGCTGGACATTCCACCTGCGCTGGCCCGGCCACGCCGACGAACTCAAGCTGCGCTACGTGGCCTGACCGAGACCGCTTTCGCGCTCGGCATGAGTCGGCGCGAAATGCTGGGGGAACGCCAGGTTGCGACACCGCTCATGGCGCAGCGCACCGCACACCGGGCACTCCGACCGGCTCACCGCCGGTTCCAGCCGGGCGAGGGTGTCGGCGTCCATCTTCCGGGGCTCCGGCGAAGCCGGCAGCCTCGGCGGCCCGCGCCGTGCCAGTTCGGACACCAGCCGCTTGTACTCGCCTTCACACTCATCGCACCGGCAGCCCCGCGCCCACGCGAGCACCGTGCCATGCGGCGGCAGCGCGGGCGGCAGGTGGCTCCATGCGGTCATACCTCCACGGTAAGACAGCGGTTTCCCCGGCTGGTACTACGAGACGACCAGGAGTAGCGGCGCGGTACGTCCAGCCCGGCGCGAGTTGGGCGAGCGCCGGTCAGCGGCGGATGTACACCGGTGTGCCGGGGGTCGATACCAGTGTGTGGAAGAACGCGGCGACGTCGATCGGGATCCGCACGCAGCCATGGGAGGCCGGCCGGAGCGGCACCTGGGCGTCCCCGTGGATCGCGTAGAGGGTGCCGATGAAGAACACGGGGTTGTACATCTGGCCGAGCGGCACGCTCACCCAGCCCGGCATGAACGAAAGGGTGGTGAAGTCGCCCGTCGGCGTGACGGCGTCGCCGCAGCCGTTCGGCGAGCAGAAGTAATACCCCCCGGCGCTGGATACGTGGCTGACCAGCGCGACATGATTGTGCCGGTAAAGGACGAGAACCTGATTCTTCAGGTTGACCTCGACCCGCAGGCGCTCGCCGTGGGGAACCAGTACCTTGGGCGGCCGCGGGCTGGCCAGGGCCCGCTGCATCGCGGCACCCACCACGTTCCGCGGGTGCAGGCCCTGGGTTTCCTGGAAGGCCCAGACGGCCTCAAGGGTGTTCTTGCCGAACCGGCCGTTCACCCGGCCCGGGTAATACTTCAGCGCCGCGAGCCGCCTTTGCAGCAGCCTGACAGCCCGCCCCCGCATCCCGGGCCTCAGGGCGGGTTGCGCCGCCGACGGCGGTGAGGCGGACGCGGAAGACTGGGCCGCCGGAGCCCCACCGGCCGTGGCCGCATGGGACGATGTGGCCTGCCGGGCCGCCTGGCTGGGTGCGCCCACCGGGTGGCAACCGGCGACGGCCAGCGCCAAAGCTGGCAACACGAAGATCAACAGGCGTCGCATCCGACCTCCTGGAGCGGCCCAAGCCTCAGCCATGCCTAGCGTCCCCCGTATCACCAGCCTGCGCCACCAGCCCCGCCGCAGACAGCCAAACGCCGCATCCTTGCCGAATAAAGGCCGGGCAAAGATCGCCAGCGTCCGCCGCGGGCCGACTGTCTCCGCGCAGGCCCGGCCGGCCGCACCCACCACGGGCCGCCTCAATGGCGGACAGCGAGCATTGACCCGGCATGCAGCTTGCCTTCAGATCATGTCCCTACGGTGAGCGGAGCAAGAACCTGACAATCGGTCATGCTGAGCAGCAGCGAAAGGGTGGGGTACGGTGCAGGACGACGTGACCATCTGGTACCGGGGCGCGAACTACCGGCTCGGCCGTTGGCGGACTGGCTATGGGATCTGGCCCGTGACGGGGCGGCCGAAGATTCCGCTGGAGCAGTGGCCGGAGACCCCGCAGGGATGGGCCGCGGCGTGGTCCCGGTTCACCGCCATCGAGCACCCCGCGGCCATCGTGCACCTGAGCAAGCCCGCCGTCCCGGTGGCCAGCCAGGGCCGTTCGATCGCCGCGGCCGGACTGCTCGGCGCCGGCGTCGCGTGCGGGATCGCCGGGCTGTTCCCGGCCTACCTGTCGGGGGCCAGCCTGGCCAGCGAACCCGCCAACCTCGTACCGCACGTGATCTACCTGGCCGCCTGGCTGGCCAGCGGGCTGCTGATCACGGCCGGGGGAACCTGGCGGCGAATGGGCACGCTGCTCGGGCTGGGCACCAGCGTCGTCACGTTCGGTTACTTCTTCGCCGATCTCGGCACGGTGATCTCCGGCGGTAGCAGCGCTCTGGGAGCCGGCGATCCTGGGGCTGATCGGCTGGCTGCTGTGCACCACCGGCGCTGCGCTGGCTGCCTGGCCACCCGGGCTGGCCGGCGGCCCGCACTGGCAACTGGCCCGCAGCGGGCGCCTGGCCGTGACGCTGGCGGTCACCACGCTGCTGGCGGTCGGCGTGGCCGTCGCGTTCGCCCCGTCATGGGATAGCTACACACTGCGGACGCCCGCGCAGGTCATCCAGACGGTGACCGCGGGCAATATCTTCGCCAACCCGGGCCCGGTGATCTTCGGTAACGTCGCCGTGATGGTGGCGCTCGTCGCGGTCGCCGTTGCCGCGGCACTGTGGCAGCCGACCCGGCTGGGCGCCGCGCTACTCGCCGGTGCGCTCATCCCCATGGCGGCCCAGGCGATCTCCGCACTGATCCAGCTCAGCCAGGGCATCTCACCGGCGCAGTTCGGAATCTCCGCCAGCCGCGCCGCCCAGCTCGGCCTGACCATCACCAGCGGCCTCACCGCGGCGTTCTGGATCTACTTCGCCCTCGTCATAGCACTGGCCGGGGTGTGTACCTGGATGTTCATCCAGCCCCGGCCGCGGCGCCAGCAGGCGACAAGCACGGCCACCGCCCCGGCGGCGGTCTCGTGGCAGCCGTGATGGCGGCGGGCGGGTACCAGAGCGGCTAAGACCAGCGAGCAGGCACGCCGGTTGTCAGCGCGTCTGCATGCCGATGTGATCCATGAGCGCCGCCTCGGCCCCTGCCTTGGTGCCGTACTGGCCCCGGATCCGGCGCAGTTCCGCGGAGATCTCCGACCAGTCCCGGCTCGGATCGTCGCCGCACCCCGGGCAGACGACCTCATACGGGCCCTGTCCCGTGTTGTCCCACACCCGCTGTCCTGCCGGGCCATCGACCAGCTTGCCCCGGCGCAGGCGCACGAACGCGGTGCCATCGTCGTGACCGGGCACGCCGGAACGGACGGTTGCCATGGGACCATCCTGCCGTGGCCGCGGGCCCAGCGGCCAGCGGCCCGGGCGCAAGACCCGCAGAACGGCAGAAGCAGGCGTTACCCCAGCTGAGCGAATGCCAGGTCGGCGTCGGCGACAGCCTCGGGGTGGACGTCGCGCGCGCTTCGCCCGCCGGCGATTTTCTGCCAGTTGGCCCGGGCGAGTACGCGCTGGACCGCGAGCACCTGGGCGGCCTGCAGCCGTGCCTCGATGCCGGCGCCGAGGGCGTCCGCCAGTGCCTCCTCGTCTTCGAGCATGTACCGGGTGAGCCGTCCCGCCAGGCTCGGTGTGGTGAACACCAGCCGGTGAAACGCCACCACCTCGGGACGGTCGTTGAGCCCGGTGACGGGCTCGTAACGGTCGAGACCGGCCCGGAAGTGCCGGTGCAGCGCCGTCACCGGGAAGTCGCCGGACTGGCGGTCCCGCACGACGCGCGCGGCCTCACCGTTGTGATCCGCGAATCGGTGTAGCACCAGGTCCTCCTTGGTCGCGAAGTACCGGAAGAGGGTCGGCTTGGAGACCTCGGCCACGCCCGAACTCACCCAGCTCATGCTCGGGTACCCGTGGAGCCGGCTCTCCCGCCAGACCACCGGCCGGCCCACCTTGCCCCGGCCGGGCGACCGGGCACCGGACGCACCGCTGCGCGACGCCGCCACGGGCACGCCAACCCGCCTCTTCGATCTCTTCCGCGGACCGCACTTCACCCTGCTCGGCCTCGGTGAACGCTGCGCCCCGGTGCTCGGCGACGCCGAAACCGGCATCGTCAAGCCCTACCTTGTCGGGCCGGGCGGCCTGCTCGACGACAACGGGCACGTGGCACACGCCTACGGCACCGACGCCCTGGTCCTCGTCCGCCCGGACGGGTACATCGGGCTGGTCGCCGACCCTGCGGAGCCGGGAAGCGTCGGCGACTACCTCCGTTCCCTGTAGGTTTGCGCCGGGCGTCGTTGAGCCGGGCGTCGTTGAGGAGTGCGGATGACATCGCAGCATGCGGCAGGCGCGGCTAGCGCGGATGGGGCGCGTCATCCGCTTGACCCGCTGACCGGGGATGAGATCGGGCAGGCGGTCAGCATCCTGGCCGCCGACGGGCGCGTCGGTCCGGCGACGCGTTTCGTATCGGTCAGCCTCCGCGAACCCACCAAGGGGGAGGTTGCCTCGTTCCGTCCCGGCCAGGAGCCCGAGCGCGAGGCGTTCATCGTGGCCCGGGAGCCCCGGGAGCACATGACCTATGAGGCGGTCGTGTCCATCACGGCCAGGGCCGTGCTGTCCTGGCAGCCGGTCCCGGGGGCACGGGCCCCGGTCACCCTTGGCGAATACGCCGAATGCGAGCGCCTGGTCAGGGCCGACCCTCGCTTCCGTGCGGGCCTTGGGAAGCGAGGGATCCACGACCCGGATCAGGTGCTGGTGGAAGCGTGGGGAATCGGCACCTTCACCCGGGAGGAGGATGCGGGCAGGCGGCTGGTCTGGGCCTTGTGCTTCTACCGGGCCAGTCCCGGTGACAACCCGTACGCCAAGCCGATCCACGGGCTGCACGCAGTTGTGGATCTTGACGACATGTCTGTTGCCCGGGTCGAGGATCTCGGGGTGGTGCCACTCCCCCCTGGCACCGGGGACTACACGACCGGCGGCAGCACCTACCGCGCCGCCCTGACACCCATCGAGCTACGGCAGCCGGCGGGGGTGAGTTTCCAGGTGGATGGATGGGAGGTGCGCTGGCAGAACTGGCGTTTCCGGCTGGGGTTCAACGCGCGCGAAGGCCTCGTGCTGCACACGATCGGCTATGCGGATCAGGGGCGGCTGCGCTCGGTCATCCACCGCGCCTCGGTCGCCGAACTGGTCATACCCTACGGTGACCCGAGGCCCTTCCAGGGCTGGCGCAACGCCTTCGACATCGGCGAATACGGCATAGGGATCCTGACGAATTCGCTGGAGCAGGGGTGTGACTGCCTCGGGCAGATCCGGTACTTCGACGTCCAGCTTGCCGACGACCAGGGCAAGCCGTACCTGGTCAAGAACGCGATCTGCCTGCATGAGGAGGATGACGGGATCCTCTGGAAGCACTTTGATGCGGGCCTGCGCCACACGGAGACACGCAGGAGCCGGCGGCTGGTCGTGTCGTTCGTCATCACCGCCGGCAACTACGAATACGCCTTCTACTGGTACTTCTACCAGGACGCCTCGATCGAGCTGGAAATCAAGCTGACCGGTATCGTGCTGACCGCCGCGCTGCCCCCGGGCGAGACCAGCGACTACGGTACGGTCGTCGCGCCGCAGACCCTTGCCGCGCACCACCAGCACTTCTTCGGCGTCCGGCTCGACATGGCGGTCGACGGCGACCGCAACTCCGTGCTGGAGGTCGAAACCGAGGCGGCGCCGAAAGGCCCCGGCAACCCCTATGGCAATGCGTTCCGGCCGCGCCGCACGCTGCTGCGGTCGGAATCGCAGGCGCAACGGCTGATCGATCCCCTCACCGGCCGGCACTGGCTGGTGATCAACCCGAACGTCGTCAACGCTTTGGGGCAGCCGGTCGGGTACAGGCTGGTCCCCGGCGGCAACGTCGTGCCGTTCGCGCACGAGGATTCGTCCTTCGCCCGGCGGGCAGCGTTCACGACCAGGCACCTGTGGGTGACGCCGTTCGCGCCCGGCGAGCGTTTCCCCGCCGGGGACTACCCGAACCAGCATCCCGGCGGGGCCGGGCTCCCGGAGTGGACCAAGGCGGACCGGCCCATCGAGAACACCGACGTCGTGCTGTGGTACACCCTCGGCAGCCATCACCTTCCACGGCCCGAGGACTGGCCGGTCATGCCGGTCGAGCGGGCCGGTTTCGCCCTCAGGCCGTTTGGTTTTTTCGATACGAACCCCGCGCTTGATGTGGCACCACCAAGTGGCGACGAAACCGGCGGCACCTAGCCAGATCTGGGCGCAGCAGCCAAGCGGAAGCGACAGGAGGAGGACGGCTGAACCGCTGGCACGTGAACTGCGGTGCCACCTACCGCTGGGGCGCCTACCAGGTGGGGTGATCGATGTCCACCGGCGGCAGGTCCCGCACGTCGTCCTTGGCCAGGCTGAGCCGGATACCGTCCTCGGCCTCGGTGACGGCGCTGATCGGGATGGCCACTTCCTTGCGGCCCCACAAGTGCCCCTCCTGGAGGAGCACGTGGGTCACGTGGTGATTGCGGGGATCGATGACGAGCCCTTCCACATGGCCGATCTCACCGTCGGTGGCATGGACGCGATCGCCGCGGCGCACCGCCACCTCACCCAGCGGGATGGCGTCGTAGGTGACAGTCTCCGAGATCCCGGAGACCACGTCGCCCTCGACCCCGGTGGACCCGCCCAGGCTCAGCCATGGCTGGGAGAGCACCTGTTCCGGGCCGTAGGCCGCATAACCCCTGGTGCCCGGCACGAACTGCGTCTCCTCGGCGGCGTCGAGCTTCTCAAATTCCGCCATGGTGCAGCGCAGCTTGATCCCGCCGCCGGTGGCATCGACAAGTTCAAGGGGCACGAGCCGACCGAGCCCACTACGGCCGGCCGGTTCCACCACGAGGTGGGTGAGCTCACGGCTGACCGGGTTGATGACCACCCGGGTCACCTCGCCACATGCGCCATCGGCACAACTGACGCCGGCCCCGATCACGAACGGTATCTCTGTCATCGCCACCTTCTTCGCCTGGTGTGACCCTCGCCGCAATCCTGGCACTGACGGGATCGTCCGGTACAACGCCCAACATAGGGCGTACGGGGCCAGGCCAGCTGATCCGCCGGCTATCCCCAACTGGCGGGGTAACCGGCCGGGAGAAGCCCGTGCGGGGGCTGGGTGCGGTTGGGCGCGGCGGGCACTCCCAGCGACTGGAGCAGTTCGTCGAAGTTGAGCCCGACCCGGGTGGGGAACGGGCCGAGCCCGCCGATGCTGCCGGCCTCCGGGAGCTCCGATTCGGAAGACAGGCCGGTTGACTGCGCCCACCCGGTTTCGATGCCGTCGCCGCCGTCGTACATGGTGCCGAGCACGGTGGCGGCCGACACCCGCTGGCCCACCACGACCGCCGGGACGATGTCTTCAGCCACGTAGACCATCAGCCCCACCCCCGGTCCGCTGGTGAGCCGGTAGGTGATCCATCCCCCGCCGGGCCATCCGAAGTTGTCCCCGGCCGCGCCGGTGACGACCCCGTCGCCAAGGGCATAGACCGGGCCCGCCCCGGCGAAGTCGACGCCGTCGTCGATGCGCTCCTCGACCAGCCCGTGGACCCCGCGCAGCGGATTACGGTAGCTGCCCCCGGTGCTGTCGGCGATGGCGGCGCCAACGATCTGTGGCCGCCCGCCCCAGGAGGCCGGCCACGCCGCGACACCGTCGGCCGCCTTCGCCAGCCACAACCCCGCCCAGGGGGATGCCTTCCCCCGCAACTCGGCCACGCCCGCCCAGGTGCAAACCACGGCAACCACGCTCGCGACGCCCATCGCCACCACCAGGGCGAACGTACTCCTCCGGCGCTGAGCCGCAGAGCGCGCCCGGGACCGCTTGGAGTGCCGAACGCGCATGGTGGACACGATCGCCCCCCTCGTTCTGGCGCTGGGGCCGGCGCAGCCGGGTGCTATTGGTGCACCAGGCTGCACTACACCCGCCCGCCGCCGGGCCATAACTACTCAACACACAAATGCCGCTACGCCACGTCGATCTTCGCGGCACCCACTCCCCCACTCACCCGGACCAGGAAGGAGGTGACGGTTACCCGGCAACCTCGGCCGCGAGCAGCGCGCCGAGCTCCCAGCAGGCCAGCAGATCCTCTTTGCCCGGGGCCCCGGTGACGCAGACCGGCGGCCGGACCTCCCGCCACCGCAGCCCGGTGGTGATCGCCTGCACCGCGCGCACCGCACCGGTGGTGTCCATACCGCCGTGCACGTACAGGCCATAGGGCCGCCGCACGGTGGCCTCCAGGCACGGGTAGTAGATGCCGTCGAAGAAATGTTTCAGCGCGCCGGACATGTAACCGATGTTGGCCGGGGTACCGAGCAGGTACCCGTCGGCCTGCAGCACGTCGGCGGCCGCCGCGGTCAGGGCAGGCCGCAAGATCACCTCGACGTCCTCGATTTCATCGGTCCGCGCTCCGCTGACCACTGCCTCGAGCATCTCCTGCAGCGCCGGCGAGGGCGTGTGATGTACCACCAGCAGCCTAGGCATCAGCGCTGAGCCTACTGGTGACGTCGAGGACGATCTTGCCGCCGGCGTGCTTGCAGCGCCGCAGCTGCTCCGGCCCGCCGAACTCGGGCACCAGCACCGCTCTCATCGGCACGGTTCCTTCCGGTACCGCTCAGCGCCGGCCCGGCTCCGTAGCCCGCGCCCAAGGCGGCATCATGGCACATGCCGCCAGGCCGATCTTGCACAAGACGGCCGCCTCCGAATGCGCAGCAGGCCCGCTGCCGGAGAGCGGAACCATGCCGCAGCGATGGGCGTCCTAGAAGCATGCGGTCACATATGCGGCGTGCGCCGGACGCGGCGCTCCTCATGGCAGCCTGCGCGGCCCTCGCGGTGTCGGGATGCGGCGCAACGCACCAGGCGGCGGGGCCGACAACGGGGGCCTCCCCGACGCCGCGGCAGCGCGCCGTCGCCGACGCGGCAGCCATTCTGAAGGCCTTTGCCGTGCCCCCCGGTGCGCGGCGGCTGCATTACACACCCGATGCGCTCAAGACCCCGATCACCACCCTCGTCTCCACCACGCTGGTCGACAACGTCTCCTTCTGGCAGGCGCCCGGCCAGCCGCGGGCGGTACTGGCCTGGGAGCAGGCGCACCTGCCCCGCCGGTTCACGCCGGAAGACGAGGATTTCGGGCCGCCCTCATGGGACCGGATGTTCTCGCTTTCACCGGTTCCCGGCGTGCTGAATACAAGGGAAATGGTGGTCGAGGTGACCGGAGCGGGCAACGGGCAGACGGCGATCCGGGTGGACGCCCAGGTGAGCTGGCAGCCGCCGCGGCCGGCCACCGAACGGGTGCCGGCCGCCGCCCGCGTGGTCACGATCACCCAGCTGCCCAGCCTGGACCCGCATGCCAGGCGCCCGCCCGCGCCGGTCACGATCACCGACCCGGCCGTCGTCCGGCGGCTCGCGGCGCTCGTCGACGGGCTCCGGCTTTCCACGATCGGACCGGGCGCCTCCTGCCCGGCGGCCTTTGGCGGCGGGATCAGGCTTACGTTCCTCGCCCGGGCCGGCGGCACACCGCTCGCGGTCGCGCAAGGCCCGGCCGCCTGCGGCACGGTGCAGTTCAGCGCCGGCGGCAAGCGGCAGCCCGCGCTCCAGCTCACCGACTCGTTCATCCCGCAGGTCCTCAAGCTCGCCGGCCTGCACTGGAAGGTCCGATAGCGCGGCCAGCCGTGTGAGCCGGGTCAGCACCCGGGAGCCCATGACCCGCCTGAGGAACGTGACTGGCGAGGCGCGGGCGCGGCGGGCCTGGGCAGGACCGCTCCACAATGATCACTCGGGAATCCCTGACGGGCTCTTCCCCAGGATTACTCTACCTAGGTAGAGTAATCGCATGCCCCGGGGTTCAGGGTTCTCCGCTCAGACGTTGCTGGTGCTCGCGGCGCTGTCCGCGCAGCCGGCCGACTGGCGGCATGGCTATGGCCTGGCGAAGCAGACCGGGCTGAAGTCCGGCACGCTGTACCCGATCCTGGTGCGGCTGGCTGACCGGGGGCTGGTGGAGGCGCGCTGGGAGGACGGCCGGCCCGCCGGGCGGCCGCCGCGGCACCTGTACCGGCTCAGCAGCGCAGGACTGGCCCGGGCCGAGGCGGCGGTGGCCGCCGCGCCGGCCGCGGCGCCGCGAGCAGCGGCGGCACGGCGGGCCGTACCGCGGCAGCGCGGCCTGGCCGGGGAGGGGCTGTGATGGGCCGGGCGCTGGACGGGGCCGCGCGGGCGCTGGAGAGGCTGCTGGGCCGGTGCGCGGCGCTGGTGCCGCCGGGGCGGCGCGGCTGGGTCGAGGCGGTGCGCGCCGAGGCCGGTGAGGTGCCGCCCGGGATGGCACGGCTGAGCTGGCTGGCCGGCGGGTTGTGGCTGGTGGCGAAGGAGGCTGGGATGGTCCGCAGGATCGGGTACGGGCTGGGGGTCGCGGCGGTGGCGGTGGTCTGCGCGCTGACGCTGCGGTACCTGTGGAGCGGCGCGCACGCCGGCCGGGACGACGGGTGGGACAAGGCCAGGATGCTGCTGCTGGTGGCGCTGTTGGCGGGTCTGCCGTGGGTGGCCCGGCGGCGCGGGGTGTTCGGCCCGGTGGGCCGCAGCAGCGCGGCGCGGGCGGTGCGGGCCGGCGGCAGCGTGGCGCTCGTGGCCCTGGTGCTGGACTTTGCCCGGGTAGAGCATTTCCCCGGCCCGGCGATGAACGGCCCGTGGAATCCCCCGGCAGGGCACTGGAACTGGGTACAGGAAGCGGCGGCCCTGGTGCTGATCGCTGCCTGCCTCGCGGCGGTCCTGATCGTCAGGTCGCGGCGGCCGCAGGTCCACCCGGCGCTGGTGGCCTGGTGCGCCGCCGCCGCGGGCCTGGTTCTGTTCTTCACGGTGGCCCCGGTGCAGGTGCTGATCACCGTCTACGCGGCCGGGCTCCTCGCGGTGACCTCGCGGCGGTCGCCGGTGACCCCGGCGACCCTGGCCATCAGCGCCGGCATCGGCGCCGCCGGCGGCCTGCTGGTCGTCGTGCTGTGGGACCCCACCCGGGCACGGCCGGTGCCGGGCCCGGGCATCACGCCCAGAACCGATGTGCCGCTGCTGTTCATTGTGCTGGTCGTGACGATCATCGTGGCAATGGCTGTCACGGGACTGGTCGCACAGCGCGCCAACGGCACCGGCGACCCGGCGGCGGTGAAGGCCCACACCTGGCAGTACCTGGCGGCCGGCCCGCTGACCGCCGCCAGCGCCGCGCTGATGCTCCCCCTGTTCCGGGCCAGCCACGCGGTGCACTTCGCCGCCGTGTGCCCGGCGACACAACGCTTCCACTGCACCGCCGCACCGGCGGTATGGGTGTTTTTCCTCGTCGCCGGGCCGCTGATCGGCCTTGCCGTGGGCACGTGCCTGGGCTCGGTCAGCACCACGGCCCAGCCACCGCGCCAGCCGCCGCCCAAGCCGCCACGCGAGCCACTGGAGCCACCGCCGGATGGCGCCCGCTCCACCGCGGCCGGGATCTTTGTGAAGATCTGACCGCGCGGCCGGACGGTCGAATTGTGGGCCGCACGCGGCAGCCGTAACCTTTTGGGGCATGCCGCGCCTCCCCCGGAGCCCCGGCAAGCGTTACCAGTGTGGGAGGTGAGGCTTGGTGGCGGACGATGAGGTGATGCGGCCGGGCCCGAAGCTTGACACGACGGTGTCGCACTCTGCGCGCATCTGGAATTACTGGCTGGGCGGCAAGGACAACTACGCCGTCGACCGGGAGGCAGGCGACAAGGTGGCCGCGATGCTGCCGATCATCGTGGCCCAGGCCAAAGCGGACCGGGCCTTCCTGGGCCGGGCGATCCGGTATCTGGCAGGTGAAGAAGGCATCCGCCAGTTCCTCGACATCGGTACCGGGTTGCCGACCGCGGACAACACCCACGAGGTGGCCCAGCGAGTGGCACCGCAGTGCCGGATCGTGTACGCCGACAATGACCCGCTGGTGCTGTCGCACGCCCGCGCGCTGCTGGTCAGCGCCCCCGAGGGCGCCTGTGACTATGTGGACGGGGACCTGCGCGAGCCGGATCAGATCCTGGCCAAGGCCGCGCACACCCTGGACTTCACCAAGCCGGTGGCGCTGATGCTGCTGGGCGTCGTGCACCACATCCCCGACACAGAGCAGGCGTACTCGATCGTCGGGCATCTGGTGGCCGCGCTGGCGCCGGGCAGCTTCCTGACCATCAACCACTCCACCAGCGCCGTCAGCGGTGCGGCGATGGAAGAAGCGGTGGCGCACTGGAACCGGGTCGGCACGCCATCGATGACCTTGCGCACCCCACAGCAGATCACCCGGTTCTTCGACGGGCTTGACCTGCTGCCCCCGGGGGTGGTGTCGTGCTCCCGCTGGCGTCCCGACCTCACCCCGGTCGGCAGTGAGCCCGCCGAGGTGGACGAATTCTGCGGTGTCGGCCGCAAACCGCACGCACCCGGCACCCCGCCGCCGTCAGCCTGACCCACACCAACCCAGCAGCGGCCGGAGGCCCCGCCGGTCCCCGGAGATGTCAGGCGAGTTCCACCACCTCGTCCAGCCCGGCCCGCAGATCGTCGGCGAGCCTGCCGGGGTCGGCAACCGCGAGGGTGTCGGTGTTGATGCCGATGCAGCAGTCCCCGTTGTGCGAGATGAGGGTGATCATCGCGGCGCAGCCGGGCAGCGGGCCGAACGGGTACATGTGGGTGATCCGCGAGCCCGCGATGTACACCGGGAACGGCACGCCCGGGATGCTGGAGACCTGGACGTCGTTCTTGCTGGTCAGCCGGCCCGAGATCGTGCTGACCAGCGGTGCGGGCAGCCAGCCGATCGCCGGGGCCAGGGCGGCGGGCACGGTATCGGCCGTGGTGGCGCTGGCCGCGCGGGCGGCCAGCACGAACTGCCGCACGGCGGCGATCCTGGCCGCCGGGTCGGTCTCGGCCATGGGCGCGGCGAACCTGGCGCCGGTGAACCGGTTTCCGCCCTGCGGGTCGTCCTGGGCGCGCAGGCTGATCGGGAACCCGACGGTGAGCTTGTCCACCGGCGCGCCCTGCTGCTCGTGGTAGCGGCGGAACCCGCCGATCACCGCGGCCAGCAGCCCGTCGTTGAGCGATCCGCCGGCCGCCTTCGCCCCGGCCTTCAGGTCGGCCAGCGGCACCTCGATGACCTCGAAGTGCCAGTCGCCGCCCCGCTGGGCAAGCAGCGGCGATCCGGGCGGGGCGGATGCGCTCTGCCCGGCGAAGCGGGCCGCGGACAGCGCCTCCCCGGCTGCCCGCGAGGCCACGTCCCACGGCCTGGTGAGCGCGCCCAGCGCCCTGGTGCCCTGGCGCACCGCCGCCATGGGGGTAGCGCGGACCGCGTCGGCGACCTGCCCCACGAACAGCCCGGTGCGCGACCCCTCGCCGGCCGCCGGGACCGGAGGCTCGGGCCGGTCCGGGTCATGCTCGGGCGTGCGGCTGTGCAGCCGCACCATCAACTGGACCGCGCCAAGCCCGTCGGTGACGCTGTGGTGGCTCTTGGCCACGTACCCGGCCCGGCCGTCGGCCAGCCCCTCCACCAGCAGCGCCTGCCACAGCGGGCGGTCACGGTCGAGCGGAGCGGCGGCGAAGTCCTGCACCACATCGAGCAGTTGCCGCAGCGTCCCGGGGCCAGGCAGCCGGATCCGGTGCACGTGCCGGGACAGGTCGAAGTCACCGTCCGTCACCCAGGCCGGGGTGCCGAGCGCGAGCGCTGGCTCGAGCACGCGCTGCCGCATCCGCGGCACCATGCGGGACGCCCACTCGTGCGCCGCGAGCAGCCGGTCCCAGTCCGGGGCGGTGTCGAGCAGTTCGAGCAGGCTGACCGTGACGCGCAGCCGCGGATCCGCGGATTCAGCGCGCCACATGGCCGTTTCCAGCGGGTTCATCCGGGGCGAGGCGCCCCAGTCCAGCGGCAGCGCGGGCGGCGGGCCGGACCCGGCGGCCGTCGTGGCGGTCACCTGCCCGGTGCCGTGGGCCGGCCAGTTGGCCAGCGTCGCCAGGTACTGCCCGCGAACCCGGCGGATGTGATCGTCCAGGCCGGCCACGTCCCAGCCGTCGGTGGCGACCGGGGGCAGCACCGCGATCTGCACCGTTCCCGCGTGGATCCCGGTGGCGCCGCGCCACATCAGCTCGCCGGAGTTGCGGATCACGATCGGCACGATCGGCACCCCCGCCTGCATCGCGACGTGGAACGCCCCCTTCTTGAACGGCCCGAGCGCCGGGGTCGGCGACCGGGTGCCCTCCGGCGCGATCACCAGGGAGATGCCGTCGTGCAGCTTCTGCACCGCCGGCTCCAGGGCCTTCCGCGCCTGCGCGTTGTCCTGGCGGTCCACGAACGCCACGTCGGCGAGCCGGAACATCAGCCCGAAACCGGGGCTGTTCGCGAGTTCCTTCTTCGCGACTCCGGTGAACCCGCCGCGCAGCAGCTTGGCCAGGATGAGCACATCAAGCTGGCTCTGATGGTTGAAAAGGAACACGGCCGGCCGGGCCGCGAGATGCTCAGCGCCATGGACGTCCAGCCGTACCCCGGCCAGCACGCTGCCCAGCTCACCGGCGAACGTGGTGCCGAGGTCGACGGCCTCCCGCCGGGATCCCGTGGTCGCGCCCAGCGCCACGCCTGCGGTGAAACCGCCGAGCATGCCGGCCAGCCCGGCTACCGTGCGGGCGAGGTCGGCTGCCCCGGCCCGGCGGGAGCGGAACCTGGCCACCGGCCAGCCGTAGTGCCGCGCCGCCTCGGCCAGGCGCCGGCCGGGGTTGATGGCACGCGACCGCCCGGCGGCCCGCAGGAACGGCACGTCCTCGTCGCCGTTGGAGTAGGCGTAGCTCTGCGCCAGGTCGATGCCGTGTTCCCCGGCGAACTCGCGCACCGCCGCCGCCTTGCCGGCCCGCCACAGCAGCGGGCCGCCGGGCCGGCCGGTGCAGATACCGTTCACGATTTCCACCGGTGACACAAGAATTTGCGTTACGCCCATCGCCCTGGCCGTGGGCTCCACCTGGAACCGGGTGGCGGAGGAAGCAAGGACGACGGTGTGCCCGGCTCGCTGGTGCGCCCCGACCAGGCGCCATCCCTCCGGGTACAGCGACCCGGAGATGCCCTGCACGAACAGGCGCTCGCCGAGTTCGGCGAGTTCGTCCTCGCTGCGCCCGGCCCAGGTGCGCATGCTCAGCACGGTGAACTGCTCGAAGTCCGCCTCGGTGGTCACGCCGCGGATGCCGGTGAGCAGCATCCGCCCCAGGTCGGCCGGGGTGACCTGCAGCGACCTGAGGTGATGGCGGGCGAACGCGGACAGCGAGTAGCCGTCGACCAGGGTGCCGTCGAAGTCGAAGAACGCCCCGATGTGCGGGCCCTTCGGCCCGGCCTCGACGGCGGCGATCAGGTCCTGCTCCGACCACTGGCCGGCCGGTGGCTGGTTAGGGTTCGACACCGATCGCCTCCCGTCGGCCTGCGGCATCGATCTCGTCGATCACGATCAGCCGGGCCACGTCGTCGTGCAGGCGCCCGGCGAACACAAGCCTCCGCTGGGCCAGGTCGTCGCCGCCGGGGCCGAGCAGATCCAGGTTCCCGGCGAGCTTCACCGCGCTGGCGAACAGTTCCCTTGACAGCGACTCCGGCCCGTGCAGCCGCCCCTGCAGCAGCATCTGCTGCCCCACCCCGGCGCACTCGTCGAGGAACTCCCGTTCCGCGAACGGTTCCACGGGCGGCCGCGCGGTGAGCCGTTGGGCAACCACGAGCTGCGTATCGAGAAAAGACCGCAGCACCCGGTTGGCCACCAGCAGCTCCGACCGCTCCAGCACCGCCCGCCCGTCGGTCACCGTCTCCCATCGGGGGTCCAGCCGGTCAAGCTCGGCCTGCAGCACCGCCTGGTAGGCCGTCTTGTCCGGGAAGAAGAACTCGAACTTGAGCTGGTCCCGCAGCCGCATCGCCTCATCCCACCGGTCGGCGGGCGGGCTGAGCAGCACCAGTTCCGCCACCGCCCGGTCGAGGAAATGGTGGATCGCGCTGTTCCGGTAGAACGCCGCGACCAGGTGCTGGCCCCGTTCGATGGCGTAGACCGGCTCCTCACCGCCCGCGTAGACCGTGACCACGTTCTGCTGGGACAGGGCGCCGAGCACCCGCTGCACCCCGGCACCGGTGTCCAGGATCTCCCGCGAATACGGCAGCCCCCGCTCGGTCAGGTAGCTGCGCAACGGCTCAAGTACCCCGCGGACCTGGCCCAGGGTCAGCGCGCGGTCCCGTACCCCGAGCAGGGCCAGCGTCACCAGCGCCGTTGCGGTCACCGGGGTCACCCGGTTGATC
Organism: uncultured Actinomycetes bacterium; assembly: GCA_963726415.1. Classification (GTDB taxonomy): domain Bacteria; phylum Actinomycetota; class Actinomycetes; order Streptosporangiales; family Streptosporangiaceae; genus DASXKD01. Next base: position 125,256 of record CAVSCM010000020.1, read on the forward strand.
CGGACGGCCACCTCGAACGCCACCTTCTGCAGCGCCAGCCGCCAGGCGTCCTTGGGCGGGGTGGTGGGGTCAGGGCTGGCAGAGCGCGGGGTGGTGGGGTCAGGGCTGGCAGAGCGCGGGGCGGCGGGGTCAGGGCTGGCAGAGCGCGGGGCGGCGGGGTCAGGGCCAGCAGAGCGCGGGGCGGCGGGGTCAGGGCCAGCAGAGCGCGGGGCGGCGGGGTCAGGGCCAGCAGAGCGCGGGGCGGCGGGGTCAGGGCCAGCAGAGCGCGGGGCGGCGGGGTCAGGGCTAGCAGAGCGCGGGGCGGCGCGGTCGAGGCTGGTAGAGCCGTCGGGACCGCCCGGCGGCAGCGCCGCGCGCAGCGAAAGCGGTTCGGCGAACCGGACGTGGACCGTGCCGATCCGGGCAAGCTGGCCCCGCGCATAGCCCGCGAGCCAGCCAAGGCCTTCCGCCTTCTTCGTGGCACCGGCCTGTTCCGCGGCCATGGCGGATACCTCGCGGAGCTGGTCGTAGGTGATCGCCACCGGCACGAGGCAGGCGTCCTCGGCGCGGCCCCGGGCGATCGCCTCGGCCACGTAGGCCAGCAGGCCGTAGCGCGGCGGGCGCAGCTTCCCGGTCCTGGACCGGCCGCCCTCCATGTACCACTCGAGGTTGAACCGCTTGGCGAGCAGGAAGCCGAGGTATTCGCGCAGGGCCAGCTTGTAGATCTCGTCGTCGCCGAAGCTGCGCCGGATGAACACGACGCCGGCCCGCTTGGCCAGCGGGCCGATCGGCCAGAACCTCAGGTTGTCGCCGCCCAGCACGTGGTTGCGGGGGAAGTCATGCTCGGCAAGGACATCGGCGAGCAGCAGCGGGTCGGCGTACGAGCGGTGGCTGGGCAGGAAGACCAGGGCATGCTGGCGGTTCAGCTCCCGCAACCGGTCCAGCCCCGCGGTGTCGACCTGCACGTCCCACGCGTGGGCGTGCAGCGGGCGCAGCGTGCTGGACAGCAGGTCAACCGCGATCGGGCTCATCGAGGCAACCAGGCCGTCCAGGTCCGCCCCGGCCCGCGCCATCGCCTCCTCCTCGGTCAGGCCCAGCCGGGCCGCGAGCCGGGTGACCTCGGCACGGAAGGCCGGGCTGTCCTCGATCGCCTCGGTGACCTCCTTCGGCACCTTGTACCGGTACCCGAGCAGCGCCCGCTCGGAGCGGTCCAGCGCGAGTCTGGCCTGCCTGGACACGAACTGGGCGAACGAGCCGGTGCCGCCCCACCGCCCGCGCAGCGCGGCCACCGTGGCGGATTCCGCCACCACCATCCGGGCCCGGTCCGGCTCGTGCCGCATGATCCGGTTCTGCCAGAACGCCGGCGGCCGCCGCGGGTTGACCTGCGACAGCACGTCCGACCAGCGAACCCGCCGCTCGCCGCCGCGTTCGCGCGGCAGCCACGCGACGCGGACAGCGGTGATCACCGTCTCCGGCACCGCCCGGTCCAGCGACCGCGCCAGGCCCGGGCCGTCCAGCGGCAGCACCGCGGCCGGCCGCACGTCGCCGTCACGCAGCCATTGCCTGACCAGCGCGCGCTCCGCCGCGCTCGCCGACCCGGCCAGCAGGACCAGCGCCTCGCGGCCGGCAGGCCGGTTGCCCGCCGCGGGCCGCGCTGACTGAGGACCGCCCATGCGCGCCCTCCCTTTGTCACATCCTCGCCCATCGGCGTGATCAGGGTCACCCCCAGCCCAGTGGGGGTCGGGTGGGCGGTCGCGTGTTCTTCCTAAGGATCATCGCGCAGGCCGATCATGCTGGGTAGCGGACTCTGCCGATTGTTTGCAGCGCTGGCTGCTGCCTTAATCGGGGCCTACCGTCGTAGACGTGGCCGACCGGGATGTAGATGACGCCCTGGCGCGGAGCTTCCTTGCGGAGCTGCCGGCGGAGCTGGCCGACAGGCTGCGGGCAGAGGGCGAGCGCGCGGACTACCCGGCGGGTACGACGGTGTACCGGGCCGGTGATGACCCGCGGGCAGCGCTGGTTGTCCGGGGGCTGATCCGGGTGTATCTGAGCTCGCCGGAAGGCCGGCAGGTCACTGTCCGCTACGCCCGGCCCGGTGATGTGCTGGGGATCGCGGTGCTGGTGGGCGGGCCGGCCGGTACCAGCGTCCAGACGGTGGAGCCATCGAGCGTGTTCCGGGTCAGTGCTCGGGCGCTGACCGCGGCGGCGCGGCGTGATCCCCGGGTCTCCTGGGCCATCGCCGAGGAGCTGAATCGGCGCCTGTATGAGGTGCTGGAGCAGACCGCGGTCAACGCGTTCGGCTCGGTGCGCCAGCGCGTCGCCGCTCACCTGCTCGATCTTGCCTCCGACCGGCAGCAGCCGCGCGGCCGCCTGGTTGCCCACGTGTCGCAGCAGGAACTGGCGGATGCGGCCGGGTCGGTCCGCGAGGTGGTGGCCCGGGCGCTGCGCGACCTGCGCGTCGCTGGGATCGTGGCCACCGCGGCGGACAGCGTCGTGATCCTCGACCCGGCCCGGCTGTACGCCGAGTCCGGTGGCCGAGCTGGCCTGTGACTTTAGTCACCCGGCGCGCGACCGAGGTCACTGACCCAGCCGCGAGACGGCGGCAGCCTGGGTGGGTCCGGCCCAGAAAGCGGGCTGGCCAGCAACGGAAAGAGACTTCCGCCATGAACGCTTTGACTGCGATGTCCCGGGCCGAGCCTGGGTCCGCGGGGGCGGTGAAGGCGGTGTCGGTGATCAGCACCGGGACCGTGCGGATCCGTCCCGAACAGCCCTACGGCACTCGCAAGCCGCTGTATTGGTGGCTGCTGGCCTCCCGGCGGTGGACACCGCCACGGCCGATCAACGTCTACGTCATCGAGCACGCCCGCGGGCTGATCCTCTTCGACACCGGGCAGGACCGCGCCTCGGTCACCGACGACGCCTATTTCCCTGGCGGTGCCACCGGCTATCTGTATCACCGGCTCGCCCGATTCGACATCGGCCAGGACGACACCCTCACCGCCCAGCTGGCCATGCTCGGCTACGCCCCCGCCGACGTGGACACCGCGATCGTGTCCCACCTGCACGAGGACCACATCGGCGGGCTGCGCGAGCTGACCGGCTCGCAGCTGCTGGTCTCGGCCGCCGAATGGGCCGAGCTGACCGGGCCTGTCCCGGAGCTGCGCGGCTTCCTGCGCAGGCACATCCAGCTGCCGGGACTGAAATGGCACCAGGTCAGCCTGGAGCCCACCAGCGATCCCGCCCTGGCCCCTTTTGCCGAGTCGCTGGATGTGATGGGCGACGGGTCGCTGGTGCTGCTGCCCACCCCCGGCCACACGGCGGGCTCGGCGTCACTGCTGATCCGCCGTGCCGGCAGGCCTCCGCTGCTGCTGGCCGGGGACCTCACCTACGAGGCGGAGATCCTCCAGCGCGGCCAGGTTCCCGGCGTGGGCAACCGGCGGCGGCTCGCGGAAAGCTCGCGCAAGGTTCTCGCTCTGGCCGAGCAGCAGCCGGGCCTGGTCGTGCTGCCCGCTCACGACCCAACAGCGGCCCAGCGGCTGCTGGACAGCTAAGACGGTGATGGCCAAATGACCAGTGATGTGCTGCTCCTGGGAGCGGCGGGGAACAGCGGCCGGCTCATCGCGGCCGATCTGGCCGCCCGCGGCCTGTCCGTCCGGCTGGCCGGGCGTCGCCTTGGCCCGCTGGAGGACCTCGCCCAAGCGCTGGCCGCCGGTGGCGCGACGACTGACGTGCGTTCCGTCGATGTCAGCGACGCCGCGTCGCTGGCCGAGGGGATCGCCGGCGCCGGGGTGGTCCTGTCCACGATCGGGCCTTTCGCCCGGCAGGCCGGCCCAGTAATCGACGCCTGCCTCGCCGCTGGAGTGTCCTATGTGGACATAGCGAACGAATGGCCGGCGGTACGGGGCCTGCTTGACCGCGACGAGCAAGCGCGCGCACACGCGGTCACGCTCGTCACCGGCGCTGGGTTCGGGCCGCCGCGACCGAGACGCTGGTCCTGCGCCTGGTCGGGCAAATGGGCGTGGTGCCCGACCTGGTGCGTGTCGCAGCCGCTGCGGAGGTGACCCGCCACAGCGACGGTGTGCGCCAGACGATCCGCGAGTCCCTGTCCCAGGGCGTCGCCATCACTTACCGCGACGGTCGGGTGACCCGGGAGGCTCTCGGCAGCGGTGCCACGGTCTTGACCTTCGGCGGCGCCCAGCGGCAGATGTTGCCCGGGCCGGTCGGTGACCTGGAGGCGGCCAGGCTGGCCAGCGGTGCCGCCAACGTCGTGGCGTACATCGCCGACCCGGCAGCGCCCAGCGCTGGAACCGGCTCCTGCACCTGGGCCGAGGCCGTCGGGCCCGGCGGGCACATTGCCGTCGCCGAACTACGGGCCGGTGAAGGTGTCGGCGCAACGGCCGCCATCGCCGCCGAAACAGCCCGGCGCGTTCTGGCCGGAACCAAGCCCGGCGCATGGACCCCCGGCCAACTGTTCGGCGCAGCCCTTGTCACCGACGCCACCGGCGCCCGGGTGACTGTCAACGGACAACCGGCATAAGCGCGGCGCTGCGCGGCAGGCGAGCATCCTGCGTTGCAGGGCATGCATATGGGAGGAATCAATGGAAATCGATACGCTCGAGGGAGTCCAGCTCGGCGGCATCACACAGTGGATCCGTATTCGCGGGGCGGACGCGTCCAACCCGGTACTTCTGCTGATGCAGCAGGGTCCCGGGTTGCCAATAATCAATGAGGCGCGGCGTCTGGAGCACCTTCTCGGCCTGGAAGAGACCTTCACCGTCGTCTATTGGGACCAACGGGGCACCGGCCTATCATCACCACCGCTACGCAAGAATTCGCACAGGTTCGAAATCAGCGTGGCGCGGATGGTCGACGACACGGTGACGCTGCTGGAGTTGCTTCGCGACCGATTCGGTGCCAAGACATTCGTCGCAGGGTTCTCCTTCGGCGCGACGTTCGCGGCATACGCCGCTGTGCGGCGCCCGGAGCTCGTGGCGGCATTGGTAGCGGCTGGCATGGACATCGACATCCCCGCAGCCGAAAACAACGCCTACGCCTTCGCGCTCAACGCCGCCCGCCGGCGCGGCAACCGACGCGCAATCCGGCAACTGGAGGCCATCGGGCCGCCGCCGCACACAAGCGTGAAGCAGTTCACCACCCGGGCCCGCTGGGCGGCCAACTTCGGAGGCGTAGCGACCAACGCCAACTTCAACAGCATGCTCCGCGCGCTGCTCGTCAGCTTGGTCCGGTCGCCCGACTACTCGGCCGCGGACGTCATCCGCACCCTTCGTGGGACGAGGGCATCGCTGGCGCTACTGCCCCAGCTTGCCACCACAGATCTGGTTCGCACCATGCCGCGCCTCGACGTGCCTATCGTCATGGCGCAGGGCCGTCTCGACCAGGTGGCGCCCGGCGAAGCGGCACAGCGGTTCTACGACTCGCTCACAGCCCCGAGCAAACAACTGGTGTGGTTCGAATCATCGGCGCACACACCCCACCTGGAGGAACCTGCCAAGTTCCGCGACCTGGTCATGAACCTCAGAGCCGGTCAGCTCACCAGCACCTGAATCAGCCAGTCGGGCCAGGGCGCGGGACCGGGATCCGCTCCCGGCCATGGCGCCGGTCACCCAGAGACGTCGCAGCGGCGAGCCTATTCCGGACATCCGCCGCCTGGCCGGCGTCGCCTCACGTCAGCAGGTGCGCCGGGCGGCGCCTGAGACGAGCCCGGCGGTGTATCTGGGCAGGCACCGGAACGCTCCGAATAGGTAGCCGGGCGGGCGCACCGCTGGCGCCGACGCCCCGGTCTGGCTGAGCGATGGGACCTTTGATGGCCACTGTCAGGTTTCCGGCTGGGATGCCCACCCGGGTTTGCCGCGCAATGGCCGCCGCTTGCCGACCCCGGCTGGCTGCGGCATTGCCAGCGGCCTTGATGCTGGCGGTGGTGGCCGGAATCACGGCGTGCGATCCGGGCCACCACGGCCGGTACCCCATCCAGGCTGCCTATACGCGGCCGGGGCCGTATGCGACGACGACCGGCACGGTGAAGGATGCCACAGGCAGCGCGATCTACGACTTGTTCTACCCGCGCCACTATGCCGCGCTCGGGTTCAAGAGCCCGATCGTCACATGGGGCAATGGGACAACCGGCAGGCCTGCCATGGTCTCGACGCTGCTGGGCCACCTGGCGTCTTACGGGTTCACCGTCATCGCCTCGACGTCGGGCTGGACCGGCAGCGGCGTGCAGATCGACGCCGCGGCCCACTACCTGGCCGCACAGGACTCCGCCCTGGGCAGCGTTTTCTACCACAGGCTGGACGTGCACGAGGTGGCGGCCGTTGGTCACTCCCAGGGCGCGGGCGGTGCGGTCCGCGCGGCCACGGACGACCCGGCGCTGATCAAGGCCGTGCTGACGTTCTCGCTGCCGAACACGTTCTGGGCGCGGCCCAATCCCGGCTGCCCCACCAGGCCCGACTGCGTGCCCAACCCCGCCGCGCTCACCCAGCCCGTCTTCTTCATCTCCACCTATGGGCCCTTCGACTCGTTCATCGCAAGCCCGGCCACCGAAAAGGCCTTCTACAACAGCACCACCGTCCACGCCGCGCTTGGCATCATCCGCGATTCCGATGGCGAGACCGCAGACCACAATTCGATCGAGAACAACTCCTACGGCGGGAACCCCGGCGGCGAACTGGGCTACGCCACCGCGTGGCTCGAATACCGGTTGCGCGGCAACACCACCGCCGCTGGCGCCTTCACCGGCGCACACCCCGAACTAGTGTCGAACACCAACTGGCCGGGCAGCGCCACCAAATGAGGGGCTGCGACAATCGGCGCATGCAGGAACGACTTGAGGTGCAGCGGGCGGTGGCCGCACCAGCGGGCGAGATCTTCGCGGTGCTCACCGATCCGCGCGGTCACGTTGCCATAGACAGCTCGGGCATGCTGATGGCGGCCAGCGGGGACATCGTCGCCAAGGCCGGGGACACGTTCGTCGTGCACATGGACCGGGAAGCGCTCAACGACTACCCCCTCGGCCTCTACGACGTCACCGTCGAGATCGTCACGTTCGAGCCGGACCGGGAGATCGCCTGGACCATCCGTGGCCAGCTGAACCTCGGCCACGTCTACGGGTACCGGCTGGAGCCGATCGAGGAGGGCACGCTCGTAACGTCCTACTACGACTGGTCGGCGATCGAGCAGAATTGGCGGGACGCCGCGATCTTCCCGGTGATCCCGGAGAGCGCGCTGCGGGCCACGCTCGGGATACTGGCCCGTACCGTCGCCCCGGGCAAGCCCCGCCCGACCCTCCCGGCCTCCTGACCGGCGCTGCGGCATCCGGGCCGCCGGGTGCGCTCCGCTCGTGACCGAATGTCGTACCGGCGGGTGATACTCGGTTGCGGCGCCTGGGAGCGGCTGACCGGCGGTGGTGCCTGCGGGCCGGGCAGATCAGCCGGGCGTTCCGGCGCCGCCGTGGGATCGGAGGAGCATGCGCGTCGAGGTCGGGGTCGTCGTGCCCGAGACGCCAGCGCCGGAGGAGGGCCTGCCGGATGTCCCTGTCCTGGCGCGGCTCTCGGAGCGCGCTGGCCTGGACTGCCTGTGGGCCGAGGACCGTCTGGTGGCCGGCCAGGAGCCGGTTCTGGACAGCAGCCTGACGCTGGCCGCCGCCGCGGCGGTCACCGACCGCATCGCGATCGGGTTTTCCGTTTATGTGCCGTCGCTGCGCCCGCTGGCCTGGGCCGCCAAGCAGATCGCCAGCCTGCAGCACCTCGCGGGCAGCGACCGCCTGCGGCTCGGCGTCGGCCTGGGCGGTGGGTCCGCGGCGGAATATTACGCGGCGGGCTGGCGCCGCGAGGACAGAGCCCGGCGCACCGATGACTTTCTCCGGCTGCTGCCCGGCCTGCTCAGCGGCAAGCCAACCCCGATACCCGATGCCCCGGGTTCCGCCGTGATCTCGCTGCGGCCGGCCATGCCGGTACCGCCGCTGTGGATCGGCGGCCAGTCCACGGCTGGCCTGCGGCGTGCCGTCCGGTTCGGCGATGGCTGGCTGTCCGGCCTGCAGACTCCGCGCGAGTTCGCGGCCAGCGCGGCGCGCCTCGGCGAACTGTCGGAGGAGGCCGGGCGGCCCAGGCCCAGGCTGGGCATGTGCGTGCACGCCGCCTTCGGCAGGCGCCCGGATGCCGGGCTGGCCGGCATCACCGCGGCGAGTATGCAGCGCATGTTCGGCGTGCCCGCCGAGCGCGCCCGGCAACTGGCCATCGGCGGGACACCCCGCCAGGTCGCCGAGCACCTCGTGCGCTACTGCGAAGCAGGAGCAGAACTGCTGGCTATCACCTGCTACCCCGCGCCCATGGAGCAGTCCTGGGAATTGCTTGCCGAGACGCGGCGCCTGCTCAACCAGCCCTGAAGCGGGAGCCCCCGGAGGGACCGTCGCTGTTACCGTGCCGCCATGGGTATTCCGCTCAGCGATGCGGCGCTGCAACTGGTCGACGGCAGGAACTACGCGGTCCTGGCCACGGTGAATCGGGACGGCAGCCCGCAGACCTCCGTGGTGTGGGTCGGCCGCGACGGGACCGACCTGCTGTTCTCGACGGTGGAGGGGCGGGTCAAGCACCGCAACATGGTGCGGGACCCGCGCGTCAGCGTCACCGTGATCGACTCTTCAGACCCGGAGAACTATGTCGAGTTGCGCGGCCGGGTGTCGATGACCCCCGACATCGGCCGGCAGCTCGACACCGAGCTGTCGTGGAAGTACGACGGCAAGGATCCGGGGCAGGACCGCCCCGGCGCGGTCCGCGTGGCCGTGCGGGTGGTCGTGGAGAAGGCCACCGGCTACGCCGCCTAGCGGCTAGTGCTGCAGCCCTGGAATCAGCGTCCGGGCGTTTTCTGCGTAGACCAGGCGTAGCACGTCCGCGGGCAGGTTGAGGGCGGAGATGCACCAGCGCCCGGTGGGTGGCGGATCGCTTGGCGAGTAGCCGAAGTATTCGTCCTCGGTCTCCAGGAACCGGAAGTAGATCTCGTAGCTTTGCCGCTCCGGCGGTATCAGGTCGGTGGCGAACAGAACCCGGCCGGGATGCCGCAGGATCAGCGCACGCGTACGGCGCGGCTGCCGCCCGAGTTCGGCGATCCTGGCGGCGATGTCGATCGTGAAATTGGGATAGGTGTCGAGCATCCGGGTGATCCAGGCGATGTCCTCGGCGTTGCATCCGGCATGGAGCCCGATGAACCGGGTGCGCGGATGCGCGGCCACGAGGGCTTCCAGCGAGCCAATGAGCTGGCCGAAACGCGGAAAGGCAGGGTCAGCGAAGGACCATTCGGGGTGGTCGAGTAGCTCTTCGAGGCGCTCGTTCCGCTCATTGACCGGCTCGAAGAACGCGACCGGATCGGCGGTGTGGATAGCCACCGGCACGCCCAGGTCCGCCGCCTGCTCCCACAACGGGCTCAGCCGCGGATCGTCGGGCATGACGAGCCGGCCCTGGCCGTCCCGGACGTGCAGGCCGAGGTCCTTCCAGACCTTCAGGCCCTTCGCGCCCCGCGCCACCGAGTCGGCGAGGCTTGCCGGGAGCCGCTCGGGCTCACCCTCCGCCAATGCGGCCCAGTCGACGTGGCAGAAGGTAGCGAACCGGCCCGGATAGCTGCGGTCGTAGCGGTCGAGGTTCGCTTCGAGTTCCGCCCCCCACCGGCCGTCCATGTTCACGGCCGCGGCGATGTTGCACGAATCCATGAGGTCGGCCAGCCGGGTGGTAGTTGGCACGGCCCAGGTCCCGCCGGTGACCCAGCGGCCAAGATGGGTGTGAGAGTCGATGGCTGGCACGCACGCACGCTCGACCCGGTGGCTGGGGGCGGACAGGCTGGGCACCGGACGGTAGTCACGAAGCCTGAGCTGTTCTAGATCGGTCATGACGGCCTTAGCGCAGCTGGGCGAGGGCCTCGGCGAGCGGTGCCAGCACGGCAGGGTCGTGTGGCGGCGGGAGAATGACGATCGCCAGGTCCAGGCCATGCTCGGCGAGCGCGGCCACCGCGTCCACGGCCGGTCCGGTCTCGCCGCCGGGGCCCAGCCGGATGTGGCTGGACAACATGATCTCCCCGGGATCACGGCCGATGTCCTGGCAGTGCGCGTGCAGCACGTCACGCTTGCGCGCGAACTCCTCGGGGGTGCCGCCGACAAAGTTCCAGTGCTGCGCGAACCGTGCGGCGGTGCGCAGCGTGCGCCGTTCCCCGCTGCCGCCGATACACACCGGAGGATGCGGCCGTTGCACCGGCTTTGGCTCGCAGCGCGCGCCGGTGAGCTGGTAGTACTTGCCGGCTGAAATCGGTGGTCTGGCGCGTCAGCAGGCTGACGATGACCTCACACGCTTCCTCGAACCGGTCGCTGCGCTCGGCCGGGCTGCCCAGCTCGATGCCGTAGGCGCCGGACTCCTCCTCGTTCCATCCGGCACCGATACCGATCTCCAGCCTGCCCCCGGAGACGATGTCGAGGGTGGCGGCCATGTTGGCCAGGACCGCGGGATGACGGTAGTGGATACCGGTGACGAGCGTCCCGAGCCGTAGCCGCCGCGTGGCCTGCGCGAGCGCGGCGAGCGTCATCCAGCCTTCCAGGCACGGGCCCGCGGAGTCGGAGAAGATCGGATAGAAGTGATCGAACGTCCAGCCCGACTCGAATACATCGATGTCGTCGGCTTCCTTCCACACCGCGAGCATGTCGGGCCAGGTGGTGTGCTGTGGGGAGGTCTTGAAGGCGAATCGCATGCCTCAATCCTTTCAAGGGCCGTTCCTGGTTTCGCGCGCGGGCGAGCGCCAGCCGGATACGCCGCCAGGACCGGGCCGGTCCGGCGGCGCGGCCGGTCTTGCCGGTTACCCGTGGAAGTAGTGGCCCTTGCCGAGGTCGTCGATGAGCCCGGGCTGGACCGGCTGCCAGTCCATTAGCTCGCGGGTCAGCTCGCTCGAGGCCGGGACGTCCATCGCCAGGAAGCGGCCAGCCAGCCGAAGTGCCCGGCCGCGTCCTCGGGAGAAATGGCAGTCACCGGCAGGTCCAGATGGCTGGCCGATCACCTCGGCGATGGCGCGGATCGGCACGCCCTCGTCGGCGATCGCGTGCAGCACGGAGCCCGCCGGTGCCTGCTCAACCGCCAGGCGGAACAGGTGCGCGGCGTCCAGACCGGTGCACGGCGGGCCAGCGGTTCGTTCCGTCGCCGATGTAGCCCGACACGCCCTTGTCGCGGGCGATGCCGACCAGGGCTGCCATGAAGCCGTGGTCTCCGTCACCGTGCACCGTCGGGCGGGAGCCGCAGAACCGACGAGCGGACGTCGCGGGAGGCGAGGGAGAGCGTGAGCTGCGCGGTGGCCAGCCGGGCCTGCGGGCCGCCGCCCGGATGCGCCGTGGCGGAGTCCGGGCTCCGCCCGTCCCGTTCGGTCGCCACCCGCCCTGGCGTGAGCCCGAGCCATTCCGGAAGCGATCACGAGCGGCCTGCCAGAACCCGCAAGCACCTCGCCGAATGTCTCGACGGCGCGGCGGTCGGCGTCGGCAGCGCCCTGGAAGTCCCCCGTGAAGGCGATGTCGTGCTTGAACGCGAGGTGGATCACGCCATCCGATGCGGCAGCCGCATCCCGCAGGCCGTCCAGATCATCGATGGTGCCGCGATGCACCTGCGCCCCCGCCGCGGTGAGCGGCAGCCGCCGAGGCCTCCGAGCGCGCCAGCCCGGTGACCTGATGGCCCGCGGCGAGAAGCTCGGGAACGACGGCGGAGCCGATCCAGCCGGACGCGCCGGTGACGAAGACATGCATGAGAAACCTCCTGGTAGCCGGTTCTCCTCAGCACAGGGCGTGAACGCGAGTCGATGTCAGTCACTGTCATCAGCTATACCGCTCGATGTCAGCGACTGTCATCACCTATGATCAGAGGCATGAGCCGGTGGGAGCCGAACGCGCGTGGCCGCCTGGAGCAGGCGGCGCTTGAGCTCTACGTCGAGCGCGGGTTCGAGCAGACCACGGTGGCGGAGATCGCCGAGCGGGCGGGGCTCACCGAGCGGACGTTCTTCCGGCACTTCGCCGACAAGCGCGAGGTACTTTTCGCGGGCGCAGGCACGCTGCGGGAGCTCCTGGTCAGCGCCGTCGCCGGCGCGCCGGCGTCCGCGGCGCCGATCGAGGCGGTCGCCGCGGCCCTGGCAGACCGCCGGTGCCCTGCTCCAGGAGCGCCGCGAGTACTCCCGGCAGCGTCAGACGGTCATCGCCGCCAACGCCGGCCTCCAGGAGCGTGAGCTGATCAAGCTCGCCTCGCTCGCCACGGCACTGGCCGAGGCGTTGCGCCAGCGTGGCGTCACCGAACCGGCCGCGAGCCTGACCGCCGAGGCGGGGATCGCCGTCTTCAAGATCGCGTTCGAACGCTGGGTCGACGGAACCAGCCGGCCGGAACTGCCGCAACTCATCTCCGAATCGCTCGACGAGCTGAAGGCCGTGACCGCGGGCGGCTGATCACCGGCCGCCCGGCCCCGGGCACGCCGAGACGGTCCTTCCGCTGGCTATGCCATACTCGGGAGCAAACATCGGATCTATTTGCTGGTTCAGCGGTGCACAGCGCGGCGCGGCGGTGGCATGGGAGGTGGGCCATGGCGGTGACCGACGAGGCCATCGAGAAGATCAAGGCCATGATCACCTCCGGGGCGCTGCGGGCCGGCGACCGGCTGCCTCGTGAAGCCGACCTGGCCGCCGAACTCGGCCTGTCCCGTAGCTCGCTGCGCGAGGCGGTGCGCGCCCTGTCCCTGGTCAACATCCTGGACGTCCGGCAGGGCGACGGGACCTACGTGACCAGCCTGCGATGTCCCAGCTACTGCTGGAGGCGCTGAGCTTCATCGTCGACTTCCAAGGCGACGGCACGGTGCTGGACTTCTTGCGCGTCCGGCGCATCCTGGAGCCGGCCGCCACGGCCATGGCGGCCGAGCGCATCACCGACGCCGACAGCGAGGCGCTCCGCAAGCTGCTGGACAGCCTGGGGCCGGACCCGGGCGTGGACGATCTGGTCGCCAACGACCTGGAGTTCCACCGGCGCATCGCCGCGTGCTCGGGCAATGCCGTGCTGTGCTCGCTGCTGGAGACGCTGTCCGGGCCGACGACACGCACCCGGGTCTGGCGTGGCCTTACCCAGGCCGGGACCAAGGAGCGGACGCTCGCCGAGCACCGGGCGATACTGGAGGCCCTCGCGGCGCACGAGCCTGAGGTCGCCCGGTCCTGGGCCACGGTGCACATCGCCGGCGTGGAGCAGCGGCTCGCGTCGGTGCCCTGACCGGCCGCGCGACCCCGGCCAGCACCGGTCCAGAGCCGGGGCCTACGCACGCTCGCCTCCGGTATCAGGCCTTCGGCGGCCAGTTCACCGAACAGCTCCTCCGGCACGTCCGCCGCCAGATACCCACGTCCTCGGTGATCTCCGCGGCGGTACGCGCGCCGACCACGACGGCGGTGACGGCCGGGTGGCGCAGCGCGAACCGGACGGCGGCGGCGCCGATCGGCACGCCATGACGCGCGCACACGGCGCGGATGCGCTGCGCCCGGTCCAGCAGGCCGGCCGGCGCGGGCGCGTAGTCGTACGTCGCGCCCGGGCGGGGGTCGGCGAGTATCCCGCTGTTGAAGACGCCCGCGGCGAGCACCGCGACGCCGCGCCGCTGGCAGGCCGGGAACAGGCTGGCCGCGGCGGCGGTGTCGAGCAGCGAGTAGCGCCCGGCCACGAGCACGCAGTCCAGGTCGGCGCGCTCGACGAACCATTCGAGCGGCGGCGCCTGGTTCATCCCGACGCCGACCGCCCCGATCATCCCTTCGGCACGGAGCCGGTCGAGGGCCACATAGGCGCCGTCCAGCGCCTCTTCGGCGTGGTCATCCGGGTCGTGGATGAACACGACGTCGATGCGGTTGGTGCCCAGCCGCCGCATGCTGTCCTCCAGCGTGGCCAGCACGCCGTCGCGGCTGTAGTCGCGCACGCGGGCCAGCCTGGGTGTGCCGTAGAAACCGTCCACGCCCTCGACGTCGCCGGCCGCGGGCACCAGCCGCCGGCCGACCTTGGTGGACAAGGCGAACCCGTCGCGCGGGCGGCCGGCCAGAAACATGCCCATACGCTGCTCGGACAGCCCGACTCCGTAGTGCGGCGCGGTGTCGAAGGCCCGGATGCCCGCCGCCCACGCCGCCGCCAGGGCGGCGGCGGCCTGATCCTCGCTGACCGGCGCGAACAGGCCGCCGATCGGGGCGCCGCCAAAGACCATCTCGGAGACCCGCACGCCGGTCCTGCCGAGGGGGATCTGGCGCATGGTCATGCCAGCCGGCCGGTTGCCTGCCACGCGGCCCCCGCGGGGAAAGAGAACTCCGCCAGCGACTGCGGCCTGATCCGGGTGGTGGCACCGGGGGCCTCCGGCGCGAGGTACCGGCCACCCGTGACGACCGCGGGTGTGACGAAGTGCTCATGCAGGTGATCGATCCACTCGATCATCCGGCCCTGCATGGTGCCGGTCAGCGCGACATAGTCGGACATCGAGAGGTGCTGCACGATTTCGCATGGTCCCACCCCGCAGGCGTGCGGGCACACCAGAACCCCGAACTTGGCGGGGCGGCGACGGTGGCGGGCTACCTGGCGGGGCGCAGCCTCAGGCCGGCCATGCCGCCGTCGACGGCCAGCGCCGTGCCGGCCGTCGCACCGGCGAGCGGGCTCGCGAGGTAGACGATCGCGGCGGCGACCTCCTCCGCCGAGACCAGGCGCCCGATCGGCTGGCGCGCTTGCAGCGCGGCCCGTTCGGCGTCAGGATCGGGCGCGGCGTCGAGCAGGCGGCCCACCCAGGGCGTGTCGGCCGTGCCGGGGGTCACGCAGTTGACCCGGATGTTCTCGCGGATGTGGTCCGCCGCCATGGCCAGCGTCAGCGCATACACCGCGCCCTTGCTTGCCGAGTACAGCGCCCGCTGCGGCAGGCCGGCGATGCCCGCGATGGAGCAGGTGTTGACGATGGCGGCCTGGCCCCTGACGACGGCCGCGCGGCGAAGGTGCGGCAGCGCCGCCCGGCTGGTGCGAGCGATGCCCACCACGTTGACGTCAAGCACGTGGTGCCATTCGGCGTCGGGGTTGTCGGCTACCGTGCCCATGGCGCCGATTCCGGCGTTGTTCACCAGGACGTCAAGGCCGCCGAGCGCCGCGGCGGCCTTGCCCACCGCGCGGCGGACCGCCTCGTCATCGGTCACGTCGGCGATCACGCTGACCAGGCCGCGTCCAGTATCGGCCGGAGCCCGGTCCAGGACGGCGACGTGGGCACCGCGGCCGGCGAGCATCGTGGCCGTGGCAAGCCCGATACCGGACGCACCGCCGGTGACGAGCGCGGCCAGCCCGGCGAACTCACCGGCCACCCCCATCCCGGAGGGACCGCCGCCCGGTTCGCTGGCCTGCCCCGGGCCTGGCCCTCGCTCCGGCCCTGGTCCTGCGGCGTGCTCCGTGCCCGGCTCGGTCATGCACTGCCTCCCACCTGCGGCTACCCGGTTGCCACGATACATCCGACGTATGGTCGGCAAGGGTCTTCCGCCCAGGCCCGGGACTCCCCGGTCTGGCTGCGGCCCGGAGATGTGATGGAGCTGGGTATCGACGGGCTCGGCACGCAGCGGCAGCAGGTCGCCGGGCCGGCGTAAGGCTTACCGCCTGGACCGGCCGGCCGCGCTGTCCCGCAGACTGGTTGCGAGCGGGCCGCAGGGATGAGGAGCGGGAGCTGGTGATCATGGACGGGCCGGCCGGGGCCTTGCTGTCGGTGAACGTGGGCCTGCCGCAGGATGTTTCGTGGCACGGCCGGACGGTGCACACGGCGGTGTGGAAGCGGCCGGCCGACGGCCCACGGATGGTGCGGCGGCTGAATATCGACGGGGATGGGCAGGGTGATCTGGCCGGGCACGGCGGGGAGCACCGGGCGGTATTTGTGTACCAGACCGAGTCCTACCGGTACTGGCAGGACGAGCTGGGCCGGGACGACTTCAGCTACGGGCAGTTCGGGGAGAACTTCACCATCACGGGCCTGGCCGACGACCTGGTGTGCATCGGCGACCGGTACCGGATCGGTATGGCCTTGTTCGAGGTGACCCAGCCGCGGGTCACCTGCTACCGCGTGGGCATCCGGATGGACGACCCGCGGATGCCGGCGCTGCTGGTCTCTCACCACCGGCCCGGGTTCTACTTCCGGGTGCTGCGCGAGGGCGAGGTGCAGGCCGGGGATGGGATCGTGCAGGTGGCCACAGGGCCCGAAGCGATGACGGTAGCGGAGGTTGACGCGCTGCTGTACCTGCCCGGGCATTCCCGGCAGCAGGTGGCCCGGGCGCTGCGGATCCCCGCGCTGCCTGCCGGCTGGCGGAACTCGTTCCAGGCGATGCTCGGCCAGCCCGAAGCCCTGGGCGGCGCGGCGGGCAATGCGGGCCTGACGGCGGTGAGCCCCCCGCCAGCCTGGCCGGGGTTCCGCCCGCTGGCCGTGACCGCGACCGAGCGGGAGAGCCAGTCGGTGGTCTCGGTCTGCCTGGCCGACCCCGGCGGGGCAGCCGTGCCGCCCGCCCTGCCGGGCCAGTTCCTCACCCTCCGCCTGAACGTGGGCGATTCAGTGCCGCCATTGCTGCGCAGCTACTCGCTGTCCGGCGCCCCGGGCGCGGACACCTACCGGATCAGTGTCAAACGGGAGCCGCACGGCGCCGGGAGCCAGTTTGTGCACAGTCACGTGCACGCGGGCGACACGCTGGAGGCTGCCGCGCCACGCGGCACGTTCGTCCTGCAGCCGGGGGAATCGCCGGTCCTGCTCATTAGCGCGGGTGTCGGCGCGACCCCGGTGCTGGCCATGCTGCAAGCCCTGGCCAGCGCCGGATCGGGCCGCGACGTCTGGTGGCTGCACGGCGCCCGCGACCGGGCCGAGGAGCCGTTCGCCGCGCAATCGCGCTCGCTGCTGGCACGGCTGGCCAGCGCGCACCGGCACATCTGCTACAGCCGCCCGGGGCCGGATGACGTGCAAGGACGGGATTACCAGACCGAAGGGCGGTTGTCGGCGGCCGTCCTTGCCACCCTGGACCTGCCGCGCCACGCAGAGGCCTACCTGTGCGGTCCGGCAGCGTTCATGGCAGACATCTCGGCCGGCCTGGCCCAGATAGGCATCGATCATGTCCGCACCGAGATCTTCGGCGCAACGCCCGCGCTGACGCCAGGTATCGCGGCCGCCCCGCCCCGGCCGCCGCATCCGCCCCCGGGGGCGCCCGGCGACGGCCCGCAGGTCGCGTTCGCCCGCAGCGGCCTGAGTGTTCACTGGGCCGCGGGTTACGCCAGCCTGCTCGAGCTTGCCGAAGCCTGCGACGTGCCGGTGCGCTGGTCGTGCCGCACCGGCGTGTGCCACACCTGCGAGACCGGCCTGATGTCCGGTGCCGTCAGCTACGCCCCGGACCCGGTCGAAGATCCCGCGCAGGGCAGCGCGCTGATCTGCTGCTCCCAGCCAGACGGCGACCTGGTGCTCGACCTGTGAACCCCTGACACCGCAGGCCGATGCGGCGTCAGCGATAGGCATCGAGGAGGGCGACCGAGGCTGCCGGGCTCTCGACATGGGCGTTGTGGCCCAGACCGGGGAGCGTGACCGTGCTGGTGCCGAACCGGGCAAGCTGCTCGTCGGTGTTCATCGGGTCGTGCTCGCCGCGGGCAAGGGTCACCTGGGCCTGCGATGCTGCCACCAGTTGCGCCATATCCGGCGCGCCGACCGCGAAGGCACCCGGGTCCATCGCCAGCCGCCACTGCCCATCCCGCGCACGCAGGCCCGCGTCCACGGCCGCGTCACCGGCGGGCAGCAGGCCGGCCAGGCCGGACACCCGCAGGTAGCGCGCGGCGGCCTCGTCACGCGAGGCGAACAAGGCCGGCGGCCGGTGCGCCAGCGCCCGGGCCCGGTCCAGTTCCGCACCGGTCCAGGCGACCTTGATCCCCAGGCCGATGACCGCGTCCACCGGTACGCGGAACCTGCCGCTGGCCAGGGCCAGGGCCACGACGCCGCCCAGCGAATGCCCCAGCACGACGGTGCGGGCGCCCGGCGGGATGACGCCGGCGACCGCGGCGGCGAAGCCATCGAAGGTATACGCCGCCAGCGGCGGCGAACCACCATGACCGGGCAGGTCCGGCGCCAGCCAGCGGCCCGGCCATCGGCCGCCGAGCAAGGGCCGCCAGCCTTCCCAGACGTCACCGGTCGCGCCAAGCCCGTGCAGCAGCACCAGGAGCGGTGCCCCGCTGCCGCCTTCGTGGACACGCAGATCCGCCGGCATAGCCGCAGTCTGCCATCGCGCTCGTGGGCCAGGCCCGCCCGCGCCGACACCCGGGCCCGGGTTCGGGCACGGAAGGCCGTCCGGCCCGGGAGGCCGCCGGGGGACGTCTGAGATGGTTAACGCCGGCGAAGGCAGGCACTATGGCAGCGAGGGCCGGCGTAGCGCTGCAAAGTCCGTCGAGGTAATCATGGGGCGCCCAATGACAACGGCACGGTCTGCCCGGCCCGATACCGAGGTCGTCTTTGATCCCGCCAGCTATGTCGACGGGGTGCCGTTCGAGGCGCTGGCCCGGCTGCGGGCTGCGGCCCCCGTCGCCTGGGTGGCCGAGATTCCGGTCCTCGGCTGGCCCGCGGGCCCGGGGTTCTGGCTGGTGCTGCGGCACGCGGAGGTCGAATCGGTGCTGGCCAGGCCGCAGTTGTTCTCTTCCGCGCGGGGCGCCACGCAGATACGTGACCCGGCGACGCCGCAGGCGCTCGGCTATGTCCGGCAGATGATGCTCAACATGGATCCGCCGGATCACTCCCGGCTGCGGCGGCTGCTGACCCGGTCGTTCACGCGGCGGGCGGTCGCCCGGCTTGAGGACCGCATCCGTGGTCACGCGCGGGCCATCTGCGACCGGGTGTTCGCCGGGCCGCACGGTGAATGCGACTTCGCCAAGGACGTCGCGGCGGACCTGCCACTGCTCACCCTGGCCGACGTACTCGGCATGCCACCGCAAGACCGCTGGCTGCTGTTCGACTGGTCCAACCGGGTCATCGGCTACCAGGACCCGGACTATGCGTCCTCGGCCGAGTTCGACCCCGCCGCGGGCACGCCCATGGCCAGGCAGGCGCTGGCGCTGCGGCCGGTGCCGGGCAGCGATGGCAGGATGCCGGACCCGCGGACCAGGGAGGGCATGCCGGACCTCTACGCCTACGCCCATCTGCTCGCCGAGGACAAGCGGCGCCACCCGGGGGATGACGTGATGTCGATCCTGCTGGCACAGGTGGACGACGACGGCGGCCAGGTGTCGGTGGCCGAGTTCGAGAACATGTTCTGGCTGTTCGCGGTGGCCGGGAACGAGACACTGCGCAACGGCCTGCCCGGGGCGTGCATCGCACTGCTCGAGCACCCAGGGCGCGCAGGATGAACTGCGCCGCGATCCGGCGCTGATGCCCGCCGCGGTCGAGGAGATGCTGCGCTGGTGGACACCGGTGATGACCTTCCGCCGGACGGCGACCGCGGACTGCGAGACTCAGGCGGCCAGCGCATCGGCGAAGGCGACAAGGTGGTCGTCTCGTTCACCTCGGCCAACCGCGACGAAGCCGTCTTCGCCGACCCCGGCCGCTTCGACATCCGCCGCCACCCCAACCCGCACGTGGTGTTCGGCTACGGCCCGCACTTCTGCCTCGGCGCTCACCTCGCCCGCACCCAGATGCGCGCGCTGTTCGATGAGGTCCTGGCCCGCACGTCCGCCTTGAGATACGCGGGCGAGCCCTCCTACCTGCGATCGAACTTCCAGCGCGGCGTCAAGAGGCTGCCCATCGCCTGGACCGCATGAGCCCGGTGGTGGCGCCGCGGGGTGGCGCGCTTCCGGCACCCGCTGGCGGGGCCCGGGCCGGTGACGCAGACTGGCTGGATGCAGGTGGACGGGCGGGCAGAACACCGGTTCGAAGCGGTGCGTGAGGCATTCGGCCAGGTGCTGGCCGGCCAGGCCGGGACGGGGGCCGCCGTCGCCGCGTGGTGGGACGGCGCATGGGTCGTGGACCTGTGGGGCGGCTGGGCGGACGCGGCCGGCACCAGGCCGTGGCGAGCGGACAGCCTCGTGCAGCCCTATTCGGTTTCCAAGCCGTTCGCGGCCATCTGCGCACTGTTGCTGGTCGATCGCGGCCAACTGGATCTTGATGCGCCGGTGCAGCGCTGGTGGCCGCAGTTCAAGGCTCGCGCCGACGTGCGGCAACTGCTGTCTCACCAGGCAGGCGTGGTGGCGCTGGACGAGCCCGCTCCCACCGAGGCGTTCTACGACTGGGACTCGGCTGTGCTCGCTGCTGGCCGCGCAGGAGCCAGCATGGGAGCCGGGAACCGCACATGGCGAGTCGGCGCTGTTTTACGGCCATCTCGTCGGCGAGCTGGTCCGGCGCACCGACGGGCGCGGGCTGGGGCGTTTCCTCCGCGAGGAGGTGTGCGGCCCGCTGGGCATGGATTTCTTCGTCGGACTCACCGCGGCCGAGCAGGCCCGGGCGGTCGATCTGACCGGCGTGGACGAGTATTTCAGCCCGCAGCGGGCGGCCAGCATGCCGCAGCTATACCGGCGGGCGGTGGAGCAACCCACCGGGTGCCTTCGATCCGGCGGTGGTCAACAGCAGCGCGTGGCGTGCGGCCGAGGTGCCCGCCGTCAACGGGCACGGCACGGCCCGCGGTGCCGCCGGGCTGTACGCGGCGCTGCTGGCCGGCAAGCTCATCTCGCCGGCGCTGCTGCGTGAGGCCACCACGGCACAGTGCGCGGGCGTGGACGCGGTCTTCGGCGAGGACAGCGCCTGGGGCCTGGGGTTCGGCGTGGACGCGGACGGGTTCGGCATGGGCGGTTCTGGCGGCAGCTATGCGGGGGCCAGCACCGCGGGCGGCTACGCGTTCGCCTTCGTGACCGGGACAATGGGCAGCCACGCCCGGGGCACGCGGTGCGAGAACGCCTTCCGCGAATGCCTGGGGATGCCGCCCCTCGACGAGTAAGGACCCGTGAGACAGGCGCTATCGGAGTTGCTGCTGGCCTCGCGTCATACACCAGCAGGCCGTCCGCGCGGAGCCGGGCGCCCGGCGACCGGCGGTGCGGTGCCAGCGTGCCGTCGTGCATCAGGTGGCGGACCGGTACGTCGCGGGCGATCTCGGCGAAATCGGCGATCAGCCGCCGGTGGCAGCGCCACCAGAGGCTCTCGCTGCACATCACCACCAGTTGCCGGGCGGCGGTCTCTGCCAGCACCTCGCCGATGGCGGCCAGGAAGTCCGGTTGCCGCATGTGGCCGGCGTAACCACGGAAGGCGGCCTCCCGCCACGCCACGTCGGGTGAATCCGGCGCTGGCCGGCGGAAGCCGCCGAGCCGCTTGTCCCACCGGTAACCGATGCCGTGGCCGGGCAGCCAGCGCTCCAGTTCCGCCCGGGCCACGTGTGGATTGCGGCGGCTGCCTGGTGCGATGCGCACGTCGATCAGCATCCTGGCGCCCGCGGAACCCAGCAGTTCGGCGATGCGCTCGGCGCTCGCCGTGCCGTGCCCGAACGTGATCAGTGGCACCGGTCCCTCCGCGTGGTCGGGCGGGAAGCTGACGTTGTGCCTTCCATCGTTACTCCAGCGGGCGCGGCAGCAACGTGGCATTCCTCGCCGGGGAACTGCTGGACGAATCCGGCCAGACGGTGGCCGTAGCCGCCGCGACGGCGCTGATCCGGAAATGATCGTGGCACGGGATTCGGGCCGACCACAGGAACGGATGGGCAAGGCGTCAAGGGTGAATGAAGTGGCTTCCGGCAGCCGGGCCCGGGCAAACCTGACTCGCTTACCCTTCCTTTGCTACTTCGTTGCGCTTTATGATCATTGCGGGCTCAGGGCTAGGCCCGGACTTTGGGGGACGGGGTGTTGGCATGGCAGCCGGTGATGCCGCGACGGGCGCGCGCAGCGCCCTGATCGTCGCCAACTACAACTACACCGACCCAGGCCTTGGGCAGTTGCATGCACCAGCGAGCGACGCCCGGGCCCTCGAGGCGGTGCTTCGAGATCCCGGCATCGGTGGTTTCGAGGTACGCACGCTGCTCAACGAGCCGGCGCACGAGGTCAGCCTCGCGGTGGAGGAGTTCTTCGCCGACCGCCACCCGGGCGACCTGCTGTTAATGCACTTTTCCTGCCACGGCGTCAAGGACGAGGGCGGGGACCTGTACTTCGCCACCAGCAACACTCAGTTGCCCCGGCTGGGAGCCACCGCGGTGGGGGCCGGCTTCGTCAACCGGTGCATGAGCCGCAGCCGGTCCCGGCGGATCGTGCTCCTGCTCGACTGCTGTTACGCGGGCGCGTTCGAGCGAGGGATGATCGCCCGGGCGGGCAGCGGAGTGGGAATCGAGGCACAGTTCGGTGGCCGGGGCCGCGCAGTGATCACCGCCTCAAGCGCGATGGAGTACGCGTTCGAAGGCGAGACGCTGGCGGACACCCGCGAGGCAGAGCCGTCGGTGTTTACCAGCGCTCTGGTGAAAGGCCTCCAGACCGGGGACGCCGACCGTGACCAGGACGGCCTGGTGGCCCTGGATGAGCTGTACGACTACATCTACGACACGGTCCGGGCGGTCACGCCGCACCAGACGCCGGGGAAGTGGACCTTCGGCGTCCAGGGGGAACTGGTCATCGCCCGCCGAAGCCGGCCGGTCACGACCCCCGCGCGGTTGCCGCGGGAAGTCCAGGAGGCCATCGACAGCCCGCTCGCCGCGGTCCGCGCCGCCGCCGTGCAGGAACTGGAGCGGCTCATGACGGCCAGGCACGCCGGAGTCGCACTCGCGGCCAGGCTGGCCCTGGAGGGGTTTACCACCGACGACAGCCGCACCGTCGCCGCCGCGGCCGCCGCCGCGCTCGAAAGCCAGGCACCAGCCGGTACCACATCGCCGCCGGGCCGCCCGGCGGCGGCCCCCGACGCGGCCGGCGGGACAGCCACGCCGGCCGCGGAGACCGGATCTCCCCCGCCGAACGTGGTAACTCCGCCCGCTGACGTGGAGATCCAGCCATCCGAGGTGCCACCCGAGGTGGAACCCGCGGCCGCCGGGCCCCATGTGCGTGCTGACGAACCTCCGGCCGTTTCCGCGCCGCAGAGTGGCATAGTGGCCGCAGCGGTCCCGGCGAGTGTGGCGCCCGCCCCGCATGCAGAGACCGTGGCAGCCCCCACGGAGCGGGAGAATCAGGCCTCCGACACAGTGTCAACGGCTGGCAGCCGTTCGGAGCCGGCGGAGCCCGCCGACCGCCTCCGCCAAGCGGCCGGTGCCCTGGCGATCACGGCGGGGGTCCTCGGCCTTGTCTCGCTGGGGCCCACCTTCGCGACGA
This sequence comes from uncultured Actinomycetes bacterium, assembly GCA_963726415.1. GTDB lineage: Bacteria > Actinomycetota > Actinomycetes > Streptosporangiales > Streptosporangiaceae > DASXKD01. The sequence continues at coordinate 148,559 of CAVSCM010000020.1, forward strand.
CCAGCCTGGGCAGTTACAGTCTGGGCGGACTGACGTTCACGAGGTGGTACGTCATCCTGGGCGCGGTCATCGATCTGGTTGCCGGAGCTTGCCTGTTCGCCCCCCGCACAAGGCGCTGGATCGGGCCGGGGATTCTGCTGGGCAACGTCGCCGTCTCCGCGGGCGGATTGGCCTTCCAGATCGTCTCGCTGCTGACCACTCACGGGTTTGGCGGCGGATTCTGGATCGCACTGTTCTCCGGCCTGGGCGAGGTATCCGCGGCCAGCGTGGCCGGGGCCGCGGTGGCACGGACACCGGAAATCCGCCTGCCGCACTGGCCTGCGAGGACAGCGCTGGCCTGGATCATCGTTGTCATCGGGGCGGTCGCCGCAGTGTCGGCGTTGTACTACGCCCAGCGACTGTCCGTCGCTGGCCAGGGCCAGTACTGGACCGTAAGCATCTGGACCGCGGTGGCGGCGGTCGTGGTGCCAATGACCGCGACGGCCGCGGCGCCGGCCGAGTTCGCAACCGCCGTTCTCGGTGGGTGGACCGGAGCCAACGTTGCGGTCTTCTCGTACTACGCCCTGCTCCTCAGCTTCGAGAGCGGCCAGGGTGTCCACCTCAACCCGGCTCCAGTTGTCACCTTCGGCCTGGCACTGGCGGCGCTCGTCGTCTTCGTTCCGCTCTTCGCCCGCGCGGCGGCGCGGCGCGAAACCTGACCTGACCGGCCTTTCCACCCGAACTAGAGCGGCTCGCCCTCGAGCCGTCCCCCGGGGACCTTCCGGCCGCACATGACCACCGCGAGGAGTTCGGCCGGGCCGCTCAGCGCCGGGCCCGATCCGTACGACCAGTCGAGGTCGGTAGCCTGCAGGCGGCGGCCCTCGATACTGGTGCCGAAGCTGGCCTGGACGCCACCGGCGGTGAGGTCGTCAAGCACTATCCGGATCGTGGCATCCGGCGACCGGCGCGGCACCCCCAGCGGGACGGTCACGTCCAGGCCGTGAATCACCACATGGTTGAGCGCGCCGTGCCACCCGCCGCCCGGCGGCGTCCAGTGCTGCATCACCTCGGAGCGCAGGCAGGCCACCAGTTCCCCGGCGGGCAGTTCGGCGTCCCGGGCGGCGACCTCATTGGACAACCGGCCGAAGTCGAACTCGCAGCGGCGCAACTCGGCCATGAACTCCTCTTCGGAGTAGCGCGCCGCCATGGTCATGTGCGCGATCACCTCGCGCACCCGCCACCCCGCGCACAGCGAGGGTGTGTCCCATTGCGCTTCGGTCGCGGAGTCGAGCAGTCCGGCCAGGGCCAGAAACTCGGCGGCCACGGCCGGCTGCAGGCCAGCGTCATCGTTCATGATCAGCTCCTAGCCGTTCACGCTGCGACAGTCATCCCTAGCTCAGACGGGCCAGCGGCGGCAGACTCACCGGTCCGGGCGACCCTATGAGCTATCGCCGACAACGCACCCGCACCAGCCCGACCGGCGATCCGCACGAGGGCGGCACGACGCTGGCATACCGCCGCTCTGCGAGCATTGCCCTATGAGCGCGGATGACGGCCGCTGGTCCGTGCGCTTCCCCGATCTGTTCTCCGACCAGTACGCGGACTACGCCGACGCCCGCCTCAGGTTCACCACGGCGGCGGTGCCCGAGGACCTGGTGTCGCGGCTGCACCTGGTGGCGGTCACACTCGCGGCGGAGGTCATCGTCTGCCGGAGCGAGGCAGGCTGGCGGTTCCTCCCCGGCGGCACTCGCGAGCCGGGCGAATCGCTCGGCGATCTCGCGCGCCGCGAACTCATGGAGGAGGCAGGCGCACGGCTGACCAGCCCGCCGCGGTACTTCGCCGCACACATAGCCGACAGCCAGCGGCCGGCGCCGTACCGGCCGCACCAGCCGCACCCGCGCGCCTACTGGGCCTATGCCGTGGCGCAGGCTCAGATCATCGCGCCGCCGGTCAACCCGCCCGATGGCGAGCAGGTGATCGAGGTCCGCACCATGGCCCCCGAGCCGGCGGCAGACTACATCGCCGAGCACGACCCGGTGCTCGCCGACGTCCTTCGCCTGGCCGACGCGATGGGGCTGATCCGCCCCGCTGCCTGACTGCCGGGCCTGCCGCGGCCGGCGCCGCGAGCTACTCGCCGGTCTGGTCGTCCACCTCGGCGCCGACCGCGTTCTCCTTCACCGACTCAATCCCGTGTAAGGCGGACTGCTTGCGCTCGTAGGTCTCGCTTGTCGCGATCACCTGCCCGTTAGCGGCGACGAGATTGAAGTGGTACTTGCCGCTCGACCCCTTCTTCAGCACGAACTTGCCGGCCATGCTTCCTCCTCGCGTCGAAGCTTGCCCCGGTACCCGGCCGCGGCTGAGGTACCCGTGGCCGACCCTGCCAGTCAGCGCGGCAGAAAGTCCAGCAGCAGGTCGGTCACCTGGCCGGGTGCTTCGAGTTGCATCCAGTGGCCGGGGCCGTCCAGGCGCTCGTACCGCCATGAACCAGCGACGTTCTTGGCCGAGTCGGTCATCTGCACCTCGGTGAGCGCGATGTCGCCGGTGCTCCAGATGCCCATGGTCGGCGCTTGCACCGGTGGGAGCTGCAGCGGCGACGCGGCCCAGCTCTCGGGCGGGATGTTGGCCCGGTAGTAGTTGAGGCCGGGCGTGAGCGACCCGCTGGCTTCCAGTTCGGCGATCACCTGGTCGGCGTCCGGATGCTGCCGCCCAGGCACGGAAGTTCGCCCAGTTGTCCTCGGACAGCCAGCGCTCGGCGATGCCGGCGTACTGGAACAGCAGCATGTACCACGACTTCTGGCGCTGCTCCAGGGTGCGCAGGAAGCCCGCCGGATGGCCCACGGACAGGACCACCAGGTGGTCGACGTTGTCGGGGGCGAAGGAGGCGAGCGCCCAGGCCAGGGCGGCGCCCCAGTCGTGACCCACCACATGGGCCTTGCCGATCCCCAGTTCGGCGAGGATCGCCATCACGTCCCCGGCCAGCAGCGGAATGGAATAGGCGTCAACGGCCTCGGGCTTGTCCGAGCGGCCGTAGCCGCGCAGGTCGGGCACGATGACCTGGAACCCGGCCTCGGCCAGCGCCGGGACCTGGTGCCGCCAGAGCCGCCCGGTGTCGGGGAACCCGTGCAGCAGCACGACCGGGCGTCCCGCACCGTGGACCTCGTACTCGATACCGACTCCGTCGACCTCCACCCGGCTCATGCGCCCTCCTTCTCGCGCCGGCCTTGGCTCCCGCGTGCGAGCGCCCAGGCATCACACGGTACTTCGCCGGGCCACGGCGGGCCCGCGCACCTCCGAGGCTTAGGGTCGGCGCGGGCTGGCGGAGACCGCGGAAGGCGCGGCGGCTGAGGCGGCTGACCAGGCGGCGAGCTGGCCACGGCGCGGAGGAGGACTGCCGGTGGACCGCGAGCAGGTGAGGGCGGCGTTCGCAGACCCGCAAGGAGTTCTCGACCTCGCCGTTGTACCGCGGCCTGAGCCGGACGGTGGCAGCCACCGGCTCAGTTGCTCGACCTGGCCTGCCAGGGACGGCCCGGCCAGTATCCGACGTTCCTGTTCTTCGGCGCGGTACACCTGCTGCTCCTCGCCGGGACCGATCACCCGCTCGCCCGGTTCTATCCGTCGATCAGCGGGCGAGCGGGCGCTGCCGCCTGAGGGCGCCGGGCCTGCGCTGGTGTCGTTCGGCCGGGACCATGCCGCGGAACTCGGGGAGACGATCCGTACCCGGCTGGTGCAGACCAACCAGGTGCAGCGGGCGATCGGCCTGCGCCTGGGCCTGTCCGTGATCGCGGACGAGGTATCTGGGCCGGTGCACGTGATCGAGGTGGGCACCAGCGCCGGCCTCAATCTCCGGTTCGGCCGGTACGGCTACCGGCTGAACGGCCGCCGGTTCGGGGATCCGGCCTCGCCGGTCCAGCTGGCCGCCGAATGCCACGGCCAGGCCAAAGCCCGACCTGGACCGCCAGCCCGCGATCGCCAGCGTCCTCGGCATCGACCTGCAGCCCGTCGACGCGGCGGATCCCGCCGAGCGGGCCTGGCTGCAGGCGCTGGTGTGGCCGGAGAACCACCGGCAGCGTGCCCTGCTCACGACGGCGCTCGAACTCGCCGCGGCGGACCCGCCGCCGATCCTGGCCGGGGATGTCATCGACGTGCTTCCCGGCATCGCCGGCACGCTGCCCGCCGGCCAGCCCCGGGTGGTGTTTCACGCGGCGACGCGCATGCACGTGCCCACCAGCCGCCTGGCGGCCTTCGACGCGGCGATCGAGCGCGCGGGTGACACCGGGCCGTTGTGGTGGCTGTCCATCGAGGATGCGCCGCCCCGGCCCCGCACCGCGCGCCAGGGCCCCGCGCTGCAACTGCGGCGGCCCGGCGCCGCCGCGGCCGAGACGATCGCCATCGTGGACGGGCACCTCGCCTGGATAGAGATGTGCCCGCAGCCCTAGCAGCCGGCCGCCGCTACCGATCGAGGGTGGCCACCCAGGCGGCGATCTGCGCGCGTGAGCCGACACCAAGCTTGTTCAGGATGCTGCGGACGTGGCTGTCCACGGTGCGCTCGGAGATGAACAGGCGGGCCCCGATCTGCTTGTTGGTCAGCCCGTCGGCGACCAGCCGCGCGACATCGGCTTCCCGCTTCGCCAGCGGCGCCACCGCCCCGCCGGGCGTCGCTGCCCGGCCTGGTGCCGCCGCGGCCGGTGCCACCGCCCGGCCTGGTGCCGCCGCCTCGCGCGGCGCCCCGCCCCGTGCTCCCGCCCTGCCCGGCTCGCGGCCCGCTGGCCGGGATCCGTCGCGATCGGGCTCACCCAGTGCCAGCCGCAGCCCGCCGTCCCGGTCCAGGCGCTGCCCGGCCTCGAACGCGGCCTGGAACCTCGCCTCCCCGAGCGCGGCCAGCGCCGACTTCTGCGCCCGGTCAAGCAGCGGTGCGAGGAACGGCATGATGTTGGCGCCGGCCTCGGCGCGCAGGCTCTCCGCGGCGCCGAAGCAGTTGCGCGCCGCGCCGGGCACGGCCGGACAGTGCCGCGTGGCAGCCGAACGCGTCGAGCAGGTAGAACTGCGCGACCCGGTCGTCGATCTGGTGCGCGAGCCGCAGCGCCTCGGCGAGCAACGGCTCGGCCCCGGCCAGGTCGCCGGCGTTCAGCGCGGCGGAACCCAGGTTCAGCAGCATGATCCCCTGCACGTAGAGGTCACCCGTTTCCCTGGCACGGCTGGACCCCCTCCGCGGCCGCGGCCCGCGCCGCAGCCTGGTCACCGGCGAAGAACGCATGCAGCGTCCGGGCCTGGAGCACGCCGACTCTCGCCGACGGGTAGTAGTGATCCACCGCCCGGGCCGCCAGGTCGGCCTCGCCGATCAGCACCCCGGCGGCGTCGTACTCACCGGCCATGTCCTCGGCGACGGCGGCCATGGCGAGCGCCTCGGACAGCAGTTCCCGCTGCCCGGTTTCCCTGGCCACGGCCACCGCCGTGTGCAGCGCCGGCCGCGAACCCGCCGGATCCGCCTTCAGCACGGCGAGGAAGCCACGCATGAAATAGCCCCAGCCACGGCCGTCCGTATTGCCGCGTTCCTCAGCAAGCGCGAGAAAAGCGTCAAGCCATCGGATGCCTTCGGTGGTCGCGCGCGTGATCCAGAACCAGCCGAGAGAGGCGGCGAGATCGACGCCGCGGGACGCGTCGCCGCGGCTGACGCATTGCTGCATGACCGCGCGGACGTTGTCGATCTCCAGGTCCGCCCATGCGAGCCAGTCGAGCAGCCCGTAGCGGCGCTCGCGCGCGGACCGCTGGCAGATGGCGTGGTAGTACTCGGCGCAGCGGAGCGCGACAGCTTCCTCCTCGCCGGCCTCCCGCAGCTTGAGGCTGGCGAACTCGCGCATGGTCTCGTGCAACCGGTAGCAGGCGAGCCCGCCCGCGTCCTCCTTCATCACCAGGGACTTGTCGACGAGCGAGGACAGCAGGTCTAGCGCGCCATCCGGCGACGAGCACACCGACTCGACGTCGTCCAGGGTGAACCGGCCGGCGAACGCACAGCACCGGCGCAGCACCGCGCGCTCGGCCTCGGTCAGCAGGTCGTGGCTCCACTCGATCGTGGTTCGGAGCGTCTGATGGCGGGGCAGCGCGCCGCGGCTCCCGCCGGTCAGCAGGCTGAACCGGTCGGCCAGCCGGTCGAGGACCTGCGCCACCGAAAGGACCCGGGTCCGGACCGCCGCAAGCTCGATCGCCAGCGGCAGGCCGTCCAGCCGGCGGCACAGGTCCACGACCGCGGCCTGGTTGGCGGTGGTCAGCTCGAACGTGCCCGAGGCCGCCGCCGCCCGCTCGGTGAACAGCATCACCGCCTCGCTCCTGCGCAGCGCCGCGAGCGGCTCGCCCGGGTCCGGGTCGGGCAGTTCCAGGGGCGGCACCGGGACCACGTGCTCCCCCGCCACCGACAGCGGTTCCCGGCTGGTGGCGATCACGCGCACGCCCGGCGCGGCCTTCAGCAGGTCGGTCACCAGCCGCGCGGCGGCTTCGAGCAGGTGCTCGCAGTTGTCCACGACCAGGAGCAGGTCCTTGTCCCGCAGGTAGGAACGCAGCAGGGCCAGCGGCTCGGTGGCGGCCTGGTCGCGCAGGTCCAGCGCGGCCAGCACGGCGCTGTCGACCAGATCCGGGTCGATGATCTCCGCCAGTTCGGCCAGCCAGGCGCCGTCGCGGAACCCGCGGCCAAGGTCGGCCGCGGCCCGGATCGCCAGCCTGGTCTTGCCGACCCCGCCCGGCCCGACGAGGCTGACCAGGCGCGCCTCGCTGAGCTTCTTCCTGACCTCGGCAAGCTCGCGGCGGCGGCCGACGAAGCTGGTCGCCTCCGCGGGAAGGTTGCCCGAGCGCCGGGCTGGCCTGGCCATGACATGAATCTAGACGGCGCCCCGCTCGCTCCCGGTTCAGGCACGGCGGCGGGCGACTAGGCACCGGATCGGTAATTCCACCGATGCCGGCCCCTGCCTCGCCTTCCTAGCGTCGGGACATGGCTGAGGAGCTGCCGGTACGGCGAGTAGAGGTCAGTTTCGTCGGCACCGCTCCGACCCGCCAGGTGCGGCGCGCGGCCGGGGTCAGTGACGTGGAGATCGACGGCTCCACGCTGCGCTGCCTGGTCAGCGGGAGCTTCCAGCCCTTCCTGGAGGCGCTGCGCGGTCACGAGGTGGTCCGTTTCGACTCCGCGCCACCATCGACCGGCACCGGCCCCGGTGCCGCCTGAGAAAACGGGGAGATCCACCGTGCACAGCTTTTACGCCGCTCTGGGGCGGTTCGCCGTCCGGTTCCGCTGGGCCATCGTCGTGGCCTGGGTAGCCGCGACCGTCCTGGCTCACCCTGCTCCCGGCGCTGCTGGCCATCTTCGGCCGGGCCGCGTTCTGGCCGTCCCGCACGGCTCGCGGCGCGGGGCGCCTGGGCTGGTGGGGCCGCAGCGCTGGCCGCATCGTCACCCGGCCGGCCGCCACCCTCACCCTCGGCCTGATCGTTTTCGGCGGGCTGGCCGCGGTCGCGCTCTGGTACACCCCGGCCGGTTTCGGCGCCGCACCCGGCGCCCCGCGCGGCTCGGACTCCGCGGCCGGCAACGCGCTGCTCGCGGCCCACTTCCCGGTGGCCAGCAGCAACCCGACGAACGTGCTGCTCCGGCTTGCCCGCACCGGCCTGGGCCGAGCCCGCGCCGCCTCGCCCGCGCCGAACGCCTGCTCGCCGCGGCCCCGCAGTTCCGCGGGCTGACCGGCCCGCTGGACGTCAACGGCGTCACGCTCACCGCGGGCCAGCTCGCTGCCGCTGCACGCCAGGCTCGGCGATCCCCGCGCGCTGGCGGCCGCGCCGCCGCCGGGCAGTGGCGTCCGGCCGGCGCTGTGGGCCGCCTACCGCGCGGAGGCGCAGTTCATCAGCCCGGACGGGCGGACGGTGCTGTTCAATGCGGGCCTGTCCGCGGGCGACCCGGACTCCAACGCCGCGCTGCACCAGGTCCCGGCCATCCGCGCCGCGGTCGCCCGGGTGGCCCACGAGACCGGCGCCACCGCGTACGGGGTCGCCGGCGACGCGCCGGCCACCTACGACGTGAGCCAGGTGTCCGACTCCGACCTGCTGCACATCTTCCCGGTCGCGATCATCGTCATCGCGATACTGCTCGCGCTGGTGCTGCGCAGCCTGGTCGCCCCGGCCTACCTGATCGCCTCGGTGGCGATCAGCTACCTGGCCGCGTTCGGCCTGTCCGTGCTGCTCTTCCAGATCGTCGGGGGGACCGGCGGGCTGAACTACTTCGTCCCGTTCCTGATGTTCGTGTTCCTGCTGGCCCTGGGTGAGGACTACAACATCCTGGTGATGACCCGGATCCGGGAGGAGGCCGGCGACGTCCCGCTGCGGCAGGCGGTCACCCGGGCCCTGGAGCGGACCGGCTCGACGGTGACCTCGGCCGGGCTCGTCCTGGCCGGCACGTTCGGCGTGTTCGCGGTGGTGGTCGGCGGCCAGCCGGGCGGCGCCGTCTACCGTGACATCCTCGCCTCGCTGGCGATCGGCATCCTGATGGACGCCTTCCTGGTCCGCACGCTGCTCGTCCCGTCCACGGTCGCGCTGCTCGGCCGGTGGAACTGGTGGCCGTCCGCGCATGGCAAGCGCCAGGACCTGGCGTGCGCGGCGGCCCGGCTCACCGGTCCAAGCGCCGCACTCACCCCAAAAGGCGAGGAATCATGCGATACGGAACGCCCGGCCGCACGTGATTCCCGGAGCCGGCGTGAATCGGTGTATGACTAAAGAAGCAGGGACCCCGGCCCGGAGTGCTGAGCCTGCCTCCCCCGCGGGCAGGCCGTCCCGGGCCGGCGTACGCCCCTGGGATCGGTGTGATGACCGCGATCTCCCGGCCATTGCGGCTGGCCGAGGCCGTCGGGGCCTTGTCGCTTGCCACTGACCTGGCCATGGGTCAGCCGCTGGAGCATGGGCTGCGCACCGCGCTGCTCGCGGTGCGGACCGCGCAGGCGATGGGCCTGCCCGACGACGATCAGGTGACGGTCTTCTACACCGGGCTGCTGCACTTCGCCGGGTGCACGGCCGAGAGCGAGATCGACGCGCGGTTCTTCGGCGACGAGCTTTCCGCGCGGCCGCAGATGATGGCGGTGGCCTTCGGGACCAGGCGGGACCTGATCACCACGGCGAGCCGGGTGGCCCATCCCGAGCGGGCCAGGCTCGCCCGGGCGGCGGCGATGGCCAGGTCGGCGTTCGGCGGCATCACCGAGTTCCGCAAGTGGGCCGCCAGCCACTGCGACGTGGCCAGCGTGCTCGGGGCGCGGATGGGCTTTTCCGATCAGGTCCAGACGGCGCTGCGGCATCTGTGGGAGCGCTGGGACGGCCGGGGAATGCCGGGTGAGCTGAGCGGGGACCAGATCCCGCTGGCGGTGCGGCTCATGCAGGTGGCGCAGGACGCGGACATGGCCTGGCACCAGGGCGGCAGCCTGCTGGCGGACAGCCTGCTGGCCGAGCGCGCCGGTTCCGGGCTTGACCCGGGCGCGGTGGCCGCCTTCCTGTCCCTGGGCGAAGCCGCCTATGCGGGCCTGGACGCGCCGTCCATCTGGGACGCCGCCCTGCTCGCCGAGCCGGGCCCGCAGCCGGTGGTGAGCGAGGACCGGCTGGACGCCTGCCTGTCGGCGATCGCGGACTTCGCCGACCTGAAGAGCATGTGGACGGTGGGTCACTCCCGCGGGGTGGCCGGGCTTGCCGAACGAGCCGCCGTGGTGGCCGGGCTGCCCGAGGCGGACCAGGTGCTGCTCCGCCGGGCGGGGCTCGTGCACGACATCGGCCGCGTCGCGGTCCCGGTCAACGTGTGGGCCAAGCCGGGGCCGCTGAACCGCGACGAGCGGGAGCAGGTGCGGTTGCACGCGTATCACACCGAGCGCGTGCTGGACACCGCGGCCGGGCTGCGGCCGCTGGCGCGCCTGGCCGGGTCGCACGGTGAGCGCTGCGACGGTTCTGGCTATCACCGCGGCAGCCGGTCCGCGGAACTGCCGCTGACCGCCTGGCTGCTGGCCGCGGCGGACTGCTATCACGCGATGGGCGAGCCGAGACCGCACCGGCGGGCGCTGCCGGCCAGCGCCGCGGCCCGCGAACTGAGCCGGGAAGCGGAGGCGGGCAGGCTCACACGCCGACGCGGTGCACGCGGTGCTGACCGCCGCGGGCCAGGCACGGCCGCGCCGGGCCACGGGGACGGCGGCCGGGCGCCCGCCGCGAGGACCGCGGCCAGCGGGATCCGAGCCCGCCGGACGCCGTCCCTCGGGGCCGGCCGGCGCGGCCCGCCGTCTCCCGGCCGGCCGGGCTTTCCGAGCGGGAGTGCGAGGTGCTCGGCCTGCTGGCCAGGGGCCTGGCCACCAAGCAGGTCGCGCGGCGGCTGGGCATCTCGCCGAAGACCTGTGATCACCACATCCAGCGCCTGTACGGCAAGGCTGGCGTGTCCACCCGGGCGGGCGCGACATTGTTCGCGCTGGAACATGGGCTGGTCCGTCCCGATGAGACCGCCATCCGATAACGGAGGGCCTGGCGCGGAATCGGCCATCGATGCCAGAATGAGGCGTTTTAATACGATCGCGGCCATCCCGGGCATTAGCGCGGCGCGCTTAGCACGGAATCAGCCGCGGGGACAGCCGCCGGCTATTTTTCCGCAGTAGGGAGTTTTCCCGATTGCCGTGCTCGCTGCGGGCTTGCTTAACGTCTCCGGTGACGGGGACCAGAAGGAGGTGGCTGGGCGCTGAGGCCGTTCGCCCTCGCCGGATTCGGGTTATCCGGTATCCGCTGCGGCGGTACCGTGCGGGCCCGCATCGGCTCACGCGAGCGCTCCGGTGACCCCAGGTTCGTCTGCCGTCCCAGCCTGCACGGGTACCGGGCCTGCCATACGTGCGCGGGCCCGCGCGTGGTCCCTGCGGCGGGGCGGCGGTAAGGGAGGGGCGAACCTGGGGCGCCCAGCCGCCAACTCACGCGCCCGCCCGGACGTGCGGCGCGCCACCCGGCTAGCGCGGCGGCAGGCCGGCTAGCCCCATCGAGAGAGCCTCTGGATCAGGTAAGGGCAGGACAATGCAGGACGGGCCACGACTCCTGGTCGCCGCTGCACTAGGAAAGATCATCGAACCGCTGCTGCGGCAGGCACTGCCCGATGCCCCGGTGCGGATCGCCGAGGACCGGGCCGCGGTGGAGCGCGCCTTCGGTGACCGCCTGCGGTACGACGTGGTGGTCATCGACCTGACCTGGATGGACTACGCCGTCGAGTACAGCTTCGACGGCCTCGACGTGCTCGACCTGCTCCGTAAGACCCGCAGGCAGACGCCGGTGATCTTCGCCGCGCAGGGGCACGGCCCAGAACGCGACCACCTCGACGAAGCGGTCGAGCAGCCCGAGGTAGTCGGGGTCTACCGCAAGTCGACCGGGCCCCAGCCGCTGATCGACGCCGTGGAAATCGCCGCCGGAGGCGGCAGCCTGACCGGCCCGCTATTCTCCGCGGGCGCCAGCCCGCCGGATATTCCACGAATTCACGCATATTTCGGGAAAGGGCGGGGCTCGACCGCCGCGCGTTTGGCCGGGGCGATCGCTTCCGGCCGGGCCGCTAATCACGAAACCCTGGCCGGCGCGGCGCATGTGGGCTATGACACGGCGGCCAAGCTGGTCGATTATCTGGGACCACTGATCAGGGACCGCGGTGAGCACAGCCCGGAGCTCAAGATGACGCCTGAGATCGTCTACCGGTGGTGCGGCGAGCACGCGAGGTACATCCTGAGCTGGTGCCGGCGCAATGGTCACGGGGATATCGCCGCGCGCGTCATGCCGGCCGCCTGCCCACGGCCGCCCCAGCGGCCCGGCGCCTAGCCACGGCATGCGGAATCTTGCATAGCCCCGCCGAAGATCGGCAAGGATCCACCTGACTGGGTTTCCCCGGGAGCTTTGCTACTTGGGTTCCGGATATAACTGAATTGGCCAACGCTGAACCCCCGCGAGAGGGTCCTGCGCGGGCGTGGGGGGTGCCGGGTAGCCGACGTGGCCGGGGGATCGCGTCGGCTATCCGGTGCATTTCGGGACAATCACTTTTTGGCGTCCCCGCGCGGTCTTGCCCGCGCTGCTGACGTGCTCGCGGCCCTAGCCGCGGCGGCGGCCGGCGTAGGCGACGCGCCCCGGCCGGATCGCCCCGGAGTCGATCGCGGCCTGCTCGTCGGCCTCGCTGACGCCGTCCAGGTCGGCGAAGAAAAACGGCCCGTCGCCGAGGAACTGCCGGTCGAACCGTGCATCGAGTTCGGCGACGATGTCCGCGGCCGCGTGCAGGTGCTCGCCCGCCGCCCAGTCCCGGCAGTAGCGCTCCCAGGGCAGCCCGGACTCGCGCCATTCGTCGCGCCGGTGCCGCAGCCAGTTGTGCTCCGCCGAGGGCCCGGGCAGCCGGTCGAAGCACCACCGGGCGGTCGCGTCGTCGAACCTTTCCCGCGCCCACTCCACGACCACGATCGTGCCGCCGCCGGCCAGCGCCGCCGCGGCCATGCCCAGGACCTCGCCGAGGTCGGCGACGTGATGCAGCGACGCGCACGCCACCACGGCCGTGGCCGGCCCGGGCAGTTCATGTTGTTCGAACTCCACCTGCCGGTACCACGGCCCGTCCGGCGCCTCCGGGTCGACACCCGTGGCGTCGTAGCCGGCGGAGCGCAACATCGGGACAAACCCGCCGAGCGGGCCACAGCCGATCTCCACCACGGCACCGGGCGGAGCGGGTAGCCGGTCACGGACGAACGGCCAGACCGAGGCGAGCCACCGTTCATCGGAAGTCACGCTTGCCAGCTTAAGACCGTGCGCCGTGGTGCCCGCTGACCACTCCGTCTCACGTTTCCACGGCTCATGAATGTGGGTTTGGCGCCCTTAGAGGGGCCTCGTTGTCACGCTCATGCCCCATCGGGGTGGACGGGCTCGGCCGTGCCGGGCTGAGGATCGGGCGCATCGGGGAACGGGAGCGTGCGGCCCGCGGTGGTAGCGTCGAAGGTAGTGGCAGCGCACCGCCTGCCTGCTTCCGAGCCACCAGCCGGCCCGCGCCGTGGTGGCGACGAGGACAAGGGTCTACGACTCGCGGGCCTCTTCGTCATGTGCTCATTCGCCTTGGCGGGCAGACGCGGGCCGACCCGCCGGGAAGAGATGACCATGACCTCGAACAAGGCCCAGAAGACCGCAGCCAGGCAGCGCATGGCGCAGACCGGTGAACCGTACAGCGTGGCCAGGCGCGCGGTGAGCGCCGGGGACGACCCGGAGCCGGGCGCAGCCCAGGCCCCCGGGGGCACGGGCACGGAACCTGGCGAGCTAAGCCCGGAGGAGCAGTACGCCCAGGAGGCCCGGGCGGCCGGCGTGCCCGCGGCGGAGATCGACGCGCAACTTGCCACGTTCCGCCAGCAGGAGGCCGCCAGCCTGCACGCGCAGGAGACCGCGGACCTGGCCCGGCGGGCCGCCGAACGGGCGCGGGAACAGGCCGACTGGCTGGAAGCGGCGGCCGAGCGCGCCGAGGAGCAGGCCGACCTGGCCCAGGAGGCCGCCGAACTGGCCCAGGAATGGGCCGACGAGCAGGAGCAGGACCGGGCCGTCGAACGAGCCGGCCAGCTGCGCGCAGACGCCGAGCAGGCCCGGGAGCGGGCGGAACGGGCGGAGGAGGCGGCCGAGCGCGCCGAGGAGGCTGCCGGCATGGCCGAGGAGGCTGCCGGCATGGCCGAGGAGGCTGCCGGCATGGCCGAGGAGGCTGCCGGCATGGCCCGGGATCACGCCGGCGAGGCAGCGGAGGGCGGCGAGCCCGCGGACTTCGGCGACGAGGAATGGGGACCCGGGGCAGCCGATCCGCGGGACTGGCATCCGGAGGGCCGGGGCATGGGCATGCACCGGCCGCCACATCCGCCGAGGCCGCCAAGGCCGCCGCGGCCACCACGTCCGCGGCCCTGGTAGCCGCCTGCTGACCGCGCCATCGTGCATCCGGGGCCCCGCGCCCGGGCCCCGGATGCGACGATGGCTGGGTGAGCGATGCTGTACCGGTCACCGACAACCAGGCCGCGTCCCGATTCGAGATCTCCGACGGCGGCTACCTCGCCGAACTGCGCTACCACCGCAACGGGAAGCGGCTGGCCCTCATCCACACCGAGGTCCCCGAGGAACTCGAGGGCCGGGGCTACGGGGGCAGGCTGGTCGTAGCGGCCGTCGACCGGGCCGTCCGCGAGGGCCTGACGATCGTGCCGTACTGCCCGTTCGCCCGGGGCTGGCTGGAACGCCACGCCGACGTGGCGGACCGGGCGGCCATCGACTGGCAGGCCGTCTAGCCACCGCAGCATCCGGCAGGGCCCGCCGCCGTAAGCGCGCGGGGCCCGGCCGCCCCCCGCGCTGCGCAGCTCACCTGGCGGCTCAGGCCAGGCAGGTGAGCGGGGCGCCGCCGTTGTAGGCGACCATGTCGGCCAGGGCGGTGACGATATCGATCGGGCCGCCGCGCGGCGTGCCGTTCAGTTCGGCGCAGGCACGGTGCAGGTTGCCGACGATCCGCTCCGCGTCCGGCCAGGCGGCGAACCGGCCCAGATCGGTCTCCCGGGCCGCCTGCAGTGGGGACAGGCCGGCCTCCTGGCAGCGCACTGCGACGTCGAGCACGAACCTGAGGTAGCCGAGCGTGTCGTCGATGGGCCCGCGGTCGCCGAAGACCGGGCCGTGGCCGGGCACGATGGTCCGCGCGCCCAGCGGCGCCAGCACTGTTTCCAGCACCTCGATGGCGCCGGCGACCGAGCCCATGAGCAGGAACGGCGTGCCGCCATTGAAGATCAGGTCACCGCAGAACAGCACGGACCGCTCGGGGATCCAGACGATCGAGTCGTTGGTCGTGTGCGCGGCGGTGCCGACATGGCGGACGTGCGCCCGCAGGTCGCCCACGTGCAGGGTGATCTGGTCGGTGAACGTGACGAACGGCGGGTCCAGGCGCAGGTCGCCCCAGTCGGGGCCGTCCCAGAACGGCAGTTCCCGTGGTGGCCCGAACGCGATGGCCTCCTCCCGGGCGCGCTCGTGCGCCACGATGGCCGCGCCGCCGAACAGGCAGTTGCCGAAGGTGTGATCGCCGTGGTGGTGGGTGTTGACCACGGTGCGCACCGGATCCGGGGTCACCGCGGCGATCGCGTCGCGGTAGGCCTGGGTCCTGCGCTGCGTCGAGCAGGTGTCGATGCTGATCACACCCTGCGGCCCGGCCAGGAAACCGGTGTTGTTGATCCACCAGGTGCCATCGGGCTGCACGTAGGCGTAGATGCCGGCGGACACCTCGTGCACCTCCGGCCGCCCTGGCACGGTGATGTCGATGCGCTGACTGCTCATCGCCTCTCACCCCCTATCGCGGATCGCACAGGACCAGCGGGATGTCCCGCTGGGTGCGGCGCTGGTACCCGGCATAGCCGTGGTAGGCCGCGACCACCCGGGGCCACAACTCGGCCTTTTCCTCGGCGGTGGCCTGGCGGGCCCGGACCGGGCGCCGCTGGCCGTCCACGGTCACCTCGGCATCAGGGTGCGCCATCAGGTTGCGGTACCAGTCGGGGTCCCTGTCGTCGCCGCCCTTGGAGGCCACGAGCACGATCCGCTGGCCGTCGACGACCGGCGCGGTGAGCATGGTCGAGCGCGGCAGGCCGGACTTGCGGCCGACCGTGTGCAACTCAACCACTTGCATCCCGAATGCCGAGTTCAGCACCCGGCCGCCGGTGCCGCGGAGGATGACCCGGTGGACCCGGCTCATGGTCTTCAGGCCGATGTCCGCCAACTGCTGCTGCAGGTTCATGGCCAGACCTTACCGATCGGTAGCCGGCCGGGGTTACGCGGCGCCGGCCGCGGCGGGCACCCGGTCAAGGACGACCCCGAAGTGCTCCCGGTAGGCGGCCAGCACCGCGTCGTCCGGGCCCAGATCCTGCTCGGTGCGGACGCCGCCGCTGGTCCTGATCAGGGTGCGGCCGCTGAGCGAGATCCGTCCGTCAACGGTGAGCCGCGAGCAGACCGTGCTCCAGGTGAAGTGGGAGTCCGGTGAGGTCTGCTGCCACCAGCAGGTCGGCACGAAGTCGGCCAGGGCCCGCTCGCGCCGCTCGACCCGGTACTGCGGCTGGCCGTCCTTGGCCACGTCCACGTCACCGTCCGGCGCATCGGCGAGCACGAACCGGCCGCCGGGATCGTCCTGGGCGTCCCTGCCGTCCCAGCGCAGCGGGTAGCTGCTGTGCGCGCCGAAGCCGACGTCGGCCAGCCACGGACCGATGCCGTCGCGCAGGTGCACCACCAGGGCCAGGTGGCCGAACAGCGGCCCCGGCTGGCCGTCGCCGCCGTAGACCCGCGCGGCGACCCTCCTCACCTGGGCGCCAAGCCCTTCGAGCAGCAGCGCGAAGGCGCCGTTGAGCTCGTAGCAGAAGCCGCCGCGCCGCCTGGTGACGATCTTGGCGATCAGGTCGGCCTCGGCCAGGGAGATGGGCTCGCCCAGGTGAATGCTCAGGTTCTCGAACGGCACGGTGCGCTGGTGTGCCAGGTGCAGCGCGCCAAGCGCGGCCGCGTCCAGCACCGCGGGCCGGCGAACGCCGATGCGGTCCAGGTAAGCGGCCAGCGCAGCGGCATCCATCACAGGCGCCTGGCCATCAGGATGTCGTCCACGTACCGGCCGTTGATGAGGAACTCCTCAAGCTGGGTACCTTCGCGGGCGAAGCCGTGCCGCTCGTACAGGCGGATGGCCGCCTTGTTGGTGCTCAGCACCCGCAGCGTCAGCTTGCGGATACCGCGGTCGCGCAGTTGTTTCGCTGCCGCGTCCAGGAGGCTGCCGGCCGCGCCGCGGCCGCGGGCGTCCGGGTGCACCGCGATGCCCTGCACCTGCATGACGTGCGCGTTTTCCGGCAGCCGCGTGGGTGGCTTGAGCCGGATGTAGCCGACGACGCTGCCGTCAAGCTCGACGACCAGATGGGCCTCGGGGGGGGCGTCGGTGGTGAAGAAGAGGCCGTCCCGCGCACCAGGGGCCAGTGTCGACGGGAACCCAGAGTCCGCCGACCACGCGAGCGCATCGACTTCGGTCAGCGCCGCCTGGTCCGTCATCCGCGCGGGGCGCACCCGGACACCGAGTGGTGAACTCACGTGACTATTGTGACAGATCGCCCGGAATGTCCCCTCAGCGCGGGCATCCGCGGCGACGAGCCGGGCGAAGCGGCGCAGCGAGAGGTCCATCCCGCGCTGTGCCAGCGGCCGGGCCAGCCGCCACCCCCACCGGCCCGCCGCCCCCAGCGGCAGATCCACCCGCTCGGTCCAGCGGAACTCGCTGCCCACCCCGGCCGGCACCACCTCGAACACGCCGGTGCCGCGGACCACCCGGCCGGCGTGCCGCACCACGCACCGCCGCGGTGGGTCCCACTCGGTGATCACCATGATGTCGGTGAAGCCCACTGGCCCGATCCCGGTCCTGGCGACCACGCGCGCGCCGGGGCCGTGGTCGCCGTGCACACGGGTGGCGAGCATCCACTCCGCCTGGCTGGGCCAGTCCACCACGGCACGCCACACCCGTTCCTGGGGCTGCGGCACCCGGACCCGCGCGATGATCTCTACCCGGTTGCTCACCGAGTGCGAGCCTACGGGGCGATGCGGAATACTGCCGGCATGCCTGAACTGATCTCGCAGCCGCGCCGGGTGCCCGCCGCGGGTGAGCCGCCGAAGCTGATCGACGAGTTCGTGGGCCGGGCAAGCACGGGGGAGGAGGGGCTGAGCATCGCCCGGATGCGCAGCCCGTCCGGCTGGGCCGAGCCCGGCCAGCGCCCGGAGTTCGACGAGTTCACCGTCGTGCTGCGCGGTGCGGTAGTGGTGGAGTTCGAGGGTGGCCAGATGACCGTCGGGGCCGGCCAGGCCGTGCACGCCAGGCCCGGCGAGTGGGTGCGCTACAGCACTCCCGGCCAGGACGGTGCCGAGTATGTGGCGATCTGCCTGCCGGCTTTCGCACCGGGCATCGTCCATCGCGACGACTGAGTCTGCCGGCCGTGCCGGTCACCAGCCGAGTTCGCGGAGCCGTTCGTCGCCGATGCCGAAGTGGTGCGCGACCTCATGGATGACCGTGCGGCGCACCTGCTCGGCGACCTCTTCCTCGGTGCGGCAGATCGCGCAGATCGCCAGGCGGTAGATGATGATCCGGTCCGGCAGGACCCCCGCGTACTGTGTGGTCCGGCTGGTGAGCGGTACGCCCTGGTAGAGCCCGAGGAGGCCACGCGGGCCTGGGCCGTGCTCGACGGTGACCGCGACGTTGCGCATCATTTCGCCGAGTTGCTCCGGCAATCCGTCGATCGCCGCGACTACCATTTCCTCGAACCGCTCCGGCTCGATAAGGATCATGCATCCATTGTCGCGGGCCGGGAAGGGTGCAACCGGGGAGCCGGCGACGGCGTCATAACTGTCACACGGCTCACGGAGCCGACCCGTTCAGAAGGAACCGTGATGGACACAACTCTGCTCCTGACCCGGCGGGCCCTGCCTGCGGTAGCGCTGGCCTGCGCCGCCGTGCTCGCCACGGGGTGCGGCAGTTCTTCGAGCACCACCGCGAGCGGCGGCTCGCCGGCGCAGTCCAGCAGTGCCCCGGCTTCTTCCCCGTCGTCCGCGCCCTCGGCCTCGGCCTCGCCGACCGATTCGCCTGCGCCGCCCGGGCCCGGCCCCTGCCCGACCCGCTCTCTCCGGGTGAAGCTGGGTGCCAGCCAGGGCACGGCAGGCAGTGTTTACACCACGATCGACTTCACCAACATCTCGAACGTGACCTGCACGCTGTATGGGTATCCCGGGGTGTCCCTGCAGACCGCGAGGCCGCTGCACCAGATCGGCAAGCCCGCCAAGGAGAACCCGGCGACGCCGCGCAAGCTGGTCACGCTGCAGCCGCAGACCACGGCGAGCGCGCTGCTGCGGATCGCGGACGCGGGGAACTACCCGGAGAGTACGTGCGGCATGACGACCGCGCACTACCTGCAGGTCTACCCGCCGAACCAGACCACGCCCGCTTACATCAAGTACACGACCCAGGCGTGCTCGAAGCCCGTGCGGCTGATGACCGTGGACGTGGTCAAGCCCGGCTCGGGCAGCTCCTGACCCCCCTGGAATAGCTCATCGCCGCGCCTCCCGGCCCCCACTCCCGCCGGCCCCGCCCGGCTAGGGGCGTGGATGTGCCAACGAGGCCCCTCTTGGGGCACCAGGCTCACATTCACGATTGCCACGGGAGCACGGCGACGTGCGGGCCGTGGCTAGCGGGGGCGGGCGTAGCGCAAAGAAGGCATGATGCGGCTATGGACACCGATCTCGTGCTGCGCCCGGTCGCCGAGGAAGACCTGCCGTTTCTGGAGCGGCTGACCCAGGACCCGGATGCGGCCGGGGATCATGCCTGGTCGGGATGGCGCGATCTGCGCCGGTTCCGCCAGGGGTGGGCGGAGGACCGGCTGGTCGGCGACGACGGCGGGGTCCTGCTGATCGCCCGGGGCGAGGAGCGGGTCGGCTTCGTGTCCTGGTTCCAGGTGGACTTCGCGCCGTCGTACTACTGGAGCATCGGCATCGGGCTGCTGCCCGAGGCCCGCGGCCGGGGGTACGGCACACAGGCGCACCTGCTGCTGACCAGGTACCTGTTCGCGCATACCACGGTGCACCGGATCGAGGGGGTGACCGAGGCGGAGAACCTGGCCGAGCAGCGGGTGATGGAGAAGGCGGGCTTCACCCGGGAGGGCGTGATGCGCGGCGTGTTCTGGCGGGACGGCGCCTACCGGGATGGCGCGCTGTACAGCATGCTGCGCACCGATACGGCCGGCTAGCCGATGATGGCAGGCGTGGACGACGACGTTGCGCTGCGACTGCTCGCCGAGGCCGATTTGCCCATCCTGGAACTGCTCACCCAGGACCCGGAGTCGACGGGTGAGTTCGCCTGGCTGGGCTGGTACAAGCTCACCAGGTTCCGCCAGTGGTGGGCGGAGAACAGGCTGATCAGCGACGACATCGGCGTTCTCATGGTGGTCCTCGGCGACGACCGGCTCGGCTTCGTGACCTGGCACAAGGTACCGACCAGCCCGGGCTACTACTACTGGAACATCGGGATCGCGCTACTGCCCGAGGCCCGGGGCAAGGGCTACGGCACGCTGGCGCAGCGGAAGCTGGCCCAGTACCTGTTCGCGCACACGACCGTGCAGCGGATCGAGGCGGCCACCGAGGTGGGCAACGTGGCGGAGCAACGGGCCCTGGAGAAGGCCGGTTTCACCAGAGAGGGCGTGCACCGCAGCACCGGCTGGCGGGACGGGGCCTACCGGGACGGGGTCTGGTACAGCATGCTGCGCACCGATCAGCCCCGCTGAACCACCCGCGACTGGCGCGCCCGGAGTCAGCCCAGCAGCCGGGCGCGGTGATTCCAGGCGAGGTTGAGCACCGCGGCCCCGGAGGCCTGGAGCGGTTCCCGGCCGCCGGTGAGCCGGGCCACGGTCTCGGCGGTGAACGGGATCCCGGCCGGGCCGCCGCCGGCGCCGCCGCGGGCGCTGTCGCCGCCGCCGGCGCCACCGCGGTCGCTGTCGCCGGTGATGACCCGGCCCTCCGCGTTCAGCGCGACCAGGCCGGCGAACTCCGCGTCGAACAGCGGGGCGTCGAAGACCGCGACGGCCAGGACGTCGGTGGCGAACGTCAGCGGGTCCACGCCAAGGCCGAGGCAGTGCACGGCGAGCCGGCCTTCGCGCCGGGCGGCGGTGAGCCGGCGGTAGAACGGCCAGCCCTCGTAGTCGAGCAGGCCGGCGCTGGTCTGGTAGTCCTCCGGGGTGCCGAGGAACTCCTCGCTGAACTCCCTGGCCATGGACTTCCACAGGCTCAGGTCGTGCCGGAGGGCCGCGGCCGCGCCGGTCACCGGCTGGAACAGGCCGACCGGCATCACCTGGTAGAGGCCGCCGCCGTGGTTCACCTTGGCCGGATCGCGCCAGTGCAGCACGAACGACGCACCGCCGCCCGCGTCCCGGCGCAGCGTCAGGGTGGTGACGGCTACCAGGGCGGGACGCCGGGCCAGCGCGCACGGATCCCCGGCCAGCGCGCGCAGCGGCAGGTCCGTCATGCGCACCGCATCCCCCGAGCGCTGCCACGCCTCGGCAAGCTCATGCGCCACCGCATGCCCGAGGTCGATCCCCTCGAAGTAGCTCGTCTCCCCGGTCCGCAGCCCCGCCGGGGCGGCCAGCCGGGCATCGAGCAGGCGGTAGCAGGGCCGGTTCTCGAACAGGGCCGGCCGGTCCAGCGCGCCGACCGCGTCGGTGTAACTGGCGTACCTGCCGCCGTCCGGCCGCAGTGGCCGGACCTGCGCCGAGACCCCGTCATACCGGATCGTTGGCCGCACCGGGCCGCCGCTGCCGCCCGGCGGTTCCCCGTCCCAGGTCACCGGGAGGTCATCGAGGCCGAGCGGGGCCGGGGGGAGCCACTCCTCGCGGCACAGCAGATCCGCCGACCCGGCCCGTGGCATGGTGGGGTACAGCCCGGCCGCCACCCGCCCCAGCTCATGCCGGTTCGCGGTCAGCACCGCGCGGACACCGCGCCACCGCCGCGCGGATTCGGCGGCCACCTCAGTGCGCTCGGCCACCGCCCCGCGGCACCTCCTCCGGTCCGGCATCAGCAACCTGGCCACTCTAATCGCCGGGCATCACAGGCCCGGTCCACGCTCCGTAGCCGCATCGCCGACCTGTGTGTTTTGACGGTTTCATTACCGTCTGGAGGGGTTCCCCCGGACGGCGCGCGGGTGTACAGGTTTTTTATGGGACGGCATACCGCCGAGCGCGGGCCAGCGAACGACTTGTTCATGGCTACGGTCCTGGGCGCCTTGCTGCTGCTGTGCGCGATCGTCCTCGCCCTGGCCGCGAACTGAGCAGGCCGGCGGCACCGCGGGTCCTCGCACCCGCCCTCGATGATCGATAAGGTGCCTGTCGCAAGCCATCGCCGAGGTTGCCCGGCGAGAGCCATAGGGGGCGGATCCGGATGCGCCGCGCGGTCCAGCACGGCTGACCATCCAAAGGAGGAGGTCGGTATGTGGAAGCCCCGGCAGGCCCGCCGGCTATCCGTTTTCTCGGCGCTGATCGCCGGTTCCGCGCTCGCGCTGGCGGTCCCGGCCCTGACGACCACCGCGTCCGCGGCCACGGGGGCCGTCGCGCGCCCGCACCCGGCGCTGCAGCAGAGCTACGGCGGCGGGGTGGCGCCCAACAAGCTAGGCGAGCTTGACTGCAACGGGTTCAGCCAGATCCAGCACTCCGTGAAGCTGGACCTGGCCTGCGCGGACCCGCACGGGTCCGAGGCCGGCAGGTTCCTCGACCACGGCCACTACATCGGGCACGACGAGCCGTCGATGCGCTTCGTGTCCAGTCGGCGCGGGTCGGGCAGCAACTTCAGCATGACCGAGAACCTGCCGCGGGACCCGGTCGCGCTGCCGACCGTGAAGACCCCGGGCAAAGACGTGACGCACTGGTTCGAGCTGAGCATCGCACCGTGGATCTCCACCACCGTGTGCGACCCGAACTCGGCACCGCTGCTGCCGTGTACCCCGCGGTCGGACAAGAACGCGCCGAGCGGCAGGTACCTCGGCGGCGGGCAGGGCTTCGTGGAGCTTCAGTTCTACCCGCCCGGTTTCGCGCCGTTCGAGGACGCCACCAGTTGCGACGACACGCACTGGTGCTCGTCACTCAACATCGACAGCCTGGCATGCCAGGGCACCGGCAGCGGCAACTGCAACCCGAACTGCGTCGAGCCGGTCAACTACGCCTGGGTGCAGACCAACGGAGTGCCGACCGGCCCGCCGAGCCCGCAAAAGAGCGACCTGGCCACGTTCACCCCGAACGCACACACGCTGCTGATGAACCCCGGTGACAAGATCACCGTCCACATGTGGGACGCGAAGATCCCCGGCGGCCGTGCGCTGGAAGTAAGGGAAACCGACAAAACGACCGGCAAGAGCGGTTTCATGATCGCCTCGGCCAAGAACGGGTTCATGACTACCAACCCGTTCACCTGCAATGGCACCCGGTTCAACTTCCAGCCCGCCTACAACACCGCGCGGGCGCAGAACGTCATCCCGTGGGGCATCGGCCCTTACATGATCAACACCGAGTACGAGATCGGCCACTGGGAGGCCTGCACCAGCGTGACCGGGCCGGCCACGTTCACCGATGGCAGCTTCAAGGACACCTACTACAAGAACTGCCATGGCCCGTACGAGACCGACCCGGACACCGGCAAGACGTTCGAGCCTAACGACGCCCCGTGCTTCAAGAAGGGCGATACCCATGGCGGTACGGTGGCGTCGAACCTGGCGACCGGCTGCGACGTGTTCTTCAACGCCATCGGCGACCTGGACTACGACGGCTCGCCGTACTGGCCCGACTGGCCGCACTCGCTCAAGGCCGGCCCGTTCCCGACGCCGTTCCTGCAGCGGCTGCCGACCAGCAACGGGCACAGGTACTCGCAGATCCAGTTCATGACCGACACCAGCGCCACCGAGTTCAACACCGCGTGCAACCTGGTCACCGGCAAGGGCTGTGTCCTGCCGCCGAAGGGCCCGGGGCACTTCTTCCCGTTCTTCACCCTGGCGAAGGTGTCCGGGAAGTGCGTGTGGGAGTTCGGCAACATGAACAACGGCCGCTCCTTCGGCGGTGTCAAGCAGTACGGCAAGGTGGGGCCGGGCACCATGGGCGCGTTCGCCGGGCGCGTCCGCTCCCAGCCGTCCTGCTGAGCCAGCGGGGCCGGCCGCACCGGCCCGCCAACTGGGCAGGGAACGTGGAGTTCCGCGCGGTGCGCGTGCGCAGGCCGCGCACTGTCGCGGGGCTCCGGGCCATGGTCGCCGAGGGCACGCGGGTGCGTGCCCTCGGCACCGGGCACTCGTTCAACCGGATCGCCGACACTCGCGGCGAGCTGATCTCCACCGCCGGGCTGCCGCCGATCACCGACATCGACGCGGCGGCGGGCACCGTAACCGTCGCGGGGGGCGTCACGTACGGCGACCTGGCGCAGCGGCTGAACGCCGCGGGCTGGGCCCTGCCCAACCTGGGCTCGCTGCCGCACATCTCAGTGGCCGGTGCGTGCGCGACCGCGACGCACGGTTCTGGTGACCGCAACCAGAACCTGCCCGCCGCCGTCCGCGCCGTGGACCTGGTCACCGCCGACGGCAGCCTGCTCACCCTGAACCGGGACGCCGGCCAGGCAAGGTTCCCCGGTGCGGTCGTCGCGCTGGGCGCCCTCGGCGTCGTCACCACGCTCACCCTGGACCTGGTCCCGGCGTTCGCGGTGCGCCAGTACGTCTACGACGACCTGCCCGCGCGCGAACTGACCGGCCACTTCGACGAGATCATGGGCGCCGCCTACAGCGTCAGCGTGTTCACCCTGTGGCGGGGCGGCCGGCACCAGGTGTGGCTCAAGCACAGGGACGGCGACCCGGAGCGGTTCGCGGCGGGCCGGCCCTGGCTCGGCGCCCGGCCCGCGGACGGGCCCCGGCACCCGGTGCCGGGAATGCCGGCGGGCGCGACCACGCGGCAGCAGGGCGTGCCCGGCCCGTGGCACGAGCGGCTCCCGCATTTCCGGCTCGGCTTCACCCCGAGCGCCGGCGCGGAACTCCAGACCGAGTACCTGCTCCCCCGGCGGGCCGCGATCCCCGCGATCGAGGCGCTGACCAGCCTGGGCGCGCTGATCGCGCCGGTGCTGCTGACATCGGAGATCCGCACGGTCGCCGCGGACGAGGCGTGGCTGAGCACGGCCTACCGCCAGGACTCGGTGGCGTTCCACTTCACCTGGATTCTCGATCCCGGCGCGGTCCGCCCGGCGATCGCCGCGATCGAAGCCGAACTCGTGCCGCTCGGCGCCCGGCCGCACTGGGGCAAGGTGTCCGGCATGGCACCGCAGGCGGTGCGGGCGCGTTACCCCCGCTGGGACGACTTCGGCGCCCTGGCCCGCTCCCTGGACCCGGGGGGCAAGTTCCGCAACGACTTCCTGGACTCCTACTTCCCTCGCGGGGACTGAGTGCCCCGGCGGGTTTCCCCGCAGGGCTAAGGCTTCCGCGCCACGCCGCTCCACATCGAGGACGGGCGGGCGGCGTCCAGGTCACTGTCGAGCCGCCATTTCGCCACTGCGACAACACCGGGCTCGACCAGTTCCAGCCCGTCGCAGAACCGTGCGGTCTCGTCGTGGCCGCGCAGGGTGGCCTGGTCGGCGACGCGCTCGTTGTAACGCTGGATCGACTCGCCCTGCCGGTTGGGATTGAAGTCGTCGGTCGGATGCGAGACGACCAGGTAGCTGCCCGAGGGCAGCGCGGCCAGCCGCCGCCCACGCTGGCCGTCCGGCCGTGGCTGGCCTCTACGATGAGGCGCATGACCGCTGGCGCACCCCCGCGGGCCGGCCTGGAGATCACCAGCCCGGCGAATGCCCGGGTGAAGCGGCTGGTGGCGCTGCGGCGCCGGCGGGCCCGTGACCGGGCCGGGGTGACCCTGGTCGAGGGGTACGAGGAACTCGGCCTGGCACTGTCGGCGGGGGCACGGCCGCGGGAACTGTACGTCTGCCCCGCCCTGGCCGGTCCCGGCGCGCAGCAGATGATCGACCGGGTCAGCGGCCTGGGCGCCGAGGTGATCAGGGTCAGCAGGCCGGTGTTCGGCAAGATCGCCTACCGCGAGTCGCCGGACGGCTGGCTTGCCGTGCTGCCCGCCGTGCCGGCCAGCCTGGCGGCGGTGGAGAGCGGGACCAACCCGCTCGTGCTGGTCTGCGAGGGCGTGGAGAAGCCGGGCAACCTGGGGGCGATCCTGCGCACCGCGGACGCGGCCGGGGTCACCGCGGTGATCGCGGCCGACCCGGTGACCGACTGGGCGAACCCGAATGTGGTGCGGGCCAGCAAGGGAACCGTGTTCGCGGTGCCGGTCGCCTCGGCGAGCACCGCCGAGGTGTTCGCCTGGCTCGACGAGCACTCGCTGGCGCTGGTGGCGGCCGCCCCGGACGGCGACGTGCCGCTCACCGCCGCCGACCTGACCGGCCCGACCGCGATCGCGGTCGGCTCGGAGGCCCGCGGGCTCCCCGCCGCGTGGCTGGAGCGGGCCGGCACGCGGCTGCGCATCCCGATGTTCGGGCGCGCCGACTCGCTCAACGTGTCCACGTCGGCGGCGATCCTGCTCTACGAGGCGGTCCGCCAGCGCACGGCCGGGCAGTCCCCCTGACGCGGCCCGGCGGCTCAGCGCGTTCCCGCCGTGCCCGGTGGCTCAGCGCATCCCCGCCGCGGCCGGTGGCTCAGCGCGTTCCCGCCGCAGCCCGCGCCTGGCGGGCGCGCTCCCGTTCCCTCACTCCCGGCCGCCGCAGCGGCGGCAGGGTGGGCGGTGGTTGCTGGCGCGGCGGCAGTTCGGCAAGCAGCACCCTGGTCGCCTCGGCCACCAGGGCGACCGCCCGCTCGAACGGCTCCTGGGTGCGGTTGGTGGCCGACTGCACCCCGCTGACCTTGCGCACGTACTGGCGCGCGGCGGCCTCGATTTCCTCGCTGGTGACCGCCGGTTCCAGGCCGCGCAGCGTCGTAATGTTCCGGCACATGCCCTCGACGTTACCCGTCCGCGTGACGCCCTCCCCGGCGTGACGTCCTCGTGGGCTGGCCGCGACGGCGCCCTCACCAGGTTCGGCAGATACCAAGCAAGCCGTCAGCGGATATCAAGCGGATGGTCAGCTTGACCGGCGATTGTTACGGGACTCCGCCGGCAAACGGCCCCCAGCCGGGGAGTCCCGGATGCGCCCCGTCGGCCCCTCCACCACGCCCGGCGGGGCGCACCGGCATTTACCGGTGTCCGGTCTTCTCCCGCTAATCCAGGCACGATCAGCCGCCGCCGTGGCCTGGCATTCCACGTAAATCGCAGGCGAACAAAAGCCTTACACGGTATTTCCGGTCCGGTTCTGATCCCATGTGAGGGGACTTTCACGGTCGCGGCATTTGGGACGCGGGCACCGGCATCGGGAGGCTGTCGTGGGCGCGGAACACAGCAGGCGGGCACGGGCGGTACCGGGGGCCGTGGCGGCGGTGGTGCTTGCCGGCGTCCTCGCCGGGGGCGGCCAGGCCGGCGCGGCGGCGGCGCCAGCGGGAACGATCACCACAATCGCCGGCGGGGTGGGTGGCCCGGCGAAGGCCACCACGGTGGCGGTCAGCCCGTGCGGCGCCAGGTTCGCGGGCGGCAGCCTGTACGTCGGCGACATCGCGGCGATCAGGCAGATCAGCCCGGCCAGCGACCAGCTCACCACGCCGGTGGGCACGGGCAGCACCACCCCGCTGGGCGACGGCGGGCCGGCCACCCAGGCCAACCTCAACGGCTCGTGCACGGCCGTGCTCGACCCGGCGGGCAACCTGGTCGTGGCGGACATCTTCGACAACCGGATCCGGGTCGTGGCGGCCACCAGTGGCACGTTCTACGGCATGCACATGACGGCCGGGGACATCTACACCGTGGCAGGCAACGGCACGTTCGGGTTCTCCGGCGACGGCGGCCCGGCCACCGGCGCCGAACTGAGATACCCGCAGAGCGTGGCGGTGGACGGGGCCGGGAACCTCGTGATCACCGACACCCACAACAACCAGATCCGGGTCGTGGCCGCCGCCACCGGCACGTTCTACGGGCGGGCGATGACCGCCGGGGACATTTACACCGTGGCCGGCGGTGGGCGTCGCCTCGGCGACGGCGGCCCGGCCACCAGCGGTCAGCTGAACACGCCGCAGAGCGTGACCACCGACGGGACCGGCAACCTGGTCATCGCCGACACCTTCAACGAGCGGATCCGGGTTGTGGCCGAGAAGACCGGCACGTTCTACGGGCAGGCGATGACCACCGGCGACATCTACACCGTGGCCGGCAACGGCACCCAGGGGTTCTCCGGCGATGGCGGCGCCGCCACCAGCGCCGAGCTCGGCGCCCCCAACGACGTGGTCACCGACGGGACGGGCAACCTGGTCATCGCCGACACCACCAACAGCAGGATCCGGGTGGTCGCGACCAGCACCGCCACGTTCTACGGCAGGGCGATGACGGCCGGGGACATCTACACCGTGGCCGGCACCGGAATCGAGGGCTTCTCTGGCAACGGCGGCCCGGCGACAAGCGCCGAACTCAACGAGCCTCAGGGCGTGACCGTGGACGGCTCGGGAAATCTCGTGATCGCCGATTCCATGAACAACCGGGTCCGGGTGGTCGCGGCCAGCACCGGCAAGTTCTACGGCAAGCCGATGACCGCCGGCGACATCTACACGGTCGCCGGCAACGGCACTATCAAGTCGTCCGGCGACGGCGGCCCGGCGACGGCCGCGGAGCTTCTAGGGTCCGAAGGCGTCGCGGTGGACGGGACGGGCAACGTGGTCATCGCCGACACCTCCAACAGCCGCATCCGGGTGGCCGCGGCCAGCACCGGCTCGTTCTACGGGCAGGCGATGACCGCGGGCGACATCTACACCGTCGCGGGCACCGGAAAGCGGGCGTTCGCCGGGGACGGCGGCCCGGCCACCAGCGCCGCGCTCCGCTCCCCCTACGGCATCGCTACCGACGGCGCGGGCGACCTAGTCATCGCCGATACCTTCAACTCCCGGGCCCGGATGGTGGCGGGCCACACCGGCACGTTCTTCGGGCAGGCCATGACCGCCGGCGACATCTACACGATCGCGGGCAACGGCAAGGTGGGCTTCGCCGGGGACGGCGGGCCGGCCGACCAGCGCCAAACTGGGCAAGCCCGAGGGCACCACCGTGGACGGCGCGGGCAACCTGGTCATCGCCGACACGAACAACAACCGGATCCGGGTCGTCGCGGGCGGCACGGGCACGTTCTACGGGCAGGCGATGACGGCCGGCGACATCTACACCGTCGCCGGGACCGGCAGCGCGGGGTTCTCCGGCGACGGCGGCCCGGCCACGAGCGCCGAACTGACCCTTCCCCAGGACGTGACGGTGGACGGGACAGGCAACCTCGTGATCGCGGACACCGGCAACGCGGCGATCCGGGTGGTCGCGGCCCGCACGGGCAGGTTCTACGGCAGGCACATGACCGCCGGGGACATCTACACCGTCGCCGGGACCGGCAGCGCGGGGTTCTCCGGCGACGGCGGCCCGGCCGCCGGCGCCGAACTCGCCGACCCTTCGGGCGTGGCGGTGGACGGCTCGGGCAACCTGCTCATCGCCGACCTGCTCAACTTCAGGATCAGGGTGGTGGCCGGGACCACCGGCACGTTCTACGGCATCGCGATGACCGCGGAGGACATCTACACCGTGGCCGGCGACGGCACGTTCGGGTTCTCCGGCGACGGTGGCCCGGCCACCCAAGCCGCCCTGAGCTACCCCGACGCGGTCGCGGCCGACGGTACCAGCGTCGTGTTCGCCGACCAGGACACGAGCAGGATCCGGCAGGTCACCGGCTGAGGCCGTGGGTGGCGGGCGGCCCCATCCTGGGTAGGCCCTGGGCATGGATTCCCTGGACGCCTACCGGGGCAAACGGAACCGGGGGCGCACGCCGGAGCCAATTCCGGACCCGCCCGAGCCCGGCGGCCCGGCGCCCGGGGAAGAGCGGGCCCACGTGTTCGTGGTCCAGGAGCACCACGCCCGCAGGCTGCACTGGGATTTCCGGCTGGAACGCGACGGCGTGCTGGTCTCCTGGGCGGTGCCCAAGGGGGTGCCCGACGACCCCGCGGCGAACCACTTCGCCGCGCACACGGAGGACCACCCGATGGAGTACGCCGGGTTCGCCGGCCGGATCCCGGACGGTGAGTACGGCGCGGGCACGGTCACGATCTGGGATCGCGGCACGTTCGAGGAGCTCAAGTGGACCGACAGCGAGGTCAAGGTGGTGCTGCGCGGCCGCCGGCTGACCGGCGGATACACCCTGTTCCGTACCAGGGGCACCGACTGGATGATGCACAGGGAGCGCCAGCCGCTGCCCGGGATACTGCCGCCGATGCTCGCCAAGTCCGAACCGCACCTGCCGCCCGACGACGGGGCCTGGGCGCTGGAGATGAAGTGGGACGGGGTGCGCGCGCTGGCCTACTGCGAGGGCAGCCGGATCCGGCTCATCTCCCGGACCGGCGAGGACGTCACCGGCGCCTACCCGGAACTGCGTGGCCTGGCGGCGGCCGTGGGCCGGCGGGACGCGCTGCTGGACGGGGAGGTCGTCGCCATGGGCGAGTCGGGCTGGCCGGACTTCGAGGTGCTGCAGAACCGGATGCACGTGCGGGACGCGGCGGCGGCGCTGCGGCTTGTCGCCGAGTACCCGGTCACCTACCTGGCGTTCGACCTGTTGCACCTGGACGGCCGACCGCTGCTCGACCTGCCGTATACGCGCCGCCGGGCGCTGCTTGAGGAATTGGAGCTCAACGGCCCCTCGTGGCAGACGCCACCCTCGTTCACCGGGGAGGCCGGGGCCGATGTACGGGCGGTGTCCGTCCAGCACGGCCTGGAGGGTGTCGTGGCCAAGCGCCTCGACTCCCGCTACGAGCCGGGGAAACGGCCGGGCACGTGGCGCAAGGTCAAGAACATCCGCAGGCAGGAGGCGGTGATCGGCGGCTGGCGCCCCGGCAAGGGGAACCGGTCCGGGCAGATCGGCTCGCTGCTGGTCGGGGTGCAGGAGGACGGCGGCCTGGCCTACGCGGGCCACGTCGGAACCGGGTTCACCGACCGGGTGCTGCGCCAGCTCACCGCGCAGCTCGCGCCACTGCAGCGGGCCACCTCGCCGTTCGCCGCCCCGCTGCCCGCCGACCACGCGCGCGACGCCGTCTGGGCCGAACCGGTGCTGGTCGCCGAGATCGCCTTCACCGGCTGGACCCGCGCGGGCCGCATGCGAGCCCCGTCCTACCAGGGCCTGCGCTCCGACAAAGACCCGGCCGAGGTGGTCCGCGAGCCCTGACGGCGCAGCACAGCCTTGACCGCCGGCAGGGCCTGCCGCTAGCCGCTCACCATCCGGATCCGGTTGTTGCCCGCATCGGCGAAGAGCACGCCGCCTGCGCTGCCAGCCACCACCCCGAGGGGGATGCCGGCGTCGGCCTTGGTGCCGGGACCGCCGTCGCCGGAAAACGATAGGGAGCCGGTGCCCGCGATCGAGTAGATGTCGCCGGCGGTCATCGCCTGCCCGTAGAACCTGCCCGACCGTGTGGCCACCACCCGGACCCGGGAGTTGTCGGTGTCGGCGATCACCAGGTTCCCGGCGCTGTCGAACGTCACCGCGCGAGGTTCGAACAGTTCGGCGTGGATGGCCGGGCCGCCGTCGCCGGAGAACCCCGCGGTGCCATCGCCGGCCACGGTGTAGATGTCACCGGCGGTCATCGCCTGCCCATAGAACGTGCCGGTGCGCGCCGCCACCACCCGGACCCTGTTGTTGTCGTCGTCCGCGATGACCAGGTTGCCGGACCCGTCCACGATCGTGAGCGCGGGGTTGCCGAGCTTGGCGTGGGTGGCCGGGCCGCCGTCGCCGGAGAACCCCAGGCCGCCGTTGCCCGCGACCGTGTAGATGTCGCCGGCGGTCATCGCCTGCCCGTAGAACGTGCCCGTGTGGGCCGCGACCACCCGGATGCGCTGGTTGAGGGTGTCGGTGACCAACAGGTTGCCCGAACCGTCCACCGCCGCCCCCTGAGGGCTGGCGATCTTGGCGCTGGTGGCCGGGCCGCCGTCGCCGGAGAACCCCGCGGTGCCATCGCCGGCCACGGTGTAGATGTCGCCGGCGGTCATGGCCTGCCCGTAGAACGTGCCGGTGCTGCCCGCCACGACCCGGATGCGCGAGTCGCTCGTATCGGCGATGACCAGGTTGCCTGCGGCGTCCACCGCCACCCCGTCCGGGGCGTTGAGACCGGCGCTGGTGGCCGGGCCGCCGTCGCCGGAGTACTCATTGATCCCGTCCCCGGCGACCGTGTAGATGTCCCCGGCGGTCATAGCCTGCCCGTAGAACGTGCCCGTGGCGGCCGCCACCACCCGGATCCGGTTGTTCGCCACGTCGGCGATGACGAGGTTGCCAGCGGCGTCGCGGGCCAGCCCGGCGGGACCGGCGAGCAGGGCGTGGGTGGCCGGGCCGCCGTCGCCGAAGAAGGTGGGGGGTATACGCCACTGCCAGCGATCGAGTAGATGTGGCCCGCCTTCATGGCCTGGCCGTAGGACCTGCCGCTGTGCGCGGCCACCAGCCGGATCCGGGCGTTGAGGTAGTCGTCGATCAGCAGGTTCCCCGCGCTGTCCACCGCGACGTCGTGGGGGTGGTCGAGGCGGGCGTGGGTGGCCGGGAGGCCGTCACCGTCGTTCCCAACCTTCCCGTTGCCCGCGACCGTGTAGATGTCACCGGCGGTCATCGCCTGCCCGTAGAACGTGCCCGTTCTGGCGGCCACCGCCGAGATGCGCTCGCCCGTTGAGTCCGCAATCAGCAGGTTTCCGGCGCCGTCCACCGCCACCCCCTTCGGGGTGGGGATGAAGGCACTGGTCGCCGGCCGCCGTCGCCGGGATAGCTGGTCCCGCCGCCAGCCACGGTGTAGATGTCGCCCACGGTCATCGCTTGCCCGTAGAACGCTCCGGTGCTGCCCGCGACCACGCGGATGCGGCCATTGAAAAAGTCCGCGATCAGCAGGTTGCCCGCGCCGTCCACGGCCACCTTCTGCGGGAAACCGAGCTCGGCACCCGTGGCCGGGCCGCCGTCACCCAGGCCGCTGGTCCCGCCGCCAGCCACGGTGTAGATGTCGCCGGCGGTGACCACCTGCCCGTAGAACGTGCCGGTGCGTTCGGCTACCATCCGGATGCGGTTGTTGCGGGAGTCGGCGATCAGCAGGTTGCCCGCGCCGTCCACCGCGACGTCCTCGGGGCTGCGTAGCTGCGCGGTGGTGGCGGGGCCTCCGTCACCGGAGAACCCGGGCGTGCTGTGGCCGGCCACCCGGTAAATATGGCGGGCGGTCATCGGATGACCGTAGAACGTCCCTGTCTTAGCGGCCACCACCTGGATCTGCGAGTGCTTGGAGTCGGCGATGATCAGGTTGCCGGAACCGTCGACCGCGGTCCCGAATGTGTACAGGTTCGCGGCCGTGGCCAGGCCGCCGTCGCCGATCGGCGGGTAGGGTGTCCCGGTGCCCGCCGGGGTGGTCAGCCAGTCGTGCCGCGGGTTCACCGCGCGCACCACCGTCCCGGCAGCGATGTAGACATGCCCCGCGCCGAACGTGACCCCGAGCGGGCCGTACACCGGCACGGTGGTGGCCTTGGCCGGCCCGCCGACACCGCCTGCCACGGTCGTGATCGTCCCGGCCGGGCTCGCGACTCCGGGCGCCGCCGCCCGGAGCCCTGGCGTCGCACTGGCCTGGCCCGCGCCCACAGCGAGCACGCCCGCCGTCGCCGCCGCCACCAGCGCTGGCCTTAAGCTGGCGCCCCTTGCGGTTCGTGCCGTGCTCAGCATTGGGAACCCCCATCGCTGTCCGGCGCCGTGCCGAGTGGCGGCGCTTCCTCCTCTTGGGACGCCCGGCGGTCCGGATTGGATGACACGGCGACCGGTATGAGCGGCACACCGCAGGCGGCTAGGCCGCGAGCTTGTCCCTGTGGTGCAGCTCGGACCAGTCGAGCACCGGCCCGGCCGGCACGATCCGCCCCGGGTTCAGGTGCGGGTGGGTCATGAAGTAGTGCCGCTTGATGTGATCGAAGTCCGTGGACGGGCCGAACGCCGGGTGCTGGTACAGGTCACGCGCATAGGCCCAGAGGTCCGGGTAGTCCACGAGCCGGCGGATGTTCGTCTTGAAATGGGTGACGTAAACGCTGTCGAAGCGGGCCAGCGTGACCCACAGGCGCACGTCCGCCTCGGTGATCTGGTCGCCGAACAGGTACCGGCGGTCCGCCAGCCGCTCCTCCAGCTCGTCAAGCGTGGCGAACAAGGCGGTGACCGCCGCGTCGTAGGCCTCCTGCGTGCCCGCGAACCCGCACCGGTAGACGCCGTTGTTGACCGACGCGTACACCCGGTCGTTGAGCGCGTCGATCTCCGCCCGCAGCGGCTGCGGGTACAGGTCGATGCCAGGTGTCGCCCACGCGCCGAACTGCGTGCCCAGGTCGATCGTGATGTCGGGGAAGTTGTTGCTGACGATCTGCGAGGTCTCCCTGTCCCACAGCACCGGCACGCTGATATGCCCGTCGTAACCCGGCTCGGTCGCCTCGTAAGCCTCCCGGAGCAGGGTGAACCCGTTGACCGGATCGGGGCCGTGCCCCGGGCCGTCCCGGAACGCCCAGCCGCGCCCGTCCCTGACCGGGTCCACCACCGACAGCGACACCACCTCCTCCAGCCCCAGCAGCCCGCGCACGATCACGCTGCGGTGGGCCCACGGGCAGGCCAGGGACACGTATAGGTGGTAGCGGCCGGCCTGGGCCGGGAACCCGCTGGAACCGTCCGCCGTGATCCGGCCCTGGAACGGGTAGAGCGGGCGGACGAAGGCCCCGTCGGCCCGCACCGGGGACTTCGCCGAGTAGTCGCCGAATTCCGTGAAGTCCACCGGGCTGGCCACCGGGGCGATGCTGGTCATCTCGTCGCCTCCTCGCCGGGAACCGGCCGCCGCCAGGATCCCGCGTTTGCGCGTGTTCGCGGTCCGGTCATGGCGCGGGGACAAGTGCCGCCAGCACCGGGCAGAGTGGACCCTACCCCCGCACCGTGGCGTAGGAACCGCCCGCAGGCTCCTCCCCGGTGGCCCGGGCGGCGTGCTCACCCGCGGCACCGGCCAGCCGGGACTGCAGGGTGAAGAAGATCTCCGCCGCCCGCGCGCCGGTCCAGCCGGGCGGAAGGAGTTCGGCGGGCAGGCCGGGGTCCAGGTAGGGCAGGCGGCGCCAGTCGGTGAGCACCCGCACGTAGTCGGCGAACGCCTCGCGCGGGCGGGAGGCGGCCCGGCGGCCCGGCCAGCCGAGCAGCACCGGCTCGTAGGCGGCAACGAAGTCGCTGGCCAGCCGTTCGGTCCGGTCCAGGTCCCACCACTGGCGGACCTTGGTGGCGAGGTCACCGAAGGCCAGGTGGTTGGCGTGGAACAGGTCCGCATACCCGGACAGGCTCAGCCGGGCGAGCATCTCCGTGGTCGCCTCGTGCAGGTATGCCGGGGCGATCCACACGCCAGGCGCGGCGGTGCCGAACCCAAGCCGGCTGAGCTGGGACCGCAGCACATGCCGCTGGTGCCGCTCCGCTTCGGGCACCGAGAACACCGCGAGCAGCCAGCCATCACCCAGCCGGGCCCGCTCCCTGCGGAAGATCCGGTGATCTCCCTCCCGCAGGATCGCCTGCCCCTCCCCCGACAGCTCATAGCCCGCGGCTCCGCCCGTCCGCCTGGCCACCAGGATCCCCCGCCGCTTCAGCCGGGAGATGGAAGACCGCACGGCGGGCTCATCGATCCCGAGGTCCCCCAGCAGGCTGACCAGCGAAGCGACCGACATCCACCCGCCGGCGCCGCGTGAATACAGCCCGTAGACGGTCACGATCAGCTGCCGGGGCTGGGCACCCCGCCCTGTCGCCTCCGTCACGCCCGTCATCCGCACAAAATATCGCGCACGTCCCGGCCCCGGGCCAGCCCGGCGAACAGTGCGGGGAAGCCCGCCCTTAGTCCCCAGGGCAGCGGGAAGCCCAGATCGCCGGGTCCGGTGACCGGTGTGGTATCACGGGCCGGTGAGCATTGAGCGGATCAACCCCGGCGACCTGGCCCGGCCGTCAGGCTTCTCCCACGCGGTAGCGGCCACCGGCGGCCGCCTGATTTTTCTGGCCGGCGCAAACCGGCTACGGCCCAGGCGGCGCGATCACCGGCGGCGGCTTGGTTCCCCAGTTCGAGCAGGCATTGAGCAACCTGCTGGCGGCCCTCCGAGCCGCTGGAGGCGAGCCCACCGATCTGGTCAGCCTCACGATCTACGCGGTGGACCTGGCGGACTACCGAACGCAGGCACGGGAAATCGGCCGGGCATGGCGCCAGCTCTGCGGCCGGGAGTATCCAGCGATGGCCGCCGTTGGAGTGTCCCGTCTGTGGGACACAGATGCGCTCGTCGAGGTCCAGGGCATCGCCGTGGTGGCGGCCACCGGCTGAGCGGGGATCGGCGATGTGGCGGCAGGCGTTCAGCCAGCCGCCACCCGCCCCGATCCGCGCCCGACCCGCCCCGATCCCCGCCGCCCCCACGAGCCCGCTACAGGCTCTCCGTCAACCTCAAGCCACCCCCATGCGTCCCCTAAAGAGGGGCAATCCGGTGATTACCGCGTATTTGTTCGACTACGCGACGATCACAGCCGAGAGATAGGGGTGCAGCCGTGAGGTTGAGTTACCGTTCGGCCGCCGTCATCATCGCCGCCGCCACCGGGGTTTTCGCGGCCGCAGCGCCCGGCGCGGCGGTGGCGCAATCGGGAGCACGCGCGGCCCACCGGGCGGCCGCCGGCCAGCAGAGCGCCGCGGTGCCGGGCGGGACGCAGGTGTGGCTACAGCGGTTCGGCGGCCAGTTCCTGTCCGCCACCGCCTCGTCGGTGGCCGCCAGCCCGAACAAGGCCGTCGTGTACGTCACCGGGATAACCGCGAAGACGGCGACCGGCCTGCGGAACGAGGTCACGGTGGCGTACAACGCCACCACTGGCAGGCAGCTCTGGGTGGAGAGATACCAGGGCAAGGACCGCCATCCCCGGGGCGGCGCGGGCGTCCCCTCGGTCGCGGTCAGCCCGGACGGCGCCACCGTCTACGTGGCCGGTGACCTCGCCAGCGCCGGCTTCAACGACTACCTGGTGATCGCCTACGACGCGGCCACGGGGGCCCAGCTCTGGCTGACCACTCCGCTTACGGATAGCTCGGTAGCGCAGTTCCACGCGGTCGCGGTGAGCCCGGATTCCAAAACGGTGTACATCACCGGCAGGCGCGACTTTTTCGGCGGCCATGCCTCCAAGAGCTACGACACGATCGCTCTGAACGCGGCCACCGGGGCCACGGTGTGGAACACCAACACCACGTTCCCGCCGCACGTGTTCCACACCATCACGGCCATCGCGGTGAGCCCGGATGGATCGACGGTGTTCGTCTCCGGGTCCAGCGGGACAGTTGCCTACGACGCCGCCAGCGGCACCCAGCTCTGGCTGGACGCCTACAAGCAGGCGTACGACCGGTTCCAGACCTCGCTGGCGGTGAGCCCGGACTCCGCGACCGTGTACGTGACCGGCGGCAGCAACGCTCCTGGCAGCACCGCCCCGCACTATTGGACGGCGGCCCTGTCGGCTGCCACCGGCGCCCAGCAGTGGCAGGCGACCTATCGCGGCCCGGGGACCAGGGCGGGCACCAGCGCGATCGGGCTCAGCCCGGACGGGTCGGCGGTGTACGTGACCGGCTCCGCCACGCAGGCCAGCGGCCTGAACGAGTACGCCACGATCGGCTACGACGCGGCCACCGGCCAGCAGCTCTGGCTGGCCAATTACAGCACCGCGCAGGTAAACGACAATGCCACCGGCCTCGCGGTCAGCCCGGACGGGTCCACGGTGTACGTCACCGGTACGTCGATCGCCAACTCCAGCACCCCGGCCGACTACGCCACCGTGGCGTACGGCGCCGCCAGCGGCGCTCAGCTCTGGTCCGCCCGGTACACCGTGACCGGCGCGCAGAACAACGCGGCGGGCGTGGTCGTCAGTGGCGGGAACGCGATCGTCACCGGGACCAGCGGGCCGTTCGGCGGCCAGTCCGACTTCGCGACGGTCGCCTACCAGGGCTGAGAAGCCCAGTCACCCCGAGGTTGCGCCCCCGAGCCACACCGGCCCGGGGGCGCAGGCGTACCACGGGGCGTCGTATCGCATATCGAATTATTGACGGTCGTATAAACAGCGACATATCGTGGGGCGGCAGGCACCCGGAAGGAGCGAGGCAGTGCGCATCGCCGTGCTCGGCGGGGGGCCTGGCGGGCTGTACTTCGCCGCGCTGGCCAAGCAACTCGACCCCCGCCACGAGGTGCACCTTTGGGAGCGCAACGCGCCCGGCGACACGTTCGGCTTCGGCGTGGTGTTCTCCGACGAGACGCTGGGCGGGATCGAGCACGCCGACGCCGCCGTGTTCGCGGCGATGGAGCGGGACTTCGCCCGCTGGGACGACATCGATGTGCACTATCACGGCACGGTGTTCACCTCGGGCGGGCACGGCTTCGCCGCGATGAGCAGGCACCGGCTGCTCGCCATCCTGCAGCAACGGTGCGCGGACCTGGGGGTGCGGACGCGGTTCAGCACGCCTGCCCCGGACGCCATGACGCTGGCGGCCGAATACGACCTGGTCGTGGCCGCCGACGGGGCCAACTCGGTGACCCGGTCGCAGTTGGCCGAGGTGGTCGAGCCGGACCTGGAGGCGCGCAACTGCGCCTACATCTGGCTCGGCACCGACCTGGTCTTCGACGCGTTCAAGTTCTACATCCTGGACACCCCGGCCGGCGTCATGCAGGTCCACGGGTACCCCTACAGCAGGGACGCCAGCACGTTCATCCTGGAGGCGCACGACGACGTGTGGCGCCGCGCGGGGTTCGCCGGGCCGGCCGCCGCCGCCGCGGGGCTGCCCCCCGGGCGCAGCGACGAGGCGTCGATCGAGATCATCCGCGGCCTGTGCGCCGGCGTGCTGGGCGGGCACGAGATCGTCGGCAACAACTCCCGGTGGGTGAACTTCACCACGGTGCGCTGTGCCCGCTGGCACCACGGCAACGTGGTGCTGATCGGCGACGCCGCGCATACCGCGCACTTCTCCATCGGCTCGGGCACCAAGCTGGCCATGGAGGACGCGCTGGCGCTGGCCGCGTGCCTGTACGAGCAGCGCGATGTCGCCACGGCGCTCGAGGCCTATGAGGCCGAACGACGCCCCGTGGTTGCGTCCACCCAGCGGGCGGCCCAGGCCAGCCTTGAGTGGTTCGAGCGCATCGGCTCCTATACCGGCCAGGAGCCCGAGCAGTTCGCGTTCAACATCATTACCCGCAGCCGACGGGTCACCTACGACAACCTCCGGCTGCGGGACCCGGAGTTCGTGGCGGAAATGGACCGCTGGTTCGCCGGCCAGCAGGAGGCCGCGGAGGACGGGACCGCGGCATGTGTCCGGCCGCCGATGTTCCAGCCGGGCCGGATCGGCGGCCTGCACCTGAAGAACCGGGTCATCGTGTCGCCGATGGACATGTACTCGGCCCGCGACGGCATGCCCGGCGACTTCCACCTGGTGCACCTGGGCAGCAAGGCGCTCGGCGGGGCCGGGCTGGTGATGACCGAGATGGTGTGCGTGTCGCCGGAAGGGCGGATCAGTCCCGGCTGCGCAGGCCTGTACACCGACGGCCAGGAGGCCGCGTGGCGGCGCGTGGTGGACTTCGTCCACGAACGGACCGACGCGGCGGTTGGGATCCAGCTCGGCCACTCGGGCCGCAAGGGCTCCACCCGGCTGATGTGGGAGGGCATCGACCAGCCGCTGCCCGAGGGCAACTGGGAGGTATGCGGCCCGTCCGCGATCCCCTACTCGCCGGCCAACCAGGTGCCGCGGGAACTGACCTTGGCGGGCATGGCCGAGATCAAGGGGCAGTTCGCCGGCGCGGCGGAGCGGGCCGGGCGGGCCGGTTTCGACCTGCTCGAGTTGCACTGCGCGCACGGCTACCTGCTGTCGGAGTTCTTGTCCCCGCTCAGCAATCAGCGCACCGACGGCTACGGGGGCCCGATGGAGAACCGGCTGCGCTATCCGCTGGAGGTGCTGGACGCGATCCGGGCGGCATGGCCGGCCGGGCGCCCGATCACGGTGCGGATCTCGGCCACCGACTGGCACGAGGGAGGCGTCGACGCCGACGAGGCGGTGGAGATCGCCCGGGCGTTCGCCGAGCACGGGGTGGACGGCGTGGACGTGTCCACCGGCCAGGTGGTCAGCGACGAGCGCCCGGCGTTCGGCCGCAGCTACCAGACCCCGTACGCGGACCGGATCCGCAATGAGATCGGCCGCAAGTATGGTGTGGCGGTGATCGCGGTCGGCGTCATCTCCTCCTACGACGATGTCAACTCGATCCTGCTGGCCGGCCGCGCCGACTTCTGCGCCCTTGGCCGGGCGCACCTGTACGACCCGCAGTGGACCCTGCACGCCGCGGCGGACCAGGGCTACTCCGGCCCGGGCGCGGCCTGGCCGGACCAGTTCGCCGCGGGCAGCCGCAAGCCGCAGGCCGGCCGTACCGACGGCCCGCGTCCCCGGCTGGAACTGATCAGGGCCGGCGTGCCCGGCACCGCGCACGCCCGGTGGCGCCCGGGCGCGGGTTCCGGGGATCAGCCATGACCGCGTTCGGGCTGACCGCCGCCCAGCAGGATTTCGCGGCGCGGGTGCGCGCGCAGGCAGCGGAGGAGCTGCAGCCGCTGGTCGAC
Organism: uncultured Actinomycetes bacterium; assembly: GCA_963726415.1. GTDB lineage: Bacteria > Actinomycetota > Actinomycetes > Streptosporangiales > Streptosporangiaceae > DASXKD01. Next base: position 188,843 of record CAVSCM010000020.1, read on the forward strand.
GCCGGGCAGCCGGGGCGGGTCAACAGGGAACTGCTGCGCGCGATGGGACGGCTCGGCCTGCTGGCCCGCCTGTTCCCCGGTGTGGCGCTCCCCGGCGAGGCGGGCGGCCAGCCCTCCTCCCGTGAGGCCGCGGCCCTGGAACTGTGCCTGCTCAGGGAGTCGCTGGCCGCCGAGTGCACCGAGGCAGAGACCGCCCTCGCGCTGCAGGGGCTTGGCAGTTACCCGGTGCTGCAGTCGGGGTCCGACGAACAGGTCAGCCGGTGGCTGCCCGCCGTCGCCGCCGGGGACGCGGTGGCCGCGTTCGCGCTGTCCGAGCCGGGCGCTGGGTCCGACGCCGCGGCGCTGGAACTCGCCGCCCTGCCGGACCGGGAGGGGTGGCGGCTGACCGGCGTCAAGACCTGGATCTCCAACGCGCCCGAGGCCGACTTCTACACGGTGTTCGCCCGGACCACGCCGGGTGCCGGGGCCCGCGGGGTCAGCGCCTTCCTGGTCCCGGCGGACCGGCCCGGGCTGTCCGGCACGCACCTGGACATGGTCAGCCCGCACCCGATCGGCACCCTGGCCTTCGACGGGGTGCCGGTGTACCGGGACGAACTGCTCGGGGAGCCCGACCGCGGCTTCGCGGTGGCCATGCGGACGCTGAACCTGTTCCGCCCGAGCGTAGGCGCGTTCGCGGTGGGCATGGCGCAGGCCGCGCTCGATGCGGCGTGCGAGTACGCGGCGTCCAGGACCGTGTTCGGCGGGCCGCTCAAGGACCAGCAGGCGGTGGCGCACCTGCTGGCCGAGATGGCGACCCGCACCGAGGCGGCGAGGCTGCTCGTGTACTCCGCGGCGGCGGCCCTGGACGCGGAGGCGCCCGGGGTCGCCGGGCGCAGCGCCATGGCCAAGCTGTTCGCGACCGAGACGGCCCAGTACGTGGTCGACTCCGCGGTGCAGGTCCACGGCGCCCGTGCCCTGGAGCGGGGCCATCTGCTGGAACACCTGTACCGGGAGGTCCGGGCCCCGCGCATCTACGAGGGCGCCTCCGAGATCCAGCGAACGATCATCGCCAGGCAACTGTTCTCCTGACGCGCACCCGGTCCCGGGGAACCCCGGACGGGCCGCGGCGCGGTGTCAACCGCCGGCCACGGCCGTGCGTCTTTCGTACGGACCCCGTTCCCACCATTGTCGGCATGATCAGGTCATGGCGGACAGCTATCCCGGTGCCGGCTTACAACGCCACCGCGGGGGCGGAGTTGTGGGCGCGGCGGTGCCTGCATGTGCCTGAGCTTCACCGCAGTTCTGCCAGACACGCCCGCACCTGGCCCGGCCCGTACTCTCTTTGTTGCAGAATAGCTGCACTAGCTGCATAATGCATGCATGACCACAATCACCATCAGGGATGTTCCTGACGAGACCCGTGATGAGCTGGCCGCCCGTGCCGCGCTGAGCGGCCGGTCACTGCAGGAGTACCTGCGAGCCAGGCTCATCGAGCTTGCGAGGCTGCCCGATGCCGAGGCTCTCGTGCAACGGATCCGTGCCAGGAAAACTGCGACAGGGTCTTCTCTGCCTGCCGACCGCATCTTGTCTCATCGCGACAAGGATCGCCGGTGACCCTTGTCGTTGATGCCTCGCTCGTGGTGTCAGCACTAGTCGATGGAGGCATGACCGGTTCCTGGGCAGAATCCCTGCTTGCGGTCGAGCCGCTCAGCGCCCCGCATCTGATGCCGGTAGAAGCAGCCAACATTCTGCGCCGGGCCGCCGCAGCAGGGGAGATTTCCGCCGATGTCGCGACGATGGCACATACCGACCTGCTCGACCTGCGGGTAGAACTCTTTCCCTACGGCCCGTTTGCGGCCCGGGCATGGGAACTCAGGGACAACCTCACTTCCTACGACGCCTGGTATGTCGCACTGGCTGAATTTCTCGGCTCCCGGGTCGCGACCCTCGACCTGAAGCTGGCGCGGGCAACAGGGCCGCGATGCGGTTTCGAGACGCCGCCGACGGCCTGAGAGCGGTCAGCGGCCTTGCCAGTGGGGGTCGCGGCCTTCGGTGAACGCGGCGTGGAACTCGGCGTAGTCCTTGCCGGTCATCAGCAGGGCCTGGGTCACTGCTTCCAGTTCCAGCGCGGCGGACAGGCTCATGTCCTGCTCGCGGGTGAGCAGGACCTTGGTCTGCGCGTAGGCGTGGGCCGGGCCGGTGGCCAGCCGCCGCGCCAGCCGGTCCACCGCCTGGTCCAGCTCGTCTTCGGCCACCAGTTCGCTGATCAGCCCGATCCGCTCGGCGTGCTCGGCATTGATGGTGTCGCCGAGCATGAGCAACTGGGTGGCCCGGCCCAGGCCCACCAGCCGGGGCAGCAGGTAGGCGGCCCCCATGTCCCCGCCGGACAGGCCGACCTTGGTGAACAGGAACGCGAACCGCGCCGCCGGGGTGGCCACCCGGAAGTCAGCTGCCAGCGCGATCACCGCACCGGCCCCGGCGGCCATGCCCTGCAGCCCGGCGATGATCGGGATCGGGCACTCACGCATGCCCCGGATCACCTCGCCGGTCATCCGGGTGAACGCCAGCAGTTCGTCCTGCCCCATGGCGAGCGTGGCGCCGATGATCTCGTGCACGTCCCCGCCCGAGCAGAACGCCCGGCCGGAGCCGCGCAGCACAAGCACCCGCACGTCTGCGCGGTGCGGCAACTCGGCCAGCAGGTCCCGCAGGTCTGCGTAGGAGTCGAAAGTGAGCGCGTTCAGCTTGTCCGGCCGGTCCAGCGTGACGGTGGCGATCCCGCCGGCGGACTCGAACCGGAAATTCCGCCACTCCTGCGTCAGCGGGACCGATCCGCGAAACGGGCTCATCAGCGCACCTCCGGCCACACGATATCTCGGTCCATTGACTGCCGTCAGGAACGGGGAATACTGGTGCTACCCCGCCGCGGCGGGCGCCGAACGAAGAGGGGCCGCAATGGAGCTGTCGCCCTCCGCCCATATCGATACCTTCTGCCGGGACCACCTCCCGCCCGCCGAACAGTGGCCGGACCTGCGTTTTGACCTGGGCGGGCTGAGTTATCCCGACCGGCTGAACTGCGCCGAGGCGCTGCTGGACGCGACCATCGCCACGTTCGGCCCGGACCGCCCGTGCCTGCGCACGACCACCGAGACGTGGACCTACGGCGACCTGCTCCGCCACGCCAACCAGGCCGCCCGGGTGCTGGTCGAGGACTTCGGCCTGGTGCCGGGTAACCGGGTGCTGCTGCGCGGGCCGAACAACCCGTGGCTGATCGCTTCCTGGTTCGCGGTGATCAAGGCTGGCGGGGTCGCGGTGACGACCATGGCGCTGCTGCGGGCCGGGGAGATCGCCGCGCTGGCCGACATCACCCGGCCGAGCCTGGCCATCTGCGATCACCGTTTCGGTGGCGAACTGGACGCCGCGAACCTCGGCATCCCGGCCATCTCGTACGGCGGCGACGCCAGCGACGACCTGGTCCGGCGCTGCGAGGGCCGGGACGCCAGTTTCCCCGCGGTGGCCACCGCCGCCGACGACGTCGCCCTGCTCGCCCCGACCTCGGGCACCACCGGCAAACCCAAGGCCACCATGCACTTCCACCGCGACGTGCTGGCCATCCAGGACACCTTCGGCCGCCACGTGCTCCAGGCGAGCGCGGATGACCTGTTCCTGGGCACCCCGCCGGTCGGCTTCACGTTCGGGCTCGGCGGCCTGGTGGTGTTTCCGTTCAGCATTGGTGCCTGCACCCTGCTGCTGGAGCGTGCCTCGCCGGATGAACTGGCGGAAGTGGTCGCCGACCTGGGCGTGACGGCGCTGTTCACGGCGCCGACGATGTACCGGGCGCTGCTGCTCGCCGGCCACAGCGAGCGGCTGCGCGGCCTGCGCCGGTGCGTCTCGGCCGGTGAGCACCTGCCGCGCGCGGTGTGGGAGGACTTCCACCGCGCCACCGGCGTGCGGATCATCGACGGGATCGGCGCCACCGAGATGCTGCACATCTTCATCGCCGCCGAGGGGGACCAGATCCGGCCCGGGTCGACCGGCGTGGCGGTACCGGGTTACGAGGCGGCGGTGCTCGGCGAGGACGGGAAGCCGGTGCCCGACGGCGAGCCGGGCAGCCTGGCCGTGAAGGGGCCCACCGGCTGCCGGTACCTGGCCGACGACCGCCAGCGCGCCTACGTGCGGGACGGCTGGAACCTCACCGGCGACACCTACGTCAGGGACTCCGACGGCTACTTACTGGTACCAGGCCCGCAGCGACGACATGATCATCGCGGCCGGGTACAACATCGCCGGGCCCGAGGTGGAACAGGCGCTGCTCGGGCACCCCGACGTGGTGGAGACCGGCGTGGTGGCCGCTCCCGATCCCGGGCGCGGCACGATCGTGAAGGCCTACGTCGTGCTCAGGGACGGCGCGGAGGCCAGCCCGGACAAGGCCGCCGAACTGCAGGCCTTCGCCAAGCAGGCGATCGCGCCGTACAAGTACCCGCGCGAGATCGAGTTCGTCGCGGCGCTGCCCAGGACCGCGACAGGCAAGATCCAGCGCTACCGCCTCCGTCGGCTCGCCGCGGGTAGCGACCTACCGTCTAACTAGATGGCGTTGGCAACCGTGTTGATCACGCTGGTGAGGTTCGTGCCGATCGGCCGGCACAGGTTCCGGCAGACCGCGCGGCGTTCAGCCCGCAGTAGGCGGAGGTGGCGCGCCTGGGTCGCGCGGCCGCCTAGCCGGGTTCCTCGGCGCGCTCCAACTGGGTGTGCGCCGCCCAGTCGCTGACGAGGTGGTCGAGCACCGGTGCCAGGTTGCGCAGCTCGTCGAGGTGCGCGGGGCCGAGGCGGCTCAGCCGTGCCTCACCGTCGGAGGTGAGCGTCACCCGGGTCAGCCGGCCGTCCTCGGCGTCACGGGACCGCTCGACCACTCCCGCGGCGGCGGCCCGGTCGACGAGTTCCACCACGCTGTGGTGGCGCAGCAGCAGGTACTCGGCAAGATCCGAAATGGTCGGGTCGTGGTTTCCCGGATGCCCCTTGATCGCCACGAGAAGCTGGTGCTGGGCAGGGGTGAGGCCCACCGCGCGCGCCTGCGTCTGGCTCCAGTGCAGGAACCTGCGCAAGCTGGTGCGGAACGCCAGCAGGTTCTGGAAGTCGCCGGCAGACATCTCGGGCATCCCCTCACCGTATCGCCAGGTAGGCACGGTTCCCGCCTCCCAGGCCACACCGGCGGAGTGTCCTGCACCGGCGACCGGCCCGTCCCGTCCCGCCGGGCCGGTCCCGTCGCACGACCGCGCCACCGCCGGAGTCCCGCTCTCTTCGCCCCTCGCCATACCGCACCCGGACCCGGACCCGGACCCGGACCCACAACATATATCGTGCTACGATTTAGTTCGGTCGCCAACCGCCTGGCTTGCCCGCCGGGCCCGTCCCACCGGGCTCGCCCGGCGGGTAAGCCTGCAGGGATGGACTCATCCGATGACGGCAACAACCGCGGTACACGTGCGCCGCGTCTACGACCCGCCCGGCCCGGCCGACGGGTACCGGGTACTTGTCGACCGGCTGTGGCCCCGGGGCCTGGCCAAGAGCGCCGCCGCCGTGGATGAGTGGCTCCGGGCCGTCGCTCCGTCCGACGAACTGCGCCGCTGGTACGGTCACGAGGTGGGCAAGTTCGCCGAGTTCCGCGACCGCTACCTGGCGGAACTTTGCACGCCGGAACGGGCCGAGGCCCTGGCGCACCTGCGCCAACTGGCCGATCCCGGTCCGCTGACCCTGCTCACCGCGACCAAGGACGTCGAGCACAGTCAGGCCGCGGTCCTGGCCGAACGCCTGGGGAGCGCGCGATGAGCGGCGACGGGGAAGCGCGCGCCGCCGAGTTGCGGCGGGCGGGCCTGCAGTGGCGGCTCGATTCGGAGGACCGCCCCGGCGATCCGGCGTGCCTGCTGCCAAGGGTCTGCCAGGCCTGCGGCGCCGTCGCGGAGTCCGACCCGCCGGTCACCTGCCCGCAATGCGGCAGCGAGATCGCTGGAGCCTGAGCGGCACGGAGCCGGTGCGGCCACGGGTCAGCCGCGCCCGGCGAGCACCGCCTGGGTCTGGGTCACCTGCGCCACCCGGCGCCCGGCGTCATCGGTCAGGTCGGTCTGCACCACGATCACTGACCGGCCCACGTGCAGCGGCCGGGTGACCGCGGTCACCTCGCCCGACCGGACCGCACGGGTGAACACCGTGGCCGAACTTGTGGTTGCGGTCAGCGCGCCGGGCGGCAGGTTCAGGAAGGCGCAGATCCCGCCGAGGCTGTCGGCCAGGGCCATCAGCACGCCGCCGTGCAGGATGCCCGCCATGGTGCACCGCTCCGGGGCCCAGGCCATCCGGCCGCGGACCTCGTCCGGCGCGGCGGCGTCCAGGACGATGCCGAGGCCGGCCGTGAACGGCATCATGGCCACGAGGCCGTCGAGCTCGCTGCGGCGCTCGCCTGCCCCTGGCCCGGACGGCGCCTGCCCGGTCCCGGGCTCCGCCTGACCGGCCGTGCCTGGTCAGGCACCTGCTCCTGCGTCCCATCCGCCTGGCGCTCGCGCACCTGCTCCTCCTGCCCGTCGTCCGCCTGCCCCGCCGCGTCCACGGGTACCACCCCGGCGGCCAGCCGCCAGGCTAGCGCTCCGGCTCCGGCTGGCACTCCTTCCCCGCCGGAGACTCCCGCCGTCCCCGGCCCACCCGCGGTCCCGGCCGCCGGGGCTCCCGGCCCGGCCTGCGCCGCCCGCAGCAGCGCGACCACCTCCTCGTCCGAGGTCTGTGCGAAGTCTTCATACCATTCGCCGATCGCCAGGAACCGGTCCGGCATCTCCAGGCAGATCACCTCGTCGGCATCGCCCCGCAGCGCCGCGGTCGGCCGAGGGCGGTGCCACCGGGACCGCGAGCACCACCGCGGCCGCGCCGAGCGCCCGCGCCACCTGGCACGCGGCACGGGCGGTCGAGCCGGTCGCGATGCCGTCGTCCACGATGACGGCGGTCCGCCCGGCCAGGGGCACGTGCGGCGCGTCCCCGCGGAACCGCTGCGCGCGCCGCTGCAGTTCCGCCCGTTCCTTCGCTTCGACCTGCGCGATCTGCTCCTCGCTGACGTGGGCGTAACGCACCACCTCCGGGTTGATGACGCGCGCCCCCGATTCCCCGATCGCGCCCAGGCCGAGTTCTGGCTGGGCCGGCACGCCCAGCTTGCGCACCAGGATCACGTCCAGCGGCGCGCCCAGCGCACGGGCCACCTCCGCGGCGACCGGCACCCCGCCGCGGGGCAGCCCGAGGACCACGACGTCCTCGGCCGCGCAGGAACTGCAGGCGGCTCGCTAGCCTCCGCCCGGCGTCGGATCGGTTGCGGAACCGCATGGTGATCCCCTTCCGCCGGTCTGGGGAATGTGTACCCAGCCAGGGCCATCCATGCGATCAACCGGCCGCCAAAGGCACCAGGACAGCCGAAATCGGCCATACCGCCGTTCGTGATCATGACTTTGGGGCGTGCCATGACCCCGCTCGTAAGTCATGATCACGAGCTGGAAGGCGCGCTCGTTGTGCTGCGCGCCCGGCGCGGCGTGCGTGGGCGTAAGTTGCCGGCGGCAAACGGGGCGGCGGTCAGGTGAGCAGGGTGCGCAGGAACGCGCGGGTGCGGGCGCCGTCGGGGCCGCCGGTGTACTCGACGGCCACGAAGTCGGTCACGCCCGCCTCGGCGAGCGCGCCGACCTGGGCGGCCACGGTGTCCTCGTCGCCGACGATGGCCACGTCCGCCGGGCCCGCGGCGCCCTCGCGGTCCAGCATGGCCCGGTACGACGGCAGCTCGCCGTAGATGGCGAAGACCCGCGTGGCCCGTTCCCTGGCGCCGTCCGGGTCGTCGGTGACGCAGACGGGGAGGTTGCACACCACGCGCGGGCCGGCCGGCCGCGCCTGCGCAGCCTCGGTGATCACCGGCACGATGTGGTCGCGCACGGTGGCGGGCCCGGTCATCCACAGCACGGTGCCGTCGGTCCTGCTCGCCGGCCAGCCGCAGCATCTGGGCGCCGAGCGCGGCCATCACGACCGGGACCCGGCCGGGAGACGGGGTGGTCAGCCCGATGTTCGCCCGCACGGTGGTCCCGGTGAACGCGGCCGGCTGCCCGTCCAGCAGCGGCAGCAGCACCGTCGAGGTACTCACGCATGTGCAGGATCGGCTTGCCGAAGTCGTAACCGTACATGTCCTCGATCACGATCTTGTGGGACAGGCCGATGCCGAGCACCAGGCGGCCGTCCACCGCCGCCGCGACGGTCCGCGCCTGCTGGGCCAGCACGGCCGGGTGCCGCGGGTAGGTGGGCACCACGGCGGTGCCGACCTCGATGCCGGGCACCTGGCTGCCCGCGACGGCCAGCGCGGTCAGCGCGTCCACCCCGAAGATGTTGCTCATCCAGGCGGAGGCGAACCCCTGGTCGGCGGCGCGCTGCAACTCCTCGCGCAGCGCCGTCATCGGGGCCGGGCCGGACGGATCCTGCAGCGATACGCCAATCCTCATGGTGTGCCTCCCGCGCCTGCCATAGCCGTCCGGTGGTCGGCCCATTCTGCTGGGCCGACGCCCGATTCGCCCGGTTACCCGCTAACCGCCCCTTCCGGCGCGCCCGCGCGCGTGCGCCACCGCCACGTCGGCGGCCAGTGCCGCGTTGTCGGCGATCAGCAGCCGGTTGACCTCAACGCTGCGGCCCCCGCTCAGTTCATGAACAAGGGACAATACGGCAGGCGTGACAGCCGGTCCGGCCACACCCTGGTGGTGTACCTGGCTGACCGCCTCGGCGATGATCTCCTCCAGGTCCACGGCAGGGTCCGGCGGACGGGCGAGGAGCAGCCCCGAGGAGCCGTTCAGCCGCCAATGAAGAGCCGCGATCCGGGCAGCTTCCTCGGCACTGGCGGCGACCGCGGACACCGGCGGGCCGCCGCCCGCGCTGTAGAACAGCGGCAGCGTGGGCGTCCGCCAGCCGAGCACCGGAATCCCCAGGGTCTCCAGCAGTTCCGCGGTGGCCGGAACGTCCAGGATCGACTTGGCGCCGGAGGACACCACCATCGCCGCGGTGCGCGCGAGTTGCGGCAGGTCGCTGGAGATGTCCAGGCTCTGGGCGAAACCCCGGTGCACGCCCCCGGTGCCGCCGGTGCCCATGAAGTGGATGCCGGTGGCCCGGCACACCGCCAGGGTCCCGCCGACCGTGGTAGCGCCGAGCGCGCCCTGCACCACGCAGGCGGCCAGGTCACGGGCGCCCACCTTGCGGGCGGACTCCCCCGCGGCCGCGAACCGCTCCAGTTCCGCCTCGGTCAGGCCGACCCGGACGGCACCGTCCAGCACGCCGACGGTGGCGGGGACCGCGCCCGCCGCGCGCACCCGCGCCTCCGAGGCCAGGGCCACCTCCAGGCCCTGGCGGCCGGGGAAACCGTGGGAGACCAGCGTGGTCTCCAGTGCCACCACGGGCCCACCGTCTGCGAGCGTGGCGGCGACCTCCTCGGCCAGCACCGGCGTGAGCGTCATCTCGTGGCTCCCCTCCCGCGGCGCATCTGACCCGTGGCTGGCCCGGGCGCGGCGGCGCGTCACGGCATCGCCCCCATCCGGGTGACGGCGCGGGCGGCCGCGTCCAGCCCCAGGCGGATCCCGCCGAGCAGGTAGCCAGCCGCGAACGCGTCACCGGCGCCGGTCGCGTCCACCGCGTCGCACCTGCGTCCGCGGGGTGGGTGACCCCGCCGATCCGGACCCCGCGCGGTCCCAGCTTCACCACCATCTCGCTACCGGGCACCTCCCCCACCAGGTCCGCCTCTTCCTCCGTGCCGAACACGACCCGCGGCCGCAGCCCGGCAAGCAGCGAGCGGAAGCGGTCCACGCCATAGTCTCGCAGCGCCGCCGTGGAGGAGAGATCCACGCTCGGCCGCGGCAGCCGCCGCGCCGCGGCCAGGGCCGCCCCCTGGACCGGTTCGCGCAGCAGGCTGTAGCCGGGCAGGTGCAGCCGGGTGCAGCCGTCGAACCAGGCGTCCATCAGCTGACCGGCGGCCAGTTCGGTGCCCACGCCCCGGTCGGTCAGCATGGACCGGGACCGGCCCCGGTCGGAGAGCGAGACGACCACGCCGGTACGCCCCGGCAGGACGGGCCCGGCGAGTTCCACGCCGCGGCTGGCGAGTTCCGCCGCCACCATGCGGCCCGCGGGGTCGGCCGCCTGCGCCGCGATCAGGCGGGCCCGGCCGCCCAGCGCGGTGATCCACGCGGCCACGTTCGCCGCCTGCCCGCCAGCGCCCACGGAGGTGGCGGCCGGGGTGTCGGTCTCCGGCTCGACCGGCCCGGCCAGCGAGACGATCACATCGAGGTGCGCGTCCCCCAGGACGCAGATCATGGCCGCGCCACCCGTGCCCCCTGCCCGCGCTACCGGATCTGCGCGCCTCAGCGAACCCTCGCTGGCTGAGGACCATGATCCAGTGATTCTGTTCATAAATGCTATGAACAGAATCACAAGATCATGCGGGTGAGGGTCAGGGCGGGCTGCCGGAGTTGACCGCGGCGGGCAGGCCGGAGCAGATGCTGGACCCGGCGTTGCGGCTCTGCACGAACGTGGGACTGCCATAGCCGCCGCTCGCGGAACTGCTGGCGTGCCCGGCCTTGTGGGGCTTGCCATGGCCGGGCTTACGTTAAGACCAGCGCATCATTCCATGATCATCACGCGGATACTCTCGCCCCGGATCAGCAGGTCATGGCCACGGGAATGACCACGGGCCCGGCACGGTTCCATACCCCACAACGGTATTGACGTTGAGCCCCGCTACCCCTGGGAGGAACCATGGCGACGGTCGAGGTGACCGCCGAGAACTTCGAGGCCGTGATCGGTGACGCCGATCTGGCCCTGGTCGACTTCTGGGCGTCATGGTGCGGTCCCTGCCGGATGTTCGGCCCGGTCTTCGAGCGCGTGTCGGAGCAGCACCCGGACGCGGTGTTCGGCAAGGTCGACACCGAGGCCCAGCAGGCGCTCGCCGCGTCGTTCGGGATCACGTCGATCCCGACCCTGATGATCATCCGCGACAAGGTGATCCTTTACGCCCAGCCCGGCGCGATCTCCGAGTCCGTGCTGGAAGACCTGATCGCCAAGGCGCGTGAGGTGGACATGGACGAGGTCCGCGCCAGCATCGCCGGGGAGCAGGCCGCCACTTCCTGAGGCGGCCCCGGGGACATCACGTTCTGTAACTACATGTGGACTATCTGATCACCCCCTGCAACCATAGGGCTGTTATCAGGCCGCGACAGTGCGTCACAGTCCGCCTTCCGACGAGGGGATGCCCGACATCGACATCGTCGCGCTGCGCGCCGACATCGACGCCTGACGGGACCGGCGGCCAGGGCATGCCCTAACCCAGACCCCGCCCGGCCGTGGGAGGCCGCGGCCGGGCGGCCCGCCTCTACTCGCGCTCCAGGCGGGTGGCGGGCCAGTCGAGCATCCTGGCACCGATCACCGCGACCTGGAGCGCGAGCGCGTCCGCGGGCCGGGACGGGTCGCGCCCGGTCAGTTCCTTGACCCGGGCCAGCCGGTAGGTGACGGTCCGCACCGACAGGTGCAGGTCCCGCGCGGCCGCGGCGGCGACACCGCCCCTGGCGTAGTAGGCGTCCAGCGTGGCCAGCAACGGCGCGGCGCCGCCGCGGGACCGCGCCAGCGGGGTGAGCAGGGTCTGCACCAGGTCGGTGATGGCCGCACGGTCGCGCAGCAGCACCTGGTAGATGAGCAGGTCCGCGGCCCTGACCACGTCATCGGCCAGGCCCACGCGCTGGGCCGCGTCCAGGGCGTCGGTCGCCTCGTCATAGGAGCGCACCACGCCGCTCGGCCCCGGGTAGGGCCGCCCGAGGGCGATCCGCCAGGGCGGCGGCCCCGCCTGGCCGGGCTCACGGGCACCGGCGCGGCCTGCCGCCTGCCTGGCCAGCGCGGCGGACAGGGCACGGGCCACCCCGGCCGCCTCGTCGTCCCCGGCCGTGCCCACGATCACCACCAGCCGGCCGCGGCGGCTCACCACCAGCGAGGAGGACGGTGCCGCGGCCTCCGCGACCACGCTGTCGATGTGAATACCGGCCAGGCTCAGGCCTCCACCGCCGCCGTCGGCGGAGCCCACCACCATCACCTGGTGCGGGCCGGCCAGGCGCAGTCCCAGCCGCTCTCCCCTGGCCAGCAGGTCGGCCACGCCGCCACGGCCGGACAGCAGGTCCTCGAAGAACTCCCGGCGCTCCGCCTCCTCGCGGCGGGCCACCGCCAGGTACGCCCGCTCGAATCCGCCCGCGGCGGCCGCCACCGCGTCGTCCGCGGCGTGCAGCACGGCCAGCACCGCACCCCGCAGCACCGCGGGTGAGTAGCTGTCGGCGGGTAGTTCGCGCCACAGCCGCCAGGTGGCCGACAGGTACAGGTCGACCAGGCCACCCAGGGCGACCCCGCCCTCCGCCGCCTGCTCCCCGGACCGGGCGTACCCGGCCAGTTCCGCAGCGGTCAGGCGGCGCCCGCCGCGAAACGCCTCCAGGACGGCGGGCAGGTAGTCGCCGAGCAGTCCGGGCGGCACCCCGCCCGCCTCCCGGCTCGCGGCGCGGGTGATCGCAGCCAGGTCCGGCCCACTGCCGCGCGCAGTCACTCCAGGCACCGCCTTCCAGCCAGGCACGCCTGCCCCACGCCTGGCGAGGCCCTCCCTGGCTGCGTTCTCGTCGTTCCCCGACTTTGCCGGTTGCAGGCAATATATCGGGGTAATTCTTAGCCGGTGAGTAACGAAGACCCTATGCGATCGGCAAGCAATAGTTAAGGCAGAAGCCCGGGGCAGCCGGGCCATGCAGCCGGCGGGAGGTCACCGTGACGGTCATGAGTCAAGGGACCTCCGACGCCGTGCCAGCGCCGCCACGGTCGCCAGCCGGATTGGGCAGTCAACCGGGGCACTGCTCATCCCGGCCGGCCTGGCCGCGCCCGGGCCCGGGCACCTGGATGATGCCCGGCCCGGGCTGGCAGATAATGCCGCCCGCGAAGGGCGCTCCAGACCGATAGACAACGACCACAGGCGGGAGAGGCCGGACGACAAGCCAGTGAGGGCCATCGGGTAGCCATGGCATCCCTTCAGGTCCCTGTCTGGGGCTGGGCGGCGCTTATCGCCGCCCTTGTCGTGCTGCTCGGCGTTGACCTGCTGGCGAGCATCCGCCGGGACCGCCCGCCCAGCATGTCGGAGGCGGCCTGGTGGACGCTGGCCACCGTGCTGCTGGCGGTGTGCTTCGGCGCGATGCTGGCCATCACCTCGGGAAGCGTGCCTGCCGGGCAGTTCTTCGCCGGCTGGCTTACCGAGTACAGCCTCTCCATGGACAACCTGCTGGTCTTCGTCGTCCTGATCAGCTGGTTCCGGGTGCCTAGCCGGCTCCGCGGCCGCGTGGTGCTCGCCGGCATCGGTATCGCCGTGGTGCTGCGCGGCATCGTCATCGCCCTCGGCGCGGCCGCGCTGCACAGGTTCGGCTGGCTGGAATATCTGTTCGGCCTGTTTCTCCTCTATACGGCGGCCCAGATAGCCCGGCACCCTAAAGAGGCACCACTGCCCACCGGAACCAGCGCGGATCACGTCCCCGGCGAGTTCCCGCAATCCGGCGAGTCGCCTGAGAACGCGGCCGGGGAACCGGTACCCGTGACCGAACCCCCGCCCGGGGCGGCGGGGCGCATCGCGGCGCGGCTGACCCGGCGCGGCAACGCCGGGATGCTCGCGGTCGTGGTCGCGCTCGGGGTCGCCGACCTCATATTCGCGGTCGACTCCATCCCGGCCGTGTTCGGTCTGACCCGTGATCCGTTCCTGGTGTTCAGCGCGAACGTGTTCGCCCTGCTTGGCCTGCGGCACCTGTACTTCCTGGTGGCCGCGCTGCTGGCGCGGCTGGTCTACCTGCAGGCGGGCCTGTGCGTGGTGCTCGCGTTCATCGGCGCCAAGCTGTTCGCCGATGCGCTGCACGGCTCCGGCGTGACCAGCCTCGGGCCGGTCCCGGTGCCGCACGTCGGCCCCTGGCTGTCGCTGGCGATCATCGCCCTGGTGCTCGGCACCACTGCCCTGGCCAGCGTGCTGGTCACCAGGCGGCGGGAGCGGTCCGACCGGACGGTCTGCGGCGAGCAGCACTGATCCCCGCCCGGCCGAGCCGCGCCCACCCGCCAGCCTCCCCGGCCGCGCCAACTCCCCCGCCTGTCAAATGATGATCATTGCTCGGGGGCGGGTCCAGCGCCCGGGCGGCGGCTCAGGACGCGAGGGCGGCGCGCAGGTGCGCCACGACGTCGCCGATGGCGACCTTGACGGTCTCACCGGTGGCGCGCGTGGTGACCTCGACGGTGCCGTCGGCCAGGCCGCGCTTGCCCACGGTCACCCGGAACGGGATCCCGGTGAGTTCGGCGTCGCGGAACTTCACCCCGGCCCGCTCGGCCCGGTCGTCGATGATGACCTCGATGCCCGCCGCGGCAAGCTGCTCGTACACCGAGTCGCCGACCTCGGCGGACTCGGGGTCCTCGGACTGGGCCACGGTCACGACCACGGTGAACGGCGCCACGGCGACCGGCCACACGATGCCGCGGTCGTCGTGGTGGCGCTCGACGACGGCGGCCATCGCTCGCTCCACACCGATGCCGTAGCAGCCCATGATGGGATGCACCCGCTCACCGGAGGCGTCGAGCACGGTGATCCCGAACGCCTTGGTGAACTTGTAGCCAAGCTTGAAGATGTGCCCGACCTCGATGGTCGGCACGATTTCCAGCGGCTCCCCGCACTGGATGCACGGCTCCCCGGCGGCCACCTCCCGCAGGTCGGCCCAGGACCCGACGCTGATGTCCCTGGCAACGTCCACCCCGCGCAGGTGGAAGTCGTCGGTGTTGGCCCCGGTGACCATGTCGCGGCGGCCGCGCAGCGCCTCGTCGGCGAGCACGGGGAGGTTCGTCACGCCGACCGCGCCGAGGCTGCCGGGCAGCGCGCCGAGCGCCTCCTTGATCTCGTCGGGGTGGGCCGGGCGGATCTCCACGGCGCCGGTGGCGTCGGCCAGCTTCTGGTCGTTGAGCGCGTGGTCGCCGCGCATCAGCACCAGCGTCAGCTTGCCGTCCAGCACGTATACCAGGGTCTTGATCTGCCGGTTCGCCGGGGCGTCGTACCCGGTCACCAGGTCCTCGATCGTGCGCACGCCGGGGGTGCCGAACCGCTCCGGGGCCGGCAGCCCCGGTCCGTCGGCCACCTCGTCAAGCCGGGACGTGGCCTTCTCCACGTTCGCCGCGTAGTTGCACGCCGGGCAGTGCGCGACCAGGTCCTCACCGATGTCGGAGGGGGACATGAACTCGGTCGAGTCCTTGCCGCCCATCGCGCCGCTCGACGCCTCCACGGGGATCACCGGGAGGGAGAGCCGCGCGAAGATCTCCAGGTAGGCGCCGCGGTGCCGGTCGAAGGAGACGTCCAGCCCGGCCGGCTCCAGGTCGAAGCTGTAGGAGTCCTTCATGGTGAACTCCCGCACCCGCAGCAGTCCCGCCCGGGGCCGTGCCTCGTCCCTGAACTTGGTCTGGAACTGGTACCACGCCTGCGGCAGTTGCTTGTGCGAGTTCAGCTCCTGGGCGAGGAGGGTGAAGATCTCCTCGTTCGTCACCGCGAGCACGTTCTCGGCGCCCTTGTGGTCGGTCAGCATGAACATCACGTCGGCCATGGTCTCGGTGCGGCCGCTGCGCTCCCAGATCTCCTTCGGGTGCATGGTGGGCACCAGGAGCTCCTGGGCGCCGATCCGGTTCATCTCCTCGCGGATGATGTCGATCACCTTGGCCCGCACCCGGACCGCGAGCGGCAGCAGTGAATAGTGGCCCGCATGGAGCTGCCGGATGTACCCCGCGCGGACCAGCAGCCGATGGCTCGGCGCCCCGGCGTCCGCCGGGTCCTCTCGCAGGGTCGGGATGTGCATCTGTGACCAGCGCATGATGCGGGTTTTCCTCGTCGTGGATTCCGGATGCCCCGCCGCAGGTAACAGGGCGGGGCGGAAACCGAGCTTAGTGGCCCCGCGCGGGAGCCTCGACTCGGTTTCCCGGTTCGAGCGGCGGCGCGCCGATCGGCAGGCAGGTCAGGCACTCCGGCTGGGCCACCGGATGCTCCGGCTCGGGGCGCAGCACGTCGTTGTCGATCGTCAGCGCGGACAGTACGGCGGCCACGGCCAGCAGGCCCGCGCAGATGACCATGGCCATCTGGAACGCGGGGTCCATCAGGAACCACACGCGGTAGGCCTGGCCGGTCAGGCCCACGGCCAGCGGGAGCCCGGCCACGGCCAGCAGGCCCGCGGCCCGGGCCACCGCGTTGTTGACGCCGCTGGCCGTTCCGGCATGGCGCACGTCGGCGCTGGCCAGCACGGTGGCCGTCAGCGGGGCAACGGTCGCGGACAGGCCGAGCCCGAACAACACCACCGTGGGGAGCACATCAGTGACGTAGTTAGCGTTACGTCCAATTCTGACCGCCAGGAGCAGACCCGCGGCGCAGAGCAGACAGCCAGCGGTCATGAGCCAGCGCGGGCCGACGCGCTGCGCCAGCGCGCCCGCCCGGGACGACAGCACCAGCATCAGCAGGGTCAGCGGCAGCAGCGATATGCCCGCGGCCAGCGCCGAGTAGCCGGAGACCACCTGGAGCTGCAGCACCAGCAGGAAGATGGTGCCGCCGAGCGCGCCGTAGATCACGAAGGTCACCACGTTGACCGCGTTGAACTGGCGGGAGGCGAACACGTCCAGCGGGAGCATGGGCGGCACGCCGCGCTCGGCGCGGCTGCGATGACGTTCCAGGAGCACGAAGCCCACCCCAGCGAGTATCCCGGCGCCCCCGGTCAGCGCCGCCCGGGCCCAGCCGTGCACGGGTGCCTCGATGAGCGCGTCGGTGATCCCGGCCAGCGCGAGCGCGGCGAGTATCGCCCCCGCCCAGTCGAACCGGCCATGGCTGGTGGGGTCCCTGGTCTCCGGCACATGGCGCACCGAGACCGCCACCACCACGGCGGCCAGCGGCAGGTTGAGCAGGAAGATCCACCGCCAGCCGACCGAATCGATCAGCCAGCCGCCCAGGAACGGGCCGACCGCGCCGGCCACGCCGCCCAGGCCGGACCAGGCGCCGATGGCCCTCGGCCGGTCGTCGGGTGCGAACGACGCCTGGATGATCGCCAGCGAGCCGGGGGTGAGCAGCGCACCGCCGATGCCCTGCAGCGCCCGCGCACCGATGAGCACGCCGATGTCGGGAGCGAGGCCGCACAGCGCCGAGGCCAGCGCGAACCAGATCACCCCGATCACGAAGATGCGGCGCCGGCCGAGCCGGTCGCCGAGCGCGCCGCCGAGCAGGATCAGCCCGGCCAGGGTGAGCGTGTAGGCGGTGACCGTCCACTGCAGGCCGGCCAGGCCGGTGTGCAGGCTCTTGCCGATGGTGGGCAGGGCCACGTTGACCACGGTGCCGTCGAGCATCGCCATGCTCGACCCGAGCACGGTGGCGGCGAGCACCCACCGCCCCTTAGTACTGGTCAGGCGGATGGCACCCGGCGCTGGGGATACCGCTGAGACCACGCCCCGATCCTGTCACCGCGCCGCGAGGATTGCCCAGCCCGCGCGCCGGGCGCGGCCGGAGCCCGCGCGCCGGGCGCGGCCGGATGCCCGCGCGTCACGGCACGGGCTTGCCGCCCCGCCACTTCGACGAGCCGGGCCCGTAGGCGAGCACGATCCAGACCGGGCCGCGGGCGAACGTCATCGGCTTGCCCGAGGCCGTGGTGAACGTGGTGCCGCCGCTGGCGGACGGGCGGGACCACCGCGCCTGGAAGGCCTGGCCGTTGCGCAGCACCGTGGCGGTGCCCGAGCCCACGGTTTCCGCGTCCGGCGGCATCATCGGGCCCTGTTCGAGGAACCGGGACAGGCCGACGACCACACGCTGGATGACGACCGTGGGCGCGGACAACTGCCCGGCGCCGGTGCTGATGGCCGGGGAGCCGTCCATCCAGATCAGCCAGCGGTCCTTGGCGGGTGACCACCGGAACCGGAACGATGCGGCCGGGTAGGAGACCGACTCCGCCCTGCGGCGGTGACCGCCGGCCGGCGGCGGGCCGAACCGGAACCCGATGTTGCGGGCCACGCTGGCGTGCGGCGCCTGTTTCAGCAGCGTCCGGGTGTCGGCGTAGAGGTTGTACGGCTCGACCCGGTCGACGGTGCGGAAGTAGCCGCTGGCGGTCGCCGCGTACAGGTCCACGATCCTGGAGTGCTCGACCACCGGCACGAGCTGTGGCTGCGCCCCGGACCAGGCGAACGCCGGGC
Source organism: uncultured Actinomycetes bacterium (assembly GCA_963726415.1). GTDB lineage: Bacteria > Actinomycetota > Actinomycetes > Streptosporangiales > Streptosporangiaceae > DASXKD01. The sequence continues at coordinate 207,101 of CAVSCM010000020.1, forward strand.
GGCCGAACTGGCGCAGCAGTTGCAGGTCGTCCTGCCGGGCGCTGCGCACCGGGCCGATCACCCGCGGGTAGTGCGAGGAGAAGACCGCCATGATCCGGCTCAGCCCGCCCTCGACCGGGATCAGGTACACGATGTCGGCCCTGGCCAGCCCGGTGGCGGGCCGCTCGGGGAGGGTGTTACCGATCTTCACGATGAGCACCCGCTTGAGCCGGTGCACCGGCTCACCGGTGAACGGAGACAGCAGCGGGCCCGGGGGCGGCTTCGTCGAGTGCGCCGGGGCCGGTTTCGGCGCCGACGCGAGCTTGCCGGCCGGGTGGCGGTGCATGGCATAGGCGATGCCCCCCGCCGCCAGTGCCACCACGACGGCAGCCCCCACTGCGGTGAGCGCAACACGCCGCCGATCCCAGACCATCTGTGCACCCCTCAGGGATTTGTTCCCCGACGGCCCCATTTCATGATCGCGAGGATGGCCAGGGACGGTAAAAGCTCAGCACACGCTGGGCACCGCCACCCCAGGCGCGACGCCCAGCCTGGACCGGACCTCGTCGGCGCCGAGGTCGTGCAGCTCTTCCAGTATCGCCAGGGCGCGCCGCCACACGGCCTTGGCCATCGCCTTGTTCCCGACCGAGCTGTAGATGTCCCCGAGACGGGCCAGCACCCCGCCCTGCTCGGCCCGGTCCCTGACCTCCCGCAACAGCTTCAGCGCGCGGCGGTAGCAGGCGATGGCCTCGGCGTCGTCGCCGACCAGGTGCATGGCGTAGCCGAGATGGTCCCAGGCATGGGCCTCGCCGACCAGGTTGCCGACCTCGCGGTGCAGGTCGAGCGCTCGCCGGCAGTGGTCGACGGCCGCCGTGGCGGCGCCGAGCATCGCCAGGTGCCAGCCCAGGTTCTCCAGCGCGTGCGCCTCGCCCGCCCGGTACCCGAGGTCCTGGTAGAGGCTGAGCGCCCGCTCCGCCTGCCGCCGTGCCTTGTCGTGGCGGCCCTGCCGGTCGAACAGCACCCCGACGGTGAGGTGGTTGCGTGCCTGCCAGGCGGTCGCACCGGCCTCGCGGAACAGCGAGCTGGCCCGGAGCAGGTGCGAGCGCGCGGTGCGGTAGCAGCCCACCCGCAGGTTGGCGACGCCGATGCTGGCGTGCGCGTGCGCCCGGCCCAGCCCGTCGTCGGCCTGCTCGGCGGCGGCCAGCGCGGCCCGGCCCAGGGCGGCCAGGTCGTGCCAGTGGCCCTCCCGGTTGAGGTAGTCGGTCAGCAGGGCGGGCAACTGCCAGGCGCGCGCGTCGTCGCAGGTGGCCGCGGCGGCGTCGGCGACCGCGAGCAGCACGTGGTGCTCCGCGCTGAACCAGCCGAGCGCCTCGGCGTAGCTGGCGAACTTCTCCGGCACCGTGCCGGGCTGCGCGACGCCCAGGATGACCGCGGGCCGGGCCGGGCAGAGCCGCTGCCCAGCGGCCGCGGCGGTATGCAGGTAGTGGTCCCCGAGCCGGCGCCTGGCCAGGTCGCGGCCGGCCTCGGTCTCGCCCTCGGCGGCCAGTTCGGCGGCGTAGGCGCGGAGCAGGTCGTGGCCGGTGAACCGGCCGGGCACGTGCTCGGTCAGCAGGTGCGCTCCGGTCAGCTCGGCCAGTGCCCGGCGCGCCTGCGGGCGGCCGGTGCCGCCCAGGCTCGCCGCCGCGGCAACGGTGATGTCCGGGCCCGGATGCAGGCCGAGCAGCCGGAACATCCGCGCCGCCGGCTGGCTGAGCTGCCGGTAGGACCAGGAGAACACCTCGCGCACGCTGCTTGTGGTGTCCGCGGTCTCCAGCGCGTCCAGGCGCGCGTCCCCGCCGGCGAGCTCCGCGGACAGGGCGGCCAGCCGGAACCCGGGACGGGCGGCGGCACGGGCGGCGACGATCGCCAGTCCCAGCGGCAGGCCCGCGCACAGCCTGGCCAGGTCCGCCACCGCCTCGGGCTCCGCCTGGGCCCTGGCGGCACCGAGCCGGCGGACGATCAGCTCGCGGGATTCCGCCTCGGACATCACGTCCAGGGTGAGGATCCGTGCGCCCACCGTGGCGACCAGGCCGTCGAGGCGGTCCCGGCTGGTGATCAGCACGGCGCAGCGGCTGCTGCCGGGCAGCAGCGGCCGTACCTGGTCGGCGTCCCTGGTGTTGTCCAGCACGACCAGCAACCGTTTGCGGGCCAGCACGCTGCGGTACAGGGCCGCCTGCGCGTCGGGCGTTTCCGGGATTTCGGCGGACGGCACGCCCAGGGCCTGCAGGAAGCCACGGATCGCCTGCTCGGGCAGGACCGGCCGGGCGGCCGGGCCGAAGCCCTTGAGGTTGACGTAGAGCTGCCCGTCGGGGAAGTGCCCGGCCGCACGGTGGGCCCACACGGTCGCCAGCGCGCTCTTCCCGACCCCGGGCGACCCGACGACCGCCCGGACCCGTGGTTCGCCGCCGGGCTCGGTGGTCTGGCCGATCAGCTCGTCGAGCTTGGCCAGTTCGGCGGCGCGGTCGATGAACTGCGCGGGTGCCGCGGGAAGCTGGCGGGGCACCAGCCATGGCCGCACCGGCAACGCCGGAAGGGTGCCGGCGTGGGCCTGGCCGTCGGCCGGCCGCGGCTGGCCGACGGCTGGCACGGACCGCTGGCCGTTCCCTGACCCCCCGGCCTGGTGACCGTTTGCCGGGACGAGCGCACCCCCGCGGGCGCGGCGGGCTGGTGGCCGTGGAGCGCCATGGCCGGGTGGCCGTCGGGCGCGGCGGGCTGGTGGCCGTCGGACGAGAGGTACGCCCCGCGGCCGGCCGGCGCGGGCTGCTGGCCACGGCCGGGTGCGGACGGCTGGCCGCCGGCCTGCGCGGCACCGGGGAGCGGCCCGGCCAGGCCGACGTCACCGGCGAGGATGCGCTGGTGCAGGAGCTGCAGCTCGGCCCCGGGCTCGACGCCAAGCTCGGCCACGAGACGCGCGCGGATCTGCCGGAACACGGCGAGCGCCTCGGCCCGCTGGCCCGCCCGGTACCAGGTAGCCATGAGCATCCCGGCGAGGCGCTCGTTCAGCGGGTGGCGGGCCAGCGCCGCGGGCAGTTCGGCAGCCGCCTCCCTTTCTCTGCCGCAGGCGAGCATGCACGCCAGGCGGTCCTGCAGCATCGACAGGCGTTCCTCGGCGAGCCCGTGCCGGATCGCCGTGACCCGCTCGGTGTCCGGCGCGTCGGCCAGCGCCGGGCCGTTCCAGAGCGCCAGCGCGGCGTCGAACAGCGGGATGGCGGCGGCCCCGTCCGCCGCGCGGGCCGCCCGGCCCAGCGACCGGGACCGCTCCGCGTCGACCAGATCCTGGTCGAGTTCGAACAGGTACCCGTCGCCGCAGCGGGTCAGCGAGGCGCCGGGGAGCGGCTTGAGCAGCTGGCGCAGCCGGGTCATCAGGGCCTGCAGGCTGGCCCGGGCCGACCGGGGCGGCTCGTCCTCCCAGATGGCGTCGATGAGTTCGGCCACCGGCACGACCTGACCGATCCGCAGCGCCATCAGGCCAAGGACAAGGCGCAGTTGCGGGCTCGCTGGCACCTGCCAGCCGTCACCGGCCCGGAGCCGTACCGGCCCGAGCACCCGCACCACGATGTCGCGCCCCACAAGCCGCCTCCACGGCACGCCGCTCGCGTGTCAAGGTCATCTCATTCCAGATGCTAGGCGGTAGCTTTCCGGCATTTCATAACAAAAGCGACACCAACGGGCGAGCCGGCCTCTAACCGAGAGTCACTCGTCACGCTCTTGTGACATGCGAGCCAAGCGCAGCTTCATGCCAGCGCCAAGCGCCCGCCAAGCGGGCCGCAAGGGCACGCAGGCAGATTGGCCAGCTATGAGACGACCTCACCTTCCGAGCCCGGCCGGGCGTCCCCGGCTGGGCCGCTACCTGTCGGCAACCGCCGTGGTCGCGGCGCTGGCCATCGCCGCGGCCGGTTGCAGCAGTAGCTCCAGTACCAGCCCGGGCGCCACCGGCGCGAAGGTCAAGGGCGGCACGGCTTCCTATGCCCTGCCCCCGTCGACCACGCCGAACTACATCTTCCCGTTCACCAGCAGCGCCTACATCAGCGTGGTCAACGCCGCGTATTTCACCAACCTGATGTACCGGCCGCTGTACTGGTTCGGCAACGGGTCGCAGCCGCTGCTGAACCCCACACTGAGCCTGGCGAAGGAGCCGACCTGGTCGGGGAACACCGCCACGATCACGCTCAATCACTACGTGTGGTCCGACGGCACGCCGGTCACCACGGCCGACGTCATGTTCTGGGTGAACATGCTCAAGGCAGTCGGCGCCACCGACTGGGGCGCCTACACCGGGTTCCCGAACTCGTTCGTGAAGTCCATCAAGGTGGTCTCCCCGACCGAGTTGCAGATGACCACGAACAAGGCGTACTCGCACACCTGGTTCCTGTACAACGACCTGTCGCAGATCACCCCGATGCCACCGGCGTGGGACAAGACCGCGTCCGGCCCGGCGAACTGCGCGACCAAGGTCAGCGACTGCGCCGCGGTGTACAAGTACCTGGACAGCCAGTCCAAGGCGCTGACCAGCTATGTGTGCTCGCCGCTGTGGTCGATCGTGGACGGCCCGTGGAAGCTGTCGGCGTTCAACGCCGACGGGCATGTGTCGTTCGTCCCCAACACGAAGTACTCGGGACCGGTGAAGCCCACGCTGAGCCAGTTCCAGCTCGTGCCCTTCACGACCGACGCCGCCGAGTACAACGTGCTGCGCTCGCCGGCCGCCGGCGGGCAGAAGATCGCCGTGGGCTACCTGCCATCGCAGGACGCCATCGCCAAGCCGGCCGGGTCCAGCCCGCTCACCGCCGGGCAGAACCCGCTGCCGGGCTACACCCTCGATCCGCTCTACCCGTGGGGCATCAACTACTTCGTGATGAACTTCCAGAGCACCACCGGCAACGGCCCGATCATCCAGCAGCTGTACTTCCGCCAGGCTCTGGCCTACCTGATGAACCAGGAAGCCGTCATCAAGGGCCCGCTGCGCGGTTACGGCACGCTGACCAACGGACCGATCGGCAACACCCCGGTGACGCACTACCTGTCGCCGCAGCAAAAGGGCGGGCCGCTGTTCCCCTACAGCCCGGACAAGGCCAAGAGCCTGCTGACCAGCCACGGCTGGAAGATCACGCCCAACGGCGTGAGCACCTGCACCAACCCGAGCCTGTGCGGCCCGGGGGTCAAGGCCGGGCCAGGGCCTGCAGTTCAACCTGCCGTATGCCACGGGTACCCAGTGGATCACCCAGGAGATGCAGCAGCTGCAGTCCAACGCCTCCCTGGTCGGGATCAAGATCAACCTGCTGCCCAAGCCGTTCAACCAGGTCACTGCCCTGGCCGCGGGTAACTGCAAGGTTGCCAAGATCCCGTGCAACTGGGACCTGGCCAACTGGGGCGGCGGCTGGACGTTCGCTCCCGACTACGCGCCCACCGGCGAGACGCTGTTCACGTGCGGCGCCATCGCCAACTCCGGCGGGTACTGCAGCAAGATCAACGACAGCTACATCAACCAGACGCTCACCAGCGACAACCCGCAGATCCTGTACACCTGGCAGAACTACCTGGCGCAGCAGTTGCCGGTCATGTTCCAGCCGAACGGCGTGTACTCGCTGACCGAGATCGCCAGCAACCTCAAGGGCGCCGTGCCGCAGAGCCCGACGCTCGGCATCAACCCGGAGAACTGGTACTTCGTGAAGTAACCCAAGGCCAGGATCGGCGCGGGCAGCGTGCCCGATCCGGAGGTCCCGGCGGTCTGTGTCGCGGCGGCCGCCGGGGCCTGGGCACGCGGCCGCCGGGGCCGGCACGCGCCAGCGTGCCGCCCCGGCGGCCATTTCCATGTGTTGGGCGCTCCGTCACGATCGGGCGCCCGTCTCGTCCTTGCCGGTGCCGTGCCATGCCACGTGCCACCACGCCCGCCCCGTGCCGCGCCGCTGGGGCGGGCCGTGGCACGCTGAGACTCAGACGGCCACCGGCCGCACCCCGCGCCCGGCGGCCCACGATCATGGAGGCACCATGGACCCGATGCCGGAGGACTGGGACCGCGCCGTGGCGGTTGTCGCGCATCCCGACGACCTGGAGTACGGGACCGCCGCGGCGGTCGCCCGCTGGACCAGGCAGGGGCGCCACGTGGCCTACGTGCTGGCCACCGCGGGCGAGGCCGGCATCGAGGGCATGGCCCCGGACGTGGTCGGGCCGCTGCGCCAGGAGGAGGAACGCCGTAGCGCGGCCGTGGTCGGCGTCTCCGAGGTGGATTTCCTCGGCCACGCCGACGGGCTGGTGGAGTACGGGGTGCCGCTGCGCCGTGACATCGCCGCGGCGATCCGGCGGCACCGGCCCGATGTGGTGATCACCATGAGCTTCGACCTCACCTGGGGCGACGAGGGCCCGGTGAACCACTCCGACCACCGGGCCGTCGGCCTCGCCACGCTGGACGCCGTCCGGGACGCGGACAACTCATGGCTGTTCACCGACGCGGGCCCGGCCTGGCACGGGGTCAAGTCGATCTATGTGGCGGCCACCGCCAGTCCCACGCATTTCGTGGACGTCACCGACACCATCGACGCGGGCGTGGCGTCGCTGCGCGAGCACAAGGCCTACCTCGACGGCCTCGGCGGCGACTTCGACCCGGACGACTTCCTGCGCAAGATGGCAGGCTTCGTCGGCCTGGCCGCGGGCTGCGAGTACGCCGTGGGCCTGCGCCGGTACCCCGCCTGACCGGGGACGGCAGTCCCGTTCTAGGCGACCGGCCAGGTGTGCGCGGGCTCGCCGGTCTGCATCAGCTTGAGGTACCGCTGGGTCATCTCGCGCAGCGCCGTGTCGCGGTCGAGCCCGCTGCGTTCCTCCAGCGCGTGCACCGTCTCCGTCTGCCAGGTCGCCCCGGTGCGGCCGGACAGGCAGCGCTGTTCGATGACGCCGAGCAGGCGCTCGGCTTCCAGGGTGTCGACGCCTCGCTGGCACAGGCCCTCAAAGGCCAGCGGCAGCAGCCGGCGCAGGGTCAGTTCGGCGGCCGGTACCTCACCGAGGCCGGGCCAGTACAGCCGGGCCTCGATCCCGTGCCTGGCTCCCTCCACCAGGTTGTCGTGCGCGGCGGCGAAGGACATCCGGGTCCAGATCGGGCGTTCCGCCTCCGCGAGCATGTGCACAAGGCCGTAGTAGAAGGCCGCGTTGGCCATGACGTCGGTGACGGTGGGCCCGGCGGGCAGCACCCGGTTCTCCACCCGCAGATGCGGCTCCCCGCCGGCCACGGCGTAGACGGGCCGGTTCCACCGGTAGACGGTCCCGTTGTGCAGCGTCAGCTCGGAAAGCTCCGGTATGCCCCCGCCGTCCAGCTCGGCCACCGGGTCCTCGTCCTCGCCCAGCGGCAGCAGCGCGGGGAAGTACCTGAGGTTCTCCTCGAACAGGTCGAACACCGAGGTGATCCACCGCTCGCCGAACCACACCCGGGGCCGGACCCCCTGCACCTGCAGCTCCTGCGGCCGGGTGTCGGTGGCCTGCTCGAACAGCGGGATCCGGGTCTCCTGCCAGAGTTCCCGGCCGAACAGGTAGGGCGAGTTCGCGGCCAGCGCGACCTGCACCCCGGCCACCGCCTGCGCGGCGTTCCAGTAGCTGCCGAACAGTTCCGGGCTGACCTGGAGATGACACTGCACGCTGGTGCAGGCGGCCTCGGCCATGATGCTCGCCATGTGCCTGAGCAGCCGCTCCGGGCCCTCGATGGAGATCTCCATCTCCTCGCCGCGGGCCGCGCAGATCTGCTCGTTGAGCAACTGGTAGCGGGGATTGGGCGACATGGCCTCCGCGGTGGTGTGCTGCTCGCGCAGGCTGGGCAGGATGCCGATCATGGCCAGGCGGGCACCTGCCTGGCGCGCCCGCAGGTCGGCCCGGTTGTAGCTGTCGGCCATCAGGCGCTCCATCGCGGCCAGCGCATCCCCGGCCAGCAGCCGCGGCGGCATGTTGACCTCGATGTTGAAGCGCCCCAGTTCCGGGCTCCAGTCCGGGTCGTCGATCGCGGCGAGCACCTCGGCGTTGCGCATGGCCGGCGAGCCCGCCTCGTCGACCAGGTTGAACTCGACCTCCAGCCCGACCTGCTCGGTGCCCGTCGGTGAACCGTGACTCCCGCAGCATGCGGGCAAGCACATCCAGGCAACTGCGGACCTTCTCGCGGTACCGGCGCCGGTCGGCCTGACTGACAACGATTGCGGGAACGTCCCTGCCCATCCGGCCCTCCACCTCCTGAAGCTGGGGCTGGCCTCACCCAACAGACTGACATGCGCTTCTCGCCGTGAATAGACAGGACATTTACTGCATAACGGAAAGTCGCTGCTAGCGGGGCCTCGTGGGAGGCGGTTTACCGGGCGGGGCCGCCACGGCCGGGGGTAGGCCATGATGTCCTGGTGGACATCTCAGTGGACGCGGTGGTGAGTTACGTCGACCGCGCGGTGGACCAGATGACGGCGATTGTCAGCGATCTCGGCGACGACCTGGCTAACCGGAAGCCGGGCCTGCCCGGAGCAAATTCGCCGTACGCGATCTTGCGGCATTGCCTTGGCGTCATGGAGTTCTGGGGCGGCGAGGTGGTGGCGGGCCGGCAGGTGAGCCGCGACCGGCCCGCGGAGTTCCGGGCCCGCGGCCCGGTGGCGGATCTGGCCGCCGCCACCCGCCGGGCTCAGGACCAGTTCCGCGCCGACGCGGCCACGGCCGAGTTCGCCGGGCCGCCACGCGGCGGGTACGCGCACCGGAAGTACCCCGACGAGCTGGAGTTCACCTCGCAGGGACACGCACTGCTGCACGTGCTCGAGGAGGTCACCCAGCACCTCGGCCAGATGGAACTCACCCGCGACATACTGCGGGACCGCTGACCGCGGCGTCGCTCACCGGGCGCTACCTGCGCAGGCTTGACCGTGGAGGCAGGCAACAGCGGTGAATGGCATCCGCGGCGCAGCTCATGCAATTGGACCGGGGTAAGGATGCGACCGGCGCACCGGATCCTTCTTTCCGGAGCGGCATTAGTGATCGCAATGGCCGGGATAACTCTGGCCCCAGCGATATCAGCTAGCGCACAAGCATCGTGCACGGGCACAAGTAACTTCTTGGACAGCGTCGGCGGTGTCGCCCCGATACCCACCATTGGCAATAACACCGGCCGGGACAACTGCGACCTCGGGGTCGGCAACGACAGCGGTGCGGTGAAGACCCTGCAGCGTGAACTGAATGCCTGCTACGGCCAGCACCTGACCGTCGACGGCAACTTCGGGTCGCTGACCGAGGCGGCCCTCAAGGTCGCTCAGCGCAGGGAGAGCATCCCGGCGGATGGCGTCTACGGGCCGCAGACCCGCGATCACCTCCACTGGGCCGACAACCTCGGCCTCTGCGCACGGCTCTAGCCGCACCCGGAATCCCTAGTCAGTGGCCGAGGCCATCCGCCGGATGGCCTCGGCCATCAGTTCCGGCGACGTGCCCATGTTCAGCCTGGCGAACCCGTGCCCTTCGGCGCCAAAGTCCGGGCCGTGGCCAAGCGCCACCAGGCCCTTGTTCAGGAACGCCGCCGCCGGATCGTCGCCCAGGCCCAGGTCACGGCAGTCCAGCCAGGCCAGGAAGCTGGCCTGGGGCGGGGCATAGCCTGCCCGGGGCAGGTACTCGGCGAGCAGGCCGGCCAGCAGCTTCCGGTTCTCGTCAAGCTGCCCCAGCACCGCGTCCAGCCACGGCAGTCCCTCGGTGAACGCGGCCACCGAGGCGAGCACGCCGAGGTGGCTCGCCAGCAGGGCCTCCCAGCGCTGTTCCAGCAGCGTGATGCCGGCCGGGGCACCCACCACGGCCAGGCCGCACTTCAGCCCGGCGATGTTCCAGCCCTTGGTCGCGGACGTGAACGTGAAGGTCGTCTCGGCCTGAGTCAGCTCGTGATCGATAGCGAGGAACGGCGTGAACCGCGCACCGTCCAGCGCCAGCGGCGCGTGGATCTCATCCACGAGCAGCACGGCACCGTGCCGCTGGCAGGCGTCGGCGACCATCGACAGGTCGGCAGGCGACCACACGTTGCCGGTCGGGTTGTGCGGGCTGCACAGCAGGTACGCGGCGGCGTCCGGCTCGCTCAGCGCCGCCTCGATCGCGTCCGGGTCGAGCGCGTACCGGCCGCTGGTGCCGCGGGCCAGCGGTGCGTCGATGAGCCGCCGCCCGTAGAAGCCGAACCGGAACCGGAACGGCGGGTACACCGGCGGGTTGACCACGATGCCCGAGCCCGGCGGCGTGAGCGCCTGGACCACCTCGGCGAGCCCGGTCATCACGTCGGGGATGGCGAATACGCGGGACGGCTCCACCGTCCAGCCCAGCCGCCGCGCGGCGAACTGGGCGAACGCGTCGGGAAGCTGCCCGATGTGCGCGTAGCCGCAGTCGCCGATGTCCAGGGCCGAGGTCACCGCGGCCGTGATCGGCTCCGCCAGGTCGAAGTCCATCTCCGCGACGAACGCGGGCAGCACGTCGGGCGGATACGCCCGCCACTTGTGGCTCCTGCGCTGCCGCAGTGCCGTCAGCGAGCAGGTGCCAAGCAGCGGGTCCACCGACGCATGCTAACCGCCGGGCCCCAGGGCAGCGGAAGGGCCCAGGGACGAATGTGGTCATGGGCACTCCACTTACATTCTTTGGTGGGTGGAGTGCCCACCACCACAATCGAGCGGAGGGTGGCTGGGTCAGCGGGCCGCCGGGGTGGGCAGGGGGACGATGTCGGCGACGACGCAGGAGACGTTGTCCGGGCCGCCGCCCGCGTTGGCCGCCTCAACCAGCCGCGCGGCGGCCTGGTCGGGATCACCCGTCCCGCGCAGCGCGTCCCGGATGATCTCGGTGCCGACCACACCGGTGAGGCCGTCGGAGCACAGCAGGTACCGGTCATCGGCCCTGGCCTCGTGCAGCGAGGTGTCCAGTTCCACGGCGGTGCCGTCGATCGCGCGCAGCAGCAGCGACCGCTGCGGGTGCGACGCCGCCTCCTCGGGCGTGATCCTGCCCTCGTCCAGCAGCGACTGGACCACCGTGTGGTCGTGGGTGATCTGGAACAGCTCACCGTCGCGCAGCAGGTAGGCGCGGCAGTCCCCGATGTGCACGAGGGCGAGCTGGGAGCCGGACCAGAGCATGGCGGTCACCGTGGACCCGGTGTGGCCGTGGCCTTCCCCGGCGCTTGCCAGGCTGCCCACCGTGGCGCTGGCCTGCTCGACCGCCTGCTCCAAGGCGTTGAGGAGGTCCCCGGCGGGCAGGGCATCGTCCAGCGGCCGCAGTGCGTCGATGACGGCGGCGCTGGCCCTGGCCCCGGCGCTGCCCATTCCGTCGGCCACGGCGAGCAGGCGGGTGCCCGCGTAGGCGGAGTCCTGGTTGGTCTCGCGGACCCTGCCGATGTCGGTCCTGGCCGCGTAGCGGATCGCAAGAGCCTCCTGGGCACCGGGCATGGTGGTCTTCCTTCCTGACAGCGTTGCGACGAGGAAGGCGGCCAGGTCGCGCCGGCTCGCGGTGTCGGCCTCGACCTGGGCCCAGTAGGCGGCGACCTCGTCGGCGGCTCGCGCCGGCTCCAGGTCGCAGACGGTCCGGATCCTGGACAGCGGCATGCCGAGCCGGCGCAGCCACGCGACCAGGCGCGCCCGCTCCAGTTGGGCCGGGTCATAGAACCGGTAACCGGAGTACGGATCCACGAACGCCGGCGGGAGCAGCCCGAGTTCGTCGTACAGCCGCAGCGCCTTCGGGGACAGCCGTGTGGCCTGGGCGAACGCGCCGATCGACAGCAACCTCACGCCAGCCTCCTCGCACCGGGCACCACGCCCGGTCTACCCGATGCTGCGGTTTGCCCCAAGGGCAGAGTCAAACTTGCCCGCCGACCGGGGCGGGGAAGGGCCGGGAAGGTCGAAAGCGACATGAATGTGAGCCTGGCGTTCAAAGAGCAACACCCGGCTCACATTCACGAGGGCAGCGAGGCGAGGAGGGCGGTGCGATACGGGCCGGCGGGGAGGGCGGGCGGGGGCGGGGGGCGGAGGCGGGGGGCGGAGGCGAGGGGCGGAGGCGGGGGGCGGCTCCGGTTATCCCAGGTCGCCGGACAGGTACCGGTCCAGGTTCGGCGCGATCGCGGCGATCAGGTCCTCGGAGCTCGCCTCGGCCAGCGGCTCAACCTCCAGCACGTATCTGGTCAGGCCCAGGCCGAGCACCTGGCTGGCGACCAGCGCCGCCCGGTACCCGGCGTCCTGGCCGTCCGTCCCGGGGGCCGCCTCACGGGCCGCCGCGGCGAGCGGGCCGAGGATCGCCCCGGCCAGGAACTCCCGCAGCATGACGACGGCCTGCTCGCTGGTGGGCGCCGAGCGCAGCAGCCCGAGGAAGGTGGCGCGCATCTCGGCCACCTCCCAGACCCCAAGCACGGTCCGCAGCAGGTGCTCGCCGAGGCTCTGGTCCTCACCACGGGCCTCCGGCGAGAGTGCGGCGGCCAGCACCTGCCTCGGGTTCACCGGCAGCCGCATCGCCGCGGCGAAGAGTTGGTCCTTGGAGCCGTAGAAGTGGTGCACCAGGGCCGCGTCGACCCCGGCGTCGTCCGCGATCGCGCGGATCGTGGCGCGGTCGTAGCCTAGGTCCCCGAACCGGGCCCTGGCCGCGGCCAGGATCGCCTCTCTGGTGCCGCTGTCGCCACCGCGGCGGCCGCTGCGCCTGGCCCGCCCCGGGCGGCGGGTTACCTTCGCAGCCCCGGGCTGGTCGGCCTGGCCCGCCCCGGGGGGCGGGTTCTTGCCGGCCGCGGTCACGGCTGGACCCTCGGTGCGCTGAGCCTGGTTCGCCCGGCGGCGGGCCTGGCCGGGGACCTCGGTCACGCCGGGGCCCTGGTCGCGCTCCCGGCCCGCCCCGGGCGGTGGGTTCTGGCTGGGGGCGGTCACGGCTGGGCCTGCGTAGCGTCCGCAGACAGGGTGAGCTGGAAGAAGCGCTCTTCCAGGGTGGCCGGCGCGGACGTCACCGTGGCGGCCAGATCCCCGAGCGCACGGCGCACGGCGTCCGGCGCCGCGCCCGGGACCCGCAGCGTGCGCCCGACCAGGTCGGCAGGCAGGGCCGCCGCCTCCAGCGCCCCGAACGCCTGCGCCCAGGCGCCCGACTCCACCACGCTGACCTGGGTGTCGCCGACAATCTCCGGGACGGTGCCGCGGGCCACCACGCGCCCCGCCGCCATGATCACCAGGCGGTCGCACTCGCCGGCCTCGTCCATGTAGTGGGTGGTGACCAGCACGCCCGCCCCGGCCGCGGCGGCATCGGCCACGGTTTCCCACAGCCGGGCCCGGGCCAGCGGGTCCACGCCCGAGGTTGGCTCGTCCAGCACGAGCAGGTCGGGCCGGTGGGCGAGGGCCTGCGCGAACGCCACCGTGCGCTGGATGCCGAGCGGGAGCGAGCCGACCACCGTCGTGCCGTACCGGCGCAGCGGTTCAGGCAGGGCGGCGGCAGCCGGTCCCTCGCCGAACACCGCCGCCGAGAAGGCGAGGTTTTCCGCCGGGGTGAGGTCGTCATACAGGCCCAGGCCCTGGGGCACGTACCCGATGCGCCGCCGGGTGCCGCGCGACGGCGCCGCACCGAACAGCCAGATCTCGCCGCCCGTGGGCCGCAGCAGGCCGAGCAGCAGCCGGATCAAGGTCGTCTTTCCGGCGCCGTTCGCGCCGAGCAGGCCCACCACCTCACCGGGGCGCACCTCGAGGTCGACCTGGTCCACGGCCACGAAGTGCCCGAAGGCGCGGGTCACCGCGACGGCCTGCGCGGGTAGCCCGGTCACCGGGACTCTCGTTCGGCGCCGGTGCGGGCCAGCTCGCGGGCGAGCGCGGCGACGGTGACCGCGTCCTGGAGGTCGGGCCGGACCGCGCCGCCGTCGCGCGCGCTGCCGTCGGCCGGATCGGGGTCCCAGACTCGCCAGCGTCCCTCCCGCCGCCAGGCGCGCCGCCCCGCCTCGCCGGTGGGACGCGTGCCGGTAACCGTCAGCGTGCCCCGCATCGCGGCCACGATCTGATCCGCCGTGCCGCTCGCCAGTTCGCTGCCCGCGTCGAGTACGAGCACGTGCTGGGCGCGTTCTGCCTCGTCGAGATAGCTGGTCGCGAGCACCACCGCCGCGCCGTCGGCGGCCGCGCGGGTGATCAGCAGCCACAGGTCGGACCGGCTGACCGGATCCACCCCTGTGGTCGGCTCGTCAAGCACGAGCAGGCCGGGACGGTGCAGCATCGCCGCGATGACGCCGAGCTTCTGCCGCATCCCGCCGGACAGCTGCCCGGCCAGCCTCCCGGTGACCTTGTCCAGCCCGGCCCGGGCCAGGAGTTCCGCGCTGCGCTGCCGCGCCGTCTCCGGCGGGACCCGGTAGGCGGTGGCGCGGAACGCCAGGTTCTCCGCGACCGACAGGTCCGGGTAGGTACCCGATCCGGCGGACAGGTATCCCGTTGCGAGTGGGCCAGGGCGCCTGACTCTGCCGCTGGTCGGGGCGAGCGCGCCGGCCAGGCATCGGAGCAGGGTGGTGCGGCCCGCTCCGTCGCCGCCGACAACCGCACTCACCTGGCCAGGTTCGGCACGGAACCAGACATGGTCGAGGGCCAGGGTGCTCCCGAACCGCACGCACACGTCCTCGGTACCCCACCAGTCCCCGCGGCTCGCGCCCGCCGGGGTCACCGCGCGCTCCCGGGGGCAGGGGCGCCGGCCGCGCTCGTTGCGCTGGCCGGGGCCGGGGCACCGTGCGGGCTCCCGGCGCCGCCGCGCGGGGCTGCGGGCGCGAGGTAGGCACGGAACCGCAAGCTGGCCAGGGTGAAGACGACCGCGCCCAGCAGCGCCAGGAAGAGGAACGGCTGCCAGAGCGGGCCGAGCGGCTCGGCCCGGAGCATCACGCCGCGGGCGATCTCATTGAAGTAGGTCAGCGGCAGAAGATAGGAGATCCAGCGCACCCCGACCGCGATCGAGGACAGCGGAAAGATCAAGCCGGACAGCAGGATCTGCGGCAGCGTGACCATAAGCGAAAGCTGGATGGCCTGGCCCTGGTTCTCCGACACGCTGGAGATCAGCACCCCGAGACCGAGGGTGACGAACAGGAACAGCAGCGCGCCGAGCGCGAACACCGCGAGCGAGCCGCGGAACGGCACCCCGAACAGGCCGACCCCGACGCTCACGACGATGGCCAGGTCCAGAGCCGCCACGGCGAAGTAGGGCCCGATCTTGCCGAGGAAGACGTCGCGCGGCTTGAGCGGCATCACCGCGAGCTGTTCCAGGGTCCCGGACTGGCGCTCACGGACCACCCCCAGGCTGGTGATGATCGTGCCGACGAAGACGAGCACCACGCCGGCCAGGCCGGGGATCATGATGTCCGAGGTGTTCAGGCCGGGGTTGTAGAGCACGGTGACCTTGGGTGCAGAGGTGGCTAGGCTCACCTGCCCGCCGCTGGCGGCCGCACCGGAGGCCGCCGCCTTGGCCGCGGTGGCGGACAGGGACGCGATCGCCGCCTTGGCGGTGAACAGCTGGCTACCGTCGATCAGCACCTCCGGCTGACCGTTCCCGGTGACCACGGCCACCGCGGCGTGCCCATCCCGCAGTTGCTCCTCCGCCCAGGCCCGGTCCTGCGACGGCTGCACGTCGACGAACTCGAAGGGCTCGCCGAGCAGGTGCGTGGCCTGGCTGGCCTGCGGACCGGCGGCGACGGTGGGGATCGTGGTCACGTCGAAGCTCGCCGCGTAGCCGAACACGATGAGCAGCACCACCGGCATCACGATCATCATGGCCAGCGTGCGGCGGTCCCGCCGTAGCTGCCGGAACTCCTTCACGATTATCGCCCACATGGCTGCTCCCTGACGGCCGGCCACGATTTCAACGGTTGTTGAATTCTACGAGTGTTGAATTCTTCGGTCAACCGGGCCCTTTGGATGGCGGGGGTCGCGGTGGATCGCCGTGCGGCGCGGCCGGGTTGCCTGCGGCCGGTGGGGTCGCGTGGGTCAGCGGACGGCGCCGGTGACCAGCCAGGCGGAGCCACTGGCGCGCAGCGTCAGGGTGACGAACCTCGCGGCCAGCCAGACACTGTAGGCGGCCCAGAGGGCGACAAGGCCGCCGTGCCAGGCATGGACACAGGCCGCGGCGATGCCGAACACCACGAGGGTGGCGAGCCCGGCCAGCGCGAGATAGTCCTGGTCCCCGGCACCGATGAGCACCCCGTCGAGCACGAAGACCACGCCGGCCACCGGCTGTTGCGCCGCGACGATCAGCAGGACGGTGAGCAGCAGGCTGGTCACCGGTGGCGCCGTCGCGAAGAGTGCGGGCAGGAAGGGGCGCGCGGCCAGGATGACAAGACCGAACACGACCCCGTACACCGCGCCCCAGGTGATCATCCGGGCGGTGGCCGCCCGGGCGCCGGCCACGTCACCGGCGCCCAGGTACTTGCCGGTGATGGCCTGTCCGGCGATGGCGATCGCGTCCAGGGCCAGGGCCAGCAGCGACCAGATGCGGAACGCGATCTGATGTGCGGCGATCGCGGCGTTGCCCATCCGGGCCGCGAGCGCGGTGGTCACCACGAGCACCACCTGCAGCGCGAGTGTCCGCACCACCAGCGATACGCCCGCAAAGGCCGCGCTGCGGACCCCCGCGCCGTCCGGCCGCAGCGCCACCCCGGCCCGCCGGGCGCCCCGTGCGACCACACTCAGGTAGACGAGCCCCGCCGCGTTCTGCACGATCGCGGTGCCTGCGGCGGACCCGGCCAGGCCCCAGTGCAGGCCAAGCACGAAGATCGCGTTGACGACGAGGTTGACCGCGCTGGCGCAGACCGCGACGGCGAGCGGGGTCCTGGTGTCCTGCAGGCCGCGCAGCACGCCCGTGCCGGCCAGCACGGTCAGCATCGCCGGCGCACCGAACAGGCTGATCCGCAGATAGGTGACCGCCCCGGCGGTGACGGCCGGGGACGCGCCGAACGCGTGCACGAGTTCGGGCGCGAGCGGCCAGCCGACCACGAGCACGGTCATGCCGATCCCGGCGGCCAGCCACAGCCCGTCGATCCCCTGCTGTATGGCGGCCCGCCGGTTGCCCGCGCCTAGCTGCCTCGCCACGGCCGCGGTGGTCCCGTAGGCCAGGAAGATCGATATGTTCACCAGCGTGATCAGGACCTGGCTGGCCACGCCCAGGCCGCCGAGGGGGATCGTGCCGAGCCGCCCGACGATGGCCGAGTCGCCGAGCAGGAACAGGGGCTCGGCCACCAGGGCGCCGAAGGCAGGCACGGCCAGCCGCAGGATTTCCGCGTCGTGCGGGCCCCGGCGGAACAGGGACCGGAGCCCACGGCGGTGTGCCAGCGCGGGCAGGTCCATGACGGCGATCCTAATCGCGAGATAACCGCACCTGCATTTTATTTGCAACTGTCGGGGACGTTGCGGCCTGGCTTCGGGGACCGCACCGATCCGGCGGCACCGGTGGGCCCGCACGCCGCACGGCGGCCGGGGCACTGCCTGCCATCTGGTCGGATGGAGTCATGGCCCGCACTACGCTCCAAGGCCGGTGGACCCCGGCCGACCGCTTTGCCTCTGCCTGGCACTACCTGCCGGTGGAGGTGCCGCCTGGCTCGCACTCGCTGCGAGTGGAACTGGCCTACCGGGCGCCGGGCTGCATCCTGGACCTCGGCTGCCTCGGGCCTGCCGGGTTCCGCGGCTGGTCCGGCGGGGCGCGGCGGGAGTTCGTCATCACACCGCACGCGGCCACCCCCGGATACCTGCCGGGCGAGCTCGAACCGGGAACATGGCAGGTGATGATCGGTCTCTACCGGCTGCCCGCCGGCGGGGCCGAGTACCAGGTGACCGCCGAGACCAGCAGCACCCCGGGACGGCTGGCGCCGCCGCCCCCGCCCGCCGCACCGCCGCCCCTGGCCGGCGGGGACCGGCGGCCGCGCCGGGCCCTGCCCGCGGTGCCCGGGCGGCGCTGGCTCGCGGGCGACCTGCACACGCATACGGTGCACTCCGACGGCGGGCTGACCGTGCCCGAACTGGCGCTGCTCGCGGCGGGCAACGGGCTCGACTTCCTCGCGATCACCGATCACAACACGGTCAGCCACCACGCCGAACTGCCCGTCACCAGCGGCCGGTACGGGATCATCCTCCTGCCGGGGCAGGAGGTCACCACGGACGGCGGGCACGCCGGGGCGCTCGGCGACATCGGCTGGGTGGACTTCCGCGAGCCGCCCGACGCGTGGCTCGCGCACACCGAGCGGCGGGGCGGCCTGCTGTCGGTCAACCACCCGATCGGCGGCGAACTGAGCTGGACGCTGCCGATGTCCGGGCGCCCCCCGCTCGCCGAGGTGTGGCACTGGAGCTGGCTTGACCTGCGCTGGACCACGCCGCTGGCCTGGTGGCTGGCGTGGGATTCCGGGCTCGGTCCCGGTGGGCGGCAGCGACTGGCACCGGCCCAGCGACCTGTCCGCGCCCGGGACCCCGACCACCTGGGTGGAGTGCGAGGCCGACGACCCGGCCGCGGTGCTCGCGGGCCTGCGCGCCGGGCGGGTGGCGATCTCCGCCCAGCGGGACGGGCCGGTGCTACTGCGGTGCGGGGACGAACTGATCGCCGTGGATGCGGAGGGGGCCACGCTGGCCGGGCCGGACGGCCCGCGGGCCACGGTCACCGGACCGCGCCAGGCCTTCCCGGCCGCGCCCGGTCACCACCGGCTCCTGGACGACTCCGGGGCCACCCTCGCCCTGATCGGCTGACGCCAGCCTGCCGCGCGGGGCGGGGCTCCGGTGGGTCACCGGGCCCGAGTTCGGCCACGGTGGCCCACAGCCAGAGCAGGCCCGCGGCGCCCGGGCCGGTGCTCATGACTCGATCCGGAAGACCGGGTGGTCCGGGGCGATGGCCAGCATCTTGTCCTCGGGAGCGTCGGGGCCGACGCCCTGGAAGAACATGCCGACCTCGAACTTCCACTTCTTCAGGTAGGCCCGCAGTACGGCCGGCCGCTCCTCGACGGGCAGTTCGGTCGCGGTGAACTTCTCGGCCCGCCGCCCGAGCCGCAACTCGCCGCCGCCGGCCACGCGCATATTGCGGACCCACTGGGTGTTGCCGCGCGGGGCGACCAGGTAGCGCTGGCCGTCGATGGTCAGCGGGTTCACCGGGGTGGTCCGCCACTCCCCCGACTTGCGGCCGCGCACGGCCAGCACCCGCGAGCCGTAGACGCTGATGCCCATCCTGGTCAGCCGGGCCACGGCGGCGTTGAAGATCTGGGTCGAGCGGTTGGGCTCTACGTAACGCGGCTGGCTCTCGGCGTTCATGACAGCTCCTCGGACTTCTTTAGAGAGCGGTGCTCTCCCTGATGACTAGTGTTCTCTACGCGAGCTCAATTGTCAAGAGCACTGCTCTCGATTTGGACAACTGCTTCGACTTCAATACGACACCGCAGGTGACGGGGCGGCGGGGACAGGAGGGATGCCGCGCGACCGGACCAGAGCCGCCACGGCATGATGGGCTGCACCTGGAGGAGGTTGCGGATGGAATCAACGCCGAGATGGGGCATTACGCTCCCGCTCCGCAGTTTGCCCCTGCCCGACCAGCGCGAGCTGGTGGCCACGCTGCCCGACCTCGGCTACACCGATGCGTGGTCGAGCGAGGTCAACGGCGCGGACGCGTTCACCCCGCTGGCCGTCGCGGCCCAGTGGACCGCCGGGCTGCGGTTCGGCACCGCGATCGCCGGGATCTACACCCGCGGGCCAGCGTTGCTCGCCATGGACGCGGCGACCTGCGCGAGCCTGGCCCCCGGCCGGTTCGTGCTTGGCATCGGCACCTCCTCACCGGTGATCGTGGAGGACTGGAACGGGCTCACGCTGGACCGGCCCTACCAGCGCGCCAGGGACACGCTGAAGTTCCTGCGGCCCGCGCTCGCCGGGGAAAAGGTGAGCGGGGAGTTCGAGACGTTCACGGTCCGCGGATTCCGCCTCGATCCGCCTCCGGCGCAGCCGCCGGGGCTGGTGCTCGCCGCCCTGCGGCCGGGCATGGTGCGGCTCGCGGCCACCCTGGCGGACGGGGCGATCACCAACTGGCTCGCGCCCGCCGATGTGCCGAAGGTGCGCGCGGTGGCAGGGCCGGACTGCGAGCTGATCGCCCGGATCTTCGTCGTCCCCACCGACGACGCCGCCACCGCGAGGGCCATCGGCCGTCGCATGATCGCCGCCTACCTGACCGTGCCGGTCTACGCCGCATTCCATGTCTGGCTGGGCCGGGGCGAGGTGCTGCAGCCGATGCAGGACGCGTGGGCGGCCGGGGACCGCAAGAAGGCACTTGAGCTGATCCCCGATGAGGTGGTGGACGAGCTCGTGGTGCACGGGTCCGCGGAGGCCTGCCGGGAGCGGGTGGCCGAGTACCATGCGACCGGGCTGGACACCCCGGTCATCATGATCGTTCCGGCGCCGGGAGTGGACGAGGTGGCGGCAGTCCGCCAGCTCGCCCCGCCCGCGTAACCAGGCGACGGCCGACGGGCGCTAGCGCGCGCCGGGCGGGCAGGGGCGGGATCACCAGGAGCCGGGCAGCGCAGCGCCGTACCAGGACTCGATGATCCGGTGCGCGATGGACACCGGCGGCGGCAGCAGCACCTCCCCCGTGGATATCGCCACCGTCAACTGCTCCCGGGTGAACCACTGCGCCTCGGCGATCTCCTCCTCGTCGACGACGATCTCCTGCTCGCCTGGAGCCCGGGCCACGAAGCCGAGCATCAGGCTGCGCGGCATGGGCCAGGGCTGGCTCCCGACGTAACGCATCCCGCTGACCCGCAGCCCGGTCTCCTCCGCGACCTCGCGGATCACCGCCTGTTCCAGGGACTCCCCCGGCTCCACGAAGCCGGCCAGGATGGATACCCGCCGGCGGGGCCAGGTCCGGTTGCGTGCCAGCAGGCACCGGTCGCCGTCGTCGCGAACCAGCATGATCACGGCCGGATCCACGCGGGGGAAGTGCTCGCTGCCATCCACCGTGCAGCGGGCGGCGTGGCCGGCCTGTATGGGCTCGGTGAGCGCCCCGCACCGCGGGCAGTGGGTGTGCGTGGCGTGCCAGTTGGCAAGCGCGACAGCCTCGGTGAACAGCCCGGCGTCCCGGTCGCCGAGCAGCGGCCCGGCCTGGCGCAGCCCGGCCACGTGGACACCGGGCTCCTGCGGCAGCGCGGGAGCCGAGCCCGGGCCCGGCAGCGGGCCCGCCCCCAGCCCGCCCCGGGGACCGTCCACACCGAAATAGGCGACCCCGGCATTGTCCATGCCGAGCAGGAACCGGACGCCCTCGGGTGCGTGTTTCGGCGAGGTGAACTCCAGCGCCGCGCCATCGCCGGCAAAGCGCATCAGGGCCTGGCCGTGGTCGAGCACCAGCACCCGGGTGCCCTCATCGGCCCAGGCTGCCTCGAGCCAGGCCTGGTCGGTGCGGCGGTGACTGACGCGGTCTACGGCGCTCCGGGCGAGGCTGAGCCCGCTGAGCACCACGGCGCCGTTCTCCGTGGGCCCGGGGGCGGGTGTGCCGTCCGGCATCACCGCACGCCCGTGCTGTGGCTGACCTCCGCTAGCTCGCCCCACATGTAGGCCACGGCTTCTGCTCCCCGCACCAGCATGGCCATGTCGACCTTCTCGTTCGGCGCGTGGATCCGGTCGGAGTTCAGCCCGGCGGCGATGAAGACCAGCGGCGCACCCAGGATCTCGGTGAGGGCGGCCTCCGGCCCGCTGCCGCCCTCACGGGTGAACATGGCCTCCGTGCCGAACGCGCGCTCCACGGCCCGCTTGCCCGCGAGCACCGCGGGCGAGTCGATCGGCGCGACCGTGGGCCGCACCCCGGGGCCCTCGGGCATGACGGCCGCCTCGATCCCGGCGGGCGTATGCGTTGCCACGTACTCTTCGAGCGCGGCGAGCACCTCCACCGGGTCCTGGTCGGCGACCAGGCGGAAGGACAGCTTGGCGTGTGCCCGGCTCGGCACGATGGTCTTCGGGCCGGGACCGGTATGCCCGCCCCACATGCCGTTGACCTCGGCGGTCGGCCTTGCCCAGACCCGCTCCAGGGTGGAATACCCTTCCTCGCCGTAGGTGACCTGGCTGTGCCCGGCGTCGGCCAGCCACGCCTTCTCCTCGAACGGCAGCCGCCCGAACAGTTCCCGCTCCTTCGGGGTCAGGGTGACCACCCTGTCGTAGAACCCGGGGAGCGTGACCCGGCCGCTTGCGTCGTGCAAGCCAGCGAGCAGCCCGGCCATCGCGTGCAACGGGTTGGGCACGCCACCGCCGAAGGACCCCGAGTGCACGTCGTTCTCCGGCCCGCGCAGGGTGATCTCCGCGGCCGCAAGGCCGCGCATCCCGGTGCACAGGGACGGCACGTCGGCCGCCCACATCGTGGTGTCGGAGACCACGATGACATCACAGGCGAGCCGGTCGGCTCTGTCTGTCAGCAGCGCGCCGAAGTGCGGCGAGCCCGACTCCTCCTCGCCTTCGACCAGCAGCTTCAGGTGGACCGGTGGCGCGGTCGCCCCGGCGGCGGCCAGGCAGGCACGCAGCCCGAGCGTGTGCAGCAGCACCTGGCCCTTGTCGTCGGACGCGCCACGGCCGAACAGCACACCGCCCCGCTCGGCCGGCTCGAACGGCGGGGAGTCCCACTCGCTGAGCGGTTCCACCGGCTGGACGTCGTGATGACCGTAGACGCAGACCGTGGGCGCGGCGGGATCCGCCGCTGGCCAGTACGCGTACACCGACGGCAGCCCCGGCGACTCCGTGATGCCGGTCTCCCAGATCTCCACCTCGGGGAACCCGGTCGCGCGCAGGTGCGCCGCGAGCCAGTCCGCCGACGCGCGCACGTCGGGGTGGCGGGCGGGATCCGCGGAGATCGACGGGATCCTCAGCCACTGCTTCAGGTCATCGAAAAAACTTCCGGCGTTCTGCGCGATGTAGCTGCGGACATCCATATCTGTGATCGCCTCCCACCTGACCGCCCCCGGCACTCTAGACCAACCGGCCACGTCCTGTGCCGGGACCCTGGGCTACGGCGCAATGAACAGATATTCGCGAGCGGCCCGCCGGCGGGCCGCCTGGTGCGTGCCGAACGCATAGGTGTGGTCGATCACTCGTACCTCGACGTGCCGCTTGACCTCGCGAAGGAGCCCTTCGATGGTCGCGGCGTCCGGCACCGCGTTGGAGGAGTAGGAAAGCACGAGGGCGGAGTCGGCGAACTGCCTGACCATGCGGCCCAGGGCGTCGGTGACCGTGCGGGTGTAGGAGAACGGCGTGTAGCGCTTGGGCAGCTTCCGGGTGCGCGTGTTCTCCAGCAGCGCCTGGCCGCGCCAGTAGCCCGACAGCCCTTCCAGGAAGTGGTAGCGCTTGATGTAGCAGTTGTCGTCGCGCGGCGGCGCATAGGGCGGGTCCAGGTAGACCACGTCGTAGCCGCACGGGGGCAGGTCGAACACATCAGATGAGGTGGCGGCGCAGGACCGGCCACTGTCGAACACCACACCGTTGTACTCGGCCGCGCGCTCGGCGAAGTGTTCGCGCAGCGACAGGCGCAGGTCACGGCGGCCGTCGTCGTAGCGGTGCCCGGTGACGGTAAAGACGCCCCGCGGCTGGCGGCGGGCTGCCGACAGGACCAGCGCGGAAATGGCCAGCGCCTGCCGGTGCCCGCTCATCCGGTCGATATGCGACCAGGCGGAGTCGAGGAAGCGCAGGTCGGCGTGCGTGAAGTAGATCCCGCCGAAGGTGCGCCGGATGAAGTCGCGGTCGTCGGCAGGCGGGCCGCAGATCTCGGCGATGTCGTCCGCGCCGAGCGTCACATCCTGGTTGACCACGCTGGCCCGTGCGATGACCGCGGGGAAAGCGAGGAAGTCGTTGGCGGTGACCTGGTAGCCGCACGCCTTGAGCAGGTAGGACACCACGCCGCTGCCGGAGAAGGCGTCGAGTGCGGTCGAGCCGCCCAGTTCGGTGAACGCCCGCGCCAGGTGCGGGATCAGCCGGTATTTGGAACCCATGTACCGCAGCCGGGGGAACATGCCAGCCCGGCGCACCACCTCCTGCAGCCCGGACACGCCGGCCGGGGCAGGCACGCCGTCCTGGGCGGGGATGCCGTCCTGGGCGGGGATGCCGTCCTGGACGGGCGCGGGCGACTGCTGCCCGATCATGGTGGTCACGGGGCCATCCTCGCACCGGCCGGGTCCTCCCGCGGGCGGGCTCGCGGTCAGCCCGGTATGAGCGCGCCGGGATCCTCCTGAGGGCTAGCTCAAGATCAGCCCCGGGTATGACGATTTCACCCCGGCTGAGGCCTAGCGTCGGTACCCGTGACACCGCCACCGGCCCAGGTGCTGGAGCACACGAGCACCCCGGCCGCTACCGGAGAGCCCGGGCCAGGCCGCCCGGGCCGCCTGCCCCGCTGGTTTCCGCACGGCGACCGCGCCACGGCGGCGCGCGCCCTGGTGCGCCGGGAATGGCTGGCCGGCGCATTCGGCGGGTCCGCCGTCTTTGCCCTCGTCACCGCACTGACCAGCTCCAACGCACCGGAACGGGTGTGGGGGGTCTTCGCCGCGGTCAGCTATGCGGTCGCCGCCGTTACCGCGGCCGTGGTGCGCCGCCGACGCGTCAGCCTCGCGGCGCTGATCAGCCTCGCCGGCGCCGTTGCGGCTCCGCTGGCCTGGATGGCCGTCACCGGCATGGCGCAGCCAGAGGTAGCGGTGATAATCCGTTCCGCCGCGATGCTCGTGCACCAGGGCACGCCGTACGCGAGCCCGGCGGCACTTGCGGCGGCCCATAGCTGGCGCGCGTACGACCCCTACCTGCCCGCGCTGATCGTGTTCGGCGTGCCGCGGGCCTACGTCGGCGGGCTGTTCAGCGATCCCCGGATCTGGTTCGGGGTCGTGTTCGAGGCCACCTTCGGTGCCGCCGTCCGAATCGCGCGTATCCCGCGGCCGGTGTGGTGGACCGTGCTGGTCACGGCCTCCCCGGTGGTCGCCCTGCCGCTGGCGGTCGGTGGCGATGACCTGCCGGTGCTGGGACTGATGTGCCTCGGCCTGGCGCTGGCCAGCCGGGGATCGAGGAGCCAGTGGCGCTGGGCGGCCGCCGCCGGGCTGGCACTCGGGCTGGCTACGGCCATGAAGGCGACCGCCTGGCCTGCCGTGGCGGTGCTGGCCGTGCTGCTCGTTGCCCGTCAGGGCTGGCGCGCGGTCACCTGGTTCGCGGCAGCGGTACTCGGCGTGGCCGTGGCCATTGACGGCCCCGCCGTGGTCGCTCAGCCAGCCGCCACGCTGGCTAACACGGTGCTCTACCCGCTGGGCCTGGCCAAGGTCGCGAGCCCGGCCGCGAGCTCTGCTGCCCGGTCACCTGCTTGCGAGTACCGGGGCCGTGGGCCACTGGACCGCGCTGGTGCTGATGGCGCTGGCCGGGGCGGGAGTTGGCGCGTGGTTGATCGTCCGCCCGCCCAGGGACGCGTACGGGGCGGGCTGGCGGCTGACGCTCGGGCTGGCCCTGCTGTTCGCGCTTGCGCCCGCCAGCCGGGTCGGCTATTTCGTGTACCCGCTGGGGCTGGCCGCCTGGCTGCTGCTGTCGCGCTGGCCGGAACTGCCCGGTGATCTGTCAGCCGATCCAGAACCGCAGCACCGGTGGCTTGCCGTCCAGGGTCACCACTGAATCCAGCACCCCGCCGCACGCCTCGATCACAGCCCGCGAGCCGACGTTGTCCTCGTCGCAGGTCACCAGCACCCGGCCGACTCCGGCCGCCCGCGCGATGATCAGGCTCTGCCGGAGGATCTCGGTGGCATAGCCGCGGCGGCGGTGCTGCGGCAGGACGCCATAACCGATGTGGCCGCCGCGCTGGGCCAGGAACGCGTTGAGCATGAACCGGACGGACGTCCGGCCGACGATCTCCTGGCCCACAGAGGCCACCAGGAAGGTGCCCGGCACGTGGCCCGCGGGCAGGTTGCGCCCGTGCCGGTGGTCTTCCAGTTCCTTGAGGTAGGTGGCCCACGGCTTGCCTGGCTGGTACCCGAGGCCGAAGACGGAGCCCTCGGCGGCCATGGCCCGGTGCCCGGCTGCGAACGCCGCCTCGTCGTCCGGGCCCGGCGGCCGCAGCCGCAGGCCCGGCGCCGCTCGCCCGCGCCGCCGTCCACGCCTCGCACCGCCTGCTCCGAGCCGCTGACCCCGCCCACGCCACCGGCTCCCCTACGCGGCCCGCTCCGAGCCGCCCACGCCACCGGCTCGTGCCGTACCGCCCGTCACCATGTCCATGCCAACTACCATCTGCATCACCCCCGTCGTCATCGGGCCAGGTTAGCCCGGCTGCCCCGGGAACTCATCTCAGTTTTCGCGCGGCGCGGCCATACACCACGAAGGTCACCGGAGCCCATACCGTGTACCTGGAGTTCTCGTCGGGCGCCTCGGGTGACCCGCCGTATGTGAGCCTTCACTACTTCAATTTCCCGGTTTCCTGACCGGTGCCGCGGGCTGGGCCGAACCTCCCCGCTCCCGGCCCGGCCCGCAGCACCCAGGAGGAGCCATGCTCGTCGCGTTCTCGGTCACACCGCTCGGCGTGGGGGAAGCCGTCGGAGAGTACGTCGCGGACGCGGTGCGCGTGGTCCGTGAGAGCGGGCTGCCGAACCATACCGACGCGATGTTCACCACGATCGAGGGCGACTGGGACGAGATGATGGCCGTGGTCAAGCGGGCCGTCGACGCGGTCGCCGCGCACGCACCCCGGGTCAGCGTGGTGCTCAAGGCCGACATCCGCCCCGGCGCGACCGGCGCGATCACCGCCAAGATGGAGAGCCTGGAGCGCCACCTGGCGGGCTGACCCGCGCGCCCCACGCAGGGACGCGTCAGCGCCCGTGCCCGGCGATCGGGACCTCCTCGATGAGGGCGGCCAGCCCGGCCTCGTCGAGGAGGTCCGCGGGCCGCAGCGTCTGGTCGTGGCGCACGTAGTAGAACGCTGCCCGGACCTGGTCAAGCCGCACCCTGGCCAGCGTGGCCCAGGCCAGCCGGTACGCGGCGAGCTGGACCGAGGCGGCGCGCAGGTCGGCGGCCGAGGCCGGCGGCTCCCCCGTCTTCCAGTCGACCACGTCGTACCCGCCACTGACCGGGTCGGCGAACACCGCGTCGATCCGCCCGCGGACCGTGCGCCCCGCGACCAGCGTCTCGAACGGCACCTCCACGTCCACCGGCCACCGGTTGCTCCACTCCCCCGCCTCGAACCGTTCCCTGAGCAGGGCGAGATCGGCGTCGTCGGGATCGTCGGCCGGGTCGTCCGCCGCTCCCAGCAGGTCGGTGGGGTCGATCAGCCGCTGCTGCCCGAACCGCTGCTCCAGCCAGCGGTGAAAGGCGGTGCCCCGGCGGGCCTGCGGCACCGGTGGGCGGGGCATCGGACGGCGGATCTGCTGGGCCAGCCTGTCCGGGTCGGCCGCCATCGTGACCAGCGAGGACACCGACAACTGCGCCGGAAGCGGTACCGCCGCCCCGGTACTGGCGCGCCGCTCGGAGAGCTCTCGCAGCAGCAGGCCCGCGTCCCTGGACCAGGCACGGGCCAGCGTCCGGTCCGCCTCGCCCAGCTCGCCGCCGGCACCGTCCGCCTCGTCCTCGCCCGGCTCCTCCAGCAGGGCAAGCTCGCGCTCGACCAGTGCGGCCGCCTCGCGCACGGCCACATCCCGTGGCCCTTCCGCGGCCGGGAGGCCACGACACGACGGCGGGCTCGGCCAGCGCCGGGTTCTGCGCGCCGTCCTCCGGCGGTGGCGCCCAGTGCGCCACGGTGCCAGGGCCATCCGCGCACGCGGCGCGGACCTCCTCAAGGAACAGCGAGGGGCCCAGCGACGACGCGGCCTCACCCCACCAGTAGCCGGAGCAGGCAACCCAGTACGCGGCCCGGGTCACCGCCACGTAGGCGAGCCGGCGCTCCTCGGCCAGCCCGCGCGCTGAGCAGGCGCCGGTGAACTTCTCCCGCGACGGCTCCTCCAGGTCCCGCAGCACCGGCAGGTCGTCCGCATCGCCGCGCAGGGCGAACGGCAGCAGCCGGGGGTTCTCCGTCCACCGCGTGGTGACCCTCGGCTTGGCCGGGAACACCGAGGCCCGCGGGCCGGCCGCCAGGCCAGGTACCACGACCGCGGCCCATTGCAGGCCCTTGGCGGCGTGCACGGTCGTGAGCGTGACCGCGTTGGCCCCGCTCGGCTGGCCGGACTCCAGGCCGAACTCCTCCGCCTCCGCGGCGGTCAGGAAGGCGAGGAACGCGCCGAGCGTGGGCTCCTCCTCGTCGTCGGCGAAGGCGGCCGCCGCGTCCGCGAACGCGTCCAGGTCGGCACGGGCGACGGCCGGATCCCGCCACGGTTGCGCCGCCACCTCGATGTCCAGGCCCAGCGTGCGCTCGACCTCCCCGACCAGGTCCGGCAGCGGCCGGCTGACGTGCGCGCGCAGTGCCCGCAACTCGGCGGCCAGCGCGGCGAACCGCTGGTAGCCGCGTGCCGAATACGCACCCCGGTCCCCCAGGTCGTCCAGTGCCTCCACCAGGCTGCCGGGCACCGCGGTCAGATCCGTGACCGCCTGCGCCAGCGCATCATTGTCATGCGCTACGCCGCTGCCTCCATCCCCGGCCCCCGCCGCGTCCCAGCCGCCGGGGCCATCGTGAAGACCGGCTGCGCCCGCCCCGGGCGGGCTGCCCCCGGGCGCAGGGTCTGCGGGGCGATGCGCGCCCGGGCCGGCCGGGTCGCCGGGCTCGCGTGCCAGTTCTCTGGCGCGCCTGCCCAGGGCGACCAGGTCCCGGGGCCCGATCCGCCACCGTGGCCCGGTAAGCAGCCGGGCCAGCGCGGCGGACTCCGCCGGGTCGTGCAGCACCCGCAGGGTGGCCACGATGTCGGCGACCTCAGGGACGGTGAGCAGCCCGCCGAGGCCGACCACCTCGACCGGGACCCCTTGCGCCTCGATCGCCGCGCGCAGCAGGGCGAACTGGGACCGCTTGCGGCAGAGCACGGCGATGTCGGATGGCTGGACGCCCGGCCGGTCCCAGGGCTCGCCGTCGGGTGCGATGCCCGCGGGCAGCCGGAGCAGCCCCGCGACCTGTTCGCCCACCCAGCGAGCCTCGGCGGCGGCGGTTTCGAGCAGCGCGCAGACTACGGCGCCGCGCCCGGCCCGCCCCGGCGGCGCCACCAGCCGGGGAACCTGGGACACCTGGTCCCGCAGGTCCCGCTGGATCACCGCGGCGGCGTCGAGCACCTTGCCGGTGTTACGGAAGCTGGTCGCAAGCTGGGCGACCCTGGCCGGATGCGTGCCTGCGGGGAACTCGCGGGCGAAGCGGGCCAGGTTGCCCGCGCTGGCCCCGCGCCAGCCGTAGATCGACTGGCAGGGGTCTCCCACGGCGGTCACCGGGTGCCCGCCGCCGAACAGCGCGCGCAGCAGGACGAGCTGGGCATGGCTGGTGTCCTGGAACTCATCCAGCAGCACCACCTGGTACCGGGCGCGCTCGAGCGCGCCCACCTCGCGGTGCCTGGTCGCGATCCGGGCGGCCAGCGTCACCTGGTCGCCGTAGTCGATGACCTCCCTGGCCCGCTTGGCCGCGGCATACCCGGCCACCAGCGGCAGCAACTGCTCCCGGGTGCGCTGGCAGTCGAGGATCTTGCGGACGGCGCCGGGCACGCGGGGAAGCGCCCGGGACGACGCCTCCAGCCAGTCGCCGATCTGGTAGACATCGGCGGGGTTGGCCAGGTGCTCGGCCAGCTCTCCCGCGAGGTCAAGCACGGCGGCGGTGACCGACTGGGGGGACCAGTGGACCGCATCCATCGGCCCGGCGTAGGCGGCCACCACCCGGGCCGCCAGCTGCCATGCCACGGCCGGGGTGATCAGGCGCACGGTGGGTTCCAGGGCCTCGCGTAGCGCATGGTCCGCGACGAGCCGGGCGGCGTAGGAGTGGTAGGTGGACACGATGGGCTCGCCGTCGAGGAGGTCGCCGACGGCCGGCTCGCCCGCCGCGAACCCGCTCGCAACACCCCGCGCGGCACCGCTGGATAGATCGGCCGGCACCCGGCCGTCCAAGGCGCCAAGCACGGCCGGACTGGCCAGATCGGCCGCCGCGCGGCTGCCCAGCCGCCCGCTCGCGGGGCCGCCGCCTGGCCCGCGCGCCGCCGGGCTGCCCATCTCGTACGCTGCCGGGCCGCCGAACAGGCCGCTGTCAGGCTCCCGCCCAGCGAATCCGCCTGGCCCGCTTCCGCGGCGATCGTCCGGCAGCATGCCCGTCACGCCGAGCCCATCTGGCCCGAAGCCGCCTGGCCCGAAGCCGCCAGCCAGCGAAGCACCGCCGAGGCCGCCCGCCCCGGCCCCGTCAAGCGAGCCGGGCGCCGGCGGATCGCCGCCCGTGACGTCCAGGCCCGCCCGGCGCAGGCCCGCGAGCCGGGTGCGCACCCGCTGCCCCAGCTCGGCGGCTGCCTTGCGGGTGAAGGTGAGGCCCAGGACCCGTTCCGGCCGGACCATGCCGTTGGCGACCAGCCAGACCAGCCGGGCGGCCATCGTCTCGCTCTTGCCGGACCCGGCGCCGGCGATGACCGCGAGCGGCTCCAGCGGCGCGGCGATCACCTCGGCCTGCTCCGCGGTGGGCTCGGGCAGCCCGAGCAGCCGGGCCAGCTGCCCGGGCTCGTAGCGAACCGCGCTCATGGCGTGCCCCGCGGGCCGCCGCGCTTGCGCACGCGGCGGCCCCGCTCGTAACCATGCCGGAGGCGGCACGGCTGGCGCCGCGGTGCCCGGCCCCGCGGCCGCGGCGGGCTCACCGGGTCACCTGCTCGCCGTCGGGGTGCACCGGGCAGCAGGACCGGACCGGGCAGTTCCGGCACCCCGGGTTCACCCGTGCCTCGAACAACGGGCCGGCCATGCCCGCCGCCACGGTCTCGACCAGGTCCTGCGCCCAGTCCGGTTCCGGGTCGTCGGTCAGTGCCTGCTGCGGCTGCACCCGGACCCGGGCGGACAGGCTCGCATTGCCCACCTGGATCAGCTCCGCGCCACCCGGGTCGGTCAGGCCGAACCGCTCGAATGCCCCGAGCAGGACCGCGAGCTGGTACACGCCGAGCTGGGGGTGCCGATCCAGGTCCGTGGACGGCACCGGGGTGGACCCGGTCTTCAGGTCCACGACGATTGCCCGGCCGTCGGGGTCCCGTTCCAGCCGGTCCACCCGCCCGGTGATCTCCACCGCGCCGACCTGGGCCCGCAGCTTCTGCTCGACCGCGACCAGTTCCCTCGGGTTGTCCCGGTGCCAGGCGAGGAACTTGTCCACCATGACCCTGGCGCGCTCCCGCTCCTTCTCGCCGTACCAGGGGCTGCCGAAGTCCAGGTGATGCCAGATCTCGTCGATCCGCTCGCTGATCATGACCTCGTCGGCACCGGTGGCAGCGAGCACCGCGGCGGCGTGAATGAGGATTCCGAAGTGCCGGATCACGTCCGAGGACCCAGCGCCCGCCGCGACCTCGAGCAGCCAGCGCAGCCCGCACCGGTGGAAAGACTCGACCTGGGACGGCGACAGCCTGACCAGCAGGCCGTCCGCCGCGGCGGGTATCGGCCCAGGATCGGACAGCTCGGTGAGCTGATACCACTGCCCCGGGTGGGCGCCGCGGACCCCGGCGGCGGCCAGCCGGGCGAGCTGGGCGGCGGCGGCCCGGCGCAGCGCGGGCGGGCGGTCCGGGTCGGCCGCGGCCCGGCGCAGGTCGGCGGTGAGCGCGGGCAGCGAAAGCCATCGCGGCGCGGCCCCGGCGACGTCCTCGATCTCGATCTCGTCACCGGCCAGTTCGGCCAGGAACCTGGACGGCCGCTCCTGGTTGTCGTCGCTGCCTGACGCGGTGACCACAAGCTGACGGCGGGCACGGGTGACCGCGACGTAGAACAGCCGGCGCTCCTCGTTGAGCAGCTTGGCCGCCAGCGCCGCGGCCATGGCGTCGGCGCCGGTGCCCGGTACAAGCACGCCCGCGGCCGCGTCCATGAGCTCGTCCATGCCGAGCAGCGACGAGCGCATCCGCAGGTCCGGCCAGATGCCCTCCTGAACCCCCGCCACCACGACGACATCCCACTCCAGGCCCTTGGCCCGGTGCGCGGTCAGGATCCGGACGGCATCGCCGTCGGGAGCGTGGTCCGCGAGGGTGTCCCCCGGGATCTCCTGGCCGGACATGCTGTCAAGGAACAGCGAGGCCGACCCCGGCGGGAGCCGGACGGCGAACCTGGCCGCCGCGTCGAACAGCGCGCACACCGCGTCCAGGTCACGGTCGGCGGCGGCACCGCGGGAGCCGCCCGCGGCAGACACCGCCTGCCAGGCGGAGGCCAGGCCGGACGCGTCCCACACGGCCCAGAGCACGTCGTGCGCATTGCCGCCGTCGGCGGTCTGCTCCGCCAGCGCCAGCAGATCGGCCACCCGGCGGGCGGCGTCCGCGGCGGGGGCCCGGATCAGGGTCAGCTCACGCGGATCGCGCAGGATCGCAGCCAGCGGCTGCGGCGGGCTCTCCGCGCCGGTGTCTCTTGCCGCCGCGCGCAACGCCCGGCGGAGCCGGCGCAGGCCCAGGGCGTCGGTGCCCCCGAGCGGCCCGGCGAGCAGTTCGATCGCCGCCTCCTCGTCGAGGGTCTCGGGGTGCAGCGCGCAGCTCAGCAGCAGGATCAGTGGGCGTACCCCGGGCTCGGCCTCCAACGGCAGCTCGTCACCGGCGATCACCGAGGGCACCCCGCTCGCGGCGAGCGCCCTGCGCAGCAGCGGCACCTGGCCGATCACCGATCTGACCAGGACCGCCATGGACGACCAGGGCACCCCGTCGTGCAGGTGCGCCCGGCGGAGCGCATCGGCCACCACCGTGGCTTCCTGGCTCGCACTGGAGGCGACCACGACCCGGAGCGAGCCAGGTGCCGCGGCGGGCACCGGCCGCAGGTCGCGATGACCGCCTGGCGGCTGACTGCCCCGGGGCTGGCCACCGGGAGACTGACCGCCGGAGGGCTGGTCGCCATCCGGGCCACCAGCCCGCCGGCTGGCGGGCCGGCCCGTGCCACGGCGGGCGGCGCCGGGAGCCTGGCCGCGATGCGGCGCGACGCGGCGAGCAGGACCGGGCCGCTGCGCCGGCAGGTACCCAGTGCGACCATCCGGGCCGGGCGATCGTCGGGCGTGCGGAACCGGTCGGGGAACCGCATGATCGCGCTGACGTCGGCCCCGCGGAACGCGTAGATGGCCTGGTCCGGATCCCCGACCACGATCAGTTCCCGGCCGTCTCCGGCCAGGGCGTGCAGCATCGCCTCCTGGGCCGGGTCGGTGTCCTGGTATTCGTCCACCAGGACCACGTCGTAGGCTTTCCGCTCCCGCTCACGGACCGCACCGCGGGACAGCAGCGCCGCGGCGATCCTGATGATCTCGGCGTAGTCGTAGGCGGGAACCGGTGCCAGGTCGAACCGTGCGTCATAGCGGGCGAGGAAGGCACCCGCGGCGACCCAGTCGTCCCGGTCCCGCTGCCGCCCCAGCCGGGCGAGCCCGCGCCCGTCGAACCCGCGTTCCGCGCCGCGCAGCAGGAAGTCCCGCAGTTCCGCGGCGAAGCCCCGGGTGCCCAGGGCCGGCCGCAGCCGTTCCGGCCAGCGGGCCCCGCCGTCCTCGGCCTCGCCGCGCAGCAGCCGCCGCACCTCCAGCAACTGCTCCGGACCGGACAGCAGGGTCGGCGGCTCGTCGCCGGCCAGCGTGAACTCGCGGCGCACCAGCGCGTAGGCGTAGCTGTGGAAGGTCAGTGCCAAGGGCTCGCGGGTGGTCCGGCCCAGGCGGGCAGTGATCCGCTGCCGCAACTCCTCCGCGGCCTTGCGGCTGAACGTCAGCACGAGGACCCGTTCCGGGTCGATGCCGCGCCTGGTGATCCGCTCCACCACGGTCTCCACGATCGCGGTGGTCTTCCCCGTGCCGGGCCCGGCCAGCACGAGCAATGGCAGCCCTTCGTGGTCCACGACGGCCCGCTGCGCCGCGTCGAGGACCGGGGCCCCGGGCGCCCGGGCCGGCGGGCGGACGAGGTGATAGGCCGCGGAATGCTCGCTCATCTCAATTAGGCATTCCAGCAGACCCCTATGACATCCCGCGCTCCTTTGCCGCCTTAAGGCGCGACGTGGCGCTCGAAAGGGTGCCGGAAAAGGAGGTGGCGCACCGGAGCCCGCCCGCTGCTTCCACAGCGGGCGGGCGCCAGCAGGCCCTGGGTCGTGTTCACCAGGCGACAGTGCTGGAGGGGTCCACGTCGGGAATCTGGGCGAGCGTTATCGAGGCCTGGTGGCCGGTGGCGAGGTTCACTGCCTTGAGCCGGTGGGTGTCGCCGTAGGCCAGCAGGTGCTTCCCGGCCGCGTCCGCGATGAGGGAGTACTCGGTAAGGTTGCGGCCGCCTGGGCTCAGGCGGCCGACGACCCGGACTCGCTGGCCGGTGGTGGTGCTGTACTGGCTGAGGATCACGGAGCCCCCGTGCGAGAGCGTCTCCAGGTACGCCTGTGAACCGTTGTTGCTGAGGACCACATCGAACACGCCGGTGGGCACGTGCAGCACCTTGGTGGCGTGCCGCATCAGCGGGCCAGACGGCGAATCCGTGGGCAAGACATACGCATTTGTTAGCCCGGTAGAGATAACGGCAGCGCCGACCACGAACCCAAGCCTCGAGCCGTCCCCGGTCAGCGACAGGCTGCCGAAGCTCACCGGCTGCTGGCCGTGGCGCGGGACTATCCACGTGGTGGTCTGCCCGGTGGCGAGGTTGATCAGGCCGACCGTCTGCGGCATGCACAGGGAGACCGTGAACGCCACCTTTTCCCCGTCGGCGCTGCTGGTCAGTTCCCCCACCTCCCCGGAAACCTGTGGCACGCTCAGCGGCCTCAGCCCGCCGGGGTGGCCGCGGCCGTCGATGCTGAACCGGAACAGATGCGTCGTGCAGGCGGCATGGGAGAGGTCAGTGATGACGGTCGCCACAAACGTGCGGTCGCCGCCCAGCCTGCTCACCGACGCGAAGTTGTGATACGGCTTGGGCGGCCGGATGTACCCGGCCACCTGCCCGGTCGCGGACCGGTAGATGTTCACCGCGGTGGCCTGCCGGTCGTGCCCCAGCGGTTTCACAGCGACCGCGGCGAAGAACCTCGGGGCGGCCGCCAGACCGCCCGGCCGGTGCTCTGGTGCCGGCCCTGGAGTACGGCCGAGTGTTCCGATGGTTGCCGGTATGGCGAGGGCGACGAGAGCGACGGCAGCCATGCCACCGACGGCTCCCTGGATCCGGCGGCGGCGGCGAAGCTTGATGCCCGCCCGCAGTGCGTCGTGGACCACTGGCCCCATCGGCGGCCTGCCGGCCAAGGCGCTGTCCAGCGTCCTGCGCAGCGATTTCTCATCCATGTCGGGCATCCCTTTCCTCACGCCGTTCTTGCGGCGGGAGACCGTGCGCGCCGGATTCGGTGGTGGCGTCGCCCAGCACGCCCCGGAGCTTGTCCAGCGCCCGGGCGCTTTGGCTCTTCACGGCACCCGGCGAACAGCCAAGGACGGCCGCCACCTGGTCCACGCTCAGGTCCGCCCAGTACCGCAGCACCACAACCGCGCGGCCCTTGGGCGGGAGTGTGGCCAGCGCGGCGAGCACCACCATCCGTGTCTCTGGCGCCGGCAGCTCAGCCGCCCGCTCGGGAAGCTCGCCGGTGGGAATCTCCCCGCTGCGCCTCAGGCGCTTGTGCGCGAGGTAGGTGTTCACCAGCGCGCGCGTGGCGTAGGCGTGCGATGCCTCCTGCCGCCTGATTCTGCGCCAGGAAACAAACACCTTCACCAGCGTCGCCTGAACAAGATCCTCCGCGGTGTGCCAGTCGCCGCACAGCAAGAACGCCATCCCCTGCAGGCGTGGTGCCACGGCCCCGGCGAACTCGACGAACTCCTCCTCGGCTGTCACGTGACCAGCGCTCCTCCAAAGCGGCCGACCCCACGCCGACCTGCTGACGCTCGCATGGGAAAGATGCCTCGGGCACCACATCCGGTTTCATCGGTTCCCCGAAATCTTCGGCCCACCGCCCTTACCCGAACCGCGGGCTGACCGCTGATCCAAAGTGGCACGGCAAGGGCACGCAGCAGGGTGGAGACGCCGAGATGGCCGCACAGGGTGCACGTGCTGCCGGACAGGCTGGTGAACTCCAGGTCGTAGTAGATGGCACCGCCGCCTCTTTCCGTGCGGCGGGCCCGCCGGTCAGCGGTCCGGGGCGAGCCAGCGGGCGCGGCGCATGTCCACGCCGCGGACCTCGCCGCCGGGGGCACGGCGCAGCGGGGTGCCCTCTTCCAGATAGTGGGTCAGCGCTTCGCGCTCGTGACCGGCCAGGAACGACCCGTCGGCGTGGATTACCCGCCACCAGGCCACACCGCCGCCCCATTGCGACATCACCCGGCCGACCTGACGCGGGCCCGCCTCACCCAGGTACTCGGCGATGTCCCCGTAGGACATCACGCGCCCGCGCGGGATGCTCTCGGTGACCCCGAGCACCCGTTCAGCGAAGTCGGGCGGCTGCGCGGTCACCATTGGCCGGACGAGGGCCAGGTGTCATCGTTGGCGGCGGGCGGGTCTCCCGCACGGCTGTCCGGAAGATCCTGACGTTCCGCGATTTCGCCGAGCCCCGCGGCCGGGCCGGTGTTCGCGTCCGGGGAACTGCTGGCCAGGGCCTCGATCGGCCCGGAGGCTCCCACGGCCCCCGGTGCGCCCGGCAGCGCGGGGCTGGCCGCCCTGCCGTAGCCGGCGGCCAGCACGTTGCCGGTGGGCGGTCCATAGCCGACGGGCGGCTTCTGGTCGCGTGACAGCCCATAATCCGCGGGCGGCCCGGAACCCGGCGGCGGCCCAGGCTCCGCGGGCCGCTGGTAGCCCCCTGGTGCGCCGTATCCGGCAGGCTGCCCGGAGGCCGCCGGCCACCCGTGATCCCCGGCCGGCCCGGGACCGGCTGGCGGCCCGGGATCGGCTGGCGGCGGGGTGCCGGCATATGGCTGGCCACCGTCGGAGGATCCGTATCCCGTGGGCGACGATTGGGAGGCCGACGGCTTGTAGCCGCCACCGGCCCAGTAGCGTGCCGAGCGGCCGTAGCCTGGCACGTCAGCGTCTGACCGGGCTCCGCCAGCGCCGGGGGCGGCAGGGCCCGGCAGGGCAGCATCCGGCGGGCCAGCGGCTTGAGGGGCGCCTCCCGTCCAGCCACCCGGCGCGTGCGCCTCAGCCGGACCGGCCCCGGCCCAGCCACCAGGCGCGCGAATATCAGCCGGGGCGCCTCCCGTCCAGCCACCGGGCGCGTGCGCCTCAGCCGGACCGGTCCCGGCCCAGCCACCGGGCGCGCGAATATCAGCCGGGGCGCCTCCCGTCCAGCCACCGGGCGCGGATGCCTCAGCCGGGCCGGTCCCGGTCCAGCCACCGGGCGCGCGAGGGTCGGGCGGGCCGCCTCCAGGCCACCCGCCAGGCACCCCGGTGGCGGCGGGCTTGCGGGTCACGATCAGGCGGAACGCCACGACCAGCACGACGGCCAGGCACATCAGCGCGATCCCCGAGTCGAGCAGGAACTGCCGGTTGGTCCGCGCGGCCACAGGAACCGGCGGGACGGCCGCCGGTCCGCCGCCGAACTGCGCGGCCGCGACCAGGCCGTGTCCGGCACCCTGGTCCCGGGCCAGCCGGCCGGCCATCCGCAACGCGGCCATGGCGTCCACCGTGCCGAATCCGACCTCCTCGTCATAACCCCCTTGCGGCTTGTCCCTGGTGCTCGCGGTAATGGCCTGCACGACCAGGGCCGGGGCCAGTGTCGGGTACACCGACTTGATCAGCGCGGCCACCCCCGCGGTCAGCGCGCAGGCCGGGCTCGTGCCGCTGACCAGCCAGTACTGACCGTCCCTGCCCTGCGCGGGCACCCGCACCCCCGGCGCCGCCACCTGAACGGAAAGGTTGTCACTGGAGAACCCGGCGGGCAGGCCGTCCTGCGCCACCGCACCCACCCCGAGCACCCCGGGATAATCGGCGGGGAAGGAGTAGGGGGCGTTCCCGTGCGAGCCGCTGGAGGCGCCGCCGGAGTTGCCCGACGACGCGACCACCACGATCCCCTGAGCCAGCGCCTTGGAGATCGCGACGCGGACCGGGAGGCTGGCCCCCTGGTAGCCCAGGGACATGCTGATGACGCCGACCCGCTTGCTCGTCGCGTAGTTGATCGCGTCGGCGAGGTGCCCCTGCACCCGGGACTCTGGTTCGTGCTGGTAGTGGTGGTAGCCCGGATCGCCCTGATCGGTGACCGCGCGGATGGAGAGGATCTTCGCCTCGGGCGCCACCCCCATGATCCCGCTCGACCCGCCGGCATGCCCGTGGCCGGCGATGAGGGACGCCATCCAGGTGCCGTGCACCCCCCAGTTCGCGTCGGTCGGCTGCGTGTTCACCCCGGAGAAGTCGCGCCCGGTCGTGACCGAACCACTCAGGTCCGAGACCTGCCCGTTCACCCCGCTGTCGATCAATGCCACGGTCACCCCGGACCCGTGCGTGTGCTGCCACGCACCAGTCACGTCAATTGCGTTCAGCACCCAGAGCTGTTGCTGGCGGACGGCGTCGGCCTGCGCCGCGCTCGCGGAGCCGACCGCGACCGCGGGCGCCGCCAGCAGCGCGGCCAGCACCCCGGCCACGGTGCGCCACCGGCGGAGGCGCGGAGCCGACCTCAGCATCCGGGACTGCCCGGGCAGTGCGGCACTGGCGGGGGGGCGCCGAGCCGGGACGCCACCCACCGGCCGACCCCGACCGCCAGGCTGTGCATCTCGGCCCTGGTGTAGGTGTCGTTCCCCCGCTGGAGCCACGGCCTGCCGTCGGCATAGCCCACGGTGGTCAGCACCAGATAAGGGCCCTTGGGGCTGCTATAGCCGACCTTGGTGCCCGGGTCCGCGAAGTGGGCGGTGGTGGTGCGGCGGAACGACACCGCCCGCAGCCACGGCTGCCTGACGCCGCCGCCGTGCAGCGCCTTCGACGCCTTGGCGGCCGACGAGGCCGAGGAGACCGGCATGACCGCGACGCCGACGGTCACCGCGAAGGTCTGGGTGGTGTCCTGGTAGGTCGCCCTGAGCACGGCCAGGCAGCCCTGCTTGGCGAGCAGTGCCCCCACCGCGGGGATGGTGGCGCCCCGGCATGAGGTCTGGCCGGCGATGCCGACCCGCGCCGCGCTGAGAGCCAGCGACTGGCCACCGCCGAACGCGGTTGCCGGCAAGTGATACCCGATGGACGAGGGGAAGATCCGCCCGGCCGGCCAGCTTCGCCAGCGCTTGCCTATCTCCCAGGCCATAATCTGCTGCCGCTGCGCCTGGCTGAAGTTACGCGGCAGGAACTGGATGGCGGCCGCCCCGGCCGACAAGACCAGCCCGCCCAGCCCCGCCGCGAGGCCGATCACCAGCAGCACACGGCGCGCCCGGCCGCGCGGGCGGCCCGAGGCCCGCGGCAGATACGGCGTGCGCGGCTGCGGAGAGCCGCCACCGTAGTCGGGACCGGCCGCCTGGCCTGCGGAAGCGCGGTCAGGAAGCGTGCCCTCCGGTATCCGGGGACCCGGCGGAGCCCACGGCGGCACGGCTGGTGGTTCGGCCGACCCGGGGCCTCCGTTCTCCAAGTCGTCCCGCATCGTCACAACGGAATCGTACGGCCTGTCCGCCCCGTCCCGCCCGCCCGGCGCAGGCTTGGCGGCCCGCCGGGGGCCGCCGCCTGCACTGGTTACCTGTCAGTACGTCGGTAGCGATGGGTCGATCTGGCTGATCCAGGCGAGGACACCACCACCCACGTGGACCGCATCGGAAAAGCCCGCGTCCTTGATCACGGCGAGCACCTCGGCCGACCGCGCACCGCTCTTGCAGTGCAGCACGATCCGCTTGTCCTGCGGCAGCCGCTCCAGCGCGGCACCGGATAGGAACTCCCCCTTGGGGATCAGCGTCGCGCCAGGGATGGACACGATCTCGTACTCGTTCGGCTCCCTGACGTCCACGAGGAAGATGTCCTCGTGGCGGTCGAGCATGCCCTTCAGGTCGGTGGCCGTGATGGTCGAGCCCGCCACGGCCTGCTGGGCGTCCTCGGAGACCACGCCACAGAACTCCTCATAGTCGATGAGCTCGGTGATCGCGGGGTTCTTGCCGCAAACCGGGCACTCGGGGTCCTTGCGGACCTTGACCGTGCGGAACGTCATGTCCAGTGCGTCGTAGATCATCAGCCGGCCGGCCAGCGGCTCGCCGATCCCGGTGATGACCTTGATGGCCTCGTTGACCTGGAGGGAGCCGATCGTCGCGCAGAGCACGCCCAGGACGCCGCCCTCTGCGCACGAGGGCACCATGCCCGGCGGCGGCGGTTCGGGGTACAAGCAGCGGTAGCACGGCCCGTGCTCGGCCCAGAACACGCTCGCCTGGCCGTCGAACCGGAAGATCGACCCCCACACGTACGGCTTGCCGAGCAGCACGCAGGCGTCGTTGACCAGGTACCTGGTGGCGAAGTTGTCGGTGCCGTCCACGATCAGGTCGTAATCAGCGAAGATCCGCATCGCGTTGTCGGAGTCCAGCCGCTCCTCGTGCAGGTTCACCGTGACGAGCGGGTTGATCTCGTTGATCGTCTCCTTGGCGGACACGGCCTTGGGCTTGCCCACGTCCGAGGTGCCATGGATGACCTGGCGCTGCAGGTTCGACTCGTCCACCACGTCGAAGTCGACGATGCCCAGCGTGCCGACGCCGGCCGCGGCCAGGTACATCAGCGCGGGCGAGCCGAGCCCGCCGGCGCCGACGCACAGCACCTTGGCGTTCTTCAGGCGGCGCTGGCCGATCTTGCCCACGTCCGGGATGATCAGGTGCCGGGAGTAGCGCCGGACCTCCTCGACGGTCAGGTCGTCAGCGGGGGAAACCAGCGGCGGCAGCGACACGGCAGGGTCTTCTCCTCAGTCGTAACAATGCGGGTCAGTCGTAACAATGCGGGCACGTTTCCTGCCCGCCCCAGAGTCAACCAGGGCCCCCTATGCGGCATTCCCCCGAGGCGGGCCGCTGTCACCAGGCCGGGCCACAGCAGTTGCATGACGCTGCCCGGGCCTGGCCGAACGCCTCGGCGCCGGAAATGTCACCGTGGGCAGGTAGAACAAGGGGCACGCGGAAACGTTCGGGGGCGGCGAGTGTGAGCCAGCCGAATAGCCCGCGCAGCCCGTTTCGCCCATTCACGGGAGGTTTCCATGCCCGCACTGCCCCCCGAACGGCCCGGATGCCCGAAGGCACCAGGCGGGCGCCGCCCGCTCCCCGACCCGGCGGCCATCCAGCTTTTTCTGGTTCCAGAGTCGGCCCCGCCCTATGACGAGGACATCCCCGCCGGGGAAACGGGCGGCGGAAGGTTACTGGCCCGGCCGCCGCAGGGCGAAGAGCCGCGGGGCTGGGGCGGCAGGCCTGCGGGTTACCCGCCGCACGGCGCGGCACCGCCCGGCCGAGACGACGGCAGGTCAGCCACCCGGCTCGGGCGCGATGGGGAACCGCGGGACCGAGATGGTGGCGGGCCTGCGGCTCGCCCGGCGCGCGAGGCGTCGCGGGGAGCGCCGGTCGCTGTCCCGGGGGTGCCACCCGGCTGGCAGAACCGTTTCGCCCAGGTTCTTGCCGAAACCCTGGCCGGAGCCCGGCCACCGCGCCAGATCGTGCCCTGGACGACCGAAGAGGCGCTCCGCCGCATCCAGCGACTCGGGCCGCGGCTCGCGTCGGAGCAGCGGCCCAGGGTCCGCCGGGTGCTCACGTCGCTGCCCACGCCGGATGTGATGGAGATGGCCGTGGTGGTGGGGTTCGGGCCGCGGGTCAAGGCGCTGGCCGTACGGCTGGAGCAAACCGGGCCGCGCCCCGCCGCCCTCCCTGGTGAGGGGGTGGCCGGTAAGCGGGCGGCCGCGCGCTGGGTGTGCACGGCCGTGGAGGCCGCCTAAACCGCCGCCGGCGAGCCGGGGCGGCCACGTGGAGCGTTCGGCCGCTGTAGAAGTGGCGGCCGACGGGCAGGCGCGCCGGGACCTCAGCCGTTGGCGCGGTTGCGCGGGTCGCCGTGGCAGAGCTTGTACTTGCGGCCCGAGCCACAGGGGCACGGGGCGTTGCGCCCGACCTTGGCGAACTTGTCGCCGGCCGATTCGGTGTGCCGCTCGACCTGGCCGCCGCCGTCCGCGCTTGGCGCGCTGTAGGAGAGCCGGGCGGGCCGCTGCGGGCGGTTCAGTCCTGGCGCGACGATCCCGGCCCCGCCACCTCCGCCGGGTTGATCGCCGCTCGGCTGGGCGCCGCCGCGCTGGCCACCGGCCTGGGCATCGGCCTGCGCACCGCGGGCACGGCCCGCCTGGGCGCCACGGCCGCCGGCCGCGTGCCGGCCGCGTGGGGCACCGTTGCCGGACGCATCGCCGGCCGCGGGACCGCCAGCCCCCGGGGGGGCAAGCTGCTGACCTGGAGGGGCCTGGCGCAGGCCGAGTGGGGCCGCTGTGCCCGCGCTTTCGGCTTCCTCGACGATCGGGTTCTGCTGGAACTCGGGCTGGAGGTTGAACAGGTGCCCGACGGAATCCTCCTTGATTCCCTCCATCATGCTGTTGAACAGGTCGTAGCCCTCGCGCTGGTACTCGATCAGCGGGTCCCGCTGGGCCATCGCCCGTAGCCCGATGCCTTCGCGCAGGTAGTCCATCTCGTAAAGGTGCTCGCGCCACTTGCGGTCGAGCACCGCCAGCACGACCTGGCGTTCCATCTCGCGCATCCGGTCCGGGGTGATCTCTTCCTCGCGCCTGTCGTAGGCCTTCTCCGCATCCTCCCTGACGAGGTCGACGAGGAAGTCCCTGGACAGGCCGGCCTTCTCACCGCCGACCTCCTCGATCACTTCCTCGATGGTGAGCGTCGGGTGGTACAGCTCACGGAACGCGGTCCACAGCCGGTCGAGGTCCCATTCCTCGGGGAAGCCGTCTTCGGTCGCGCCGGCCACGTAGGCGGTGACCACCTCGTCGATCATCTGCCTGACCTGCTCGTGCAGGTCGGCGCCTTCGAGGACCTGGCGGCGCTCCCCGTAGATGACCTTCCGCTGGCGGTTCAGCACGTCGTCGTACTTGAGCACGTCCTTGCGGATCTCGAAGTTCTGCTGCTCCACCTGGGTCTGCGCGGACCTGATCGAGCGGGAGACCGCCTTGGACTCGATCGGTACCTCCGGCGGCGTCTTCAGCCACTCCATGAAGTGCGCGACCTTGTCGGAGTTGAACATCCGCATCAGGTCGTCTTCGAGCGAAAGGTAGAACCGGGACTCGCCAGGGTCACCCTGGCGGCCGGACCGGCCGCGCAGCTGGTTGTCGATCCGGCGGGACTCGTGCCGTTCGGTGCCGAGCACGTACAGGCCGCCGAGCGCGATCACTTCTTCGTGCTCCTCGGCCACCGCGCGCTTGGCCTTGTCCACGGCCTCCGGCCAGGCCTTCTCGTAGTCCTCGGGGGTCTCCACCGGGGACAGCCCGCGCTGGTGCAGCTCCAGGTCGGCGACGAACTCCGGGTTACCGCCGAGCATGATGTCGGTGCCGCGGCCGGCCATGTTGGTCGCCACGGTGATCGCGCCCTTGCGCCCGGCCTGGGCAATGATGGCGGCCTCACGCTCGTGGTTCTTCGCGTTCAGCACTTCGTGCGGGACGCCGGCGCGCTTCAGCAGCCGGGACAGGACCTCGGACTTCTCCACGCTGGTGGTGCCCACCAGCACCGGCTGGCCCGCCTCGTAGCGTTCCACCAGGTCCTCCACGACCGAGTCGAACTTGGCCTGGGCGGTCTGGTACACCATGTCGGAGTGGTCGGCGCGGATCATCGGCTTGTTGGTAGGGATCGGCACCACGCCGAGCTTGTAGATCTGGTGGAACTCGTTCGCCTCGGTCTGCGCGGTACCGGTCATCCCGGCCAGCTTCTCGTAGAGGCGGAAGTAGTTCTGCAGGGTGATCGTGGCCAGCGTCTGGTTCTCGTTCTGGATGACCACGCCCTCTTTGGCCTCGATGGCCTGGTGCATGCCCTCGTTGTAACGCCGGCCGTGCAGGATGCGGCCGGTGAACTCGTCCACGATGAGGACCTCGCCGTTCATCACGACGTAGTCCTTGTCCAGCTTGTACAGTTCCTTCGCCTTGATGGCGTTGTTGAGGAAGCTGACCAGCGGCGTGTTCACCGACTCGTAGAGGTTGTCGATGCCGAGCCAGTCCTCGACCTTCTCCACCCCGGACTCGAGCACGCCCACGGTGCGCTTCTTCTCGTCGACCTCGTAGTCGCCGCCGTCGTCCTCTTCCACGGACTTGCGCAGCCGGGGGGCGATCTTGGCGAACTCGGTGTACCAGCGGGCGCTCTGCTCGGCCGGACCGCTGATGATCAGCGGGGTCCGCGC
Source organism: uncultured Actinomycetes bacterium (assembly GCA_963726415.1). Taxonomy (GTDB): domain Bacteria; phylum Actinomycetota; class Actinomycetes; order Streptosporangiales; family Streptosporangiaceae; genus DASXKD01. Next base: position 251,355 of record CAVSCM010000020.1, read on the forward strand.
CTCGTCGATCAGGATGGAGTCAACCTCGTCCACGATGGCGTAGGGGTGGCCGCGCTGGACGCACTCCTCAAGGCCCCAGGCCATGTTGTCGCGCAGGTAGTCGAAACCGAACTCGTTGTTGGTGCCGTAGGTGATGTCGGCGGCGTACTGCTTGCGGCGCTCCTCGGGCGTCATCTGGGCGAGGATGACGCCGACCTCCAGGCCGAGGAAGCGGTGCACCCGGCCCATCCACTCGGAGTCGCGCTTGGCCAGGTAGTCGTTGACCGTGACGACGTGCACGCCCTTGCCGGTCAGCGCGTTGAGGTAGGCGGGCAGCGTGGCCACCAGGGTCTTGCCCTCACCGGTGCGCATCTCGGCGATGTTCCCGCCGTGCAGCGCGGCACCGCCCATGATCTGGACGTCGAAATGCCGCTGGCCCAGGGTCCGCTTGGCCGCCTCGCGGACGGCAGCGAAGGCCTCGGGAAGCAGGTCGTCGAGACCTTCGCCGTTGTCCAGGCGCTGACGGAACTCGCCGGTCATGGCCCGCAGTTCCGCATCGCTCAGCGGGGCGAAATGTTCCTCGATCGAATTGACCTGGTCAGCGATCCGCCTCAGCTGGCGCAGGATCTTGCCCTCGCCCGTGCGCAGGACCCTATCGATGATGACTGGCACTTCTCGTCGCGCTCCTTGCGGATCGTTTGGCGGTAGTCAGATCGCGGCCCGCCTGCACTTGGCCCACCACCCTGGCAACGGGCACCGGGACGTTATCGTGCCCGGCGAATGCGTCTCCCAGCCATGGTAGGCGAGTCGGCCGGTGATGCCGAGCCTTCGGGGCCGGGCGCACACCACTAAGCTGGCTTCGCCACAATAAGGTGACGGCCACGGTATTCGCGGCCGGACGTCTTACCTGCGGTGGCGGTTCGCCGCCGCGCGCCGGAGAGGAGCAGCCTGCATGGCGGACCAGCTGGGTTCGGACATGGTGGCGGGGCAGTCCGCGGACAGCGGCCAGCTCAGCCCGGCCACCGCGGGCGGGCCTGCCACGGTGTCGCACCACGGCCGGCCGGTGTCCTGGGTGGCGGTGTCCACCATGATGGCGGCGTTCCTGGTCGGCGGGTTCGGCCTGATCCTGGGGCCGATCTGGTGGCTGTTCTGGGTGGGCGTCGCAATGTGCGCCGTCGGCGGCCTGCTGGCCCTGGCCACCAACATCTTCGACGACTGGTACTAAACCCTCCCATTCCGGACCGTCGCCCGCCCTTCGCGGCATGGGCGTGAGGTGCGCCGCTGGGCGCGCCCGGGGAATGTCGGCGGGCGGGATTAAGCTCCTTGGGTTGTGGTCAGTGCCGCGGTGGTTGCGCCCGAAATCGTCCTTTCCCCCGATGACGCGCGGCGGATGACGCTGCGCGCCCAAGGCTTCCTCGGAGCCGAGGGCCGGCGCGGCGGCGTCCACGGCATGCTGCGCCGGATCGGCGCGGTCCAGCTGGACACGATCAGCGTCCTGGCCCGGTCGCATGAGCTGGTCGCCTACGCCAGGCTCGGCCCGATCCCCCGGGAGCGGATCGAGCGTGCCTACTGGCACCCGCGCACGCCGGTGGCGTTCGAGTACTGGTCCCACGCGGCCTGCGTGCTGCCCATCGAGGAGTGGCCGTACTACGCGTTCCGGCGCCGCGCACTGCGCGCCCGCGGCGTGCGCTGGCACACCGTCGACGAGCGGACCTGCGCCGAGGTGCTGGCCCGGCTGCGGGCGGAGGGCCCGCTGACCGCGACCCAGCTCGGCGGCGCCAAGGGCGGCGGCCAGTGGTGGGACTGGTCGGAGACGAAGATCGCCGTCGAGTGGATGCTGGACGTCGGCGACGTGATCTGCGTGCGCCGGGAGGGCTGGCGGCGGGTCTACGACCTGCCCGAGCGGGTCCTTCCCGGCGAACTGCTCGGCCAGGACCCATCGGACTCCGAATGCCTGGTCCACCTCGCCGGAGTCGCCGCCCGGGCCCTGGGTGTGGCTACCCGCGCGGACCTCGTGGACTACCAGCGGCTGAACCACCTCACCGGCCTGCTGTCGCCGCGACCCGCCAGCCGCGTCGAGGAGTCCGCTCTCGCGGCCGGGCTCACCCCGGTGGCCATCGGAGGTCCGGGCAAGACCTCTGTGCCCGGCTGGGCCGACCCTGAGGCTCTGGCCCAGGCCGCCCCGCGGGGCAGGCACCGCGCCGTGCTGCTGTCCCCTTTCGACTCGCTCGTCTGGGACCGCAAGCGCACGCTGCGGATGTTCGGCTTCGAGCATTCCCTTGAGGCTTACGTGCCCAAGCCCAAGCGGATCCACGGTTACTTCGCCATGCCGCTGTTGGCTGGCGGACGGCTGGTCGGCCGGGTTGACCCGGTACGCCGCGGCAAGACCCTGGTGGCCAGGCAGCTATCGCTGGACACCGCGGCGGCGGTCGAGCCGATGGCCCGGGCGCTGCGCGAGGCCGCCGACTGGGTCGGCTGCGCCTCGGTGGAGCTGGGCCAGGTCAGCCCGCCCCACCTCGCCCCCCGCCTGGCCGCCGCGTTGGCCTGACGCGGCCTACGCCACAATCCCCGCGCCCGCCGCCCCGCCTGCGCCCTCCGTAGGGACATGAATGCGGACCTGGTGTTGTTCTAGGCACGCCAGGTCCACATTCATCGGCGCGAGAGTGGTTGCACGGGGCGGCGCCGGGGGCCGAGTGGGGGTTGGGGAATGGCTAGGGGCGGGTGCCGAAGGAGGGACGGCCGGCCAGCTCGGGCAGCACCCGGTAGGCGTCCGCGACCCACGCGCACAGCAGCGGCCTGGAGTCCCTGGGGTCGATCATGTCCTGCACACCGAAATGCTCCGCCGTCCGGAACGGGGAGCTGACCGCCGCGAGCTCCCGGCGGATTCCGCTCGATCTCCGCCTCCCGGTCCGCGGCCTGGTCGAGTTGCGCACGGAACGCCGCCTCGACACCGCCCTGCACCGGCAGCGAACCCCAGTCGCCCGACGGCCACGCCCAGCTACGGCCCGCCCGGTGCCGGTTGACGATGCCCGCGCCACCCACCCCGTAGACCCGCCGGACGATCAGCTCGGCCTGCGGGACCCGGGCCTGGTACACCGCGGCGATGGCCCTGGCGCCGTGCCGGATGGTGCCGCGCTCCTCGGCGACCCGGCCGATGGCCAGGCCGCCCTGATCGGTGAGGCTGACGATCGGCAGGTGGAACGTCTCACACAGGTCGGCCAGCCGGGTGACCGCCAGGGCGCCCTCGACCGACATGGTGGCGCCGCGATACGGATCGGTGGCGATGACCCCGACCGGGTGGCCGTCCAGGCGGGCCAGCGCGGTCACCGTCGCGCCGCCGTATTCGGCGTACCGGAACACCGAGCCGCGGTCGAAGACCGCGTCCAGGATCGGGTCGAGCCGGTAGGGCGTGCGCGGGTTGCGCGGGATCGCGGCCGCGAGCGCCTCTTCCCGGCGGTCCGCCGGGTCGTGACAGGCCAGCACCGGCGGCACTTCGTACACGCTGCCCGGCAGGTAGGACAGGAAGCGCTTGGCCAGCGCGAACGCGGCATGTTCGGAGTCCGCGAACCGTTCGATCGTGCCGTTGCGGCGGTGCACGTCGCCGCCACCAAGCTGCTCTTTTGTCAGGTCCTCACCGGTGCCGCCGAGCACGACCGGTGGCCCCGCCGTGAACAGCTGGCCGATTTCTTCCACCAGGACGGCAAGATGCGACATCACCAGGCGCCCGGCGCCGAGGCCGACCGTGGGGCCCAGGCACAAGGAGACCACGGGGATGACTGACAAGTTGTCCACCACGGCGTCCCATGCGGGGTTGACCGGGACATAGGTGTATCCGGCGTCCTGGGCCATCTTGACGCTGCCGCCGCCGCTGGCCCCATCGAGCAGGCGGATCACCGGCAGCCGCAGCTGGTTCGCGTACTGCTCGGAGAAGACCTGCTTGGCGTGGATGGCCGCGTCGCCGGAGCCACCCCGCACGGTGAAGTCGTCGGCGCCGATCAGCACGGGGCGCCCGTCGATGCGCGCGGTGCCCGCCACGAAGTTGGCTGGCAGGACCGAGGCGAGGCGGCCTTCGGCGTCGTAGCCGGCGAACCCGGTCAGGGCGCCGATCTCCGCGAAGCTGCCGGGGTCGGCCAGCAGGTCGATGCGCTCGCGGACGGTGAGCTTGCCCGCGGCACGCTGCCGTGCCACCTTCTGCGGGCCGCCCATGGCCAGCGCCGCCTCCCGGCGCCTGCAGATCTCCTCGATCTCCGGCATCCAATCCTGCTGCCCGGGCCCTGCCTGGTCTCCCGCTCCGGCCACCGCCGCCTCGCAATGTCGTGAAACACACCTGCCGGGTGATCCTCGCACGGCGGCCGCGGATTAACGTCGGGTGGAGCCAGCCCGGGAGGCTCAGGAGGACGCCATGATGAACGAGCTGAGCGACCTGCCCGCGGGTGTCATCGGGTTCGAGACGAGCGGCCGGATCCGCGCCGAGGACTACCGCGACGTGCTGCTGCCAGCCCTGGAGCGTGCGGCAGCGACCGGCGAGGTCCGGTTCGTGATCGTGATGCGTGACTTCGACGGGATGTCGGGCGGGGCCGTATGGCAGGACCTCAAGGTCGGCTTCGAGCACCTCCGGGCGTGGAAGCGCATCGCACTGGTGACCGACATCGCGTGGATGCGCGACCTGACCAGCCTGTTCGGCTGGATGACGCCGGGTGAGACAAGGACCTTCCCGCTGGCGCAGCAGGACGAGGCGATCGCGTGGGCGGCCGGCTGACCGTCGCCTGGATGCGCTTGGCCGTTGCCGCCGCGCCCGGTGCCGGGCGCGGCGGTCGGGCAGGATGGGGGCGTGCCCCGTCACACGCCGCGCCACGATCATGATGCCGGCGGCCCAGCGGAACTGCTGGCCGCCAAGGCCGCACTGCGGGATCGGGTGTGGGCCGCGATGAGCGCGGCGCGGGTGGCCAGGTTCCCCGGCGCGGCCGGGCGGATCCCCAACTTCACCGGCGCCGAGGCGGCCGCGGAGCGGCTGCGGAGCCTGCCGGAGTGGCAGCAGGCCCGCACGCTGAAGGCCAACCCGGACTCGGCCCAGCTTCCGGTGCGCCAGCGGGCCCTCCAGGACGGCAAGACCGTGTACATGGCGGTGCCCAGGCTGGCCGGGCCCGAGCCGTTCTTCGCCCTGGACCCCGATCACCTGAGCGACTCCCCGCGCAAGGCCGCCTCCATCAGCGGCGCCACCCGGTCGGCCCGCCGGGTGACGCTGGCCGAACTGGCCCCGGTGGATCTGGTGGTAATGGGGTCCGTCGCGGTGGCCGAGGACGGGGCACGGCTCGGCAAGGGCGGCGGGTTCGCGGACCTGGAGTTCGCGCTGGCCGGTGCGGCGGGCCTGATCGGCCCGGGCACCCTGGCCGTCACCACCGTGCACGAGATTCAGCTTCAGCCGGCCGGGACGATACCGCTGGCCGCGCACGACGTCCCGGTCGACCTGGTGATCACGCCCGACCGGGTGATCGACTGCCGAGACCGGCGCGGGCCACGGCCGCTGGCCGCTATCCGCTGGGCGGAACTGACCGAGGAGAAGATCGCCGCCATCCCGCTGCTTGCCGCGCAGCACGCCGGGCACCGGGCCCGATGAATCCGGCGCCGCCGCGACGTCTACTCCCGGGGGCGGGGACGAACGGACACGACGAGGCCACGACGAGAAGGAGCACCCATGAGCGCATCTGGTCTTTCCCCGGCGCGGCTGCGGCGGTTGGGCGAGGTGCTGACCCGGCATGTCGAATCCGGCGACATGCCCGGCCTTGTCGCGCTGGTGGCCCGCCGCGGCGAGGTGCACGTGGAGGCGATCGGCACCCTCGAAGCCGGCGGGACCGAGCCGATGCGCCGGGACACGATCTTCCGTATCGCGTCGGTCACCAAGCAGATCGCGGCCGCGGCGGCCATGACCCTGGTGGAGGAATGCCGGCTGCGACTGGACGACCCGGTGGACGGCCTGCTGCCGGAACTGGCCGGCCGTCAGGTCCTGACCCGGATCGACGCGCCGCTGGATGACACGGTCCCGGCGTGCCGGGCGATAACCGTGCGCGACCTGCTGACGTTCGTGTGGGGCCTCGGCGCGATCATGGCGCCGCCGGGGCAGTACCCGATCCAGCGGGCGCTGGAGGAGTCCGGCCTGGAGCCAGGCCCGGACAGCTCGCCGGTCGAGCCCGACGAGTGGATGAAACGGATCGGCAGCCTGCCGCTCGCCTACCAGCCCGGGGACAAGTGGCTGTACCACACCGGTTCCGACGTGCTCGGCGTGCTGATGGCCCGGGTCACCGGGCAGCCGCTGGCGGAGGTGCTGGCCGAGCGTGTGCTGCGGCCGCTCGGCATGGCCGACACCGGGTTCTACGTGCCGCAGCCCAGCCAGCACCGGCTGGCCGCCGCGTACCGCCCCGGCCAGGAGACTGGGGCGCTGGTGCTCTCCGACGACCCACGCGACAGCCGGTGGGGTGCCCCGCCCGCGTTCCCGTCGGCGGGCGGCGGGCTGGTCTCGACCGCCGACGACCTGCTCGCGTTCTGCACGATGATGCTGAACAAGGGCAGGCACGGCGGCGGCCGCCTGCTGGCCCGGCCGACGGTAGAGCTGATGACCACCGATCTGATCACCGAGCAGCAGAAGGCGGAGAACACGCTCTTCTTCGGCGGCAACAGCGGCTGGGGCCTCGGCTTCCAGGTGTTCTTCCGGCGGCGGACCATCGCCTCGACCCCGGGACGGTTCGGCTGGACCGGCGGCACCGGAGTCTCCGTCTACACCGACCCGGCCGAAGAGCTGATCGGGATCCTGCTTACGCAGCGGGAGATGACCTCCCCGGCCCCGCCGAACGTGTACCGGGACTTCTGGACCTGCGCGTACCAGGCCATCGACGACTGACCCCACCCAACCGGGGCTAGCCGAACTCGATCAGGTTCTCCCGCACGGCGATCATGACGGCTTCCATCCGGGAGTGGATCTGCAGCTTCTCCAGGATGTTCCGGACGTGGTTCTTCACCGTGTTCTCGGAGATGAACAGTTCCTTGGCGATGTCCCGGTTGTTCATGCCGCGGGCGACCAGCTTGAGCACCTCGATCTCGCGGTCGGTGAGCCGGGGGGCCGGGACCTGCTCGGCCCGCTCGGTTCCGTCACGGCTGGCCATCGCCGCGAACTCGGCCAGGAGCTTGGCCGCCATCGAGGGGTTGATCAGGGACTGCCCGCCGTGCACCGCCCGGACCACGTCGGCGACCTCGTCATAGGGGATGTCCTTGAGCAGGTACCCGCTGGCCCCGGCGCGGATCGCCTCGAAGAGGTCCTCCTCCTCGTCGCTGATCGTGAGCATGACGATCTTCGCGCTGGGGGTCAGCTCCTTCATGGCCCGGCAGGCCTCGATCCCGCTGCTGCGGGGCATCCGGATATCCATGAGCACGACATCCGGCAGTGCCTGGCCGGCCTTCTCGACCGCCTCCGCGCCGTCGCTGGCCTCCCCCACCACCTCGATGTCGGCCTCTTCGGCGAGCACCATCTCCAGACCGCGCCGGAAGAGCGCGTGATCGTCGACGACCAGCACACGGATCGGCTCGGGCTGCCGCGCGGCGTCCTGTGCGCCGCTGACGGTCCCGGCATCTCCGGCCATCGCGTCCCTCCTGACCCAGCGTCAGTGCCTTGCGAACACACTCTGGCTGACGCGGGCGCTGACAAGCAAACTGCGACCGTGTCGCGGGGTACAAATGGCCCCCGGAGTCCCCGATGGCTCGCCAGGGGGCGACCTCCGCGAACTCCGCTAAATCTTAAGTCCGCCCCTTGGCCGCAACGTCCGGCTGTGCCTGTTCCACCAGCCGGATCAGCCCGTACTGGTAGCCGTGCCGACGGTAGACGACGCTCGGCAGGCCGCACTGCTCGTCCCGGAACAGGTAGAAGTCGTGCCCGACCAGTTCCATCTCGAAGAGCGCCTGGTCGACGGTGACCGGCGCGGCCGCGTGGTATTTCTCCCTGACCACGACCGGGCCGTCCCCCTCCATCTGGATGGGGACGACACCGGCGGCCTGTTCGGCCAGGTCGTCATCGCTGGCCGGTTCGGCCCGCCGCTCCGGCCGGTCCGGTTCCGCGCCGTTGCCCGGCAGCCCCGGCGCGCCCAGGTCCCAGGGGCTGGGCTCGGCGTACGAGGGGCAGCCGGCCAGGTCCGCCGCGGCAGCCGCCGACCGCGGACTCGGTATCCGGCCCGCCGGCGACGCCCCGTGCCTGGCCGACTTGCGCCGGTCCCCGGAGCGGCGCAGCCGTTCTTCGAGCTTGGCCAGGGCCCGGTCAAGCGCGGCGAACCTGTCGTCGGCCGCCGCCTCGGCGCGGATGGCGGGGCCACGCGACAGGATGGTCAGCTCCACGCGCTCCCGGCGGCCCGACTGCCGGGGGTTGCGCTCTGCGGAGACCTCGACGTCCACCCGGATCGCCTTGTGGGCAAGCTTCGTGATCCTGCTGAGCTTCGCCGACGCGTAGCTCCGGAACCGCTCCTGCACATCGGTGCGACGACCCTTGAAGATGATGTCCATACCGGAAACCCCCTTCATCCCGAGTAAGGTCCCAGGTCTCGGCACCCGCCCGGCCGACCTGGTCTTCGACCCCACATCCGCCTGCCGAGGGGTTCGCGGCCTGTCGCCACTACTGCCCTTCTCCCGGCCCGGGAGACATCTGATCTCCCGGCGGGGCAGGACTTACCTCTAAGCCGCACCGTGATCGGTCGACGAGAAGTCGCCTTACGTGGGCCGTTTCGCCTGCGGCTGGCATCGGCTTGCCGGGACGGACCATCCGCTCCTCGCGGGTGACCCAGCCTGGCGCAACCACGGACCCGGGCGGGTGCCATACCTCGAACGTAGCTTGACGAAGGCTGAATGTCAGGACGCTGGCGCCGGTTATCCGGGATAGATGATGGCCTGGCCAGCCGTTATGTCGCCTACGGGCTGATTAGGCCGCGGCCAGTTTCTCCTGCCGCCGCCCGGCCAGGCCCAGATACAGCGGGTAACCCGGGCCCGCGGCGGTGACCGTGAGGATGCCCGGCTGTCTTGATCACGACGTGGGATTGTCCCCGTCCACCGGCACCTCCCACAACTGGCTGCTCGCGTCCGGACCCGGTGACCACCAGCAGATAGTCCTCACCGAACCAGGTGAGGGCCGTCAGCGGCGGCAGGCTGGGCCCGAGCTGGGTCGTGGTGGTCAGCCAGAAGCCGTTGCTGTCGTGCCGGATCGCGGCGAGTTCCAGGTGGGTGCTCGTGCCCGTGCGGACGATCATCGCCACACGGTTGCCGTCGGGGGCGACCCGCAAGGCGGTGACCTGGTCAGCCCGGCGGATTCTGCACCGGAACGGCCGGGGTCTGCCCGTTGAGCAGCACCCAGACGCCCGGCTTGTGCCTGATCTTGCCGGTAACCCAGAGATCACCGAGATTGTCCCAGCTCAGCGAGGTGAACGAGGTCCCGGCGAGCTGAGCGTGGAGCTGCCCAAGCGTCTGCCGGTGGCCGTCCGCGGAGGTGGTCAGGCTGCCGGTGTACAGCGTGTTCGCCGGTCCGCCGAGGCCGGCCAGCTCGTTGCCCCTGGGTGAGATGGCGATCCGGCTCAGCGCCACCTGGCTGGTGCCGCTGGCCCGCGGCACCGCCGTGCCGGTCACGGCGGTGCGCCGGCCGCCAGGGTGCGCAGGCCACCGTCCTGGGACAGGTAGTAGGCCTTCGTGCCGGAGCGCGTGCGGAATGTACCTCTGGTAGAAACTCTGGCCCAGCGCCTGTCCCGGGTGCTGCGGTGGCCAGAGGCGCCCGTTGATCTCGATCTTGACGGCCCGGAACAGCGGCGCGCCGTAGGCCGAGCTGGTCAGCGTGGCCGCCACCTGGAGCGCGATGTCCCGCTCGTTCAGGCCCACCGAGTGCGGCGGCACGTCGATGTTCACCAGCGCGGTCCGGCCGCCGGAGGGACCGGGGAACACCTGGATGGGCCCGGCCAGGTGCGACCCGCGGGGGAAGGCGGTCCGCGCCGCGCCTTGCAGCCATCCGCTGGGGCCGTTGATGAGATCGTTGACCAGCGTCGCCGCCGGGCCGGTGCCCTGGATGGGCACGTACACCGGGTAGGGCAGCAACTGCCCGTTCCGGCCGCCCAGGTAGTAGAGGTTCCGCGGCGCGTAGACCAGGCGGAACAGGTCGTTGGTCAGCAGCAGTTCCCGCGAGGGCTTGCCGGAGCTGGACAGTAGTCCGTCGATCTTGAGGATGCCGTTGACGTTCCTGAGCGTGAACTCCTCCGTGGGCGCCTGCGCCCGCCCGGACGCCGGGATGTACTGCCCGGTGCTGCTCAGCCTGGCCAGTTCCTGGCCGGTCACCAGCACGATCTGCTTGCCCGGGCCCGTTGATGCCTCGCGCGCCCTGATCGGACACCGCGGGTTCCTTGGCCAGGATGGTCACCCCGCTGCCCGGATGCCAGGAGTCGATGGCGGGCCCCGTCAGGTATTCCCTGGCCACCTGGTAGTTGTGCGCCACGATGGCGCTGGCGAGCAGGAAGATACTGACCACCGTCGCGGCGCCCCAGCCCACCTGCGGCGGCCGCACCAGCAGCCCGCAGCACGGCCCCGCGCCGGCCGGCGGTCCCGGGGCGGAGGCGGCCTGCGGACTGTCGCCGGCCGGGATGACCGAGCACCCGCTCGCCACCATGACCGCCGCCACCAGCGCCGTGACCACGCACGGTCAGCCGGCCGGGGCGGCGGGAACGGGCAGCACGCGGGTCAGGCATCGATACTCCCCTGCTCGATACCCCCGGGCCCGCCGGCGTCCGTGGCAGTAGGTCACCGAGTCCACGCCGACGACCGCGCCGGGCGCGGGCACCTCGGCCTCGTCGGGGCACAGCGGCAGCGGCGACCCGGCGAGCTGGCCGCCGACGGCGCGCGGCAGCGTGAGCCGGAAGACCGAGCCGCGCCCCCGCTCCCCCCAGGCCTGCAGCCACCCGGAGTGCAGCCGGGTGTCCTCCAGGGCGATGGCCAGGCCGAGCCCGGTACCGCCGGTGGTCCGGGCCCGGGCCGGGTCGGCGCGCCAGAAACGGTCGAAGACGAACTGGTGCTCACCCGGGCCGAGGCCCACCCCGTGGTCGCGGACCGCGACCGCCACGGCGTCCCGGTCGGCCGCCACGGTCACCACCACGTCACGGCCCTCACCGTGCTCGACGGCGTTGTCGAGGAGGTTGCGCAGCACCCGCTCCACCCGGCGCCGGTCCACCTCGGCGATGCACTGCTGCGGCGGCAGCCGGAACTCGATCCTGGTGCCCCGCTGGGCGGCGAGTTGCTCCGCGTCCGCCGCCGCGCGCAGGACCAGGTCACACACGTCGGCGGACTCCGCGTCCAGGGTGGCCACGTTCGCGTCGTGCCTGCTGATCTCCAGCAGGTCCGACAGCAGCGCCTCGAACCGGTCGATCTGGCTCTGCAGCAGTTCCGCGGACCTCTTGGCGGCGGGCTCCAGGGCGTCCTTGGCCCCGAACAGGACGTCCGCCGCGATCCTGATGGTGGTCAGCGGGGTGCGCAGCTCGTGCGAGACGTCCGACACGAACTGCCGCTGGACGCTGGACAGCTCCTCCAGTTCCCGCAGTTTCTCCTGCAGGCTGGCGGCCATCTCGTTGAAGGAGTGGGCCAGCGCGGCGAGGTCGTCGGTGCCGCGGGCGGCCATCCGCTCGTCGAGGTTCCCGGCCGAGACCCGGCTCGCCGCCTGGGCTCCCTGGCGGATCGGGACCACCACCCAGCGGGTCACCAGCGAGACGATCACCGCCAGCAGCAGCACGAGGCCGACACCGGCGATGATCAGGGTGTTCTGCACCAGCCGCAGCACCTGCACCTGCTGGGACAGCGGGAACAGGTAGTACAGCTGGTCGTCACCGGAGATCGGGACGCCCACCGCGAGCGCCGGCCCGAGCCGCTTGCCCCCGATGCTCATCAGCGTGGTCGGCGCGGTGTAGAAGGTGACCGACCCGCCCCGGATCTGCTCGTCGGTGATCCTGCTCCTGCAGCCCCGGGGGGATGCTCGGCGCGAGCGCCTCGTTGCCGGTGAACGCCGGCAAGCCCGGAATTGGTTCCCCGCTGCAGCACCACGACGTCGTAGATGTTGCCCAGCCCGCTGCCGGACTGGAGCGCGGTGACCAGCGAGATCAACGCGGACGTGCGTGCTCCCGTTCGGGCCCTGCACGTCCGGGTCGCTCTGGGCGAACGTCAGCCCGTCGGAGGTCTGGACGATGGCCGCCTTGCGCGCGTTGTTGAACAGCCCGCTGGCGATCTGCTGCACCAGGAAGATGCCGAGCACCGCCACGACCACCACGGAGACGACCAGGGTGGTGCCTATCACGCGCAACTGCAGCGACCGGTGCCAGCGGCGCGCCAGCAGGCCGGCCAGCGAGCCGCCCTGCCGTCGTGGCCATCCGGAGCATCGCGCGCAGCGGCGGCGCGAACCGGTGCGCGACGCGCACGGCCGGACCCGGCCAGGCCGCCGACCCCGTGCGTTCCGCGGTCACCGGCGCTGCGGCTGCTTGTCCGGGTGTCCGTCAGGCTGGCCCCGCCTTGTAGCCCACGCCGCGGACCGTCACCACGATCTCCGGGCGCTCCGGATCCTTCTCGATCTTGGCGCGCAGCCGCTGCACGTGCACGTTGACCAGCCGGGTGTCGGCGGCGTGCCGGTAACCCCAGACCTGCTCCAGGAGGACCTCCCTGGTGAACACCTGGCGCGGCTTACGGGCCAGCGCCACCAGCAGGTCGAACTCCAGCGGGGTGAGGTTGATCGGCTGCGCCGTCGCGCTTCACCGAGTGCCCGGCCACGTCGATGGTCACGTCGCCGATCTGGAGGATCTCCGGTACCGGGTCCTCGGTCCGGCGCAGCCGCGCCCGGACGCGCGCGATCAGTTCCTTCGACTTGAACGGCTTCACGATGTAGTCGTCGGCACCGGACTCAAGCCCGAGCACGACGTCGACCGTGTCGCTCTTGGCCGTCAGCATGACGATCGGCACGCCCGATTCGGTGCGGATCTGGCGGCATACGTCGATGCCGTCCAGGCCCGGCAGCATCAGGTCGAGTAGCACCAGATCGGGTCGGGTGTCCCGGAACGCCTGTATGGCATGATCGCCGTCGGCGACGAACATCGGGTCGAACCCTTCCCCCCGGAGCATGATGCCGATCATCTCGGAGAGGGCGGCGTCGTCATCGACGACCAGCACACGTCCTTTCATGGACCTCATCGTTCCACTGAAACATCGGTTGGGGCACCCTCTCGCTATCCCCGGCCGGTGCCTAGCCCTTGCAGCGTACCTGCGTTGACGGGCCGCGCGACCCCGTGCTCGGTCACCAGGGCGGTCACCAGCGCGGCGTCGGTGACATCGAAGGCGGGGTTGTGCGCCGTGCTCCCCGGCGGGGCGACGGCGGTTCCGGCGAACGTGGTGACCTCCTCGGCGGGCCGCTGCTCGACCGTGATGTCGGCCGCGCCCGCGGCCGCGAAGTCGATCGTGGACACCGGCGCGGCAACCACGAACGGCACGCCATGGTGACGCGCGAGCACGGCGAGCCCGTAGGTGCCCACCTTGTTGGCGACGCTGCCGTCCGCCGCGATCCGGTCCGCCCCGGTGATGACCAGGTCGACCTCCCCGGCGGCCATGAGCGAGGCGGCCGCGGAGTCGGCGAGCACCGCGTGCGGAATGCCGGCCCGCCCCGCCTCGTAGGCGGTCAGCCGGGCGCCCTGGAGCAGCGGGCGGGTCTCATCCACCCACAACTGCGCGACCCGCCCCGCCCGGTGCGCCGCCAGGATGATCGCGAAGGCGGTGCCCTCGCCCGCCGAGACCAGGGCCCCGGTGTTGCAGTGCGTCAGGATGCGGGCCCGTTCGCCGACCAGGCTCAGCCCGTGCCTGGCGATGGCCGCGCTGGCCTCGGCATCGTCGGCCTCGATCGCCCGCGCCTGGGCCAGCGCCGCGTCCGCCGCGAGCCGCCGCGCCGCGGTGTCCTGATCCCCGGCCGCGCGGCGGGCTGCCTGGTAGGCGTCCAGGGCACGGGCGGCGCCCCAGCTCAGGTTCACCGCGGTCGGCCGGGCCCTGGCCAGCACGTCAGCCGCCGCTGCCACGTCGTCGCCGCGGTAGGCGGCCAGGGCGACGCCATACGCCCCGGCCAGGCCCAGCAGTGGGGCCCCGCGGACCACGAGCGTGCGTATTGCCTGATCCAAGGCCGGGATGTCGCGGCAGGTGAGATAGGCCTCCTCGGCCGGCAGCCTGGTCTGGTCCAGCAGCACGACCGCTGGCCCGGCCGGCGGGTCCAGCCAGCGCAGCGCACGGGTGTCCACAGCCCGAGTGTGCGTCATCCGCGGCCACCAGGTCGAATGCCACTACCTGCGCGGGGGCAGGAAAAGGAGGGGATCCGGAATGGCTGTGCGCCGTTTCCCGGCCGGCTGCTTCGTGCGAGTATGGGCGCCAGCGCGGGGCCGGGCCCGGCTTGGGCGGGGTGGCGGGGTCGGGCTGGCACTCGTGCGCTGTGCCGGTAAGGAGAAAAATGACAGACAACCTGCCTCCGGGGGACAACGGCACCGGGGAAGCCCGGGAAGGGGCGGCCCAGCCCCAGCCCTGGTTCCCGCCCGCCGGCGAGCCCGGGGGATACGGCCAGCCGCCGCCCTTCGACCCCGGCCAGGCATCGCCGACCGGGGGCTACGCCCAGCCGCCACCCGGATCCAGCCAGCCCGGGCAGCCGGGATACGGCCAGCCGGGGCAGCCCGGCGGGTACGGGCCGCCGGGCGCGCCGCCGTCCTATCCCCGGTGGCAGAGCCAGCCGCAGGCGCCGAAGCCCGGCGTCATACCGCTGCGGCCCCTTGGCGTCGGCGAGATCCTGGACGGCGCGTTCACGTCCATCAGGCGCAACCCCCGGGCCACGCTCGGCATTGCCGCGCTGCTGCTGACCGCGTCCGCGGTGATCACCACCACGCTTTCGCTGATCCTGGTCCACTACGTGGGCACGGTGAACCTGCCCACGCCGGGCCAGCAGCTCACCACCGAGCAGGCCAGCCACCTGCTGACCAGGATCGGTGAGGTGCTCGCGCCGACCGCCGCGGTGTCCATCGTGCTCGCGTTCATCGTGGATACGGTGCTGACCGGCCTGCTCACCGTGGTCATCGGGCGCAGCGTGCTCGGGCACAAGGTCACCGCGGGTGAGGCGTGGCAGATCGCACGGCCGCGGCTGCCCGCGCTGATCGGTGCCACGCTGCTCATTCCGCTGATCCTGATCGGGCTGTGGGTGACCTACGCGATCGTGCTGGTCGTCCTTGCGGTGCTGCACGCGCCGGGGGCGCTGATCGGTGGGCTGGCCGCGCTTGGCGCGATCGCCGGGATCGTCCTGACGATCTGGTTCACGATCATGTTCCGGATGGCGGCGCAGGCGGTGGTGCTGGAGCGGGAGGGCCCGGTCCGGGCGCTCGGCCGGTCCTGGCGGCTGGTCCGCGGCAGCTTCTGGCGGGTGCTGGGCATCACCTTGCTGGCCGGCCTGATCGTGGTGGTGACCGCGGGGGTGCTGCAGATCCCGTTCAGCCTGCTCGCGGCGCTGGCCGGCGGCGGGAACTCGCTGCTGCCGGCCACCGGCGGGAACGTGGCGGGCATTCTCATCAGCGCCGTGGGCGGCGTCGTGGCCGGTGCCGTGGCGCGCCCCATCTCCGCCGGGGTGGCCGTCCTGCTCTATGTCGACCTGCGGATGCGCCGGGAGGGCCTCGACCTGGTCCTGCAGACGGCGGCGAGCGGCGGTAACACCTCGACCGGGGACGAGTTCGCCTCGCTGTGGCGGCCCGGCGCGAGCGCGGCCCCGGCCGCCGCGGCGCCGCAGCCAGGCCCGGGGCCGGGTTCCTGGCCGGGGCCGGGCGCGGGCACCGGCACGGGTGTCCCGCCGGGTCCGGGCGCCCCGCCCGCGGGCGGCCCGCCGGCGTGGTGATCGGCGCCGCCAGCTTCCCCGCTCTCCGGGCGGCATCCCTGCTCGCGGCGCCCGCCGGCGGTATCCCCGTGGTCAGCAGGCGGGACGGGCAGCGGCTCGCCCGGGCCGAGCTGTCCAAGGCGATCTACCACCCGCAGCCGTCCCTCGTGCAGCGCGCCGCGCACTTCGTCCTGCACTGGCTGGGCAGGCTGTTCCGCGCCACCCAGGGGCTGCCGGGCGGGTGGTGGGGTTTCGTCGTCCTGATCGCGCTGGCGGTGCTTCTGGTCGCGGTGGTGCTGGCCAGGACCGGCCCGGTGGCCAGGGCGCGGCGCCGGCGCGGCGCGCCGGGTGTCATATCCCCGGCCCGGACCGCGCGCGACCATCGCGCGGCGGCCGCCCGGCTGGCCGAGGCGGGTGACTACGCGGCGGCGATCTGCGAGCGGGTCCGTGCCATCGCCGCGGAACTCGACGAGCGCGGCGTTCTGGCGCCTCGCATCGGGCGGACCGCGGATGAGTTCGCCGCCGAGGCCGGGCGCGCCCTGCCGCCGCACGCGGCCGGCCTGCTCGGCGCGGCCCGGCTGTTCGACGAGGTCAGGTACGGGCGGCGGGCCGGCACCAGGGCGGGCTATGAGCGGGTCACCGAACTGGACACCCGCATCGCCGCCAGCGCCGTGCGGCGCAGCACCGCCACCGTGGGGGCGCCATGACCAGCACCGCCCAGCGTGCACCCGTGGCCAGGCCGCCCGGCGAGGTCCCGCCCGGACCTGGAGGCCGGCCGGTGCTGACCGGCTGGCGCCAGTGGCGCGCCCCGGTCGCGGTCATGCTGCTGGTCCTCCTCGGCGGGCTGATCGTCGCCCTGCTCCAGGTGCGGCCGCCGGTGGCGGGGCCGCTCGACCCCAACGACACCGGCCCGGCCGGCGCGCACGCGCTGGTGGCACTGCTGCAGCACCGCGGCCAGACCGTGGTGCGGGCCGGCTCCGTGGCCACCGCGGTCGCGCAGGCCCAGGCCCGCGGCACCACACTGGTCGTCACCAGCCCGCAGGAACTGTCCCGCGGCGAACTCGCCGAACTGGCCCGCCTCCGGGCAGGGCTGCTGCTGGTGGCGCCCGGCCACGACGCCCTCGCCGCGCTCGCCCCGGCGGTGACGCTGGCCGGGCCCGCCGAGCCGGTCCGGGACCTGCCGCCGCGCTGCGGGCTGCCCGGCGCGGTCGCGGCCGGCCGCGCGGACCTGGGCGGGCTGCTGCTGCGCTCCGCCGCTCCCGGAGCGTTCCGGTGCTACCCGCGGTCGGAAGCCACCCCGTTCTCTTTCTCGTTTTTGGTGCGCTACGCAGCCCCGGGGCACATCGTCACCGTGCTGGGCACCGGTGCCCCGCTGGCCAACGCGAACCTGGGTGCCAGCGGCAACGCGGCACTCGCGCTGAACCTGCTGGCGGCCAGCCCCCGGATCGTGTGGCTCGTGCCTGGCCTGCTGCCTGCCCCGGCCGCGACCCGCCCCGGGCAGCGCTCCCTGACCAGCCTGATCCCCGGTCAGGTGTGGGCCGTGGTGATCCAGCTAGGCGTCGTCGTGGTGCTGCTGGCGCTGTGGCGGATGCGCCGCCTCGGCCCGCTGGTGACCGAGCCGCTGCCGGTGGTGGTCCGGGCCTGCGAGACTGTGGAGGGCCATGGCAGGCTGTACCGGTCCCGGCGGGCGCGCGACCGGGCCGCCGCCGCACTGCGGGACGCGGCGCTCGGCCGGATCGTGATCCGGCTCGGCCTCCCGCGCGACGTCACGCCGGACGCCGCCTGCCAGGAACTGGCCGGCCGGACCGGGCGTGACTCCGGCGAGATCCGGGCCATCCTGTTCGGCCCGGTCCCGGGTGACGATGCGGCGCTCGTGAAACTGGCTGCCGACCTGGACGCTCTGGAGGGACAGGTGCTGACCCTGTGACAGCGGAAAACCCGCCACTGGCCGACCTGGACGACGCCCCGGGGAACCACACGCCCGTGCCACCGGTGGGTTCCGGGGCGGGCCAGCCGGGCGCGGAGGCGCGGGCGGTGCTCGAGGCGGTCCGCATGGGCGTGGCCAGGGCCGTGGTCGGCCAGGACTCCGTCGTCACCGGCCTGGTGATCTGCCTGCTGTGCCGCGGCCACGCCCTGCTCGAAGGCGTGCCGGGGGTGGCGAAGACCCTGCTCGTGCGCGCCCTCGCGGGCACGTTGTCGCTGCGCAGCACCCGGGTGCAGTTCACCGCCGACCTGATGCCAGGGGACCTGACCGGCTCGCTCATCTACGACGCGAAGACCGCGCTGTTCCAGTTCCGCGAGGGCCCGGTGTTCACCAACCTGCTGCTGGCGGACGAGATCAACAGGACACCGCCGAAGACGCAGGCGGCGCTGCTCGAGGCGATGGAGGAGCACCAGGTCTCGGTGGAGGGAACCCCGCGGCCGCTGCCCGAGCCGTTCCTGGTCGCCGCGACCCAGAACCCGATCGAGTACGAGGGCACCTACCCGCTGCCGGAGGCGCAGCTCGACAGGTTCCTGGTGAAGCTGACCGTGCCGGTGCCCGGGCGGGACGACGAGATCAGCATCCTGGCGCGGCACGCGGCGGGCTTCGATCCCGGCGACCTTGCCGCCGCCGGGATCCGGCCGGTGGCGGGCGCGGCCGATCTGGCCGGGGCCCGCGCCGCGGTCCGCGGCGTCCAGGTGGCGCCCGAGGTGACCGGGTACATCGTGGACCTGTGCCGGGCCACCCGGCAGTCTCCCTCGCTGCGGCTTGGTGTCTCGCCCAGGGGCGCGACCGCGCTGCAGGCCACCGCGCGGGCCTGGGCCTGGCTCGCGGGCCGGGACTTCGTCATCCCCGACGACGTGAAGGCCCTGGCCCGTCCCACGCTGCGGCACCGGATCCAGCTGCGGCCCGAGGCCGAACTGGAAGGCGCCACCGCCGACGGCGTGATCGACGCGGTGCTCGGCTCGGTCCCGGTCCCCCGGTGACCTGGTACGCGCCATGGCGCTGACCGGGCGTGCCGCGGTTGCCGCGGCGGCCGGCGCGCTACTGATCCTCGCGTTCCGCAACCCCGCCTTGATCATTGCCGTGAACCTGGTGCTGATGGCGGCGATCGCCGCCGACGTGGCGCTCGCGGCACCGGTGCGCAAGGTGCGGCTGGCGCGCTCCGGTGACACCCGGGTGCTGCTTGGCGAGCGGGCGTCGGTCGTGCTCGAGATCGCCAACCCGGCGCGGCGCGCCCTGCGGGCCGTGGTCAGGGACGCCTGGCAGCCGAGCGCGGGGGCCACTCCCCCGCGCGTAGGCCTCACCGTGGCGGCGGGCGGCCGGGCCGCGCTGACCACGCAGTTGCGCCCGGACCGCCGCGGGGACAAGGCGGCGGCGGCGGTCACGATCCGCTCGCTCGGGCCGCTCGGGCTCGCGGCGCGCCAGGGCAGGCGGCCTGCGCCGTGGACGGTGCGGGTGCTGCCCCCGTTCCACAGCCGCAGGCACCTGCCGGAGAAGCTGTCCAGGCTGCGCCAGCTCGACGGCCAGCACCGAGCCCTGCTCCGTGGCCAGGGCAGCGAGTTCGACTCGCTGCGCGAGTACGTGATCGGCGACGACGTGCGGTCCATCGACTGGCGGGCCACGGCTCGGCTCAGGGACGTCATGGTGCGCACCTGGCGCCCCGAGCGTGACCGGCAGCTCCTGATCATGCTGGACACCGGGCGCACCTCCGCGGGCCGGGTCGGCGGGGTCCCGCGCCTGGACGCCGCCATGGACGCCGCGCTGCTGCTGACCGCGCTCGCCTCCCGGGCGGGCGACCGGGTGGACATGCTGGCCTTCGACCGGACGGTCAGGGCCCGGGTGGTGGGCGCGCCCCGTTCGGCGGTGCTGTCCGCGGTGGCCCAGGCCATGGCGGGGCTGCAGGCCGAACTCGTGGAAACCGACGCGGCGGCGCTGGGCAGCGCCGCGCTCACCACCGCGCGGCACCGCTGCCTGATCGTGCTGCTCACCGACCTGAACCCGGCCGCGGTCACCGAGGGGCTGCTGCCCCGGCTGCCGCTGCTGGCGGCCAGGCACGAGGTGGTGGTCGCCGCGGTGGCCGATCCCGCGCTCGACGCGATGTCCGCGGGCCGGAGCGATGCCGCCGCGGTGTACGACGCGGCAGCGGCGCAGCAGGCGCTGGCCGCGCGCAGGCAAGTCGCCGCGCTCTTGCAGCGGCGGGGCGCGCACGTGGTGGACGCCCCGCCCGAGCGGCTGCCCGCCGCGCTCGCCGATGCCTACCTGGGCCTCAAGGCCGCCGGCCGGCTCTGACCGCGGGCCGGGATTTCGCCGGCAGGCGGCGAGGACGTGGTCAGCCGGCCACCGGGGCCACGTCGGGCGCCTCGGCCATGTCCGCGGTCAGCCCGGCGGCCTGCGCGCGGCGGCCGGCCACGATCACGTAGCCGAGGAATGCCGCCTCGGCGGCGACCCCGATGAGGATGCGAGCCCAGGTGGCCAGCGGTGACGGGGTGACGAAGGCCTCGATGAGACCAGAGGTGAGCAGCACCACGATGAGGCCGACCGCGATCGTGATGGATGCGCGGCCCTCCTCGGCGAGCGCCCTGCCCCGCGGGCGGGGACCAGGGTCGATGACGGTCCAGCCCAGCCGCAAGCCGGTGGCTGCCGCCAGGAACACCGCGGACAGTTCCAGCATCCCGTGCGGCAGGATCAGCGCGAAGAACAGGACTCCCTTGCCGTGGGCGATCATCAGCCCGCCGACGATCCCGACGTTCGAGGCGTTCGCGAACAGCACCCAGAGGGTGGGCAGGCCCAGCAGGATCCCGAAGATCAGCGACTCCGCCGCGACCCAGACATTGTGCGTCCAGACCTGTGCCGCGAACGACGTGGCCGCGTACTGGGAGTAGTAGTGCTGGAACTGGTGGTGGACCAGCCGCGCGACCTCGGCCGGGGGCAGCAGCGCGGCCTGCACCGGGGCGGACCGGGCGACCCACCAGCCGATCACGAAGGCCAGTGCGAGCGATCCGGTCGCGGTGCCCAGCCACCACCAGCGCGCCCGGTAGGCCATGGCGGGGAACGAGACCAGGGCGAACCGGGCCACCATCCCCCACCCGGGCGTGCTGGCGCCGACCACCGCGGCGCGGGCGCGGGCCACGCGGCTGGACAGCGCGGCAACCAGGATGGGGTCCTGGCCCGCCGACTGCACCACGGATAGGTGCGTAGCGGTCCGCTGGTAGAGGGCTACCAGTTCGTCGATCTCGGCACCGGAGAGCCGGCGGCGGCGCTTGACGAGATCATCCAGCCGTCGCCATTCCGCCTCGTGGGCGGCGGCGTAGACAGCGAGATCCACAGTGTCAGGCTAGAGGATGCGCGTTTTGCTACCGGGCAGAAGGCGACCCGCACGGAGCCTGCTGGCCCGGGGGGGGGCGACCCCCCGGAACCCCCCGCTGGCTCAAGGCCCCGTTCCTTCGTCACGTGGCCTTGGCCCTGCTGGCCCGGGGGGCGACCCCCCGGAGCCCCCCGGCTGGCTCAAGGCCCCGTTCCTTCGTCACGTGGCCTTGGCCCATTAGCCTTGGTAGGGGCCTGATCGAAGCATGGCCCGGGCATGAGGGAGCGGGGACTGCGTTGGCTGAGGTCGTCACCGGCGAGGCTGTGGTCCTCGAGGTGCCGTGCGCGCGTTTCCCCAGCCGCCTGCTCGCGCTCGCCCTGGACCTGCTCATCCAGCTAGTCCTGCTGTTCATCCTGTTCATGATCGTCGGGCTGGCGGTCAGCGGGGACCGGGTGGACGGGGCCGCCGGGGGCGCCATCGCGCTCACCGTGAGCATCCTCATCGTGGTCGGCTACCCGGTGCTCTGGGAGACGCTGACCAGGGGCGGCTCCCCCGGCAAGTTCGCGCTGGGCCTGCGCGTGGTCAGCGATGACGGCGGGCCGGAGCGCTTCAGGCAAGCCCTGGTGCGCGGGCTGGCCGCGGTGGTAGAGATCTGGCTCCTGCTCGGCTTCCCGGCGCTGATCTCCTCGCTGCTGTCACCACAGGGCAAGCGGCTCGGCGACATCTTCGCCGGCACGTTCGTGATACAGCAGCGGCTGCCCGCTGGCCGGGGCGGGGCCGCGCTGCCCGTGGTGACCCCGGAACTGGCATCCTGGGCGGCTCGGCTCGAGATATCCGGGCTGACCGATCAGACGGCCGAGACGGCCCGCCGGTACCTGGCCCGGCTTCCCGAGCTGACCCCGGCTGCGCAGGCCGAACTGGGCGAGCACATCGCCGCATCGGTCCGCGCCCAGGTCAGCCCGCTGCCGCCGCCGGGCACGCCAGCGGTCGCCTACCTCAGCGCGGTCCTCGCCGAACGGCGCAACCGGGAGCAGGCCCGGCTGACCGCCGCCCCGCCCGAGGCGGTCGCGGCATGGCGGCCGCCAGCGGGGGCAGCAATTCAACAACCGACGGCCACAGCGAGAGAAGGGGAAGCTCCCGGGAACGAACCGCCTGCCATGGGCGGGTTCGTTCCCCCGGTCTGACCATCGGGCCGGCAGGGAACACCGCCAAAGATGTCTATGAACGCAGCCACACCCCCCGACGGCGGGCCCGGACCCGGCCAGGCCGGTCCCGGACGGCCGGGGAGCGGCCCGGCGGAGGCCGGGGAGCGGCGGCACCGGTGGCTCCGCACCGTGCTGGTGCTGCTCGCTGCCGGGGTGATCGCCGCCGTAGTCATCCTGGACCGGCATGCGATCGGGCAGTCGGTGTCCGCGCTGGGCAGCCTGGACCTGCGCTGGTTCCTGCTGGCGATCGTCTGCGAGGGCGTCTCACTGGTGGCGTTCGGGCTGAGCCGGCGGCGGCTGCTGCGGGCCGACGGCGATCAGGCCAGGTTCAGCTCTGTGATGGCGATCACCTACGCGGGGAACGCGCTGTCGATGTCGATACCGTTCGCCGGGGCTCAGCTCGCCGTGGTCTTCTCCTACCAGCAGTTCCGACGGCGGGGGCTGGAATCCGCGGTCACCGGGTGGGCGCTGGGTGTCTCAGCCATCGCATCGTCCTCGGCGCTCGCGATCGTCTTGGTTGTGGGCGCGCTCGCCGGTGGTGCGCCGGTGGCGAACGCGGTGGGGTTCCTGGGTGCCGCGGTGTTCGCGCTGCCCGCGATCACGGTGATCCTGGCGCTGCGCTATCCCAAGGCCAGGGTCATCGCCAACCGCGTGATCGCCTGGGCCGTGGGGCTGGTGCGCCGGATCATCCGCAAGCCCGGGTTCGACCCGGACACCCTGGACGAGTTCCTGCAGCAACTGGCCGGCATCCGGCTCCGCTGGCACCAGTACGGCGAGGTGTTCGCCCTGGCCGTGGTGAACTGGCTGGCCGACTGCGCCTGCCTGGCCTGCGCCATCAAGGCCACCGGCGAGCCGGTGCCGTGGGCCGGGCTGCTGCTCGCCTACGGGCCGGCGCGGTGGCGGGCAGCACGGGCGTGACCCCGGGCGGGTTCCTCATCGTGGAGGCCGCCCTGACGGCGGCGCTGGCGGCGACCGGCATGGCGCCGGGCCACGCGCTGGCCGCGGTGCTGGCGTACCGGCTCGTCAACTTCTGGATGATCCTGCTCGGCGGCGGAGTGACGTTGATCTTCCTGCGGCTGCGGGGCAACCGGGCCCGCGTCTTCCCGCGCATCGATGACCAGCCGCGGACCCGCGCGGACGCGGCCGACCGCACCGCCCCCTCCGCCGCCGATCGTCCCCAGTAACCCGTCCCTCGTCACGGCACCGGCCAACGCTGAGGTCGCATGAATGCGGGTTCGGTGCCCCTCTGGGGTGCTAGGCCGTCAAAGCGTGCACGCGCACGTCAGTAGCTCGCCGTCTGGTTCGCTCGATCAGGTACCCAGCGCCCTCTGGCTGCCGGCCAGCGTCTGCTCCAGCAGGGAGATGGCCTGACGCACATCACCCGCCGCCTTATAGACCGCCGCCAGCTTGACCTGGGACATAACGAACTCGGGGTCCTCGTAACCAGCCATAGTGCCTGTCCTGACTGCCATGGAAGCGTCGGCAACCTCACACCTGGCGAGTATTACGCCGACCTCTGCGCTTCGCTGAGCACCCCCCCGCCGCGCTGTTGCCGGTGCTCTCCTTGTCGCTAGTCTTGGCGGGCCGGTGAGCCTGTGAGCGCGCCGATCCGCGCTCCGGGGATTCCCGGGTCCTAGTGAGCAGGGCCGGGTTGCTGGCCAGTGTGGCCACAAGCTGGGACCGGGACCGGACACCGAGCTTGCGGTAGATCTGGGCGCAGGTGGAACTCGACGGTCTTGAGCGTCAGGAACAGCTCCGCGGCGATCTCCCGGTTGGCGGCGCCGCGGGCGACCGCCGCCGCGACACGCAGTTCCTGTGCGGTCAGCGTGCCGTCGTGGGCCGGGCGGCGGCGCGCTCCCGCCGCCCGTAGCTCGCTTTGCGCCTGGGCCGCCCAGGCGGCGGCGCCGAGCCGCTCGAACCCGGCCAGCGCCTCGCGGAGCCGCTCGCGCGCCTCGGCCCGCCTGCAGGCCCGGTGCAGCCGCCGCCCTAGGGTGAGCACGGTCCGGGCCCGCTCGAACGGCATGGGGCGCTGGTCATCCAGAGCGAGCGCCTCGGCCAGGTGCGGTCCGAAGTCATCGTCCAGCAGCCCGCGGCATCGGGCGAGCAAGGCGTTCACCGGTGCCGTGCCCGCGCTGGCCGCCTGCCGTTCCAGCGTGGCCAGCACCCGCCGGGCATCTTCGGCGCCGGCAGGCCCGGGCGAAGGCCTCCACGAGGTCGGGTGCCCGCTGTTCGAGGCTGAGCGTGGCCGGCAGCTCGGTCAGGGCGAGGGGGTTGCCGGCCGCCGCCTTCGCGAGCGCCTGGGCGACCCGCCACACCAGATCCGGGAAGGAATGCCTGAGCACCTCAAGCGAGTGCTCCTGCCGCAGCGGGCCGAGCCGCAGCGCGGGCAAGTGCTCGTAGCCACAGTCCGCGTCCTCCTCCTGCAGGTCGCGGACGGCGAGGACGAAGCCGACCGCGCCCGCCGCCCGGCGTGCCGCATACAGCACGCATTCACGTGACGGGGCGTCGAGCCACTGGACATCGTCGACCAGCGCGAGCACCGGGCGCGTGCGGCCCGCGGCATGCCCAGCGTGGCGACGCACACGGCGAGACGGTCACCGGGCTGCGGTGGCGCGATCGCGAGCGCGGCACCGAGCGCCGCGGCCTGGGGGACGGGCAGCGCGGCAAGCTCCGCGTGAACCGGGGCCAGCAGGTCGGACAGGGCTGAGAAGGCGAGCTCGGCCTCGGCCTCGACGCCGCCGGCCCGCAGCAACGTGACGTCCCCGTCGCAGCGTTCGCCCAGCGCGCGCAGCAACGCCGTCTTGCCGATCCCGGCCTCACCGCGCAGGACCAGCGTGCTGCCCCTCCCGTCCCGCAGGTCGCCGAGCAGCCGGCCGAGCTGGGCGAGCTCGTCCGCCCGGCCGACGATCATGGACCGGCGGCCGGCGAGACGCGCCCGGCTTTTACAGTGTATTGCCCTTCTTTTGCACTGCTTTGACCTTATTGTCCAGGGTTTCTCCTAGTGAACGACACTGGCCGGACGGCAAGACTCCTGTCCGGGTGGACCCGGCGGCCGCTACCGGCACAATGCGGGGGCGCCGCCACGTGCCGGCTTGCGATGGCCTGGCCTGACGAAACACCACCCGCACCACTGTTCTGCGGCGCCGAGAGCATCCTGAAGCCCTCGCACGGGGTCGATGCACGCGCTGGGCGCCGCGGAAGGGCCATGCCCGGGCGCGGGCGGTCCGGCCCGCGAATCCTTGCGGACTTCACGGATTCGCCGCCCCGCCCCGCTTGTGCATGATCGCTGCTGAACATGCGTTCGAAAGGCCCTAAGGGGACCAGGGAGGAAGTCATGACTCAATCGTTGCGGGCCAGCGCGATCAAGCTGGCCACGGCCACCGCGGTGGTCCTGCTGGGCGCCGGCGGCGTGGCGGCCAGCATCGCGGCGGCCGCGCCACACCATGCCGCGTCACACCGTGCCGCACCGGCCGTCGACCACCAGCTCTGCTACCGGACCGGGGTCAGTGGAAGCGTGATCCCGCCCAACGTCATTTTGAAGAACCAGTTCAGCCCGAACGGTTTCCACCCCACGATCACCACCGGGCAGGTCCTGTGCAACCCGGGTGCAGAAGACGCTGCCGACCGGCCAGACGTTCCACATCACCAACCCGAGGGCGCACCTGGTCTGCTACAAGACCACTGAGCCGGCGCAGCCGACGCCCACGGTCGTGGTCACCAACCAGTTCGGCAGCGCACGGCTGGTTCCGCGCCAGCCCAACCTGCTGTGCCTGCCGTCGTGGAAGAGCCTGGTCGGGGTTCCGCACCCGCAGATGGTCCAGCCACCCGGCCTCAGCCACTTCACCTGCTACCCGGTGCGGGTGGCGAGCGGCGGCTACCATCCGCCGACGGTCCGGCTCAAGGACGAGTTCACCGCCCAGCCGGTGACCGCCACGGTGAACCCGGTTCCGGCGGAACTGTGCCTGCCCACCGAGAAGATCGTGGGCGCGCACGACTTCCCGATGGTCAACTCGGTCACGCACCTGCTGTGCTTCCCGGTGAGCCCGACGCCGATCAAGAACGCGTGGTACAAGAACCAGTTCGGCCAGGGCTCGCTGGCCATCCACCAGACGAACTGGCTGTGCCTGCCTTCGACCAAGCGGGTCGTCACTCCCTAGTGCCAGCCGGGCCGCGGCCGGGTGACCGTTCCACCGGTCTCCCGGCCGCGGCCTGTGTGCGGGCGGGCGCCGGCGGCGCGGGACAGCCGGCAGCGCGGTGTCAGGGGGCGGCGCGCCAGGAGTTCAGGTAGTCGCGCTGCGCGTCGGTGAGCAGGTCGATCCGGGCGCCCGACGACTCCAGGGTGAGCCGGGCGATTTCTTCGTCTATGTCCGGCGGAACGTCGTGCACGCCGGGCGGCAGGGCCGGCGTCACGCTGGCCAGCCAGCGCAGCACGAGCGCCTGGCCGGCGAAGGAGACGTCCATGACCTGGGGCGGGTTCCCTTCGCCCGCGACCAGGTTGACCACCCGCCCCTCGGCGAGCAGCACCACGCGGCGGCCGTCGTCCAGCGTGTACTCGTCGGCGTGCGGGCGGACGTCGCGGGTCACCTTCACCGCGGCCCCGGCCAGCGCCGGCACGTCGATCTCGGCGTCGAAGTGCCCCGCGTTGGCCAGGATCGCGCCGTCCCGTAGCACTCCCAGGTGCCCGGTCGCGACCACGTCCCGGGATCCGGTCACCGTGATGATCACATCGGCCACCGCGGCGGCCTCGCGCATCGGCAGCACCTGGTACCCGGACAGGACCGCCTCCAGCGCCCGCACGGGGTCCACCTCGGTGACGATCACCAGTGCCCCCAGGCCACTGGCGCGGCGCGCGACGCCCTGCCCGCACGGCCCGAACCCGGCCACCACGACCGTCCGCCCCGCGAGCAGGACGTTGGTGGCGCGCAGCACCGCGTCGATGACCGACTGCCCGGTGCCCGCCGTGTTGTCGAACATCCGCTTGGTGGTGGTCGTGTCGGTCGCCACCATGGGAAACGCCAGCGCGCCCGCGGTCGCCATCCGGCGAAGCCGCAGCACCCCGGTGGAAGTGGACTCGCACCCGCCGCGGACGCCGGGAACCAGCTCGGGCCGCTGCCCGGACAGCGTGTCGACCAGGTCCCCGCCGTCGTCGATGACCAGGTCGGGGCGCGAGTCGAGGGCCCGGTGGATGTGCTCGCCATAGGTGATGTCGTCCACGCCCGCCCGGGCGAACACGCTCGTGCCCGCGTCCGCCAGGGCGGCGGCCACGTCGTCCTGGGTGGACAGCGGGTTCGAGGCCGCGAGGAAGACCCGCGCGCCGCCCGCCCGCAAGGCGCCGACCAGGCCCGCCGTCTCCGCCGTCACGTTCAGGCAGGCGGCCACGGTGAGCCCGGCGAACGGCTGCTCACCGGCGTAGCGCTCGGTGAGCAGCCGCAGCACGGGCATGCCCCGCTGCGCCCAGCCGATCCGGGCGCGCCCGGCCTCGGCCAGGCTCTCGTCCGCGATGTCGGAGGTCGTGCCGTGCTCGCCGCCTGCGGGCATCGGGGTCAGTAGCGGTAGTGGTCCGGCTTGTACGGCCCTTCCACCGGGACGCCGAGGTAGCTGGCCTGCGCCTTGGTCAGCTCGGTGAGCCGGACGCCGAGGGCGTCCAGATGCAGCCGGGCCACCTTCTCGTCCAGGTACTTGGGCAGGACGTGCACGCCGGCCCGGTAGTCCTGCGGCCGGGTGAACAGTTCCACCTGCGCGATCACCTGGTTGGTGAAGGAGTTGGACATGACGAAGCTCGGGTGGCCGGTCGCGTTGCCCAGGTTGAGCAGGCGCCCCTCGGACAGCACGATCACCCCGTGCCCGTCGGCGAAGACCCACTCGTCGACCTGGGGCTTGATGTTCTCCCTGCGGATGCCGGGCACCCGGGCCAGGCCCGCCATGTCGATCTCGTTGTCGAAGTGGCCGATGTTCCCCACGATCGCCTGGTGCTTCATCTGGCTCATGTGATCGGCGGTGATGACGTCCTTGTTTCCCGTGGCGCTGACGAAGATGTCGGCGGTGGCCGCCACGTCCTCGAGGGTGGCGACCTGATAGCCGTCCATCGCGGCCTGGAGCGCGTTGATCGGGTCGATCTCGGTGACGATCACCCGCGCCCCCTGGCCGCGCAGCGACTCGGCGCAGCCCTTGCCCACGTCGCCGTACCCGCAGACAACCGCGACCTTCCCGCCGATCAGCACGTCGGTGGCGCGCTTGATGCCGTCGATGAGCGAATGGCGGCAGCCGTACTTGTTGTCGAACTTGGACTTGGTCACCGAGTCGTTGACGTTGATGGCCGGGAACAGCAGCGTGCCGTCGGTGGCGCGCTCGTACAGGCGGTGCACCCCGGTGGTGGTCTCCTCGGTGACGCCGATGATCCCGGCGGCCATCCTGGTGAACCGCTCCGGGTTCTCGGCCACGCTGGCCCGGAGCAGGTCCAGGATGACGGCGAGTTCCTCGGGGTCCTCATCGGTAGCGACCGGCACCGCCCCGGCATTCTCGTACTCGGCCCCCTGGTGCACCAGCAGGGTCGCGTCGCCGCCGTCGTCGAGCAGCATGTTGGGCCCGTCCTCGCCCGGCCAGGTGAGCGCCTGGCCGGTGCACCACCAGTATTCGGTCAGCGTCTCGCCCTTCCAGGCGAAGACCGGCACGCCCCGCGGGTTGTCGGGAGTACCGTCCGGGCCGACCGCCACCGCCGCGGCGGCGTGGTCCTGGGTGGAGAAGATGTTGCAGCTTGCCCACCGCACCTGGGCGCCGAGCGCGGCCAGCGTCTCGATCAGGACGGCCGTCTGCACGGTCATGTGCAGCGAACCGGTGATCCGGGCGCCGCGCAGCGGCTGTGTCCGGGCGTACTCGGCGCGCACCGCCATCAGCCCGGGCATCTCATGCTCGGCGAGGGTGATCTCCTTGCGCCCGAACCACGCGAGCGAGAGATCGGCGACCTTGAACGGAAGGCTTTCGGCGGGCATGTCCGCTCCTGTCCTGTTTTAGGCTGGGCGGCGCCAGGCGCGATCGGCGTGGCGACAGTCCGACCGTAGGCGATAGCCGCCGGAATCGCACGCCGCGACGGCAGTTCTTAACACAAAAATGTTAGATTTAGCTCATGCGGATCACTGAGGCGGCCGAGTGGCTCGGTACGTCGCCCCGGATGCTGCGGTACCGGGACATGCTCGGACTGCTGCCGCCGGTGCGCGACGCCGCCCCGGCGCGGGACCGGTCGGGGCACCCCCGGACCAGGGCCAGGCGCGGGCGGCACCGGCCGAGAGCCGGGCCCGTGGCGGCGTGCCCCGGGGCCACCGGCGGTTCGCCGACGACGACCTGGCCGCGGTCGCGCACGCCCTGCGGATCGAGCAGCGGTACGACATCAGTCCCGCCGCGCTGGCTTTTGGCTTGAAGGTCCTCACGGAGCCGGGTGTCCGTGCGGAAGTGGCCGAGCTGGGCCGTCGTCTCGGGAGAATTGCCCCGCCGCCTGCGCGGGCACTTGACTTCGAGCAGCAGCGGGCGCTGCGGCTGCTGCGGCTGCCGCCCGGCGGCACCCCCCGCACCCGGCGGGACTGAGCTCAGCCGGGCGCCTGCCTGGCCTCCCACTCGCGGCGCAGGATGCCGTAGATCAGCTCGTCGGTCCACTCGCCCTTGACGAACTCGTTCTCCACCAGGTGCGCTTCGCGCCGCAGCCCGGCCCGCTCCAGGACCCGCGCCGACGCGGTGTTGCGCCCGTCGAGCCGCCCGGCGATCCGGTGCATGCCCAGCCCCTCGAAACCAATCCGCAGCAGCGCGCCGACGGCCTCGGTGGCCAGGCCGCGGCCGTGGAAGGCGGGATTGAAGACGTATCCCACCTCGCCCTGCTTGTGCTCCTGGCTGTGCCAGAACAGCACCAAGTCGCCCACCAGCTCGCCGGTCTGCGCCAGCTCGGCGACCCGGGGAATCGCCTGGCCCGCCTCGGCGAGCCTGGCCGGATCCGCCCGCTCCGCCACCAGGGCCTCGATCTCGGACCGGGTCCGCGGCTCGGTGTACAGGTAGCGGTGCACCTCCGGCAGCCGCTGGTAGGCGTACAGGGCATCCACGTCGCCGTGGGCGTACGGCCGCAGCAGCAGCCGCTCGGTGCGGATCGGTTTTCCGGGCTCGAACATGCCTTCCCTTCCGGGCCGGGTCACCGCGAGTGTGCCAGGAGGCGGGCGGGGCGGTCACCGGGGCTGCCTGCGGCGGACGGCGCGGATCGCCGGGTCGGTCGCGTCCGCGCGGGACTCGCGGTACAGGTCGGGCTCCAGGTAGATCACCTTGGCGATCGGGACGGCGGCCCGGACCCGGCGTTCGGCCGCGTCGATCCCTGCCACGAGCTGCTCCGCCCGCTCGGAGGGCCGCACCGCTATCTTCGCCGTCACGAGCAGCGTCTCGGGGCCCAGGTGCAGGGTCCGCAGGTGGATGACGCACTCCACCTCCGGCCCCGCTTCCAGTGCCGTGACGATGTCGCGCTCGACCTCGTCGCCCGCCGACTCGCCGATCAGCAGGCTCTTCATCTCCACGGCCAGGATGACCGCGACGCCGCCGAGCAGCAGGCCTATCGCCAGCGACCCGGCGCCGTCCCAGGCCTCGTTGCCGGTGATCACCGTGAGCGCCACGCCCGCCGTGGCCAGCAACAGCCCGGCCAGCGCGGCCATGTCCTCCAGCAGGATCGCTGGCAGTTCGGGGGCCTTGGCGCGGCGGATGAACGCGATCCAGTTGCCCCCGTTGCGCTGCTCGCTCGATTCCCGCACCGCCGTGCGCAGCGACAGGCTCTCCAGCACGATGGCGATCCCCAGGACGGCGAACGCGACGGCCGGGGAGTGCACCGGCTCGGGATGGGTGATCTTGTGAATGCCCTCGTAGATAGAGAACAGCGCACCCACGGTGAACAGCACGACCGCCACCACGAACGCGTAGAAGTAGCGCTCCCTGCCGAACCCGAACGGGTGCTCCTCCGTCCGGTCGCGCCTGGCCCGGTTCCGGCCGAGCAGCAGCAGAAGCTGGTTCCCGCTGTCGGCGACCGAGTGCACGCTCTCGGCGAGCATCGACGCCGAACCGGTGATGAAGAACGCCACGAACTTCGTGGCCGCGATCCCCAGATTGGCGGCGAGCGCCGCGACGACGGAGGTCACGCCGGCCGAATGGGAGGCCGGTGCCGCCGACGGTTCCCGCTCCGCTGCCGCCCGCTCCCGCACGTCCGGGGCCGGCGCCGCCGGGGCCGACGCATCCGGGGCCGGCGCATCGGGGCCGGCGCATCGGGGGGCGGCGCTGCCGAGGCCGGCGGCCCGGGCTGAGCTGGCTGCCCGGGCACGGGCCGCGCAGACGCCGCGGATTGCTTCCTGGCCTTGTCGGGCAGCCCCTGCCCGGAGTCGGCGGTAATGTCCGGTTCCCTCCTAGGCGATCCGGGCCTTCAGCTCCTGGATCGCCGCGATCGGCGTTGGGTCGATGCCGTTCGCGATCGCGAGATAAACGGCGGCGTAATCGATCAGTTGCACGAGGCTGGCGAGCCGCTCCAGCGGGAGGTCACCGGACGCGACCAGTTCCGTCACCTCGATGCCGCGGTCGGCCGCGATCCGCGCGGACTCCTCCCGCCGCCTGGCCACCTGCGGATGCTCCTGGGTGTCGCGCAGCAGGATCAGCCGCAGCGGCACCGGCGGCGCCTCGGCCGGGCCGTCCGGGTCCAGGTCCAGGGTTTGCGGTCCGGCCAGCCCGGCCGGACGGGACGCGAACGGCCCGTCGAACGCGACCACCTGGTTGTGGTTGGCTTCGGGCAGCACGCCCGCGATCGCCGGGTACTTGGCGTTCTCGTTCAACTGGCAGGCGAACCGGGCGGCGGCCACGCCGGTCAGCGGGGAGGTGCCCCAGATCATGGGCAGCGTGCCGGACAGGTCGAGCGCGAGCGTCTTGGCCGGGTTGACGAATGCCTCGCTGTCCGGCCGGCACAGGTGCGCCACCCGCTCCAGTTCGGCGGCGGCCGCCTCGTAGGCGTCCTCGGGCATGTCAAGCACGCCGAGCCGGGAGGCGGCCACGACCAGCGGCACCGACAGGCCCCACAGCATGGACCGCGGCATGCCCGACGGCTTGACCCCGATGAACGGGGCGCTGGCCTGCTCGGCCAGCCCGGCGAGCGGCGAGCCCTGGCTGCCTACGCCGAGCAGCCGGCAGCCGCGGCGCACGGCTTCCTCCGCGGCGGACAGCGTCTCCTCGGTGGCCCCCGAGCAGGAGACCGCGATCACCAGATCGGCGGCACCTACCCAGCCGGGCAGCCGGTAGTCGTGCACGGTGGTCACCTGGACCGGGCAGCCCGGGCCGGCGACGGCCGCGAGCACCTCCCCGGCGATCCCGGAGCCGCCCATCCCGGTGACCACGATGGCGCGCGGGCGCCCGCCCGCGGTGAGCCCGTCGAGGCTGGTTTCCGCCGCCGAACGCGCCGCCTCGCGCACCTGAGCCGCTGACGAGGCGACCTGCCTGAGCATGCTGGACGGGTCGGCCGTTTCCAGCAGCGCCACGTCGTCGAGGCGCTCGGCTGCCGCCAGGGTCACCCCGCATCCCCCCCGGCTCCTGCGGCCGTCGGCCGGTCGGGGCGGCGCGCCTCGTCCACCAGCAGCACGGGGATGTCGTCGCGCACCGGGTAGGCGAGCGCGCATTCGGGGTTCGTGCATACCAGTTCGCTGGCCGCGTCGTCCTCGCGGAGCGGGGCGTGGCAGGCCGGGCAGGCCAGGATCTCAAGCAGCCAGTCGTCTATCTTCACGGCGTCTCCTCGGGTACGCGGCGCGGGTCAGCCGCCGCGCACGATGCGCAGGACCTCGTCACGTATGGCGGCGAGGGTCGGTTCGTCGGATGCTTCCACGTTCAGCCGCAGCAGCGGCTCGGTGTTCGACGGGCGGACGTTGAACCACCAGTCCTGGCAGGTCACGGTCAGCCCGTCCAGGTCGTCCATGCCGACGCCCGGACGGCCGGCGAAGGCCCGCCGTACCGCCTCGGTCGCCGCCCGCTGATCGGCGACCTCGCTGTTGATCTCGCCGGACGCGACATAACGGCCGTAGCCTGCCAGCAACTGCGACAGCGGCGCGTCCTGCCCGCCCAGCGCGGCGAGCACGTGCAGGGCGGCGAGCATGCCCGAGTCGGCGAACCAGAAGTCGCGGAAGTAGAAGTGCCCGGAGTGCTCGCCGCCGAACACCGCTCTGGTCTCGGCCATCCGCGCCTTGATGAACGAGTGGCCCACCCGGGTACGCACCGGCTGGCCACCGTGCTCGGTGATGATCTCCGGCACCGCCCGGGAGGTGATCAGGTTGTGGATGATCACCGCACCCGGCTCGCGGGCAAGTTCCCTGACCGCGATCAGCGCGGTGAGCACGGACGGGGAGACGATCTGCGCCCGCTCGTCCACGACGAAGCAGCGGTCCGCGTCGCCGTCGAAGGCCAGGCCGATGTCCGCGCCGTGCTCCAGCACCGCCCGCTGCAGGTCGACGAGGTTCACCGGGTCGATCGGGTTGGCCTCGTGGTTGGGGAACGTGCCGTCCAGTTCGAAGTACAGCGGCACCACCGTGACCGGCAGCCCCGCGAAGACCTCGGGAACGGTGTGCCCGGCCATGCCGTTGCCCGCGTCGGCCACCACCTTCAGCGGCCGGATGCCGGACAGGTCGACCAGCGACTTCAGGAAGCTCGCGTATCCCGGCAGCAGGTCCCGGCTGGTGGTAGTGCCGGTGTGCCCCTGCTGGGCGGGCATGCCGCGCTCGGCCGCCTCCCGGAGTTCGGCGAGCCCGGTGTCCTCCCCGATCGGCCTCGCGCCGCTGCGGCACAGCTTGATCCCGTTGTACTTGGGGGGATTGTGGCTCGCCGTGATCATGGCTCCGGGGATGTCCAGGCTGCCGCTGGCGTAGTAGAGCATGTCGGAGGAGCCCAGCCCGCCCGCGACCACATCCGCCCCCTGGCTGGCCACTCCGCGGCCGAACGCCTCGGCCAGCAACGGCGAGGAGGTGCGCATGTCGTGCATGATCACGACGGACGGCGCCCCGGTCAGCCGGGCGAAGCCGGCACCGATCGCTTCGGCGACGGTTTCGTCCAGCTCGTCGGGGACGATGCCCCTGATGTCATAAGGCTTGAAGATCTTCGAATACTGGCCCACGCTGGCCCTTGCCTCCCGTGTCAGCCCGAGGGCACGTCATTGCGCCGCACCACGGCAGCAACCCCGCGATGCACGAAACCCGAGCCTACCGGTCGGGCCTGGCGCCAGGCCCGGTTCGGCTCAGCGCCTGCCCGGCTCGTTCGGGGAGGAACGCAGGACACGCAGGTGCCCACGCCGGCCCACCTCGACGCCCTGCCCCACCGGCTCGGTGGCGGTATCTTCGGGCGCGGCTTCCCTGACCGCGTTGGCCAGGGCCTCCAGGTCGTCGGCCGGGGGCGGCAGCGCCTCCTCCGCGTGCACCGGAAGCCGGACCACGTCCCAGCCGAGCGGGGCGGTCAGCCTGCCCGCATGGCTTTCGCACAGGTCATAGCAGTGCGGTTCGGTATAGGCGGCCAGCGGCCCCACGACCGCGGTGGAATCGCGGTAGACGTACGTCAGCGTGTAGACCGCGTCCTGCTTGCATCCCGGCCTGGAACACCGACGCGCCATCAGCCAGCCTCACTCGCGGAACCCGGCGGCGCGGCTCCGGCTGAGGGCTGGACCGCGCACATACTCACAAGGGCAGACCGTACCGATATGCGCCAGCTAACGCCACCACCACCCCCACTCGGTGTGATCGTGTCTTGCAGTCTCGAGGAAAGGCGCCGGTAGCGGCGGTGCATTCGAAAGTTCACTGGCAAGCTGCAATACGCACGACCGCCCAGGCGGGATACCCTCGGGAGCTGTGCAAACCGCCGACGAGGGCCGCCCGCAGCGCCCGCTCCCCGTCAGGCGGCGGGACCGGCACGGGCGTGGACTGCGCGGGGTGCTGGTGCCGCCGGACGTGCCGCTGTACCGGACCCGCGCGGAGCGGTTCGACGACCTCGTGCTGCAGGCCGTGGCCCGGCTGGAGCCGCAGTGGGAGGCGCACCTGTCGGGCATCGAGTTCGCGGTCGAAGAGATACCGCCCGCCGACTCCCCGGTCAACGGGCCCCACGGGCTGGTGCCACTGTCCCGGCTGGAGCTTGGCACAGCCCCCGGCGGGCCGGGCGGCCAGGGTTCAGTCAGCCGGCCGTCCCCGGCGCGGCGGAACCGGAGGACGACCAGGCCGGCCCGCAGCCGCCGCGCATCGTGGTGTACCGGCGGCCGCTGATGGCACGGGCGGACGGCGAAGATGAGCTCGGCGAACTGGTCTTCGACGTGGTGGTGGAGGAGTTCGCGCGGATCCTGGGCATCGACCCGGCGGACGTGGATCCCGGCTACGCGGGCGGCGAGTGACTCTCCGGCGCGGCTACCGACCGGGGGTGACCAGCTCGTCCTGCACGTCCGGGAGCGGCACCACGGTCAGCGCGCTGGACACCGGCAGGATCGACTGCAGCGCCCCGCCCCTTCCGCTGCTCATGACGACGCGCCCGGCGTAGAGCGGGCCCGATCCCGGCAGCGGCGTGACGATCACCGCGAAGGCCGAGCCGCGGCGCGTCCCCGGGGGCGCGGCGAGCTGCTCCAGCAGGCTGTGGTGGGCCTGGACGAGTACGACCTTGCCCGGGGCCGCCGACCCCTGGCCACCGCCCGCGCCGACCTCGGTGATCCGCACCCTGGCGGCACGCCATGGCGCCGACAGCACCAGGGACGACACCGCTCCGCCGCTGCTCACATTCGACGGCGACCACGCCCTGCTCCTCCAGCGGGGGCGTGGCGCCGGTGAAGGCGCCGGGCGTGCCCCGCTGCCCGCCCGGCGTCATCAGCGACGCGGTGACGGGGGCGGTGGACGAGATCTCGAGCGCGCCGTAGCGCGCCGACAGCGAAGACAGCGAGAGCTGGGCCACCGAGCCGCCGGGGATGTCCAGTCCGCCGCCACCGGTGGGGTGGTAGGAGCCCTTGCTGGTGACGGCGCTCAGGGTGACGTGCGCGTCCTGGGTGCCGGGCACGGCGATGAACAACTGCCGGGTGCCCACGGTGGGCGGCATCCCCGGGATGACCACCCGGGTCCCCGGCGTCGCGGATGCGGGCAGCCAGGCACCGGTGCGCGCGGCGCCCTTGGTCTCCTCGACCGCCGCCACGACCTGCCCGACGCTGGTGCGGACGTTCAGCGCGACCATCCGGGTACCGTGCAGCATCTTCTCCAGGGACTGGGTGACCATGGTGTGCGGCGCCACGGCCACGCCCGTGTCGGTGCTGCCCTGCAGTGGCCCGGCATCGGTGTAGGCGTCAACGTCGACGTCCGCGGGCTGGCTGCCCACGTTCATCAGGAAAAGCTGGATGTGCTGGACGGAGAAGGCGCCCGGGCCGGCGAACCAGAAGTCGGTGCCCGGGCCGTCGCAGCGCGCGGAGACCATTCCGCCGGGCAGGACCTGCTCGGCCTCAAGCCCCCTGGCCATCGCCCCGCTGGCCTGGATCACCACGCCCCCCGCCGCGGGAACGGTGGCTACGGACTGGCTGGTCGGGGCCGGGGACGGCGAAGCTCGAAGGGGACGGCGTCTTGTTCGTTGCGGTCTTGCCGTGCGTGGTCTTGCCGGACGCTGTCTTGCCGTGCGCGGCTGCCTGGGCGGCGCGCACACCGGTGACCGTGAGGGCCCCGGACTGGGTGACGCTGGCCAAGGGGGCGCCCGGGGCTCACGCCGATCCGGCTTACCACCGCGCGGCCGGCTCCCGCCGTGCCCGGGCCCGCGATGAGGGCGACCTGAGAGTCCGGTGCCCCGGCCAGGCCCGGCGCCGGGCAGGCGCGCAGCACGGTGTTGACCGGCGCGTTGTGCAGCTGTGGCTGCGGCGCGGCCGCGGCGACCGTCACGGTGTGCTTCCATACGGCCAGTCCCGCGGCCGCGACGACGGCCACGAGCAACACCGCGAGCGAGATGACCCGGTTCGCTATCGCGCTCCTCACCAGTCCGCTTCTCCCTGGTCGTCGCCTGGCCCGCGGTCCTGGCCCGCGTCGTCCCACTCGCTGCGCCGTGGCACGCGGGGCGGCAACGGCGGCAGCGGTGCGAGCAGCGCGTCGTCATCGTCGGCCGGGCCGCCACGGCCGGACTGCTGGGCTGGCCCGGTGTCGCCTGGCCGGGAGGTACCGGACCGGGAGGCCCGCGCGTGGCCCGGCGACCGGCCACGGCGGCCGCGTCCGCCCTCGGGTGCCTGGCCGGTCCCACCGCTGGCAGGGCCGCCTCGGTAGCCGCCGCTGTCGTAGCCGCTGCCCTGCGACCCGCTGCCCTGCGACCCGCTGCCCGGGTAGGAGCCGGCGGGATAGGGGCCACTCGAATGCGCACCGCCGGGACCGCCCGCCGCCCGGCCGTCCCGATAGGGCCCGGTGGGCAACGGGCCACTCGGGTGGCTCACGTCGTCATAACCCCCGCCGGGCGCGCCGCCCGCCGGCCGCCGCCCTGGTAGGAGCCGCTCGGGTAGGGACCGCTCGAGGGCGTACCGCCCGGATCGCCACCCGCGGACCGGTCTCCCCGATGCGCGCCGGTGGGGTACGGGCCACTCGGATGACCTGCGGCGTCGTAGCCCCCGCCGGGCGCGCCGCCCACCGGCCGCTCGCCCTGGTAGGAGCCGCTCGGGTAGGGACCGCTCGAGGGCGCACCGCCCGGATCGCCGCCCGCGGACCGGTCACCCCGATGCGCGCCGGTGGGATACGGGCCGCTCGGATGACCTGCCGCGTCATAACCCCCGCCGGGCGCGCCGCCCACCGGCCCGCCGCCCTGGTAGGAGCCGCTCGGGTAAGGACCGCTCGAATGACCGCCTTGACGACCGCCCGCAGACGGCTCGCCCTGGTAGGAGCCGGTGGGGTACGGGCCACTCGGGTGACCCTCACCCTGGTAACCGCCGGCCGGGCGGCCGCCGCTGTCGTATGGGCCGCCGCTGGCGGCAGGCTGTGCGGGCCCGCCCGGCGCCCCCTGCGCTGAGCCGCGCCCGAACCGGCCGAACCGGCCGGCCCGGTCCTGGCCAGCGGCACCGCGCCGGATGGGCAGGGAGAAGCGCT
This sequence comes from uncultured Actinomycetes bacterium, assembly GCA_963726415.1. Lineage (GTDB taxonomy): Bacteria > Actinomycetota > Actinomycetes > Streptosporangiales > Streptosporangiaceae > DASXKD01. Next base: position 289,849 of record CAVSCM010000020.1, read on the forward strand.
CCCGGGCCTCGCGGTCGTCCTGCGGCTCGTCGCCAGGGCCGCCGTCCGGGCCGGCTTGCGGGGTGCTCTGGCCGCCGGAGGCACGGTGGCCCAGGGGATCGTCACCCTGGGCGCCTGGGAGCCCTTGACCGCGCCGTCCACGGCGGGGCCCGATGCCGCGCCCGCGCGGAGCGTCCTGCCCGCCGTGCGGTGGCAGCCCGGCGTCGTAACCCGGCCCGGCCGTATCGGGCCCGGCTCCGGCCGCGTATCCGGGCCCGGCGTCGCGGCCCGGGCCGGCGTCGCGGCCCGGGGCGGAGGCGGGCGCCGCGTAGTCCTGCGGTGGCCTGCCAAGCTCCGCCGCGGGGGCCCGGCCCTGCCCTGCGCGGTGGCTGTGCCGCCCGGCGGGGTCACCGCTGGGCGCGCGGTAAGCGATGGTTTCGCTGGTGAGGTCCGCCGCCGCGCGGCGGCCCCGCCCGGCGGGGGCAGGCTGTTCCGGCACCGGCGAGCCCGGGTAGCCCCGGCCACCGGGACGGGAAGCCTCGCCGGGGAAAGAGTCGCCGCCGGGATAGGACGCGCCGCCCTGCGGCGCCTCCTCGCCGGAATAGGGGTCCTCCGCGCCGGGCGGCCCGCCCCGCCGCGGCAAGCCCGCCCGGACACCCGCGGGTACGGCAGCAGCGCGCCGCGCGAAGGCTCTGGCCGGCACGGCGGGCCGGGGCACCTCCGTGCCCGGTGGCAACTGCGGCTCGTCCTCGCCACGGCGCGGCGTACGCCGGCGCCTGGACCGGTCCTCGGGCTCCCTGCCATGGCTGGCGCGGCGGCGGCCGGGCTCCTGCGTCCCGGGCGCCTCGTCATTCTCGGCCGCTTCCTTCCGCTCGGCTTCGGCGGCGGCCCGCGAGCCGGGCAGGCCGAGGCCGATCACCACGAGCACGGCCAGGCCCTCCAGGGCCACGACCGCGGTACGGCCGAAATTACTGTGGCTCACCGACAGGGAACCACCGCCGGCCGGCAGCCGGAACCCCTGCGCCCAGCCGTTCACCGGCGCCGCCAGGGGGGTGAGCGGATGGCCGTTCAGTGTCGCGCTCCAGCCCCCGGCCGGCTCGGCGAGCATGAGCGTGCCACCGGCGGACGGGACCCGCGCCGCGGTAACGCTCACCTGCCCCGAGGCCACCGGCACCACGGCGCCGCCGCTCTCGGTCACGGTGACTCGCGCCGTGGTGCCCACGACCCGCCAGAGCTGGAAGTCCACGGTGGCGCTCACCGGCCGCAGGCCGGGCACATCGTCGAGCAGCCCGGCCAGCCCGGCGTTGACCGGGGCCGGCAGGAGCACGTAGCCGATGCCGAACCCGGCCAGGGCACGCCCCTGGTCGGTGACGGCGCTGCCCGATGGTGCGGTGAGGGTGGCCACGGTCCTGCTGAGGGCTTGATCGGCCGACGTGGGCAGGGCCAGCTCCTGGGAGCCGATCAGCGGGTCGCTGTCGCGGAGCACCAGGTAGCTCACGCCGCCGTGCGGGGCCGTCTGGAGCACCAGCGTGCGCAGCCGCTGCCCGGTGTCCGAGGAGACCGCCACGAACTCCGGCAGCACCGTCCCGGCCGCCGGGCGCACGGGGCCGGTCACCCCTGAGGTGACCCAATGAGCCGCGGCGAGCGCGGGCGCGGAACAGGCTACGACGCCGAGCGCGATCACGGCCAGCCCGGCCGGGCTGCGCCACCGGCCCGCGCGCAGCAGGCCAGGCACCTCGTCGCCGGCGGCCACCACGGCGAGCAGCAGACCAGCGCCGGCGATGGCGAGCGCCGGGCCCGGCCAGGCACGGACCGCAGTAGTGCTTCCCGCCTGGCTGATCGCTACCCGGCTCACCGCCGCGGCGGCGATCAGCCCGGTCACACCGACCGCCCAGCCAGCCAGCACCATGCGCCGGCGGCCACTGACCACGACGGCGACGGTCGCGGCGAGGACCAGGCCGGCGGTCACCCAGAACGGCGGCAGCCCGGGCCCGCCCGGGGACAGCAACAGCAGGGAGCGCGGGGCAAGGCTGGCACTGGCCAGCCCGGGCCGGGCCAGCCCGGCCTCGAGGAAGATCCTGGCCGGGTGCGTGGCAATGTCCAGCGTCCACGGCAGCAACAGCAACAGCGGGAGCACCACGACGATCAGCGCATCAAGCACCCGGTCACGGCGGCGCAGCGCGATCAGGCCTGCGGCCATGACCACGGCAGCGATCAGCCAGAACAGTGGCACGAACGCCGCCACCACCGCGGTGAGCAGCCCCGCGGCCCAGGCGGCCCGCCGGGCTCTGCGGCGCGGCGCGGTGAAGATCCGCCCCACCAGCACGGCGACCGGCGGCAACAGCACGAGCAGGACGGCCGTGCCGAGCCTTCCTGCCGCCACGGCGCCCATCCCCACCGGCAGCAGCGCGTACGCGAGCGCCCCGACGACACGGGCCGGCACATACGAGGTCACCCGGCGGGTGGCGAAAAAGGCCGTGGCACCGGCGAGCGGAACGCAGCCGAGCAGGATCACGTCCACCGCCAGCCACGGCTTACCGCCAAGCACGGTCGCCAGCACGGCAAGCAGTGCGACGTACGGCGGCGCGTTCGCGCCGGTCCCGATGCTCACCGGGTGGAAGCCCTGGAGGTACTCCTGCCACAGCGCCGAGACGCCGCCCCAGGCCGGGACGAGCGCACCGCCACCGAGCGGGGTGGAGCCGAGCAGCGACCGCTCCGCGACCAGGGCTACCACGGTGAGGAACAGGAACAGCAGCACCCCGGGACTGGTGAGCAAGCGCTGCGCCAGCCCGGTGTCGACCAGCATCGAGTCGTCGTCGGAGGGGTCGTCGGTCGCGTGGTGGCTGCCCACGGTGTCGACGGGCAGCGTTTTGGACAGGGTGCTCGTCGCATACTCCGCGAGCATCCGGAACGACCGGCCCGGCGGCAGGTCGTTGCCCAGCCGGGCGAAGGCCTGCTGCCTTCCTCTGGCCCGGATCCGCCGGGCGGACATCAGCCGCAGCGGATGGGCGGCCACCGAGGTGTAGGCGGCCAGTTCGTCCATCGCGGCCGAGGGCCGCTTTGCCAGCAGGAAGAAGACCGTCCGCAGGGAAGAAAGCACCAGGTTGCCCGCCAGGGCGGCGAGCATGGGCCTGGCCGGCAGGTTGCCAGTCAGCACGAGCAGCGCGTTGCGGCGGTCCTGGCGCCGGCGATGCTGCGCCGCCGAGGGCTCACGGCGGTTCCTCGCCGTGGCCTCGACGTGATAGACCACGGCGTCGGTCACCACCCGCACCCGGTATCCGGCCGCCTGCACCCGCCAGCAAAAGTCCGTGTCCTCCCGGAACAGCCGCATCCCCGGGTCGAAGCCGCCGACCTGCTCCCACACATCGCGGCGGGCCAGCATCCCGGCGCTGCTCACGGCGAGCACGTCGCGGTCTCCGTCGTGCTGGCCCTGATCGACCTCGCGCGGCTCGATGCCGGTGATCCGGCGGCCTGCCCGGTCGATGGTGGTGCCGGCCTCTAGCAGGACATCCCGGTCGGACCAGTCCATGATCTTCGGGCCGAGCACCACCGCCGCGGGTGCCTCCCGCGCCCCGGCCAGCAGTTGCTCAAGCGCATCCGGGGCCGGCTCGCTGTCGTCGTGCAGCAGCCAGACCCATTCGGTCCGGTCTTCCCTGGAGGTGCCCGCCAGCGGCACGTGGGCGTTCGCCGCGCGGTGGCGCAGCGCCTTGGCGATCGCGACGCCGTATCCCGTGCCGCGTTCCATGCCGAACACGGCCGCCCGGCCGAACGCCTGGGCGAGCATCGAGCCGCTGCGGTCGGTGCTGCCGGTGTCCACGGCCACCACCCGCTGCACGGACCTGGTCTGCTTGGCCACGGCATCCATGACACGCGGAAGCCACGCGGCGCCGTCGTGGGCGACGATCACCGCGGTGACGATGTCTGGGCTGTGCGTGCTGTCTGGTGACACGGTCCCGCTAGCTGCTCGCAGTGGTCACCTGCCGAGGCACGCGGGGCCGCCCCCCTTGGCGTCCCGGCGAGGCTGGGGCACGCCGTGAACAATACGCGAACGTCGGGTTGGCGGTTGGGCAGACGGACGAAGATGGCCCGGGGATAGCCCGGGCGTATTGCCTGCGGAAACTGGTTGACTGGCTGATCAAGCAGGGGTCGTGAGTGATCTACAGACAGTCACCTTCTGCTGGTCCTTTTAGGGTTGGTGCGGATCGGCCTGAGCCGGAGAGAAAACGCGAGCCGGGCACGTTGGGGGTTCCGGCGGCTCGGGCCCCCGGGCAAGCAGATGAGGAGCGGCCTGGGCGAAGATGGCCGTAGGCCATCGAGCACAGTTGACCCAGCCGACGACTCCTCAGGCGCCTCTCTTGAGGCGGCGGCGCTCACGCTCGGACAGGCCGCCCCAGATGCCGAACCGTTCGTCGTGTTCGAGCGCGTACTCAAGGCACTCGGTACGAACCTCACAGGTGCGGCACACCTTCTTGGCCTCTCTGGTGGAGCCGCCCTTCTCCGGAAAGAACGCTTCCGGGTCCGTCTGGGCACACAGCGCGCTGTCCTGCCAGGACATCCCCTCGGCCACGTCCTCGCCGATGCCAAAGATGTCGAGCCCGATCGGTACGACCTCAGTCACGGCGCACCTCCCTTCCCTCCCGGGAACCCCGTTCCGTGCGCGCCCACCCGGGACGGACGCGAACTACACAAGTGAAATTACACGCGCGTGTCTTGCGTTACGTCAAGCGGGATCCGTGATATTGACTGCAGCTTGTCCCGGATGACGGGTAAATCCGGGCCCAGAAATCTGAGGCTCGCGGGCCCCGGCGGACGGCGCCGTGACGCTTTTTGCGGGGGTGAGCGGGGACGGGCCCCGGGCGGTTGCCAGACTTACCGGCATGCGCATCACCGTGCCCGCGGGCGGGGTCGGGGCCGCCCGCTTCCTGCGCGGGCTGAAGGCGGAAGTGCCCGGCGCCGAGATCACCGTCATCGGCAACACCGGCGACGACATCACGCTGTTCGGCCTGCACGTGTCCCCCGACCTGGACACCGTCATGTACACCCTGGGCGGCGGCATCGACGAGGAACAGGGCTGGGGCCGGGCCGGCGACTCCCGTACGGTCATGTCCGAGCTTGCCGCCTACGGCGCCGGGCCGGGCTGGTTCGGCCTGGGTGACCTGGACATCGCCACGCACCTGCACCGGACCAGCATGCTGGCGGCCGGGCTGCCGCTTTCGGCCGTCACCACGGTGCTCTGCCAGCGGTGGCAACCGGGGGTGCGACTGCTCCCGATGACCGATGACCGGGTGGAGACCCACGTCGTGCTGGCCGGCGACGAGGGCGAGCGCCGAGCGGGGGCGGGCGCCGAGCGGGGGCGGGCGCCGAGCGCGGGGGCGGGAAAGAGCCAGCGCGGGGGCGGGGGAAGCACGGTGCACTTCCAGGAGTGGTGGGTGCGGATGGGCGCCCAGGTGCCCGCGGCTGGCTTCGTGTTCGCCGGGGCGGCGCAGGCGTCCCCGGCACCGGGGGTGCTGGAGGCGATCGCCGGGGCCGACGTGATCCTGATGCCGCCGTCCAATCCCGTGGTGAGCATCGGCACGATCCTCGCCGTGCCCGAGATCGCCGAGGCGATGCGCGCCAAGACCGTTGTCGGGGTGTCACCGATCATCGGCGGCGCACCGGTGCGGGGCATGGCCGACAAATGCCTCGCGGCGCTGGGCGTGGCGGCCTCCGCGACCGGCGTCGCGGCGCACTACGGGCCCGCGCTGCTCGACGGCTGGCTGGTCGACGAGCAGGACAAGGCCGCGGCCGACGCCCCGGAACTGGCCGGCATCACCGTCCGCGCGGCCCCGCTGTACATGAGCAGCCCGGCGGCGACCGCAGCCATCGCCCGCGCCGCCCTCGACCTGGCCCTGGAGTTGCGCGGATGAGCATGCCCTCAGCACCGGCAAAAGTGATGGTTGCGGCAATCATCACCATAGAAAGTGATGACTGCGTCGTTCATGACGAACGGTCGCGGCGCTCGCGCGTGCGGGGGCGATGAGGTGGCGCTCACTGTTGTCCCGGTCCAGGGGATCCCCGAGATCACCGAGGGGGCGGACCTGGCGGGGCTGATCGCGGAGGCGGCCACCGGCCTGGCCGACGGGGACATCCTGGTGATCACCTCCAAGATCGTCAGCAAGGCGGAGGGCCGGGTGGCCCGGGTGGACCGGGAGCAGGCCATCGACGCGGAATCGGTGCGCGTGGTCGCCCGCCGTGGGCCGACCAGGATCGTGGAGACCCGGCACGGTCTTGTGCTCGCGGCGGCGGGCGTGGACGCCTCCAACACGCCGCCGGGCACGGTGGTGCTGCTGCCCGAGGATCCGGACGGGTCCGCGCGCAGGCTGCGCAAGGCGCTCATGGACCGCCTCGGCGTCCGACTCGGGGTAGTGGTCACGGATACGCTGGGGCGCCCGTGGCGCGCCGGGCAGACGGACGCGGCGATCGGCGCGGCCGGCGTGGCCCCGCTGCGGGACTATCGCGGCACGGCGGACACGTTCGGCATAGCCCTGGAGGTCTCGGTCGCCGCGGTGGCCGACGAACTCGCCGGCGCTGCCGACCTGGTCAAGGGGAAGGCGGCCGGGATCCCCGTCGCCGTGGTCCGGGGCCTCGCGGACCTGGTCACCGAGGCGGACGGGCCCGGCGCCCAGGCGCTGATCCGGCCGGCAGCCGAGGACATGTTCCGGTACGGCTCCGCCGATGTGCTCGCGGCGCGCCGCACCGTGCGTGACTTCACCGGCGACCCGGTGGACCCGGCGGCGGTGACCCGCGCAATCGCGGCCGCGATCACCGCGCCCGCGCCGCATCACTCCACGCCGTGGCGTTTCGTGGTGCTGGAGTCCGCGACGGCCAGGACCGCCCTGCTCGATGACATGCTCGCGGCCTGGATCAGCGACCTGCGCGGCGACGGGTTCACCGAGGACCAGATCGCCCGCCGGGTGCGGCGTGGCGAACCGCTGCGGCGGGCGCCGCTGCTGATCGTGCCGTGCCTGCATGCCGAGGCCGCGCACCGGTATCCCGACGACCGGCGCAACGCCGCCGAACGGGAGATGTTCCTGGTCGCGATGGGCGCGGCGGTGCAGAACCTGCTGGTCGCCCTGGCCGTGGAGGGACTCGGCTCATGCTGGGTGTCCAGCACGATGTTCTGCCGCCCGGTGGTCACCGCCACGCTCGGCCTGCCGGACGGCTGGGAGCCGATGGGCGCGGTCGGCGTCGGCCACCCGGCGGCCCCGGCTCCGGACCGCCCGCCCCGTGACCCGTACGACTTCATGATCATCCGCTGACCGTACGCCGCCCCGCCAGCCCCGATGCCACCTGGGCTTATGCAAGTTCCAGGCCCGCCCCGAATGCTCGGGACGGGCCTGGAAGGCGCCGCGTTGTTCGCGCGAAATGACCGCGCTGCCGGAGCTAGGAGATCTTCACCGCCGACGGCGCCGAGGCGATCCCGTTGGCGATCACGACCAGCGTGCTCTTGCCCGCCGGCGTGCCCGGCGGCAGGGTGAACTTGGTCGAGGAACGCCTGCCGGGACGTGACCGACACCGACGTCCAGTTGCTGGTCCGGGCGTAGGTCACCACGCCGGTCGCGGCGTTGGTGATCCGCACCACGGGGAAGTTGGTGGCGTTCTGGACGTCGTCACCGTAGGCGGTTCCCTGGTCCAGCCCGGCGAGCTGCTTGCCGGACAGGGTGTAGGTGCTCCCCGGGGCCAGCGTCGTCGAACTCAGCGACGTGATCGAAGGCCGCCAGGACGCCTTCGGCGTTCCGCCGGCCGTGTAGACCTGCAGCACGTGGTGGCCGTCGTTGAACAGCACCTGCCCGTTCGGCAGGTCCAGCATCCGGGTGGCGAACGAGGTGTCCTTCGGCGCGTTGGGCACGTCCGGGATCTGGGTAATCGTGTTCGAGTTCGCGTGGTAGAGGAAGAAGTGAGTCGGCGTGTTGTACACGCACGCGCTCGCGTCGAACAGCACGTTTCCATCCGGCAGGGTCGCCCCCGGCCCGTCGGTGGCGTCGAACTCCTGCCCGCCGATGGGCTTGATCATCGGCCCGGCGGTCCACGTGCCCTGCGTCCCGGCCTTGAAGTGATACAGCGCGTTCTGCGTGCTCGCGTCCGTGGTGCACTTCGTGGGCGGCTCTTGGGTGCTCAAACCGCCCCCGACCACAAACGTGTTGCCGCCCGGCATCTCGGCCTGCGGCCCGACCTCCACGACCGGGAACAGGTTGACCGGGTTGCCCTTCGGGGCCATGGCGCCCGCGAATGACCAGGACACGGTGCTCGGGTTGAACAGCTGAGCCTGAGGCAGCGCCCAGACTTCGACTGTCAGCAGCTGGCCGCTCGGCTCCAGGGTCCAGCCTTCTTCGTCGTTGGGATCCTCCTTCCCTGTCGCCGGTATCACACTCCACGTCATGGTCTTCGCGTTGAGCAGCGCATCAGCGACGGACGCTTCGGGATCCGTCAGGCAGTTCTGGCAGGCCTGCTGGAGCATGAAGGTGCCGTTGGACAGGACCTCGCTCGAGGCGTCCCCGATGTTCGCCCAGCCCGGTGGCGGTGCGACGGAAGCCCAGGTGTTGGTCAGCGGGTCGTAGATCGCGCCCTGGTTCGTCCACTCCGCCTGTGACCCGTTGTATTCGCCGCCCTCGACGATCATGCGCCCGTCGGGCAGGATCGCCGACGCGAAATACAGCGGCGCATAGTTGTTCGGCATCGACGCGATCTTGCTCCACGTCCCGTCGATGTAGCTGCCCTTCGAATCCGGCGTGAGCTTGTACCACGCGTTCGTGGCGGCAATCTTGTTGTTGTCCGGCTCATCGTGGACCAGCACCGTCCCGTCGCTCTCCAGCAGCATCGTGCCGGGCGTGTTGAACGGCGGCGGGTTCTTCAGCGGCGTCCAGGGTGACACCGTGCCCGGGGGGCCGTGAAACGGCTTCACCGGCGACGGCTTCGGCAGGCCCAGACGGCGGGTCGGGCCGCAGCGCTGTTCGCGCGGACGCGTTACCGGCCGGGGCCGGGCTGAGCGGGTGCGCGGACGCGGCCGGCGTACTGGTAAGCGCCAGTCCTGCCAGCACTGGCACGAAGGCAGCCATGCCCGTGAGCACCGCGGATCGACGGCGTATTGTCATGCAGGCCCTCCTATGACTCGTTTCGCCCTGCTTTCGACCGACGGACGGTACCAAGCCTCTTGTTTTGCCGCACTTGTGGCAACCAGGGACATAAGGAAGGTCATGGTTGTGGCAACCAAGACAAAAGGAATTTCCTAGTTATGGCAATCAGGACATAAAGAATGTCGTTGTTGTGGCGGCCAGGGCGAGCGAGACGGTACCCCGGAATCGGGCTGGCGCGACGGCCCGGCCCGGCCCAGAGCGCGCTCCCGCAGGCCGGGCACGCCACAGAGGGCTAGCGGGACACCAAGGGCAGCCGGGTGGGCCCGCCCCGGACGGAGGTGCACACTCCGTCGCTCAGGGCAGCCGCGGCCTGTCGTTCTGCAGAAGGCTTTTCGTACAGGGTGGTGCGCTGCCTGATGGGCCTGCCGAGCGGGCCAGCCATGGCGGACATCTGACTGATCGTCTTGTACGAGCCGTTCTGCGACCCGGCCATCCGGCTGATCGTTTCTTCCATGAGGGTCCCGCCGATGTCGTTGACACCGCCGGCGAGGACCGCGCGGCAGCCGTCGTCGCCGAGCTTGACCCAGGAGCACTGGATCGAGTCGATGGCGCCGTGCAGCATGAGCCGGGAGAGCGCGTGCACCGCCCGGTTCTCGCGCCGGGTGGGACCGGGACGGGCCAGGCCGGCCAGGTAGATCGGCGCGCTCGCGTGCACGAACGGAAGCAGCACGAACTCGGTGAACCCACCGGTGCGCTCCTGGATACTGCGGATCACCCGCAGGTGGCCGACCCAGTGTGCGGGCGTGTCCACGTGCCCGTACATCATCGTGGCGGTCGTCGGGATGCCGAGTTCGTGCGCGGTGGTGATCACCTCGATCCAGGCCGCGGCGGGCAGCTTGCCCTTGGTGAGCACCCAGCGCACGTCGTCGTCGAGGATCTCGGCCGCGGTCCCCGGCAGCGAGTCCACCCCGGCCTCGCGGGCACCGATGAGCCACTCCCGCACCGGCAGGCCGGTGCGGGCGGCACCGTTGCTCACCTCCATCGGCGAGAAGGCGTGCACGTGGATCTCCGGGCAGCGCCGCTTGACCTCGGCGGCCAGGTCGAAGTACGCGGTACCGGGCAGGTCGGGATGGATGCCGCCCTGCATGCACACCTCGGTGGCGCCGGCCTGCCAGGCCTCCTCGGCGCGCTCCCCCACCTGGGACAGCGAGAGCGTGTAGGCATCGGCGTCGGTGCGCCGCTGCGCGAACGCGCAGAACCGGCAGCCGGTGTAGCAGACGTTGGTGAAGTTGATGTTCCTGGTGACCACGTAGGTGATGTCGTCGCCGTTCACGTCGCGGCGCAGGGCGTCGGCCAGTGCGGCGAGGGCGTCGAGTTCCGGGCCGTCGGCGTCGAGCAGGGCCAGTGCCTGCGCGTCGGAGATCCCGGCGGGATCGGCTTCGGCCGCGCGCAGGGCCGCGGCCACCTCGGGCCGCAACCGCTCCGGGGCGGTGCTCCCCCGGCGCGCCGCCGGGTCGATCCGGGTGGCCACCTCGTCCCAGTCGCCGTACACCTCGGCGAAGTCGTCGCGGCGGTCGGTGGTCCGGCCCGTCGTGTCGATCGTGACGTGCAGGTCCGTGCGGCCGGACGACCCGCCCCAGCCGCCGTCGGGCTCCTGCCAGGGCAGGCCGCGCGGGATCGTGCCCTCGCGGGCCAGCCCGGTCGCCGGATCGGCAAGCGCGGCCACATGAGCGGTCAGCCGGGGGTCGAGCCACGGCTCGCGCAGGTACCCGGGGTAGATCGTGAGCCGTTCGGCGAGCCGCATCCCGGCAGCCTCTGTGCGCCGGGCCAGTTCCTCGATCTGCGGCCAGGGCCGCTCGGGGTTGACGTGGTCCGGGGTGAGCGGCGACACGCCGCCCCAGTCGTCGATCCCGGCCGCCAGGATCAGCCCGTACTGGTCACCGATGAGGTTCGGCGGCGCCTGGATCCGGGCGGCCGGGCCGAGCACGAGCCGGGCCACGGCGATCGTCGCCGCCAGGTCGGCCAGTTCCGCGTCCGGGACCCCGCGCATCTTGGTGTCCGGCTTGGCGCGGAAGTTCTGCACGATGACTTCCTGGATGCCGCCGTACTCCCGGGCGATTTGCCGGATGGCGAACAGCGACGCGGCGCGCTCGGCGCGGGTCTCCCCTATGCCGATGAGGACGCCCGTGGTGAACGGGACCGAGCAGCGCCCAGCGTCTTCCAGCACGCGCAGCCGGATCGCCGGATCCTTGTCCGGGCTGCCGTAGTGCGGGCCGCCGCGCTCGGTGAACAGCCGGGCCGCGGTGGTCTCCAGCATCATGCCCATGGAGGGCGCGACCGGCTTGAGGCGCTGGAAGTCGCGCCAGGTCAGCACGCCCGGGTTGAGATGCGGCAGCAGGCCGGTCTCCTCGAGCACCCGGATGGCCATGGCCCGGACGTAGGAGAGCGTGTCGTCGTACCCGTTGGCGTCGAGCCAGTCGCGGGCCACGGACCACCTGTCCTCGGGACGATCACCGAGGGTGAACAGGGCTTCCTTGCAGCCGAGTGCCGCGCCCTGGCGGGCGATGGCGAGCACCTCGTCCGGCGACAGGTACGGGCTGTCCAGCCGCCCGGGGACCGTGGCGAACGTGCAGTATCCGCACCGGTCCCGGCACAGCCGGGTCAGCGGGATGAAGACCTTGCGCGAGTAGGTAATGACAGCGGGGCGCCCGGCGGCGGTCAGCCCGGCGTCCCTGGTGCGGGCGGCATAGCTGAGCAGCCGGTCCAGGTCGCCGCCGCGGGCGTGCAGCAGCGTGGCCGCCTCACCCTGGTCGAGCGGCTTGCCGTCCCTGGCGCGCGCCAGGGCCCGCCGAAGCGCGGTGCTGTGCGGCCCGTCGTCGGTGGGCGGGGTGGGGGGGTCCGCGCCGGGGCCACGCGCGTCAAGGTTCATTCCGTCACCCTACGGTGCGCCTGAGACGTCACTGCTCCGCGCCCTGTGCCGTGGCTGCCCGTGGTGAATCCGTCCCAGAGCTATCGTGGCGGCATGGCGGAGACCCAGCGGGAGTACGTGCCCCGTGTCGACACGGGCGAGCTCGACACGGCCTTGGCGTTCCTGTCGTTTGCTCGGCACTGTGTGCTGAAGAAGGCCAGCGGGCTGTCCGACGAGCAGTTGCGAGCCGTCCTGGTCGAGAGCGGCACCTCCATCCTTGGCCTCGTCCAGCACCTGGCCGAGACGGAGCGGTACTGGTTCGGCCACCACCTCGCCGGGGCCGCCTGGGACGACGACCAGGAACACGGCATGACCGTCCCCGCCCACCGCGCCGCGGCCGACGTGCTGGCCGGCTGACCGGGCGGCAATCGAGGACAGCGATCGCGCGATCCGTGCTGCCGGCGACCCGGAGGCGCGCTTCGCCGTCCCCGTCGAGGACACCCGGCACACGCTCCGGTGGGTCATGGCCCACATGACGAGCGAGACCGCGCGGCACGCCGGGCACGCGGACATCCTCCGGGAACAGATCGACGGCACTACCGGCCGCTGAACCGGGCGCCGCAGCCGCCCGAACGGCGACACAGTTACTGCGATATCGTATAATCCGATATCGTGATAGATGTCGAGTACCCGGGCAGCGAGATCCTCGCCCTGCACCGGGCCACCCATGCGACCCTGCACGAGCTCACCACCCGGCTGGCCGACCTGGACCTGCCCGCCGCCGACATCAACGTGCTGGCCAACCTCGCCGATGGGGCAGGCCGGACCGTTGGCGCACTGGCCGCCGCCACCGCCGCCAGGCCCAGCACGCTGACCAGCCTGCTCGACCGGCTGACCAGGCGCGGCTACGTGGAGCGGCAAACCGACCTCGCCGACCGCCGCTCAGTCGTGGTCGTGCCGACCACGGACGGCCTGGCCGCCGCGCAGCGCGCCGCGGCAGCGATCGCCGACTTGGAACGGCAGGCCCTGGCCACGGTGACCGCGGCGCAACGCGCCGGTTTCCACGCCGTCATCGACGCGCTGACGGAGGCATCCCGATGACACATCATGGCCCGCGCGCTGCCCATGGCCCCGGTCATCCGCACCAGGACGCCCTGCCGGAAGAACTCGCCGGGCTGCTGGCGGAGATCGTGCCGCCGGGCGGCGCGTTCCGGCATCGCGAGCACATTCACCTCGCCTATCTCGCCGTCCGGCGGCACGGCACGGAACGGGCCGCGGACAAGGTGTCCGGCTGGATCCGGCACCTCGCGGCCTACCAGCGCGCGCCGCAGAAGTTCAACGCCACGGTCACCCGGGCCTGGACGGAGATCGTCGCCCACCACATGGCCACCGCGCCGCCCGGCACGGACTTCGCCAGCTTCGCGGACAGGTATCCCGCACTGCTCGACAAGCGCCTGCTGACCAAGCACTACACCGCACGGACCCTGGCGTCCCCAGCCGCGCGGGCCGGCTGGGCAGAACCGGACTTGGCGCCCTTCCCGTGGCGGGCCTGAGCCGTCATGCTGGAACCGTGCCAGACCGGCTACGAGAAGCGTTGTGCCAGGTAGATGGCGTCATCGAGAGCGAATCGGCGTTCAAGGATGACCTGGCCTTCTGGGTGAACGGCAAAGAGATCGCCCATTTTGAAGGCGATCATGCGATCGACATCCGGCTGACCAGGCGGCGCCGCTTCCATTGAGTCTGGTAAGGCGATAGCCCTAACTTAGTAATGAAACCTCATTTCCCCGTGGGTATGGAATGGCAGGCCGCCAGCTCCGAGCCGGGCGGGGCGAGGAATGGCGGCGTTTGGGCTGGGGGGGCGATGGGCCGACCGGTGGACGGCGCGGACGCTGGGTTGGCTGTCGCCGGGTCAGAGCGGGCACTTGGGCACGGCCGACTTGGGGTGCCATGCAACCTGCCGACCGAGTTGAGCACGTTCGTGGGGCGGGCGGACGACCTCGAACGCGGGATGGGGCTGCTCAGCGAATCGCGGCTGGTGACGTTCACGGGCGCGGGTGGCTGCGGCAAGACCAGGCTGGCGCGGCAGGTCGCGGCGCGCGTGGCGGAGCGCTTTCCGGGCGGGGTGTGGTGGGTCGAGTTGGCGTCGCTCGCCGACGGTGCGCTCGTGACCGAACGGGTGGCGCGCACGCTTGGCCTGCAGGCGGGTGAGCACGGAAGCCGTCGTCGATTATTTCGCTGACAGTACGGCGCTTGTGCTGCTGGACAATTGCGAGCACATCGTCGAGGGTGTCGCCGAGTTCGTCACCGCGATCTTGCGAGGCGCAGGGCTGATCCGCGTGCTCACCACCAGCCGGCACCCTCTCGGCGTGGAAGGAGAGACGACCTGGCGGGTGCCATCACTGGCGGTCCCGCCGCAGGCGGCCGACCCCGCCAGCTTGGACCGGTTCGACGCGGTGCGGCTGTTCCGGGAACGCGCCAGGCAGGCGCACCCGGAGGTGACGCTGACACCGGCGGTCGCACAGATCTGCCGTCGGCTCGACGGCATTCCGCTGGCGCTGGAACTGGCTGCGGCCCGGGTTGGCGGCATTGCGATCGATCGTCTCGTGGACGAGTTGGACGACCGGTTCAGTTTGCTCACCGGCGGATCGCGTGCCGGCCTCGCGCGGCACCGCACGCTGCTCGCCTCCGTGGAGTGGTCCTACGAGCTCCTGGACCCGCACGAACGCGTGCTGCTGCGCCGACTGGGCGTCTTCGCCGGTGGCTGGACGGTCGAGGCGGCCCGGCAGGTGGTCGGGTTCGCGCCGCTGGAACCGGCGACGGTACTCGACCTGCTTGGCCGTCTCGTGGACAAGTCACTGGCACAACTGGACGATTCGGGACGCTACTTTCTGCTGGAGACCATCCGGGCATACGCGAGGACACGGGCGGCCGAGGCCGACGAGACGTCGATGATGGCCGGTCACCATCTGGCCTGGGCCGCTGATTTCGCGCAACGGCTGGAAAAGGACATCGAGCGCGCCGACCCGGAGTGCCTCGACCTGGTCGAGCGCGAACTGCCCAATATCCGTGCCGCACTCGATCATGCGGCCGACGCGCCCGATCCAGACCACAACGGCCTTCGGCTGATAACCGCCCTCGCGTTCTTCTGGACTCAGCGCGGCTACGCCGCCGAGGGTGCGGACTACAGCTTGCGTGTGCTCGCCGGGGACCCGGCCGCGCAGCCGGCGGTGCGGGCCCGCGCGCGGTGGGCCGGCGCCTACGACCGCTTTTACACCTTCGATCTTGACCGCGCGATGGCCGCGGCGAATATGGCGCTGGAGGAGGCGCGGGAGGCGGGGGATGAGGCCACCCAGGGACGGTGCCTGCACGTACTCGCCGCGGCCACGTTCATGGTCGACCCCGCAGCGAGCCGCCCGTTGTTCACCTCGAGCCTGGAACTCGCCAGAGCCAGCGGCGACCGCTGGGCCGAAGCTGACAGCCTGCAGTTCCTCGGATTCAGCCACCTGCTGCAGCACCGGCCGGCCCCGGCGGAGGAGCTGCTAGCGCAGTCGGGAGCGATGGCCGACGAGATGGGCAACGCGTTCCAGCAGGCGTGGCAACATATCGCGTTCGGCACCGCGAAGGCAGATATCGGCGAGCTTGCGGACGCGGCAAGGGAATTGCGAACGGGCGTTGGCATCGCACGCCGCGTCGGTGATCCCGCGGTCGAGATCTGGGGCTGCTCATGCTGGGCACTGGTGGAGTTGTCACGCGGCAATCTTGCTGAACTGCGTGCGATCGCCGATGGCATGGACCGCCCTGGCCGGCCACTTGGGGAGGCGGGCTCGGCGATGTTCGACGCGCTCCGGCTGATCGCCGCCGACATCGATCACGCGGCGGCCGCATTGTGCTCGCTCGGCGAGCTTCTGTTCACAAGCAACGATCCGCCCGATGGCATCCGGATGGTCCTGCTGGGCGCCGCCATCGCGCTGCGGGCCGGCGACCGCGCCGAGGCGCGGGCCGCTGCCGAGCGGTCGCTGGCCGGGTGCGAGCAACTGGGCTCGGCACTGGCTGGGGCGTGCCGCGTGCTCCTGGCCCGGCTGGACCGGTACGACGGCGTCGCCGCCGAACAGCAGGCGCACGCGGGTCTCGCCGAGATCACCGAAGCCGGGTTGTGGGCCGAGGTACCCGACGCGCTGGAGCTGCTCGGTGGTCTTGCCATCGACTCCGGCGCTTTCGCGGAGGGCGCCCGGCTGCTGGCCGCGGCCACGGCCCTGCACGAGCGGATGGGCCAGCGGTGCTGGTTCGCCAGCGAGGCCGAACGGGACCGCGCGCGTGCCGTGGCCGAACTCGGCGACGATTTCCCCCGTATCGCGGCGGAAGGGCAGCGGCTGGACGGGCCCGCTGCGGTTGCGTATGCCAGGCGGGCACGCGGCGAACGACGGCGCCCGTCCTTCGGCTGGGACAGTCTCACTCCGATGGAGCTGGAGGTGGTCCGGCTGGCCGCGGCGGGACTGACCAATCCCGCGATCGGCGAGCGGCTGTTCATCTCGCGCGGGACAGTGAAGACCCATCTGCTGCACGTGTTCGCGAAACTGGGCGTGCACACCCGGGCCGAGCTTGCCGCGGCCGCCATAAAGCACGGGCTCGGCTGACACTTTCCCGCCACTTCTCTGCCATCTGGCAGATGTTGTCACCCGCCATGCGGGCGATCGTGTTCTCCCAGGCGAACGACCACGGGAGCGCATCATGATCCAGGAGATGTTCCTTAACTGCCCGGCCTACCTGAACGAGGACGGCACGCAGCAGTGCGGCCTTCCCGCCGAGGTGAGCGACCGATTCACCATGCACTCGACCAGCGGGCCCATCGAAAACGTGAAGATCTGCTGCCCGTCCGGCCACTGGTTCAACGGGCCGATCGAATTCCTTACCTTGCACGCAGATCGCGGCGTCGCGCAGGTCGCCACGCCTGCCCACCACGCCCCCTGACACCCGGCCCCACCGGCCCTGGTACGCGTTTCGGCATCACCGCGCAGATCGGCCCGGTCGCGGAGGACAGCCGCTAGCACCGCCCGCCGCTGCACCCGCACGGGAGATGCGGCGCAGGAGGACGCAAGCCTAGATGTGGCGGTAGTCGCGGGGGGCGTTGCGGGGGCCGTGCCGGGGCGGGCCCTGGCCGCTCACCTCCAGCAGCCAGGCGGCCCGGTACCGGTGCCCCGCGTAAGGGGCCAGCAGCTCGCACATGCCCGCGTCGTCCACCTTCTGCCGGATCAGCGCCCAGCCCACGATCGAGGGCAGGTGGTAGTCGCCGACCGACAGGGCGTCGGGGTCGCCGATGGTGCGCTGGCGGATCTCGGCGGAGGTCCACGGCCCGATCCCGGACAGCGTCTGGAGCCGGCGGTCCGCCTCCGCCGGGGTCATCGCGGCGGTCTCCTCCAGCTTCTCGGCGACCCGGGCCGCACCGATGATCGTGCGGGCGCGGACCAGTTCCACCCCGGCGCGGTGCCACTCCCAGGAGGGGATGCGGATCCAGGTCCGCGGCGGCGGGCAGACCCGCATCCCTGGCGGCGCGGGCCCCGGGGCCGGGTCACCGAACCGGAGCAACAGCAGCCGCCAGGCGCGTTTGGCCTCGGCACCGACCACCTTCTGCTCGAGCACGGCGGGGATCAGCGCCTCGAACACCCGGTCCGAGCGGCCGATCCGCAGCGCGTAATGCCGCCGCGACATCTCCTGCAGCAACGGGTGCACCGGGTGGAAACCGGACGGGTCGTCGGCGGTCCCCAGCAAGCCGGGCAAAGTGTCCAGCAGCCACGACGCACCAGGCCCCCATGCGGACGCGTGCACGGTGAGCGGCCCGGCATCTCCGCCAGTCGCGGCACGTCCGGGTTCCCCGGCCGGCGTGGCGTCCCCGGCGGGCACGGCGTGGACCCGCATCGTGGCCGGGCCGTCGGGCGTGAGCGAGGTCCGCCACGCGGCACCGTATTCGTCGACCCGGTAGGCAGGATCACCCCGGCCACGCCGGTGCACACCCAGCGTCCGGGACCAGTCGAGGGGGAACGGCGGCTGCCACTGCCGGGTGAGCGCGCCCGCTAACGGCGGGACGGCCACCCCCGGGAGCGGCCCGCGATGCCCGGACCGGGGTCCGTGCGCGGCGTAGGGCACCACCTGCGGCGCACCGGGGATCCCCGCCAGCACGCGGGACGCCGACCGCCGGGGCATCGCGGCCTACACGTCCGTGGAGAAGCGCACCGACGTGGGGCCGAGGGTGACATCCGGCCACACGCGGGCGCCCGCCCGAAGCTCGTTGCCCTCGGCGATGACCGCGCGGTCGCCGATCACTGCCGCGTCGATCAGGACGCCCTCACCGATCCGGGCGCCCCTGCCGATGGCACTGTGCCGCACGCAGGCCCCGGCACCGATCGTCACGTCATCGAAGAGCACGCTGCCCTCCACCTGCGCACCGCTCCCGACGACCGCGCCGGCCCCGGCCACGGTTCCGCCGGAGAGCCGGGCATCGGCGGCGACCCTCGCCCCGGCCAGCACCAGCGCTTCACCCGCGTGCGCGGGGACCGCCGGAGAGGCAAGGCGGCCGAGCACCAGATCGGCCGAGCCCTGGACGAAGGTCTCGGGCGTGCCCACATCGAGCCAATAGGCGGTGTCCACGAAGCCCATCAGAACCTGGCCGGAAGCGATGAAGCCGGGGAAGGTCTCACGTTCCACCGATACCACCCGGCCCGCCGGAATCTCGTCAATGACACTCCGGCGGAACACATAGCAGCCCGCGTTGATCCGGTTCGTGACCGGATGGGGGGTCTTCTCCAGGAACGCGGTCACGCGCCCGGCCGCGTCGAGGGGCACGCAGCCGAACCGCGCCGGGTCCGGCACCTCGACCAGGTGGAGGGTCACCGCGGCGTCCGCCTTGCGGTGCAGGTCAAGCTGCGCTCCGATGTCATGACCGGACAGGACATCGCCGTTGAAGATGACGACCGGGTCGTCAGGCCCGCCGCGCAGTCCCTGCGCCGCGTTGCGAATCGCCCCGCCGGTGCCGAGTGGCTCCTCCTCGTGGACGTAGGTGATCTTGAGGCCGAGTTCGGACCCGTCACCGAACCGTTCCGCGAACATCTCCGCGCGGTACGACGTAGCCAGGACCACGTGCGTGACGCCGGCCTCGGCCGCCTTCGCGAACTGATGGGTGAGGAAGGGAACCCCCGCGGTCGGCAGCAGATGCTTGGGCGAGGCCAGGGTGAGTGGGCGAAGGCGCGTTCCGTAGCCCCCGACGAGGAGGATCGCTTCCAGCGGTTCGCGGCGGGCGTGCTCAGTTGGCATAAGGACGGAGGCTACTCCGCCTTTTGGGCTGCCGCACGCTGGTAGGAAGCCATGTGCGCTTCGGCCGAGGCGGCCCAGGTGAACTCGCGCGCCCTGGCCTGTTCAAGCTCGCCGAGGGCGGCGCGCCTGGCCGGGTCGTCAAGCAGCGCCCGCAGCGCCGTGCGGATGCTGTCCTCGTCCGGCTCGGTATAGGCGACCGCGTCGCCGCCGACCTCGGGCAGCGAGGTGCGGTGCGTGGTGAGCACCGGGGCGCCGCAGGCCATGGCCTCGAGCACAGGCAGGCCGAATCCCTCGCCACGGCTGGGGAACGCGACCACGAGTGCCCCGCCGAGGTAGCCGGGCAGGTCACGGAACCGCAGATAGCCGGGCCGGACCAGGCGCAGCCGGGCGGGCACGGCCGTGATCGCCTCGTCGACCTCCTCGCTCCAGCCGCTGCCACCGGCCAGCACCAGCGCGGGCGGGTCCTCCATGTCGCTCACGGCACCCACCCACGCGGCGATCAGGTCAGGCACGTTCTTGCGCGGCTCCAGGCTGCCCAGGTAGGCGATGTACGGCTTGCCGTGCAGGCCGAGCCGGTCGGACACCTGCTGTATCGCGGCAGGATCCGGCCGGTGGAACAGATCGAGGTCCACGCCGTGGTAGGCGACGTCGATCCGGGTGGGGTCGGCACCGAGCACCCGCACCAGCTCGTCGCGGGTGGCCTTGGACGGGACGAGCAGCCGGGTGGCCCGGCGCGCGGCGGTCCTGATGGCGGACTTGAAAAAGGTGGCACTGATCGGGCTGTGCGCGTCGGGCTCGGTGAAGAACGTCAGGTCGTGGATGGTCACCACGACCGGCACACCAGGCCGCAGCGGCATCGTCGACTGCGGGATGTGCATGACGTCCGCATTCGTTTGCTGTGCGACCAGCGGAAGCCCCGTCTGTTCCCAGGCCAGCCGGGCCGGCCGGTGCGCGATGGCGGTGGGGGCTGC
Organism: uncultured Actinomycetes bacterium; assembly: GCA_963726415.1. Lineage (GTDB taxonomy): Bacteria > Actinomycetota > Actinomycetes > Streptosporangiales > Streptosporangiaceae > DASXKD01. The sequence goes on from CAVSCM010000020.1 coordinate 310,125, forward strand.
GACGATGCGAGCGTTGGGTATCATCCGGCCGTACCGCTCTTCGTCGGCGCGCTGGCAGGCTACCACCAGGTCCGCCCCGCACTGGCAGAGCGCGATCACGAGCCCGTCGACGTAGCGGCCCAGCGCCCCGCGATCCGCGGGCACCGCGGTCGCGTCAACAAGTACCCTAGGCGCCACGACCAGTCTCGCTCCTCTCGATCCGGGCAGCGGCCCAGATGTGAACGCTCACTAGGACCGTCCTCGTCCAGGATCTCCCGCCACCACCGAGCGTACGCCCTCCGCCGGGGTCCCGGTGAGCATGCCGCGCGCTATCGCGAGGCGGTGGGACTCGGGGTGGGCGTCGGGCCGGGCTTCGGCGAGGTCGTCGCCGCATGGCCGGCCTTGGCGTCCGCCTGGGCGTTGGTGATCTGTTGCTGCATCTTGGTGATGTCCTGACCGTAGGTGGCGAGGTCGCCGCTGCGCAGCGCGGCCTGCGCCTTGGCGTAGAACTCCTGCGCCTGTTTCAGGTCGGCGATCACCTGAGCGTTGACCGAACCGACCGACGTGCCACCTGGTGCGCTCGGGCTTGTCAAACTGCCGCCGAACACCTGCCTGAGCGCGGCGGACAGCGTCGGCTGGAAGCCCACCGGATGCCCCCCGAAGAAGGCGAACACCCGCTGCAGCGACGGGTAGGACCCGGTGGACCCGGCCGCGTTTGCGGTGACGTACACGGGCTCGATGTAGAGCAGGCCGCCGCCCACGGGAATCGTGATCATGTTGCCCAGGGTCACGATCGAGCCGCCCCGGCGCAGCAGGGTGAGTTCCGCTGATGCGGCCGCGTTACTTTCAAAGGCGCCCTGCACCTGCGACGGTCCCTCGGTGACGGCGTTCTGTGGCAACTCGAGAATGCGGATCGTGCCATACCCGGGCTGCGTCGGGTTGCTGTCCACCACCATGTCCGCGGCAAGGTTGGCCCGGTTGCGTGGCACGAACGTCGTGGTCAGCGAGAACTCCGGTTGCCCGTACCCGGGGATCGTCTCGGTCAGGTAGTACGCCGGCTGGCTGAACCTGTTGGCCGTCGCCCCGGTCGGATCGTTTGGAATTTCCCAGAAGTTCTGCCCGCCGTAAAACGCCTGCGGGTTCAGCACGTGGTACTGGGCGAGGACCTCCCGCTGGACCTCGAAGAGGTCCGGCGGGTAGCGCATGTGCGGCAGCAGGTAGGACGGGATGTCCGTGTGCGACTTGATGACGCCGGGGAATGCATTCATCCACGCCTGGAGCATCGGGTCCTTCGGCCCCCACTGGTACAGGGACACGGCGCCGGTGTAGGCGTTCACCACCGCCTTGACCGAGTTGCGGATGTAGTTGATCGCCCCGGTCGGCTGGCCGGCCACGCTCCCGGTCGGCGTCTGGCTGGTGCTGGTGGCCGCGGCCATGCTCAGCCGCTGTGAGTACGGGTACAGGTCGGTCGTGGTGTAGCCGTCCACCACCCAGTAGATGTTGCCGTTGGCCACGACCGGGTACGGGGAGCCGTCCAGGGTGAGGAACGGCGCGACCTTGGCGATCCGGGCCAGCGGTGTACGGTCGTAGAGGATCTTCGAGTTGCCGTTGATGGCGCCGGACAGCAGGATGTTCAGCTCGCGGAACTTGATCGCGTAGAGGAGCCGGGCGAGCGGGGAGCCCACCGGCACGCCGCCGCCGCCGGTGTAGGTGAAGTTCTTCTGCCCGCTGGCGTTCGGGAAGGGGTAGTCGAGTTCCTCGCCGCCCGGCCGGCCCTTCGGCCCGCCGACGATGACGTAGTTGTTCTCCTCCTCGCCGAAGTACACCCGCGGCTGGAACTTGCCGAGCAGGCCCCGCGGCGGCAGATCGCTCTCCACGTAGTCGGGGGTGCCGCCGCCGGCCACGGAGTTCTCCCTGGCGGCCACGAACCCGAACCCGTGCGTGTACACCAGGTGGGAGTTGATCCAGTTGCCCTGGCCTGCCGGTGGCCCGGACAGCCCGCGGACCGCCACCACCAGGTCCTGCGGCACGCGCCCGTCACCGGGCAGCACGTACCGGTCCACCGACAGCGTGCCGGGGAACTGGTAGAACCCCTTGACCTGCTGGAGCTGCTCGAACGAACGGGAAACCACGGCCGGGTCCATCAACCGGAACCCGGGCAGGTTCGACGACGTGTTGTACAGCGTGCCCGCCGAATCGAGGCTGGTCCCGCTGTAGGACTTCACGACGGCGTTGCTGACCCCGTAGGCCAGCCGGGTCTGGGTGATCTCCCGGTGGATGTAGGGGTACTCCTTGGCCAGCTCGTTCGGCTTGACCACGAACTGCTGGATGATCGCCGGGTAGACGCCGCCGATCAGGATCGCCGACAGCACGAGCAGGCCCAGCCCGACCGCGGGCAGCAGCGCGCTGCGCCGGACCGCGCCGGCGAAGAACAGCAGCGCGCACAGCACCGCGATGACCGCGAGCACGGTCTTGGCCGGCAGCACCGCGTTGACGTCGGTGTAGGACGCGCCGGTGGTCACCGCGCCGCGCTGGGAGAAGTCGATGCCCCACCGGTCCACCCAGTAGGCAAAGCCCTTGAGCAGGACGAACACACCGAGCAGCACGAACAGGTGGGCCTGCGCGGCCATCGTCGCCCGCGGCCGCCTCGCCTGCCAGCCCAGCCCGCCGTACAGCACGTGCACCCCGACGGCGGCCAGCAGCGAAAGGAACACCGCGGCGAACAGGTAGCTCAGCACCAGGCGCAGGAACGGGTAGGTGAAGACGAAGAATGAAATGTCGAGGTTGAACTGCGGGTCTTTGCGGCCGAACGGGACCTGGTTGATGAACAGCAGCCAGGTGCGCCAGGCACCGGAGGCGGTGATCCCGGAGATCAACCCGATCAGGCCGAGCACGATGCCCAGCAGCAGCCGCCGGTGCGGGTCGACCGCCATCCGGAGAGCGTCCACCCCGGGCCGCTCGGTGGCCGCGGCCGGCCGGTACACCGGCCGCAACCGGAAGGCGAGCACGGCGTTGAAGCCGATCGTGGCCGTCATGAAGATCCCGACCACAAAGAACAGGGCCCACCTGGTCCCGTAGGTCACGCCGAAGACCGACCCGTAGTCCACCGAGCGGTACCAGAGCCAGTCGGTCCACACCCCGGCAATGATCGTGACCAGCACGCCGAGGGCGATCAGCCCGGCCACCACCGGCACCAGGTAACGGGGCCAGCGGGGCAGGCGCAATGCTTGACGTCCCGGCGGCCGGTCGGCCGCGGACGGCCGGAAGCTCATCCGGTCTCCCTTACATCGGCTGTGCCCGCGGCCACGTCAAGTGTGCCCGAGGCGCGGAAGGGCGTCTATGCGCCGCCAATCTACCGCGATCACCGGAATCCGTTTCTGAAGGCTAGCTGGACGTTCAGCGCTAACGGCATCCAAGTGCCGCCCGGGCAGCGTGCCGACGTCCCCATGACGACACGCCAGCGCCGGCGAACGCGCCCGCTGGCGCTAGCAGGACGGGACGCTGCCGCCGGCACGCAGGGCCGCCAGGGCGTGGACCGCGTCCGCGATCGTGGACACCTTGATCAGGCGCATTCCCTGCGGAACCGCCCCGGCGGTGTCCGGGCAGTTGGCCGCCGGCGTCAGGAAGACGGTCGCGCCGGCCGCACGGGCGCCGGCCATTTTCTGCTGTATGCCGCCGATCGGGCTGACCGCACCATTGGCGGCGATCTCCCCGGTGCCGGCGATGAACCGGCCACCGGTCAGGCCGCCAGGGGTCAGCTTGTCCATGATGCCGAGCGCGAACATCAGACCCGCGCTCGGGCCACCGATATTGCCGATGTTGATCCTGACCTGGAACGGGAACCTGTAGGTCTCGTTGACGTCGACGCCCACCACCGCTTTGCCCTTGGCGTCGGTGGTCTTCATCCGGAACTCGTGGATGGTCCCGTGCCGGTCGACGGTCAGCCGGACTGGGGCACCTGGCTTGCGGGCGCGGATCATCGTGCCTGCATCGGCCCGGCAGGTCAGCTTCTTGCCGTCCACCGCGGTGATGATGTCGCCGGATTTGAGCACGCCGGCCGCGGGCGTGCCCGGCTCGACCTGGAAGACCGTGTCCACGACGTCGTAGCCGATGCCGAGCTGGCACAGCGCGGCCGCCTGGGCAAGTTGCTGCGAGCTGACCATCTGCTGGGTGTCCTGGCGGGTCACCTGCTGCTGGGTCAGGTCCGTGCCGAACAATTCGGACTCCGGCACCACCGCCTCGTGCGGGGAGAGCCAGGCCTGCAACGCGGTGAACAGGTTGAAGCCGTCCGAAGGCCCGCCCTGGTAGGACACCGTGACCATGTTGAGGTGCCCGTTCGTGGGATAGGTGCGGTGCCCGGAGACCACGATCAGGGGCTTGCCGGACTGGGTGCCGAGGGTGTTGAGCGTCGGGCCCGGGCTCAGGATGACGTAGGGCACCGGCAGCAGCGCGGCCGCGACCACGGCGGCGGCGATCCCGGCCGCCGCGACCAGCAGGGTGAGCTGGCGGCGGGTCGCGGGTGCCCGCCTAGGCACCGCCGACCCACTCGGTTGAGCCGTCGCGGAACCACTGACGCTTCCAGATAGGCACCTCGTGCTTGAGCCGGTCGATCAGCGCGTGGCACGCCTCAAACGCCTCGGCGCGGTGCGCGCAGGAGGCGGCGACCACCACGGCGAGATCCCCGATCTCCAGCTCACCGGTGCGGTGCACCGCGGCGAGCGCGATGACGTCGAAGTCCGCGGCGACCTTCTCGGCCACCCGCCGCAGCTCGCCGGCCGCGGTCGGGTGCGCGCTGTAGGAGAGCCTCGTCACGCCACGGCCGCGGTCGGACTCCCTGACCGCGCCGGCGAACAAGGCGATGCCGCCCGCGCCGGGATCGCTGACAGCGGCGCGCAACTCGTCCACCGACAGCGGGTCCTCGCGCAGCTCGGCGAGCCGGATCACTTCCACGCCAGTCACCGTACCTGGCTCACGAGCCTCGCATGCGACGGCGGGCGGCGCGCACCACCGCCGCGGTGCCGATCACGGCGACCGTTCCCGCGGCCGCGGTGATGGTCACCTCCTTGCTCGGCAGCCGGCGTCCGGCAGCCCGATGCCCGGCCCTCGCCTCCATCAGGGCCTCCAGCACCGCGGCGTTGTCCCAGCCGGGACGCCAGCCCGCCGCGCGCAGCACCTGGCAGTCCACCACCCAGGGATATACCAGGTAGTGCAGGTCGTTGACCGGCGCCGGGTTGATGCCCACCCGGTGCAGCCGCTGGGCGGTACCGAACGTCAGGCCAGGCCGGCAACTCGATCCGGCGCAGCCCGCTGATCCGTTCCACCTCGTCCTGTTCCAGCCACCCGTCACAGCCCACGGCGAAGGTCCCGGCCACCTCGCCTGCGATGGCCAGTTCGAGCGCGCTGACGAGGTCGTCGATGTGGCAGAACTGCCAGCGCGGCGAGGCGCCTTTCACCGTGAGCAGCCGCGCGGACTCGAAATGCCGGGCAGCCAGGGAGTCAGCGGAGCCGTCCACCAGCGCCGCGGGGCGCACCACGGTCACCGACAGGCCCGGGTGGACCCGGGGCGAGCGGCGCGCCAGATGCTCGATCTCCAGCAGGTCCCCCGCCACGCTGCCGTCCGGGTCGGCGCGCAGCGGCGCGGTTTCCTCAAGCGGGACCGGGTTGTCCGGCCGGGCGCCGTAGACCATGGCGCTGGTCACCAGGATCACCCGGCCCACCTGGCCGGCCGCGGCGGCGGTCAGCACGGTCTGCGCGGCCCGCACGTTGGCGGCGCGCCGGGCCCGGTACTCCGCGTCGACGGAAGTGTCCATGTCGGTGTGGACCAGGACGTCCACGTCGGCGAGGCGGCCGGCCAGCGCCGGGTCGCGCACGTCGGCCAGGCGCCAGACCACACCCGCGACGTCACCGCGCTGCTCGTCGATGGCGATGACCTTGCGCACCTGCTCCGAGCCTGCCAGACGGGCTGTGAGCGCGTGCCCCAGCCCATGGGCGGCTCCGGTGACGGCGACGGCCGGAGACGTCCGCCCCTGGCGAACCGGCGCCTGTGCGGTGCTCAAGGTGTGCTACTCCCGAGATAACGTTGCTGGTGTGATCCTTCCATCCTGCCTGAGAGGTCACGCCAATGGCTGATCGTCCCTTCGGCTTCGGCCCACCGGGCGGTGGGCGGCCTGGTTCCGGCTCCTCGGGTTCTGGTTCCGGCGGGTCCGGATCCGGCTCGTCCGGCGGCCCTCCGGACGAAACGGGCGGGGCGGGGCCGCTCGGCCCCCTCGGCGACCCACAGCAGTTCGCCGACGCGTTGCGCCAGTTCGCAGACCTGATGTCGTGGCAGGGCGGCCCGGTGAACTGGGACCTGGCCAAGAATGTGGCACGGCACGCGGTGGCCGCCGAGGGCGATCCCAGCGTGCTTGACGTTGACCGGCAGAAGATCGTGGACGCGCTCCGGCTCGCGGACCTGTGGCTGGACGAGACCACCAGTTTCTCCACCGGCGTCCGCCTCGCCCAGGCCTGGAGCCGGTCGGAGTGGGTGGAGGCCACGCTGCCGGTCTGGTCCAAACTGTGTGACCCGATCGCCGACCGTGCCGTGGACGCGATGGGCGGCATGCTCGCCGAGGACCCCTCGGAACTGGGGTCCGGCCTGCCCCCGGAGCTAGGCGAGGCTTTCAAGGCGATCAGCGGTGGCCTGTCCGGCCTCGGCGGGATGATGCGCCGCATCGGCGGGATGATGGTGGGCAGCCAGACCGGGCAGGCGGTGGGCGCGCTGGCCCGCGAGGTGGTCAGCTCCACCGACATCGGGCTGCCGCTCGGCCCGGAAGGGACAGCGGCCCTGCTGCCGACCGGTGTGGCCGCGTTCGGAGAGGGCCTGTCGGTGGACCCGGATCAGGTCAGGCTGTATCTCGCCCTGCGGGAGGCGGCGCACCACCGGCTGTTCGCCCACGTGCCGTGGCTGCGGGCGCACCTGCTCGGCGCGGTAGAGGACTACGCCAGGGGCATCACGATGGACGCGGCGCAGTTGCGCAACGCCATGCCGCAGATCGATCCGTCGAACCCAGAAGCAATCCAGGAGGCGCTGTCCGGCGCGGCGCTGTTCCAGCCGGAGGACACCCCGCAGCAGAAGGCGGCGCTGACCCGGCTGGAGACCGCGCTTGCGCTGGTCGAGGGCTGGGTGGACACGGTGGTCGACGCCGCGGCGAGAGACAGGCTGCCGCAGGCGGGGGCGCTGGGCGAGGCGGTCAGGCGTCGCCGGGCCACCGGCGGGCCGGCCGAGCACACCTTCGCCACGCTGGTCGGCCTGGAACTGCGGCCGCGCCGGTCGCGGGAGGCCGCCGCGATCTGGCGGGGCCTGACTGAGGCGCGCGGCGTGGAAGGCAGGGACGCGGTCTGGGCCCACCCCGACCTGCTGCCCACCGCGGAGGACTTCGACGACCCGGAGGGGTTCATCTCCGGCAAGAACGAGCTGGACATGTCGGAACTGGAGCCCGGGACGGCGGAAGCATCCGGCGCGGAAGGCACGCCCGGCGCGGAAGGCACGCCCGGCGCGGACGGCACGCCCGGCGCGGACGGCACGCCCGGCCCGGACGGCACGGAAAGCGCACCGGGCGGAGACGCCACGCCGGACAACGGCGCGAAATAACCGTTGTCCACAACCGGTGGGTAACGGCCGGGCAGCGCAATGCGCGGTTGCGGCGGCGGCAGCCCCGGAATTCACATGCTTTTCCCACGGGTGTCCACAACAATCAGCCGGCCACTCCCCATGTTGTCCACAACGCTGTCCACCGGCCGGGGTTGACCACGCCGCACGTCGTGCCTAGTCTCGGCCGAGATGGGTCCCCGGGCACGGGCCGTAGTCACCACGGGGAAGGGGGGCTACCCGCTCGTAGGAACCGCTGGCGCGACCGCCCGGTTCCCCGCCCGGGGGCTCGTGCATTTCGGGCCTAACTTCGGGCTCCCGGAATGGATGCCCCCGTTTTATTGCGCCACGACGGCCGTGTGACTGTCATACCGCCGCGCGAGCATTCTCCTCATGAGACCAGCACTGAAACCGGGCCTGGCGACCGTATGGCGTAACCGGGACACGGTGCAGATCGGGATCGACCCGCGGCGGGCCATCGCGCTGACCGGGATGCGGGGTGCCGCCGGCCTGCTGCGCCTGCTCGACGGCACCCGGGACCGGCATCAGGTGCTCGCGGCGGCGGGCGATTTCGGCATGGACGCCACTGCCGCAGACCGGGTGCTCACCCTGCTGGCCGTGGCCGGAGCGCTCGACGATTGCCCGGCCGGCGGGGCGCTCGCCACCGGTCCGCTCGCCGCCGGCGCCCGGGCACGGCTCGCGCCCGAACTGGCCACCACATCGCTGGCCCACCGGGACGCCGACGGCGGCGCCCGCACTCTTGCCCGGCGCCAGGCGGCCCGGGTGCGGGTACACGGCGCGAGCCGGGCGGGTTTATGGATCGCGGGCCTGCTGTCCGCCGCGGGCGTGGGCCTTGTGCTGTCCACGGGTCCCGCCGCGCCGCGCCCCGGCCCGGCCGGTGCCGCCACTCCCCCGCCGCCCGCCGAACCCGGTACCACGACCGGCGGACGGGGCAACACCACCGACGCACCGGGCACCGCGACCGCCCGCCCAGGCGCTGCGGCCGGCAGAACGGGCACCGTGACCGGCCGACCTGGACCCGTGACCGGCCCGCGGTCCCGGTCGCGACGGCCCGCTGACCTGGTCATTCTGGCCGACAGCCACGGACGCGAGCTCCCGGGCGTGCTGGCCAGCCGTGCGGTGCCGCACCTGGCCGCGTCCGCGAGCGAGGCGATCGGCGTCGTGGGCCCGCTCGTGCTGCCCGGCCGCTCGGCCTGCCTGCGCTGCCTCGACCTGGCCCGCACCGAGCGTGATCCGGCCTGGCCGCTGATCCTGGCCCAACTGGCCAGCCAGGCCGCTACGGATCCGCGGGGCTGCGACACCGTGCTGGCCACGATGGTGGCCGCCCAGGCCGCCGCGCAGGCCCTGGCCTTCCTGGATCAGGGCGCCGAGGCGGCTGCCGCGGTAACCAACGGCACGCTGGAACTGGTGCTGCCCGGCTGGCAGTGGCGCCGCCGCACCTGGCAGCCCCACCCCCGATGCGGCTGCCACTACCAGGCCTAGCTGCGCCGTCAATGGCCGCGACTGGCCGCCCTGGGCCACTGTCAAGAGGCCCTATCAGGGCGGGAGGGTGAGCCCGGTAACAGGCCTATTGTCCGGTTTTCATCCCCGCCTAGCTCGGCGGGCTTACGAAAGTGCCCATCGGGCTGGTAACCACCAGGCCTTCGTCCCGCAGGGCGACGATCACCTTCTGTGCCGTGGTCATGGCCACGCCGTACTCCTGGCTGATGGAGGCGATCGAGGGCAGCCGGTCACCCGGAGCAAGCTCCCCCGAGGCGATCCGCGCGCGGAAGATCTCGGCGATCTGCCGCCACGGCGCGGTCGGCCCCTCCCTCATGATCACAATGTGCAGCGTAGAGAGGTGCCGTAAACCGACTAGCAGGACCGTATAGGGTCGTATACGGCCCTACACTGCTGCCATGGACGACGACCTGACCAAGTTGCGCAGGGACCACCCTGGATGGAATTTCGGATCTGTCTCGGCGAGCGCCGCCAGTGGGCCGGACGCCCGCCGGGTGTGGGCATCCCGCGAGGGCACGCTCCTGTCCGCCTGGACCGCCGCCGAACTGGCCCGCGACATACGGCGAGAGGAGCAGGCTCACCGGCCGGGCGAATGAGCCATGCCGCGCTGCGTCGTACCAGGCCGGGCGCTTCTGCCGGGCCGTTAGGAGTTCGGGCCGGCCGACTTGCAGTACTTCACGACCACAAGCGCCAGGGTCTGTGCCTGCTTTTTCACCGTGGCCTGAACCGACCCGGAGGTCTGCGCGGCGATCCCGTCGGCTACCCGGACCCTGTCCAGGGCCAGGCGCAACTTCGCGTTATGGGCCTGCGCCGCCGCCAGCTTGAGGACAGGAGAGTAGGCGCCAGCAATGAGATTGTTTCGATGTGCCTGGTACCACTCGTTGAAGTCCCTGCAGGCCTGGGTCGCCGGGTGCGTGGGGGCCGACGACGTCGACGTGCCACCGCCGCATCCCGCGACCAGAAGCGCGCCCGCCGCCATCAGGCCCAGCGCCCGTTTGCTCATGATTCTCCCGCTGTGGGCGTAACTCCGCGCTCACGATCCGGCCGCCTGCTAGCGACGCAGTCAGGCCTCGACAAGTGTGCCTGGCCCGGGATACGCGCACGCCAACTCCGGGGGGATGCCAAGCGACGCCTTGTGGGCCGGAACACGACGCACCCGATCGCTGTTGAAAGCACTGCCGCTGAAGCCTCCGGCGCCCCGCAGGGGATCAGCGGCACACGGGGGCCTCAGATGTATCACCCATGACGGGTGGTGGCACCCCTCTTGCAGACTGACGGACAATGGATACTGTGAGCGATCTCCCCCGCCGCGCTTTTACGCGCACCGCCAAACTGGCGACCCTCCCCGTTGGGCTGGCTGGCCGGACCGCACTGGGGCTCGGAAAGCGCATCGGCGGGCGCCCCGCCGAACTGGTCGCTGCCGAGATCCAGCAGCGGACGGCCGAGCAGATCTTCCGGGTCCTGGGAGAGCTCAAGGGCGGCGCGATGAAATTCGGCCAGGCGCTGTCCATCTTCGAGGCAGCGCTGCCGCCGGAGCTCGCCGGGCCGTACCGGGCGACGCTGACCAGGCTCCAGGAATCCGCGCCGCCGCTGCCCGCCCGTACCGTGCACCGGGTGCTGGCCGAGGACCTGGGGCCGGACTGGCGCGACCAGTTCATCGAGTTCGACGACAGACCGGCCGCCGCCGCGTCGATCGGCCAGGTCCACCGGGCGATCTGGCAGGACGGCCGCCCGGTGGCCGTGAAGATCCAGTACCCGGGCGCCGGCAATGCCCTGCTCAGCGACTTCACTCAGCTCAGCCGGGTGGCCCGGCTGTTCTCCGTGCTGATGCCGGGCCTGGAGGTACGGCCCCTGCTTGACGAGCTGCGCACCCGCATGTCGGAGGAACTCGACTACGAGCTAGAGGCACAGGCGCAGCAGGCCTTCGCCGACGCCTACGCGGGGGATCCCGACATCACCGCGCCGCACATCGTGGCGGCCACCGGTCACGTCCTGATCTCGGAGTGGATGGAGGGGATCCCCCTCTCGAAGATCATCAGCGATGGCTCACAGGACGAGCGTGACCGGATGGGACTGCTCTTCGTCCGGTTCCTGTTCTCCGGGCCGGCCCGCGTCGGGATGCTGCATGCCGACCCGCATCCGGGCAACTTCCGCATGCTGCCCGACGGGCGGCTGGGCGTACTGGACTTCGGCGCGGTGGACAGGCTGCCCGGAGGGATGCCCCCGTTCATCGGGCGGCTGGTGCGCATGGTCCACGACGGCGCGGACCTCGCGCCGGCCGAGCAGGAACTGCGCCAGCAAGGCTTCCTCCGCGACAGCGTGAACGTGGACATGGAGGCGCTGCGCGCGTTCCTGGCCCCGCTGGCCGAACCGTCCCGCCAGGATCGCTTCAAGTTCAGCCGCGACTGGCTGCGCGGCGAGGCGCAACGGGTCACCGACCCGCGCGCGGCGAACATGAGCCGCCGGCTCAACCTGCCACCCTCCTACGTCCTGATCCACCGCGTGTCCACGGCCGGCACCGGGGTGCTCTGCCAACTGGAGGCGGAGGGCCCGTTCCGCGCCGAAATGATCAAGTGGCTGCCGGGATACGGGGACACCGACCGGACCGAACCTGATGGCGATCCGGACGGCCCGGCCCACGACGAGCGCCTGTCCGACGCCGTCGCCCCGCGCGCCTAGCGCGCCCGGCGGCCCGCGCGCGAGGAGGGTCTGAACATGCGTTACGCACGGCCCCTGATCGCGGGCTCCGCCGCCATACTCGCGGCCACCCTGGGCGCCACCGCGGCGTTCGCGGCGACCACGTGGACCATCAAGCCGGGCGGCGCCGTGACCGCGACCGGCACAAAGGTGGTCTTCACCGACCCCAAGACCGGGAGCAACTGGACCTGCCAGTCCGTGACCCTCAGCGCCAAGCTTCACAGCGGCGGCGGGCTGTCCGGCTCCGGCGCCGGCTCGGTCTCCGCGGTCACCTTTACCAGCTGCACCAACCCGCTGGGCCTGACGCCCCGCGTGACGTTCCTGGTGACTGCCATGGACCTGCCATGGCACATCAACTTCTCCTCCTACCGCAAGGGTGTCGTGACAGGCAGCATCAGTCATCTGCAGATGCAACTCGGCGGGCCGTCCTGCAGTGCTGTGCTCGGCGGCAGCAGCGTCACCGCCATCGACGGTCACGTGAAGTTCAGCTACACCAACGGCACCGGCCGGCTCAAGGTGCTCACCACCGGTGGCAACCTGCACTTCTACAACGTCGTGGGCTGCGCTGGCCTGTGGAACACCGGCGATCCGCTGACAATCAGCGGCGCGTTCCCACTGAACCCGAAGCAGGCGATCACCAGCCCGTGACCGGAACGCCGCGGCAATGCGATAGGCCGGCCCCGGGATCACCGGGGCCGGCCCATTATCGAAAGTCACCATGTGTGGTCAGGACGCGTGGTCACTGCGGGCTCGCAGGACGCCGGTCTGAGCAGCGACAAGCCGGCGTTCCGCGCGCGCGACCCGGCGGGCCGCCTTCCTGAGCGCGAGGACGCGATAACCCTGCCGCTGTTCGTGTGCCCGTGCCAGGAGGTCACGGTGATGATCCGACGCCTGCCGGGTGTGGGCGTACATGGCTTACCTCCCTTCGTGTGCTCGTAGCCGGTTCACTTGGTAGCCAGTTCTGTTCGTGTCGGGCTCTCGCCACTGGTTCCGCCGGTACTTCCTCAGGCCGCGACTTCGGTCTTGCGCGGACGCCCCCGGGGACGCTTGCGCGGGATGACCTCGCCGCGCAGGAAGAGTTCTCCGCCCCAGACTCCCCACGGCTCACGGCGCGCTACGGCGCCGGCGAAGCACGCCATCCTGATGGGGCACTCTCGGCACAGGGCCTTGGCGGTCTCAACATCGGCTGGGGACTCAGCGAAGAACAGATCCGGGTCCTCCATGCACGGCAGGTCACGGGCAGCGGGCGCCACGGGCACCTGGGTGCCTGGGAGAGCCTGCCCTACCGGCCTGGAGGTCACCGGCGGCGACGCCACCGGGTCTGTCTCTTGCCTCGTCACCCGCAATGCGAGCGCTGCCTCGAACCCCGCCGCGCCCCCCGCGGCGGTGGTGCCGGGCCAGTACATGTCCTTCCCCTCTCGTCCTCGTCGATCTGCTCGTCGTGTGTTCCACTCGGCTGATTCGGCGGCCCGGGCATAACTAAGGCCGCGGACCCGGTGTCGGGTCCGCGGCCTAGGGGATCGAGGCCGGTCTTTCTAGACCGGATCCCAAGCCCTATGCGGACCCAACTTGGCGCCGTTGATGGCGGCACCGTGGGTCATGAACGGGTACTTCTGGAGCTGCGTCTGCGGCCGCTTGACCACGACATCGCCGGACATGGCGGTGCACGCGGCCACGAAGCCGCTGCCGTCCTGGACGAGCTGAGCGCACACTTCGCCCCGCGGACCGGTGCCCGCGACGGCAAAGGCTCCGCGCGCAGCAGAACTCGCGACGGCGTAGCCGACCAGTGTGACGTTGTTCACCGTGGGCACCTCCTTCCACGCAGCGTTGTGGGCCCACTCATTGGACATGGATGCAGCCTATGAAGTGGCTGGCCAACGGGGCAACTGGTTTTTCGCCACGTTTTTGTCTCGCCGCGAATCCCCGGCCTTACCGCCCCGCATGTCTATTAGGAGCGCCGGCGGCGCCCGGTGATACATGCCCGGCCCCGGCAGCTTCACGGGCGCACGCGCTCCCGGCGCACCCGGGGGCAGGTGACCGGGATCACTGCCAGCAGGTCGCCGAGCCCCGCGAAGTCATCCGGATTTGTCGTGTGCAGCGGGGTCGACCCCCGATGGCTGGCACGGCCGCCAGCGGGGCGGGGGCGCGGGAGACAGGTCAGGAGGGCTTGGGGATGCTGCGGATGAGGCCTTCCTGCACCACCGACACCACCAGGCGGCTGTCCTGGAACACCTGCCCGCTGGCCAGGCCACGGGCACCGAACGCGGACGGGGACTCCTGCGAGTAGAGCAGCCACCGGTCGGCGCGGAACGGGCGGTGGAACCACATCGCGTGGTCCAGGCTCGCCCCGGTGGTGCTGCCGTCCGCCCAGGACAGGCCGTGCCGCAGCAGGATCGAGTCAAGCAGCGTCATGTCCGAGGCGTAGGTCATCAGGCAGACGTGCAGCAGTGGGTCGTCGGGCATGTCGCCGTCGGCGCGCAGCCACACCAGGTTGCGGTCGGTGCGCAGGGACGGGTCACGTTGCGCCTCGACGGACAGCGGCCCGACGACGCGCAGGTCGATCGGGTTGTCCCTGAAGTACTTCGCGGCTTCGGGTCCCCATGCCTTCTCCAGCCGTTCCGGGTGCGTCGGTATGGTCTCCGGCGGCGGCGCCTCCGGCATGGCGGCGGTGTGGTCCGGCCCGGGCTCAGGGTGATGGAACGATGCGGACAGGGTGAAGATGACCTTGCCGTGCTGGATGGCGGACACCCGCCGGGTGGTGAACGACCGCCCGTCCCGCACCCGGTCCACGATGTAGACGAGCGGCACCGACGGGTCGCCGGGGCGGATGAAGTACGCGTGCAGCGAGTGCACGGGCCGGTCGCTCGGCACCGTCCGGCCCGCGGCGACCAGCGCCTGGCCGGCCACCTGCCCGCCGAACACCCGCTGCCGCCGGTCGTCGGGGCTGCGCCCGCGGAAGATGTCCAGTTCGATCTGCTCCAGGTCGAGCAGGTCAAGCAACTTGCCCAGAGTGTCGCTCACGGCTGGCCCGCCGCAGTCCTCATGCCCGGGACCCTGCTTTCTTCTCGTCCGCGGTTTCCTTCTCGCCCGCGCCGGTGCGCGGCGGCGTTGCCGCGCACAACGCCAATACCGCGGCACCGTACCGGTCCAGCCTGCCAGGCCCGAGACCGGGGATGCGGGCAAGCCCGGCGATGCTGTCGGGCCGCTGCGCCGCGATGTTCCTGAGCGTCTCGTCACCGAACACCACGTACGCGGGAACCCCGGCGTCCCTGGCGACCCCGCGGCGCCACTCCCGCAGCGCCTCGACCAGCGCGGGATCGGCGTCGGCGAACTGGTAGTGGCCGACGGCCGGCTTCGCCCGGGCGGCCCTGGCCTGCCGCCATCCCGGCCGGAGGCCGTCGAGGAACCGGGACGGCGTGCGGTTGCGGCGGCCGCCGGGCAGCCGTGCCAGCGGCCACGACAGCAGGACCTGCTGCCGCGCCCGGGTCACCCCGACGTACAGCAACCGCCGTTCCTCGGCCACTGCCTCGTCGCCGTCCGCATACACGATGGGCAGGTTGCCCTCGGTCAGCCCGGGCAGGAAGACCACGTCCCATTCCAGGCCCTTGGCCGCGTGCAGCGACGCCACCGTGACCCCCTCGACCTGCGGAGCGCGGTCGGCCGCGGCCCGGCGGGCCAGTTCGGTGACCACGTCGGCGAGGCTCGCGCCCGGGCTGGCCGCGCAATGGTCCTCGGCAAGCCGGGCCAGCGCGGCCAGCGACTCCCAGCGGTCCCTGGCGGCACCACGCCCGGAGGGCGGCTGGAGGGTCAGCCCGATCCCGGCGAGAACGTGCCGCACCTCGGCGACCGTTTCCCCGGTGGCGGCCGCTCCCGGTTCATCTGATGCCTGCGGGCGGGTGCTCTTGGCGGCGGCCCGCAGCAGCCCGGTCGCCTGGCGCACCTCGGCCCGGTCGAAGAACCGCTCCGCGCCGCGCACCTGGCAGGGCACCCCGGCGTCGGCGAACGCCCGCTCGAACCGTTCGGTCTGGGCGTTGATCCGGACCAGCACGGCCATGTCGCGCGGTGGCACGCCCGCATCCATCCATTGTCGTGCTCTGGCGGCAACCGCCGCCGCCTCCGCGGCCTCGTCGCCGTACTCGGTGAACTCCGCCGGGGGCCCGCTGGCCCGCTGCGCGACAAGGGCCGGGCCGCCCTCGCCCCGGTCGGCGCCGGCCCAGCCGGCGCCTCTCCCCGGCCGGCCCGGCCCTGCGCCAGCCGGTTGGCACAATCGACGACCTCGGGCGTGGAGCGGTAGTTGCGCACCAGCTTCACCACGGTGGCGTGCGGGTACTCCGCCGCGAAACCGGTCAGGTACCCGGAGGTGGCCCCGGTGAAGGAGTAGATCGTCTGCCGCGGGTCACCGACCACGCACACGTCGTCCCGGTCGCCGGCCCACGCGTCAAGCAGCAGCTTCTGCAGCGGGTTGACGTCCTGGAATTCGTCTACCACGAAGTACCGGTAACGGTCGCGCACCTCGGCGCACGCCACCGGATGCCCGGCCAGGATCGCCGCGGTGAGCTCGAGCACGGACTCGAAATCGACCAGGTGCCGGTCCCGGCGCAGGTTCTCGTACGCGGCGAACACCCGGCCGGCCGCTTCGTGGGCCACCGGCGGGGTCCGGCCCTCGCTGGCCGCCGCGGCGGCATAGTCCTCCGGGCGCACCTGCAGCACCTTGGCCCATTCGACCTCGGTGGCCAGGTCGCGCAGTTCCGCCGCGGTCGCGGGCACCCGCGCCGCCCGGGCCGCCTCGGCCAGCAGGGAAACCTTCGAAGCGAGCACGGCCGGGGCCGGCCGCCGACCGTCACCGGCCAGAAGTGGACAAGCTGCCGCAACGCCGCCGAATGGAACGTGCGCGCCGCCACCTGGTCGAGCCCGGAGCCCCCCGGCCCGTCGAGCTGGCGCAGCCGGCCGCGCAACTCACCCGCGGCCCGGGTGGTGAAGGTGACCGCGAGCACATGACCGGGGTTCACCACGCCGGTCCTGACGGCGTAGGCGACCCGGTGGGCGATCGCACGGGTCTTGCCCGTCCCGGCCCCGGCGATCACGCACACCGGGCCGCGGGTGGCGAGCGCGACCTCACGCTGCTCGGGATCGAGCGCGGCGAGCACCGCCTCGGGACCGTCGTCCACCGCGCACCTCCTTCACCGCTGACATCCTCGCGCATCTGTCCGACATGCGGGGAAGCACAAAGCAGGGCGCGGTGTTGCATCTGCGGAACTACTGTGGAGGAGGACAGGAGACGCGGGTGTCACAGTCAGTAACGATGTACACGACGCCGTGGTGCGGCTTCTGCCGCAGGCTCAAGGGCCAGCTCGCGCGGGAGGGAATTGAGGTCGCCGAGATCGACATCGAGCGGGACCCCGCCGCCGCGGACTACGTGATGTCCGTGAACGGCGGAATGCAGACGGTCCCGACCGTCGTGTTCCCCGACGGGACGGCACTGACGAACCCGTCAGCCGCACAGGTCAGGGAACGTCTCACCGCCTCGCTATAGGGACAATGAAAAGCAATACGGCAGACACGGGGGGTCCTGGCGGCACGCACGTGACCGGAAGCCCAGGACGGCTGCCGCCCCGCAGGGCGGCTACACAGCCGGGCAGGAGTTGCCCGGATGGCAGGACGGCAGGGCAGGCAGGCACGCCGCCCATGGCCCGGATGCCCATGCCCAGAGCACGGGCGCAGGCCCGGTGCACGACGACGGCTTCCCGGCGGAGCACGCGCCGGTGGCCCGCCGCACCGCCACCGGCTGGAAGGTCGGTGACGAAGAGGTCTCCGACCTGACCAGCGCCATGGTCCTCGCCGACCTGCTGGCCGCCGACCTGCCCACGCAGGCGATGCCCACGGTCGGCCGCCCAGGCCGCCAGCCTGGACGGCAGCGAGGTGCCGGATCCGCGCAAGCTCGAGCAGACCGTCGCCCAGCTGGAGCACGCGCTGACCGCGCGGGTCAGGGTGGAGCAGGCCATCGGGGTGCTGGCCGAACGGCACCGGCTCCGGCCGCGGCAGGCGTTCGAGCTGCTCAGGTCCGTGGCGCGGGCCCAGGGCCGGCGGGTTCTCGAAATGGCGACCGAGGTCGTGGAGAGCGCCACGAACCCGTTGCTGCGCATTCCCGAGGAACTCGCCAAGCCGCCCGTGGTGCGCCGCCGCGGCCGCCGCCTGGGCCCGGACGCCGGCTAACCGGGCACCAGTCGACACGCTCAGCCTGGCCGTCACACCAACCTCGTCCACCCATCGTTTGTCATGGCTGGCGCAACCATCACATTCTTTTGTGATGGTTGGCGCAACCATCACGAACGCAACGTGCCGCGCAGGCGGCGCTGGCCACGCTGAACGCCGTCCCCTGGCCGGGCGATGCGGCTGGACGTCAGCCCAGGGCGGCGAGCACCTGCTGGGCCATCTCCTGCTCGCCGAGCCTGTTGGGGTGGAACGGCACTGCGGGCGAGGTGGGGATGAGGCCCTCGACCCACTTGGTCCCCGGGGCCTGGCACACGTCGTGGCCGATGCTGGCGGTGTAGGTGTCCACGAACGTCGCGTTGTTCGCGGCGGCCTCGGCGGCGAGCATCGAGTTCAGCGCCTTCTCCACGCCGCGCAGGTAGGGCACGTCGCCGAAGGCGATCGGCACCAGCGGCCAGCAGCCGTCGCCGCTGTTGGGCAGGATCACCGGGTACCCGACCAGGAACACGTGCGCGTTCGGCGCGTCGGCGTGGATCCCCGCAGGTCCGCGGCCACCTTCGGGGCCGCCTTGTTGATCGCCGCCCGGAGCTGGTCGGTGCCGCCCGAGGTGTAGTGGTTCTTGCACGGCGAGCCGAACGGGTTCGTCAGGCTCAGCGTCGTGCAGTGGATGATGATGTCGCTGAAGCCGATGTTGTTGCCGCCGATCTGGAGCGTCACCAGCGTGGTGCTGGCGGACAGGGCGTTGTCCTGTGGCGGGTTCGTGCCCAGCGGCACGGACTGGGAATGGGTCATGTCCGCCGTGGTCGCGCCCTGGCAGCTCACGTCGGTGAACGTGGTCGGCGCCGGTTCCCGCGGCCACCAGGAACGGGTAGCTGTGCGTGGACCGAAGGCAGCCGCCCGGGGACCCGGTCTGGCTGGGGACCAGCGGCCCGGCGGTGTAGGAGTCGCCGAGCGCCACGTAATGCGGCGGGCCGCTCGCGCCGGGCGGGCCGGAGACGCCCGCTCCCGCCGTCCCGGACAGCGCGATGACCAGGAGCGATCCTCCCGCCACGGCGACGAGGCCGCGGGCGGCGCGACGGGCGTGGCGGTGGCGCGAGATCCCCTGGCGCATGGCAACGGCTCCCCTTCCATCCGGTCACTGGCAGTAGTCGAATCATCAGGCCGGGGTAAGTCCCGAGTCAATGGCACCTGCCATAGGCCAGGGAGTACACCCAGCGCGCGAAACCGGAGCAGTCCAGCCCGATGGCACTGGGATCCTGTGGGTGGGCACTGGGGTCGCAGGCCCAGGAAACCGGGTCACCGGCACAGGTACCGGTTGACGGCCCTGGGTTCGTGCCGTGGCCACCGCCCCAGATGTACCAGATCTTGCCGCCCGACCAGCCAGGCTCGGCGTCACCGGCCTCGATGTCCTGGGCGTAGGCGACGATCTTCGAGAGCGTGCTGCCGCTGGGTGGCGGGGCAGGGGTTGGTGACGGAGGCCCGGAGCCGTCCAGCGACGCCTTGGTCTGCGGGCCGACGATGCCGTCCACGGACAGGTTATGGGAGCCTTGGTAGTCCTCGACGGCGGTAAGGGTAGCCGGGCCGAAGTCACCGTCCACGGTTAGCCCCGCACCGTGCTGGTTGAGCAGTTCCTGCAGCTCGGTGACGCAGCCGTCGTTCTCGCCCTCGGAGATATCGGCCGGGCATGCCGAGGAGCCCAGCGGTATCGGCGAAGGCACTGAGGAGCTTGTGCCGTCGAGGGAGGCCTTGGTGTTGGGCCCGACGATCCCATCGACGGATAGGCCATGGGAACTCTGGTAGCTCTCGACCGCCGCCAGGGTTCCTGGGCCGAAGTCGCCGTCCACGGTCAGGCCCGCGCCGTGGTTGTTGAGCAGCATCTGCAGCTCGGTGACGCAGCCGTCGATCTCACCTTCGGTGATATCGACCGGGCACGACGAAGATGTCAGGGCGATCGCCTTGGGGGCGGCAGGCGGCCCTAGCAGCGAGGCTTTGGTATTGGGGCCGACGACGCCATCGACCGACAGGCCGTGGGCACGCTGGTAGTTCTCCACGGCGGTGAAGGTGGCCGAGCCGAAGTCGCCGTCCACGGTCAGCTTTGCGCCGTTGTCGTTGAGCAGCTGCTGGAGCTGGGTGACGCAGCCGTCGATCTCGCCCTCGGTGATGTCGGTGGGGCACGACGAGGAGGTGATGGCGATCGGTCCGGGGGCAGACGTGTTCGTGTTGTCGAGCTCAGCCTTGGTCAGCGGCCCGACGATACCGTCCACCGACAGGCTGTGGCTGCCTTGGTAGCTCTTGACCGCCGCCAGGGTGCCGGCGCCGAAGTCGCCGTCCACGGTCAGCTTTGCGCCGTTGTCGTTGAGCAGCATCTGCAGCTCGGTAACGCAGCCGTCGATCTCGCCTTCGGTGATGTCGACCGGGCACTTCGAGGACGTCAGCGGGATCGGCGCGGGCGGGGAGGCGAACGCGGGCGCCGCCGTGACGAGCACGCCAAGCCCCGTCACCAGGGAAGCCACGGCCACCGCCATCCCAGCGCGGAACCACAAGCTGACTTGGAATCCGAGCGCCGGCCTGGGTGCTAGAGGTTCTGGATCATATCTTTTCTGGAACATGGCCACCTGTGCATTCGGGTTGACGAGGGCACACCAAACAGCAAGCAAGGCCTTTCGCCAGGCACTTAGCTTGAGGACAGCGACGCCATTGCCGTAATGATGTCCGCACCTCCTGCGCTAGCCACGGCAGTGGGTCGCCAGCACGGCACCCTGCCATCATGACACTCGCAATACCATTCACCTAACCAATACTGTTCACCCAGCGATCCTTTACCTCCCAGTAGATCAAGATCGTTAGTTCGCAGATGCAAAGATCATTAGCAAGCCGTCATAATTGAGGATCTTGCCAGGTCAGCGCCCTCCAGTCGTGATCTGGGTGCGACATCATCCAGCTCGCAGCAGAAAGGTACAGACCTTTTTCGACGACGCTGACCGGCCATTTGTTGCGCGATACTGCTGGCGCACTGGATTTCCCACCAAACCGGAACCCGGCGGCGTACGCTGCTGCAGCACAGCTGTCGTCAGGGCTGTGACATCGGTAGCCGCAAAGCGCCCGCACCGCCACAGGCGCAGGCGCTTACCGCCCCGGCAGGAACGGAAAGAGGTAATTTCGGAATGCGACGGATCAGTTTGGCTGCAGCTGCGGTGCTGGTCACCGCGTCAGGCCTCAGCGGGATCACGCTGACGTCGGCCAGCGCCCAAGCGTCCTGCACGGGCACCAGTTTCTACACCGACGTCAATGGCTCTACCGTGTCAATACCGACCATCGGTAACGGCACCCACCTTGACAACTGCCTACTCGGGGTCGGCAACGACAGCGAGGCGTGGCCTGGCTGCAGGGGAGCCTGAACGCCTGCTATGGCCAGCACCTCACGGTCGACGGCAACTATGGGCCGCTGACCAAGGCAGCCGTCGAGGTTGCCCAGCGGGACGCGAAAATCACCGTCGACGGCATCTACGGGCCGCAGACCCGCGATCACATCCTGTGGGTGGAGGAAATCGGTAACTTCTGCGGGCGGCTGTAACCAGGTTTGCATCCGCTCGGCCGGCCCGTGGCGGCCTTGAAGCTCGGCCCGCGCCGAGCGGATCTGACGTCGGCTCGGCAAGCGCCAGGCGTCAGATCCGGTAGAACCGGCGTCAAATCCGGTAGAAGAGGTTGAGGAAGAGTCGGCCAGCGCCTGATCTTGTCAGCCTCCCAGGGCCTGGCCGGTGAGCGGCACGCCGGAATGCGCCCAGGGACGGGAGAACCCGACCGGGTTCGTGTCGCCGGCGGCGGCCTTGGGCGTGCCGAAGGCCGAGATCCGGATCGGGAACCCGGTCGCGTACGCCTCGATCATCAGGTTGCGCCCGATGACCAGGCCGACGTGGCCCGGTGCGGAGGGCGTGCCGTCGGAGCCGGCGAAGAACACCAGGTCACCGGGTTCCTCGTGGCCCGGCTGGATCCGGGGGCCCCACAGCCACTGCAAGTCCGCGGTACGCGGGATGTCGATGCCGGCCGAGCGGTAGGCCATCATCATCAGCCCGGAGCAGTCGAACGCGTCCGGCCCGGTCCCGCCCCACAGGTACGGCTTGCCGATCTGCTGGCGCGCGAACGCGATCACGGCAGCCACGGTCTGGTTCGGCACCGAGATGGCGGTGGTGCCCGGCTGGCAGGACGCCTGCGGCCCGGGCTGGGCAGCGGCGACCGTGAAGCCGCCGGAGGAGTAGACCCCGGCCCAGTGCTCCACCGCCTGCACGTAGGAGGTGAGGTGGTTGTAGGCGAAGATGGCGCCGCTCGGGTTGGTCAGCACCCCGTGCTGGATCAGGTACTTCGCGGCGCCGTCGATCGCGTCGGCCGGCTCGTACACGCTGGCCACGCCGTCCCCGTTGCCGTCCGTGGCGACCCCGCCGACCTGTGCGCCGGCCGGGTGAATCGGCGCGCCGCCCCAGGTGTTCCCCGCCGCGCCGCCGATGCCGATCTGCATCGGCCCGGCCGCGCCGAACGCGTTCGCCCCGCTGTGCACGCCGGGCAGGGTGGACCGGCCGTCGTTGGACTCCACTTCGCCGATCCCGGCCAGGATCGTCCACGGCACCCCGTAGGTGTGCCCGGCCTGCTGGAACAGGTGCAGGTAGTTGGCGGGAATGGCGGTTCCCGCTGCCTTGCTCGGGGCCGGCTGGACCGCCGCGGTCACGACGGCGCCGCCGCCGGCGCCGCAGCCCTGGCCGGCCGCGAAGAGCATGCTGCCGCCGGTGATGCCCGCGCCGGCGAGGGCGAGGCCGAGCACGAGCAGGCCGACCATGCCGATGACGACTACCGCTGCAGTACGCCCCGACACGCGCCAGCTAGGCTGCCAGGCCGTCACGTGTTCCCCGCGGAAGCAAGTTCCAGGTCTTCCACCTGCCAGGTGGATCCCGCACCGGTCACCGTGACGGCGTAGCTGGTGGTGGTCTGCTTGGTGCCCTTGGTACCCGTGACCCTTTGGGTGATCGCGACGACGAACGTGATGTTGTTTGACCCGAAGCCGCGGATGGCAGTGATCCGCCCGGAACCGGTGGCGATCTGCTTTTGCTGCGTTCTGATCTGGGCCACGCCGGGGGTGGCGAAGCCACGCGCGAGCACGGTGATCAGTTGCGTGGTGGCCAGGCCGCTGAACTGGCGTTCGTAGCTGGCCGTGCTTAGCGTGTAGGTGTAGCTGGCGTATGCCGCCGCGAACTTGTGCACCATATCCGCGGCCGCGGTCAGGCCCGACTGGCTGAACGGCAGCCAGGCGTAGATGTTCGGGCCGGTGCCCGGCGCGGGTGTGGCGCCCAGGCCACCGGCCGTGGTGGGCTGGCTGGCCGGGGCTTGCGTGGGTGACGCCGTGGGCAGCGGCGTGGTGAGCCCCACGGCCCGGCCATGCCCGGTGCTGCTCCGGTCCAGCGTGTTGGGGATGATCAGGAACGCGCCCAGCGCGGCGAGGACAAGGACGACTCCAGCGAAGACGAGCTTGCGCTGGGCCGACGTGAGTTCCATCGCCGTCGCGCTACTTCCGGCGCCGCAATGGGCGCAGCCAGAACGGCGCCGGTCCGGCCGGCTCGTTACCACGGCTGCTGCCGCCGGCCGCCGGTGAGCCTCCCCCGGGGCCGGCCGAGCGCGGCGCGGCGCCGGGCGCGGCGGGTGGGGCCGACCGGCGGGTGGGTGCCGACCGGGGGGCCGCCGAATGGGAGGCTGGCGCGCGGGGCGGGGGCGGGCCCGCTGGTGCGGCCCGTGCCGGGGCCCGCCCGTTCCCGGCCTGGCCGCCGCCGGAGTGACCGCCGCCGTAGCCGCCGGGATGGCTGCCGCCACCGAACGGGCCGGGGGCAACGGACCTGGCCCGCTGCTGTTGCGGCGCGCTGGCGGGCTGGCCCGCGGAGCCCGGCGCCCTGGCCCGGGACTGGGAGGGCGCGACGAGGGGGCCGTTGCTGCCGGTCCTGGACCAGCCGGATGCCGGCCGCGCGGTGCCCTCCTCGGACCGCGACGGCAGGTCCAGCGGCGGCGGCGTGCGGCCAGGCGCGCCGTTCGCCCCGGCCCTGGCCCGCCCCATCGCGGCGGCCCCGGCCCCGGGGCTGACGGTGTGGTCTCCCGCGGCATCCTGGCCTGCCTCGGCGGCCGCGGCGCTGGCGTCCGAGGCCGCGCCCTGGGCGCCGGGTTTCCCCGCGGCGGCGGCACCTGCCAGGGCGCCCGCCGTCCCAGCCGTCGCCCCGGCGGTCGCGACCTGCGCGGCGACGCTGGCCGCCTGGCCCGGGTTACGCCGCGCCCAGCGCGCCGCGCGGTAGGCGGCGAATCCGGGCACCCCGACGGTGGCCGCGTCGCGGGTGTTGCGCGCGGCGGTGCTGGAGGCCCGGGCAAGCGAGGCGTCGGCCTGCTCCCTGGAGCCGATGACGCCGTACCCGACCGCGGAGAACAGGTGCGTGAACGGCTTGCGGTAGATGAACACCGCCACGGTGACCAGGGAAATCATCAGGATCTTCAACGCCCACGGCAGCACCGCGTCGCTGGTGCCCATGATCAGCGAGTAGGCGTAGAGCAGCACGGACAACACGATCGCGATCGCCGCCGATTTGAGCAGCACCCCGATCAGCAGCTCACCCCAGCGCAGCGCGATGACCCGGCCGAAGCCTGGATGGGTGCCCACGATGAGGAAGAACGGCCCGGCCACGAGCAGCAGCAGGAACCCCAGTTTCAGCAGGATCAGGGTGATCGCGATGAGCAGCACGAGCACGCCCGCGAGCAAGGCGGCGAACAGAGCGGCGAACCCGATCTCCAGCCTTGTGGTCCACTGTTTGCCCTGGAAAAGCGCATACGCGCCGGGGTCCTTCTGTTTCAGCGAGGCCGCC